>NZ_CP015080.1:0-1425000 GCF_001611275.1 Desulfuromonas sp. DDH964 | reverse complement strand
GTCTTCATCGATATCGGGATTGAGCATTCCCGTTGCAGATTTTATGTAGGCCTGGAATTCTCCACTGTATTTACCTAAATCGTGGAGTAAACCGAGCAACTCGCCGGATTCTGGTACTCCGATCTTTTGGGCCAATAATCTACAAATCCCGGCAACTGCTTCAAGATGGCTTTCAACTGATTGACCATTATGTGCGAAATAAACCATCATCCCTCCAGACCAAATCTTTCACCTTTAAATCCACATTTAAGCCAGGCGACTTTATCAACGCAAAAAAGCGCCCCCCGGCCTCCGGCTGAAAAGCGCTTCCTAAAAACCCCGTTTTTTCTCTCTGCTCATCTCCCCCTCCCATAAACAACGCCTCATTTATACCAGACCATCCGCTCATGACGAAACTCTTTCTCCCCCGGGACTTCATCGGGAATGCCGCCTGGCAGGAGAAAGTACCATAGTTGACCGGAATTATCGCCGGGCAGCGTGACAGAATGCGTCACAATAGGAAATCTGAATGGTTCCTTCAGGAAGGGGGCGGCGGGTATAGGAGCGGGAAAACTGGGGGAGGAACTAGGAATCACAGCTGACGCAGTCGCGGCCAGCCTCTTTGCTGTGGTACATGAGCTGATCGGCGCGCCGCACCACCCCGGCCAGATCGTCCTCGGGGCGGAACAACGTAGCGCCGACGGAGATCGTCACCCGCTCCTGGCCAGTGGGGACGGCGACGGTCGAACTGGCGACCAGGCGCCGCACCCGCTCGGCGATGACGCAGAGCGCCTCGGCATCGACGTGGCGGATAAGGCCGACAAACTCCTCCCCGCCCCAGCGCCCGAAGAGGTCGAAGGGGCGTGCACAGGCCTTGAGGGTTGCGGCAACCACCTGCAGCGCGCGGTCGCCGATCTCGTGGCCGTAGCGGTCGTTGAAGTTCTTGAAATGATCGACATCGAGAAACAGAACGCCGAAGGGAATGCCGTAGCGGTGGGTCTCCTCGATGCGGGCGCTCAGTTCCGCCTCCAGGTGGCAGCGGTTGGAGATTCCGGTCAGGGCATCGACCATCGCCAGGGTCTCGAGTTCAGCCATTCGCTGGCGCAGCGCATGCTGGGAACTGATGTCGGTAAAGAACTCGGCGCCGCCGAAGATCTTCCCCTCTTCGTCCCGCAGCGGCGTGACCCGAACCGCCACCGGCACCCGGTGGCCGTCGGCATGATGCAGATAGATTTCGGCGGCGCGGGATTGACCATCCGCCATGGCCGCCGCCAGGGGGCAGCCGCCCAGGCAGAGGGAATTCCCCTCCTGATCGACATGAATCAGGATATTGTCCGAGCAGCGCGAGCCGATCACATCGGCGGCGCGGTAGCCGGTGATCTCTTCGGCCGACCGGTTCCAGTAGGTTATGCGCCGCTCGGTGTCGGTAAAATAGACGCCGTCGTGCAGCTGTTCTAACAGGATCTGCCAGTTGATTATCCGGTCCATTTCGATCCCGGTGCCCGGTGACGTTTCAGAGGACGACCAGCTCCTCCGGGGTGAAGGTCAGGTGTTTTAATCCATCCTGCGCCACCCAGAAAGTATTTTCAACCCCCACCGCACCGAGACCGGGGTAGACCGCTTTCGGTTCGAAGGCAAAGGTCATGTACTCTTCGAGCAGCTGCTCCTTGAAACCGCGGGCGATGAAGGGATATTCGTCAATCTCGATGCCGATGCCGTGGCCGATGAAGGAGACCTGGGCGCCCTTGCTCCCCATGAAATGATCCTGGTAACCGAGTTCCATGGCGAGCTGGTAGCACTGGTCGTAGACTTCCCCCCAGGCGACGCCGGGACGGGCAATCTCCTTGAGGTGCTGCTGGATGCTGAGCATATCGGCATAGGCCTGCGGCAACGGCTCGGGGAGGCCGCCGATACAGAAGATGCGGGTCTGGTCGACGAGGTAGCCGTCAAAGGCACCGGTGAAGTCGACCACGATCGGCTCCTTCTCCCGAATCCGCTTGTAGCTGGCCCCCTGGCCGATCGACGGGTTGACGCCGATACCGCCGAGGGGGGTGTCGTTGAAGGCCGGGGCGGCGCTGTCAGCGCCGGAAAAGACGTGGCCGTAAAAGAGTTCGGAATTGAAGCCGCGCATCCGCGTCAGCCCCTGGTGGCCGGCCTGGCGGGCGCAGAACTCGAGTTCGGCGGCGAGTTCGAAGTCGGTCATGCCGGCCCGGATCACCTGCCGGGCCCGCTGGCAGACCTTGTCGACCTGCAGGGCGGCATCCTTCATGATCTCAATCTCGTACTGCGACTTCACCGCCCGCACTGCCCGGATCAACGGGGAGGCATCGAGCATCTCGCAATCGCCAAAGGGGGCGCGAAACCGGTTGTAGGCGGCCACCGGCAGGACATCGAGTTCCATCCCGGCCCGCGTTGGCAGCGGCAGGCCGAAATCGCCGAGCAGCCCGGGGATGTCGCGCGGGCTCTTGAAGGGGACGATCTGCTTAAGGCCGCTCTCCATGCGCGCGCGGCCGAAGTCCTTGCGCACCAGGTAGAGCGGCTCGCCGGCGACGGGAAGATAGAGCAGACCCTGCTGGATCGACCCGGTGAAATAGAAGAGGTCGGCATTCTGGGTGATCAGGACCGCATCGAGCCCGGCAGCGGCCATGCGCAGCTGGAGTTTTTGAAAGCGGCTCTGCAATTCACTGGCGGGGGTGATACGCATCAGGCTTCCTCCGGGAGAACAGGGGTGAAATTTCAGGCGGTCTCGGCGCCGGCGGCATCCTCCAGACTGAGGTCGCGGATCGCCATGTCGCGCAGCTTGAATTTCTGGATCTTGCCGCTGGCGGTCATCGGATATTCATCGACGAACTTGACGTAATAGGGGATCTTGTAATTGGCGATCCGCCCCTTGCAAAAGTCGCGGATCTCCTCCTCGCTACAGGCGACCCCCTCCTTGAGCTTGACCGCCGCCATGACCTGCTCGCCGTACTTGCGGTCGGGAACGCCGTAAACCTGGACATCGGCGACCTTGGGGTGGGTGTAGAGGAACTCTTCGATCTCCCGGGGGTAGATATTCTCCCCGCCGCGGATGATCATGTTCTTGATCCGGCCGGTGATCTTGCAATAGCCGTTCTCGTCCATCACCGCCAGGTCGCCGGTGTGCAGCCACCCATCAGGGTCGATCGCCCGGGCGGTCTCTTCCGGCATCTGGTAGTACCCTTTCATCACCAGGTAGCCGCGGGTGCAGAGTTCCCCCTGTTTGCCGGGCGGCAGGCTGGCGCCGGTCTCGATATCGACGATCTTGACCTCGACATTGGGCAGGGCGCGGCCGACGGTGGCAACCCGCAACTCGATGGGGTCGTCGGTGCGGGTCTGGGTGATTACCGGCGACGATTCGGTCTGGCCGTAAGCGATGGTGATCTCGCTGGCATGCATGTCGCGGATGACCCGCTTCATCACCTCCGTCGGGCAGGGGGAGCCGGCCATGATCCCGGTGCGCAGGCTGGAGAGGTCGTAGCGATGGAACGCCGGGTGTTCGAGCTCGGCGATGAACATGGTCGGCACCCCGTGCAGGGCGGTGCAGCGTTCCGCCTCCACCGTCTGCAATACCTGCTCGGGGTTGAAGGTCTCCACCGGGACCATGGTCGAACCGTGGGTGACGCAGGCCATCACCGCGAGGACACAACCGAAACAGTGGAAGAAGGGGACCGGGATGCAGAGACGGTCCTTCTCGGTGAATTTCATGCATTCGCCGATGTTGAAGCCGTTGTTGACGATGTTGTGGTGGGTGAGCATCACCCCCTTGGGGAAACCGGTCGTCCCCGAGGTGTACTGCATGTTGATGACATCGTGTTCGTCCAGGGTTGCCTTGACCGCGGCGAGTTCGGCATCGCTGATGGCGCGGCCGAGGGCTTCCAGTTCGCCGTAGGGGAGGAGCCCCGGCGGCGCCTCCGCACCGAGAAAGATCACTCTTTCGAGGCGCGGCAGGGTGGCGCTCTGCACCCGGCCCGCCGTCGCTCCCTTCAACTCCGGGACGATCTGGTAAAGGGTCTCGACATAGTCGGTATCCTTGAAACCCGCGACCAGAAAGAGGGTGGTGGCATCGGACTGGCGCAGGATGTATTCCAGCTCCGCCGTCTTGTAGCTGGTATTGACAGTGACCAGGACCGCGCCGATCCGGGCCGAGGCGAACTGCAGCACTACCCATTCGGGGACGTTGGTGGCCCAGATGGCGAGGTGGTCCCCCTTTTTCACCCCGAGTTTCAACAGCCCCTTGGCGATCCGGTCACAGCGCTGGTCGAACTCCCGGTAACTGTAACGCAGGTTGCGGTCGGGATAGACCAGGCAGTCATTGTCCGGGAAACGACGGGCGATCTCCTCGATCAGGCCACCCATGGTGAAATGCAGGGTTTCGCTCATGACAGCATACTCCTTTAATGATTTCAATGGTCGCCGCAGCCCGCTGCAAAGACGGCTCTCTTCCAGGGCAAACCATTGTATTTAATGGTCGTTTTCCATAACACGCGCAACCCTCCGGCGTCAATCAGTAATGCGCCCAGGAAACCTGGCGCCACCATCCTGCCGCGGATGCATGCGTATTTTCGCATATTTGAATCGAGCTAAAAAATAGCCAACCGGGGCGCTCCTGATTTTTTTCTAGGCAAAGAGCTAAAGGGCCGGAGGGTACACGGCCTTTCCTCTCCGGCCAGGGGTTTTCCACAAAGCTATCCACATCCGGCTGTGGATGCCCACACCCCGTGCTACGCAAAACCACGGAGGCTCATTGCAGCCGTTCCGAACGGATAACGTCGGGGGTGACCATGCCGCCGGAAACGATGATCTTCATCGCCTCCTCGACCCCGAAAGCGGCGGGAAAGACCTTGTCTTCTTCGAGAATCAGGACATAGCCGGAGGTCGGGTTGGGAGAGGTCGGGATAAAGAGGGTGTGGTAGCGTTTTCCCGATTCGGCCTGGACGCTGTTGGTGATAAAGGCGATGGAGAAGCACCCCTCCTTGGGAAACTCGACATAGACCGCCTTGCGGAAGGCCCCCTTGCCGCCGGCGGAGAAGACCTGCATGACCTGCTTGGTCGAGGTGTAGATCGACTTCACCAGCGGAATCCGCGACAGCAGCCGGTCCCACAGACCAAACAGGCGCGAGCCGAAGACATTGCTGGCGACGAGCCCGGCGAGGTAGATGACAACAAAGCCGGCGATCATTCCCATCCCCGGTACATAGCGCCCCTCGCCGAAGAAAAAGGCGAAGGTATTGCGGATATAGGGCGCGAGGACACCGTCGGCGAGGCTGAAGAGGAAGCGCAGGATAAAGACGGTGATGCCGATCGGAATCACCACCAGCAGCCCGGCCGCCAGCATTTTGCGGAAATGGTTCACCAGCCACCAGCGCCGCGGCCGGATTTCGGGTTCACTCGGTTCTGTCGTCACGGGAAGTGCTCCTTGAGAGATACGGGATGAAAGAGGAAGCCGTACGGGACAATTTCTACCATAATTTCCGCTTCCTGCGGGAAAAAACGGTAGACGCAGCCGTCCGGCCACGCCACAAAAAGGAACGGCCGGGAGGGTCCCGGCCGTTCCTTTTTGTCTGTGCAGGAGCGCTTACTGGACTTTCTGGTTATAGCGCTCCAGGTAGTATTTCTTCATCTCCTCGATGCGCTGCTTGTCGAATCCCTTGGTGTACCACTCGTGCTCCTTGCGCCCGTCGATATACTTGGCGACGATCTTTTCGTAGACCTCGGGCTTGCCGGCCTTCTCGCAGGCCTCCTTCGCTTCGGGGAGGAGCTCGGTGTAGAAGTTCTTGGCGACGTCGTAGATACCGTGCCACCAGGCGTAGTCGGGACCGCTCATGGCCGCGCCATGGCGGGCACGCCGCCCTTCGTGGTGCCAGAGCTCCCAGTAGATCCAGTCGATCTTGTCGTCGAAATCGGACTTGCTCAAGACCCCCTCGTCCATCAGGATGCCGCGGATCTCCTTGGCGGGGATGGCGAACTTGTCGTTGTAGAAGACCACGAACTCGTCGAGCTGCTTGTAGAAGCCCTCGACGAAGGGCGCCCCGTGGCAGGCGGAACAGACATCCTGCATGTCGTGCAGCTTCTTCTGCCAGTCCGTGGTCCGTCCCGAGACCGGGCTGCGCAGGTCCCAGGAGAGGCGGGTGCCGACGTCGTGAGTGACCCCCTGGGTGCGGGTCGCGCTCATGTGGCAGGTGGCGCAGGTCGGGGCGTCGTAGTAATCCTCCCCAGCCACCCATTTCGGCTTGTCCATGTTGAGGTCACCCTTGAAGGACGCGAAGAGAATGCCGTGTTTCGACTCCTCGTAGACCTCTTTCTGCGGGTGGTCGGGGCCGAGGTGGCACTTGCCGCAGGTTTCGGGCTGGCGCGCCTGGGCCTTGCTGAAACGGTGACGGGTGTGGCAGGCGCTGCAGGTCCCCTTGGAACCGTCCGGGTTGACCCGGCCGATGCCGGTGTTGGGCCAGGTGTTGGTGTCGAGGGTGCCGTCGGCCTTGACCTTGACGATGGAGCCGTGGCACTGCCGGCAACCGACCGCCACTGCCGGCTCGCCGCCGATGGTCTGACCGAGGATGCCGTCCTTGGTGTTGAGGATGTCACCGGCCGCGGCATGGTGGCTCCCCTCCTGCTCCGCCGTCTCTTTCGGATGGCACTGGCCACAGTCCCGGGGGGATACGATAATCGCCACGGTATAGCCGTTGTGCTCCATGGCGTCGGGATCCTTCTTGTCCGCCTTGTGACACTCGTAGCAGCCAACGCCGGCATTCCAGTGTTCGCTGTCCTGCCATTGGCTGACGATGCCGGGCATGGCACTGTGACAGTCCAGGCAGTCCTGGGTCTCCTTGGAAATACGCGGGGTCTGCGCCAGCGCCGCTTGCGCCAGCAGCAGACAGAGGATACCGGTAAGCACCGGCAACAACCAGAACCTTCTCATCTTTGCCTCCTCGACAGGGTTTCGGCCGCACCGTAGCAGCCGGTGGAAGGGAAACTTCGTCGGAGGGATGGCAGGCCGACGAAGATCATGACATTTTTTTCATCGGACCTTACCAACACTTCTTTAGCAGAGATTTGATGCAGGTCAATTATCGCGAAGAAAGGAGTGGCCGACAAAATACAAAAAGCCCACGCAGGGCGTGGGCCGGGGGAAGGAAATCTGGGCAGGAGGACTAAACTACCAGGAGGGGGTCAGCTCCCGGGTCTGGATGAATTCGCGGATCTGCTGCATCTTTTCGAGGGGCAAATCGAGAAACTGCACGCCGACGCCAGCGGGGAGCTGTGGCTTGCAGGGCTCCGTTGCCGCATTTACCCAGGCGACCCGGGCCCTGCAGTGGAATGGTTCATCCAGGCCGGGGAGGCCGAATTCCAGGAACAGGGGGGCATTTTCCGCAAAGGGGCGGGTCGTCTCCAGGAAGAGGCCGCCGCTACTGATATTGATAGTGAAATGTTCGAGCAGGTCGTCCGGAGAACTGCCAAACCGGACTCGGAGCCGGGCATCGACCCGCGGCGCCATGCGCGCGGCAATCGCCAGAAAACGGCGGGCGGTTTCCATGAACTGGTGGCGGTTGATCGGCTTCAGCACGATCTCGTCGCATCCCGCCTGGCGGCAGCGCTCCAGGTCCTCCTCGCGCCCGCCGTGGGTCACCATCACCACCGGGGTGGAGGCCAGCTCGGGATCGGCCTTGATCTGACGACAGGCCTCGTCACCATCCAGTTGCGGCATGTAGAGATCCATGAAAACCAGGGTTGGGCGCTCGGCACGCACCAGGTCAACCGCCTCCTGGCCGTTACGGGCGATCAACAGCGTGACGCCCTCGCGGCGGAAAAAGGTCTTTTCCAGCTCGAGGAAGAGTTCGACATCGTCGGCCAGCAGAATCTTTATTGGGGGCATGGCGGGGACTCCTGGGCCGGGGGGACTTCCCCTTGTGCGCAATCGGAGGGGTCCCCCTGCAATTTGGCCAGCGCATGGGGAAGCGCCGGCAGAATAACCGTTAAATTCTCGCGCACCGCCTTGGGACTTCCCGGCAGGTTGACGATCAGGGTGCGGCCGCGCATTCCGGCCACCCCGCGCGCGAGCATGGCATGGGGCGTTTTGGCCAGGCTCGCCGCGCGCATCGCCTCGGCCAGCCCGGGGACGAGGCGATCGACCACCTGCAGGGTCGCTTCCGGGGTCACGTCCCGGGGGGAGAGCCCGGTGCCCCCGGTGGTCAGGATCAGCGCCAGCTGCTCCGTATCGGCCCAGGCCGCCAGGGTCTCGCGGATTGCGGCGCTCTCGTCGGGAAGGACCTGATAACGGACGACCGCGCCAAGGTCGGCAACCAGCTCCCGGAGCAGCGCACCACTTGCATCGGTGCGCTCACCGCGTGCCCCCTTGTCCGACAGGGTGAGAATACCGATGCGGAACTTTGCCGAGTTCATGCGGGGACCGCCACCACTTCGATCGGGTCGCCGCTGGCGACCGGGCCGCCATGGATGACGACGGCAAAAATCCCCTCCTTGGGCATGACACAATCTCCGGCCTGGTAGAAGATGGCACAGCGTTCGTGACAGATCTTGCCGATCTGGGTGATTTCGAGCAGGGCGCTCTTGCCGACCCGGAGGCGGGAACCGATCGGCAGGTGACAGAGGTCGAGCCCCTGGGTGGTGAGGTTCTCGGCGAAATCGCCCGGACCAACGTCGAGACCGGCGGCCTGCATCTTGGCAATACTCTCCAGGGCGAGGAGACTCACCTGGCGATGCCAGTCGCCGCCGTGCCCGTCGCCGGCCAGGCCGAACCCGGCCACCAGCTCACCCTGGCCGACATCCTGTTTCCGTTCCCCCTTGCCGGGGCTGGTACAGACCGCCACCACCAAACCCTGGCCGAGGGTTTCCGGCGCGCTCATCCGCCCTGCTTCTTCTGTTTGGCAAGGAGCATGCGGCGGGCATTGTTGGTCAACACCTGGGAGACCCCGCGGCTGGTGGAGAGATTTTTGAGGTCCTTGTCGGTCAATACGTTCATGTAGCGCAATGCCTTCGGGAGGGGAGTCTTCGGATGCAGGACCAGGGCTTTTTTGATTTCGTAATGCTTGACCCAGTCCTTGTTCAGGGTGATCAGGCGGATCAGCTCCTCATTGGCGCTCTTGTTCTTGGCGACGGCGAGGACTTCACCGTCCGTGATCCGCGGATTCTTCATCACCGCGGCAGAAACAAGCTTATTGGAATCTTTAAGGAAAATACTTCGCCACTCCTTGTCCCCGGACATCGCGATCTTGATCTTCTCCGAGACCCCCAGTTCCATGGCCTGCTGGTACTTGGAGAGATTCATCTCCTCTTCTTCGATCTCGCCGTCCCCTTCGCCGGGCTCTTCCCCATCGTCCGGGAGCGCATCGGGTCCCTCCGCGTCGAGGTCGGTCTCCGCATCTGCGAGTTCCCCCGCCACTGCGGCGGGAGCCTCTTCCTGCCAGCCGAGGCGGAACTTGAGGGCACGGTCGGACTTCGGGTTGGCGAGCAGCGCGGCAACGACAGCCGGCGCCGCCGCCAGGCGCTGGTCGTTATGGGCGACCAGGGACAGCACGCCCCCCTCACTGTGGCCGGCCACATAGACCAGGGTCGCATCGGCAATGGCCGGATTGGTCAACAGCGGTTCCATCACCGCAAGCTCGGTGAGACGCTGCCGGGCCACGAAGTCGAGGAGCTGGGGGTGCACGGAGGGGTCGCGCAGGGTCGGGCCGAGGACCGAGGCCGGCAATTCACGGAAGGTGGTCAGCGCGCGGGAGCGGATCTCTTCATCCCCGCCATGGCAGAGGAAAAACAGGACCGTCACCAGGTCCTTGCCGGAGAGCGGCAAGGCGCCCCGGGAGGCCATCAGGCGCACCTCCCGGGGCGCTTCCTTGCCAACAATCCGGGCCACATCGGGCGAGACCTTGAGCCGGACGGTTTTGCTGTCGTTACTCATGAACCCTCTGTCTAGGGACGTTTACTCACGGTCGCGGCAAGGCCCGCAGCCTTCGCCCTGGCCAGGGCCGCATCCGCGGCCTGGCGATCGGCAAAATCACCGAAGCTGAGTTGTTGCAGGGTCTCGCGCACCATGGCCGGTTCCTCTTCGACGCGAATCCCCTGGCGGTAGAGCTGGTCGGCAAAGCGCCGCCCCTTGTCGAGGATCAGGTAGGAGCCGGCATAGACGGTGGCCTGGCCATCGCGAGTCAGGATAAAGGCGTCAGGCGCCACGCTGGCCAGCTCGGCAACCTTGGCCGCAGCTTCCGCCGGAGCGTAACTGCCGACCTTGAGGCGGGTCATGGCCACTTCCCGTTCGATCGGAGTCCAGACCGGTTCGTAGCCGAGTTTACGCACGACCTTTTCGGCACTGGCGATCGACGATTGGAGCAGGTAAGCGCCGGAGCGGAGGGTGTACTCCCCCGCTGGCGCCGCCTGTGCCACCGGGGCCACGACCGGCGCCGCGGGGGGCGCTTCCTTCGCCGGGGCCGGGGCGGCAGGTTTGGCGACCGGCGCCGTCTCCACCTTTGCCGTCGCAGCCGGTTCCGGCTTGGCGGCCGGCTGGGCGGCCGGTTCTGCCTTGGCCGGTGCCTGCGCGGCGACCGGCGCCGGGTCCCGGGGGGCAGCCGGCGGGGCCGGCACCGTGACCGTCTGCTTCTTGGCGACCACCGCTGGCCTGGGCTCCGGTTCGGGAACGCCGCCGAGGAAGTAGAAGGCGGCCCCGGCCAGCACGATCAGCAACAGCAGCAGCAACAGGATGCGCCGCAGGGAATTCGACTTGGCCGGGGGCGGCTCGGGTTCGCTCTCCCACTGGAGGGGAGGTTCCTCGGTTGGCTCCGCCGGCAGCGGGGCCTCCGGCTCCAGGAATGTCTCCTCCTCCTCGAAAGTAAAATCGTCTTTATCCGCCATCGTTCGGACCCTCCTTGAAAAGAAATGGGAAATCAGGATTCTTTATTGCGTTCCGCCAGAATCTTTACCGTCAGGTGCGGCGGGACCTCTTCGTAGTGGGAGAACTCCATGGTGAACAGGCCACGATCCGAGGTCATCGACCGCAGATCCGGCGCGTAGGAGAGGACCTCGGACATCGGCACCTGCACGCCGATGACCTGGCTGTTCGCCTTGGGCTCGACTCCAAGAACCTTGCCGCGCCGCGAGTTCATGTCGCCAATCACATCGCCGATGCAGTCATCCGGCACGGTGATTTCCATGTTCATCAGCGGTTCGAGAAGAACCGGACTCGCCTGCTCCATCGCCCGCTTGAAGCCCATCGAACCGGCAATCTTGAAGGCCATCTCCGACGAGTCGACCGAGTGGTGCGAGCCATCGAAGAGGGTCGCCCGCACATCGACGACCGGGAATCCGCCGAGGTGACCATGATGCATCGCCTCCTGGATCCCCTTGTCGACGGCGGGGATGTACTGGCGCGGCACGACGCCCCCCACCACCTTGTCGACAAACTCGTAGCCGCTCCCGCGCGGCAGGGGTTCGATCTTGATGGTGACATCGGCGAACTGGCCGCGCCCCCCCGACTGTTTCTTGTGCCGATAGGACTGTTCGATCGTCTTCTTGATCGTCTCCCGGTAGGGGACCTTCGGTTCCTTCAGCTCGACTTCGGCGCCGAATTTGCGCTTGATCTTTTCGACCGCGACTTCCAGGTGGACCTGCCCCATGCCGGAAAGGATCAGCTCCTTGGTCTCCTCGTCGCGCTGCACCTGGATCGTCGGGTCTTCCTCGGTCATGCGCTGCAGGGCATTGTGGATCTTGTCCTCGTCGTTCTTGCTCTTGGCCTGCAGGGCAAAGGAGATTACCGGTTTGAGCGGCAGGGGGCTTTCAAACAGGATCGGCCTGGCGCCGTCGCAGAGGGTGTCGCCGGTGGCGGTCACCTTGAGCTTGGGGACGGCGACGATGTCGCCGGCCACCGCTTCGGCGACCGGTTTCTGCTTTTTCCCTTCCAGCTCGAAGATCTGCCCGATCCGTTCCATCGCCTCCTTGCCGGGGTTGTAGACCGAGCTGTCGGACTTGAGGGTGCCGGAGTAGACCCGGAACAGGGTGAGCTTGCCGGTGTAGGGATCGCTGATGGTCTTGAAGACCATCGCCGAGAAGGGGGCGGCCTCATCGGGCAGCCGTTCTTCCATCTCACCGCTCTTGGGATTGGTGCCGAGCTGCACCCCCTTGTCGAGGGGGGAAGGGAGACAGTGCACGATGTATTCAAGGAGCGAGCGGACCCCGATGTTGGCGGTGGCGCTGCCGCAGAGAACCGGGGTAAAGGTGCCGGTCAGGGTCCCCTCGCGCAGACCGCGGAGCACCTCATCCGTGCTGAGGGTTTCGGTTTCGAGGTACTTCTCCATCAGCTCGTCATCCGCTTCCGCAGCGGCCTCGACAAGCAGGTTGCGCAAGCGCTGCGCTTCGTCGAGGAGGTCGGCCGGGATCTCCTCCTCGCGGAAGGTTCCTTTCTCGTCGAACTCGAAAAAACGCGCCTTCATGAAGACCAGGTCGATAATCCCGCGGAACTCCTCGGCGCTGCCGATCGGCATGTTGACCAGCACGGCGCGGGTCCCGAGGCTTTTCGACATGTCATCGACGGCCTTGAGGAAATCGGCCCGCTCCCGATCCATCTTGTTGACGAAAGCAATCCGCGGCACCTCGAACTCCTGGCACCATTCCCAGATCTTCTGGGTCTGGGCCTTGACGCCGGAGATGGCGGAGACGATCAGGACCGCCCCGCCCAGGACGCGCAGGCAGTTGCGGGTATCGTGCAGAAAGTTGGTGTAGCCGGGGGTATCGACCAGGTGGAGGCTGTGCCCCTTCCATTCGCAGTGGTGCAGGCTGGAGCTGATGGTAATGCGGCGCTTGATCTCTTCGGGCTCGAAATCCATGGTCGAGGTGCCGTCATCGACCCGGCCGAGACGATCGGTCATGCCGGTGTTGAAGAGCATCGCCTCGACCAGCGAGGTCTTGCCCGCGCCGCCGTGCGCGACGATCCCGAGGTTCCGGATTTTACTGGTGTCGTACTTGCCCATGGTCACTCCTTTCATTCCATCGGAAGAGGAACTGGTGATACGGGACGGCTCGCAGCCAAATTGAAAGAGGGGGCCGCGGTCAAATCAATAATTCCAGGCAGACTTACGACCACCCCGTGGTCTCGCAAGGATGCCAGTTATTTCGATGAATTGGCGATGATCTTACCACCCGCCACCACGACTGTCAAAGACCCGGACGGTTGCGCTGGTAGAGGATCAGCAGCCCCTCCAGGGTGAGGTTGGGGTCGACCTCCTCGATGGTCTGCGACGCCGGCGCCAGCAGCCCGGCAAGCCCCCCGGTCGCGATCACCCGCGGCGTCTCCCGGGCCTCCTGGCACATCCGGGTGACAATCCCGTCGACCAGGCCGACGTAGCCGTAGTAGATCCCGGCCTGCATGCTGTTGACGGTATTCTTGGCAATCACCTGCGGCGGCCGCGCGAGCTCGACGCGCGGCAGCTTGCTCGCCCGCTGGAAGAGGGCGTCGGCGGAGATCGCCAGGCCCGGAGCGATCGCCCCGCCCTGGTACTCACCGCGCACCGAGATGTAGTCGAAGGTGGTGGCGGTGCCGAAATCGACGACGATCAGGGCGCACTTGTATTTCTCATAGGCGGCGACGGCGTTGACGATGCGGTCGGCGCCGACCTCGCGGGGGTTGTCATAGTGTATCGGCATGCCGGTCTTGATGCCGGGGCCGACAATATAGGGTTTACGCTTGAAATAGCCCTGGCAGAGCCCCTCCAGGGTCGTCAGCAGCGGCGGCACGACGCAGGAGATGATGACATCGCCGATGTCGCTGAAGTGGAGATCGGAGAGGCGAAAGAGCTCGTGAATCAGCATCGCGTACTCGTCGATGGTGCGCGACTTGTCGGTGGTCACCCGCCAGTCCCGGACCAGAGATTCTTCCTGGTAGAGACCGAGGACGATATTGGAATTGCCGACATCAATGACAAGCAGCATGGAAAGTCCGATCAGGTTCGGGTTGCAGACCTTAAAGCGCAAGGGGCCGCACGTCGCCGGCCAGAATCCGTTCGCAGCCGCCGCGGTCATCCTCCACCAGCAGGGCGCCATCACTGTCGATCCCCCGCACCGTGCCGCGGACCAACCGCTGCTGGCAATCGACCTCGACTGCAGAGCCGGTCAGCCGGAAGAAGCCTTCCCAGGCGCTGCGCACCGGTTCGAAACCGGACTGGAGGTATTCGGTGTAGAGGAGATCAAGGTGCTCCAGCAGACGGCGGGCAAAGGCGCTGCGGCAAACCGGGCGGCCA
Source organism: Desulfuromonas sp. DDH964 (assembly GCF_001611275.1). GTDB lineage: Bacteria > Desulfobacterota > Desulfuromonadia > Desulfuromonadales > DDH964 > DDH964. The sequence goes on along the minus strand of NZ_CP015080.1, from coordinate 1,410,763 downwards.
CTCTCAAGGCAGAGCGAGGTGGCGGGATAACGCAGGTCGGCCGGGAACTGGTCAGCCGTCATGTTGAGGTTGACGCCGATGCCGAGCACGACATGGTGAATCCCCTCGGTCTCGGCCCGCATCTCGTTGAGCAGGCCGGCGACCTTGCGCCCTCCGAGCAGCAGATCGTTGGGCCACTTGACCTCCGGCGCCATCCCCGGCTCCGCGGCGATAGCGCGGGCGACCGCAACAGCGGAGAGAAAGGTCAGTTGCGGGGCATCCCAGGGAAGAATCGGCGGCCGCAGCAGCACCGACAGGTAGAGGTTGACCCCGGGCGGGGAGGCCCAGCGACGGCCCAGCCGCCCCTTGCCGAGACTCTGTTCCTCGGCGATCACCACGGTTCCTTCGACCGCCCCCGCTTCGGCCAGTTCCGTGGCCCGCTGGTTGGTCGAGTCGGTTCGTGCCAGCGACACGATCTCCCGGCCGATCAGCCGGGTGGAGAGGCCGGCCTGGATTTCGGCGGCAATCAGGGTATCGGGAGTGGTGAGCAGTCGGTAGCCGCGGGAGGGGACCGCCTCGATCTGATAGCCGAGTTCGCGCAGCACACCGATCTGCTTCCAGACGGCGCTGCGGGAAATGCCGAGCAGCGCGCTCAGTTCGGCACCGGAGACAAAGCTGTCGCCGCGGTGGTGAAAGAGGTCAAGGATCGCTTCACGGGGGGCGGGTCGTTCCAAGCAGGCTCCAGCTCTCAGCGAAAGAGCATCGAGATATCGACGGCGCGGGCGGAATGGGTCAGGGCGCCGACCGAGATCAGGTTGACCCCGGTTTCGGCGATCGCCCTTACCGTCTCGAGGTTGACCCCGCCGGAGGCTTCGGTAAGGGCCCGGCCGGCAACGAAATCGACCGCCTCGCGCAATTGTTCGAGGCTCATATTGTCGAGCAGGATAATCTCCGCCCCGGCCGCCACCGCCTCGGCAACTTCTTCGAGATTGCGGGTTTCGACCTCGATTTTCAGCGTGTGGGGAACCCGTTGCCGGGCCCGTTCCACCGCAATCGTGATTCCTCCGGCAGCCGCGATGTGATTCTCCTTGATCAGCACGCCGTCGTAAAGGGAGGTGCGGTGGTTTTGCCCGCCGCCCATGCGCACCGAGTATTTATCGAGGGCGCGCAACCCCGGAGTCGTCTTGCGGGTGTCGACAATCACCGCCCCGGTCCCGGCCACCGCTGCGACGAAAGTTGCGGTCTGCGTCGCCACGCCGCTCATCCGCTGCAACAGGTTGAGGGCGACCCGCTCCCCCTGGAGCAGAACGGCGGCCTCCCCCTTGAGCCAGCACAAGACCTCGCCGCTGCGAATCTGCTCGCCGTCAACCTTGAGATTTTCGCAGGCGACGTTGGCGTCAAGGAGCTGAAAGACCCGGCGAGCAACCTCGATGCCGGAGAGGACAAAATCTTCCTTGGCGACCAGTTCCGCACGCCCCGGGGTCCCCGGGTCGACCGTGGCACGGGTGGTCACATCACCCAGGCCGATATCCTCCTGCAGCGCGGTGCGGATAATACGTTCGATTTCAAACATCGGGCTCTCCGTCTAACATATTGAAAACGCCTCTTTAATAGCACGTTCGCGGCACGATCCGCAACACAAAAGCCGGCCGGGGACGGAGCGGCCATCACCCCTTTACAATTTTGCTGGATGTGCTACAAAGACGGTTCATCCTCTCCGCAGTTTCCGTCTCTCCCGCTTTCGAGGAGGCCGCGCGTGCGCCCGATCATCTTTGCCATCGTCTGCTGTCTCGCCCTTTCCAGTGCCGGCTGCGTCGGCAAGAGCAAATTCGAGGAGAAGGTGGCCGAGGCAAACCGGCTCGATCTCTCCCTTCAGCAGCTGACCGAGGACCATCGCCAGCTCGGCGAGGAGGCGGCGCGACTGCGGGAGGCCAACGCCGAGCAACAGCAGGAGCTGGCGGCCTGCAACAACCGCCTGGCGGCCCTCGACGCCGACCTGCAGCGTTCCCGGGATGACACTATGCGCCTCGAGACGGTCCTCTCCGACCGCAGTGCCCAGACCGGGGCCGCCATGGCCGAAATGCGCCAGACCATCGACCGCCTCGAAACCGCAAACCGCACCCTGAACGCGCAGCTGGAGACCGAACAGATCGCCCGGGATGCCCGCATCGCCCACATCAAGAACACCTACGACGAGCTGGTCGGCAAGATGGAGAGCGAGATCGCCCGCGGCGAGGTGACGATCTCCGAACTGCAGGGGAAACTGACCGTCAACCTGGTCGAGAGCATTCTTTTCGACTCCGGCAAGGCCGATGTCAAGCAGGCCGGCCTGGCAGTCCTCAAGCGGGTCGGCGATATCCTCAAGAAAGAAGTCGACAAGGAAGTCCGGGTCGAAGGCTATACCGACAACATACCGATCAGTCCGCGGCTGCAGCAGACCTTCCCCAGCAACTGGGAGCTCTCCACGGCCCGCGCGACCAACGTCGTTCACTTCCTCCAGGAGCAGGTCGGAATCCCCGGCGACCGCATTTCGGCCTGCGGCTTCGGCCCGTTCCGCCCCCTCGCCGACAACGCAACGGCAGCAGGACGTGCGCAAAACCGCCGCATCCAGATTGTCCTCGTGCCGTTGGAACAGCCGGCACCCCAGCCGATCGAATAAGGCGGGTCGTACCGCCGCCCCCACCGGAGGCAGCACAACACCGCCTCCCTCCCCGCCCCTCGGGGCAAGAACGCACGAAGGAGACGTTTCGAATGAGCCAGACCAATCCCCAGGTCCGCCTGGAAACCAGCAAGGGGGAGATTCTCCTCGAACTCGATGCGACCAAGGCGCCGGTGACTGTCGCCAATTTCCTTGCCTACGTCGCCGATGGCTTTTTCACCGGCACGGTATTCCACCGCGTCATTCCCGGCTTCATGATCCAGGGGGGCGGCATGACCGCCGACCTCAAACCGAAAAAGAATCGGGAGCCGATCAAGAACGAAGCGGCCAACGGACTGCAAAACCTGACCGGGACCATCGCCATGGCCCGCACCCAGGTGATCGACTCGGCGACCAGCCAGTTTTTCATCAACACCGCCGACAACGCCTTTCTCAATCACTCGGGGAGCTCACCGGCGGCCTTCGGCTATGCGGTCTTCGGCAAGGTGGTGGCCGGGATGGAGACGGTCCGCGCCATCGAACAGGTCCCGACCGGCAGCAAAGGGATGCACCAGGATGTCCCCCGGGAGGATGTCGTCATCCTCGCGGCGACCCTGATTTCCGACTGATCGCAACCAGATACAGGACAAGGGCCCGGCCCACCCCATGAGGTGGCCCGGGCCCTTTTTGTTGTTGGCTGCCGGTCCTTGTCCCGCCGCTTTCGATCTATGGTATAGTTGCCAAAATTTCAGGGGGTTATGGTGATCTGGCGGCAATTTCTGGGGCGTCTGTTCCGGGTCTATTACTATTTCAAGTTCTTCCCCTTCCGCAAGGAACGGCTGGCGCGCCGTGCCGCCGGGGTCCAGGACGGGTTTGTCGGCATCCAGATCGACGGCCTCTCCGGGCCGCACCTGCAACAGGCGCTCGACCGTGGCTACCTCCCCAATCTGGAGCGGCTGCTGCGGCGCGGGCATACTCTGCGCGACTACCGGGCCGGACTGCCGAGTACGACACCGGCGGCCCAGGCGGCCATTTTCCACGGCGTCGAGCGGGGGATTCCGGCCTTTCGCTGGTTCGAAAAATCGTCCGGCCAATTGATCAGCTGCAACGACCCGGACCATGTCCAGATCTTCCGCGAGCGCCTCCTGGCCGGCCATCCCGGTATCCTCGCCGGTGGCTCCTCCTACTCCAACATCCTGGACGGCGATGCCGAGCGCAGCGTCTTTACCGTTTCCTCCCCCCACCCGCAGACCCTCTTCGGCCGCTTCGGCGGGGTGCGGTTCCTCCTCGTCATCCTGCTGCACCCGCTGCGCATCTGCCGCATGGGAGCCGCCACGGTCCTCGAATATTTCACCAACCTCTACGATCGCTGGCATTTCCGCAAGCATCGTCCCTGGCGCCTCAACGAGGGGCTCTTCCCCTTTATCCGCATCTTCTGCAACGTCATCCTGCGCGAACTCCAGACCTTTGGAGTGATCGCCGATATTTACAGCGGCGTCCCTCGTATCTACACGACCTACAGCGGCTACGACGAGCTCGCCCACCACTTTGGCCCCGCCTCGATCCAGGCCCTGAAAAATCTCAAGTACACCGACAAGCGCATCGGCGAGATCATGCGCATGCTGCGCCATGCCCCCGGCGCCCGCTACCAGCTGGTCATCCTCTCCGACCACGGCCAGACCCCCGGCTACCCCTTCCGCGACCGCTTCGGCGCCACCCTGGGCGAGGCGATCAGCGCCTTTCTGCGGGAGAACCAGCAGGCCACCGTCTCCGGCGGTCCGTTGGATTTCATGCGCATGCAGCTCGGTTATTTGCAGGAGGAACTGGATGCAAGTCCCTCCGGCTGGCGCCAGCGCCTCTTTCGCCGGACCAAGAACGCCCTGCAGCGGCGCATCCGGGCACTGGTGCCGGAGACGATCAAGGTCGATCCGGATGGGGGTGTGGTGGTGACCTATTCGAGTTCCCTGGCCCACCTCTACATTACCGGCAGCCCGGCCCGGCTGAACCTGGAAGCGATCGAGGAAAGTCAGCCGTTACTGTTGCGCTTTTTGACCCATCATCGCGGCATCGGTTTCGTCATGGCCCGCAGTGCCGATGGCCGGGTCTGGATTCTGCACCGCGGTGGCCGCTGCGGCAGTCATTGCGACCAGGCGCCGCCGGCCGCAGCGCTCGAATTTCTGCGTCCCTACGGCAGACCGGAACAGCTCTGGCCGGAGCTGTGCCAGTTCGCCGCCAACGACAGCTGCGGCGACCTGGTCCTGTTCGGCGCCTATGACGGCGAACGCATCGCCTGTTTTGACGACCAGGTCGGTGGCCACGGATCGGTCGGCGGCGAGCAGTTGCAGCCTTTTCTCATCCTGCCGGCCGGCCACCCGCTGGGTCAGAGAGGGGATCTCGCCGGCTACCGCTTTCTCCACGATGCGCTCTTTGGCCCGATGACGACCCCGCGGCCTACCCCTTGACGCCGAGCAGGTACTTGAGATAGCGCCCCTCGGGAAAGGTGAGGGGATAGGGAAAATCGCCCGACTGTCCGCGCAGGCCGATCACCCGCAGCTCGTAGCCAGCGGCAAGGGCGCCGCGTCGCAATTCCTTGAGGTAGTCGGCGACGTCGACCTTCTGGTGGTTGGAGGAGGTGACCAGCAGCCCCCCCGCGGGGAGGAGCTGTAACGCCTTGGCGACCAGGGCCGAGGTGCCGCCGCGGGTGGTAAAGGTATTTTTGGCGGTAGTGGAAAAGGAGGGCGGGTCCATCAGCACCAGGTCGAAGCGCCGCCGCTCCGCCAGCAGTTGGTCAAGCACGGCAAAACAGTCGCCGACCATGAACTCGTGGCGCTTCGGATTGAGCCGGTTGGCGCCGAAATTCTCCTGCGCCCAGTCGAGGTAGCTGCCGGAAGCGTCGACACTGGTCACCCGGCTGGCGCCGGCGGCGGCCGCGGCGACGGAAAAGGCGCCGGTATAGGCAAAGAGGTTGAGAACCGTGCGGCCGGCCACCCGCCCCATGAGATCGCGACGATTCTCGCGCTGGTCGAGGAAGAGCCCGGTATTGAGCCCCGTCCCCAGCTCCACCAGGAAGGTCAGGCCGTTCTCGGTCACCGGCTGGCGCCCTGGTGCGGCGCTGCCAGCGAGGAGCCGGGCGACGTGCTTTTCCCCGCCGCTGGCCAGTTCACGGGTCTGCTGCGGGCGCCATTTTTCATAGATGCCGGCTGGCGCCAGAAGCTTCTGTAGCCCCTGCACCAGAAGCGGCAGGTAGGGTTGCCAGGCACCGGTAAAGAGCTGAATCATCAACCGGTCACGGTAGCAGTCCACGGTCAGGCCGGGGAGACCATCCCCCTCCCCATTGACCAGGCGATAGGTATCCGTCTCCTCCAGGTCGACATGCTGGCGGCGCAGAGCGAGGGCCGCGGCGAGGCGCCGCTCCAGCCAGGCGGCGTCGAGCTCCACCCGCCCCGGAGCGAGCACCCGGGCAACGATCCGCTCGCCGGGATCATAAAGAGCGGTCGCCAGCAGCTTCTCCCGTTCGTCGCAGAGTTCGATCAGGTCACCCACGTTGCCGGGCGACCAGCTTCTGGTAAAGCGATCGGCAATAACCCAGGGATGGCCGAGCTCCAGCATGCGCACGGTCTCGGCGCCGACAGTGCATTTTCGTCTCTTCATGGTCGATCCTCCCGGGCTGGATTGTAGCCGAAGCGCGCCACCGCTCCAAGGCAAAAGTCCTTTTCCGGGACCGGGTCACGTGCTAGACTCGCGGCGGAAAAATGCACAAAGGACGGACCATGAATCAGGAGCGAAAAACCAGGGGGGAGCAACTGATCGAGCAGCTGCTGGCGGAACTCGACCCGGGCTCCGAATGCTACCGGGTCCTCGCTACCGCCAGGCGCTTCAAGTCGACCTGGGTGGAACTCGGCGAGGAACTGCTCAAGGTGAGCCGCGAGGGGCTCTACCGCCAGTGGGGCTATTCCTCCTTCGACGAATATTGCAGCCGCGAAGTCCGTATCCGCAAGCCGACCGCCGAAAAACTGACCCTGGCCTACCGCTACCTGGAGAAGGAGGAACCGGAACTCCTTGCCCGGCACGGCGAACTCAAACCGCTCCCCGATTATCGTTCCATCGACCTGCTGCGCCAGGCGAAGGAGGACGACTTCCCCCCGGAGCAGTACGCCGAACTGCGCAAGGCAGTGGTGGAGGACGAACGGAGCCACCCGACGGTCCGCAAGCACTTCCGGGAGGCGAGTGCCGCCCGCCGTCCCGCCGATGCCGAGGAACGCCGCCAGCTGCAGAATGCCCTCGCTGCCGCCCGTCGCCTGGCGCTCACCCTCAAGGCCCTGCAAGGGATTCCCGCCGCGCAACTCGACAGCGTGTTGAGCCTGATCTCCCTGTTCGAAGAACGGCTCGCTGCCGGGGACGAGGCGTAACCGGCGAGCGTTCATGCGAGGTTGAAAAACCGACAGGGTGCCCAAGACTTCGGGCACCCTGCTTTATGATAGCGGCGGGAAATTGCGGCTAGAACTGCACCGGCAGCCAGCGCCAGAGGAAGGCTGCCATCAGGGTCCCGGTGACGCAGAGGGTCAGGTAGAGGAAGAGGACACGCTTGCGAAACATGGTGATGAATACACCCATGACCGGCAGGGCCGTCACCGGACCGCCGACCAGCAAGGCGATGCCGGCCCCCTTGGCGAGAACGATGCCATTGCCGACTTCCGGCGAGACGAAGCCGTAGAGCATGGCGGCCGCGGTCACCTGTGGCAGATGCAGGGGGATGGTGGCAAAGGTCAGGGTGAGAATCGGCAGAACCCCCTCCCCTTCCAGGAGCGCGGCCAGCCATTCGTGAGGAATGAACTGCTGGGCGACGACTTCGATCACCAGGCCGATCAGCGCGAACTTGCCGATTTTCAGGAACCCTTCCCAGAACTTGGCGAGAAAGACCAGAAAACGGTTGTGGGTACAGCGGTCGACGCGATGGGAGAGCTGCTTGCCACAGTCGCAACGCAGTTCCTCGACCGGGTAGTCCGGGTCGTGGAAATCCCCGGCCGGCAGGGCCTCGCGAAAGAGGAGTTTCTCGCTGAAACCGCGCCGGCGCAACAGGTGGGTGACAGTCCCGGCAAAGAGCCCCATGAAGATTGCACTCACCAGAATCACGTTAGCCCAGGCTGGACCGAGTTCCCAGTTGAGAAGGGTGTAACCGGCCGGGCTCATCAGCGGAGAGGTCACCAGAAGGGCCATTGCCGGCGCCAGGGGGAGCCCGGCGAGGAGGAGCGAAATCACCAAGGGGAGGGTCGCGCAGGCGCAGAGGGGACTGGCAACACCGAGCAGGGTCGCCATGCCGATGGAGAGAACGCCGAACCGGGTCAGGGCCTTGCGAATCTTGACATGCCACTTGAAGGTGCGGATCACCGCCTCCAGCAGCACACCAAGCGCCAGAAACGGCAGAATGTAGAGGAATTCCCGCCAGAGGCCGATTCCCAGCTCGATCAGTTGTTTGCCGATCCCATCCATCATTACCATTGTCCTTGCCGTGTCGTCAGGTTTTTGTCTGGCTGCCGGGGGCGACCCGACAGCTTTCCGCCCAAAAGCCCCGGTTCCCGCCTCCGGGAATCTCCCCGGGTTGCCCGGGGAAGGAGAATCGCCGGGTTTAAAGCAATTCCCGTTCCATTTCGACCGCAGTTATCCACCCCGGGAAAAGATGATTCCGAGAATTGTCAGAACAAGCATTTTGCCGTTCGAGTGCTATAATTGGGCCCAAACCAGGAGTCACCGATGAAAGAAGCGTTCAAGAATAAAGTCCGCGAACAATTCAGCCGGGTGGCCGATGGCTACGTCCGGGACAGTGGTTTCGCCGGCGGCGCTGACCTGGCAGAGGCAGTGAAACTACTCCAGCCCGGCGCTGAGGACGTCATGCTCGATGTCGCCTGCGGCGGCGGGCATACCGCCCTCTATTTTGCCCCGCTGGTCCGTAGCGTGGTCGCTTCGGACCTGACGATGCAGATGCTGAAGCGGGCCCAGGAGCATATTGCCGAACAGGGAAAAGTGGAAAATGTGACCTTCCGCGAAGCCGACGCCGAGGATCTCCCCTTCCCGGCGGGGTCCTTCACCCTGCTCACCTGCCGCATCGCCCCCCACCACTTTCCCGATGTTCCGCGCGCCCTCGAAGAGTTCCACCGCGTCTTGCGCCGCAAGGGGGGGCGGATGGCCATCATCGATACCCTCCTCCCCGAGGACCCGGAGGTGGCCGACTTCTACCAGACGATGGAAAAGCTGCGGGATCCGACCCATGTCCGGGCCTATTCGGAAAAGGAATGGCGGCAGATGGTGGAAAATGCCGGCTTTGCCGTTGAAGCGACCCGCATCTTTCCCAAGACTCATGATTTCCAGAGCTGGGCGCGCCGCGCCGGGCTCAACCGCGAAGGAATTCAACGCCTGAATCGCCTTTTTATCGAGGCTCCGGCGAAAGTTCAGGATTTTTTCCAGGTTGAAACCTTTGCCGGCGAGGTCGAGTCGTACACAGACCAGAAGCTGCTGATTTACGCAACGCGCCTGGAAAAGAAATAGATCCTTTGGCGATTGCCGCGCAAAAGCAGATCGGGGCCATGACTGTCATGGCCCCGATTTCTTTTGAAAAACATCGGGGATGCCGAATTGGCATCCCCGATGATCACAACCTCATTGAAACATTTCCGAGAAGAAGCTTACTTGACCCCGGCAGCGGCTTCCAGCATCGCGGTGGTCACCGACTTGGGCCGCTCGATGCCGTAACCGAGAGCGCGGTCCCAGGTGATGTTGGCGAGGCAGCCGAGAGCGCGGCCGATCCCGAAGAGGACGGTGTAGAACTCGTACTGGGTGACGCCATAGTACCACTGGATGACACCGGACTGGGCATCGACGTTCGGCCAAGGGTTCTTGGCCTTGCCATGCTCGGTCAACACGCCCGGAGCGACTTCAAAGATCATCTTCACCAGCTGGAACAGCGGATAGTCCTTGAGACCCGGGGTCTTCATGCAGAACTCACGCTGCGAGGTGTAGCGGGGGTCGGTCTTGCGCAGCACGGCGTGGCCGTAGCCCGGGATGACCTGGCCGCTTTTGAGGGTGGCCCAGAGCGCTTCCTTGAGTTTCTCCTCGGTCGGGACCTCGCCGCCGAGCTGCTGCATGAAGTTCTGGGTCCAACGCAGCACTTCTTCGTTGGCAAGGCCGTGGAGCGGGCCGGCCAGACCGTTAAGGCCGGCACTGTAGGCATAGTAGGCGTCGGACAGGGCCGAAGCCACCAGGTGGGTGGTGTGGGCCGAGACGTTGCCGGACTCGTGGTCGGAGTGGAGGATGAAGTACATGCGGGCAACATCGTCATACGGAGCCGGGATGCCCATCATGCGGGCAAAGTTGCCGCCCATGTCCAGCTTGGGATCGGCTTTGATGTGGGTATCGCCCATGTACTTCATGCGGTAGATGTAGGCGCCGATGGGGCCGAGTTTCGCCATCATGTTGTTGGCGTCCTCGTACATCTCTTCCCAGCAGGTCATCTTGTTGAATTTGCCGGAAGCATAGGTCTTGGCAAAAACCGAATCGCGCTGCATGGCGAGAACGGCGGTGGAGAACATGGTCATCGGATGGGTGTCGCGGGGGAGCGCACGCAGCACGTCGATGACGTACTGGGGAACCTCGGAGCGCTTCTTCCAGTCTTCGACCACTTCCAGGGTCTGCTCCATGGTCGGCACGTCGCCGGTCAGCAGCATCCACCAGAAGCCCTCGACATAGGGATAGTCGCTACCGGGGACCTTGGGCAGGGCAGCAAAGGTTTCCGGAATCGTCTTGCCGCGGAAACGGATCCCTTCCATCGGATCAAGATAAGAAATGTCGGTTACCAGGCATTTGATGCCACGGGCGCCGCCGATGGCCTGGGAGATGGTCACCTCACCCAGCGAGACTTCGCCAAACTCCTTAACCAGGCGGGTGGTGCGGGGGCGGTGCTCGTCAATTTTCTTGCGCAGGACTTCCTTCAGTTTCGACATACTCTCTCTCCTTTTGGGAAAAATCGATGGATCCTGCTTGATCCATCAGGCCAACAAAAACAAACGATGCCGATCGCAACGACAACGATATCGGCGGCCCCTCCCGGGGCCAATCAAACTACCAACCGGAAACGCATGAAATAAAAATAATAAGTTGGAAAAACCGAGAGTGGACAGGACCTTCTAAACCTTGTCTGGTCTCATTTTCCAAATAATGTTCTAACAACTCAAGGCTCGCTTGTCAAGTTGAATTTTGTATACAGTATCCCACGTCAGGGCGGCTGGCACGGGCCCCGATTTTCCCCTTGCTTTCTCATCCTCCCATGCTAGTATGCGTAAAAATTGTGCAATAATTGGATGCAATGCGGATAGGCCAGCTGCTACTCACCAACAACATCATCCTCGCGCCGATGGCCGGGATCACCGACCTTCCCTATCGCCTCATCATGAAACGTTTCGGGGCCGGGCTGGTCTTCACCGAGATGGTGAGCGCCAATGGCCTGATTCGCGCCGGTCGCAGCACCCGGGAACTGCTCGAATCCGACCCGGCTGAGCGCCCCCTCGGGGTCCAGCTCTTCGGTGAAGACCCGGCGGTTCTGGCCGAGGCGGCGCGCCTGGTAGGGGATGCTGGAGAGCTGCTCGACCTCAACCTCGGCTGTCCCGTCCCCAAGGTGGTCCGCTCCGGGGCGGGCAGCGCGCTGTTGCGCGATCCGCTCCGGGTCGGCAGGATCGTGGCGGCGGTCGTTCGCGCCAGCGACCGTCCCTTGACGGTCAAGATTCGCTCCGGGTGGGACGCTGAGTCGATCAACTTTCTCGAGATTGGGCGCATTGCCGAAGCCGAAGGGGCGGCGGCAGTCACCCTCCACCCCCGGACCCGGGCACAAGGATTCAGCGGGCACTCTGACTGGCAGCACCTCGCAGCACTGAAGGCAGCGCTGAAAATCCCAGTCATTGGCAGCGGCGACATCTTTTGCGGCGGCGATGCCATTGCGATGCTGACCACGACCGGCTGCGACGGCCTCATGATCGGCCGTGGCGGCTACGGCAACCCCTGGCTGATTCGGGACATCCTGAACCTGCAGGCCGGTATTGAGCCGACCCCGCCGACGGCCCGGGAGCGGCTGCAGGTCGCCAACGACCACCTCGCCCTGGTTGCGGCCCTGAAAGGACCGGCCCGGGCACTGTTCGAGATGCGCAAGCATCTCTGCTGGTATGCACGGGGGCTGCCCGGCGCGGCTCAATTTCGCGCCCGGGTCAACAGCACCGAGTCGCTGGCGGGCCTGCGCACCACAGTCTATGATTTTTTTTCAGCAGTCGAGGGGACGCCGGCGCCATGAGCTCCCGGGACGGGCAGGAAGACACCCAGATCTACGCCAGGGTCGTCGATAACATCGACCGGGCGGTCGTCGCCATCGACCGCGCCGGGCGCATCGCCCTCTTCAACCCGGCGGCCCAGGCCTGTACCGGTCTCTCCGAACGCCAGAGTCTCGGCCGCCACTTCGAGGAACTCTTCGCGGGACAGGACAAGATTCTCGCGCTCATCCGTTCCGCACTCGATGTCGGGCGCTCCATTTCCGACGACGAGAACATCCACCTGCAGCGCCCCTCCGCGCCGCCGTTGCCGGTGAGCGTTTCCGCTTCACCCATCTATACCGACAGCGGCGACCGGGAGGGTGTGGTGCTGATCATTCGTGATCTTTCCCGGCTGCGGGAGCTGGAGGATGCGGTACGCCGTGCCGACCGGTTGTCGATGCTTGGCACCCTCGCCGCCGGGCTCGCCCACGAAATCAAAAACCCCCTCGGCGGGATCAAGGGGGCGGCCCAGTTGCTCGCCATGGAACTCGGCACGGAAAACCCCCTGCACGAGTATACCGGGATCATGATCAAGGAGGTGGAGCGGGTCAACGGCATCATCGAGGAGTTGATGGATCTTGCCCGCCCCCGCCTCCCCCAGTTCCAGGAAGTAAATATCGGCCGCCTGCTCGGCGATATCATCCTGTTTCAGAAAGAGGCGCACCGCGGCAAACAGATCGATTTCGTGCTGACCCTCGATCCGAGCATTCCGCCGCTGCTCGGCGATGAAAACCTGCTGACCCGGCTCTTTCTGAACCTGATAAAGAATGCCGCCGAAGCGATCGAGGGGAAGGGGCGGGTGGAAATCTGCAGCCGGGTCGCCTCCGATTTCCATATGCAGAAACCGGGACAACGCCCGGTGCCGCTGATCGTCATCGAAATCCGCGACAGTGGGCGGGGGATTCCGGCCGAGGACCTGGATCGGATCTTCACCCCCTTCTACACCACCAAGAATCGCGGCAGCGGTCTTGGCCTGGCCACCTGCCAGAAGATCGTCGACAGTCACCGGGGCCTGCTCCGCTTCGACAGTCGCGAGGGGGAAGGCACCACAGTCAGTGTCTCGCTCCCCTTCATTCGTTGAACCAGACCCTGCGTTTTTTGATGGTGATCCCTTAAACCCCTAATTTCTGGATAGCCCTGCCATGTCAATTCGCCGAATTCTGGTAGCTGATGACGAAGAAAGTATCCGCTGGGTTCTCTCCAAGTCCCTGACCAAACAGGGATATTCCGTCGACCTTGCGGCGAACGGAACGGAGGCGCTGGCCCTGTTGCGCCAGAATCGCTACGATCTGGCGGTACTCGACATCAAGATGCCGGGGACGTCCGGGCTCGATCTGCTCTCGAAAATCCAGAGCGAATCCCCGGAGGTGCTGGTCGTCATCATGACGGCCGAATCGTCGATGAAAAATGCCGTCGAAGCGATGAAGCGGGGCGCGTACGACTACATCACCAAGCCCTTCGACCTCGATGCTCTCGATGCCATCATCCTCAAGGCCCGCAAGGCCTCGGAGGTGACCGAAGAAGTCAAGCTTCTCAAGGAGGAGATTCGCGATCACTATCAGCTGGACCGGAATATTATCGGCAAGGGGCGCGCCATGCAGGAGGTCTACAAGGTCCTCGGCAAGGTCGCGCCGGCCGACATTACCGTTCTGATTACCGGGGAATCAGGGACCGGCAAGGAGTTGGTGGCCCGCGCCATCCACTTCAACAGCCCTCGCCTTGGCAAACCGTTTCTCGCTCTTAACTGTGCGGCCATCCCCCGGGAACTCCTCGAAAGCGAGCTTTTCGGATTCGAGAAGGGCGCCTTCACCGGCGCCGTGGAGCGCAAAGCCGGCAAGTTCGAGCAGGCCAACGGCGGGACCATTTTCCTCGACGAAATCGGCGACATGCCCCTCGAACTCCAGGCCAAGCTGCTGCGCGTTTTGCAGGAAAAAGAGGTAACCCGTACCGGCGGATCGACCTCCATCGCGGTTGATGTCCGGATTGTCGCCGCTACCAACCAGGACCTCAAGGAGAAGGTGCGCAACCGCGAATTCCGCGAGGACCTCTTCTACCGCCTCAATGTGGTGCCGATCGAGTTACCGCCCCTGCGCGAACGCCGCGAGGACATTCCGTTGCTGGTGGAGTTCTTCATTCAACGCGCTGCGGAAAATCTCGGCGTACCGGCCCGCGGCTGTACCGAAGAAACCATGCGCCTGTTCAAGGGATACAGCTGGCCCGGGAACGTCCGCGAACTGGAAAACGCCATCCAGCGCGCCGCTCTCCTCTCCCCGGACCAGATCCTCACCCCCGAGGACTTTCCCGGGCTGCTCGGCGGCGCCCAGCGGCGCGACAACGAGGGTTCCCTCGAAGCACTGATTGCCAACAAGCTGCATTCTTCCCTGGCCCAGATGGACGTGCAGGACCTCGACAACCTCTACGAAATGGTTCTGCAGCAGATGGAGCGCCCCCTGATCCGCATCGTGCTCGACAAGACGCGTGGCAACCAGGTCCGGGCCGCGGAGATTCTCGGCATCAACCGCAATACCCTGCGCAAAAAGATCCAGGTGCTGGGGATCGACCTGAAAAAGGACTAGGCCCCGAACCGGCCGTCGGCGGAACGAAGACGATGCCACGACTCTTCGCAGAGACGTCCCTCAAAACCAAGCTGACCACCATCATGCTCGCCACCAGCGGGCTGGTATTGCTGCTGGCGTCGGGAGCCTATGTCTTCTCCGAGATTGTCTCGTTCCGCAACAGCCTCATCAACAAGACGACCGCGCTGGCCAAGGTCATCGGTGCCAACAGCAGCTCAGCCCTGCTTTTCCACGACCTCCCGACCGCCGAAGCGATTCTCGCCTCCCTGAGCAGCGAACCGGAAATCCGCCTCGCCCTGATATTCGACAAAAACCTGAAGCCCTATGCCCAGTACCGGGCCCTCGATCCGCCCGGCGCGAAAAAACCCGAATTACCCGTCACCCGGCAGCTGGTGATGGAGAGCGCCGAACAGGGCGAGGTTGCCCAGCTCTTCACCCTCCGCTCCCTGGAGGTGGCACTCCCCGTCCTGCTTGATGGCCAGCGACTGGGACTGGTCTATCTGCAATCCGACCTTAGCGCTCTGCGCACCTGGTTGCTACGATTCCTGCTCGGCTCCCTGCTGGTGATGGGGGTCGTGCTGGTGATCGCCTACCTCTTTTCCGCACGCCTGCAGGAAGTCATCTCGCGACCGATCCTGCAGCTCGCTTCGACCATGAAGGAAGTCTCGGCAACGGAGGATTTTTCGGTGCGGGCCGTCGCCACCACCCGGGACGAGGTTGGCACCCTGGTCACCGTCTTCAATGAGATGCTCGACCATATCGCCCGCCGCGACCAAACCCTTGCAACCTACCGCCAGGGGCTGGAAGTCCAGGTCGCCCAGCGCACCGAGGAACTGAGCAAAACCAACCGGCAGCTGCAACAAACAGTCACCGAGCTCGACCAGGCCCGCCATCTTGCCGAGGCGGCAAGTCAGGCCAAATCACGCTTTCTCGCCAACATGAGCCACGAAATCCGCACGCCGATGATCGGCGTCCTCGGCATGACCGAACAGTTGCTGCGCACTCCCCTGGACCAGAACCAGCTCATCATGGCACGCACTGTCCACAACTCGGGGGAGGCATTGCTGGCGGTCCTTAACGATATTCTCGATTTTTCCAAAATCGAAGCGGGCAAGCTGGAACTGGAGAATGTCCCCTTCAACCTGCAGTTGATCGTCGAGGATGTTCTCGGCCTGTTCGGGGAGAAGGCCTACAGCAAGGGGGTGGAACTCTTTGGCCGGGTTGATACCGCCTGCCCGGCGACCCTGATCGGTGATCCGGGCCGGATTCGCCAGATTCTCCTCAACCTGGTTGGCAATGCGGTCAAGTTTACCGAGCGGGGCGAGGTCGGCCTCCAGTTTGCGACCAGCCCCCTGGCTGCCGGTGGCGTTCTGGTACGCTGCACCGTCAAGGATACCGGCATCGGCATTGAGCCGGCGGCACTGCAAAGGCTCTTCGAGTCCTTTTCCCAGGGGGACAATTCGACCAGCAGACTCTACGGTGGCACCGGACTCGGTCTGGCCATCGTTCGGCAGCTGGTGACCATGATGGGGGGCCAAACGGAGGTGACCAGCACCTTTAACCAGGGCTCCAGTTTCAGCTTCTCCATCCCCTTCCGGCTGCCGGAGCCGGCGCCCCTCCCTGCGGGTCATTCCGAGGAGTTCGGAACGGTTCTGGTCTGGGATGACCATACCGGGACTCGCGAGCTTCTCTCCGAGGAGCTCACCCGGCTCGGGCTCACCGTGGTAGCGGTAGGTCATGCCGATGAAGTGGATCGCCTCCTTACGGAGGCCGCGGGACGCCCCCCTTTCCGTTTCGCCCTCCTCGATGCGCTGCTGTTGGAGCCCAATTCGCGGACGCTCGACGAGCTGCGCCTGTCGCCACTCTTTACCGGCACCCGGGAGATCCTTCTCGTCCCCCATGCCTACCCTGCCGGCACCCGGGGTCCCGACCTGGCCGGGCGGGATGATTTATTGTTCAAACCACTGCGGATGTCGATCCTGCCCCAGCTGCTGCTTCCCCCCACCCAGCTGGAGGAGAGCAAAGAACCGACTGCCCGGGATACCCGGGGCGAGGCCGGCACCGCCCGGCAGAAACCGGGCAGGATCCTGGTCGCCGAGGACAATCCGACCACCCAGCGACTGATCGGCCTAATTCTCGCCGGCTACACCCTTGAAATGGTCGCCAGTGGCCATGAGGCCGTGGCGTGCAGCGAAGCAGGGAGCTACGACCTGATCCTCATGGATTGCCAGATGCCGGGCATGGACGGTTTTACTGCAACCCGAGCGATACGCGACCGCGGCGACAGCACGCCAATCGTCGCCCTGACCGCCCACGCCCAGGCCGAAGATGCCGAGCGCTGCCGCGCCGAGGGAATGGACGACTACCTGAGCAAGCCCTTTAAACAGCAGCAATTACTCGACATGGTTGAAAAATGGCTAAGGACCTGAGGCGGGAGGAGGCGCCGATCGCGACAGCGCTGCGGCCACGGCGACGATCCGGTCCTATTTTTCTGCTCGGCCTCGGCAGCGGCCTCTATCTGGTGCTCGTGGCGATGCTCCTCTGGTCTCTCGCATTTCCGGCTAAGCCGGGAGTCGCACCACAAATCACCACCCTGCGCCAGTTAAATGCCACGCGCCCAGGGGTACTTCGCCTGGCCGTTGCCGGGGAGAACCTCTCCCCGGACACCCGCCTCTCCCTCGTCCGCGACAGCGGCGGGCAGCGGGCGGTACTCGCCAACCTGCCCACCTACGGCCTGGCCCGGGATCTCATCCTCGCCGGCGACTACGGCCTGGTCGCCAACAGCTATCGCGGCGTGCAAACCGTCTCATTCAAAGACCCCGAGCGGCCACGGATCATCGCCTCCCTGAATCTCCCCGGACGCGCCTGGGGCCTGAGCGCCTCCGGCACGACCCTGCTGGTCGCCGCCATGAACGCCGGGATTCACCTGGTCGACATCCAGGATCCGGCGAATCCAGAGCTGCTGGGAACGATCACCACCAGCAGCCCGGCCCTGCACGCCTGCGGCGAGAACAACCTTGTCTATGTCCTAACCACCGACAGGACGTTGCGGATTTATGACATCCGTGACCCGTCCAGCCCGGCTCTCCTCAGCCAGACGGCCCTCCCCAACATCCCCTGGCACGGAATCAAGGTGGGCCATCGATTCCTGATCAGCTGCGGCAAAAGCGGCCTGGTGGTGGTCGATATCGAGAACCCGCGGCATCCCCGCCTCGGCCAGCGTCTCGCCCTGCCCGGCGGCGCCTCCAGCATGACCACGGTCGGCACCCTTGGCTACGTGGCGGCGAGCAGCGGGGGCCTCCAGGTCATCGATCTGGCCCCCCCCGGCCGGATCCGGGTGCTGTCGTACCTCGCCAGCCCGGTACGTTCCTTCAAGGTCGAGGTCCGGGGGACGCAGGCCTACCTGGCGGCCGGCGAAAACGGTCTGCAAATCATTGATGTCGCCGACCCCCGCCGTCCCTTCCTGCGGCATGCCATCGACAGCCCCGGCAATGCGACCGCCGTGGCTCTTATCAACAAGGTAGCCTTGTTGGCATCCGGGGTTTCGGGCCTTGAGGTTATCGATCTTGACCAGCTGCCGGAGCTCACCCGCACCCCGTTACTGAAGTTCGATGAGCGGATCCGCCGGATCCGCGCGGGACAAGAGCTTGTCTTTCTTGCCGCCGGGGAAGCGGGGCTGGTGATTCTGGATAACGTTGTCGACACCCCCCCGCGTATCGTCGGAACCATCGACACCCCGGGTATTTGCCAGGACATGGCTATCAGCGGCAATCTCGTCTACCTGGCCGACGGCTCCGGTGGCATCCTGGTCATAGCGGTCGATGACCCGATTCATCCGCAACGGGTCGGTCAGGTCGCGAGCAGCGATCCGGTAACCTCCCTGGCCCTGGCCGGCGGGTTGCTGCTGGCAACGGAGACTTCCGGTGAATTCCAGGTCTATTCCCTGAGGAATCCGCAGCAGCCCCTTCTCCTTGGCCACCTGCTGTTGCCCGGCCCGGCCCGCGACATAACTTCCACCGGTACTCATGCCTACCTCGCCGTCGGCAAGGAAGGGCTGGTGGTGATCGATCTCTCCGACCCGCGATCGCCCCGACTTGCCGGGCAGTTGCAGTCGCCCTGGCCCCAGAGCGAGCTCCCCAACAGCAATGCCAACCAGGTCTTGCTGCACGGCTCGATGGCCTATATCGCGCATGGCAGCGCAGGCGTCAAGATAGTGGATGTCTCAGAACCGGCGAACCCGCGCCTGATCGGCCAGATTGAGAATCTGGGAGCGGCCTTTGCCTTGACCGCCCACGACGATCTGCTTTACGTCGCCGATCTGGAAAACGACGTCCATGCCTTTGATATTTCCAACCCCGCACGCCCCCTGGAAGTTGCTCTGCTGCCAACCCAGACCCGCATTCGGACCGTAGCGTTTACCGAGGGCCGGCTCCTTGCCGTCGGCAGCGGCTCCGGTATCAGTCTTCTGCCGGAACCGATTCTCGGTGAGCAGTGGGGGAAGACCAGGCAAGGGGAACGGGTGTTCGAAGTCCGCAAACCCGTGCAGGCCGGTGAATATACTGTGCGGCTTTTCAACGGCTGGGGATTCGACAAACGGGCGGGAATTGCTTTGATGAACGGAAAAGAATAAATCCAGGACCGGACCCCGGGTATTGGCCCAGCTCAGAAGGTGTATTCGACTCCGGCCCAGAACTGGCGGCCGAGTTCAAATTCGTCACTGGCATTGCCGAGATAGAAACGGCGATTGAAGACGTTGAGGATGTCGAGAGTCAATTTGAGCGCCTGCCCTTCCCAGGGGGAGCCCATCCAGGCCCACTGCCAGTCGAAGACTGTGGCGCTCGGCCGCTTTACCGCAGCGTAGCGGGGGTAATCGATGCCATCGACATTGATGACCTCGCCACTGGGGGCGAGGTCCCGGTAGCCGCTCCGGTAGCGGGTGACGTTGGTGAACTGGAACCCCTTGCCGAGGGCCACCGCATAGGTCAGGTTGAGCAGCCAGGAGCGGTTGTAGTTCTCGCGCGGCAGCTCATCGATATGCAGCAGGTCCCCTTCGTAGTAAACCAGGTCGCTGAAATCGGCGGCGACCAGGGTCTCGTCGTAATTCTCGTGGGTCGCCTTCGTCCGCTGCCAGGTCGCATTCAGATTCAGCTTCTGGCCGGTCCAGCGGCGCCCCCATTCAAGGCGGCCGCTCTCGTAGCGGCTGCGGCCATTGTTATTGAGGCGGGCATAGCGCTGGGCGCCCGGGTTGGCCGGGTCGAAAGGGTCGGTCTCGCGGGCGAACTCATCGTACCCATTGCGCCGCACATAGCGTAACTTGGCAACCCCACCACCGACGGCTTGATCGAGGCCGCCGACCACCTCGTCCTGGTAGGGGGTCTTGAGGGTGGAATAACTGGTCGCCTGGGCGGGGATCGTACTCGGCTTGAGCGTCCAGTCGCCGGGCGTGGTCCCGACCAGCACGCGGGTTTCGGTCACGGCCGCCGGGGTCACCTTACGCAGCTTGTAGGTCAGCAGGGTCTGGCCGTAATAGCGGTTCCAGCCACCGACCAGCACACTCTCGTTATGACCGAAGAGATCGAAGGCGATTCCGAACCGCGGCGCCAGGTCGGTGTTCTCCATGAAATCATCGTGGGAAAGCCGCAGCCCCGGGCGCAGATCGATCCGTTTGAAGTGCAGGCGGTCCTCCAGGTAGAGCGCCTGCTGACTGATGCGGGCGGTGCTGGTGCCGGCCACATAATAGTTGCGCCGGCTCAGCCATTGATCGCCATCGATACAGGCCGGGTCACCGGGGGTGCAGGTGACGGTGGCATCGACCTTGGGGGTCGCGTAGTTGTAGCTGGTCTCCTGCCGGGAGAACTTGGCGCTGGTCTGTGACAGCTCGAGGCCGGCATTGAGCTGCTGGCGCAGAGCCCCGACGCGGAAACTGCGCGAGAGCCAGTCCGCGCTGAACTCGACACTGCGCTGGGTTTTGCGAAGATCGCCAAATCCCCCTTCGCGGCTGGAAGAGATCCCGGCCAGGGTTCCCCAGTCGGTGATCGCCGTATTCGCCCAGTTGAAGAACTCGGGCGCGGCCTCCCGCGCGTTGACGCTGCGGCGCAGCGCCCCGTGCAGTTCGAGGCTGCCGTCCCCCTGCTTCAGCTCATAACCACCAGCCAGGGCCGAACCGCCACCGTAAATTTGAAAACCGCTGTTCCTGGTGTCCTTGATGAAAAAATTCCCCCGGTAGGGGTTGTGGATCAGGTCGAGGGTCAGCTTCGCCTGCGGAGCGGGCCGGTGCACCAGCTTCAGCAGATAGTTGTCGTTGCGCCGGCTCTGGTCCTCCTGGTGTCCCAGAAGCATCAGCGGGATCCGGGAGTAGAGGGTTTCCACGGCAAGAAGCAGCCCGGTCTCCGGGGCGAGGGGGATATCGATTTCGACCCCGACCTGATGCTTGCGAAAGTGAGGCTGCCGGGCCTCGCTGGTGGAATTCTCAAAAGCGTCCGCCTCCGAATCGGCAACGTGGAACTCGGTCCATTCATCGCGGGTCGTGCGGTAGGCAGTGGTCAGGCTGAAAACCGGTTTCGGATCGCGGATGGTGACATCGACCACCCCGCCGGCAAAGCCGCCAAAACGGGCCGGGATGTTGTTGTCGTAAACCGTCATGTCGCCGATCAGGCGCGAATTGAGAAAGATTTCCTGGGGATGGCCGGGGACATCATTCACCGCGCCGGGATTATCGGCGATCGGATCGAGCAGGCTGTTGTTGCCAAACCCGTCGATGCGGAAGTTGTTCTGATAGACCTTGCCACCGGAGATCGAGAGGAGAGCGGGGAGGATTTCGCCGGCCGTCTTGGAAGAGTTGGCCTGGTCGCTGGCCTGGACGCCGGGGAGGAGCGGCAACAGGTCGGTAATATTGCTGTCGCCGGCAGGTATTACGGTGATATCAACGGCCTTGATGGAGCTGCTGCCGCTGATCGCGTCCACCGGGGTCGCCACCACCTCCAGCAACGGCAGCACCGGCAAGTCTTCACCGACAGATGGCTCTGCCATTGGCAGCAGAGGATCGGCGGCCAAAACCTGAGTCGACGCTCCTCCCAACCACAGGGCCAGGCCGAGCATCGCCAGGGTAAAGGGAAAAAAGAGTCTGCCATTTGTGCTGCTGTTGCTTCGCATCTCACATCCTGGCTGGAATTATTTACTCCAAGAGCGGGGAATGGTGTAAAAAAACCCCGCCCAGAGGACGGGGCTTTAAAGGCGCCCCCAGAGGGGGCGTTGCCGGTGACCCCCAAAGAGGGTCACCGGAGCGTTGTTCCCACGTCCACAACAATTAGAATTTGAGTTGCTGTTGTTCCACTTTCTTCTCATGCTGCTCTTGATACCGCACGTAGCGCCTGATCATCTCGGCATCCAGGCCTACCGTGTCAACGCAGTAGCCGGGCGCCCAAAAATGATTGCCCCAGTAGCGTTTCTTCCGCAACTTGGGATGGTTCTTTAAAATACGTATCGCTGATCGGCCCTTCAGGCGCCCCATCAACTCCGAAATGGACACCTTGGGCGGCACCATGATGATCAGGTGAATATGGTCTTTCTGGACATTCAGCTCGACGACCTCGCAGTGACTCTGCTCGCTGAAGATCCGGATACACGCTCGAACTTCTTGCGCCAGTTCACCTTCCAATATCCGGAAGCGATACTTGGGCACCCAGACGATGTGATACTGGCAGTGCCAGATCGCATGTGTTAATTTTCGAAAACGGCTCATGGCTTTCCTTTCTGTTCAGGTCGTTGCGGGAACAACGCCTGAATATGGATTGCCATGAGCCCTTTTGGCAAAGCCAAAGGACTCTGACCCCGTCCAGAGGACGGGGGTTTCTACTTCACACTAAAAACATTTCACCGTAAACGGGCTGGATGCAACTCGTAAACCAACTGCCTTAAATCCCGAGAAAATCTGTAAAAGTTATTCTTCCAATTAAAAACTCTTGTATTTTAGTTAACATGCCCATGCACGACCGGCGTTACTGCCCGGCCGCTAAAGTCGGGACGACAGCCGCTGACGCAATTGGCAACTTTTCTTATCGCAAAAGTACCGGTCAAAGTGGGATAATCTCCCCATTTCACGGACCCGGTAGCCACGGCGCCGAAATCGGCCGGTTTGCAATCGGGGTTGAACAGACTTGGCGGGACATGGTTTGAACCTGCGGATACTGACAATCTGTATCGGGATATCCCTGGTCGCCCATGCGGCGCTGCTGACCCTCTCCTCCCCACCGCAGGACGCCGCGCCCAGACGTCCTGAAAGGGTCGAGGTTGGACTCATCTCCGCAGCGGCCAATAACCGCTTCAGTACCCCGCAGGCGGCGGAAGCAGGAGCGTCCCCAGCGCCAGCTCTCCCCCCCCAGCCCCCAAGACCTCACGCCCCTCCCCCGCAGAAACCGACCGTCCCGGTCCCGGTGCCGCCCGATTTCAAACCAGCGGTCGACTTGCCGCTGCCAAACCTCCCATCGCCCCCGCAACGGCCGCAGGCACCGACGCTGGATGGCGGGGAGGGAAAAGAGTACAAAACCGCGAGCAAGGCCGTACGCCCTGCCCCCATCCTGGAGCAGCGGCAGGGAACTAACAGCCCCAGCACCGCCACCGCACCGCAGGCCGCCAGCAACCCGCCACCGGCCTATCCGCGCCAGGCCCGGGAACAGGGCTGGGCCGGTTCGGTCTGGCTCCAGATCCGGATCGGCAGCAGCGGTGGAGTCGAAACAGTGCACCTTGAGCAGTCCTCGGGCTACCCGCTTCTCGACGAAGCCGCCATCGAAGCGGTGCGCAACTGGAAGTTCGAACCGGCGCGCCAGGCTGGACAGGCGATCGCGACGACGGTCCGGGTGCCGATCCGCTTCCGCCTCGATAACGACTGAGGGAGGGCACTTTTGGCGATCAGCGAAGACTGTTGCGTTCGGCGACCTGCTGGTTGAGGGTAAAGAAATCGTAGAGCCAGCCGATCCCGAAGAGGCCACAGGTCAGCAGATAGAGGAGCGCTGTCGGCCATTTCCCCAGATACATGCGGTGCACGCCGAAGAAGCCGAGGAAGGTGAGCAGCAACCAGGCGACACTGTAATCGATCACTCCCGGGACAAAGCGCAGATCGGCCTGGCGGTCCATGGCGGGGATCAGAAAGAGGTCGACCAGCCAGCCGATTCCGAGCAGACCGAGGGTAAAAAACCAGAGGGTGCCAGTGAACGGTTTGCCGTAATAGAAGCGATGGGCGCCGGTAAAGCCGAACAGCCAGAGGAGATAACCGATGGTCTTGCTGTGGGTGTCGCGGGGAAAAGAGCTCATTGGCCGGCTCCTGCGGACGGGGGGTGGATGAAGGACGACGGCGTTGAGAAGGTTCTCTGCGCGGCAATGACTCGCCGCCGGGTGATCGGCGACTGCGGTCGGCTGCCCTGGCATCTTCCCGAAGAGCTGGACCTCTTCCGCACCCTCACCTGGGGGCACAGCCTGATCATGGGCCGGAAAACCTTCGAAGCGATCGGCCGGCCGCTCCCCGGCCGCCGCAACGTCGTCCTCAGCCGCAGCCTGACGTCGACGCCGGGGGTCCTGGTCTGCCACCGCATGGAGGAAGCCGTGGCGCTTGCCGCAGAGGGAATGCGGCGCCTCTTTTTCATCGGCGGCGCCGACCTCTACCGCCAGGCCCTCTCCCGGGTCGATACCCTCCACATCTCCTGGGTCCGCGCCGACTATCCCGGCGATACCTATTTTCCCGACTTTGAGCGCGGCGTCTGGCAGGTGGTCCAGGTGACCGAGCATCGCCACTTTCGCCACGTCATCTACCGGCGCCGTCCCTGACCACGGCAGCTCACCCCGCGGATCAGAAGCCGTCGACGCGCCGGGTCTGGTTCTCGAAGCGGGTGAAGGCGCCGAGGAAGGTCAGATTGACGGTGCCGATCGGCCCGTTACGCTGCTTGCCGATGACGATCTCCGCATTCCGCTCATGCCCCTTGTCACAGGTCTTCTCCTTGCTCTTGCAGGCCTCGCAGTAGACCGCCTCGCGGTAGACGAACATGATGACGTCGGCGTCCTGTTCGATGGCGCCCGATTCACGCAGGTCGGCCATGATCGGGCGCTTGTCGGTACGGTTCTCGAGGGAGCGGTTGAGCTGGGAGAGGGCGATGACCGGAACGCTCAGCTCTTTGGCGAGGGCCTTGAGCGAGCGGGAGATTTCCGAAATCTCCTGCTGGCGGCTTTCCGCGTTGTGCCCGGTCATCAACTGCAGGTAGTCGACGACAATCATGCCGAGATTGCGCTCGGCCTTGAGCCGCCGCGCCTTGGCGCGCAGTTCGAGGACCGAGATCGCCGGGGTATCGTCGATATAGATCGGCGCCTCGGTCAGCAACCCGGCGCCGCTGGTCAGCTTGGGCCAGTCGGAATCCCCGAGATGCCCGGTGCGCAGGCGCGAGGCGTCGACCTTGGAGACCGAGCAGAGCAGACGCTGCACCAGCTGCTCCTTGCTCATCTCCAGCGAGAAGATGATCGTCGGCACCGGCTCGGCGGCATGGACCGCGGCATGCTCGATCATGTTCAGCGCAAAAGCGGTCTTCCCCATCGACGGCCGACCGGCGACAATAACGAGGTCTCCGGGCTGCAGACCGGCGGTCATGGTGTCGAGGTCGGTGAAGCCGGTCGGCACGCCGGTCACCGCCTCCTTGCGATCGTAGAGCTTCTCGATCGCCTTGAAAGTGTCCTTCATGATTTCGCGGGTGGAGAAGTAGGAGGGGCGGGTCTTCATCCCGGTGATCTCGAAGATCGACTTCTCCGCCCAGTCGAGGGTCTGTTCGACCTCGCCGCCATCGTAGCCGCGAGTGGCGATCTCGGTGGCGACATGGATCAGGTGGCGCCCGATCGCCTTCTCTTTGACCAGCCGACAGTAGTAGGCGATATTGGCGGCGGTCGGCACGTAATCGACCAGGGTGGCGAGGTAGGCGTTGCCGCCGATCTCATCGATCTCCCCCCGCTGCTGCAAAAGGGCGGTCAGGGTGACCAGGTCGGCCGGCTCACCCTTGTCACTGAGATCGATGATGGCGTTGAAAATTTTTCGGTGGGCTTCGCGGTAGAAGTCTTCAGGACGCAGGATCTCGAGGGCCTTGTTGAGGGCCTCGTTTTCCAGCAACACCCCGCCGAGGACCGACATCTCGGCTTCCAGGCTCTGTGGGGGGAGGCGATGGGCGCTCTCGGCCATGAACTGATCCTGGCAAACAGGTGAGCGACCGGGGCCTTGAGACCCCGGTCGCTGGGATAACGAAGATGGCGCGCTGCAGGGTGCCGGAACTACTCGGCGGCGACGACCGTGACCTTGATCTCGGCAACCACCCCGGCCGGGAGCTTGACCGGAACCTGGTAGCTGCCCAGGGCCTTGATCGGTTCATCGAGCTGGATCTTCTTGCGGTCGATCTCGATCCCGGCTTCAGCCAGTTTTGCCTCCAGTTCCATGCTGGTGACGGAACCGAAGAGCTTCCCTTCTTCACCGGCGCGGTGGGCCAGGACGCAGGAGACCTTCTCGATCCGCTGCTTGAGGACTTCCGATTCCTGGGTCACCTTCTCGAGTTTGCGGGCCATCTGCCGCTTCTGGTGCTCGAGTTCCTTGACGTTACGCAGGCTCGCCTCAACGGCGAGGCTGCGCGGCACCAGGTAGTTGCGGGCAAAACCCGGCTTCACCTTGACCATGTCCCCGATCTTGCCGAGGCCGTCTACATTTTCTGTCAGAATTACTTTCATCGATCTCCTCCGAAAAAAGCGCTAGGTCTTTTTAATTCGCGGTTTTCTGAAATCTGCCCACAGGTCGAATACGCCGATGCCGGTAACGATCAACGGCAGCGGATTGAGGACCGTAACCAGCAGGTAGCCAATCCCCCGAAAGAGGGGTGAAATCCCCTTGCGGACGAAAAAATAACTGACGACGGCCAGGCCCTGCAAGAAATAGACGGGCAACAGGACCGTCAGCAGGTTGAGAGCCACATCCTGGGGAATTCCCCTGGCAAAGGCGACCCCGAAGCCACCGGCAATCAGGGGCCAGATAAGCAGCTCGCTGGCGCGCCATTGACCGAACAGGGGCTCTGGGACCAGGTAGTTCCCCCGGGACAAGGCGGCGAGCAGGAACAGGGTCAGCATCTGTACCAGGCCGCTGACAACAGCGGCCAGAGCCGGGTAGGCGCGGAGCATGAAGGCCCCGGTTCCCTCGGCAAGCTTACGGAATTCGCCGAGTTGGTCCGCCGGCAGGTCGGCGCCCTGGTAAATGGCCAGCGCCTTGTCGAGTTCGGAACTGACGTACCCCTCAACCAGCCCGTGCAGGGTCGTCCCACTCCAGGCCGCATAACCGGCCAGGGCCAGGGCGCTGGCGGCGACCGTCACCAGCACGGTCAGGGCCACCGCCCGGTCCCAGCCGATTCCGCGCCGCAACAGGGTGGGCAACAGCAGCGAACCGATTCCAAACTGCAGCAGGTAACTGCCAAGCGTCGTCGGATCGCCTCCCCACCAGAGCCCGAGTCCGACCAGGACGACGGCAACACAACCGGCGGCAGGGCCGCAGCGCATCACCAGGTAGGCGACCGGCAGGGAGAGGAGCAGGTTGAGAAAGAGGCCTGCAGGTCCTGCGGTACCGGCAGCAATCATCAGCAGCAAGGTGACAATCGCGGCTGCGACCAGGTATAGCAGGCGTTGACCGGGGTTCATGACTTCGCCGTTAACAAATCCGGCTAGTCGATGGAATGACCGGCGGTGAAAGGAAGCAGGGCAATGTTGCGGGCCCGCTTGATCGCCTCGGTCACCTTGCGCTGATGCTCGGCGCAGTTGCCGGAGATCCGCCGCGGCACGATCTTGCCCCGTTCGGAAACAAAATAGCGCAGGGTACGGGTTTCCTTGTAATCGATCTTGAGCGTCTTGTCACCACAGAAGCGGCAGCCCTTGCGGCGGGAGAAACGCCGCCGCGGGGCAGCGCCGGAACGGGCGGGACGAGTCGGTGCAGCCATATGTCAATCCTCCGTAAACTGGTTGTCGGTCAGGGTTACTCAGCGGCCTCGTCAGACGTCGCATCGGCGTCTTCAGCAGCCGGTGCCGGCGCTTCGGCCACCGGAGCGGCTTCGATCTGCAGACCGTTCTCCAGGTAGACGGTCTGGAACTTGATGATCGCATCATCAATACGCATGCGGCGCTCGAGCTCGGCGACCACCTTGGGACCGGCTTCGTAGGCGACCAGGACGTAGCTGCCGCGGGTCTGCTTTTTCACCGGATAGGCGAGCTTGCGGGTCCCCCACTCATCGGCCTTGAGAATCTCGGCCCCCTGATCGGTGAGAATCCCCTTGAACTTGTCGACGGCAGCGGTGTAGGCCTCGCCGGCGACGTCCGGGTGGACAATGAAAATCGTTTCGTAGGTACGCATCAATAAACCTCCTCACGGGTTGTGAGCCCCGGCACCGGCCGGAGCAAGGAGAGCGGGCGGAGAATCGCCCGGTCAAAAGGGAACCTGATTAGGTCCAATTCTCAGCTCGGCGAAGCCAGGCCTCGGGCCGCTTGCCGATTGAGACACAGGCGAACAGCAGTCTTGGCAGCATGCTGCGCAGATCGAACCGCCGGTTGAACCGGTACTGAAACTCGGCCAGATAGCGATGCGCATATTTGTCGAAGTCAAACGCATGATACGTTCCGGCCATGGCCGTCTTAAGATTGCCCAGGATGGTGTTGATCCAGTGGAAGCAGCCCATGTCGGTACTTCTGCGTTGATCACCAACCACCTCTCGCTGATGGTAGCACCCAGTCTTGGTGACGGCGCGGAAGCAATTCAGGCCATCAGAAACGACCAGCGCCGTCGGTGCCAAGTGATTCTTGGCCCATTGATCAACGTCATGGCTGCTGAAGGTCGTCACCCGGCTAAAAACAGCTCGCAGCGGATGGCCCTCGTGACTGGTCTCCACTGCCGCAATGAAGGGAACTTTGTTCTCCGAACCGCGACCAACCTTACCGCCGGAGCGTTCCCCGCCCAAGTAGGCGTCGTCGATCTCGACCCGCTGGGCCAGAACCGTTGTCTCTTCGCGCTCGAACATCGCCTGCATGAGCTTGTGCTTGAGCCGCCAAGCCGCTTTGTAGCTCAAACCCAGCATTCGTCTCAACTCCAGCATCGACAGGCCGGACTTGCCTTGTGTCATGAAGTAGAGGGCCAGAAACCACTGGGTCAGCGGCAGATTGCTCCCATGGAAAATCGTTCCGGAGATCAGCGAGATCTGTTTGCGGCAGCGACAGCACTGGAAGATGTTCGACCGTCCTCGCCGAAACTGGACCGCGCGGCTTGCACCGCATGCTGGACAGACAAATCCTTGGGGCCAGCGCGAGTGCTCAAGGATCGCCTCGCATTGGGCCTCCGTACCATAGTCTTTGAGAAAATCAGCCAAGCTCAGCCCCGGTTGGAACTGGATACGATTGATGGCCATGGATGCTAACCTCCTTGTTATTCATGAGTTCCATGGCCAAACTCTATGCTCCCTGTGCGACAGAATGTGTCATAGCTGAGAATCAGACCTAATCAGGAAAGGGAATGCTGTTGTTACCACACTTTTTTCATTTATTCAATGACTTTCCTTCTCACACGTTGAAGCGAAAGTGCATGACGTCGCCATCCTTGACCACGTAATCCTTCCCCTCCAGCCGCATCAAGCCCTTCTCCTTGGCGCCCGCCTCCCCGCCGGCGCGGAGAAAATCGTCATAGGCGATGACTTCGGCACGGATAAAGCCTTTTTCGAAATCGGTATGAATCACGCCTGCCGCCTGCGGCGCCCGGGCGCCATCGGGGATGGTCCAGGCGCGGACCTCCTTGACCCCGGCGGTGAAATAGGTAATCAGGCCGAGGAGCTTGTAGCCGGCATGGATCATCCGGTCGAGCCCCGGTTCGGCGACCCCGAGTTCGTGAAGGAATTCCGCCTTCTCCTCTTCCGGAAGTTCGGCGATCTCGGCCTCGATCTTGCCGCAGATCACCACCAGCTCGGCCCCTTCCCGGGCGGCATGCTCACGCAACCGCGCCACGTAAGGGTGGTCGCCGGCGAGGTCGTCCTCGGCGACGTTGGCGACATAGAGAACCGGGCGGGCCGTGATCAGCTGCAGATCGCGCAGCACCAGGCGCTCATCGCTGTCGAGAGGGGTGGTCCGGGCCGGCCGGCCGGCATTGAGGACTTCCCGCACCTTGACCAGCACCGCCAGCTCGGCCTGCAGCTTCTTGTCTCCGCTCTTGGCCTGCTTTTCGGTGCGGGCGATCCGTTTTTCGACGGTCTCCAGGTCGGAGAGGTTGAGCTCGGTCTGGATCACCTCGGCATCCCGCAACGGGTCGACGCTGCCATCGACGTGGACGACGTTCTCGTCGTCAAAACAGCGCACGATATGGGCAATCGCCTCGACCTGGCGGATATGGCCGAGGAACTGGTTGCCGAGCCCCTCCCCCTTGCTGGCTCCCTTGACCAGGCCGGCAATGTCGACAAACTCCATGCTCGTCGGCAGAATCCGCTGCGGCTTGACGATCTTCGCCAGCGCATCGAGGCGCCGGTCGGGCACCGCCACGACGCCGACGTTCGGCTCGATGGTGCAAAAGGGGTAATTGGCCGATTCCGCACCGGCGCTGGTGATGGCGTTGAAGATGGTCGACTTGCCGACGTTGGGCAGGCCGACGATACCGCATTTGAATCCCATGGGAAGACCGTGATCCGTCTGGAGTGAGGGGGAACCCGCCCCCCTGTGCCGAGTGGGCTGGAGGCCAGAACATCGATAGCCGGGGCAAGCCCCGGCTATCGATGTCACAGCATTAGCTGCTGCCGATCAGACCAGCAGCGGCGCGATAACCAGGGAGACGACGCTCATCAGCTTGATGAGGATGTTCATCGCCGGGCCCGAAGTGTCCTTGAAGGGGTCGCCGACGGTATCTCCGACCACGGCCGCCTTGTGGGCCTCGCCCCCCTTCTTCTCGCCGGCCAGTTCGCCCTTCTCGATATATTTCTTGGCGTTGTCCCAGGCGCCGCCACCGTTGGACATCATCAGCGCCAGCAGCACGCCGGCCAGGGTCGCACCGGCGAGCATGCCGCCGAGGGCTTCTTTCTGCAGCAGGAAGCCGACCAGCACCGGCGCGATGACCGCGACCATGCCAGGCAGGACCATTTCGCGCAGCGCGGCGCGGGCCGAAATGTCGACACATTTTTCCGGCTCCGGCTTGACCCCTTCCTTCCCTTCGAGCAGGCCCGGGATTTCCCGGAACTGGCGACGGATTTCATCGACCATCTTGCCGGCGGCACGACCGACGCTGGTCATGGTCAAAGCGCCGATGAAGAACGGCAGGGCGCCGCCGATGAAGAGGCCGATGACGACGCGGGGGTTGATGAGGTTGATGGTCTCCAGCTTGACCGCCGTTGCATAGGCCGAAAAGAGCGCCAGGGCGGTGAGGGCGGCGGAACCGATGGCGAAACCCTTGCCGACAGCGGCGGTGGTGTTGCCGATGGCGTCGAGGCCGTCGGTGATCTTGCGGACTTCCGGTCCGAGACCGGCCATCTCCGAG
The DNA here is from genome assembly GCF_001611275.1 of Desulfuromonas sp. DDH964. Classification (GTDB taxonomy): domain Bacteria; phylum Desulfobacterota; class Desulfuromonadia; order Desulfuromonadales; family DDH964; genus DDH964. The sequence goes on along the minus strand of NZ_CP015080.1, from coordinate 1,379,671 downwards.
ATCCCGCCGGCGTTGTCGGCGATCGGCCCGTAGGCATCGACGGTCATGGTGACGCCAACGGTGGCGAGCATGCCGACCGCAGCGATACCGATGCCGTAGAGACCGGCGAAGTGGTTGGCGACGAAGATACCGACGCAGATAATCAGGATCGGACCGGCGGTGCTTTCAAGACCGACCGCGAGACCGTGGATGATGTTGGTCGCCGGCCCGGTCTTGCTCGCCTCGGCAATGCGGGAGACCGGGGCGGCGGCGGTGTAATACTCGGTCACCAGGCCAATGGCGATGCCGGCCAGGGTACCGGCGAGGACCGCCCAGAAGACCCCGTTGCTGATGTGCATGGCGCGGGTGATGAAGAAGGTCGCGACCAGGAAGAGGCCGGCGGCAACGAAGGTGGTGTAGCGCAGGGCGGCCGCCGGATCGATCCCCTTGAGAAACTTCATCGAACCGACGCCGATCAGGGAGAAGATCAGACCGGCCATGGCCAGCACCAGCGGCAGCAGCATGGCGTTGGCCTGGGTCAGCTTGAACAGGTCGGAGCCGACCTCGACCGGAGCTCCGGCGAGGGTGCTCATCAGGCCGGCGCCGGCGGTAGCGCCGATGGCGATAGTGGCGATGATCGAACCGACGTAGGACTCGAAGATATCGGCGCCCATGCCGGCGGTGTCGCCGACGCAGTCACCGACGTTGTCGGCGATGACGCCGGGGTTGCGGGGATCGTCCTCGGGGATTCCGGCCTCGACCTTGCCGACGAGGTCGGCGCCGACGTCCGCGGCCTTGGTATAGATGCCGCCACCGACGCGGGCGAAGAGGGCGATGGAGGAGGCGCCCATGGCGAAGCCGTTGATGTACTGGGCAGTGGCCGGATCACCACCGAAAACGATATAGGCGATACCGACGCCGATCAGGCCCATGGAGGCGACCGCCAGGCCCATGACCGCGCCGCCGTTGAAAGCAACCATCAGGGCCGAACCCTGGCCGGAGGTCCGCGCCGCCTCGGCGGTGCGGACATTGGCGCGGGTCGCGGCCTTCATGCCGATGAAACCGCAGAGCATCGAGCAGAGCGCGCCGCCGACGAAGGCGATCGCGGTCTGGAAGCCCATCGCCAGCAGGATGAGGAAGAAGACCAGGACGATGAACCCGGCCAGCACGGTGTACTCGCGGCGTAAAAACGCCATGGCACCGGCATGAATCGCCTCGGAAATTTCCTTCATCTTGTCGTTGCCGATCGGCTGGGCCTTGATCACCGTGTAGATCACCAGCGCGATGGCAAAGCCGATCACCCCCAGGATTGGTGCAAACATCTGCAGTTCCATGGTCAGTTCCTTCCCTCTCTGTTCCGTCTCGGTTTGAATTAGTCCGGGCTGGCAAAAGCCCGGTTATTGAATTCGTTCATGGCCGCCGCCGCTCCGCGGACCAGCAGCGTTTCCAGAGCTGCGACTCCCGCCGCCAGCACCTGGTCGAGCTCACCCCGCTCCCGGGCGGAAAAGGGGTTGAGTACGTAGCCGGCGACATCCCCGCCCTGCGGCGGCCGGCCGACGCCGATGCGCAGGCGCAAAAACTCGCCACTGCCAAGATTGCCGCAGATCGAGCGCAGCCCGTTGTGACCGCCATGCCCGCCACCGGCCTTGATACGCAAGGCGCCAAAGGGGAGATCGATCTCGTCGTGGACCACAATCAAATCCCCCGGTTCGACGCCGAGGGATTTGCATGCCGAGCCGACGCTGGCACCGCTGAGATTCATGAAGGTCAGGGGGAGCAGCAGGGTCGCTTCAATCCCGGCGATCCGGCCGGTGCCATACACTCCCTGGTGCCCCTTCTTTTTCAGGGCCAAGCCGTGGGCGGCAGCGAGCCGCTGGACGACCATGAAACCGACATTGTGACGCGTCGCCGCGTAGCGTTCCCCAGGATTACCGAGGCCGGCGACCAGCATCATCGGTGACGACTCACTCCGCCGCGACTTCCTCGGCACCCTCCGTCACTTCTTCGGCCTCTTCCTTGTGACCAGTGACGGTGATTACCGTGAAGTTGACTTCGTGGGGGATTTCGACCCCCGCCGGCACCACCAGGTCGGCGACATGCAGCACGTCGCCGATGGCGAGATGGGCCACATCGACATCGATGGAAGCCGGAATCGCGGTCGGCAGACAGACCACCTCGAGCTCATGCCGGATCACCTGCAGGTTGCCACCGGCTTTTTCCCCGGCGGATTTGCCGATCGGGTGGACCGGTACCATGACGTGAACCTTCTTGGTCAGGTCGATGACCTGGAAGTCGGCATGCTGCGCTTCGCGGCGAATGGCGCTGACCTGGAGATCCTTGAGGATCACCACGCGGCCATTGAAGGGGCCCTCCCCGGACAGGGTGATCAGCGTGTTCCAGCCTGCCTCGGTGGCAATCGCCTGCTTCAGGGCTTTCGGTTCGACGTTGACGGCGCAGGGCTCCAGCCCCTTGCCATAAACAACGGCCGGGACCAGCCCCTGGCGGCGGGCAGCGCGCGCCCCGCCCTTGCCGAGATCGGCGCGCAGGGTGACGTTGAGATTCGATTGGGCCATAGCTATCCTCCATTCAACTTGCGACCGGCGTTCCGGTCGGCGATCGGTGTTTGAAAATCCAGGTGACCTTATCGGTCGCTAAACAAAGAGCGAGCTGACCGACTCGTCGCTATTGATGCGCTTGATCGCCTCGGCCAGCAGGCCGGCAACCGACAAAGAGCGCAGCTTGGGGCAGATCGCGATCTTCTCCGTGGTCGGGATGGTGTTGGTGATCACCACCTCCCGCAGACAGCTCTCGTTGATCCGCTCCAGCGCCGGCCCCGACAGGACCGCGTGGGTTGCACAGGCGAAAACCTCCTTCGCCCCCTTCTCCTTGAGGGCCTTGGCCGCCTGGCAGAGGGTTCCGGCCGTGTCGATCATATCATCGACGATCAGGCAGACCTCCCCTTCGACATCCCCGATGATATGCATGACCTCGGAAACGTTGGGCCCGCTGCGTCGTTTGTCGATGATCGCCAGACCGGCGTCGAGGCGCTTGGCAAAAGCCCGCGCCCGTTCGGTACCGCCGGCATCGGGGGAGACAACAACCAGGCGGCTGCTGTTGTTCTCCTTGATGTCGGCAAGCATGACCGGAGCGGCATAGAGGTGATCGACCGGGATATTGAAAAAGCCCTGGATCTGGCCGGCGTGGAGATCCATGGTCAGCACACGGTCAGTGCCGGCCGTAGCGATCAGGTCGGCGACCAGTTTACTGGTAATCGGAGTTCGTGGCGCCACCTTGCGGTCCTGGCGCGCATAACCGAAATAAGGCATGACTGCAGTGATGCGCGCCGCCGAGGCACGCTTCAGCGCGTCCACCATGACCAGCAGCTCCATCAGGTTGTTGTTGGAGGGCTCGCAGGTCGACTGGATCACATAGACGTCACGGCCGCGAACGTTTTCGCCGATCTCGACCATGATTTCGCCATCGGAAAAGTTGCGCACCTTGGCCTTGGCCAGGGGCACCCCCAGACAGGCGCAAATCTCGCTGGCCAGCGGGACGTTCGAATTACCCGAAAAAATCCTGATCTTTTCCACCACGTCTCCTGGTCTGTTTCACACGAAAAACCAGTAGGCCATGGAACACCCATGACCTAACCGGAAGGGGGGCGGTTCTGGAGTTTGCTGAATCTTAATTGCAGACGGCCGGAAGTCAGCGTTACGAAGAGGCCGCCCGGCGTGAATGGCTGGGGCGCCAGGATTCGAACCTGGGAATGCCGGAATCAAAATCCGGTGCCTTACCGCTTGGCGACGCCCCAAATAAACCTGCCTGCTAAACTTGCGCCGGCCCGTCCGCCAACGGCTCCACCAGGAAGACCCGCCACCCCGGTGTCGCCTGCAGAATTTCCTTGGCCCGTCGGGCCGCAGTCGGGTCGGTAAAAAGGCCGAACAGGGTCGGGCCGCTACCGCTCATCAGGGCGCCATCGGCACCGAGCCCGACCAGCTGCGCCTTGATGGTGGCCAGCTCCGGATAGCGCCCAACGGTGACCTGCTCCAGATCGTTGTGCAGCAGACGCACCAGTTCTGCCGGCGTCTTGGGAAACTTGCGCAGTTTAGCCACATCGCCAGGACGTGTCAACCCCAAATTTCCGTAGACCCAGGCCGTAGAAACCGCGATTCTGGGGTTGACCAGCAGGTAGGAAACCGGCGGCAACCCCGGGGTCGGCTCCAGGAGGTCGCCGACCCCCTCGGCCCAGGCCTGGCGTTCCAGTACAAAGAACGGCACGTCCGCACCGAGCTGACGCCCCAACACCCGTAGCGCTTCGTTCGAAACGCCAAGACCGAGCATCCGGTTAAGCCCGAGCAGCACGGCGGCCGCGTCGGAAGAACCGCCGCCAAGTCCCGCAGCGACCGGGATCTGCTTGTCGATGGCAATCGTCACTCGCCCCTTTAATCCGACATGGCTGAGCAAGAGCCGCGCGGCACGGGCGGCAAGGTTCTCCTCCCCCGCAGCCAGGGGAACCCCGACGCAGTCGACGGCGAGATCCGGGGCGGGAGCGACCGCGATCTCCACGCGGTCGAAGAGGGTGATGCGCTGCATCAGCATCAACAGGTCGTGGTAGCCGTCCGCACGCTTGCCGAGAACATGGAGACAGAGGTTGACTTTGGCCGGAGCCAGAAAGGTTTGCCGCATTGAATTCTCCTGAAGTGCACAACCGCCACCAGCGGTCATCTTCAAAAACCCCATCCAGATTGTCAAGCAGTTAACACATCTCCAGGAATGAACTACCCCGCAGCAAGCTACGGGGTATCAACAGCCTACACCCTTAGTAAAAATCGCCCAGCAAGCTGCGGGGAATTGAACCCAACTTTTGATTAAAAGGGGGCAACGGCGAGACAAGGCGGCCGCTGGCCAATTTTGGCCAGATTGGGCCGATTTCCACCCTTCCTCATCCCGGAGACCACCCCGGGTCGCAACCGGAACAGACCGACATCGTTTACTTTTTCAATGCACCCCCAGAGGATGAAAAGGTTTTTTACCCCTGGCATCCTCTTTGCGTATAGCACCCCCCGCCAGGCACTTTAGAATGGCGTTCCATTTTGCGCGGAATACAGCAGCGTCCGATCCGGCCCTGATGCCAAAGGCCTGAAAAAAGGAAACTAACCCACGAAAGTCGGCAGAACATCATATCGAGTCCGGCGCCCCCCTAATTCTAGAATGGGAAGCAAATCATGTTTGAAAAACTTGACCGCTACCTGGAGATCTTCAGCACACTGGTGATGACCGTCACCATGTCGGCGGCCACCCTGGTGGCATTCGTCAACGTGGTGCTGCGTTACTGCTTCAACATGTCCCTGACCTGGGCCGGAGAGGCGACCTCCTACCTCTTTATCTGGTCGGCCCTGTTCGGCGCCGCCTACGGCTTCAAGATCGGCATGCATCTCGGCGTCACCATCCTGATCCAGGCCTTGCCGCCACGCGTGGCCAAGTGGGTCCTCTCCTGCAGCCTGACCATCGTCCTCGGCTACCTGATCTGCCTGATCTTCTGGGGCTACGACTTCGTTGTCTTCAACCACATGATGGGAATGACCTCGGTCGACCTCGAGATCTCCTACTGGATTATCTACATCTGCGTACCGATTGCGATGTCGATCGCCTCCTACCAGGTCCTGCTCAAGCTGATCAAGACCCTGCGGGTCCCGGGCGATCAATTCAGCTATGACATGGTCATGAAGGAGCATTAACCGCTATGGCAACCTTACTTCTCTTTGTCCTCCTCTTCAGCCTGCTCCTGATCGGCGTACCGATCGCGGTCGCCCTCGGCCTGTCCACGACGGCGGTGATTCTCCTCTTCACTGACCAGCCGACGCTGGTCATCGCCCAGCAGATGTTTACCTCGCTCGACAAATTCGCGCTGATGGCGATCCCGCTCTTCGTTCTCGCCGGCAACTTCCTCTCCCAGGGCGGGGCGGCGAAGCGCATCATCCGCTTTGCCCGCTCCCTGGTCGGGCATCTCCCCGGCGGCCTGCCGATGTCGGCGATCTTTGCCTGCATCATCTTTGCGGCAGTCAGCGGCTCCTCGCCGGCCACCGTGGCGGCGATCGGTTCGATCATGATGGGCGCCATCAAGGACGACGGTTACGGCAGCGCCTTTTCCGTCGGCTCCATCGTCTGCTCCGGCTCGCTCGGCATCCTCATTCCACCGTCCATCGTCCTGATCGTCTACGGTGTCACCGTCGACCAGTCGATCGGCCGCCTCTTCATGGCCGGAGTGGTCCCCGGCATTTTTCTCGGCGGCGGCCTGATGCTGGTCACCTACCTTGCGGCGCGGCGCGCCGGCTTCAAGAAGACCGAACGCGCCTCCGGCAAGGAGATCTGGGTCTCCTTCAAGGACGCCTCCTGGGGCCTCGCGGTGGTGGTCATCATCATCGGCGGCATCTACGGCGGGCTCTTCACCCCGACCGAGGCGGCCGCGGTCTCGGCCGTCTACGGTTTCTTCGTCGTCAAGTTCATCTACCGGGATCTCTCCTGGAAGCAGATTCCCGAGGTGATCAAGGCTTCCGCCTCGACGGCGGCGATGATCATGTTCATCATCGCCAACGCCATGGTCTTTGCCTACCTGCTCACCATCCAGCAGATCCCCCAGGAGCTGGCGGCCTGGATCATCGGCATGAACCTGAGCAAATACATGTTCCTGGTCTTCGTCAACCTGCTGCTCCTGCTCGCCGGCAACTTCATGGAGCCGTCGAGCCTGATCATGATCATCGCCCCGCTCATCTTCCCGGTGGCGATGCAGCTCGGCATCGACCCGATCCATCTCGGTGTCATCGTTACCGTCAACATGGAGATCGGCATGCTCACGCCGCCGGTCGGGCTCAACCTCTTTGTTGCCAGCGGCATTTCGGGCCTGAGTCTGGGCGAAGTGGTCAAGGCTTCGCTCCCCTGGTTCTTCGTGTTGCTGGTCGGCCTGCTGATATTGACCTATATCCCGGCCATCTCCCTCTGGCTGCCGAACCTGATGTACGGCGGCTGATCGCGAAGTTATTCAATCGCACCAAGAACGGGCTACTGGCCCCAGATTCGCCATTGGTACGCGATCTGGCCAGCCCCCCCAACCCTTAGGAGGAAAAAGTCTATGCGTAAGTTTGGAATCCTTGCCGGCCTGCTGGTTCTCCTGCTGGCCGCCGCCCCGGCCTTCGCCGGCCCCATCACCATCAAGTTCAGTCACGTAGTCGCTGTCGACACCCCCAAAGGGCAGGCGGCCGAGTACTTCAAGAAGTTGGTCGAGGAGCGCTCCAACGGCGAGATCAAGGTCGAAGTCTATCCCAACTCGTCGCTCTTCGACGACAAGGATATCATGACCCCGCTGATGACCAACGCCGTGCAGATGGCGGCGCCGAGCTTCTCCAAGTTCACCTCCTTCGCCCCCAACCTGCAGCTGGTCGACCTGCCCTTCCTCTTCAACGACGCCGACCATCTGCACAAGGTTCTTGCCGGCGAAGTCGGCCAGAAAATTCTGGATACCGTCGGCAAAAAAGGGCTGGTCGGCCTCTCCTTCTGGGACAGCGGTTTCAAACAGCTCTCCGCCAACAAACCGCTCCTCATGCCAGCCGACGCGGCCGGGCTGAAATTCCGTATCATGTCCTCCAAGGTCCTCGAAGCCCAGTTCAAGGCGGTCAACGCCAACCCCCAGGTCCTCCCCTTCTCCGAGGTCTACAGCGCCCTGCAGCAGGGGGTCGTCGATGCCTGCGAAAATCCGCTGTCCAACTTCTACACCAAGAAGTTCTACGAGGTGCAGTCCGATCTCACCATGTCGAACCATGGCTACCTCGGCTACCTGGTGGTGACCAACAAGATCTTCTGGAGCAAACTCAACGACCAGCAGAAGACTCTGATCACCCAGGCGATGAAGGAAGCGACCCAGTACGGCAACGACCTCGCCCTGAAGATGGACCTCGATTATCTGGCCAAAGTCAAGGAATCGGGCAAGACCACCGTTCACGAGCTCACCCCGGCCCAGCGCAAAGCGTGGCAGGAGGCGATGATGGCCATCTACCCCGAGTTCTACGACGTCATCGGCAAAGACCTGATCGACGCCGCCCTCGCGGCCGGCAAATAAGGCTAGCGAGCAGTTGACAAAGGGGAGGCCTTTGCGCCTCCCCTTTCTTTTAGCGGCAGGGGATGCCCTCCCGCCCGTCCGGTGCTAAACTTCAGCCAAAGCCGCTCTTCCGCAGAAGGAGCCATGCCATGCTGCCCAACTATACGGACATCCTCGTTGCCACTGACCTGAGCCCGAACTCTCTCCAGGCCTTCAAGCACGCCGTGATGATGGCGCGGCGCAACAAGGCAAGCATTCACCTCCTCCACGTCGTCCCCGAAATCGACGCCTCGATGCGCGCCTACATTTCGGCGATGATGGTCAAGGGGAGCCTCGACCGCTTCGATGCCGAACACGAAACCGAAGCGCGCGCGGAGATCGCCCGCCGCCTGAAGCAGTTTGCTGCCGACGAACTCGCCGATCATCCCGAAGATCTGGAGCGGGTGACCTCGGTCGATGTCTGCCACGGCGACCCGGTCACCAATATCCTGCTGACGGCCGACCGTCTCAATGTCGACGTCATCGTCATGGGGACCCACGGCAAGGGGGCCATGGAGTACACCTTTCTCGGCAGCGTTGCGGAAAAGGTTCTCCGGAAAACCCGGCGTCCGGTCTTCATAATTCCGATCCCCTGATCGCCCGATCGCACTTCGCTCCTCCCCTCCCCGGACGCTTCCCTTTCCAGGGGTGTCGTCCGACCGGATGGGCGCAACCGCCCCGGGGTTGGCCTGCTTGCCTGGCGGATTTTTTCTGATATAAATAGAACGTCGTTCTTTCTATAGTCCGCCAACCATCCCAAGGAAGAAGAAAAGGAGAAGTGAAGATGAAAAGTATGCGGTTTATAACACTTTCTGGCTGTCTTATGCTGGCCCTCGCCCTGGTTCTGGCCCCAACTCCAGGCCAGGCGGCCAAGACCCGCCTGGCATTCTCCGGCGGTCCGGAAGGGGGAACCTTTCAGTATTTTTCCAACGGCATCGCTTCACGCCTCTCCAAGGACATGCCGACAGTTGAAGTCTCGAACATGGCCTCGGCCGGATCGGTGGAAAATCTGCGCCGCGTCGATTCCGGAGAAGCCGACTTTGGCATCTCCTATTCGGGGGACCTCTACCTGGCCCGCAACGGCAAGCTCCCCCAGGACGCGAAGAAGTACGTGAACGTCCAGGCCATCTCCTATCTTTACGGCGCTCCGGCCCACCTCATTGTCCTCGACGGAAGCGGCATCAACGCGGTGGCTGACCTGGCAGGGAAAAAGGTCGGCGTCGGTGGCGCCGGTTCCGGAGCCGCCGCCAGCGCCCAGCGCTATTTCAGCGCCCTCGGGCTCTGGGACAAGATGCAGCCCCAGTTCATCGGCTACAACGATGCCGTCTCCGCCATGGGCGACAAACTGCTCGACGCGGTCTGGGTCTTTGCCGGCTTCCCCAACTCCTCGGTCATCCAGGCCGCGGCAAGCAACAAAATCAAGATTCTCGACACCTATGAGGCTGGCGTCAAAGGTGGCTTCTTCGACGAATACCCCTTCTATGCCGAGATTACCATTCCGGCCGGCACCTACAGCGGCGTCGACTATCCGGTAAAAACTTTCCAGGACAGCGCCCTCTGGGTCTCCGGCAAGCATGTCGGTACCGCCCTGGTCCGTGATTCCCTTGCGGATATCTACTCACCGGAAGGGCTTGCCTACATGGTAAAAGTCAAGAGTACCGCCAAGGAAATGAGCGTTGCGGGGGGACTCAAAGGGATCGTCACCCCGATCCACGAAGGGGCCGAGAAGTTCTGGACCGAACAGGGCTTGACAGTCAGCGCCGCCCAGAAAGCGCGGTAAGCAGAGTCCGGCCTTGAATGACTGTAGAAGCGGGGTCCAGCCGGACCCCGCTTCTACATATCCCGCCAGCCCGCCTATCCAGCCAGGAGCGCCGAAATACGTGATGAGCGAAGACCTCAGCGAAGAAATCAAGGACCTCTCCGCCGCAGAGAAGGCCAAGCTCAAGAAGCTGATGGAAAAGGAGGCCCGGTCCTTTCGGGTTCCGACCGGCTTCTGGAAGTGGCTGGTCGCAATTCTCGGCGCCGTCATGGTTCTCTTCTATTTCTACTCGGCCGGCCTTCGGGCCGTCGCCACCCAGTACCACCGCGGGGTTTACGTCTTTGTCACCTACGTGCTGGTCTTCCTGCTCTACCCGGCCGGCAAAGTGCGCATCCGCCTCCTGCTCGGACTCGCCCTCGGCGCCATAATCTCCGGCAGCATCGCCGCCCTCCTCTTTTTTCCCGACGTGGCGACCTTTCACGCCACGCTGATGGGCTTCGGCGAGCGCTGGAGCAGCCAGGGGGTGGTGGCCGCGTTCAGCGACGGCGGGGCGGTGATCGGCCTGGGGCTGGCCACCCTCGCCATCACGGCAGCGCTGTTGCCGGTCGACACCCTGATGACCCGGCGCTGGCCGCAGTTGCCGGCACTTTCTGACATCCTCTTCGCCGTGGCCTCGGCCCTCGTGGTCTACTACTGGATTCACGAATTCGAAGCGCTTAATTACCGGGCCGGGGCCGAGAACGAAATGGATGCTCTGGTCAGCGTCGTCGGCATCTTCCTCTCCCTGGAGGTCGCCCGCCGCGTTCTCGGCTGGTCAATGACCATCATCGGTCTCGCCTTTTTGAGCTACGGCTACTTCGGTCCGCACTTCCCCGAGATCATCGCCCACCGCGGCTTCGGCATCGAACGCCTCTGCACCTCCCTCTACCTGACGACCAACGGCGTCTTCGGGGTGATGGCAAGCGTCCTCGCCACCTATGTCATCCTTTTCATCTTTTTCGGCGCCTTCCTGCAGAAATCGGGCGCCGGCAAATTTTTTATCGACCTGCCGCTGGCGGTCGCCGGCCGCACCACCGGCGGACCGGCCAAGGTCGCGGTCATTGCCTCGGCCATGTTCGGCTCGGTATCGGGGAGCGCCATCGCCAACACGGTCTCCACCGGTGCCTTCACCATTCCCCTGATGAAGCGGGCCGGTTTCCGCCCCCATGTCGCCGGGGCGATCGAGCCGGCAGCCTCCATCGGCGGCATGTTCCTCCCCCCGGTCATGGGCGCCGGCGGCTTTTTGATGGCGGAACTGACCGAGACTCCTTATAGCTACATCATGATGATCTCGGTCTTCCCGGCCCTGCTCTACTTCTTCTCGGTCTTCTGCATGATCCATTTCGAGGCGAAGAAACTGAAAATCCAGGGGCTTGTCGGCGAAGAGTTCCCCCACTGGAAGGAAGTTCTGAAAAAAGACTGGTATTTTTCCCTGCCCCTGATCATTATCACCGTCCTCATGATTCTGGGACGCTCCCCGGGGTTTTCCGCCTTCTGGGCGACCATCTCCTGCATCGTGATCAGCTGGTTCCAGGCCGAGACCCGCATGGGTATCGCCAAAATCTGGGATGCCATCCAGACTGGGGCCCGCAACACCCTGGTGATTGGCGCCACCCTCGGCGTCATCGGCATCATCGTCGGCACCATCTCCCTCACCGGGGTCGGGCTGAAATTCTCCGATATCATCATCTCCCTTGCTCACGGCAACCTGCTTGCCGCCCTCGGCCTGGTCGGCCTTGCCTCCCTGGTTCTCGGCATGGGGGTACCGGTCACCGCGGCCTACCTGATCACGGCGGTCCTTGCCGTACCACCGCTGGGAGACATGGGGGTGCCGATTATCTGCGCCCACATGATCGTCTACTGGTTCAGCCAGGATTCCAACATCACCCCCCCGGTCTGCGTCGCGGCCTATGCCGGTGCCGCCATCGCCGGCTCCGACCCTTGGAAGACCGGCTGGACCAGCTTCAAGTACGCCAAGCTCCTCTATGTCGTCCCTATCCTCATGGCCTTCACCCCGAGCATCCTGTTCCAGGCGAAGACGGTCAATATCACCATGCCCGCCATCGACGACGAGATTCCCTTCGCCACGGTCATGAAAATCCATGTCAAGCCCGGCGACCATTTCGTTGCCGGCGACAAGATCGTCACCGTTCTGAGTGGCGACCAGCCCATCGAAGTCCACGCCAAACGGGAAGGGGACGTCAAGCACATCGCCATTCCCAATGGTGGCATGGTCAATTCCGGCGAGGTGATTGTCGCCGGCGAGCAAATGGCCACCCCTCACCTGATTATCTCGTCCTTTGTCTCGGCGATCCTCGGCACCATCGCCTTCTCGGCCCTGACCATGTTCTACTGGATCCGCAAGACCACGCTCCCGGAGTGGCTCATCCTCGCCGTCGCCACCATCCTCCTCTATACACCGGGCCTGGTCACCGACCTGAGCGGCATCGCCCTGGTCGCCATCGTCTGGTTCCTGCAACGCACCAAGAACAAGCGCGATGCCTTGCTGCCGGCCGCTGCGGCCTGATCTGCTGGTCGGCGGAAACACAAATGGAAAAGGCAGCCTCGAAAGGCTGCCTTTTCCATTCCCGGGATGGAGATTCCGATGCAAGCGGCGTCTCAGCCGCCCAGACCGAAGTGATGACTTGCTATATAGGCAATGGCCGGCCAGGCGACCAGTATCGCCGTAACCAGCGCCACGAACCCGGCCGCAACCAGCAACATGATCACCCAGGCCCCGGATGCCAAATCGAAAAACTTTCCACCTGTCCGCCCCTGCTGATAGCTCTGCGCCATGACTGCCTCCTTATCCCTCATGAGTTCAAAAGCCCCGTTGTGATCAGTATAGCACAAAATTATTCATTTTTAATCTCCAGCAAATAGCCTGGATTCGGCCAGGCAGCCGTTGACAATCTGCGTTAGAATAGGTGCAATCTCTTCGCCCCCGGAGCGCTCAGATGCTGCTGGAAATGCATTGTCACAGCCTTGAACATTCTCCCTGCAGTCATGTCAGTGCCACCGAGTTGGTCAGGCGCTGTTTTGCCAAGGGCCTGCAGGGGATGGTTCTCACTGACCACCACTACCTCTGGCCGGAGGCCGAACTGCGGGACTTGCGCCGGGCCGCCCGGGTTCCGGACCATTTTCTGATCTTCTCCGCCCAGGAGACACGGACCGCAGATTTCGGCGATGTCCTGGTCTACGGCGCCGAGTCGACCCTCCCCCGTGACCTCCCTCTCGCCGGGTTACGTCAGGCAGCAGCGCAGGCGGCCCTGGTCTGGGCCCATCCCTATCGCAAGGGAGAGCAGCCGACCGATGAAAATCTGTGCCATGCCGCCTGGAACGGTATTGAGATCTTCAACTCCAACCACTCGGTGCGCGGCAACAGCCGCGGCCTGCGCGACTGGCACCGCCTGCGCTTTACCGCCATCGCCGGTACCGACACCCATGGCGGCAGCTATGCCGGTCTCTACCCAACCCTCTTCGACCATCCGGTAACGACCATTACCGAGCTGACCCGGGAACTGCGAGCCGGCCGCTGTCGCCCCTTCTACAAGGAAATCCCCCGGGCCGGCAGCAAAAACCGGGTGACCGAAGTCACCTTCGGCGCCAAAGGAGAGGATGAAATCCGGGAACGGATCATCATCCGCAATCTCGACACCCCCTTCAAGTGGCAATCGGCGGAACGGGCCCATCGCATCATGGAGGCGCTCGCGAGCCACGGATTTTCCGGCGGAACCTATCGGGTCCCGGCAGCCATCGATGCCGACCGGGAGGATCACACCCTGATCCAGGAAGGGTTACGGGGAAAGCTTCTCTTCGATCGCCTCAAGGCCGCTCCCGCCGAAGACGGACGCCATTATCTGCAGATGGCGGCAAAGTGGCTGGCACGCCTGCACAACTGCCGCCTGGTGCTGACGCCGCCGGGGGAATTCCTGCAGCGCGAGGCGCAGCGGCTCGCCCGCTATCTCGACCGCTTTCAAAGCATCGGCCATCCCTTCAGCACCCGCGCCAAAGGACTCCACGACCTGCTTCTCCACCGGGAGGAAGGACTGCTCCGCGGCAGCGAAGATGACCTGGTCCAGGGGCACGGCGACTACCACCCGAAAAACATCATTATCGGCCAGGACCTCCAGGAGGACCGCAATACCCTGTTTGTCGCCGCGGTCGACTTCGAAAGTTCCCTCTGCCTCCCTCCGGCCTTTGATGTCGGCTGTTTCCTCGCCCAGTTTCGCAACCAGTTCTTTACCCGGCCGGAGCTGCTTGAGCGCTACCCCGACGAAATTTTCCTGACCACCTACCGACAAGAACGGACCAGCCTGCCCCGGGATTTCGACACCCAGGTTGAGCTCTTTCGGGCCCGCACCAACCTCGGCATCGCGGCCTACCTGATCAAGCTCGGCCTTGGCGGCAGTGAAGATATTTACCGGGTCCTGGTCGAAGCCGAGCAGATTCTCACCCACGCCAGCGCGGCGGGATTCACCAGAGCCAATAAACCTCAGCCAGCGGAGAATAAAAATGGGGAGTTGTCTCAAAGGAAAAGCGGAGAGTGAGGCGAGGCCGGGGAGTTACCGCTGCGAGAAATGCGGCGGGGTCACGGCGGACAAAAAGCACGCCTGCAAACCGAAGAAGATCAAGGAGAAGACCGCGGGAAAGGAGAAGGGACAGAAGTAGTCAGCGCCCGCGCCACTGACGCGGGAACCTGGCAAAAAAACGGGTCCCCTCCTTCACGCTGGAGGAAAAACCGACCCGGCCACCGAGGTAGTCCTCGCTGAGCAGGCGCATGCTGTAGGTTCCGAGACCGCGTCCGGCATCCCGGGTCGAAAAGGAACGCTGGAAAATCTGCAGACGCACCGGATCGGGAATGACCCCGGGATTGTGAACCCAGAATTCGATCTCGCCGTCGACGTCAGCACAGCCGGCGCTGACCACCCCGCCACGGGGGGTGGCCTCCAGCGCATTTTTCACCATATTGCCAAGGACCCGGCCGAGGAGGGTTGGGTCGCTGACCAGCAACCCGACCGCGCCATTCTTTGCATGCATCAGGTCCCGGCCCTGGCTGACCTCGTGGAAACGATAGATATTCAGCACCTGGCCGAGCAGGCTGTCGGCGGCGACCGGACTCGGCTGGGGCTCAAGGTCCTGGCTCTCGGCCGCCGCCAGGGTGCGCTGGGCGAGAATTTCATCGATGATCCGCTCGGCCGCGCCGCGAATATGATCCACAACGCGGGCGGGGTTTTCTTCCTCCGGTTCGAGGAGAACCTCGGCAAAGCCGCGGATCCCCCCGGCGAGGTTGAGAATATCGTGGAAAAAGATCCGTTCCAGCGCCTGGCGGCGCTTCTCGTGGCTGATGTCGACAATGGAAAAAATGGTGAAGGTTTCTCCCCCGTATTCGATCGGGGTGGTCGAGACCCGCAGGTCGAGGGCCTCGCATTTCCCTTCGCGGTGGCGGGTGACCCGACACTCCTGGCGGGCGGAGTTGCCGTCGAGGCTGGCGAGGATCGTCGCCAGCATCCCGCAGGCCTGGCAATGTTGGCCGCTGCCACAGCCGTCCGGCGTGACCTGGGCATGCAGGCAGCGCAGGGCCTCGCCGGGGCGCAGACCGCGCAGAGCGGCCATGTCGCTGCCACCGGTCAGTTCAAACAGGGTCCGGTTGGCATAGACGATCTGCCGTTGGCGATTGAGAATCAGCAGGAGGGTCGGAACGGCGTCGAGCAGGTGGCGGGTGATAAAGCCATCGGCGAAGTACTCGGCCTGACGTTGCAGTTCAACATCGTCGAGCCGCTCCTCGCTGACAGATAAAACGCCCGGCATGACAGGACCCTCCCCGAAATGAATCCGGCGCGAAGATGCGCCGGATTCATTTGACCACAATCTGTGGAAGAAAGGCAAGAGGGGGGCGGGCCAATCTTTCCCATTCTGCAGCAGCGATCTACATTCAGCCCTCTTTGCCACTGGAAAAGCGGGCGACAGCATCCGCCAGTTGCCGCAAGCGGCTATCCACCCGGGCGTTGATCGTCCCCTCGGGCCAGGAACCATCTTCCTGCCGCCGCCCGGCCGGCACTCCGGTGAGAATTTCGATCCCCTCGTCAATTGTCCCCACCGCCCAGAGGTGGAAGCGGCCGGCGGCCACTGCCTCCCGCACCTCGGTCTTGAGGAGGAGGTTGCGGACGTTCTGAATCGGAATCATCACCCCCTGGTCGCCGGTCAGGCCACGCACCTTGCAGAGAGAAAAAAATCCTTCGATCTTTTCGTTGACACCGCCGATCGGCTGAACCTGGCCGCGCTGGTTGACCGAACCGGTGACGGCGATTCCCTGGTTCAGCGGCGCCCCGGAAAGGGACGACAGGAGGGCGTAGAGTTCGGCCGAGGAGGCGCTGTCCCCTTCGATCCCGCCGTAGGACTGCTCGAAACAGATGGAAGCCGCCAACGCCAACGGTTTGTCCTGGGCAAAGCGGTCGCCGAGAAAGCCGGTAAGAATCAGGACCCCCTTGTCGTGAATGGGGCCGGAGAGTTTGGCCTCCCGCTCGATATTGACCACTCCGCCCTTGCCGAGATAGGTCCGCACCGTCACCCGGGACGGCTTGCCAAAGGAGTAATCGCCGAGCAGGTAGACGGAGAGGCCGTTAACCTGGCCGACCACGGCGCCGTCGGTATCGACCAGCAGCGTCCCTTCTTCGAGGAGCTCCTGGATGCGTTCCTCGGCCTTGTTGGAACGATAGATCCGGGCTTCGACCGCGAGGTCGACATGCTCGGCGCCGACCCGATCGAGCGCCTTGCGCCGGGCATAGAAGGCCGCCTCCCGCAACAGGTCGGCGATATCTAGAAAACGCGAGGAGAGCTTCCCCTTGTCCTCGATCAGGCGCGCCGAGTATTCGACGACCCGCGCCACGCCGCCGCGGTCGAAAGGGAGAATCTTCTCCTCTTCGCACTTGGAAGCGATGAAGCGGGCGTATTGCTGAACGTTCTCCCAGGTATTCTTCATCATCCGGTCGAAATCGGCCTTGACCTTGAAATACTTGCGGAAATCCTGGTCGTACTGGTAGAGGAGATAGTAGAGGAGTGGCGTCCCGATCAGGATGATCTTGCAGTCGAGGGGGATCGGCTCGGGCTTGAGGGAGACCGTCGCCAGCAGCCGGAACTGCTCAGCCATATCCTCGATCTTGATCTCGTGGTTGCGGATGCAGCGTTTGAGGGCCTCGTAGGAGAAGGGGTTGAGCAGGACCTCGCGGCAATCGAGGATCAGGTAGCCGCCGATGGCCCGGTGCAGGGCGCCGGGTTTGATCATGGTGAAGTTGGTGGTAGCGTTCCCCATCTGGATGGTGTGCTCAATGCGACCGAAGAGGTTGAAGTAGGTCGGGTTCGCCTCGTAGATCACCGGAGCGCCGTCCAGTTCGCTGTTATCGACAAAGAGGTTGACCAGGTAGCGTTCGAAGGAGGGTTCCTGGTTCCCCTGTAATCCGGGAATGGAAATTTGCGGCCCCTGGCTGGGCCGGAATTCGTCGATGCGCTCGACCAGGTCCTTTTTGCAGGCGGCGAAATGGTCGAGGACCGGAGCAAAACCGGAAAATTCCTCCTCGAGCTCATCAAAGAGATGGCCGATGGCGAAGAGCATGACCTTCTTCTCCATGGTGGCGATCGCTTCGCGCATCTCCTTTTCGCCGTCCCGCACCTTGCGCAGCACCTCGTTGAGCCTCTCCTGCAGCGCCTCCCCCTTCTGGTCCAGCCGCTTGCGCTCTGCTTCCGCCAGCGCCTCGAATTCCTGTTGCGACAGGGGTTCGCCATTCTGCGTCGGCACCAGGACCAGGCCGCTGACGCTGCGCTGCAGCAGGAATCCTTCGCTGTTGGCGTGCTGCTCGAGGCGCTGAAAGAGCTGCCGATGCTTCTCCTGGTATTCGCCGGTAATACGCCCTTTCTGCTCTTCGTATTCCTTGCTCTCGAAGACCTTGGGGATCTCTTCGGCGAGTCGCGCGACCAGCTGTTCCACTTTTTTCTGCAGTTCGCGACCACGCCCGGCCGGCAGCTGCAGGGCCCGCGGCCGGCTGGCATCGGCAAAGGAGAGGACGTAGCACCAGTCGCTCGGCACCGGCTCGTCGCCGGCCCGCCCCCGCACCAGCTTGCGAATGGTCGAGGAGCGCCCGGTACCGGGATCGCCAAGGACAAAGATGTTGAAATTGTCGTCCTTGAAGGAGAGTCCGAACTCGATCGCCGTTACCGCCCGGTCCTGGCCGATCGTCCCTTCCAGGCATTTGAGCTCGGCGGTGGTCTCGAACTCGAACTGCGCGGGATCGCAGCGCCAGGTCAGCTCCTCGACGGGAATACGGCAGGCTTCTTTCATTTCAGGCCTCTTCCTCCGCGCTGCCGCAGGCAATCAGGACCACCGGCGCTTCGAGGTAGCTCTTCAGGGTGGCAAGGAACTCCGCGGCGTCGGCGCCATCCAGGGCCCGGTGGTCGGCGGAAAGCGTCAGGCGCAGGATCGGCGCGATCGTCGATTCGCCATGTTCATCGACCACCAGCTCACCGCGGGCGGTACCGACCGCCAGGGCCGCCACCTGCGGCGGGGTGATGATGGCGCTGAAGGATTCGACCCCGAGCATTCCCATGTTCGAAATGGTGAAAGTCCCGTCCTGCATCTCTTCCGGGGTGAGCTTTCCCAGGTGCGCCTTCTCGGCCAACGACTGGCTTTTCCGGCTGATGTCGCGCAGGGAGAAAGCGGCGCAGTCCTTCAGCACCGGGTTGTAAAGGCCGCGGTCGGTGGCGACCGCCATGGCGATATTGATCCGGGCCTGCTCCACCGCTTCGCCGTCAAGGTGATGACTGTTGACCCAGGAATGCTCCTGCAGGGAACGGATGGTGGCAGCAACGATGAAATCGTTGATGCTGACCTTGAGATCCTTGCGGAAACGAATGACGTCGGTCATGTCGACGGCGACGGTGACGTAGAAATGGGGGATCGTCTCCCAGGCCTCGACCATCTTGCGGGCGACGATGCGGCGGATCTTGACCGATTTGCCCGAGGTCGGCGCGGCCGCAGAGGAGGCAGTTGCCGGCCCCTTCACTGCGCCGGCTTCCGCCTGTTCGATATCGGCCACCAGGATTCGCCCCCCCGGCCCGCTCCCGCGGACCCTGGCGAGATCGACATTCTTCTCCCGGGCGAGACGCCGTGCTGCCGGCGAGGCGGGCGGCGTTTGACCGCCGGGCCGCGCCCCTGTCATCGCCTCCTCTTTTCGGGACGCCGGCGCTACTCCCTGCGCCGCCGGTTGCGGCTCTTCTTCGGCAGCCTCCGGCTTGACGGGCGTTTTGGCCGCCGCCGGCGCCCGCGCTGTCCCCTTTTTCTCTTCCTTTTCCTCCTTTTCTGTCTCCTGCTTTTCTTCCTTATCTTTCTTCTCCTGCTTTTCCTCCTTATCCTTCTTCTCCTGCTTCGCCGCCGCGACATCGAGAATGGCGATCAGGGTACCCACCGGTACCGTCTCCCCCTCGGCCACCTTGATGGCGGCAACGGTGCCATCCTCGAAGGCCTCCATCTCCATCGCCGCCTTGTCGGTCTCGACCTCGGCGATGATATCGCCGCGGGCGATTCTATCCCCTTCGGCCACGTGCCATTTAAGGATCGTCCCCTCTTCCATGGTGTCGCTCAACTTCGGCATGGTGATTTCGGTTGCCATTAACTTGCCCTCTCCTTGTGGTCGCAATGAACCGGCGGACCGGCCGCCGGCGCCAACGGTTATTTGAAAACTGGCGTGATTCCTTCGCTTAAGGGGCTCAGAAGAGCTCCATGACCCGCGCCGCCACTCGGGCGGCATCGGGGATGGCTGATTTTTCGAGGTGTTTGTTGTAGGGCATCGGCACATCGGCCCCGCCGACCCGCAGCACCGGGGCATCGAGATCGTCGAACCCCTGCTCCATGATGCGGGCGACGATCTCCCCGCCCCAGCCGAAGGAGAGCCAGGATTCCTCGACGGTGACCGCGCGCCGGGTCTTGCGCAGCGAAGCGAGCACCGTGGTCATGTCGAGGGGATTGAGGCCGCGCAGATCGACGACCTCGGCATCGATCCCCTCCTTGGCCAGTTGTTCGGCCGCCTCGAGGCAGACATAGACCATGCGCGACAGGGTCACCAGGGTGACGTCGCGGCCGGAGCGCTTGATATCGGCCCGGCCGAGGGGGACCAGATGTTCTCCTTCCGGCACCTCGCCCTTGACGCCGTAGAGCCCCTCGTGTTCGAGAAAGAGGACCGGGTCGTCGCTGCGGATGGCGCTCTTCAGCAGCCCCTTGGCATCGGCAGGAACCGAGGGGACCACCACCCGCAACCCGGGGCAGTGGGCAAAGAGCGCTTCCAGGGAATGGCTGTGCTGGGCGCCGAGCTGGTGACCGGCGCCTCCGGGGGCGCGGATGGTCAGGGGAACCCGCACCTGGCCGCCGAACATGTAGCTCGCCACCGCCACGTGGTTGAAGATCTGGTCCATGGCGACGATGGCGAAGTTGACGGTCATCAGCTCGGCAATCGGCCGCAGCCCGGCCATCGCCGCCCCGCAGGCGAGGCCGACAATGCCGGCCTCGGCGATCGGAGTGTCAAGGACCCGTTTTTCGCCGAACTTGGCGAGCAGCCCCTTGGTCACCTTGAAGGACCCTTCATAAAGGCCGACATCCTCGCCGAGGATAAAGATCGAGCTGTCCCGTTCCATCTCTTCCCGCAGGGCCTGGTTCAGGGCCTCGCGACAGGTGATTTCAGCCATGGCAAACTCCAGGCAAGTCAGGCTTGCCGGTTACAGGTCTTCAGGTACTCTGTCATCCGCAGGTTGCGACCTATTCGACATAGAGATCGGTCCACAACTCCTCCGGATCGGGATCGGGGCTCTCCTCGGCGAAGCGGATCGCCGCCTTGATCAGCTCCTGCTCCTCCCCGTCGACCGCCGCAAGCTCCTGCTTCGTGAAGTGTCCGGCCTGGACCAGGAAAGCGGCAAAGTTGGGAATCGGGTCCCGTTCCTGCCAGATCTTCTTCTCCT
Source organism: Desulfuromonas sp. DDH964 (assembly GCF_001611275.1). Taxonomy (GTDB): domain Bacteria; phylum Desulfobacterota; class Desulfuromonadia; order Desulfuromonadales; family DDH964; genus DDH964. The sequence goes on along the minus strand of NZ_CP015080.1, from coordinate 1,358,762 downwards.
GCTCGCTGCGGTAGGTCCCCGGGTCGGAGATCGAATGGCCGCGGAAGCGGTAGGTGATCGCCTCGATATAGGTCGGCCCCTCGCCGGAGCGGGCCTTGTGCACCGCCTGGCGCACCGCCTCGTAGACTGCCAGCACGTCCATGCCGTCGACCTTGAGCCCGGGAGTCTCGTAGGCGCAGCTCTTCTTGTAGAGCTGGTCGAGGGAACTCGCCCGGACCACGCTGGTACCGATGCCGTAGCCGTTGTTTTCGCAGACGAAGACCACCGGCACCCGGTAGAGGGCGGCCATGTTCATCGCCTCGTGAAAAACCCCCTGGTTGGTGGCGCCGTCGCCGAAGAGGCAGACCACCACCTCGTCCGATTCCCGGTAGAGGATGGCGTAACCGACCCCGACCGCCAGCGGCAGGTGACCGCCGACGATGCCGTACCCCCCCATGAAGCGCAGGTCGGCGTCGAACATGTGCATCGACCCCCCCTTTCCCCTGCTCACCCCGGTCGCCTTGCCGAAGAGCTCGGCCATCACGTACTTGGGCTCGGCCCCCTTGGCCATGATCAGGCCATGTTCCCGGTAGGCGCTGACCATGTAATCCTCGCGGTGCATGGCATGGGCGACGCCGACGCCGACCGCTTCCTGGCCGCTGTAAAGATGGAGAAAACCGCCCATCTTCCCCTGGCTGTAAAGTTTCGGACAGGACTCCTCGAACTCGCGAATGCGCACCATGTCGCGATAGATGGCCAGCAGGTCACGGGGTTCAAGCAGCTCCCGCGGAGATTTCTCTTTCATCGGCAACTCCTTCCGGAACGCTCACTGCGTCTTCGGTTAAAGCTTAGCAACCCCGCCGGGCTTGGCAAGGAACTCTCTGCCGGCCTTCCGGCAATGAGTTCCCGGATTTATTAGCATTTATTTATTGGCAATCGCAGCCGGCTTCGGTAAACTCAGGCGGAAAAGGGTTATTTCCAGGAAGGATGGGAGTCTATGTCGTCTTTTTTTTCCTACCAGAACCGGTTGTGGGCACTCTTCATTCTGTCGATTCTCTTTCCTGCCATCCAGTTCATTCCCTACGGCCATGACCACGAGAATCCGCCCATCGTCAGGGAGCCGGCCTGGGACAGCGAGCAGACCCGCAACCTCGCCAAGCTCGCCTGCTACGACTGCCACAGTAACGAAACGGTCTGGCCCTGGTACGCCAATGTCGCCCCGGCCTCCTGGCTGGTCGCCGTGGACGTTTATGGCGGCCGCAAACACCTCAACTTCTCCGACTGGCGCCAGGGACAGCGCGAAGGGGAAAACATAAAAGAATTGCGCGAGGTGATCAGTGAGGGGGAGATGCCGCCCCTGCAGTACCTGCTGCTCCACACCGAAGCCCGCTTGACGGCGGAACAGAAGCAGCAGCTGATCGACGGCCTGATGGCCACGGTCGGCAACAGCGGCCGGCGCTCAAATCAGCAGGAGTGAACGAAATCCTCTCCCGCAAAACCACAAACAGCCGAAGGCGCATTGCCTTCGGCTGTTTCCGTTTCGGCGCCCCAGGGCGGCTTGGAGACTGTCGGACTATCCATGCGCCGGCTGCAAATCCGGCTGTTCGGCCCATATTTTGGCTCCTTTTTGGCCCATAGCTCTGGCTATGAGCCCGCAAACGAGCCAAAATCTGGTCTCCAACATCCGAATTTTCGCTTCGTCCCGCATAGTCCGACAGGCTCCTAGGGGGTTACCACCGCAACGGAACTGCCGGCACGGCTCGCCAGAACATCGATGCGCAAGGGGAGCTGCTCCTTCAGCTCGGCGACATGGGAGATGATGCCGACCATGCGTCCGGTCGCCTGCAGGTCGACCAGGGTGCGGATCGCCAGCTCCAGTGACTCGGCGTCGAGACTGCCGAACCCCTCGTCGATGAAGAGGGTATCGAGGCGGATGCCACCGGCGTAGGCCTGCACGACGTCGGAGAGTCCCAGCGCCAGGGCGAGCGCCGCCATGAAGCTCTCGCCGCCTGAGAGGGTCGCCACCGGGCGCTGCTTGCCGGTGTAGGCGTCCTCCACCTCCAATTCGAGCCCGGAAGCCTTGTTCCCCTTGGCGCGCTCCTCCTTGCGCAACAGCTGGTAACGCCCTTTGCTCATCAGGGTGAGGCGCCGGCTCGCCTCGACCAGCACATCGTCAAGCAGCACGCTGAGGACAAAACGCTGCAGGCTGATTTTGTTGCCGGTCTGGCCGTTGGCGACATCGCTCAGGGTGCCGACCACGGCGTACTGCCGGTCGAGTTCTTCCCGGTCGGCGGCGGCCTTGGCGAGCTTGTTTTTCGTCGTTTTCAGTTGGAGCAACCGGTTATCGAGAGTGCGCCAGCGCTCGCCGGTATCATCCCGTTCGGCCCTGGCCGAGCTGCTCGCGGTTTCGAGCCGTTCCAGATCGGGTCGGGCAATTCCTTCCAGCTGTAATGTCAGCTGTTCCTGGGCACCGGCGAGACGCTGGCAGCTGCTGTCATAAACGGAGACCTGCTGCTTCAGCTGTTGCAGCACTGCCTCGTCGAGAAGAGCGGCACGGTATTCAGCTTCATCGGCGAAAGGGCTCGCCGCGAGAGCACTGGCGCACAGATTCTGTGTCTCGGTGAGGGCGGCCCGGGCTCTTTCCTGCTGCTCCTCGGCCGCCTCAAGCGCAACTTTCGCAGCAGTCAGGTGGTTTTGCGCCTGCTGGCAGGTCTCCTCCAGGCCCCGGATCTCTCCCTCGATCTGGCCGATGGTGCGGGTGGTTTCCGCAACCGCGGCGGCAAGCGCCCCCTCTTCGCGGTAGGCCTCGGGAAGCTCCTGCCCGGCGGTCTCGACCTGGGCCCGGGCGGCGGCAGATGCGGCCCGCCTCGTTTCCCGCTCCGCACGAAGCTGTTCCGCAGCGAGTCGCTGAACCTGTTCGCGGTCCGGCAGGTCAAAAGCGGATACCTTTGCCTCCCGCTGAACCGCAGCGATCTCCTCCTTCAGCCCGGCGAGCGTGGTGCCGGGCTTGACAGTAGTCCCCAGGTTTTCCGCCTGGCGCTGCAGATCCCGAAGCGATTCCTGTTCCCTGGCGGTCTGGAGCTTTGCGGTATCGAGGCGATCGAAGGCCTCCTGCACGGTGCGCCGCGCCGTTTCGAGCTGCTGCTGATCGGGAAGTTCGCGGTCGGTGCGGGCCGGGGACGGGTGCTCAAGGCTGCCGCAGACGGGACAGGGAGTGCCGGCCTGCAGTTCCCTGGCGAGGATCGCTGCCTGCCCCTGGTGCCACTCCAGTTCAAGGACCCTGGTGCGCTGGTTGCACTCCTCGTAGGCGCGGCGCAAGGCCGCTTCTTTCTCCCGGGCGGCCTGAAGACGCTGCTGGTATTCTTCGACCTGGCGAGCCTGCTGCTCCTGCTGGTGGAGGGTCAGGAAGCTATCGGCGAGGAGCTTGAACCGCACCAGCAGGTCGGCAGCCGCGGCGTCGCGGCTGGCTCCTTCAGCGGCCGCGCGGGCCGTCGCCAGCTTCCCGACGCGCTCGCCGTATCCCTGCAGCCTAGTCAGCGTTTCAGCGGCCTGTTTGAGTTCGGCCTGCAACCGGGGGGAAATCTCTTTCTTCCGGGTCGCTTGCTCCAGCGCGGTTTTTCCGGTGCGGAACGTCCCCTCGGCTTCTGCGGCCTTCCGCCGGGCCAGCTCCAGCTCGCGCTCACAGCGGGAGCGATCGCTGAAGAGAGGTTGCAGCTTGCGGGCCTGCTCGGCTCGGTCGATTCTGGAGCGTTCGGCATCGATCCGCGGGCGGTCCGCTTCCAACTCTTTCAGGTCGCGGGCGGCCTTCTCCAGTTGATGGAACTGCTGTTCGGTATTCCTCGCCTGCAACAGTCTCTTTTCCGCCTCGGAAAAAGCCCGCTCCTTGGTCTCCTTTTCGACCTTCGCCAACACGCAGACGGGCTCCAGCTCGGCCAGCTCCGCCTCCAGCGCCTCCGGGCTCGCCAGGCTCGCCCCCTCCAGCATCCCCTGCTGCAGCTGCAGCTGGCGCTCGCGCTCGCGGCGGATCTCGGCGGCGCGGGCCTTGAGGCTCTCCTCCAGGCGGCGATAGATGCGGGTCTGAAAGAGCTGGCCGAAGATCTTCTCGCGCGCCCCCGAATCGGCCATCAACAACTGGCGGAACTGCCCCTGCGGCAGCACCATCACCTGGCGGAACTGGTCGACGGAGAGCCCGGTCAGTTCTTCGATCTCCCGGGTCGCCTCGCTCACCTTGCTGGCGACGATCAGCTTAACCCCGCCCCCTTCCAGCAGTTCCTTCAGTTCTGCCTCCGGCGCCTGGGTGGTGAAGCCTTCACCGCGCGCCTTGGGGCGCTGCTGCTCCGGGCTGCGGCGGACGCTGAAGCGCCGCCCGGCCAGTTCGAATTCGAACACGACCTCGGTCAGGGTGTCGCTCGCCGCCAGGTCGCAGCGCATTTGCGCCCCTTCACGCTCGTCGCCGGTGGTCCGGCCATAGAGCGCGAAGCAGAACGCATCGAGGATGGTGGTCTTGCCCGAGCCGGTGGGGCCATTGATGAGGAAGAGCGGGTTCTCCCCCAGGCGGGTGAAGTCGATCTGCACCGCGCCGGGGAAGGGGCCGAATGCGGTCATGGTCAGGCGCAGCGGCCGCATCACTCCACCTCCCGGTGCAGGGCTTCAATGGTCGCGCTGACGATCGCCCGCTGGGCATCGCTCAGCGGCTCGCCGGCAACCTGGTCGAAGAAATCCTCGAACATCGCCAGTTCTCCCTGCTTGAGCCGCTCGCGCCCGACCTGCGCCGCCTCGCCCCGCCCCATCAGACCGGGGCGTTCCAGGTGCAGCACGTTGGGATAGACCTCGCGCAACTTGCTCATGACGTCGAGGATGGCGTGACTGTCGGTCAGGCGCACCAGCAGGTAATCGTCGCGCCCGGGGTCGCTCGCACCTGCGGCGAGCAGTTCGGCCAGGGAGCCTTCCAGGATGCGCATGTCACGGCGCGGGGTGAGAGGAATCTGCTCGATGGTCGCTTTGCCCGCGGCGTCAAGCTCGACCAGGGTAACCCCCTTGCGCTGGCGCTCTTCGGAGAAGGAGTACTTGAGCAGCGAACCGGAGTAGCGCACATGTGCGGCGCCGCGCTGCTGTGGACCATGGAGGTGGCCGAGAGCGGCGTAGGCGAAGGGGCGGAAATGTTCCGGCGCGACCTGGTCAGCGCCGCCGAGGGCGAGGGGGCGTTCCGACTCGCTGACCACGCCACCGGCGAGAAAGCAGTGGCCGATCACCACGCAGGGGCGCCCGCTTCCGTTGTGCCGGCGCACCTTCTCAAGGAGGAATGCCATGGCCTGGTCGTGACTGGAGACCTCGACCTCGAAGACCTGGCGCACCGTGGCCGGCTCGGCATAGGGGAGCGGATAGAAGGCGATTTCAACCCCTACCCTGGCCAAAACGACCGGTTCCAGCTCGTGCCGCAGCGGCCCGGCCACATGCAGCCCGGCGGCGGCGAGCTGGCGCGAACCAAAAGCGAGGCGCTGCGGGCCATCGTGATTGCCGGCGATCAGGATCAGCGGCACCTTGAGCTCGTGGCAGATGGCATGGACGGCCCAGTCGAGGAGCTCCACCGCCGCCGCCGGCGGCACCGAGCGATCGTAGATGTCGCCGGCGACCAGCACCACGTCGACCTGGCGCGCGCGGATAATCTCCAGCACCTGTTCCAGGGCGTAACGCTGGTCGTCGAGGAGGGAGACGTTGTGGAACTGGCGGCCGAGGTGCCAGTCGGAAGTATGGAGGATGCGCATGGGGATCTCGATGGCATGGGGATAGGGGTCCCATGAAAATACCAGCCCGGCGCGGCCAGAGAAAGCACAAAGCGCCTGTCACGGTTGCAAAATTTCGGGGTACGTGCGGCAGCAACCAGCTCAACGCCTGGCTTGCGCCAGCTGCCGGGCGCGGACTTCACCCTGCCGCTCCAGCATCCAGCCCGGATATTCCAGGGGCAGGCGGCTGACTTCGTCAAGGGCCGCCAGCTCCTGGTCCGAAAACTCGATCGCCACCGCAGCCAGGTTATCCTCCAGCTGCTCCGGGCGTTTGGCGCCGATGATGACACTGGTCACCCGGGGCTGGTGCAGCAGCCAGGCGAGGGCGACGCGCGCCACCGAGCAGCCCCGTGTTTCGGCCAGCGGCCGCATGCTGTCGATCACCTGCCAGGCCCGCTCCAACTCGACCGGCGGGAAATCGAAGTTGACCCGCCGGCTCTCTTTTTCACCACTGCGGTTGCGGCCGTACTTGCCGCTGAGCAGGCCACCGGCCAGCGGGCTCCAGACCAGCAGACCGAGCCCTTCGCTCTGCAGCAGCGGGATGATCTCGCGCTCCAGGTCGCGGCCAGCGATGGTGTAGTAGGCCTGCAGGGAGGCCAGGCGGGAGAAGCCGAGGCGATCGGCGATCCCCAGACCCTTCATGATCTGCCAGGCCATCCAGTTGGAGACCCCGACATAGCGCACCAGCCCCTCCTCCACCAGGGTCTCCAGCGCGCGCAGCGTCTCTTCCAGAGGCGTCGCAGGATCGAAACCGTGAATCTGGTAGAGATCGACATAGTCGAGCTGCAGCCGCTCAAGGCTCGCCTTGATCCCGTCGAGGATATGGGCCCGGGAGGCGCCGCGGCCGTTGGGCCCGGCCCCGGTTTCGCCGAAGACCTTGGTGGCGATCACCACCTCCTCCCGTTTGACCTGAAGATTTTTCAGCGCCTGGCCGGTGATCTGTTCGGCGACGCCGCCGGCGTAGACATCGGCGGTGTCGATGAAGTTGATGCCCGCCTTAAGGGCCAGGGCGATCAGCCGTTCGGCCTCCTGCTGCTGCAAGGAGCCGATCTTCCCCCAGATCCCTGCCCCGCCGCCGAAGGTCATGGTGCCGAAGCAGAGTTCCGAGACGAACAGTCCGGTGTTGCCAAGTCGGTTGTAGCGCATGGGGCCTCCTTTTCCTGAGCGGTTTTATGGAATCTGCGTTAAATCTACCACCAAAGTGACCAGGCTGGTCAACCGCGGAAGAGACGAGGGGCGAGCCGGAATTTTGTCGAATACTGCTCTCCCGGCCTTTAATTCCCGCCGCGGTGGGGCATAATTAGATTGTTGCCTCCGATCTGTCTTCGCGTCCACTCGACGCCCCCGATACCATCAGCGGGAGAAACTCATGGAACTGAACATCAAGTCGATTCTGTTCGCGTCCGGACTTGGCCCCAGGACCGGCTACGTCCTCGACCACGCCCTGAGCCTGGCCCAGAAATACAAGGCCAAAGTCCATGTCATCCACGGCTTTGACATCATGAAATTCAGCGCCCAGAGTACCGGGGAGCTGTACATGTCTCAGAGTGAGCTGGAGGATTCAATCGAGAAATCGCTGCGGGAAGAGGAGAGTCATATCCGCGGGCAGTTGCAGAATGTCATCCATGAACGGCTGGTAAAGCTGAAAGCGAGTGAATCGTTGATCGCCAGTATCGACATCGAACGCAAGCCGGCCAAGCAGGCGATCCTCGATGCCGCCGCCCAGTACCGCGCTGACGTGATCGTGATGGGCGCGCATCGGCAACCGGGGTTGGGGGAAGCGCGTCTTGGCTCGACCACCACGAAGGTCCTGACCCGGGCGACGGTGCCGGTTTTCGTGGTCAAGGGCGAAGCCAAAAAAGCCTGAAAGGTAGAACTCCCTTGGTTCTCTCCCCCTTGGTGCCCGTTGGTCTCTGCTGACTTTTAAGATGAACGCCACCAGTTTGGCGCCTTATCCCCGGACTGACCGCCCAACCGGGATGTTCAAGATTCAACAGGGGTTCTGGAACCTATCGGGTCCCTTGCCACCCCTGTTTTCCGCCACATCTGAAAGAACCGCCGCATCTGAAGGCGGAACAGCTCCCACCAACCTGTGATTCTTTCTGTCCACTCCCATCCGGCCCTTGCGGAAAGCGCCTCCTCCCACGTCATGGCCATCCCGCCCACCCGGCACACCTCTTGCTCTTTCTCTGTAATAACAGCGCAACGCGGAATCGGCCTGAATCTTTACGGAAATCCGCAAAATGACCTCATCGGACGGACAGAAGGATTCTTTCCAGTTCAGCCCACGGGATCTGCCCATTGCGCGCAAGAATGCCCTTCCAACCGGAGGCACCATGAAAAGGATTTTGATTACAACGGTCGTCCTGCTGGCCCTGTTGTTACCCGGCATGGCAATGTCAATGGGATCGCGGGGCCCAAGCGTCGGTGTCGTGGTGACGGTGCCGATTCTGCCGCCCGTCGTGGAGTTTGATTCAGAACCCTACTATTACCAGGACGGCTACCATTATCACTACAACGACAGCCGCTGGTACTACGCCAAGTCCAGAAGGGGCCCCTGGGAATCCTTGCCGCGCGACCACTACCCCAAGGAAGTCAGGTACAAAAATAAAGGCGGGCAGCATGACCAGGGCCGGGACCAGGACAACCGAGGCCATAAAGACAAAGGGCATGACAACCGCAGGGACGATGATCGAGGTCATAACGACCGCGGCCGTGACTGAGACCTGGCCGGCAGCGAGCGGGGGATTCCAGGCTTGACCGCGGCACCTTAGCGCCGGACTGGGCCTTCCTCGACCATCACCTTGCCTCACTTCCAGAAAAAACCGCCTGCCGGGTTTACCCGACAGGCGGTTTTAACGTTGTGAGTCAGGCAACCTGGTGACGGCCGCCAGCCGGTTCACCCCGCGCCGCTGCTGCCGGGATGATGCCAGGGTTTTTCCAGCAGCGGCAGCAAAAAGCGCTCGAAGGTGACCTGCTGCTTGGCGGTCAGCAGGTCGATGTTGCCGTCGTGGTCGAGGAGGAAGGTGCCGACGCCGATGACAGTGCGGGTGAGATAACCGGTGCCGGCGACGATCGCGTCGATTTCGTCGGTGCGTTTTTTGAGCAGGTGGCTCAGTACATCGAGGTCGATTTCCATGGTGCGCTGCTCCTGAAGAAAGGAAAGGTTCAATGAAGGCCAGAATAGAGGAGTTGCCGACGCCATTCAAGGCCGATGATCCGCGGATGCCTCAGCGATACCCTTCCGCCTGCAGCGAGAAGAGATAGGCGTACTGGCCGCCGAGCGCCATCAGCTCGGCATGGCTCCCCGCCTCGACAACCCGCCCCTTGTCGATGACGACGATGCGGTCGGCCATGCGCACGGTGGAGAAGCGGTGCGAGATCAGGATCGTCATCTTGCCGCGGCTCAGCTCGCGGAAGTGTTCGAAGATCGTCGCCTCGGCGGCGGCGTCCATGGTCGCGGTCGGCTCGTCGAGGACCAGGATATCGGCGCCCGCGCGCATGAAGGCCCGGGCCAGGGCGATCTTCTGCCACTGGCCGCCGGAAAGCTCGCGCCCCCCCTTGAACCACTTGCCGAGCTGGGTGTCGTACCGCTGCGGCAGCCGCTCGATGAACTCGCTCGCCATCCCCTTCTGCGCCGCCTCCTGCCAGCGCTGCCGGTCTTCGAAGTGACGCATGTCGCCGGCGCCGATATTCTCCCCGACCAGGAACTGGTAGCGGCCGAAATCCTGAAAAATGACGCCGATCCGCTCGCGCAGCGCCGCGCCGTCCCACTCCTGCAGATCGAGGCCGTCGAGGAGGATGCGGCCGCTGTCGGGGGTGTAGAGGCGGGTCAGCAGCTTGATCAGGGTCGTCTTGCCCGAGCCGTTCTCGCCGACCAGCGCCAGGCTGTCGCCGGGGAGCAGGTGCAGGCTGATCTCCTGCAGCGCCGGCGCCTCGCTGCCGGGGTAGCTGAAACTCACCGCCTCGAAACGCACTCCGTCGCCGGGGCGCGGCCCCTGCCGCAGCTCGCCGCGCACGGCCGGCACCGGCTGTTCAAGGTATTCGTAGAGGTTGGAAAGGTAGAGGTTGTCCTCGTACATGCCGCTGATTGCCGAGAGGCTCGCCGAGACCGCCGACTGTCCCTGTTTGAAGAGCATCAGGTACATCGTCATCTGGCCGAGGCTGATGCTGCCGCGGATCGCCGCGAGCGCGATCCAGGCGTAGGCGCCGTAGAAGGCGGCGGTGCCGAGCAGGCCGAGGGCGAAGCCCCAGGTGTCGCGGCGCAGGGTGAGGCGGCGATCCTCGGCGAAGAGTTTGGCGAATATTTCCTTGTAGCGCTCGATCAGCTTCGGCCCGAGGCGGAAGAGTTTGACCTCCTTGACGTAATCCTCCCGCGCCAGGACCGTCTCGAGGTACATCTGCATGCGCGTCTCCGGCGAGCGCCAGCGAAAGAGGCGAAACTTGTCGCCGGAGAACTTCGCCTCGGCGAGGAATTCCGGGATGCCGCCGGCCAGCAGGATCAGCACCGTCCAGGGGGAGAACTGCACCAGCAGCACCCCGTAGCTGACCAGCGAGATGCCATTCTGCACCAGGCCGAAGGTGCGGGTCACCAGCGAGAGGGGGCGGGTCGAGGCCTCGCGGCGGGCGCGGGTCAGCTTGTCGTAGAATTCCGAGTCCTCGAAATGGGCGAGCTGCAGGGTCAGCGCCTTCTCGAGGATCATCAGGTTGATGCGCTGCCCCATCAGCGCCCGCAGCAGCGCCTGGCAGGTGGCGATGCCGCGCTGGCTGCCGGCGATCAGCGCCACCACGCCAGCCTCGGCGGCGACGAAGAAGAGGACGTAGCTGGTGTCGGCGCTGCCGCTCTGCTGGTGCTGCCCCATCGCCGCCACCACGCCGTCGACGATCAGCTTGCCGATCCAGGCCACCGCCGCCGGCAGCACCCCGGCGACCAGGGTCAGCAGGGCGAAGACTAGGGCCAGCCGCCAACTGGTCGACCAGACCAGCTCGAGAGCGCGCCGACTGTAGCGAAACACATCGAGGAGCTGGCGCTGCGGCGGGTTGCTGTCGCTGGGGAGGGGCGGATGTTTCACAAATTATTCCCGTAGAAGGATAGGAGAATGCCCGACCAGACGCCCAAGGGGGGTCGACCGACCTAGTGTTTAATTGCAAAACTAAGCGTTATAATATAGACTTCTTTCACCCCCACCATCGTGAAAGGAGTCGCTTATGCCGAGAAAATCTCCAATACCCCTGTGCAGCGAAAAGGACCGCCAGACACTCAGGGAATGGGCAAGCAGTCGAAGCATGGAGGCGCGCCTTGTTGAACGTGCCCGGATTATCTGCAAACTCCTTGACGGAGAATCCGTCAGCAAGGTCGCCATGGATCTTAACGTGCGCCCGAACACGGTTATTGAATGGCGGAACCGTTTCTCCGCTGCGGGTATTGCCGGGCTATATGATCGCCCGCGCTCTGGCAAACCGCCGAAATATGACCAGGCGTTTCAAACGCGAGTTCTGAAAGCGTTGGAACTTCCGCCACCGCCCGGCCAGGCATGTTGGGACGGCCCGGCGCTTGCCAAGCAGTTTGGCGCTTCGGATGATGCCATTTGGCGAGTGCTGCGCAAGCACAATATCAGCCTTGCCCGACAACGAAGTTGGTGCGTAAGCACTGATCCAGAGTTCGCACCAAAGGCGGCTGACATTATCGGGCTCTACCTGGCGCCCCCCGAAAAAGCCTTGGTGATCTCAGTCGATGAGAAACCGAGCATCCAGGCGCTTGAGCGCGCCAAAGGGTATGTCTGTACCAGTAGCGGCAAAGTCGTCCAGGGCCTAAAGAGCACCTACAAACGGCATGGAACCCTGAACCTTTTTGCGGCGCTCAACGTAGCGACAGGCGCCGTGCATACGCAGACAACCGAGTTCAAGAGAAGGGTTGATTTCCTAGCCTTCATGGATCAGGTCCTCTCAGAACTTCCGGACAGCGACCAGCGAGAAATTCACGTGATCCTGGACAATTATTGCATTCATAAACGCAACGACGAATGGCTTGCGCAGCACCCAAACGTCATGTTTCACTTTACACCGACTTCTGCAAGTTGGCTCAATCAAGTCGAGATATGGTTCGGCATTCTTTCACGTAAGGCACTGAAGAACGCCAGTTTTCAAAGCATTGACCAGTTGCGTGCGGCCATCGAGGCCTTTATAGAAGCCTATCAGCCCAACGCCAAGCCTTTTGTATGGCGTAAGCGAGAGGTCAAGGGGTCGCAACTGAGAAACACTATCGCTAACTTTTGCAACTAGACACTAGATAACCCGAAAGTCCTCGCTGCGCGGAAAGGCGGCGAAGCGCTCCAGCAACCCGGCCGGCGGCGGCACGATGCGGCGCTGTTTCAGGTCGAGCCAGGCGCCGTCGAGGTCGAGGGTGGCGCAGGTCTTGCCGCCGCGGCGGATGTGGTGGCGCATGCTCCACTTGCGGTGATCTGCCGACAGCCCGGAGAGGCACATATCGATGAGCAGTTCGTCGCCGAGGTGAAGTTCATGAAAAAACCGCGCCTCTTCGCGAAAGAGCACCGGTCCGACGCCGTGACGCGTCATCCAGTCGATGCCGAAACCGGCCTGCTGCAGGCAGTTGATGCGGACCTGCGCCCCGTAATCGTAATAGATCGAGTGGCGGACATGGCCGTTCGGGTCGAGATCGGCCCAGCGCACCGCCAGCTTCTGTTCCATCACATCCATGTTCAGGCTCCTTCCGTTTCCGGGGTCGCCGCGATCCGCGCCAGCGCCTCGACAATCTTCACCATCGCCAACCTATCGAGCCGACAGTATTCGAGCAGCGCCCCCCGCAATCGCTCCAGCTCCTCCCCTTCCCCCAGCATCGTCATTTGGTGATAAGCCTGCATCGCCGCCTGGCCGTCGGCCACCTCCAGCCCCTGGTAGGAGAGCTCGGGGACCAGCGCCGGCAACACCTCCTTGATCGAATAGGAACCGCGCATCTGCCAGCAGTAGAGGTCGCGGCGGCGAAAGGGGAGCATCAGGTCGCGGACATTGTCGAGGCGTTGTTCGATCGCCGCGGCACGGTCGGGGAAGAGCGCCGCGAGCTCGCGCAGCACCCCCTTTTCGAAGGCCTGGTTGTAGGTCAGGATGCAGGCCCGCTCCGGGATCACCGCCAGCAGCCGCTCGACCAGCTCGCGGCGCGGATCGACTCCGGGCCGGGCGAGAAAGGCAAAGTGCTCGGGAGCGGCCCCCGCCGCTCCCTGGCAATGAACGGAGAACTGAAACGGCACCTGCTGGTAGGGGCGGGTCCCGTCAAAGAGGGGGATGGCGCTGTTGAAGGTCTCGAAATCGAGGTGGCAGAGGGGGTACCAGAGGGTGTCGAGAAAGGCCCGAAGCGCCGGACGATCGATGCTGTCGCGCTGCTGCAGGGTCGCCTCGACCTGCTGGCGCTGGGCCGGGTTGAGCTCGGCCAGGGGGAGCTCTTCGAAACGGACGAGACCGCGCCGGTAGAGATCGAACTTTTTGACGCCGTTGCCGCGCAGGTCGAAGACCGAGTTTTCGGGGATATGCCGCCAGCAGTAGGGAATGAAGTCACACTCGTAGGGGTCGCGGCAGTGCGGGCCGATGTCGATGGCGGGCTCGTCCCCCGGCAGGACCGCCCGCAATCCGGCGATGGTCTGTGGCAGGCCGTCCTGGCGTGCCAGCACTTCGGTTAGCACGTTCGCGCTGCTGAAGAGCTGTTGCACCTCGATCGCTCCCTGGCGGAGGTACTGGTTGTTGATGTGCACCAGCCAGGCCGCCGTGACCTCTATTCCGCAGCCGGTGAGGACGTAATACTGGATGGCGACATCCTCGAGGTTGACCGGCTTGACCGCGGTCCCCATCTTGACCTCGTGGATCTGCCACCCCTCCCCCGCAGTGGGGTCGCGCACCAGGATATCGACCTTGACGAAGATACCATCAAAGGCGAAAGAGGCCTCGTAGATCACCGGGACGCCGGCGTCGATCAGTTCTCGGGTGCGGGCGAGCTGCGCAGCGACACTGAGACCGGCGTAGGGGACCTCGACGCCGCCGGGGAAGAGCTGCTGGGCGAGCAGGCCGACCTCGGTGCCGGCGGCATAGAGCGCCTCGCGGTCGGGCTGCGGCGGCAGCTCGAAGGCCGGTGGATGCTTGGTCAGCCAGAGCGCCTTGGGACATTGCAGCCCCTTGAGAAGGAGCGACTTGCTCAGACCCGAACCTGTCATGCTGCCCCTCCACCCAGCTCCCGCCAGCGAAAACAGTCGACGAGGTGGTCGTTGACCATGCCGACCGCCTGCATGTGGGCGTAGCAGATGGTAGTGCCGACGAAGCGAAAGCCGCGCTGCTTGAGGTCGCGGCTGAAGGCGTCCGACTGCGGGGTGCTGGCCGGCACCTCGGCGAGGCGGCGCCAGGCGTTCTGCCGCGGCCGGCCATCGACGAAGCGCCACATGTAGGCGGCGAAGGAGCCGAACTCCTCCTGCACCTGCAAAAAGGCGCGGGCGTTGCTGACGGTCGATTCGACCTTGAGCCGGTTGCGGACGATGGCTGGATCGGTCAGCAGCTGCGCCACCCGCCCGGCATCGAAGCGCGCCACCCGCTTGGGGTCGAAGTCCGCAAACGCCTTGCGGTAGCCCTCGCGCTTACGCAGGATGGTGATCCAGGCGAGCCCGGCCTGGGCCCCTTCGAGGGTCAGAAACTCGAAGAGCTGGCGATCGTCGTGGAGGGGCGTCCCCCACTCCCGGTCGTGGTAATCCCGATAGAGGGGATCGCTCCCCGGCCAGGGACAGCGGATCAGCGGCGCATCCTCACTCATGGCAGGCTCCTGTGGCCGCCGGTGGCGCGGCGAAGGTTATCATAATGAATATCCACTTGACCAACAACAGGTCGGTCGGCAGGATGCAATCAGCTGCTTGCAGCAGACGGGCTGTTCCAGGAGGTTACCATAACGCTACTGGAGCGGGGAAGTCCGGGCAGGAGAGGGAGAGAAGAAAGAACGGTTGCCCGCGGATCACATCGGACCCGGTCGAATAAAAACCGGACCAGGCTTGTGTTTCAAGTCAAATCCGATTTTAATCAGATTCTATCCGAAGTGATCCGCGCGAAACGCCCCGGCAGGCGCCCTTGGACCCTCGCTCCGCCTGGCGTTGCGTCGTTGCGTGAGACCAGAACTTTGCTGTTAACAGGGAGGAGTCCTCCATGATCTATGACCTCGGCGAGCGCAAGGTGCAACTGCACGAAGATGTCTTCATCGCCCCCAGCGCCACATTGATCGGCTCGGTGGTGGTCGAGGCGCAGGCGAGCATCTGGTTCAACGTCGTCGTCCGCGGCGACAACGACCTGATCACCATCGGCGCCGGCAGCAACATCCAGGACGGCTCGATCCTCCACGTCGATCCCGGCTTCCCCCTCACCGTCGGCCGCCATGTCACCGTCGGCCACAAGGTGATGCTGCACGGCTGCAGTATCGGCGAGGGGAGCCTGATCGGCATCAACGCGGTGGTGCTCAACGGCGCCCGCATCGGCAGCGGCTGCCTGATCGGCGCCAACGCCCTGGTGACGGAAGGGATGGAAGTTCCGGACGGCGCCATGGTCCTCGGCTCACCGGGGAAGGTGGTGCGCACCCTGGACGAACCGGCCCGGCAGAAGCTGCTGGAGAGCGCGCTGCGCTACATCGAGAACGGGCGCCGTTTTCGGCAGGGGCTGGTGGCGGCCGAACAGAGAGAGACTCAGGAATAGCGCCGCAGCTTGGCGAGCCGTTTGCGCTCGCGCCGCTGTGACTCCTTCAGTTTGCGTTTCCGCTTGTCGCTCGGCTTCTCGTAGCAGCGCCGGTTCTTCATCTCGCGGAAGAGTCCCTCCTGCTGCAGCTTGCGCTTCATGACCTTCATCGCCTTGGTGAGGTTGCCGTCGATTACCTTGACTTCCAAATCTGCCTCCTTTCCTGGCTCTGCTTCGATTTATTCGGGGACGTTGGGGATGGTGGTGATCTCCCCACGGTGATTGCAGAGGGTGTATTCCTTGGCGTCACTCCCCTGGATGTAATAGTCCGGCATCAGCGGGATCTTGCCGATGTTGGTAGCGATCACGTGGAGCGGCTGGGCCAGGCCGGTGGTGTGACCGCGCAGGGCATCGCGGATCAGCTCCGCCCCCTTCTCCACCGGGGTGCGGAAGTGGTCGATTCCCGGGGCCGGCTCGCAGTAAAAGACGTAGTAAGGCTTGATCCGGGTCGCCAGCAGCTGCTGGTGCAGACGGCGGAAGGTGGCTACGTCATCGTTGATCCCCTTGAGCAGCACCGCCTGGTTGCCGACGTTGACGCCGCAGGAGAGCAGGTCGTAGACGGCGCGGGCGGTCTCCCCGGTCAATTCCCGGGGGTGATTACACTGGGTGTTGACCCAGATCGGCACCTTGTGGAAGCCGCCGAGAACCTTCATCAGGTCGGGGGTGATGCGCTGCGGCAATACGATGGGGGTGCGGGTGCCGAAGCGGATCATCTCGATCTGGGGCAGCTCACGCAGCTTGCGCACCAGATAGTCGAGCTGCTCGTCGGTTAGCAGGAAGGGATCGCCGCCGGTGACCAGCACGTCTCGCACCTCGGTATGGTCGGCGATCCAGCGCAGCCCCTCATCGAAGTCGAAGTTGAGGGAGAGACTACCGTCGACCACCAGTTCCTTGCGGAAGCAGTGGCGGCAGTAGACGCCACAGGTCGACGTGACGGTGAAAGCGACCCGGTCCCGGTACTGGCGGGCAATGCAGTCCGGGCGTTCCTCGGTGGTGGCACGGTTTTCTTTCCAGACCAGGTAGTTGTCCATACCGAAGCGGTTCTCCCGCTCCTGACGCGAGGGGATGATCTGCCGCCGCACCGGGCAGGCGGGATCATCCGGGTCCATCAGCGCCGCGAAATGGGGAGTCGCGCCCCAGGTCGTGGAAGTGGCGGCCAGAATTTCACGTTCGTCAGCGGTGAGGTTGACGTAGCTTTCCAGACGTTCGACGGTATTGACGAAGTTCTGGAGTTGCTCCTGCCAGCTGGCAGGAGTCGGTTTTCGATGATGTCGTACGGTGGTGTCCATAAGCTCCTTTCCTTCTCCACGCGGCCCATGACTTGCGGGGCAACCCGGGACCGGGGAATGGTTGGCGTCTGGCGTAACCGGAGGTGCCGCCGAAAGGCGCAGCGAGAATGACGGGAAGAGACGGCCGAGAGGCCGCTTCAACCCGAAGCGGGGAGTGGGCCGGCCAAGCCCCTTCCCGCATGCAACAGTGACCGGGGAGGGGCGCGGCACGCGCCAGACGTTCAGGGGATGATTTCGATCAGGATGGGGCCACCCGCACCCGGCTTGAGACGGAACATCTCAAGCCGGTGCTGCCCCTGGGAACGAGGGTTCGTCCCGTGCCGGCCAGGCCAGCACGGTCCACCTCCAGAGCGGGTCTATGGACGGAACGTTCAGGGAGAACGCCGCCAAAAACCCGGGAAGCCTAACATATCAACGGGGGCGGGTCAAACCGCCCGGGGAGGAAGGAGGAGTTCAGGGGAGGTCTCGATGACCCGCAGCAGATACAGCATCATCCGGTTGGCCGGAGTCGGAATGCCGTAGCGGAGGCCGAGTTCCACCACCTTGCCGGCGAAGATCTCGACCTCGGTCTTGCGACCGGCCTCGACATCCTGCAGCATCGAGGTCTTGGCCTCCGGGGCCAGCCGCGCCAGCACCCGCTCCCACTCCCCGAGGTCGGCTGTCGTCAGGTCGACCCCGGCAGCGCCGGCCAGGGCGATCACCTCCAGCATCAATGCCCGCAGCACTTCCCGCGCCGAATCCGAGCGCTGGAAGATTCCGTAAGGAGCCCGCAGCACCGCCGAGGCCTGGTTGACGCCGACATTGACCATGAACTTCCACCACAGGGCGCGCAGCATGTCGACCGGGGTCTCCCAGGCCAGGCCGGCCCGGTCACAGGCCGCCTGCAGCCGCTGCACGCGCAGCGACGGCGGCTCGTTGTGCGCTTCGCCGAACAAAAGCCGCCCCTGGTTGGCGACCGTTATCATCTTCCCTTCCCGCACCGCGTCAATCCCGACCGCCACGCAGAAGAGGAGCTTCTCCGCGCCAAAAACCGAGCCGATCACCGCCTCGCTGTCGAGGCCATTAAGGACCGAGAGGATGGTCGTTTGCGGCCCCACCACCGGGCGCAAGCCAGGAAGCGCCTCCGCCAATTGGTGATGCTTGAGGGCGACAATGACCAGATCGACCGGAGCCGGCGACGTGTCGCCGGCCATCACCGGCAGCCGGAAGTTTTCCCCGTTGACGTTGCAGCCCTCCCGGCGCAGGCTCTCGCCCCGCTCCCCCGCAGCGACGAAAAGGGTCTCGAACCCTGCCGCATGAAACCGTGAGGCATAATAGGCCCCGAGGGCCCCGGCACCGAGAATGGCGATCTTTCTGATTTCATCCATTTGCTATCGGTTCCTCTCTCCGGCCGATCCGGCCGCGGCCAGTGAACAAACTCCAAAACGCGATCAGGCTTTTGCAGCCGTGCAGAACCTTCCGACAAGGTTAGCCGCCAGCAGCAACCGTCGCAATGGCTCAGCGGCTGCTTTTCGTCAGGACGAGGCGATTCGTGAAGAAACCGCTAAAACTTTCTTTTCGGCAATACTAAGCCTTGCCTGCGCCGGGCAACTGGTCTTAAATTGCTCCCTATGGAAAACCTCTGGCTCAATATCTCCGCCGTCCTCGCCATCTTCACCCTGGCGATTATCAGCCCCGGGCCGAACTTCCTGATGGTGGTCTCCACCACCCTCGGCGATTCGCGCCGCGCCGGCCTCTTCACCGCGCTGGGGGTGGCGACCGGGAGCGGCCTCTTCGCCCTCGCCGGCCTGCTCGGGCTGATCCTGGTCATCAACACCCTCCCCCACTTCGCCACCGCCGTCGCCGTGCTTGGCGGCGGCTACCTCGCCTGGCTCGGGGCGACCATGGTCGGACGCCTTTTTCGGCCCCGCCTCCCGCTCACCGCCGCCACCGTGGCCGCGGGCGGCCGCTCGCCGCTGCAGGCCTATCGCGCCGGGCTGATCACCAACCTGACCAACCCCAAGGCCTGGGCCTTCTACTTCAGCCTCTTCACCCTGGTGCTCGCCCCCGGCGCGCCACTCTGGGCAAAAGTCTTTCTCAATCTGGCCATGTTCCTGATATCTTTTGGCTGGTACGCTCTGGTGGCGCTGCTGATCTCGGAGCGACGGGTGCAGCCGCTCTTCCTGCGGGCACAGCCGCTGATTCAGGCGCTGCTCGGCCTGATGCTGATCTTCCTCGGCGGGCGCCTGGCGCT
Organism: Desulfuromonas sp. DDH964; assembly: GCF_001611275.1. Lineage (GTDB taxonomy): Bacteria > Desulfobacterota > Desulfuromonadia > Desulfuromonadales > DDH964 > DDH964. Next base: position 1,339,710 of record NZ_CP015080.1, on the reverse strand, counting down.
GTCGGCTCTTTTCGGCTAGGGGCCCCCGGGAATTCTACAAAGGAGAAGGTGAATGATCGAGGACGGGGAAGGATCACCCTGGATCTGCCACATCTGCGAAGGGAAGTTCCGGGGGATGGAGAGCATCGCCTGCAGCCGCTGTTTCCAGGTGACCTGCGCCGCCCACCTGCGCCACCTGCCAAGCCGCCACCCGGAGAGCGGCCTCTACCTGCTGCAACCGGTCTGCGTCGCCTGTGCCACGCTCAAGGGAGAGTGAACCGCATCGAACCGCCCTAGCCAGCCGGCCAGAGCAAGCGCCATTGCCAATAAAAGTCCGACCATCCCAACCACCCCGCCCCAACCGGCGCCACTCCAGAAGTACCCGCCCAGCGTTCCGCACACGCTCGACCCGAGGTAGTAACTGAAAAGGTAGAGGGAGGAGGCCTGCGCCCGGGCCGAACGGGCCCGCCGTCCGACCCAGCTCGAGGCGACGCTGTGGACGGCGAAGAAGCCAACAGTACAGCAAACCACCCCGGCGATCACCAGAAACAGGGGATGGAGCAGGGTCAGCAGGATGCCGGCGACCAACAGCAGCAATCCGCCGCGCAATACGCTGGCCAGCCCCCAGCGTCCGCTCAGGCGACCGGCCAGGGAGGAGCTGAGGGAACCGGCAAGATAGGCGAGGAAAATCAGGCTCACCGTGGTCTGGCTGAGGGTATAGGGGGGCGCCAGGAGCCGGAAGGTGAGGTAGTTGTAGAGGGTGACGAAACTCCCCATACCGAGAAAGGCGATGCCGAAGAGCCCGAGCAGGCCCGGGTCCCGCAGATGGGCGAGCAGCGAGGTGACGAGGTAACGGCCGCGAAAGGGGCGGCGCACGGCCTGGCGGCCAGGCGGGAGGCTGGCGACGAACCAGAGGCTGAGAAGCAGGCAGAGCATGCCGACCGCGGCGAGGGCGAGGCGCCAGGAGGTCGCCTCGGCGAGGGCCGCGGTGAAGATCCGGCCACTCATGCCGCCGATGGCATTGCCGCTGATATAGAGCCCCATCGCCGGTGCGACCGAGCCCGGCTCGAGTTCCTCGCTGAGGTAGGCCATCGCCACCGCCGGCAAGCCGGCCAGAACCGCGCCCTGCAACAACCGCAGCGCCAGCAGCGCCAGCAACCCCTGGCTGACCGCGGTGAACAGGGCGAGGCAGGAACTGGCGATCAGCGCCAGGGCCATCACCGGCTTGCGGCCGAAACTCTCCGAGAGGGTGCCGGCGAAGAGCATGGTCACGGCGAGGGCGGCAGTGGCGACGGAGAGGGGCAGGCTCGCCAGAGCCGGCGCCACGCCGTATTCAGCGGCAAAGAGAGGGAGCAGCGGCTGGACATCGTAGAGGGTGATGAAAGTGACAAAGCCGGCGCCGAAGAAGGCGAGGTTGATGCGGCGGTAGCTGCGGGTGCCGCTGCAGATCAGGCCCGCTGCGATTTCGGCGCCCGGGGTCATGGCTCCCCTCCGACGCGACCGACGCGAAGCGCCAGGGGCCAGCGCACCGGCCGACACTGCGCCGGGTCCCCCCACTGCTGGACCAGGGACTGACGCAGGTTTGGCAGGGGGTCGTCGCCGGTGGCGCGGCGAAAGCCGCGCAGCGCCGACCAGGTACCCAGGTAGCCGAGAAGATGGTCGAGATCCCAATCGGCCTGCAGTTCCAAAAACGGAGCGGTGATCTCGGCAAAGGGAAAGGGGATACTGCGGTATCCGGCGTCGACATGGCGCCGCTCGGGAGGCCAATAGGGACCGACGACGTCATGATAGAAATGATCGATGATCGGATCGAACGCGGGCCCGAGCTGCACTTCCCCGTAACTGAACGCGGCCAGCACCCCGCCGGGCCGGGTCACCCGGCGCACCTCGGCGTAGAAGCGCTCGAAGTCAAACCAGTGCAGCGCCTGGGCGACAACCACCAGGTCGATGGCGGCTGCCGGAAGGTGTGAATCCTCGGCACTGGCCACCGAGTAATGGACGGCAGGGTGGGGAATCGCTTCGGCAACCTGGGCGGTGCTCGGGTCGCTCGCATAGACGGTTGCGAAGTGGGGGGTCAAACCGAGAGCGGCCTGACCGTTGCCGCAACCACAATCCCAGGCGGCCTGGTGCCGGGGGCACTGAGCGGCGAGCCAGGCGAAAAGCAGCGGCGGGTAGTCGGGGCGGTAGCTGCGGTAGGCGGCCGCCTGGCTCGAGAAGTGATCCTTGAAGCTCGGTTCTGTGGTCACGGCGGCCTCCGGTCAAAAGAAAAACTTTCTCCTTGCGATCACCCTAGCACCAGATCTACGATAAGAAAAATATATTAAACTTATCATTGCGGTAATATTTTGTTATAGGCTGAAGGGCGCGCCCCGGGTACAGGGCCCCCAGGGAAAGCTTGCGGATGGGAGGTTACAGAGATGGATATTCGACAGTTGAGGGCCTTTGCCACCATCGCCCGGCTCAGCAATTTCACCCGCGCCGCCGAGAATCTCAACGTCGCCCAGCCGGCGGTGAGCATGGCGATCCGCAAGCTGGAAGACGAATTGGAGCTGACCCTCTTCTCGCGCCAGGATCGCAAGGTTACCCTCACCGCCGAGGGAGAGGTGCTGCTCGGTCACGCCCGCCGCATCCTCGCCGACCTACAGGCGGCCGAGGATGAGATGGCCGACCTGCGCGGACTGGAGAAGGGGGAGGTGCGGGTCGGCATCCCACCGATGATGAGCTCCTACTTCTTTCCGGCGATCATCGCCGACTTTGCCCGGCGCTACCCGCAGCTGCAGCTCGCGGTCCTCGGCGAGGGGGCGTGGCGCATCCAGAAGCTGATCAGCCAGGGGGAGATCGATATGGGGGTGATCGCCGGGGGACAGCTTCCGGAAAACTTCGAAGCCCGTCATTTCCTGCGCGAAGAGGTGGTGGTCTGTGTCCCCTCCGGCCACCCACTGGCCGCCCGCACCGCCCTCACCTTCGCCGAGTTCACCCGCCAGCCGCTGGTCTTCTACAAGGAGGGGTACTTCCTGCGCGAGCTGATCTTCGACAAACTCAAACAGAGCGGGCTGCGGCCGCAGATCGTCTTTGAGACCAACCTCTTCACCCTGGTCAAGTCTCTCGTCAAGGGCGGGATGGGCGCCACGACCTTCCTACGCATGGTTGTCGCCGATGACGAGGAACTGGTCGCCATCCCCTTCGACCCGCCGCTCTATCTCGACCTGGTGATTGCCTGGAAAAAGGGGGCCTACCTGTCGCGGGCCAACCGCGCCTTCGTCGAGTTCCTGCTCGCGCGGAGCAGCGACCTGCGGGCGACGGAACCAGGTCCGGTTGCTTAGCCGTGGCACCGGGCGGGGAAATTGATTATCATGACCCAAAAATTAGCAAGGAGCCGCCATGAAGCTCGACCGCCTGCACTGCATCGACCTCGACCAGCCGACCCTGGAGGGGTTCCGGCATTTTATCAGCGCCTGGCTCTACCAGGGGGAGGAGACGACCCTGCTGGTCGATCCCGGGCCGCTCTCGACCATCCCGCATCTGCTGGCCGAGCTGCGCCGCCTTGGCGTCAGCTGCCTGGACCATATCCTGCTGACCCACATCCACATCGACCACGCCGGCGGCACCGGCGAACTGCTGAAGGTCTATCCCGAGGCCCGGGTCCTCTGCCACCCGGACGGGGTGCGGCACCTGGTGGACCCGGAAAAGCTCTGGCAGGGATCGTGCCAGGTGCTCGGCGCCCTCGCCGAGGTCTACGGGCCGATCGTCCCGGTCCCGGCCGACCGGATCGGCTTTGACGCCGCCCCCGCCCCGGGCCTGAGCGCTCACCTCACCCCCGGCCACGCCGCCCACCACTGCTGCTACCTCCTCGACGACCTCCTCTTTGCCGGCGAAGTCGCCGGGGTGCGCGCCGAGATTCCCGGCGCCATCTACATGCGCCCGGCGACGCCGCCGCGTTTCCTCCCCGAAGTCGCCGACGACTCCCTCGCCCGCATGCTGGAACTGCGACCGAAACGCATGGTCTTCGCCCACTACGGCCTGGTCGACAAGGCGATGCAGCACCTGAAAATCGCCCGCGATCAGCTCGTTCTCTGGCTGCAGGGGGTGGCTGCGACCGCGGCCTTCCCGGGGGACTACCGGGAAGAGGCCTTCTTCGCCTGGCTTCTCGAGCACGACCCGGTCTATCGCCGTATCGATGAGCTTCCCGGCGACATCCAGGCCCGGGAACGGATTTTTCTCGGCAATACGCTGAAGGGGATGTCCGAATATCTCGAAGGGGCGGGGCGCTGAGGGGTTTATCGCGCCCGGCTTTCGCGGTTGCTTTCGGCCCCGATCTGGTTTATGCTCGCGCTCCGACGCCGGGCGGCAGTCCCCCCGGCGGTAAAACCCAACCCGCAAACCCAGACCGGTCATGAAGCGCGCCGTTCCATCCTGCCATATCGATCATCCCACCACCTGGATCCGCTACCAGCGCACCCTCTGCCAGGATTGCCGCGGCACCTACTGCAGCCTGCCGGTGGAGGTACGCATCGACGATTTGGTGACGATGGGGCTGGTCGATCCCTTTGAAGCCGCGGAGCCGGCGCGGCAGATCGCCCGCCGCCTCGAAAAGGCCGGCCTCATCGACCATTTCAATGCCCGCAGCGAGATTTTCACCCTCGCCCGCCGCGCCAACGCCGACTGCATCTTCCTCGACCCGCACAGCCGGCTTTGCACCATCTATGCGCAGCGCCCGGCGACCTGCCGCAACCACCCCCGTATCGGGCCGCGACCGGGATATTGCGCCTTCCAGCCACGGAGCAATTGAGCCGATCCAGCAAAGAAATTTCCACCCCGGCGGGGGGATGTGCTACAAAGGGCGGGCAGTGCGCTGCGGCAGACAGCCCCGAAGGGACAACGAGCAACCATGGCGATCGAATGGTACCCCGGACATATGGCAAAGGCGCGGCGCGAGATTGCCGAGGCCGTCAAGTCCTGCGATCTGATTATCGAGATCGTCGATGCCCGCCTCCCGGCGGCGAGCGCCAACCCGCTGCTGACCCAGCTGCGCGGCACCAAGCCCTGCATCAAGGTGCTCAACAAGCAGGACCTCGCCGACCCCGAAATCACCCGCGAATGGGTGCGGCATCTCGAAGCGTCTGCCGGCGTTCGCGGCCTGCCGCTGGAAGCGAAGTCGCGCCTCAGCGCCGGGCAGATCACCAAGCTCTGCCGCCGGCTCGTCCCCCATCGCTGCAAGCCGGGCAAATCGTTGCGCGCCCTTATTGTCGGCATCCCCAACGTCGGCAAATCGACGTTGATCAACACCCTCGCCGGGCGTTCGATCGCCCGGGTCGGCGACCGCCCGGCCATCACCACCTGCCAGCAGCAGATCGACCTGCGCAACGGCATCCTCCTCTTCGACACCCCGGGCCTGCTTTGGCCCGACATGCGCAACCAGCTCGCCGCCTACCGCCTCGCCACCAGCGGCGCCATCGGTGCCAACGCCTACGATTCGAGGGATGTCGGCCTGTTTGCCGCCGCCTTCCTCGCCGAGCGGTATCCCGAACGCCTGCTCGCACGCTACAGGCTGGAGACGCTCCCCCCCTCCCCCATTGAGCTGCTGACCGAAATCGGCCGGCGCCGCGGCTGCCTCGTCGGTGGCGGCGAAGTCGACCTGCAACGCGCCGCCGAGCTGCTGCTGCGGGAGCTGCGGGCCGGCACCCTGGGGCCGATCAGCCTTGAGCGTCCCGGCGAAGAGGAGCTGCCGGTGGAGCTGGAAGCGGATGCCGAGAACGGGCTTTAACTGCCGCCGCTGCGGCCACTGCTGCCGCAGCCTGGTCGATGCCTACCGCGGCTGTGTCAGTGATGCCGACTTGGAGCGCTGGCGCCGGCAGCAGCGTGACGACCTCCTGATGCGCGTCCAGACCCTCGACCTCGGCCCCGGCAACCAGCTCCACCTCGCCTGGTTCGACCCCGCCACCGGTGACGAGGTGGAAGCCTGCCCCTGGCTGCTGACGGCACCAGACTCCGCTGAGGTTCTCTGCGGCATCAACCGCATCAAGCCCGATCATTGCCGGGACTTCCCGGAAGATCGCGGCCATGCCACCGCTACCGGCTGTCCCGGCTACCGGCCCCTTCCCCGCAAAAGCTGATCCTGCCAGCGGCTTCGGCCGCAACTGACAACCCGCCAGGACTCTGTTAAGCTTGCATCGGGCCAATGCTCCTCCCATGCTCGACCGCATTCATTCCAGTCGTACCGGACGTTTTCCCCTGTTTTCCCAGGCCAGGACGCCATGCCCCGTCGTGCTGAAAAACCCTTCACCCCTCCCGACCGGTCGAAAATCCGCGAGCTCTATTCTGCGGCGCTTCCCGCCTGGGAGGAGGCCCTGCAGCTCCTCGCAGTTCGGGTGCGCCACCTGCTTGAAAAGAACGGCCTGACACCGACCATCAAGCAGCGGGTGAAAGGATTTGACGCCTACCATGAAAAACTTCAGCGCAGCGCCCGCAAGCGCCAGGGCCCCCCGACCATCACCGACTTCTTCGGGTTGCGCATCATCTGTCCCTTCCTCGAAGATGTCACCATGATCGAGACTTTGCTGCGCAAGGAGTTCGTGGTCGTCGAAACTGAGCGCAAGGCGGCGGGACATTCCTTTCGCGAGTTCGGCTACGATTCGGTTCACCTGCTGGTCCGTTGCGATGAAGAGGGCTCGGCCCCGCTCCCGCCCCATACCCGCCGGGTCGCCGAAATCCAGTTGCGGACCATCCTGCAGGACGCCTGGGCCGAAGTCGAACACGAGCTGGTCTACAAATCCTCCCTCGCCTGGCCCAATGAATCGATCCGCCGCAAGCTCGCCGCCCTCAATGCCACGCTGACCCTTTCCGACATCACCTTCCAGGAAATCCGCGATTACCAGAGCAGCGTCCGCCGCCTCAACCATAAACGCCGCAACGCCCTGGAGCAGGCCCTGGCCCTGCCGGTCCTGGTAAATCCGGAGGAGGAGACGGCTTCCGCGAGGGAAGAGCCGTCATCCTTCCTTCCGGCCCTGGGGAGCCCCCTGGAGAAGGCGATGCTCAAGGCGCTCGAGGCGCACAGCCACCAGCAGTTTGAACGGGCGGTGGAGCTCTATGGCGACATCCTGTCGATGCACCTCGCCCGGCCAATTCGCGCCCTGATCTACAATCACCGGGGGATGGCGCTCTTCGCCCTCGGGCGCCAGCGGGAGGCGCTGCGCGACTTCACCAGGGCGATCGATTATGACCCCGGCAATCTGCGTGCCCTCTGCAATCGCGGCCTGGTCTACCGCCTTGAGCAGCGCCATGCCCGGGCCCTGGAGGACTTTGACCAGGCGGTCGGCATCGACCCGTCGGCCATTGACGCCCTGCTTGGCCGGGCCCAGCTCTACCTCGAAATGCGCTTTCCCGACCGCGCTCTCATCGATTGCCGGCGCGCTCTTGAGATCGCACCGCAGCTGAGCGCAGCACTCGCCCTCGAAGAGAAGATCCGCCGTCAGTTTTTCACCGGCTGAGAAATCACGCCCGCCCCCCTGCGCCAGCCGCCAGATCGGGTAGGAGGCGGGGTCGCCCCCGCCGTCCTCCCACACCACCGTGCGTACGGTTCCGTACACGGCGGTTCACAAGGCGCTCTGAAAGCGGCGGTGCTGATCGGTCAAGCGGATCAACCCCAAGTAGCGAAAGAAGGATGTCGGATACGCTTCATTCATGTGCGAGGCCCCTGAGTTCCACCAGGGGCCTCGCCCGTTCGTGGCCGATTTCCACGCCCGGGCTTCCGGCAATCCCCGCTGCATCAACCTCTTGGCCCGGGTATAGGGGCGCTTCCACTGTCGCCATAGAATGCAGCGCAGCTTCCGCCGCAGCCATTTGTCCAGTTCTTCGAAGATGCCTTTGACCTCCGCCAGGCGGAAGTAAGAGGCCCACCCCCGTAGCTTCGGGGTGATTTCTTTGATGACCTGAGCGAGACTGCGTCCCCTGCCCCGTCGGCAGACCTTCCTGAGTCCGGCCTTGAACCGCTTCACTCTCGACTCCGCCACTTTGAGGCGGGGTTTCTTGTGAAAGGTCATGCTGTAACCCAGAAAGACCCTTTTCCAAGGACGGTCGACGGCGCTTTTGGCGACGTTGACCTTGAGTGCCAGCCGCTCCTCCAGGAACCGGGTGAGACTGGCCATGACCCTTTGGCCGCTGCGCCTGGTCTGCACGTAAATGTTGCAGTCGTCGGCGTAGCGGCAGAAGGCGTGACCGCGCCTCTCCAGTTCCTTGTCGAACGCGTCGAGCAGGATGTTCGACAGAAGAGGTGAGAGGGGACCACCCTGCGGCGTCCCTTCCACCCTCTGCGACACAAGCCCGCCTTCGAGCACTCCGGCTTGCAGGTACCGCCGGATGAGCAGCAATACCCGCTTGTCTTCGACCTTACGGGCGACCCGCGACATGAGGATGTCGTGGTTCACCCGGTCGAAGAACTTCTCCAGGTCGATATCGACCACCCAGCGCTTGCCGTCGGCCACATGCCGACGGGCGGCTCTAACCGCCTGCCAGGCACTCCGTCCGGGACGATACCCGTAGGAGCTCTCGGAGAAGTCCGGATCGAATAGCGGCGTCAGCACCTGATGCAGCGCCTGCTGAATGAGCCGATCGCACACCGTGGGGATTCCCAGGGTGCGCACTCCCCCGTCGGGCTTCTCGATTTCCACCTTCCGCACCGGCTGGGGGCGATACGTCCCATTCAGCAACTCTTCCCTGATGGTCGGCCACTTCTCCTTGAGAAAACCGCGAAGCTCGCCCGTCGTCATCTCGTCGATGCCGGGGGCGCCCTTGTTGGCTTCCACCCGCTCTAAGGCCGCCATCATGTTCGGGCGGCTGACGACGTCTTCCATCAGCCCCCTTTCCGCTTTCGTCCAGGAAGGGTCTCTCGTTGCCGTGACGTTTGACGCACCGCTCCCATGCTCTGGCGGCTTCCGGCCGCTGCCCTCCGGGACGGCTCCCGGTATCTCGACCGGGACTTCTGCTGCTCTTGTCGTCATCGAAACGCGAGTCTCCTGAAACGACGCCTCGTGTTCGGCCCTTTGCCGGGTGGTTACTCCGGCTACTACGGCCTCTGCTGACTTCTGCCGGCCCGTCCCGACACCTTACGGTGACGGTAGCACGAGGCAGACCGACAGATCTCCCAGGGTAATGCGCGTGACCTTCCTCCCATCTACCCGCCGCATCTACAGCCCCACCCTCCCGGATGGCTATCGGGCTTTGAAGATATTGGCCTTCTCGCCCGGATGAGACTGCCTCATGCGGTTTCTGTTCGTCGGACCGGGATTTTGCCTGCGGCTTCCTTCAGATTCCACCTCGCGATGGACACCCTTGCCGTCCGGCTAGCGGTTCCCGCCATCAGGGTCCGCAGGGGACTTGCACCCCCAAGTCACTGATTCACCACCACAGTGAATCAGACAGCGCCAGTCAAGGCGCTACGCGCCATGCCTGGCGCACCAAGACGAAAAAAGGCCGGAACGTCATCGTTCCGGCCTTGGTAGGTTTTTAAGGTTAGGGACCCTTGGTGGACTAGCCGAGGAAGAGGTTGTGGTGACGCGCACGATTGGCGAGGATTGTGGGGTCGAGAACTTCCCCGCAGGCACAACATTTCCAGGCGTCGAAAGAGCGAACGAAATCGTAATACTTTTCGGCGTACATGCGGCCTCTGCACTTGGGACATTTCATGGTGGTACCCCCTTGTCATGTGATGAATTACGAATTGCTTAAGGCAGTTATTACCATTTACACAAGACGTGCCAGCTCATGACAAAAAAGGACCAATAGACTCCTTAATACCTGGAATTCATGGAAATTCCTTCTATTTTTCAATAACTTTCCCGGCCGTAATTATTTCCCGAAAAAGGCGCTCCAGGCTTCCAGGCGTCCCTTTCCAACGCCTGGAACCCGCAACAGCCCCAAAATCGACCCGAATTCGCCATTTTCTTGACGGTCGAGGTCGATACGTTGCGCCAGCGTCGCCCCGATTCCCGGCAGAACCTCCCAATCACTCCGTTCCATCCGGTCGGGATGCAAGGGGATGCCGAGCGCCAGACGTTGCCCTGCCGGTATCCATGAGACCAGAATATCGCGAATCTGCCCATTTTCCACCACCAGGTCGAGGGCGGAACCGGTGACGAGGGGTTGTTCCAGACAGGGATCCTTCAACAGCAGGCGGTCTGCCGCCATATCCGTCATAATAATGGCGTCTTTCAGGGTCATAGCGTCAGAAAATTGATGAATGCCGGGCACAGGGAAGGAGGGGCCGAACATTAAAATGGTGGCGGCAACAACGCAAGGAGCCGGCGGCGCCGGGCTTGTGCCCAGCAACGACCGGCTCCACTCCACGCCCAGTCCGGCGAGGAGAACCACGACCAGCAGCGTCGTCCCTGCCCGGTACCTCACCTCATTCAGTCTCGGCTTCCTGGTCCTTGACCAGTTTGTAGAGGAGGGCATCGATCAGGGCATGGTAGGAGGCATCGATGATATTGTCCGACACCCCGACCGTGCCCCAGCGGGAGTTTTTATCTCCCGACTCGATCAATACGCGGGTCACCGAGGCGGTCCCCTTCCCCGCCGGCAGCACCCGCACCTTGTAATCGACCAGCTTCATTTCCCGGAGCTGGGGATAAAAATTCTCCAGGGCCTTGCGCAGAGCGTGATCGAGGGCGTTGACCGGGCCGTTTCCTTCGGCGGCGGTGTGCTCGATCTTGCCACCGACCTTGACCTGGATCGTTGCTTCAGAGGTCGGCTTGTCATCTTCGTGGCGCTTGGTGTCGATGACACGAAAGCCGATCACCGCGAAGTAATGGCGCAGGGTGCCGAGGGCGCGGCGCATCAGCAGCTCGAAGGAGGCCTCGGCCCCTTCGAACTGATACCCCTTGTTCTCCATCTCCTTGATCTCTTCGAGAATCTCCAGGGTCACCGGATCCTTGGAGTCGAGATTGAGATTGAACTGCTCAGCCTTGGCGAGGATATTGGAGCGCCCCGAGAGATCGGAGATCAGAACCCGGGTAACGTTGCCGACCTTCTCCGGGCGGATGTGTTCGTAGGTTTCGGGGTGGCGCTGGATCGCCGAGACGTGAACGCCCCCCTTGTGCGCGAAGGCCGAATTGCCGACGTAGGCCTGGTGTTTGTCGGGGACCAGGTTGGCCAGTTCAAAGATGTAGCGGGAGACCTCGCGCAACCGCTGCAGTTGGCCGTCGCTGATGCAGTCGCGGCCAAGCTTGAGCTTGAGGGCGGGGATGATCGAACAGAGGTTGGCATTGCCGCAGCGTTCGCCGAAACCGTTGATCGTCCCCTGCACATGCACGATACCGTGATGCACCGCGACCAGGGTGTTGGCCACCGCGCACTCACCGTCGTTATGGGTGTGGATGCCGAGGGGGGTGCCGATCCGCGCCTTGACCGCCTCGATGATCGCCGCCACCTCGTAGGGCATGGTTCCGCCGTTGGTGTCGCAGAGGGTGATGCAGTCGACCCCGGCGGACTGGGCTGCTTCGAGGGTCTGCAGGGCGTACTCGGGGTTTGCCTTGTAGCCGTCGAAAAAATGCTCAGCGTCGTAGATCACCTCCGGCACATGCTGCTTGAGGTAGGCAAGGGAGTCGTTGATCAGCTCGAGATTCTCTTCGAGGCTGATACGCAGGGCCTCGTGGACATGGAAGTCCCAGGTCTTGCCGAAAATGGTGACGGCATCGGGCTCGGCCGCGATCAGGGTCCGGATATTGTTATCCTTGGCCGGGGTCGTCTTGGCGCGCCGGGTTGAACCGAAGGCGGCGATCTTGGCCTGGTTCAGCTTCACCTTGCGGATATCCTTGAAGAAAGCGATGTCCTTGGGGTTGGACCCGGGCCAGCCGCCCTCGATGTAGTGAATGCCGAGCTCATCGAGCTTCTGGGCGATCCGCACCTTGTCCTGGACCAGAAACGAAATATCTTCGGCCTGGGTTCCGTCCCGCAACGTCGTATCGTACAGCTTGATCAGGCTCATCGCGTCTTCCTCCTCATAGGGATAAGGGCGACCACGAGGATCGCCCCTATGCCTTCCGCGCCATTCGTCACCGGGAGTGCCCGGCGCCGGGACTACTCCGCCTTGACATCCTTCTTGGCCAGCCCAAAAGCTTCATGCAGCACGCGCACCGCCAGCTCGGTATACTTGGCGTCGATGACGCAGCTGACCTTGATCTCGCTGGTAGAGATCATCTGGATATTGATCCCCTCCTGGGAGAGGGTCTGGAACATCTTGCTGGCAATGCCCGAATGCGAGCGCATGCCGACACCGACGATGGAAACCTTGGAGATCGCCTCGTCGGTACGGACCGAACCGGCACCGACCTCCCTGGCCGTCTCTTCGACGATCTTCAGCGCCTTCTTGAAATCGGTTTTGGGGACGGTAAAAGTCAGGTCGGTGAACCCCTCGTGGGAGACGTTCTGGATAATCATATCGACGGTGATGTTGGCGTGGGAGAGCGGCGTGAAGAGCTGGGAGGCGATCCCCGGCTTGTCGGGCACGCGCAGCACCGAAATCTTCGCTTCATCCTTGTTGTAGCTGATCCCCGAAACCAGAACGGTTTCCATATCGGCATCCTCCTTCGTCACCAGGGTCCCTGGATTATCGTTGAAACTCGAACGGACATGGACAACCACGCCGTATTTCTTGGCAAATTCGACACTGCGGATCTGCAACACTTTGGAGCCGAGGGAGGCGAGTTCGAGCATCTCGTCGTAGCTGATCTTCTCCAGCTTGGACGCCTCGGTGACGATCCGCGGATCGGTGGTGTAGATGCCGTCAACATCGGTGAAGATCTCGCAGACGTCGGCCTTGAGGGCGGCCGCCACCGCTACCGCCGAAGTATCGGAGCCGCCGCGACCGAGGGTCGTGATGCTCCCTTCATGGTCGATCCCCTGGAAACCGGCGACGACGACGATATTGCCGTTCTTCAGATCTTCGCGGATCTTCTTGTCTTCGATCTTCTCGATGCGCGCCTTGGAGAAGGCGCTGTCGGTGTGCATCGGAATCTGCCAGCCGCAGTAGCTCTTGGCCTTGTAGCCCATCGCCTGCAACGCCATCGCCAGCAGCCCGATCGTCACCTGCTCCCCGGTCGAGACGACGACGTCATACTCGCGCTCGCTGGGGAACTCACAGACCTCGTTGACCAGGGCGACCAGCTTGTTGGTCTCCCCGGACATCGCCGAGACAATGACCACGACGTCGTTGCCGTCATCGTAGGTCTTGGCCACGCGCCGGGCCACGTTCCGGATCCGGTCGATGGTACCGACCGATGTCCCACCATACTTTTGGACAACCAGGGCCATAATTACCCTATCCTCCTTCGCTGCTGAAAAGCGGCCGAAGCCGCGGGGTGTCGATCACTCTTTCCGTTCGCTGCGCCGCCGGCCAACCTTGTGCACCGCCAGCCCCTCGCAGTCCTCCGCTGCCTCCCGCACCAGTTCGGGGAGGGTCGGATGGGCATGGATAACGGCCGCCAGCTGCAGCGGGGTGAGGCGTTGCTGCATCGCCAGGGCGACCTCGGCGATCAGCGTCGACGCCTCCTCCCCGACAGCGGCGGCGCCCAGGATCTCGCCGCCGTCCGCGGCGGCAACCACCTTGAACAGGCCGCGCGGTTCACCATCGCAAAGAGCCTTGCTCGAGGCCTGGTAGGCGAAACGCCCGACCTCCACCGCCACCCCCTGCTCCTTGCATTCGGCTTCGGTCAGACCGACCTGGCCGACTTCCGGGAGGGTGAAAATAGCGCTCGGCACGACCCGGTAATCGGCCCGCGCATCGCCCCCCAGGGCGTTGGTGACAGCGATTTCCCCCTGATAGGAGGCGACATGGGCAAGCTGGATGATATTGGTGACGTCACCGATGGCGTAGATCCCGTCAACCGAAGTCCGCATCCGCTCATCGACCTTCACCGCCCCCCGCTCGAGTTCGACGCCGGCCTCCTCGAGCCCGAGGCCGGAGCTGTTCGGCACCCGGCCGACCGCCACCAGGACCTTGTCGACGGTGAGGGTTTCTCCACCGGAGAGCCCCGCGACCACCGTCTCGCCGCGCACCTCAAGACTCTCCACCGCCGTCTTGGTGCGCACCTCGATGCCGAGTTCCTTGAACGACTTCTCGACCTCGCGCACCACCTGGCGGTCGCTGCGGGCGAGAAGTTCCGGGAGCTGTTCGACTACCGTCACCTGGCTGCCGAGGGCGGCAAAAATCGAGGCAAATTCGCAGCCGATGTAGCCGCCACCAATAATCAGCAAGCGGCCGGGAAGCTCCTTAATAGCAAGAATTTCCCGGCTGGTCAAAATATTTTTCCCGTCGATCGCCAGGGCCTTCGGTCGTGCCGGAAGGGAGCCGCTGGCGACGATAATCTGCTTTGCCCGGATATGCCCGACGACCCCCTTGCTGCGGATTCGCAAGCGCCCGGGCCCCTCGATGGAGGCACTGCCATGGAAGAGATCGACCTTGTTCGCCTTGAGGAGCTGCTCCACCCCCCCGACCAGTTTTTCGACCACGCTTTCCTTGCGCGCGGCGGCGGTCCCGTAGTCGAAGCTCACCTCGCCACAGGAGATCCCGTGGAGGGCGGCGCCGGCCAGCCGCTGCCGCAGCAACGCCGTTGCGAAGAGGGCCTTGGTCGGGATGCAGCCGTGATTGAGGCAGGTGCCGCCTACCCGTTCCTGCTCGACCAGGCAGACGCAGGCCCCCTGCTGGGCGGCGCGAATCGCGGCGACATAGCCGCCGGGGCCGCCGCCGATGATGGCAATATCGAACTCGGTCATGGCGCCACTCCTCTCTGGTCACAGCCCGCCGCAAGGTCGTCCAGCAGCGCGCTGGCTGCCGGGCTGTGGGCGGTAAAGGTCAAAATACGCCGCTCGCCGGAGGCGTGCGAAAGGGCAACATGCAATCCCGGCCGATCGGGGGGGAGTGCCAAGGCCGCCCACTCGACCACGATGACCCCCGGCGCCGCGGCGTACTCCTCGAAACCGATCGCATCGAGGTCGTCGGCACCGGCCAGGCGGTAGAGATCGAAATGGTACAGGTCGAGGCGCCCGCGATAATGGTTCATCAGGGTGTAGGTCGGGCTGGTCACCGCTTCGTCGGCGGCAATGCCGAGCCCTGCCGCCAGTCCCTGGGTCAGGCAGGTCTTGCCGCTCCCCAGTTCACCGTCGAGAAAGATCGCCAGATCCTCCCGCAGCAAGGCGCCGAGGCGGACCCCGAGCGCCCGGGTCGCTGCCGGGCTGTCACTGGTGAACTGCCAGCGCTGCAAGGTTCAGCGGCCCATGCTGCGGACGATATCGAGGCGGCTGACGACCCCGACGACTTTCCCGCCGGCAAGGACGGGGACGAGGTGGGCCTTCTGTTCGCTCATCAACTCGGCAATCTCCGCCACCGTCGTCTCCGGCGTGCAGGTCACCACCTCACGGCGACAGATATCGGCGACCTTGCGCGCGGTGATGCGTTCCACTTCGCTGCGGAACTTCTTTTCGCTCTCCAGATAGAGAACCCAGTCGAAAAGGGCAATCACCGTCGGAATATGCAGCGGCCGGTCCAGTTCGACCAGGTCACTCTGGCTGACGATGCCGACCAACTCCCCGCCCTTATCGATCACCGGCATGGCATTGACGTTGGTGGCGACAAACTGGCGCGCCAAATCCTCAATTCCGGTCTCCGGGGTGACCGAGTGAACGGCGGTGGTCATGATGTCCTGGGCTGTAAGCATTCATGTCTCCTGTTGGGTGAGGGCAAAGCGGGCAGCGGGAAGTTCCCGCAACAGGTCGGAGGCGAGCAGTCCGGCCATCCCCTGGCGGGCAGCCAGTCGATCACCGGCAAGACCGTGCAGGAAGACTCCGAGCACTGCCGCGTCAGATGCCTGCATCCCCTGGGCCAGCAGGGCCCCGAGAAGGCCGGTGAGGAGGTCCCCCATGCCGCCACTCGCCATTCCCGGATTGCCGCTGGCATTGATGCGCAGCTGTCCATCCGGGCAGGCGACGATGGTCCGGGCCCCTTTCAGGACCAGCACCACGCGGTGCTGCTGGGCAAAGTTGCGGGCGACGTTGACGCGATCGCTCTCGACATCCCGCACCGTCCCACCGATCAGCCGGGCCATTTCCCCCGGATGGGGGGTGAGGATGGTGGCGGCCTCGCGCCGGGCGAGGGGTTCGAGATGACCGGCCAGAGCATTGAGTCCGTCGGCATCGAGGACGAGGGGCAACGGGCATTCGGCCACCAGGGCGCGGACCAGGGCAGCCGTTTCCGGAGCCTGACCGAGGCCGGGCCCAAGCGCCAGCGCCTCCTTGCCGGCGGCAAGGTCGCGCAGCAGCGCCTGCGCCTGCAGGCCGATCCCGCCGCCGCTCTCCGGCAGGGCGGCCGTCATCACCTCGGTCAGCATGCCCGCCATGGTCGCCCGTTCACTGGCCGCGGTCGCAAGGGTCACCAGACCGGCGCCGCCGCGCATCCCCGCTGCCGCAGTCAGGGCCGCGGCACCCGATTTGCCGGTGGAGCCGGCCACGACCAGCAGGTGGCCGAAGGTCCCCTTGTGCCCGGCCACCGGCCGCGCCGGCAACAGCCGCGCCGCTTCCCGGCGGTCGACCAGGACCAGGGCATCGGGAACCTGGGCAAGGAGTCCCCGCGGCATGCCGATATCGGCCACTTCCAGGTCCCCGACCAGGGCGGTCCCGGGGTGGAGCATTTGGCCAAGCTTGGCGCAGGCGAAAGTGACCGTCAGCGTGGCATGGACCGCGACGCCATGAACCCGGCCACTGTCGGCGTCGAGGCCGGAAGGGATATCGACGGCCAGAACCGGCAGGCCACTGCCATTGACCCAGTCGATCGCCTGCCGGAAAATACCATCGACATCACTGCCGAGACCGGTTCCGAGCAGGGCGTCAATGACCAGCTGCGGGGCGCTGCGGCCGAGGGCCTCGGTCAGATCAGCGGCCTCCGGCACGAAACGGACGACCGCATCACTGCGCAGCAGAATTTCGAGATTGATGGCAGCATCGCCACCAATGGCGTCCCGAGGGGCAAGGACCAGGGTCTCGACCTGCCAGCCGCGATTGGCGAGATGGCGGGCAATCACATAGCCATCGCCGCCATTGTTCCCCTTCCCGCACAATACCAGCACCGGCCCCGGAAATGCCGCGGCAAAACGGCGGTCGGCATGCTCCGCAGCCGCCCGCCCGGCGTTCTCCATCAGCACCACCCCGGGAAGGGCGAATTCCTCGATCGCCCGGCGATCGAGGTCGCGCATCTGGCGGGCGGTAAGCAGCTTCATGAGGTCTCCAGAATAACATTGGCGACAGCATAGTCGCCGTCGTGGCTGTAGGAGAGGTGGACTGCAGAGATCTGGCGCTCGGCAATCAGCTCCGCCGCGCGCCCCCTGAATTTCAGTTGCGGCTGGCCGAGGGGGCCGCGCACCACCTCCATGTCCTGCCAGGAAAGCCCGTCCCGCAAGCCAAGCCCCAGCGCCTTGAGAAAGGCTTCCTTGGCGGCGAAACGGGCGGCCAGGTGCGGCGAGGGGTCCTTCTGGCGCAGGCAATAGGCCCGCTCATCGAGGCTGAACAGGCGTTCGATCACCCCGTTCTTGCCCGCATCCAGCAGGCGCCGGAAGCGGCTGCTGCGCGCCAGATCGGTCCCGAGCCCGACCACCGCCACCGGTCAGCGTCCGTGAACCAGGGCTGCCATCTCCCGCACGGCCCGTTCCAGACCGACCAGGACCGCCCGCGAGATGATGCTGTGACCGATGTTGAACTCTTCAATGCCCCCCAAGGATACCACATCGACAATGTTCTGGTAGTTGAGGCCATGGCCGGCATTGACCCCCAGGCCGAGCTTGCGACCGGCGCGGATGGCGGTTTCGATCTTGGCCAGTTCTCCCCGCCGCAGGTCGCCGGAATAGGCCTCGCAATAGCTGCCGGTATGAATCTCGATCAACTCGGCACCGACCCGGTGGGCCATCTTGATCTGTTCGAGGTCGGGATCGATAAAGAGGCTGACGGCGATACCACCCTGGCGCAGCAGGTCGACCTGTTTCTTGATCAGGTTGCGATGGAGGGAGACATCGAGCCCCCCCTCGGTGGTCAGTTCTTCACGCTTCTCCGGCACCAGGGTCACGGTATCGGGGAGCAGCTTCAGGGCAATGGCGACCATCTCGTCGGTGGCCGCCATCTCCAGATTGAGGCGGGTCTTGACGGTCTTGCGCAACAGCTCGACATCGCGGTCCTGGATGTGCCGGCGGTCTTCGCGCAGGTGCACGGTGATGCTGTCGGCCCCAGCGAGCTCGGCCAGAGCCGCGGCAGTTACCGGGTCGGGCTCCTTGCCGCCCCGCGCCTGGCGCACGGTCGCGACATGATCGACGTTGACTCCCAGTTTCGCCATCTTCACTTCTCCTCTTTGCTGCCGCCGAGGTGCTTCTCGATGGCAGCGGCGATCTCATGGGCGAGTTCGGTGATCTGCAGCTTGTCCTGCCCCTCCAGCATGATTCGCAGCAACGGCTCGGTCCCCGAATAGCGGATCAATACCCGGCCACTTTCGCCCAGGGTCTGCTCGGCAGCGGTGATCGCCTGCTGTACCTGCGGGACTTCGGTCAGCTCACGCCGCTCGGCGACCCGCACGTTGACCAGCACCTGGGGGAGCGAGACCATCACCCGGGCGAGTTCGGCGAGGCTGCGGCCGCTGCGCTGAATGATGGCCAGCACCTGCAGGGCGCTGATCATGCCGTCGCCGGTGGTGTTGTGATCGAGGAAGATCATGTGCCCCGACTGCTCGCCACCGAGGTTGTAACCACCGCGCAACATCTCCTCGACGACGTAGCGGTCACCGACAGCGGTCTTCACCACCTTGCCGCCCGCCTCGCGCAGGGCGATGTCGAGCCCCATATTGCTCATCACCGTCGCCACCAGGGTCTTTTTCGCCAGCTGGCCCCGCTGCAGCAGGTCACAGGCACAGATCGCCATGATGTGATCGCCGTCGACCTCGTTGCCGAACTCGTCGACAAAGATCACCCGGTCGGCGTCGCCATCGAGGGCAATGCCGAGATGGGCCCGATGCTCCCGCACCGCGGCCGCCAACACCTGGGGGTGCAGCGATCCGCAGCCGGCATTGATATTGGTGCCGTTGGGGGAGACGCCGAGGGGCACGACCTCGGCGCCGAGTTCCCCGAGAACGGCCGGGGCGACCTTGTAGGCGGCACCGTGGGCGCAGTCGAGGACGATCTTCAGCCCGGAGAGGTCGAGGTCGCGGGGGAAGGAATTCTTCAAAAAGACGATGTAGCGGCCGCGCGCATCATCGAGGCGGAAGGCCTTGCCGACCTCGGCGGCAATCGGCCGCAGCGAATCGATCTTCTTGCTGAAGATCAGATCCTCGATCTTCAGCTCCAGCTCGTCGGGAAGCTTGAAGCCGTCCCGGGAGAAGAACTTGATGCCGTTGTCCTGGTAGGCGTTGTGGGAGGCACTGATCACCACCCCGGCGTCGGCGCGCATCGAAGCGGTGATGAAAGCGATGCCCGGGGTCGGCAGCGGCCCGACCAGGACGACATCGACCCCCATCGAGCAGATCCCGGCCGCGAGGGCATTCTCGATCATGTAGCCGGAAAGGCGGGTGTCCTTGCCGATCACGATGCGGTGCCGGCGCTGGCCATCTTTGAAGATATAGGCGGCGGCACGGCCGAGCTGCATCGCCATCTCGGTGGTCATCGGGTGGATATTGGCCACGCCGCGAACGCCGTCGGTACCAAAAAGCTTCTTTTTCATTTTCCGGTCTTGTCCTTATTGGAGGCAGGCTTGGAGGGAACCAGCGGGGCGACCTGGACTTCAACCTCCACCGCGCGGTCACTTTTCAGGGCGGTGAATTTCCCCCGGTAATCGAGGGGAGCCATCAGGGTAAAATTCTCCCGCACTTCGCTGACATCGATTGGTTCGGTTGTCACCTCGTTGACATCCTTAAGTTCACTTTCGGCCCCTTCGACCATGATCCTCTCCGGGTCGGTCTTCAGGGAGGTAACCTTGTACCCTTCTGCCAGCGCTCCGGAGAAGACCACCCGCACCGGCACCGCCTTCTCCTTGCGGCGTTCGAGGCGAACATCGACCACCGCCGGCGAAAGACGGGTCACCTTGATGGCGCTGGGAAGGTTGAGCCGTTCCTCGAGGCGTTTGAAAGAGGTCACCCCGGGCTGGAGGTCGCGCAGGTCGATGGCCAGACTGAGATCGCTCGGCTTGACGTTCATCAGGATCGTTCGCGGTCCGCTGATGCGGAGGTCGACCAGGCTCGGCACGTCATTGGCGACCATCATCCCGGCCGGCACGTTTTTCAGTTCGAGGGGGACGGCATAGCCGACCTCCAGCTTCTGTTCACCCATGACGAAGAACCAGAGGATCAGCGCAAAGACCAGGGAGAGGAGCTTGAGAACCCAGTTCTGGGTCAATCCGTCAACCATGACTCACCGTTTCCTTCGTGGCGCGGTTCGCGGCTCGAGGAGGCGTTTGACCACGCGCTTGAGGGCCGTCGAATCGAGGTCCCGGGTGATCCGACCACCAACCACAATCGAAATCCGGCCGGTCTCCTCGGAGACGACGATCGCCACCGCATCGACCAGTTCGGTCAGCCCGATGGCGGCGCGATGACGGGTGCCGAGGGATTTGCTGATATCGGGGTTCTGCGACAGGGGCAGGAAGCAACCGGCCCGCTTAAGGCGTCCCTGCTGCAGGATCAGGGCGCCGTCGTGAATCGGCGAATAGGGGAGAAAGATCGAAACGATGAGATCGCTGGAGACCTTGGCATCGATCTCGACCCCGATTTCGAGGAAGTCATTGATCCCGGTCTCCCGCTCGATGACAATCAGAGCCCCGATTTTCCGGTTGGCCATGTTGAGCGCAGCCTTGACCAGCTCGTCGATGACCTCGTCCTCCTCCTTGAAGGAGAGATCGGCAAAGAACGGGTTTTTGCCGACATGGATCAGGGCGCGGCGGATATCGTTCTGGAAGATGACAACGATGACGAGGATTATCGAGGAGAGGAAGTTGTCGAGGAGCCAGTGCAGAGTATAGAGCCCGCCGAGCTGGGAGGCGACGTAGACGATCAGCACCACCGCCAGGCCGAGGAGCATCTGCACCGCCCGGGTCCCCTTGATGAGCAGGATGATCCGGTAAATGATGAAGGCGACCAGGAAGATATCGAGCAGGTCGAGCAGCCAGCGGAGGTTTTTAAGTTGGTCGAGCATGCCGCCCTCGCCCCATCTTCCGTTATTGAAATGCAGACATCAGATTTCAGCAGCCAACCGTGGCTGGGTCAGGGAGAGCAGCCTTCGCTGGTCATGCAACCGCTCCGGCCACCACGGCCCAGGCAGTTAGGGCGGCCTCCCGGGCCGGGCCGACGTCGTGGACCCGAAAAATCCGCGCGCCGCCGGCAACACCGAGGGCCACCGTGGCCAGGGTGCCGTAGAGCCGGCGACCGGGGTCGGGCTGGTCGAGAATGCGCCCGATAAACGCCTTGCGCGAGGTACCGAGCAGCAGCGGCCGGCCGAGGGAGAGAAACTCCGGCAACCGGCGCAGTACCTCGAGATTGCCGGCGACATCCTTGGCAAAGCCGATCCCCGGATCGACCGCCAGCCGCTCTTCGTCGATGCCGGCAGCCCGGGCCTGCTGCAGGGAAGCGGCCAACCCCGCCAGCACCTCTCCGGCGAGATCGCCATAGACGGTATCCTGCTGCATCGTCTGCGGTCGCCCGCGGGTGTGCATCAAAAAAGCACCGGCCCCGGCGGCAGCGACGGTTGCCGCCATCTCCGGGTCAAAGTTAAACCCGCTGATATCGTTAATAAACTCGGCCCCGGCAGCGAGGGCGGCCCGTGCGACCTGGCTCTTGCTGGTATCGACCGAGAGAGGGAGCGGGCAGTCCCGCGCCAGCGCTTCCAAGACCGGCAGAACCCGCTCGATTTCCTCCTCGGCAGTTACTGCCGGTGCTCCCGGACGGGTACTTTCACCACCGATATCGATCAGGTCGGCCCCTTCCGCCACCATCTGTCGGGCCTGCTGCAAGGCGGCTTCGCGACCGAGGTATCGCCCGCCATCGGAAAAGGAGTCGGGGGTAAGGTTGAGAATCCCCATGATCAGCGGCCGGGTGCAGTCGAGGTGACAGCTGCGGCCGCACAGGGTGTTGGCCGGGGCGTTCAGGGCTGTCAATAACCCACGCAGCTGGTGGCTGATTTCGGCAAGACCGAAAGGCTGGGTTGCGAGTTTCCGGCTGAGCTTGAGCAGTTGCCGCTGGGTACCAATCAGGATGAGATCGGTGGCGGGATGAGCACAGGCCACCGTGCCGCGGGCAACGGCCGCGTCCCCCCCCAGGGCCAGCATCTCCTGCTTGATGACATTGGCGGCCCGGCAGGGGACGGCGGTGATCTTGACCAGCCGCCCCAGCATCTTCGGAGCCATCCGCTCGATACCGCCCGGGTCGCACCCGATCAACTCCAGTTCACGGCGGGCGCCGGACTCATCGCTGACGGTCAGCAGCCGCGGCGCCATCGCTTCAGGCTCCGGCAGTCGGACCGTCCTCAAGGCAGGGACCGTCCGTCGGAGCGACGGTGCCGCCCTCGGTCGCCGGTGGCTCCGCGTCGGGACCGAAGACCATTTCGCGGATCTCTTTACCGTCGAGGTTTTCCCGCTCCAGCAGGGCCTCCGCCACCTTCACCAACGCCTCCTGCTGCCCCTGGAGAATCTCCCGGGTGCGGGTGTAATTGGTCTGCACGATACTGCGGATCTCTTCATCGATCTGCTGGGCTGTGTTCTCACTGTAGTTCTTCATGTGGCCCATGTCGCGACCGAGGAAAATCTCCCCTTCCTTCTCGCCATAGGCGAGCGGTCCGAGCTTGTCGCTCATCCCCCATTCGCAGACCATCTTGCGGGCGATGGCCGTGGCCCGCTCCAGGTCGTTGGAGGCCCCGGTGGTAATGCTTGCAAAGGTGAGCTCTTCGGCCACCCGCCCCCCCAGCAGGGTACAGATGCGGATATGCAGCCCCTCGCGGGTTTCGTTGTATTTATCCTCGGTCGGCAGGTACATCGTCACACCCATGGCGCGGCCACGGGGGATGATCGAAACCTTGTGCACCGGATCGGCGCCGGGGATGAACATCGCCACCAGGGCGTGCCCGGCTTCATGGTAGGCCGTGACCTTCTTCTCCTCCTCGGTGATGACCATCGAACGCCGCTCGGCGCCCATCATCACCTTGTCCTTGGCGGCCTCGAGGTCCTCCATGTTGACCTCGTCCTTGTTGGCCCGGGCAGCGAGAAGCGCGGCCTCGTTGATCAGGTTGGCGAGATCGGCGCCGGAGAAACCGGGGGTTCCCTTGGCCAGCACTTCCATGTCAACATCCTTGCCCTGGGGGATCTTGCGGGCATGGACACTGAGAATCTTCAGCCGCCCTTTGACATCGGGGCGCGGGACCACCACCTGGCGGTCGAAGCGGCCCGGGCGCAGCAGCGCCGGGTCAAGGACATCGGGACGGTTGGTCGCGGCAATCAGGATGACCCCCTCATTCGACTCGAAACCGTCCATCTCCACCAGCAGCTGGTTGAGGGTCTGCTCCCGCTCGTCGTGACCACCGCCGAGACCGGCCCCGCGATGACGGCCGACCGCATCGATCTCGTCGATGAAGATGATACAGGGGGCGTTCTTCTTCCCCTGGACGAAGAGGTCGCGTACGCGGCTGGCACCGACGCCAACGAACATCTCAACGAAGTCGGAGCCGGAGATCGAGAAGAAAGGGACCCCCGCTTCCCCGGCGATGGCTCGGGCGAGGAGCGTCTTGCCGGTACCCGGCGAACCGACCAGTAGCACCCCCTTGGGAATGCGGCCACCAAGGCGGGAGAACTTCTTCGGGTCCTTGAGAAAGGCGACAATTTCTTCGAGTTCGTCTTTGGCCTCGTCGATGCCGGCGACGTCGTTGAAGGTGACCCGCTGCGACGATTCATTGAGGAGCTTGGCCTTGCTCTTGCCGAAGCTCATCGCTTTGCCGCCCCCCGATTGCATCTGCCGCATAAAGAAGATCCAGACCGCGATCAGCAAGAGGATCGGCCCCCAGGAGACGAGCAGAGTGAACCAGAATGAGCGGTCCTCGTCGGGCCGAACCTGGATGACGACCCCCTTTTCGCGTAGGGTCTTGATCAGGTCAGGGTCATTGGGCGCATAGGTCTTGAAGAGGGAATCGTCCTTGTATTTCCCTTCGATATTGGATCCCTGGACCGTCACTTCGGCGACCTTGCCGTCGTCGACGGAGGTCATGAAGTTGGTATAACTGATCGGCTTCTGCTCGCGCTCCTTCTGGGTCATCATGTTGAAGAGGAGAATCATGACCAGGGAAATTACGAGCCACAGAGCGAGATTTTTATAGAACTGGTTCACCGGACCCCCTAAAGGAGAAAAATTCGATCATCGGACGGAATCTCCGCCCGGGCCGGAAAGGCATCCGGAAATCTATCATAACCCATGCGGAATCACAAGTTATTAGTCGCCCAGGTGGCGCCGAAAAGGGTGAGGCGCAGGACTTTCTCCCCGTGCTCCGGAACCCGCCCCGGACAGCGCCGCAGGCCGGGAACCCAGAGCAGTTCGTCGGCCGCCACCAGTGGCAGCATGGCCCGCACCTCCCCGGGGAGGCGGGCAGCTCGCAACAGCTCCTTGACCCGGTGATGCCCGCCGCCGGCAAGGCGGATACGGTCCCCGGGCTGGAAATGCCGCACCGTCAGGGGCCAGGGGGTCGCCGCAGCGGCGAACTCCACCGCCCAGGGACCGCCCCCGAGCGGCGCGGGCCGCAACTCGACGCCGAGGGTCATTCCCCCGGGCAGAAGATATTCCCCGGCAGCAGAGATCTGCAATTGGAGGTCTCCAGCCGCTGCCGGCGGCTGGCAGCGCAGTTGGAGCCGATCGTAGCGCCGCAACACCACGACCCCCGGCAGGTGGACCTGCCGCTGCGGCAGCCCGTCTTCAAGCAGGCCGGCAACCGCGGCAATGTGGACTGCGAGTAATCCCGTTCGCCCGCCGCGAACCCGACCCAGCAGCCGGTGCAGCAAACGATCGCGCAGGGCAGGATGGAGCGCAGCCAATTGGGCGATCGAGACTTGCAGCCCCGTACCGTCAAGGCTTGTCGCCAGGCGGGCTTCCTGGTCGGCAAGCAATCCCTCCCAGTAATCCTCCTCGATGCCGCAACGGTCGGCGAAGGCGGCAAGGCGCTCAGTGATCCGCGGATTGAAACCGGCCAGGTGGGGCAGGAGTTGGTGGCGAATCCGGTTGCGGGTAAAGGCGGGATCGAGATTGCTCGGGTCCTCGGCCCAGGAGCTGCCGCGGGCCCGCAGGTAGTCCTGCAGTTGCTGCCGGGAGCATTCGAGCAAGGGGCGGATAAAGGGCCCGCTGCGGGGGCGCATGGCGGCCAGTCCGGTCGCCGTACTGCCGCGCATCAGGCGCTCGAGAACGGTCTCTGCTTGATCATCCCGCTGCTGACCGAGAGCAATGACCCGGCAACCCCGCTCCGCAGCAACCTCCCGAAGAAAGCGGCGCCGGGCCGAACGGGCCGCTGCTTCAAGCCCGCCCCGCTCCTTTTGAGCAAGGGCCGGCACATCGACGCGGGCCGTTACCAGCGGAAGGCCCAGGCGCCTGGTAAAATCAGCGACAAATTCGGCATCTTCGGCGCTGCCGGCGCGCATGCCATGGTCAAGGTGGGCCACCACCAGCTCCAGAGACCATTGTGTGGCCAGCTGGTGCAACAGGTCGAGCAGGGCGAGAGAATCGCTACCGCCCGATACGGCCACCAGGACGCGGTCGCCCGGAGTGACCAGGGCATGGCGACGGATATAGCGGGAGACCTTGGCGAGCATGGCAGCACCGATGAAAAAGGCCGGAAAAACCAAAACCCTCCCCGGGCACCGGGGAGGGTTTTGTAAATGGTGGCGGTGCAGAGATTCGAACTCCGGACACTGCGGATATGAGCCGCATGCTCTAACCAACTGAGCTACACCGCCGAAAGAATCGGGCCGGCTTCGCGACCTGGGTCGCGCCCTGCTTTCCCTTGAATTTCAACAGGTTGTCCTAAAGTTCTCAGGCACCCCGGGGGCAGCAGGCGTACTTTATAACCCATGCCCCAAAGCTTGTCAAGGGGAATCAGGGGAATCAGGAGGCACTCAAATTTCCGCGCCGTCATCGGGTAGGAGGCGGGGTCGCCCCCGCCGTCCTCCCACACCACCGTGCGTACGGTTCCGTACACGGCGGTTCACAAGGCGCTCTGAAAGCGGCGGTGCTGATCGGTCAAGCGGATCAACCCCAAGTAGCGAAAGAAGGATGTCGGATACGCTTCATTCATGTGCGAGGCCCCTGAGTTCCACCAGGGGCCTCGCCCGTTCGTGGCCGATTTCCACGCCCGGGCTTCCGGCAATCCCCGCTGCATCAACCTCTTGGCCCGGGTATAGGGGCGCTTCCACTGTCGCCATAGAATGCAGCGCAGCTTCCGCCGCAGCCATTTGTCCAGTTCTTCGAAGATGCCTTTGACCTCCGCCAGGCGGAAGTAAGAGGCCCACCCCCGTAGCTTCGGGGTGATTTCTTTGATGACCTGAGCGAGACTGCGTCCCCTGCCCCGTCGGCAGACCTTCCTGAGTCCGGCCTTGAACCGCTTCACTCTCGACTCCGCCACTTTGAGGCGGGGTTTCTTGTGAAAGGTCATGCTGTAACCCAGAAAGACCCTTTTCCAAGGACGGTCGACGGCGCTTTTGGCGACGTTGACCTTGAGTGCCAGCCGCTCCTCCAGGAACCGGGTGAGACTGGCCATGACCCTTTGGCCGCTGCGCCTGGTCTGCACGTAAATGTTGCAGTCGTCGGCGTAGCGGCAGAAGGCGTGACCGCGCCTCTCCAGTTCCTTGTCGAACGCGTCGAGCAGGATGTTCGACAGAAGAGGTGAGAGGGGACCACCCTGCGGCGTCCCTTCCACCCTCTGCGACACAAGCCCGCCTTCGAGCACTCCGGCTTGCAGGTACCGCCGGATGAGCAGCAATACCCGCTTGTCTTCGACCTTGTGGGCGACCCGCGACATGAGGATGTCGTGGTTCACCCGGTCGAAGAACTTCTCCAGGTCGATATCGACCACCCAGCGCTTGCCGTCGGCCACATGCCGACGGGCGGCTCTAACCGCCTGCCAGGCACTCCGTCCGGGACGATACCCGTAGGAGCTGTCGGAGAAGTCCGGATCGAATAGCGGCGTCAGCACCTGATGCAGCGCCTGCTGAATGAGCCGATCGCACACCGTGGGGATTCCCAGGGTGCGCACGCCCCCGTCGGGCTTCTCGATTTCCACCTTCCGCACCGGCTGGGGGCGATACGTCCCATTCAGCAACTCTTCCCTGATGGTCGGCCACTTCTCCTTGAGAAAGCCGCGTAGCTCGCCCGTCGTCATCTCGTCGATGCCGGGGGCGCCCTTGTTGGCTTCCACTCGTTCAAGGGCCGCCATCATGTTCGGGCGGCTGACGACGTCTTCCATCAGCCCCCGTTCCGCTTTCGTCCAGGAAGGGTCTCTCGTTGCCGTGACGTTTGACGCACCGCTCCCATGCTCTGGCGGCTTCCGGCCGCTGCCCTCCGGGACGGCTCCCGGTATCTCGACCGGGACTTCTGCTGCTCTTGTCGTCATCGAAACGCGAGTCTCCTGAAACGACGCCTCGTGTTCGGCCCTTTGCCGGGTGGTTACTCCGGCTACTACGGCCTCTGCTGACTTCTGCCGGCCCGTCCCGACACCTTACGGTGACGGTAGCACGAGGCAGACCGACAGATCTCCCAGGGTAATGCGCGTGACCTTCCTCCCATCTACCCGCCGCATCTACAGCCCCACCCTCCCGGATGGCTATCGGGCTTTGAAGATATTGGCCTTCTCGCCCGGATGAGACTGCCTCATGCGGTTTCTGTTCGTCGGACCGGGAGTTTGCCTGCGGCTTCCTTCAGATTCCACCTCGCGATGGACACCCTTGCCGTCCGGCTAGCGGTTCCCGCCATCAGGGTCCGCAGGGGACTTTCACCCCCAAGTCACTGATTCACCACCACAGTGAATCAGACAGCGCCAGTCAAGGCGCTACGCGCCATGCCTGGCGCACCAAAAAAATCGAGGGAATTGCCGCCGGCAATTCCCTCGATTGATAATTTTGGTTGCGGGGGAAGGATTTGAACCTCCGACCTTCGGGTTATGAGCCCGACGAGCTACCAGACTGCTCCACCCCGCGTCATGAACTTGGGAATATAGGCCAACCCACCGCAGCTGTCAAGACCTTAATTGCTCTCCCGGAACCAGGCGACAAAGCGGCGGATCCCCTCTTCGATCCCGACCTGTGGCTGATAACCAAGGATCCGCCGCGCCCGCTCGATCTCGGCAAAGGTGCAAAGCACATCACCGGGTTGCAACGGTTGCCGGTCGAGTTGCGGGGTCAGTCCCATGCTCGCGCCGAGGAGTTCGACCAGGCGGGTCAGGGTGACGGTCTGCGATTCACCGAGGTTGAAAATATCGTAACGGGGCTCCGCCGCCGCCTCGACCCAGTCGAGGGCGCCGAGAATCCCCTGCAGGGTATCGGTGACGTAGGTGTAGTCGCGGCGGGTGGAGCCGTCGCCAAAAAAGGGGATCGGCCGGCCCGCGGCGAGGAGCCGGGCAAACTTGTGAATCGCGAGGTCGGGTCGCTGGCGCGGTCCGTAAACGGTGAAGAAGCGCAGGCAGGCGATCGACATCCCGTAAAGGTGATGATAGTTGTGGCAGAGGAGCTCCCCCGCCTTCTTGGTCATGGCGTAGGGGGAGATCGGAGCATCGACGGGGTCGCACTCGGCGAAGGGGACCTTGGCGTTGTTGCCGTAAACCGAAGAGGACGAGGCGAAGAGGAGCCGGTGGATGCCGGCCCGGCGGCAGGCCTCGAGCAGGTTGAGGGTGCCGTCGATGTTGACCGCCTGGTAAAGGCGGGGCTCTTCGATGGAGGGGCGGACTCCCGCCATCGCGGCAAGGTGGACGACGGCGGCCTCGACACCGGTTCCGAGCCGGGCGACGGCCCGCCCGACATCGGCCGGGCTGCGCAGGTCCCCCTTCATGACCCGCAAATGGCTTTTGGTGCGGCGGGCAGTCTGGCGCAGGGCGGCGACGTTGGCGCCCTTCAGCGCCGGGTCGTAAAAGCTGTTGAAGTTGTCGAAGACCACCACCTGGCGTCCCTGCTCCAGCAGCGCCTCGACCAGGTGAGAACCGATAAACCCAGCGCCGCCGGTGACCAGAACGGTTTCGGCACGGGACATGGCAACCTCAGCGTTTGCGAACCAGGGGGGAGAGCTTCTCTTCGGCCTTGAGCCTGGCAGCGACCCCTTCGGCGGCGTCCGCACCTGCGAGTGGCCCGACAAAAACCCGGTACCAGACCCCCTTGCTGCCGAGATCGGCCTGCTGTACGAAGGCCTCGAATCCCTTTTTTGCCAGCCGCGCCTGCAGGACGCCGGCATCGTCAGGACGGGCGAAGGAAGCAACCTGCACCAGATAGCTCTCCTCTTTTGCCGCCGGGCGGGAGACCGGCGCCGGGGGAGCAGGGGCGGTGCGAGGGGGCGCAGCCACGGTCGCCGCCGGGGCGGGCGGAGGCTCAGCCGCGGCCGGCGGCAGGTTGATGCCGCTCCCCAGGGGAGGCTGGTCGCCGCGCGGCAGGTTGTCGTAGAAGGTCAGGCTGGCCGGCGCGGTCGTCCCCTCCGCGGGGGGTGCATCCTTTCCCTGGGAGTCGGCGGCAGGGGGCGCCACCGCAACCGGAATCCGGGCCGGTGGTGTTGCCACCGCCTCCAGCGCCGGTGCCGCTGGCGCTGCGCTGCGCCCGACCATCACTCCAAGGGCGAAGCAGCCAAGACCGACCCCGATGACCAGCAGGAGCAGGACGAGGACCTGTTTGCGTTCCATGCGGCGTTCACTGCGAGAATGGACCTGGCGGTTCACGGGCGTTCCTCCGTTACATTTTTTCCGGGGCCGAAACCCCGAGCAGTTGCAGACCGTTGGCAAGGACGACGCGGACCGCGTTGGCCAGGTATAGGCGGGCCAGGCTGACGACGGCATCTTCGCCAATCACCCGGTTGCGGTTGTAATAGCTGTGAAAGAGCGCCGCCAGATCCTGCAGGTAGGTGGTCAGACGCTGCGGTTCGAGCTGTTGCGCCGCCCCGGCCACCGTCTCCGGGTAACGCGCCAGCAGACGCATCAGCTCCAGTTCCTCGTCCAGGGTCAAGGGGGCCAGGGGGATCGTCCCGGCCTGCGGCAGGGACAGACCCTGCTCGACGGCATTGCGGTTGATGCTGCAGACCCGGGCGTGGGCGTACTGGACGTAATAGACCGGGTTGTCATTGCTCTGCTGCTTGGCGAGGTCGATATCAAAAACCAGCTGGGCATCGGCCTTGCGCATCAGGAAAAAGAAACGGGTGGCATCCCGGCCGACCTCGTCGATCAGATCCCGCAGGGTGACATAGCTGCCGGCGCGCTTGGAGATCTTAACCTCCTGGCCCCCGCGCATCACCGTCACCATCTGGTGCAGCAGGTACTCGGGCCACCCCTCTGGGATGCCCGCCTGCAGCGCCTGCAGGCCGGCGCGAACGCGGGTGATGGTGCTGTGGTGGTCGGCCCCCTGCTCGTTGATCACCCGGCCGAAGCCGCGGCGCCACTTTTCCAGGTGGTAGGCGACATCGGGGACGAAGTAGGTATAGCTGCCGTCCGCCTTGCGCATCACCCGGTCCTTGTCGTCACCGAAGGCGGTGGTCCGCAGCCAGAGCGCGCCATCGGCCTCGTAGGTAAAGCCGTTGGCGCCGAGCTGGGCGACCACGGCCTCGACCCGCCCCTCGGCGTAGAGACTCGATTCGAGAAAGTAGACATCGAAACGGACATCGAAGGCGGCGAGATCCTGGTCCTGTTCCCGACGCAGGCAGGCGACGGCAAAACGGCGAATGGCCTCGAGGTCGTGGGGATCCGCGGCGGCGCTCACCTGCTGATCGCCGGCGACGACGCTTTCGCCGGCAAGGTAGCTGCGGGCGACGTCCCGGATATAGTCCCCCTGGTAGCCGTCAGCCGGCCAGCGCGGGTCATCGGCCTCGATCCCGAGGCAGCGCGCCTGAACCGAGAGGGCGAGGTTGGCAATCTGCGCCCCGGCATCGTTGTAATAGAACTCCCGGGTCACCTCCCAGCCGGTGGCCGTGAGGAGCCGGCAGAGGGTATCGCCGACCGCCGCACCACGACCATGGCCAATGTGCAGCGGCCCGGTCGGATTGGCACTGACGAATTCGACCTGTACCGGACGCCCGGCGCCGAGGGTGCTGCGCCCATAGCCCGGTCCCTGGGCGAGAATCTCGTCAAGGACCTGGTGCCAGCAGTCGGCAGCGAGAAAGAAGTTGATAAATCCGGGGCCGGCAATCTCGACCTTCTCCCAGGTTCCCGCCTCGTTGCCGAGAATGGCGACCAGGGCCTCGGCCACCTTGCGCGGCGCCAGCTTCTCCTCCCGCGCCAGCAGCATCGCTACATTGCAGGCGAAATCTCCGTGGCCGGACTGTCCCGGCACCTCGACGACAAAGTCGGGGTACTGCCCCGACTTGAGTGTTCCGGCCTGGTAGCAGGCCTGCAGCGCCGCGCTGACGGCAAGGCGCAAACGTTCCTTCATAGTCTCAATCTTTCAGGAAGAATCTTGCCGGGGGCCCTTCGCGGAGAATTCGGGGCAGGCTGCCACCGGCAGGGTCGGCAGGAGCGGCCATCCCCACCACCGGCGGAATCAGCCAGCTCCTCCAGGACGGGTAAATGGATCCCCCAGGCGAAGCGAAAGGCGTATGTTACGCCCCCCGCCAGCGTCTGTCAAGCAGGCCCGGGGCCTCCATTTCACTGGTCGGAGGGCTCTTCCCGGGTCGGTCCCGAGTCGGTTCCGGAGGTTTTCGGGCGGTTGCGAAACTGGTAGACCAGCTCGTCATCCTTGACCATGCCGAGCTCCTTGCGGGCCAGGTTCTCGATCGTCCGCCGGTCGCTGCGCAACGCCTCGATCTCACGACGCAGCTGCGCATTGGCCGCTTCCAGCGCCTTGACCTCCGCCTCCAACCCGGCTTTCTGCCGATTGGCCTGGAGGGCACGCAACACCCCCTTGTCGCCGAAGAGCGCGAGGGCGATCAGGGCGGTGATGATCAGCACCGCCCACCAGGGCGCGTGGCGGGAAGATTGCTTGCTGGAATTGTCGGTGGAAGCCATCGGTAAATCGGGGCGCGAGTTGCGACCGGAGCTGCGGTCGTGCTGCCAAGCATGCCACAGCCGGGGAGGGTGAAGCCAGCACTTTTCTCTTCCCGGCTGCATCGGGTAGGAGGCGGGGTCGCCCCCGCCGTCCTCCCACACCACCGTGCGTACGGTTCCGTACACGGCGGTTCACAAGGCGCTCTGAAAGCGGCGGTGCTGATCGGTCAAGCGGATCAGCCCCAAGTAGCGAAAGAAGGATGTCGGATACGCTTCATTCATGTGCGAGGCCCCTGAGTTCCACCAGGGGCCTCGCCCGTTCGTGGCCGATTTCCACGCCCGGGCTTCCGGCAATCCCCGCTGCATCAACCTCTTGGCCCGGGTATAGGGGCGCTTCCACTGTCGCCATAGAATGCAGCGCAGCTTCCGCCGCAGCCATTTGTCCAGTTCTTCGAAGATGCCTTTGACCTCCGCCAGGCGGAAGTAAGAGGCCCACCCCCGTAGCTTCGGGGTGATTTCTTTGATGACCTGAGCGAGACTGCGTCCCCTGCCCCGTCGGCAGACCTTCCTGAGTCCGGCCTTGAACCGCTTCACTCTCGACTCCGCCACTTTGAGGCGGGGTTTCTTGTGAAAGGTCATGCTGTAACCCAGAAAGACCCTTTTCCAAGGACGGTCGACGGCGCTTTTGGCGACGTTGACCTTGAGTGCCAGCCGCTCCTCCAGGAACCGGGTGAGACTGGCCATGACCCTTTGGCCGCTGCGCCTGGTCTGCACGTAAATGTTGCAGTCGTCGGCGTAGCGGCAGAAGGCGTGACCGCGCCTCTCCAGTTCCTTGTCGAACGCGTCGAGCAGGATGTTCGACAGAAGAGGTGAGAGGGGACCACCCTGCGGCGTCCCTTCCACCCTCTGCGACACAAGCCCGCCTTCGAGCACTCCGGCTTGCAGGTACCGCCGGATGAGCAGCAATACCCGCTTGTCTTCGACCTTACGGGCGACCCGCGACATGAGGATGTCGTGGTTCACCCGGTCGAAGAACTTCTCCAGGTCGATATCGACCACCCAGCGCTTGCCGTCGGCCACATGCCGACGGGCGGCTCTAACCGCCTGCCAGGCACTCCGTCCGGGACGATACCCGTAGGAGCTCTCGGAGAAGTCCGGATCGAATAGCGGCGTCAGCACCTGATGCAGCGCCTGCTGAATGAGCCGATCGCACACCGTGGGGATTCCCAGGGTGCGCACTCCCCCGTCGGGCTTCTCGATTTCCACCTTCCGCACCGGCTGGGGGCGATACGTCCCATTCAGCAACTCTTCCCTGATGGTCGGCCACTTCTCCTTGAGAAAACCGCGAAGCTCGCCCGTCGTCATCTCGTCGATGCCGGGGGCGCCCTTGTTGGCTTCCACCCGCTCTAAGGCCGCCATCATGTTCGGGCGGCTGACGACGTCTTCCATCAGCCCCCTTTCCGCTTTCGTCCAGGAAGGGTCTCTCGTTGCCGTGACGTTTGACGCACCGCTCCCATGCTCTGGCGGCTTCCGGCCGCTGCCCTCCGGGACGGCTCCCGGTATC
The DNA here is from genome assembly GCF_001611275.1 of Desulfuromonas sp. DDH964. Classification (GTDB taxonomy): domain Bacteria; phylum Desulfobacterota; class Desulfuromonadia; order Desulfuromonadales; family DDH964; genus DDH964. Next base: position 1,305,978 of record NZ_CP015080.1, on the reverse strand, counting down.
TCGACCGGGACTTCTGCTGCTCTTGTCGTCATCGAAACGCGAGTCTCCTGAAACGACGCCTCGTGTTCGGCCCTTTGCCGGGTGGTTACTCCGGCTACTACGGCCTCTGCTGACTTCTGCCGGCCCGTCCCGACACCTTACGGTGACGGTAGCACGAGGCAGACCGACAGATCTCCCAGGGTAATGCGCGTGACCTTCCTCCCATCTACCCGCCGCATCTACAGCCCCACCCTCCCGGATGGCTATCGGGCTTTGAAGATATTGGCCTTCTCGCCCGGATGAGACTGCCTCATGCGGTTTCTGTTCGTCGGACCGGGATTTTGCCTGCGGCTTCCTTCAGATTCCACCTCGCGATGGACACCCTTGCCGTCCGGCTAGCGGTTCCCGCCATCAGGGTCCGCAGGGGACTTGCACCCCCAAGTCACTGATTCACCACCACAGTGAATCAGACAGCGCCAGTCAAGGCGCTACGCGCCATGCCTGGCGCACCAAAAAGATGCGCCCGCCGGAAGCCGGCGGGCGCACTTAGCAGCTGGAGTTGAAGGCTCAGCGCAATACGATCTGAGCACGGACCTTTTCCAGCACCTTGCTGCCGACCCCCTTGACCTTGACCAGGTCCTCGACGGTCGCAAAAGGACCGTTCTCGGTGCGGTAAGCAACGATCCGCTCGGCCGTCACTCCGCCGATACCGGGGAGGGTCTGGAGCTGTTCGGCCGTCGCCGTATTCACGTTGACGACGGTCTGGGCGGCGGTGGTGCCGTGATTTTCAGCAGCCAGTGCCGGAATGGCAGCGGCCAGAACCAGGACGGTCCACAGAATAACAACAAGTCGATACATGTTTCCCCCTCATTTTCGCGGTTAGGTGTTGACACACTCACCCGGACCGGCGACCCCCCTCCAACCCTCCTTTCCCTGGCCAATCGATTGCCGGGACCGGGGATACGAAACATGCGAGCAAAATCGGAGCCATTTTACCAAAGAGAAGGCGCGGGTCAACCGTTCCCTGACCTTCCCGGACTATTTTTGCGAATCATTCGCCGCGGCCGACCGGGTGGCGCCAAGATCGGCAACGCGCCCGATGCCGCCGAGGGAGAAGGAGACCAGCACCTCCTGGTCATCTGGGCGCTCGCGGTAGGTGATGAAGAAGCTCCAGCAGCGGGCCCGGTATTCGAGTCCGACCAGGCTCTCCAGGGCCTTGCCGGTGAGAAAGTCGTAGCGATCCTCAAGGCGCAGGTAGACCGGGTTGAGCAGGGCGGTTTCCAGGACGGCGGCGAGGTACTCGAGTTCACCGCGCCGGTTGCGGTAATCGAGGTAAAGGCTGTTGCCGGCGCTGTCCGCCAATGACCCGCGCAGGTTGTAGTCCACCAGCCGGTTCTCACCCGAATTGGTGTCGTAGCTGGCATCGAGATCGAGGTAGCTCCAGCGACTCGGCCGGATTACCGCTTCGAAGAGGAGGGGCGAAAAGGGGCGCCGGGTGTCGCCGCTGAATTCGAGTTCGCGGCGCGACTCGCGAAAATCGAAGCTTTGCGAGATGCGCAGGTAGAGGAATTCATGGTAGATGCGCTCGCCACTCTCACTCTCCAGCCGCGCCGTAAAGCGGTTGGTGAGGCCATAACTGAGGCGACTCTCCGGGCCGATGCGGTCGAGAAGGTCGAACTCCGGCAGGCTGGACTGGTCGACACTGGGGATAAAGGAATAGCCGATCTCCGGCTCGATGCTGTGCCGCAATCGTTTCACGCTCGAACCATCGATGCTGTAGATGCGGGAGAGCTGGCTCGAAGCCCGGGCGCCGAAATCGAAGAGTCCCTGACGCTGGAAGTCGTCGGCACTGGTGCTGTAGAGTCGCTCGCGGTAACCGATTTCCGGCACCAGGGCGAAGAGCGGGTTGGAGAGGAGGTCGGTGGAAAGTGCCGGGCGCAGCATGACCCGCCCCCCCTTTTCCCCCTTGCGGCGCCAGAAGTGGTCCCCCTCAAGATCGAAGCGGAGGAAGAACGGTGAATCGTCCACGCGCTCGGTAATCCCGGCCAGGCGCAGTTCCGGCAGCCGCTGCAGGGTCGCCTCGCTCTCCTGTTCGAGATCCTTGGTATAACGAAACTGGCCGGAAAGGTTGAGCTTCTCCCAGTTCCGTGCGAGGTAGAACACAGTCTGGGCCTTGTCCCGGGTGTAAATCTCGTAGGACTCGCCGAAATCGGCATAGTAGTCACGACTGCTGACAAAATCGACATCGGCCGCGAGACGCACCCCGGCGGGGAGGCTCCCCTGGTGCTGGCCGGTCAGGGAATAACGGTCGGTGCGCCCCGCCTCGGTGACATGATAACCGTGGAAGGTCCCCTGGTTGTCCTCGCCCAGGATATAGCGGTATTCGAGTCCCTTGCCGATGCCGAACTTGGACATGTAGTCGATTTCGAAGGTGGCATCGAGGTGGCGCGCCAGGACCTGGTACCAGGCCAGAGAGAACTGGGTGCCGCGACGGCTGGAAAAGCCGTAGCGCGGCATCAGCAGGCCCGACTCGCGGTCGGTTTTGGCCGGGTAGACGATATAGGGGATATAGAGGACGGGGATGTCCTTGATGTAGAAGAGGACGTGGCTGGCGCGGGCATAGCCGCCCAGGGTGACGCGGAACTCTTTGGCGCCGAACTTCCAGGAGGGGCGTTCTCCTTCACAGGTCGTGAAGGTACCGTCACTGACGCGGTATTCCTGGACCCCGAGTTTCTCTATTTCGCGGCCGGCAATGTGAAAACTCTGGCCGGCGGCAAAGGCGCGACCATTGCTGAGCAGACCGCGCCCGGTCTCCAGATTGTAGCGCAGCGCGTCTCCTTCCATGACCCCTTCGGGAGCCTTGAAGTAGACTCCGCCCGTCGCCTCGGCCTCGCCGCTGCTGCGGTTCCAGTCCATGCTCTCGGCACGCAGTTCCAGGGTGCCGCGCTTCAGGCTCACGCCACCGCCGGCATGATAGGTATCCGTCGGCTTGTCATAGCTCAATGACCCGGCGTCGAGGGAGACCGCCTCCTCACCCGCAACGGGGAGGAGTTCCTCCTGGGCGTCGGCAACCACTGCGACCAGCGTCAGGCCGAGCAGGAGCAGGAGGGTGAGTGCAGAACGAATCACGCGGGATCCTTTTGGAGAGTCAACAGATAATCCCGGGCGGCGGCGACCAGAAAGAGGGAACCGGCGACCAGCACTGTCTCTCCGGGACGGCGGTCGGCGAGGGCTGCAGCGAGGGCCGCGGCCGGCTCTTCGAAAACCGCGACCGCAGAGCCGGATGAGCGCACCGCGGCGGCAATCGCCTGCGGATCGTGCGCGGCATCGACCGGCGGCCGGGTACAGTAAAAAGCTGCGGTAAAGGGCAGCAGGGGAGCGAGGAGTTCGGTCATCGCCTTGTCGGCCTTGATACCGACCACCCAGCGCACCCCGGAGAGTTTCTCGTCGGCCAGATAATCGGCAAGGACGCGGGCACCACCTTCGTTGTGGGCCCCGTCCAGCAGAATCTCGCGCCGGTCCTGCCACCATTCCAGGCGCCCGGGCCAGCGCACCTTTGCCACGCCGGCACGCAGAGCCGCCGTCGGCAGGGGGACCCCCTGGTGGCGCAACAGGGCCGCCGCGGCGAGGGCGAGACCGAGGTTGAGCTGCTGATGCCGGCCGGGAAGACCGAATTCAAGCCCCTCCAGATCGAGGCCGAGCCCGCGGAAGGAGCTGGCACGGAGCGGACCCTGAACGTCAAAATCGCGACCGCTCAGGTAGCAGGGCGCTGCCAGGGCGGCAGCCCGCTCCTCGATCACCGCCAGCGCCTCTGGTGGCTGGGGCGCACAGACCACCGGCACCCCGGGCTTGATGATGCCGGCCTTCTCAGCGGCGATGGCGGCGAGATCGCTACCGAGGTGGCTGCCGTGGTCACGACAGAGGGAGGTGATCACGCAGAGCTGCGGCGTCACCACGTTGGTGGCATCGAGGCGCCCCCCCATGCCGGTCTCGAGGATTGCCCAGGCCACCTGGCGCCGGGCAAAGTAGAGGAGCGCCACGGCGGTGGTGAATTCGAAGAATGTCGCCGGGACGGGACCGGATCGGTCGCGGATCTCGGCCGTCAGGCTGGCGACCTCCGTCTCGGCAATCGGGACGCCGGCAACGCGAATCCGCTCGGTAAACGATTGGAGATGGGGCGACGTATAGAGCCCTGCGGCAATACCGGCGCGGTCGAAAATCTCCGCCAGTGCCGCACAGACCGAGCCCTTGCCGTTACTGCCGGCGACATGAACAGAAGCAAAGTTCTGCTGCGGCTGGCCGAGGCAATCGAGGAGCGCCCGGATATTCTCGAGGCCAAGCTTGATGCCGAAGCGCTGCAGGCCATAGAGGTAGGCGAGACTGGCGGCATAATCGGGCGCGGCAGGCGGGCTTGGCATGGGCGGCTGAAAACTCCGCCCGCCGCGGAATCGGAAAATCCTCGCGGCGGGCCAGGTGAGGCGGTCGACAGGGGTCGGCCGGAAGGAATCACTGCCGGGTGAATATCTTCAGCAGCTGGGCCAGCCGCTCTTTCATCTCGGCGCGCCGCACGATCATGTCGACCATGCCATGCTCGAGCAGATATTCGGAGCGCTGGAAACCGTCCGGGAGCTTCTGGCGGATCGTCTGCTCAATGACTCGCGGGCCGGCAAAACCGATCAGCGCACGCGGCTCGGCCATATTGATATCACCGAGCATGGCGAAGCTGGCGGTGACCCCGCCGGTGGTCGGGTCGGTCAGAACTGAGACAAAGGGGATCCCGGCCTTCTTCAGTTTGGCCAGCGCGGCGCTGGTCTTGGCCATCTGCATCAGCGAGAGGATACTCTCCTGCATGCGCGCCCCGCCGGAGGAGGAGAAGATGATCACCGGGGCCTGCTTCTCCAGGCCGCGCTCGATGGCACGGGTGATCTTCTCACCGACCACCGAGCCCATACTGCCGCCCATGAACCCGAAGTCGAAGACCCCGATGACGACCGGCAGCCCTTCGAGAAGCCCTTCACCGCAGAGGATCGCATCTCCCGGGCCGCTCTTCTTGACGGCGGCGCGGATCCGGTCCTTGTATTTCTTTGAATCCTTGAAGTTGAGAAAATCGACCGACTCCATCGCGCCATCCATTTCGGCGAAGGTGTCGTCATCCAGGATCAGGGCGATGCGCTCCCGGGCGCTGATCCGGAAATGGTAGTCGCACTTCGGGCAGACGTTGAGATTGCGCTCGATCTCCTTGCTGTAGATGATTTCATTACAGTTCTTGCACTTGGTCCAGAGCCCTTCGGGCATCTGCACCTTCTTGAATTCCACCGGCGTCAAAGGCGCCTTCGATTTTTTGAACCAGGCCATATTTTTACCTCTTGGTGTTCAGCAGAGCTGGAATTCCTCGTCGCCGTACAGGATTTGCAGGCGCGGGTCATTCAGTGCCGCCAGTTCCGTGCGCAGTTCGTCGAGAAACTGGGGCTTCATATGGAAAATCCCGACCGGAACTTCCGGTCGACCAAGCTTGACCAGTTCGCCGGCCAGCATCGACGGGGTGAGGTGCCCGCTGATCCGCGCCAGATCGGCAAGCCGGTCGGGGAAGGAGGTTTCGATGAACGCCAGCTTCAGCTGCGGGCACTCCCGGGCCAGAGTCCAGAGCTCCTCGGTTACCGAGGTATCCCCCGAATAGAGGAAGCCGGCGTTGGCGTCCTGCAGACAGTAGCCGACGGTGTGAACCGGATGGGCGGTCCGGGCCCAGCGCACCGTCAGCCCGGCAATTTCACAGCTCCCCGTCTCCGGCAGGGGGTATAGCTCGAGAATCGGCGCCTCCCGGCTCGGCAGACGGGTGAAGTCCGGCCAGGTCGCGTTGTTGAAGAGGTGCTCATGCAGGTCGGCCAGGACCGGCTGCGGTCCCCAGACCCGCAGCGGCTTCTTCCGGATCGGCATGATGTTGTCGACCAGAAAAGCGAGGTCGACGGTATGGTCGAGATGGGCGTGGGTCAGCAGGACATCTTCGATCGCCATCTGCTCGTCCTGGCCAAGGACCGAGGTGATGGTGCCGGCGTCGACCAGCAGGGTCTTGTTGAGGAGCAGGCTGCTGGTATGAATACCCGGGATTCGGGAACCGAAACTGCCGAGAACACGAATATGCATCAATGCCACCTCACCGGTCGTATCCAGCAGAAGTCCGCATCCTGTCGCCTGTCGATCCAGGCAGGGTCATGCCGGGGGGTTCCCCAGTCCGGCCTTGAGGCCGGAGACGAAGCGCCGGACCTCGGGCAACAGTTCCGCCGAGGCGCCGCAGGACTCAATGATTCGCACCAGCGCGCTCCCAACCACGACACCATCGGCAAAGCGTCCGATGGCAGCGGCGTCCGCGGCCGTGGTGATGCCGAAGCCAACCGCCACCGGCACCGGGCTCTGGGCCCGCAGGGCAGCCACGGCGTCAGCGATCGCCGCGGCATCGACCGCCTGGCTGCCGGTGACCCCGGTCATCGACACGTAATAGAGGTACCCTTCACCGGTCGCGGCGAGGCGGGCCAGGCGCTGCGGCGGCGTGGTCGGCGCGAGCAGGGTGATCAGCCGCAGATCGGCCGCCGCCAAGGCGTCATGGATTTCCGCCGACTCCTCCGGCGGCAGATCGACCAGCAGCACGCCGTCCACCCCGGCAGTCGCGGCATCACGGGCAAACCGCTCGGCGCCGTAGCGAAAGACCGGGTTGAAATACCCCATCAGCACGATCGGCACGTTGGTATGCTGGCGCACCCGGGAAACCATCTGCAGTACGCCGGAGAGGGTCGTCCCGGCGGCCAGGGCACGCTCCGAAGCCGCCTGGATCGTCGGTCCGTCTGCCATCGGGTCGGAGAAGGGAACGCCCAGCTCGATGATATCCGCTCCCGCCTCGACCATAGCATGGATCAGAGTTTCACTGATCGCCAGGCTCGGATCGCCGGCGGTGATAAATGGAATCAGCGCGGTCTCGCCGGCCGCCCGCAGGCGGGCGAAAGTCGCTTCAATACGCCCCATGGTCAGACCTCTGCTCCAAATTCAAATTGGGTCAGTCTAGTCGAAGCCCCTCCCCTTTTCAACCGTTTTCTCCATCCGCCAGCCGGCGGGCGAGGTCCAGCAATTCCAGGAACATCGCGGCGTGCATCCGCCCGGTCTGGACATTGTAGCGGCTGGTATGGTAACTCGCCAGCAGCCACAAGCCGCCAGAGAGCCGGCACCGGGCACCGTGCGCGAAGGGGTGGTCCGCCAGTCGACCGACCGTCCCGGCCGCCTGGAAATGGCGCAGCAGCGTCATCCAGGCGCCTTGGCCGAGGGCGATGATCACCTGCAGCTGCGGCAGGCTGGCCAGCTCTTCGGCGAGAAAGGGGCGGCAGCTGGCGAACTCTTCCGGTCGCGGCAGATTACCGGGCGGCAGACACTTCACCGCGTTGGTGAGGTAGAGATCGTGCAGGGCAAGCCCGTCGTCACGATCGATCGCCTCCCCCTGGCTCGCCAGACCGGCCTGGTGCAGGAGCGGGTACATGAAGAGACCGGCGCCATCACCGGTGAAGGGTCGGCCGGTGCGATTAGCGCCGTGGGCCCCCGGGGCAAGGCCGACCAGGCAGAAGCGGGCCTCGGGATCGCCGAAGCCGGGGACCGGGCGATTCCAGTAGGCGTCGCGGTCGAGGCCCTTGCGCGGGGGGAGTTGAGCCATGCACTGGACCAGCCGCGGGCAGCGGGTACAGGTGGCCAGCCCCGGCAGGTCGGCGCCGAGCATCAGCTCCGCGGCGCGGCCGCGCCAGCCGCATTGGCGCGACTTTCCAGCTGGGCGGCCAGGGCGTCGAGGAGGCGCTGCTGGTAGCTGCTGAAGGCCTCCCGACCGGTCGCCCGGGCCAGGATCGCCTGCGGCCCGAGGATGGAACTGGTCACAACCACGGTGGTCCCCGCAGCAGTCGGCCGCAGTTCGAAGCGCGTCACGGTGCGGCTGCCGAGAACCCCGGGCCGGCTCCAGGCGAGTTCCCGCGCCGGGAGGACGGTGACAACCTGTGCCAGGGAGCGCTCCGGATCCCCCTTCAGGCCCAGTCGAATTTCGGTGCCGGGGAGTAGCTGGGCGTTCACTTCGGCCGTTTCCAGGCCCGGCCACCAGCGCGGCCAGGCCCAGACCTCGGCCACTTCCCGCCAGACCTTGGCGGGCGGGAAGGCAACCTCGCGACTGCTCGTCACATCGAGACGGCTGTCCCGGGAAAAGACCAGGAACCCGCCGCCGGCGAGGGCGAGCAAAACCAGGACGACTGTCAGTTTTTTCAACATCGGATAACTCCTCCGGTCAACCTCAATTCGGGCCCTTGCCGCCACGGCGTTTCGGTCCGCGCCGGCGCGGGCGCTTGTCGCCGTGACCATGACCGGCCTGCTTTTCCGGCACCGGCGCCTTGCGATGGGTCGGCGCGCTCCGCTTGTAATCCCGGACGAAGTCCTCCTCCTCCGGAAAGGTGCTCGGGATCTTGCGGCCGATATACTCCTCGATGTCGGGGAGGTGGAAGACGAGATCCTCGTCGGCAAAGCTGATCGCCTTGCCAGCGGCACCGGCCCGGGCGGTACGGCCGATACGGTGGACGTAGTCGTCGGCATCCTGGGGCAGGTCATAATTGACGACATGGGTCACGTCATCGACATGAATCCCCCGGGAAGCGACATCGGTGGCAACGAGGAAGTTGAGCCGGCTCTCCTTGAAATCCTCGAGGATGCGCATCCGCTTGCGCTGCGGGATGTCGCCGGAAATCACCGCGGCCTTGAAATCGTTCGCCTTGAGGCGCTCGGCGAGATGCTCCCCCTCGCGCTTGGTGTTGACGAAGAGGAGGATTCGCTGCGGTTGCGGCTCTTTGCGGAGCAGGCCGAGCAGGAGCGGGAACTTCTCGCGCCGGCCAACGTGGTAGAGAACCTGTTCGACCCGGTCGGCGGTGATCTTCTCCGGCTCGATCCGCACCTTCTCGGCCAGGTCCATGAACTCGTAGGCGAGCTCCATCACCCGCGGCGAGAGGGTCGCCGAAAAGAGCATCGTCTGCCGCTCTTCAAAAGGGGGGAGCTTGCGCAGGATATAACGCAGGTCCTTGATGAACCCCATGTCGAACATGCGGTCGGCCTCGTCGATGACCACCGCCTCGATGCTGTTGAAGGAGAAGACCCGCTGCTTGGCGTAGTCGATCAGCCGGCCCGGGGTCGCGACGATGATGTCGACGCCGTCCTTGAGCGCCTGGCGCTGCTTGTCGTAATCGACCCCGCCAAAGATCGCCTCGACGCGGAAGGGGCAGCCGACCCCGAGCCCCTTGGCGTCCTCGCAGATCTGCATCACCAGTTCCCGGGTCGGGGCGAGCACCAGCGCCCGGGGGTCGCGGCCGCTACCCCGGTCACTGCGCAGCAGGCGGGTAAAGAGGGAGATCAAAAAGGCCGCGGTCTTGCCGGTCCCCGTCTGCGCCTGGGCGGCGACATCCTTGCCGGCGAGAGCGAGGGGGATCGACTCCTCCTGGACCGGGGTAAGCTCGGTGAAGCCGACCGCCGCGACTCCCTTCAGGACCTCGGCGGGCAGATTCAGTTCGGTGAATTTCATGAATACTCCAGGAATGCGGGACGCGGGGATGCGGGACGGGAACAGGCGGGTTGTCCGCGTTCCTCGTCCGGCGTTCCTCGTCCCGGAATTTACAATTCGACGCCCATGGCTTCGGCCACGGTATGAATATCCTTGTCGCCGCGCCCGGAGAGACAGACGACGATCGACTGCTCCCGGCTCATGGTCGGTGCGAGCTTGAGGAGATGGGCAATGGCATGGGCACTCTCCAGGGCGGGGATAATCCCCTCCAGCCGCGTCAGCAGCTGGAACCCATTGAGGGCCTCCTGATCGGTGATCGAAACATATTCGGCCCGCCCCAGGCTCTTGAGATGGGCGTGCTCGGGACCGACCCCGGGGTAATCGAGCCCGGCGGAGATCGAATGGGCGTGCTCGATCTGGCCGTCGTCATTCTGCAGCAGGAAGGTCTTGTTGCCGTGCAGCACCCCCACCGAGCCGGCGCCGATCGAGGCGGCATGTTTGCCCGAATCGATGCCGAGGCCGGCGGCCTCGACGCCGATCAGGCGCACCGAGCTGTCGCCGACAAAGGGATAGAAGAGCCCCATGGCGTTGCTGCCGCCGCCGATGCAGGCCACCGCCGCGTCGGGGAGGCGTCCTTCCTGCTCCAGAATCTGTTCCCTGGTCTCCTTGCCGATCACCGCCTGGAAGTCACGCACCAGCTCCGGGTAGGGATGCGGACCGGCGACGGTGCCGATGACGTAGAAGGTATCGCGGACATGGGTCACCCAGTGGCGCAGGGCGTCGTTCATGGCGTCCTTGAGGGTCGCCGTGCCACTGGTGACGCCGTGGACCTTCGCCCCGAGCAGCTTCATGCGAAAGACGTTGAGGGACTGGCGCCGGATATCCTCGGTCCCCATGAAAACCTGGCACTCCATGCCGAAGAGCGCCGCCACGGTCGCGGTCGCCACGCCATGCTGGCCGGCGCCGGTCTCGGCGATCACCTTCTTCTTCCCCATGCGCCGCGCCAGCAGAATCTGGCCGACGGTGTTGTTGACCTTGTGGGCGCCGGTATGGTTGAGGTCCTCGCGCTTGAGGTAGATCTTCGCCCCGCCGCAGTGCTCGGTGAGGCGCCGGGCGAAATAGAGGGGGCTCGGCCGGCCGACGAAATCCTTCAGCCAGTAGGCCAGTTCCTCGTGGAAGGCCGGATCGGCCTGCGCCTCGCGGTAGGCCGCTTCGAGTTCGAGCAGCGCCGGCATCAGCGTCTCGGCGACGTAGCGGCCACCGAACTCGCCGAAATGGCCTTTATCATCGGGAAAGTTGTACATCCTAGACAACCTCGAAGGGGTAGAGTGCAGGTTGGGTAGAGCAAAGCGAAACCCAACAAAATTTCCTTTATACCACCGGCATGTTGGGTTTCATAGTATTCAACCCAACCTACGTGCCGCATCGATAAAGGCCGCGACCTTCGCCGGGTCCTTGCGCCCCGGCGCCGCCTCGACGCCGCTCGAGACATCGACCGCATAGGGGCGCACGGCGCGGATCGCATCGGCGACGTTCTCCGGGGTGAGTCCGCCGGCGAGGATCACCGGCCGCTGGCGGGCGACCGCGGCCGCCAGCTCCCAGTTGAAGAGGTGACCGGTCCCGCCGTAGCTTCCCTTGACCCAGGAATCGAGCATCAGCGCCGCAACCGCGTAGTCGTCATGTCGGGCGAGGCTCGCCGCATCCTTGACCCGCAGCGCCTTGATCGTTCGACGGGGGGTAAAATCACAATCGTCCGGCCCCTCGTCGCCATGCAGCTGGATCACATCGAGACCGCAAAAATCGGCAACCTCTTCGACCTGTTCCGGGTCGGCATTGACGAAGAGGCCGACCGTGGTGACAAAGGGCGGCAGCTGCCGGATGATTTTCGCGGCGCTTCCCGGGTCGATGCAGCGCGGGCTCTCCTCGTAAAAGACGAAACCGAGCGCATCAACCCCGCAGGCACAGGCATGCAGGGCGTCTTCCAGGCTGGTGATGCCGCAGATTTTGACTTTAATCATAAAAAACCTGGGACGTGGAGCGGGGGACGCGAACGGGCAAGGCCAAGGTCTTCCCCGTCCCGCGTCCCGCGTTCCCCATCCCCCTAAGCTTCCACCTTGGGCAGGTGGGCCAACGATTCCTTGATCGCTTCTTCCGGGTACTCGTAATCGGTGAGCTTGCCGGCAAAAAAGTCATCATAGGCGGCCATATCGACGTGGCCGTGCCCGGAGAGGTTGAAAAGGATGGTCCGCTCCTTCCCCTCTTCCTTGGCCTGCAGTGCCTCGTCGACGGCACCGCGGATGGCGTGGCTCGATTCGGGAGCGGGGATGATCCCCTCGCTGCGCGAGAAGAGGACTGCCGCCTCGAAACAGGCGAGCTGATGCACCGCCTTCGCCTCGACGACGCCGGCGTGCACCAGCTGCGAGACGAGGGGCGAAGCGCCGTGGTAGCGCAGGCCGCCGGCGTGGATCCCCGGCGGCATGAAGTCGTGGCCAAGGGTGTACATCTTCGCCACCGGCGCCATCTTCGCCGTGTCGCCGAAGTCGAAGGCGTAGACGCCGCGCGACAGGGTCGGGCAGCTCGCCGGCTCGAGAGCGACGACGCGCACCTGCTTGCCGTTCGCCTTGTCGGCGACGAAGGGGAAGCCGATACCGGCGAAGTTGGAACCGCCGCCATGGCAGCCGATGACGACGTCCGGGTAATCGCCGACCAGGGCGAGCTGCTCCTTCGCCTCAATGCCGATCACCGTCTGGTGCAGGCAGACATGGTTGAGGACGCTCCCCAGCGCGTAGCGGGTGTCGTCACGGGTGGCGGCATCCTCCACCGCCTCGCTGATGGCAATCCCGAGGGAGCCGTTGCTGTCGGGATGCTCGGCCAGGATCGAGCGGCCGGCGCCCGTCTGGTTCGACGGCGAAGGGATGACGTTGGCGCCCCAGAGCTGCATCATGCTCTTGCGGTACGGCTTCTGGTTGTAGGAGACCTTGACCATGTAGACGGTACACTCGAGGCCGAACATCTGGCAGGCGAGGGCAATCGACGACCCCCACTGGCCGGCGCCGGTCTCGCTGGCAATCCGCTTGGTGCCGCCGATTTTATTGTAGTAGGCCTGCGGAATCGCCGTGTTCGGCTTGTGACTGCCAGCCGGAGAGACCCCTTCGTACTTGTAGTAGATTTTCGCCGGGGTGCCGAGGGCCTTCTCCAGGCGATGGGCGCGAAAGAGGGGGGACGGCCGCCAGAGGCGATAGATCTCCCGCACCTCCTCGGGGATCTCGATCCAGCGCTGCTGGGAGACCTCCTGCTCGATCAGCCCCATCGGGAAGAGCGGCAGCAGGTCATCGGGTGAGACCGGTTGCATCGTCCCGGGGTGGATGACTGGCGCCAGCGGACCCGGCATGTCGGGGATGATGTTGTACCACTGCTTCGGAATGCGGTCTTCGGGGAGCAGGATCTTGGTGCGCATAATCTCTTCCTTTCCGTCAGGAATTTTGAATTGCGAATTATAAATTTTGAATTTTTCTGATGTTTTTTCATTCAAAATTCAAAATTCAAAATTCAAAATTGAGGTCTATCCTCCCAGCAGTTCGTCCAATTTGCTGCCGATATCCGCTTCCCGCATCAGGCTTTCGCCGACCAGGAAGGCGCCGGCGCCGGCCGCCAGCAGGCGCTCGACATCGGCACGACTGTGGATGCCGCTCTCGGCGACGATCAGCCGCTCCGGCGGCACCCGTTGCGCCAGACGCTCGGTGGTGGCGAGGTCGGTGACGAAGCTGCGCAGCGAGCGGTTGTTGATGCCGATCAGCTCGCAGTCGGTCTGCAGCGCCCGCTCCAACTCCGCCTCGTCGTGAACCTCGAGCAGCACATCGAGCTTCAGCTCGGCGGCCAGGGCGGCGAAATCACGCAGCTGCTGCAGATCGAGCAGCGCTGCGATCAGCAGCACCGCGTCGGCGCCGTAGGCGCGCGCCTCAACGATCTGGTAGGGGTCGCAGATGAAGTCCTTGCGCAGCAGCGGCAGGCCGACCGCCTCGCGGATCAGCCCGAGATAGTTCAGATGGCCGAGGAAGAACTTCTCGTCGGTGAGGACCGAGAGGCAGGTGGCGCCGTGGGCCTGGTAGGTCTCGGCGATTTCCAGCGGATCGAAGTCGGCACGGATCACCCCCTTCGAGGGGGAGCCCTTCTTGACTTCGGCGATCAGCGCCGTCCCCCCCGATTCGGCCATCGTCCGCAGCGCCCGGGCGAAACCGCGGGGGGTATCCTCGACCAGTTCGAGCCGCTGGCGCAACCGCTCGATGGGAAACTTCGCCTTGGCGGCGGCGACCTCTTCGCGCTTGTGGGCGACGATCTGCTGCAGGATGTCAGGGGTACTGGCGGTCATCGATTATCCGTGGGAAGAGAGGGTCAAAACCAGCCTCAGGCGACGCCGCGACGTCCCGTGAGAAATGCCTTTCAGGCCTCGTTGGTCAGTGCTGCCAATTTTTCGACCTGCGCCAGCGCCCGACCGGAATCGATCGCCTCGGCCGCCAGTTTCAGGCCTTCCGCCGGCGTCGCGACCTTGCCGGCGGCGACCAGGGCAAAGGCGGCGTTGAGCAGCACCACGTCGCGCTTCGGCCCCCCTTCGCCGGCGAGAACGCCGCGCACGATCAGGGCGTTCCCTTTTGCGTCGCCACCGCGCAGGTCGTTCATCGAACAGCGCTTGAAACCGAAGGTCTCCGGCTCGATCCTGCCGAGGCTGACCCCCTCGGCGGTAACGGTGGCGATCGCCGTCGGGGCGGTCAGGGTGATCTCGTCCATGCCATCGAAACCGTGGACGACGAAGCCGCGCCGGCAGCCGAGATTGTGCAGCACCTGCGCCAGCGGCTGCACCAGCTCTTCGCGGTAGACCCCCATCACCTGGCAGTCGGCCTTGGCCGGGTTGGTCAGCGGGCCGAGAATGTTGAAGATGGTGCGGATACCGATCTCCTTGCGCGGGCCGATGGCGTACTTCATCGCCCCGTGCAGGGCCGGGGCGAAGAGGAAACCGAGACCGATCTTGTCGATACAGGCCTCGACCACCGCCGGGGAGACGTCGAGGTTGACCCCCAGCGCTTCAAGGACATCGGCGCTGCCGCAACTCGACGAGACCGAGCGGTTGCCGTGCTTGGCGACCTTGACCCCGCAGGCGGAGACGACGAAGGAGACGCTGGTCGAGATGTTGAAGGTGTTGGTGCCGTCGCCGCCGGTGCCGACGACATCGAGGATCGTCTCCTGGTCGATGTTGATTTCGTCACGGTCGAGGTCGAGGACATTGCGGCCGACCCGGATCGGCGTCGCCCGGTCGCGCATCACCCGGGCGGCGCCGGTGATCTCGGCCACTGTCTCCCCCTTCATGCGCAGGGCAGTGATGAAGGCGCCGATCTGCGCCGGCGTCGCCGCGCCGCCCATGACCTGGTCCATGACCCCGATCATCTCGGCTTCGCTCAAATCCTGTCGTTCAACCACCTTGGCAATCGCCGCCTTGATCATGACGCACTCCCTCAGCCATGCTGATAAATGGAGGAGAAGGGGATGGGAAAGGCCCGTTGGCGCCCCTCAACTCCCACGTCCCACGCACTCCCGTCCCGGTCCGTGCTAGCTCAAATCGAGAAAATTCTTCAGCAGCCGCTTCCCCTCCACCGTGAGGATCGACTCGGGATGGAATTGCACCCCCCAGAGCGGCAGTTCGCGGTGTTCCAGGCCCATGATCTCGGTATCCCTGGTCCAGGCGGTTACCTTGAGGCAGGCCGGCAGGCTCTCCCGTTCGACCACCAGGGAGTGGTAGCGGGTCGCCTCGAAGGGGTTGGAGAGTCCCCGGAAGATCCCCTCCTGTTCATGGTAGATGGCGCTGGTCTTGCCGTGCATCAGGCTTCTGGCACGGATGATCCGCCCGCCGAAGGCCTGGCCGATCGACTGGTGGCCGAGACAGACGCCGAGGATCGGCAACTTGCCGGCGAAGGCCTGGATCGCCGCCACCGAGATCCCCGCTTCCGAGGGGGAGCAGGGGCCGGGGGAGACGACCAGCCGCCGCGGCTTTCTGCGGGCGATCTCCTCGACGGTGATCTTGTCGTTGCGGTGCACCTCCACCTCGGCGCCCAGTTCCCGGAAGTACTGGACGATGTTGTAGGTAAAGGAGTCGTAGTTGTCGATCATCAAGAGCATAAGAGGCCTCGGGACGGGAGCCGGGGGACGGGAACGAACTGTTCACCAACCCGGCACCCGTTATGAATATCGGTTCTGCCCTGGCCCCTTCGCGCGCCGCACTTCGCGTCCCGCGTCCCGGCCGTTACTCCAACCCGTTGCGCGCCAGTTCGATGGCGCTGATCACGCCGCGCGCCTTGTTGAGGGTCTCCTGGTACTCGGCAGCAGGGTCGGAATCGGCGACGATGCCGGCCCCGGCCTGGACGTGAACCGTCTCCCCCTGCACTACCAGGGTGCGAATGGCAATGGCCAGGTCCATGTTGCCGGTGTAGGAGATGTAGCCGACGGCGCCGCCGTAGATCTCCCGCCGGCACGGCTCAAGCTCGTCGATGATCTCCATGGCGCGGATTTTCGGCGCCCCGGAGAGAGTCCCGGCCGGGAAGGTGGCGCGGAAGAGGTCGAAGGCATCCCGCCCCTCTTCCAGCGTACCGCGCACGTTGGAGACGATGTGCATGACGTGGGAGTAGCGCTCGATCACCTTCAGTTCGCTGACCTGGACGCTGCCGGTGCGGCAGACCCGGCCGAGGTCGTTGCGCCCGAGGTCGACCAGCATGATGTGCTCGGCACACTCCTTGGGATCGGCGAGCAGCTCCCGCTCCAGGCTCCGGTCCTCCTCCGGGGTGGCACCACGGGGCCGGGTGCCCGCAATGGGACGCACCTCGACCCGCTCCCCCTCCTTGCGCACCAGCACCTCGGGCGAGGCGCCGACCACCAGGGTGGCACCGAAGCGGAGGAAGAACATGTAGGGCGAAGGGTTGATGGTGCGCAGCGCCCGGTAGACATCGAAGGGCTCGGCGGCGAGCTGGCCGGAGAAGCGCTGGGAGAGGACGACCTGGATGATGTCGCCGGCGCGGACGTACTCCTTGCAGCGCTCGACGGCGTCCATGAAGCCCGCGCGGCTGAAGTTGGGCTGCAAGGGCCGGCCCTGCCCTTTGCCGGCGATTGGCGGGTCAGCCGGGAGCGGCCGGCGCAGGCGGGCGAGGAGGGCGTCGATGGCGACCTGGCCGCGGCGGTAGGCGAGCTCAGGGTCCTCGCCTTCCTGGAGGTGGACATTACAAACCACCTTGATCTTCTGCGCCATGCTGTCGAAGATCAGCAGCTGCCCGGTAAGGAGAAAGCAGGCGTCCCAGGTATCGATCTGGCGCGGGTTGGCGTCGGGGAGCTCCTCGACGTAACGCACCATGTCGTATCCGAGATAACCGACCGCCCCGCCGAAAAAACGGGGCAGACCGGGGAGCTGGACCGGGCGGTAGGGGGCGAGAAAAGCCTGCAGTTCGACCAGCGGGTCGTCACACTCGCCGCTCTGCAGCAGCTCTTCCCCGTCCAGGATCTCGAAATAGCGCCCCTTGCTACGAAAGAGCTTGACCGGGCCGCTGCCGAGGAAAGAGTAGCGACCCCACTTTTCCCCCCCCTCGATACTCTCGAGGAGAAAAGCGGTGCGTCCATCATCGATCTTGCGAAAGGCCGAAACCGGGGTTTCCATGTCGGCGAGGATTTCCCGGTAAAGCGGGACCAGGTTCCCCGTAGCAGCATGGGCACGGAATTCGTCGAGGCTGGGACAATACATGGAGACTCTCGGGGACGGCAACCAGCGGAATTGACCGGATTTTAGGTGGGCAACCCTAGCACGGAAGGGGGTGGAGGGTCAAGAAATCCGGCGCGCCGCGACGGCACAGGGGTCACATTTCCCATGGAGAACCATCCCGCCCGGCAACCTGCCGGGGGTGTCAACCAGGACGGCGCCGTGGCCCTGAGGAGGAGGAAAGGATTTCGGCCTCGGCCGCTTCCTGCTGGCGCTGCAAAACCTTGGCGATGACCACACCGCAGGCAGCACAGACCTCGGCCACCGGCTGGCTCTGGCCGCACTTGGGACACTCCATGCCGGCAACCGCTGATTCCGGCCGGGCTGGCCGTTTTACCGCCTCGATCGGTGGCGGTGCCGTGAGCGATTCAAGGGCGCAGCGGGCCCCCGCCTGCCAGAGCGCCTTGGAGTAGCGTTCGGCGGTCGCGCGATCGATGCCGCTTTTCAGAACCACTGGCGTTCCGGCGAAGAACCGCTGACAGGCTGCCTCACTGAAACGGAGGCGTTCCATGAGGTTTTTCGCCACCTCCTCCCGGGTCATGCTCGCGACAAGTTCGCCACGAAAGACGATCTTGAACAATTCGCGCTCTGCTGCGGTCATGCTGCAACTCCTGTCCGTGAAGGGCCAAGCCGCCGAAGTCTCTGGAGCTGGCCAAGTGGCCGGAATAAAATGTCTTTTTTAGAAGACGGGAAAATCGATGTTGGCTCAAGGAAAACCTGCCGCAACCGGGATCAGCGGTCACGGTCACGGCGATGCTCCCGATCCTCATCATAGCGTTCCCGCTCATGGCGGCGGTCCCGTTCCCGGTCGCGGTCCCATTGTCGGCTACGGTTATGATCACGATCCCGTTCCCGGTCCCGGTCGCGGTACCATTCCCGGCTCCGGTCGCGGCCATGATCACCATCCCGGTCGCGGTCAAAAGTGCGATGGTAGCGGTCGTCATACCAGGGACGCAGGGAATGGCGATGGCCAAAGAGGAGCGGGTAACGGGTCCAGACCAGCGGGCCGTCGAGATAAGTCCGTCCGCGGTAAAAGTGACCGTAGCGATAGAGGGTACCGAAGCTGAAGTAAATGTTATACGGCGCGTAGAGGGTCTCGGGGTAGGCGTAATAGCGCTCGGGTGGCGTACTCAGCGCCGCCGGTGGCGGAACGCTGCCGGTCGGCCGGTCGTCGACCAGCTGCCAGCTGCCATCGGGCTGTCGGCAGGCGGTGCCATACCCCTGCTGTTCCTCGCCCCCGATGGTGATGGTGGTGACAAACTCCCGGCATGGCTGCCCGGCGGCGCCGGTAAAGGTCCGGGTCGGCACTACGGCGCCGGCGCGGCCGGTGTCAGGATTGATCCAGTCGGCAGCCTGATCGGAAGGGTTGTTCTCCAGGGCATGCTGCAGGGTATCGTTCATCGCCTGGCGCTCGGCCGGGGCGAGGTCAGCACTGCCGGCGGCAAGGGCGGGAGCGCCCCCTGACAGCAGAACCAGAAGAAATAGAGAGAATCGGAGCATGGTCGGCCTCCCTGAAAGAAATGGGGCTCATCCGGATTTATTGTACCAGACCCGACCGGTCCTGGGCGATTGTTGGATTTTTTCACCTTCCGGCAATCCGCCGACCCCGGAGCCCCTGCTAAGGACCAGAAAGCGAGGGATCCCCCCCCCGCTACCCAACAAAGAGGAGACCATAAAAAAGAACCACACACGCTATTCTCTTCGCCGGCCTGCGCTGCACCCCGGCGCGAATACAGAGCGAATAGACCTTCCGGACCCAGGTCACTGAACGACGGCCGCGTTCAGACTGGCAGCAAAGAGCGAGGCACAACACGGTGCCTCGCTCTTTGCCGTGGAACTCAGTAGGATTTGCGAAATAGGGTCAGATGGCACTTGGGACAGGGGGGGATGCGGACGGTGGCGGTGAAGCGCATTTCCGCGCCGCAGGAAGTGCAGGTGAGGGTGCCGGGGCTGGTCACCTCCCCGGTGCTGTGTTCTAGCTGCTTTTCGGTTTTGGCTGCAAGCTCGCCCAAGGTTTCGGCGGCCCCTTTCAGGATGCGCGCCAGGACGCTCTGGGCACCGGCCGCGACCCGCCCCGGGTCAGCCGCCTTCTTGACGGCGTCGCGCGCCTTTTCGGCCTGGCCGGCAAGACTGGCAAGGTCGCGACGGACATAGCCACCGATCTTTTCAGCCTGCTCACGGGAAAATTCGCCGGCAGCGGTCAACTCGTCACCGGCCTTTTTCAGCGCCTCGTCGAGGCTCCTGCGGCCACTCTCCAGCAGTTCGGCGGTACGGCCGGCGAGTTTTTCGTAAAATCCGACCTCGGGTTGTTCCTGGTCAACGTTCGGTTGTTCTTTCTGTTCCTGATTTTCGCTCATGAGCGGTCCTCCCTCTTGCAATCGCGGATTAAACGGTAATCGGAGCGTCCCCCGGAAGCAGGGACCGACGATTCATAGTGTCATAAGTATACCAACCAGAACGAGCAATGTCGGCCGGAACCGGCGACCTTGCTCCTAATACCGATTTGGAACAGAATCGAAATGAACAAAACCGGCGGGACGCGCCCCGCCAGGCGCCTTACTTTTTGTCCCGGCCAACAAAAAGTAAGCAAAAAATGGCCTTCCCCTCGCGGGGGGCATGCCGCCACGGGCGGTCCCGGTTTCAAACTCCGGCCCAGCAGATAGTGACCGACAGCACTTCGTGGCACCGCGTCTTCGAACCAACAGAGTCGCGGAAAACTGCCTCTTCCACACTGTGGCCGTAAACAGCTCGTGTTGGTTAAAGGCAAAACCAAAGAGCCGATCACCAGAGTGGTCCCGCCAACTGAGCTACACCTCGCACCG
The DNA here is from genome assembly GCF_001611275.1 of Desulfuromonas sp. DDH964. Taxonomy (GTDB): domain Bacteria; phylum Desulfobacterota; class Desulfuromonadia; order Desulfuromonadales; family DDH964; genus DDH964. The sequence goes on along the minus strand of NZ_CP015080.1, from coordinate 1,285,829 downwards.
CACCCGGGACCCCAGACGGATGGGTCCCGGCGTCTTGGGGTGCGAACCAGAAAACTGCAGGAACACCACCGCGCTACCTTGACCAGCACTCCACCGCGCCACCGCATGGCCCCACGCCGAGTGGCGGCCCTTTCTTTGGTGACTTTCTTTGGGCCAGCAAAGAAAGTCACCCGGCTGCCGGCCGGGACCGGCGACCTTGATCCTGATATTGAACAATACCGAAAAGAACAAAACCGGCGGGACGCGCCCCGCCAGGCGCCTTACTTTTTGTCCAGGCCAACAAAAAGTCAGTAGTGTCCGGTTAGCAAATTGCATTCACCCAAAGTTGCAGATAATTGTAAATATTTTCACAAGTTAGCGTATTTTTTGCTTGACAAATCGTCGTGAAGTCGGCGCGGTGATTTTCGTAAATACCTATTTTATATGAGGATTTACGAAAATGTCATTACTTGTTCGCTGCCACCGTACCCGGCTTAGCAGGCGCTCCATTGTCCGACTTTTTACCCCGTTCAAGGGCGCTCTCGAACATGCCCCGGTTCTTGAGGCCCGAGGCAACAGGCCACTGCAGATGACGTTTGAAGATCAGTTGAAAATCCTGACCTACTATCACCTCGAAGAGCATTCTTCGGGGCGTCATCTGCTTCAGGTTCTGACGCAGGAAGATTTTGCCGCGACTCATATTGCACCGCCCGGCGGTATCCGGAAAAGCGCCTTCTTTGAGGCGATCAATACCCGAGGGCTGGAGCAGATGATTCATGTTTACGAAGACCTGCAGAAACAGGTCTCACAAAAGATTCCTGTCGCCAAAGACATCTCCGATCTCGGCGATCTGATCGCCGTCGATGGTTCGCTGATTGACGCTACGCTGTCCATGCTCTGGGCGGACTATCGAGACGGAGCCAAAAAGGCCAAGGTTCACCTGGGGTTCGATATCGGTCGTGGTGTCCCCCAGAAAGTCACATTAACCGACGGCAAGGGCGACGAGCGTCCTCAGGCGGAACGGCTCGTGGCTCCCGGTCAGACAGGTGTCTATGACCGCTATTACCAGTGTTACAAAAACTTTGACGACTGGCAGGATCAGGGGCGCCACTTTGTCTGCCGCATCAAAGCCAGTTCTCGTAAGACGGAGTTGAGCGCCAATCCTGTTGTCCCCGGCAGTCATGTTTTCTATGACGCCAGGGTGTTGCTCGGCACCAAAGATGTCAACCAGACCGAACGAGAAGTGCGTGTGGTCGGCTACAAGGTTGACCAAAAATCCTATTGGGTCGCCACCGACCGCTTCGATCTGACCGCCGAGCAGATTGCCTTGATCTACAAGCTACGCTGGACGATCGAGTCCTTCTTCGCCTGGTGGAAGCGCCACCTCAAGGTGTATCACCTGATTGCCCGCAGTCCCTACGGCCTGCTGGTGCAGATCCTCGCAGGGTTGATTACTTATTTGCTGCTGGCCATCTACTGCCACGAAGAGCATGGCGAACGTGTCAGCATCAACAGGGTGCGTGAGCTTCGCAACAATATTCGCAACGAGGCCGCCGAGGATGCGGCCGCAGGCTTAGGGCCTCCCGATATCATTGACTTGGACTTCGGAGCCTATGCAACTTCTTAACCGGACACTACTGACAAAAAGTAAGCAAAAAATGGCCTTCCCCTCGCGGGGGGCATGCCGCCACGGGCGGTCCCGGTTTCAAACTCCGGCGCAGAAGATAGTGACCCGCCACGCTTCGTGGCACCGCGTCTCCGGTCGAGGGAGGGTCGCGGAGAGCTGCCAACTCCGTGCTGTAGCTGTAAACAGCTCGTGTTGGTTAAAGGCAAAACCAAAGAGCCGATCACCAGAGTGGTCCCGCCAACTGGGCTACACCTCGCACCGCACCCGGGACCCCAGACGGATGGGTCCCGGCGTCTTGGGGTGCGGATCGGTATACAGCAAAAACACCACCGTGCCATCTTGACCTGCACCCCGCTGTAACACCGCATGGCCCCACGCCGAGTGGCGGCCCTTTCTTTGGTGACTTTCTTTGGGCCAACAAAGAAAGCCACCCGGCTGCCGGCCGGAACCGGCGACCTAGATCCTGATATCTGCCCCTACCCTTTCAAGGAAAGAAAAAAACAGGGTCGATCCGCTCAGCGCCGGATACTGACATCGACATTCAGCGCGTCAGCCACTTCCGCCAGCCCGCTCTCCAGAACCGCGCCGGTAACCGTTGCCGGCACCTGGATATGGATATCCATCACATAGAATGGGCTGCCACTCCCCGGGGCGGGACGCACCACCGACTTCAGATCGATGATGTTCACCCCCTGCTCTGCGAGGTAGCGGCTCACCTGGTAGACAATCCCCGCCTGGTCCTCCCCCTCCACATGCAGCACCCATCCGCTTGGCGGAGCGCCCGGAGCCGTTCGCCGGGCTTGCAGCGGCCGCACAAAAGCCGATATTCCGCCGTCCCGTTCCAGGCGCCGGCATTCCCGGGCGAGGAGTTCCTCGACCTGGGGATCACGGCTGGTGAAGAGGAGGATCAGGGTGAACTCGTCGGCGAGCAGGGTCATGGTCGTCTCTTCGAGGTTGCAGCCATTCTCGAAGAGGGGGCGGGTAACATCGGCAACGATGCCGGGCCGGTCCTGGCCAAAGGCGGTCATGATAAAGCGCTGGTCCATGCAGGGCTCCTCCGCTAAGGATCCGGCATCAGTGCCGGTTGCCGGATACAAGTCTAATTGCCAGGCGCACCCGCGCAAGGCAGACGTTGACATTGACAGCAGCCTGTCGCTCTAGTAAAGGGAGAGGGAACCCTCGCAGCGGAGTCCCCATGCAGATCGAGATTTTCACCACCGGCGGCACCATCGACAAGGTCTATTTCGATGCCAAGAGCCGCTTCGAAGTCGGCGAGCCCCAGGTTGGCGAACTGTTGCGCGAGGCCAATCTCAGCCTCGACTTCCACGTCACCCCCCTGCTGCGCAAGGACAGCCTCGAACTGACCGCCGCCGACCGCGAACAGATTCGCACCGCCGTCGCTCAAAGCAGCACACCCCGCGTCGTCGTCACCCACGGCACCGACACCATGACGACGACAGCCACCGCCCTCGCCGACATCCCCGGCAAGACCATTGTCTTCACCGGCTCCATGCAACCGGCACGCTTCCGCGCCACCGATGCCCTCTACAACCTCGCCAGCGCCCTCACCGCCGTCCAGCTCCTCCCGCCCGGTGTCTGGATCGCCATGAACGGGCGCATCTTCCCGGCCGGCAAGGTCCGCAAGAACGTCGCTGCTAATTGCTTCGAGGAGATCTGAGCCCCTGCTCTCAGTGCGCCCGGGGAAAGTCGATCACCTCGGTGGTCGGCGTCACCCCGGATGGCAAGGAGGCCGGCGCCGGCTCCCCGGCCGGACCGAGCCAGCGGACATAGGCATACATGTCGCGCAGGTCGTCGCGCTCCAGGGATGGCAGCAGCGACCAGGCCATCGGCGAATTGGTCCGCATCTTCGCCGCCACCTCCAGCCATTGCGCCTCGTCAAGGCGGTTCAGCAGCAGACGCAGGTTGGCCGGGTACTGAACCCCCCAGGGACCACGGAAACCGAGACGGGACCCGGCTAGCCACTGATCTTCCGGCACCACGCCACCGGCGGCGAGGTAACCCTCCGTGTGGCAGTCGTTGCAGCCGGCCTTGATAATCAGTTCGCGACCGCGGCGGACCTCGGCGGTCTCACCGGCACGCCAGGCGCAACCGGCCGCAATCAGCAGGAATAGAAGCAGCAAGGGGACGAAACGGGGCATGGGCAGCCTCTTCAGGTGGGGGTTGGCCGTTATTTGAGGGCAAGTGGCTGCCAAGTATAGCGGAAAGTTGCCACTGCGGTCCAGAAGAGAGAGCATTCAGGGCACCAGATTGGTGCCGCGGGAAAAAGGGGCCGCAGGGAACCGCCCGGCACCCCTCACAACCCCTGGTCGGCCCGGATCCGCACAAAAACCAGGAATTTCGGAATCCCCGACGGATAATGGCCGTAGTAACGAAAGGTGATGGTCGCGCCGGGCGGTGGCGGGTGTCGGCGCTCGGCGTCAGAGAACCCGGTGCCGATCTTGAAACGGGTGCCGTCGGCGAGTTCGACCAGCAGCGCCCCGAGCATCCCGGCCAGTCTCCCGCTGCCGGGCAGGTGGCCAACCACCAGCGCCTCCCCATCGAGGGCCGATTTCACCTTGAGGATCTCCGGGCGGCGACCGCCGGCGTAAGAAGCGGCCGGGTCGCGCACGATCAGCCCCTCGCCACCATCGGCCTCGATACGCTTGAGCTCGGCGAGGAGTTCGGCGCGACCGGCGACCGGCCGTTGCGGAATGACAAAGGCGTGGGGCGCCGGATGAGCGGCGAACCACGCCTCAATGGCGGCAAGGCGACTGCGGAAAGGCCCGGGAACGGCCGGCGCGTCAAAGATTGCGAACTGCAGCTGCAGCCAGCCGCTGTCCCCCGGCGCCCGCTGCAGCGTCGCCGCCGTCGCGGCAAAGGTGCCGCGCCCGCCCCAGAGTTCCCCTTCGAGGGGGAAGGTCGGCCAGCCGGATGTAAATAGTGCCGGCGGCTGCAGCAGGTGCCCCTGCTTCGACCAGAGCCGGGCACCGTCCCAGTAACCACGCACCCCGTCGAGCTTCTCGCTCATCAGCCAGCCCGAAACCTCGCGGCTCTCGTCGTAGACCTGCGGCAGCAGCGGCTCGAAAGCATCGGCAGCAAGCGGCGCCAGCAGGCCGCCCCAGAAGAGCAGGACCGCACAGATCCGTCGCACCATCTCCCCCTCCCGTCAACTCAAAATTCAAAACCCAAAACCACCGCCCTTCAGTCGAGGGCGAGGTACTCCACCTTGACGATCTCCAGCTCCTCCCGCCCCCCCGGGGTAGCGACGACGACCTCGTCCCCTTCCCGGGCGCCGAGCAGCGCCCGGCCGACCGGCGAGTGCCAGCTGATGTGGCCGCGGGCGGTGTCGATCTCGTCGGCGCCGACGATGCTCAGCACCCGCTCCTCGCCGGCACTGTTCACCACCGTCACCGTCGCCCCGAAGAGAATCCGGTCGCCGGCCAGCGGCCCCTGTGCCACAGGATCGACGATGATCACGGCGTCGAGTTGGCCGCTGAGAAAACGGATACGGCGATCGATCTCCCGCAGCCGCTTCTTGCCATAATGGTAATCGGCGTTCTCCGAGCGGTCACCGTTGGAGGCCGCCCAGGCGACGGTCTCGACCATTGCCGGTCGCGCCTTGTAGAGGAGCTCCTTCAGCTCGCCGCGCAGCCGTTCGGCACAGGCCGGGGTCATGTAGTTCTTGCGCTGCTGGCTCATACCTCATTCCTCGGGCCCCTTTCCTGCCGGGAGGGCCTAGGCCGGGGGGTGCGGGGAGAGGCCGTCGCGACCGCAATCACTGGCGGCAAAAACCCGACGCAGCTCCGCCAGTTCCGCCTCGATTGCAGCGACCGCGAGGGGATGGCCGGCGGCGAGCGCGCTGACGATCCGGGCGATAGTTGCTTGCAGGACGTCGGCATAGCGCCGCTCACGGCTCCCCTCCTCGGCAAGAAAGATCGCATCGACCGCCAGCCGCAACTCCTCGGCGAAGGGAGACTTGGCCAGGTGACCGCGGGCCATCGAGTAGGCCGAGCTGGTCGTCATGCCGGCCGCCACGCAGGCCTGGTAAACGGTGCTGTAGAGGATACTGGCGAGATAGAAGAGGGCAAGCCGTGCCGCCGCCTCGTCCTCCCCCGCCGGTTCGGGCATGATGTGCGGCCGGATCGCTGCCCAGGCCTGCTCGTAAAGCGGCAGGAAGGTGCGACGCTTGGAGAAGATGTCAAACAGGGCCATGGGAGGTGCTTTCGACGAGGCGCCCGGATTCAGGCCGGGGCTGGAGAGGGGTTCTGCCGCTGCTGGCGCCGGACCGCCACCTCATTCATAACCCTGGTCTTCCCCGGGGCCGGCCTTCATGACAACCAGTGCGACCAGGGCGAAGGGGCCGGTCACCAGGCCGAGCGCGAACCAGAGGTAGGGATTGCGGTTCTTCCCCCTGGCGACAGAGGCGGCGGCAAAGCCGAAGACGACGGGGATGATGAGAAATTCCATGCAAGTTGCCGTTCGCTTGGGGGTTGGATGCTGCTGCCAAAACGGCAGGGGCGGCAAAGGTCTCTCTTTGGATACCACATTCAGGGGGGGGAGTCACCGTCTTTATCACCCCCTACCCGCTCCACCAGTGCCAGAGCCCGCCGCCGAGCAGACCGAGCGCCAGCAGCTCAAGGAGGAAGGCCCAGAGGACAAACCGTTGCTTGCCCGGGCGCGATCGCATTTTTTCGGGGAGCACCCGGTTGAGGTCGCGGTTCATGGTCTGCCACGCCTCCTGGAAGACGCTCTCCTGCCTGACTGGTCTCTGCCGCTGTTTGGCCATGATTCCTATCCTCCTCACCGGTGGTGGCAGCAATCCCCTTGCAATCCACCCGCCCCGCGGGCAAAATGCCGAGGCAGGATTCCCTTCTTCCCTTCAGGCCGCTGACCGCAGCCGCGACAGGAAAGCGTATGATGGCACGCCCCCTGAAAATCGGCCTCGCCCTCGGCGGCGGCGCCGCCCGCGCCTTCTCCCACGTCGGCGTCCTTGCCGGCCTGGAACACCACAACATCAAGATCGACCTCGTCACCGGCACCAGCATGGGAGCGATTCTCGGTGCCATGTATGCCACCGAGCCCGATATCGCGGCACTCCGGAAGCGCCTCGCCGGCTACCTGGGCAGCGAGGAGTTCGCCGACTCCGGTTTCGACTTCTTCCGCGAACTCGATGCCCAGGGGGAAGGGGTCCTCTTTCGCATGCGCCGCATGGTGCGCCGCGGCGTCTTCAACACCCTGGTCGTGACCCGTTCGGCCCTGGTCAGTGACGAGGTCGCCCAGCGCAACTATGCCTACCTGGTCGACGACCTCGATGTCGCCCGGACCCGCATCCCCTTTGCCAGCGTCGCCCTCGACCTGCGCAGCGGCGAACGGGTGGTGCTCGACCGCGGCCGGCTGCGCGATATCATCGCCGCCTCCTGCGCCATGCCCGGGGTCCTCAACCCGGTGGAACTCGACGGCCGTTTGCTGGTCGACGGCGGCTGGGCCGAGGCGGTCCCGGTCCTCGCCGCGCGCCAGCTCGGTGCCGACTTCGTCATCGCCGTCGAGGCGGGCGATCCCTCCGCCGGGCCGGCCCCGCCGCGCAACGCCCTTGACGTCATCAGCCGTGCCGATGCCCTGGTGCGTTACGCGCTCGCCAAGAGCCAGCTCCAATCCGCCGATTTCATCCTCGCCCCGAGCAATGGCGTCAGCCACTGGGCCGACTTCTCCACCGCCGAGAAAGCGGCGGCCCGCGGCGAGGAAGAACTCGAGCGGCGCCTGCCGGAACTGCACCGCGCCATCGCCGCCGCCCGGCGCCGCAACTGGTGGCGACGCCTGGTCTGAGCCGGGCACGCCGCAAGGACCACCAGCCTATCTTGCTTTCAGCCGGGCATCTCCGCAAAGACCTCAACCAGGGGCACCATCCTGCCCCTTTCTTTCCAGCCCCCAGTTCCAGGCCAGCAGCGGCGTCTCCCCCCCGAGACCGAAAAATTGGACCCGGCGCTCGGGGAGGTGCAGGATCGCGCAGCTGTGGTTGAAACGGGTGCTGCCGGGGTTGACGGCCAGCACCCTGCCGAGAGGCTCGGCAAAGACCTGGTGGGTGTGGCCGACCACCAGCACCGCGTCGCCCAGGCCGGCCAGGCGCTCGCGCCAGGCGCCGACCGCTTCCGGAATCAGGGCCCCGGTCTCGTCGCGCAGGCGGATGCCATCGAGGAGGGAGGCGGGAGGGCTGGCGTGGACCAGGATCAGCGCGGCGCCGGCCAGGGTCAGTTCCAGCCGCAGCGGCAGGGTGCGCAGGTAGGCTTCCGCCGCGCCCCCCTCCTCTGGAGCCAGGCGCTCGAGGTGCCAGAGGTCGTGATTGCCGCGCACCGCCCGACAACCGCTGGCGCGCAGCAGCTCCACCGTCGCCACCAGTTCCACTCCGTAGCCGGCGATATCCCCGGCGCAGAGGATCGTCGCCACCCCTTTGCGCCGGAAGATCTCCAGGGCCTCCCGCAGCGGGGCGACGCAGGCATGGGGATCACTGATCAGGCCGACCTTGACGGACACGGGGCACCTCGCCGGGGTGGAAGAGTAGCTGCTGTCAGTATACGGGATAGCGGGGCGAGGGGGCGGGTCCTGTTGCCGGCTAGCGGGCGCGGTAGACGACCAGCCCCGGCTTTCCCTGCAGGTACTGCAGCAGATCGACGTCGACCACCCGGCGCAGGCCGCTGGCGGAGGAGGCATGGCGCAGCAACAGCTGGTCGCCCGTGCGGACGACCAGACCGGTATGGCTCACCTCCTCGCCGGCGTGGGGCGCGTAGATGCCGACATAGTCCCCCTCCTGCAGCGCCGCCAGCACCTCTCGGTCGATGCGGGGAGTGGGAATGTAGCTCACCGCCCGCCGCGTCACCGCCAGTCCCGGCAGCCAGGGGCTGCCGTCCTCCCGGCGGTTGAGCTCCTTGACGACCACCTCGGCCCGCCCCTGCCCGACGGCAGCGGTGACGTCCGCGATCCGGCCAGCGCCGTCCGCCACCCAGTCGCTGAAAAAGTGGCGGCGGGTAACATAGCTCACCACGCCGCCGCGGTAGCGGACCTGGCGCAGCTGCTGGGGAAAGTCGTCGAGGCTGGCGGCACGGCGCAGCGCCTCGACCTGGTCGAGGAAGGTAAAGCAGTCGACCCCGGCGAGGTCGATGATGAGTTGCTCCGGCCGCTCCGGGCCGCCGACCAGAGTGCCGCTGGCATAGGGGGTGCCGAGCAACGCCGCGGAGAGGGCGACGATACGGGCGCCGGGCGGCAGCGGGCGTACTGCGGCGATCAGCTGCGCCAGCTCAGGCTCGCTCCAGCGCCCGTAATCGATCCGCGGCGCGGCGATCTGCTGCCGGGCGCAGGCGCCGAGGCCAAACAGGAGGAGAATGACAATGCTGAAGGCAATCCGCTGCATGCTGCCTTTATACGGTGCGGCGCCGCGCCTGGCAAGGGGGATGCGCTCCAATCGGGTTGTATTCGGACCCGATTGGCGCTAAATTGGCGCGAACTCCACTTTCGCCCATGGGCAGAGGTCGCCGTGAAGAACGTCTTTCTCGTCACCCCCAGCTACCTGATCAAGCAGAAGCGCGACTTCACCGCCGGCCTCCGGCAGCTCGCCGCCCTCGGGCTGCAGGTCCTCAACCCCGAGTTTCCGAGGGTCCTGCCGAGCCCGCACGAGAAGGCGGAGCAACTCCACCGCGCCTTTGCCGACCCCCAGGTCGACCTGATCCTCGCCCTGCGCGGCGGCTACAGCGCGATGAAGAGCCTCCCCTTCCTCGACTTCGAGCTGATCGGGCGCCACCCCAAACTTCTTGCCGGCTTCAGCGACCTCTCCGCCCTGCTCAATCCGATCTTCGAGCGCACCGGGCTGGTCACCCTGCACGCGCCGATGGTGATCAACCTCGACGCGCCGACCGGTTTCACCCTGCGCTCGCTGCGCAACGCCCTCGCCGGCTACCCGCAAACCAACCTGCTGCGCGGCGCGCCGGTCAAGGTCTACCGTCCCGGATCCGCCAGCGGCGTGCTCAAGGGGGGGAACCTGATCACCCTGACGGCACTGCTCAGGACCGACTGGGAGATCGACACCCGGGGGGCGATTCTCTTTCTCGAGGATGTCGACGAGCAGCTGCACCAGGTCGACCGCTACCTGACCCAGTGGATTCTCGCCGGCAAGTTCCGCGGGGTCCGCGGGCTGATCCTCGGCGACTTCCGCGGCATCAAAAGCCGCCAGGTCTACGAGATCCTCGCCTCCCAGCTCGAGCTCGACTTCCCGGTGCTGCACTGCCCGTACATCGGCCATGTCGCCAACAAGATTACCCTGCCGGTCGGCGCCACGGTCGAATTCGATACCGGGCGCAAACAGCTGCTGATCCGGGCGCTGAACTTCCCCGGGGGGAAGCGATGAATCTCCTCTGGCTGCTGATGATCTGCATCAGCATCGTCTTCGCCATCGTCACCGGGCACCTCGATGCCTTTACCAAGGCGCTCTTCGACGGCGCCAAGGCGGCGGTGGAGGTCTCCCTCTACCTCCTCGGCATCGTCTCACTCTGGCTCGGCATCACCAGGATCCTCGAAGATGCCGGCCTGATCCAGCGCATCGCCCACCTCTTCCGACCGCTGATCTGCCGCCTCTTCAAAACGATTCCCGGCGATCATCCCTCGATCACCGCCATCACCCTCAATGTCCTCGCCAACCTCTTCGGCCTCGGCAACGCCGCCACCCCCCTCGGGATCCAGGCGATGCAGAAGCTTGAGACCCTCAACCCGGAGCCGGGAGCCATCACCCCCGAGATGATGACCTTCATCGTCCTCAACACCGCCAGCCTCCAGCTGATCCCCTTCTCGGTGATCGGCATCCTCGCCAGTTACGGCCACCCCAATCCGGCCGTCTTCGTCTTCCCGGTGCTCCTCGCCACCCTGATCTCGACGATGACGGCGCTGCTGGTGCTGGGCCTGTTCCGGAAGCTCTGCCGATGATCGAGTCGATCGAATACGTCTCGCTGCTGATCATCCCGCTCTTCATCCTCTTCGCGGTCCTCTACGGCGCCCTCAAGAAGGTGCGGGTCTACGACTCCTTCGTCACCGGCGCCAAGGAGGGGCCGGCGATCATCCTCAGGATCTTCCCCTACCTGCTGACGATCTTTGTCGCCATCAAGGGATTCCAGGCCTCGGGCGCCTTCGACCTGCTCCGCGACGGCTTCTACCACCTCTTCGCCTTTCTCGGCATCCCGCTCGAGGCGGTCTCGATGGCGCTGATCAAGCCCCTGTCGGGGAGCGCCGCCACCGCCCTGTTTGCCGACATCGTCCAGAGTACCGGCCCCGAGTCCCGCGCCACCCAGCTGTCGGCGGTGATCATGGGGAGCGCCGAGACGACCTTCTACGTCCTCGCCGTCTACCTCGGCGCCGTCGGCATCAAGAAGACCCGCTTCCTGGTGCCGGTCTGCCTGGTGGCGGACGCCATCGGCATTGGCGTGGCGGTGGTGGTGACGCGGTGGTTTTTCTGAGGACGAAAGACGAACGACGGGTTTCACGCGGATCAGGCCCACGACTTAAGGTTGAATCTAGAACTTAATCACAGATAACCAAAGTCGGCGGGACGCGCCCCGCCAGGCGCCTTACTTTTTGTCCTGGCCAACAAAAAGTAAGCAAAAAGTGGCCTTCCCCTCGCGGGGGGCATGCCGCCACGGCCGGTCCCGGTTCCAAACGCCGGCGGTGCAGATAGTGACCCGCCACGCTTCGTGGGACCGCGTCTTCGAACCAACATAGTCGCGGAAAGCTGCCAACTCCGTGCTGTGGCTGTAAACTGCTTGTGGTGTTAAAGGCAAATACCAAAAGGACGATCAGCAACTACGCACCGCCAGGAGTACTACCCTTCGCACCGCACCCGGGACCCCAGACGGATGGGTCCCGGCGCCTTTGGATGCGGATCGGTATACAGGAGAGGCCGCACCGCGCTACATTGACCCGTAACCAGGTCAACAACCGCATGGCCCCACGCCGAGTGGCGGCCCTTTCTTTGGTGACTTTCTTTGGGCCAGCAAAGAAAGCCACCCGGCTGCCGGCCGGAACCGGCGGTCCTGATCTTGACCATAGGACTTTATCGAACATAAAAGAACAAGGTCGGCGGGACGCGCCCCGCCAGGCGCCTTACTTTTTGTCCAGGCCAACAAAAAGTCAGTAGTGTCCGGTTAAGAAGTTGCATAGGCTCCGAAGTCCAAGTCAATGATATCGGGAGGCCCTAAGCCTGCGGCCGCATCCTCGGCGGCCTCGTTGCGAATATTGTTGCGAAGCTCACGCACCCTGTTGATGCTGACACGTTCGCCATGCTCTTCGTGGCAGTAGATGGCCAGCAGCAAATAAGTAATCAACCCTGCGAGGATCTGCACCAGCAGGCCGTAGGGACTGCGGGCAATCAGGTGATACACCTTGAGGTGGCGCTTCCACCAGGCGAAGAAGGACTCGATCGTCCAGCGTAGCTTGTAGATCAAGGCAATCTGCTCGGCGGTCAGATCGAAGCGGTCGGTGGCGACCCAATAGGATTTTTGGTCAACCTTGTAGCCGACCACACGCACTTCTCGTTCGGTCTGGTTGACATCTTTGGTGCCGAGCAACACCCTGGCGTCATAGAAAACATGACTGCCGGGGACAACAGGATTGGCGCTCAACTCCGTCTTACGAGAACTGGCTTTGATGCGGCAGACAAAGTGGCGTCCCTGATCCTGCCAGTCGTCAAAGTTTTTGTAACACTGGTAATAGCGGTCATAGACACCTGTCTGACCGGGAGCCACGAGCCGTTCCGCCTGAGGACGCTCGTCGCCCTTGCCGTCGGTTAATGTGACTTTCTGGGGGACACCACGACCGATATCGAACCCCAGGTGAACCTTGGCCTTTTTGGCTCCGTCTCGATAGTCCGCCCAGAGCATGGACAGCGTAGCGTCAATCAGCGAACCATCGACGGCGATCAGATCGCCGAGATCGGAGATGTCTTTGGCGACAGGAATCTTTTGTGAGACCTGTTTCTGCAGGTCTTCGTAAACATGAATCATCTGCTCCAGCCCTCGGGTATTGATCGCCTCAAAGAAGGCGCTTTTCCGGATACCGCCGGGCGGTGCAATATGAGTCGCGGCAAAATCTTCCTGCGTCAGAACCTGAAGCAGATGACGCCCCGAAGAATGCTCTTCGAGGTGATAGTAGGTCAGGATTTTCAACTGATCTTCAAACGTCATCTGCAGTGGCCTGTTGCCTCGGGCCTCAAGAACCGGGGCATGTTCGAGAGCGCCCTTGAACGGGGTAAAAAGTCGGACAATGGAGCGCCTGCTAAGCCGGGTACGGTGGCAGCGAACAAGTAATGACATTTTCGTAAATCCTCATATAAAATAGGTATTTACGAAAATCACCGCGCCGACTTCACGACGATTTGTCAAGCAAAAAATACGCTAACTTGTGAAAATATTTACAATTATCTGCAACTTTGGGTGAATGCAATTTGCTAACCGGACACTACTGACAAAAAGTAAGCAAAAAGTGGCCTTCCCCTAGCGGGGGGCATGCCGCCACGGCCGGTCCCGGTTCCAAACGCCGGCGGTCCAGATAGGGACCAGGGGCGCTTCGTGGCACCGCGTCTTCGGGCGAGAGTGCATCGCGGAAAGCTGCCAACTCCGTGCTGTGGCTGTAAACGGCTTGTGGTGTTAAAGGCAAATACCAAAAGGACGATCAGCAACTACGCACCGCCAGGTGTACTACCCTTCGCACCGCACCCGGGACCCCAGACGGATGGGTCCCGGCGTCTTGGGGTGCGGATCGGTATACGGCAGGAACACCACCGTGCCATCTTGACCTGCACCCCGCTGTAACACCGCATGGCCCCACGCCGAGTGGCGGCCCTTTCTTTGGTGACTTTCTTTGGGCCAGCAAAGAAAGCCACCCGGCTGCCGGCCGGAACCGGCGACCTTGATTCTGCTCTAACCGTTTCGAAAAACCATTAGATCCAAAGTTATCCGCGCGAAACGTTTTTCAGACTCCGAGTTTTCAGGGTAGTTTACGAGGTTTTCAGATGTGCCGAGTCATTGGAATAACCCATTTCGACTGGTCCAAACACCGGACCATCATCGAACGTTTCTGTCAGCTCGCCCGCACCGGCGTCGTCATGGCCGAAGACCCGCCCGGGCACCTTGACGGCTGGGGGCTCGCCTTTTACCGGGAGGGACGGCTGGTCGTGCACAAGAGCGGCGCCAGCATCCTCGATGAGCGTGAGCGCCTCTTCACCCTCCTCGATGGGGCGCCGACCGCGCCGGCGCTGATCCTCCACCTGCGCAAGTCGGCCTGGAGCGGCACCTCCAGCACCCGCCACGCCCACCCCTTCTTCCTCGGCAACAACGTCTTCTTTCACAACGGCGTCGTCTACGACTACCAGCAACTGCTGGCGCAGATCACCCCGCCCGGCCCGCCGGACGACGCCCGCGACACCGAGGTCTTCTTCCACCACGTGCTGAGCCGCCCGGGGGAGGACCTCGGCGCGCAGTTCCTCGCTTCGGTGGCGACGATCCGGCAGCAGCACCACTTTTCGGCGCTGAACTGCCTCTTCAGTGACGGGGCGAAGCTCTACGCCTACCGCGACTTTGCCCGGGAGCCGGACTACTACTCCCTCTTCAAGGCTGCAGCCGGTGATTCCTGCTTTATTTCGTCGGAGGTGCTGGATGCGGGGATGAGGTGGGAGCTGATGGCGAAGGAGGAGTTTCTGGCGATCGAACTGGGGGAGACGGTTTAATTCCGATCAGACCCCAGCACTCCTGCACCCCGATCGGGTTCAAGAGATGAAGGACCAGGCCTTGATTCAAACCGAAATTTGATCGAGAAGATCCCTGACCGTACCTTCCAAAAGGTTCAGGTCCTGTTGAATTGTCTCCCAGACGATTTCCGGATCCACTCCAAAACACTCATGAATCAGTTTGTTGCGCATAGCCCCCATCTCCCGCCAGGGGAGCCCGGGATGGCGGTCGCGCATTTCGTCCGGGATTTTCCTGGCCGCCTCGCCGATGATTTCGAGACTGCGAACCACGGCGTGGAACGTTTTGCGATCGGAGTGGAATTGCGGGAAATCCATACCCGCAACAAATTCGCGGATATCCTGGACCGACTGCAGGATGTCTTCGAGGTAGTCCCGCACTTCCCGCTTAATGGACATAGCGGACTTCGTCAAGGATATGCCGGCCGATATGCGGCTTAAGCGCCTTCCGCGTCACCAGGTCGACCTCCCGGCCAAGGATTTTGCGCAGGCGATCCTCAAGTTGCAGAAAGGCAACAAACCCGACCGGTCGCGTGAAATCGACCAGCAGGTCGATATCACTCCCTTCACCCTGTTCCCCACGGGCGAAGGAACCGAAAATACCGATTTCGGCAACGGCGTAATCACGCCGCAGTTCCTCCAGGTGGGTTCGCAGGGCAAGATTAATTTCTTCGAATTCTGTCATGCCAGTTCGCTCCGGGAAGGTATATACCGGCTTTCTTTATAGCATGCTCCGGGGAGACCGCCAACTGCAAACGCCCCTGGGCAGACGCAAGCCCTGGACCCGATGCTGTCAATTCACCGCCCCCGATTCTTCTGCCACAGTAACGGTAAAGTCGGCAAGGCCGATCAGCTGGCCCGAGTCGGTCACCACCCGCAGCTGCCAGCGGCCGACGGCAGCGGCCGGAAAGTTGCGCTTGTGGGTCCAGGCGCGGTACCCCTCGGCGCGGCCGCCGCGAATGTCGAGGGTGATGCGGTCGACGAGGGCGCCGTCGTGCAGCCAGAGATGGTGGATCTGCTCCTGCAAGCCGCGCGGCGCGCGCACCGCGGTCCAGGCAAAGAGCCCTTCCCGCTGCAGGGTCGCCTCGTCGATGGCGCGCAGATTGCTGCCGGGGGAGCGCCGTTCCGGGTCGACCTGCCGGGTCAGCTCGATCGCCACCAGGCGCAGGGTCGCCGGCGGGATCCAGACCCGCGCCTGCCAGAGCCCGGCCGCGAGGACGACCAGAAGCAGGGCGAGGAGCGGCAGCCGCCACCAGCGGTCGAAGGGGAGGAGGCGACCGAGGCTCGGCAGGCTGAAGAGGAGCGCCAGCACCAGCGCCAGGACGAGGCTCTCCCCGGTCGTCAGGTGGAGGAGCAGCGGCAGCACCACCAGCAGCAGAGCAAAGAGGGAGAAGGCATGGAAGACGATGAAGAGGGCGCGGCGCGGCGCCAGCTGCTTGTAGTAGAGGGGGTCGATCAGCGAGAGGAGCGCGCAGAGGATCAGCAGCAGGGTAAAGGCGGCCTGGCCGGTGCTCCAGGTGGTGGCGACGACGAAAAAAGGGAGGACGAAGAAGAAACTCTCCTGCTGCACCATCTGGGTGGCGAAGCGCATCACGAAGGGCGGCAGCTCGATCCCGAAGCGCCGCAGCAGCCCGACCCGCAGCCAGTTCTCCAGCAGCAGCCAGCCCCAGCTCGCCAGCATCAGCAGCGCGATCGCCTGGGCGTAGGTTTCGCGCCGCTCGACCAGCAGGAAACTGGCGACGCCGGAGGCGAAGGCGAGCACCGCCATCAGGCCGGCGTGGCGCTCGAAGAGGGCGATCAGGTTGAGGATCAGGGTCTTGGGGGACTTCATGGCAATGGAATCCGGGTTGGTAGGGGATTCCTGGAACGTCCATCCGGCTTGGTTCGTGATCAGGATAGCAGAAAACGGAGGCGCGCAGGATTCTTTCCAGCGGCCGGGGTCATGGGGGGATCCAGGAGAGAGAAGACTGCAGGGGGGAGATTTGAATCGGCGTTCAATCATTCAGATCGCCGGCATTCCCGGATTGCCAAAACGTCAAACCGGACGCTGGACATCACTTTCTAGCGGGCCACCATCATCCCCATCTCCGGTGTGAAAGCTGCCCCGCCGCGCCCCTCGGAAACTGCGGTCAACCACAACGGCGCCGGCGATGGAATGCGCCCCGCGCCCAACCGGTGCCCCAGGCGGATGGGCACCGGCGTCTTGGGGTGCAGGACCGCTGCGCAGGTTGAGCCGCACAGCCTTTATTGATCAACAGCATGGTCCATCAACGCATGGCCCCACGCCGAGTGGCGGCCCTTTCTTTGGTGACTTTCTTTGGGCCGGCAAAGAAAGCCACCCGGCTGCCGGGCGGAACCGGAAACCTTGGTCCTAATTTGGAACAGTACCGAAAAGAACAAAACCGGCGGGACGCGCCCCGCCAGGCGCCTTACTTTTTGTCCAGGCCAACAAAAAGTAAGCAAAAAATGGCCTTCCCCTCGCGGGGGGCATGCCGCCACGGCCGGTCCCGGTTCCAAACGCCGGCGGTGCAGATAGTGACCAGCGGCGCTTCATGGGACCGCGTCTTCGAACCAACAGAGTCGCGGAAAGCTGCCTCTTCCACACTGTGGCCGTAAACTGCTCGTGTTGTTTAAGGTCAAAGGCACCTGCTTTTGGCCATTAACACCAGAGCGAGCAGCAGACTCTCTTTGTCAATCGGATCACCCTTCGCCACGCACCCGGGACCCCAGACGGATGGGTCCCGGCGCCTTGGGGTGCGGATCGGTATACAGCAGGAACACCACCGTGCCATCTTGACCAGCACACCGGTCAGCCACCGCATGGCCCCACGCCGAGTGGCGGCCCTTTCTTTGGTGACTTTCTTTGGGCCAGCAAAGAAAGTCTCCCGGCTGCCGGCCGGGACCGGCGACCTTGATCCTGATATTGAACAATACCGAAAAGAACAAAACCGGCGGGACGCGCCCCGCCAGGCGCCTTTCTTTTTGTCCAGGCCAACAAAAAGTCAGTAGTGTCCGGTTAAGAAGTTGCATAGGCTCCGAAGTCCAAGTCAATGATATCGGGAGGCCCTAAGCCTGCGGCCGCATCCTCGGCGGCCTCGTTGCGAATATTGTTGCGAAGCTCACGCACCCTGTTGATGCTGACACGTTCGCCATGCTCTTCGTGGCAGTAGATGGCCAGCAGCAAATAAGTAATCAACCCTGCGAGGATCTGCACCAGCAGGCCGTAGGGACTGCGGGCAATCAGGTGATACACCTTGAGGTGGCGCTTCCACCAGGCGAAGAAGGACTCGATCGTCCAGCGTAGCTTGTAGATCAAGGCAATCTGCTCGGCGGTCAGATCGAAGCGGTCGGTGGCGACCCAATAGGATTTTTGGTCAACCTTGTAGCCGACCACACGCACTTCTCGTTCGGTCTGGTTGACATCTTTGGTGCCGAGCAACACCCTGGCGTCATAGAAAACATGACTGCCGGGGACAACAGGATTGGCGCTCAACTCCGTCTTACGAGAACTGGCTTTGATGCGGCAGACAAAGTGGCGCCCCTGATCCTGCCAGTCGTCAAAGTTTTTGTAACACTGGTAATAGCGGTCATAGACACCTGTCTGACCGGGAGCCACGAGCCGTTCCGCCTGAGGACGCTCGTCGCCCTTGCCGTCGGTTAATGTGACTTTCTGGGGGACACCACGACCGATATCGAACCCCAGGTGAACCTTGGCCTTTTTGGCTCCGTCTCGATAGTCCGCCCAGAGCATGGACAGCGTAGCGTCAATCAGCGAACCATCGACGGCGATCAGATCGCCGAGATCGGAGATGTCTTTGGCGACAGGAATCTTTTGTGAGACCTGTTTCTGCAGGTCTTCGTAAACATGAATCATCTGCTCCAGCCCTCGGGTATTGATCGCCTCAAAGAAGGCGCTTTTCCGGATACCGCCGGGCGGTGCAATATGAGTCGCGGCAAAATCTTCCTGCGTCAGAACCTGAAGCAGATGACGCCCCGAAGAATGCTCTTCGAGGTGATAGTAGGTCAGGATTTTCAACTGATCTTCAAACGTCATCTGAAGTGGCCTGTTGCCTCGGGCCTCAAGAACCGGGGCATGTTCGAGAGCGCCCTTGAACGGGGTAAAAAGTCGGACAATGGAGCGCCTGCTGCGGATTCCGATGAAAGTTGCCAGCCGTTCCAGCGCAAAGTTGCCACTCGTTCCAAGGCAAAGTTGCCAGTGATCGGAGCGTAGCGACGCTGGAGTTTTTGTCTTACGCCAAGTTGCCGATCGGGTCAAGCTGGGATCGCCGTTTGCGCATCGATTCTCCTTTCAAGGTGAGCCGGTAGGCGTTGTGGATGAGGCGGTCGAGGATGGCGTCGGCGACCGTCGGATCCCCGAGGTAGTCGTGCCAGGCTTCGACCGGAAGCTGGCTGGTGATCAGGGTCGAACGCAGATTGTGGCGGTCCTCGAGGATTTCGAGCAGATCGCGGCAACCGGCGGCGGTCATGGGGGCGAGCCCCCAATCGTCGAGGACGAGCAGTTGAGTCTTGGCGACTCTATCCATCATCTTGGGGTAGCGGCCGTCGGCCCGCGCGAGGGCCAGTTCCTCCAGGAAGCGGGGCAGGCGCAGGTAGAGGGTCTTGCAGCCGAGGCGGCAGGCCTTGTGAGCCAAGGCGCAGGCGAGGTAGCTCTTGCCGACGCCGGTGGGGCCGGTGATGAGAATGTTGTGGCCCTTGGCGAGGTAGCGACCGCCGGCCAGCGCCAGCACGAGGTCGCGGTCGAGTCCCCGGGGTGCCCTCCAGTCGAGGTCCTCGATGCAGGCGCTCTGACGCAGCCGGGCCGTGCGCAGGCGAGTGGTGAGCCGGCGGCTGTCGCGCTCGGTCTGCTCGCGGTCGACCAGCAGGCCGAGGCGCTCCTCGAAGCTCAAGGCATCGGCGGTCTCGCTAAGGCGCTGTTCCTGAAGGGCCTTGAGCATGCCGGTCAGCTTGAGGGCGCGCAGTTTGTCGTCGGTGGGGTGGCTGAGCATGGTGGTCTCCTTGGTCAGTGGTAGTAGCCGGCGCCGCGGATGTTGTCGTGACTCGGCAGCAATGAGAGTTGGGACTCGGTGGACTCGGGGAGCGACTGGCGGTCCAGTCCGGTTTTGAGGATCGAGGCGACGCTCTTGAGGCGACAGGCGTTTGTTGCCAGGGCCCGCTGGCAGGCCGCCTCCAGGCGCTCGGGCGTGTAGGTCTTGGCCAGCCGGATCAGCCCCAGGACGCTGCGGTAGCCCTGCTGGGGATGGGCCCGTGAGGCCAGGATCTTCTCTGCCAAGGCGGCGGTGTGCGGTCCGGTTTTGGCCGCCCAGGAAACCAGGCGCTGCGGCGTCCATTCGGCATACTCCCTGTGGCTTTTGGGCATGTGCTCGCCGAGAGTGGTGTGGCGACCGCGCTCAGAGGAGCGGACATGGGAGGCCACCCGTTGCCCTTTGTGCAGAAATTCGACGGTGGTCGCCGTCAGGCGCACGTCGAGCTGCTGCTTCACCAGCACATACGGGACCGAGTAGTAGTGGTGGTCGACTTCGGCATGGTAATCGATGTTGACCCGCGCATGGCGCCATTCGGCGAACGTATAGGGGGTCGCCGGCAGAGGATTCAGAGCCGGACGTTCCAGGGTGTCGAAGAGCTGCTGGCGGCAGCCGGGAAGCTTCTTGAAGGGGCGCCGGTTGAGGTGCTCCACCAGCTCCCGAATGGCGGCGTTGGCCTCGGCCAGACTGAAGAAGGTACGGTTGCGCAGCCGCGCCAGGATGAAGCGCTCGGCGACCAGAACCGCCGCCTCGACCTTGGCCTTGTCTTTGGGTTTGCGCACCCGCGCCGGAATCACCGCGCAGCCATAGTGAGCGGCCAGCTCCGCATAGGTGGGGTTGATGTCCGGTTCGTAGCGGCAGGGTTTGGAGACGGCGCTTTTCAGGTTGTCCGGAACAACGATCTCGGGCACTCCGCCGTAGAAGGAGAAGGCCCGGACATGCGAGCCGATCCAGTCCGGCAGCCCTTGGGTCCAGGTGGCTTCGGCAAACGTCTGGGAACTCGCCCCCAGGGCCGCGACGAACAGTTGCGCTTCGCGGATCTCGCCGGTGCGGCGGTCGACGATCGGCAGGGTCTGGCCGGTGTAGTCGACAAACAGCTTCTCGCCGGCTTTGTGCACCTGACGCATCGACAGACGCAGTTTGCCGGACCACTCACGGTACAGATCGCAGAAACGGCTGTAGCGATACCCCTCGGGATGGCTGTTCTGGTATTCCTCCCAGAGCAGCCCCAGGGTGACGCCCTTGCGCTTGAGTTCCTGATGGATGGTCGCCCAGTCGGGCATGGGGCGCTGGTCGGCGGGAATGACTGGCGCTGGCGGAAAGAGCAACTGTTCAAGTCGGGTTTCGTCCAGATTCTCTGGCAGCGGCCAAGACAACCCGGCGTGAGCGGCGCGTCTCAGAAATTCGCCCACCGTGGTGTGTGACGTGCCGACGGAGCGGGCGATGGCCCGCTGTGTCAGGCCGGCTTCGTAATGCAGACGCAGAACGTCCTTGATCTTGCGCATGGATAACCTCGTGTGTGCCAATGGGACCACCTCCTGGAAAAAGTCCAGAAGGTTGTACCCCGCGGTTACCCAGCGTCGCGAGAACTTTGATCAGTCTGACAGATTCACCGACCTCTTCCGCTCAAACTGGAAAGTTTGGATCGGAACGGGTGGAAACCTTGCGTCGGAATGACTGGCAAGTTTGGATCGGAATCAGTGGCAAGTTTGCATCGGAATCGGTGGAAAGTTTGGCTCGGAATACGCACGCCTGCTAAGCCGGGTACGGTGGCAGCGAACAAGTAATGACATTTTCGTAAATCCTCATATAAAATAGGTATTTACGAAAATCGCCGCGCCGACTTCACGACGATTTGTCAAGCAAAAAATACGCTAACTTGTGAAAATATTTACAATTATCTGCAACTTTGGGTGAATGCAATTTGCTAACCGGACACTACTGACAAAAAGTAAGCAAAAAATGGCCTTCCCCTCGCGGGGGGCATGCCGCCACGGCCGGTCCCGGTTCCAAACGCCGGCGGTGCAGATAGTGACTCGCCACGCTTCGTGGGACCGCGTCTTCGAACCAACAGAGTCGCGGAAAGCTGTCTCTTCCGTACTGTGGCTGTAAACTGCTCGTGTTGTTTAAGGTCAAAGGCACCTGCTTTTGGCCATTAACTCCAGAGCGAGCAGCAGACTCTCTTTGTCAATCGGATCACCCTTCGCCACGCACCCGGGACCCCAGACGGATGGGTCCCGGCGCCTTGGGGTGCGGGTCGGTAAACAGCTGGAACCGTACTGCGCTACATTGACCCGTACCCAGGTCAATCACCGCATGGCCCCACGCCGAGTGGCGGCCCTTTCTTTGGTGACTTTCTTTGGGCCGGCAAAGAAAGCCACCCGGCGGCCGGCCGGAACCGGCGAAGTTGATTGGTTGATATCATCGTCTCAGGAAGAATCGAACCGACCAAAAATCTACCCCGCGGGCGCTGCACTCCGCTCCCCGCCGATCAACAGCGAAACTTTACGACTTCGTCGAGGAGCGGGCGCTTTCTGATCCGGATCAGATCGGGCAGGATCCGGTTGCCGACCCGTTCAATCTCCACCAAACCGAAAAATTCGGCAAAGCGCTCCAGCACCCGAAGTGAGTAACAGCCGCCGACCAGCTTTTGCGGCGTGAAGTATTCGTTGGCGGGGATTCCCTCCAGCAGCATCGGGAAAGCGGCCAGAAAGCGCTCGCAGTAGAAGGAGTCGGCACGTTGCTGATCCCCATGGCGGGACAGCAGAAGGAGCGAAAAGAGAAACGAGGACTGCAGGAAGGGAAAATCCGGGCAGCGATCCTGGTACCCCCATTCATAGCGCCGGACAAAGGCCTCGAATAGCACCGGGTAGAGCGCCCGGTTCCCCATGGTGGCCCTGAGGGTGCGACAGGTCTTCCCCAAGATGAACCGGCCGCGGTATTTTCGGACGAGCCCTGCCATTTCCGCCACCAGGCGCGTCACGTGAAGTTCGGGGAAATCCGGTTCGATATTGATTCCCGAATATTGGGTGACCTCCCGATAGCCCTCCTCGCCATGAAAGGACAGCGCGATGTCGCGGCAGAGATTGCGCGGCAAATTCCCCGTGGCAGTCGGCTTGAGCCCCTCGTCGCCGATGGCGTCCAGTAGCAGGTCGAGAAGCTGCATGACAGGAGCCTCAGGCTCCAGCGCCAGCTCGCGGGGGAAGATGGCCAGCTGCGGGGAATCGAAGGGCGCATAGAGGATCTTGCCCATCTGCTCCGAGGAAAGCCCCTCGAATTCGGCCCGCCCCTGTCGGTTCTTCCGGGCCATCTGCCAGCCGATATAGGCTTCCGCCTCTTTCAGCGAGCGGAAGGAGCGGCCGTCCACCATCTCCTTCAGTTCGTCGGCAAAGCCCCCTGCCGCTGCGCGGGAGGGGAAGGATTCCTCTTTGCCAAGGCAGCATTTCTTGAATTTTTGCCCGCTGCCGCAGGGGCAGGGATCGTTTCGGCCGACCTTTTCCATGGGATTATTGCCTCTTGGTGAGGTGATTCGACAAAGTGAGCCAGCCAAGGGGTGATCCCGCAATGGCTGACCGGGGCAGCCTCAGGCAACCGGGCAGAGCTATCCTCAGTTGTACAATTCGACGGCTGCCAAATCAAGTCAGGAAAGGAGGGGGGCAAGGTGGCGCGAGGCGGGGATGCGACAGGGGACGAGGCCAGCCTGGCGAAGATTTTCTTATGCCTCGACGAATGCTTAAATGTCAGGCCCAACCCTTGGCCTCCCCCGGGAGCCCGGTCACCGATACACGTCGTCGTGACTGCCGATGTCGAGGAGGACAATCTCCCTCTCAGTGAACATCAGGCGGGCTCGTCGTCCCCGACCGCTTTCAGCAGGTCGTCGGCCGTTACGAACTTATGCACCCGGCCGGCCTTGACATCTCCAGGGAAGAGCGCACCCGGGCAAGGTAGGCCTCCTGCGCCTCCGCTACCAGTTGCTGGTAGTGCTCCTCCGAGAGGACCACGTAGTGCGGCTGGTTGTTGCGGATGACGTGGACATCCCCCTTGGCAATACCCTCGTCACCCGCGGCAAGCCCACGGCGCTTGAGTTCCTGGGCAGGGATGGTATTCATGGCTGGTCTCCTCGGGGTACTTGATCTAGTACTGAGAAATCCTGCCCTGCCGGGACCTGGAATGCAACGATTCCCTTCTATTCAGCCTTCCTGGCGTATAGTGCAGGCGTCGGGGACTATCAGAGGAGGGCGATTTTGATGCCCAAAACAGGCTTTTAAGCTTGTTTTTGGCAGGGATTTTCATGGATTTGATTTGAATTTCGACCAGTTGGCTTGGTCCGACCCCGGAATTCACAAGGCCTCCCGCAGCAACCGCAAGGTCACGGCGTTGACGCTGACGCCCTCCCGGCTGCCCCGCTCCTTCAGGGCCTGGGCGGTCTGGTCGTCGATACCGCGTAAGGTCATGGTGCCCATGCCCGGAAACTACCCCTACTTGCGCGACCAGCTCCCCGTTTCCCCCTCCACATACCATCCCTTGCTCGCCTGTGTCTGCCAGGAATCGGCAAAAATCGCCTGCACTTCATCGGCCTTATCGGGGAAGCCGTTGGCCCGCGCGATCTCCTGGTAGAGGCGCAGCCGGTCGTCGTTTTCCGCCTGGACCAGCCGGGTCGCCTCGGCCCGGGCCTTCAGATCGAGGCCGTCACTGGTGCGCAGCTTGAGCAGACCGTCGTTGCCGATCCCGACCTGTCCGCCGTCAAGATAGGGGAAGAGCCTGGTTGAGCGTGCCTTGATGCTCGCCTGGATGGCGCGGATTTCCGGGGTGCTGACGTTGATATCCTGGGCGGCATAGGCCACCCCCGGCTGCCAGCCGTGGAAAAAGGAGCTGCCCGGGGCTTTCTCCCCGGCAGGCGGCGGGGTCGGGGTGGCGGGAGTGGTTGGGGCGGCGGGTGAACCGGGCCGCTCGCTCCAGACTTCATTGACGATGCGATCGGCGGCGCCGCGCATCTCCTCGGCGGGGAAGTAGATATTAATGGTGACGCAGGAGACCGCCAGCAGCAGGCAGGACCACAACAGATAACGCAGCAGGGCAGGCTTCATGAACAGCTCTCCTTCGAAAAGAGGTCAGGGGCAGGTCCCTTGGGTGCCGGATCGTTCCTTGACTATACTCCGCAATCGGGCTATTTCAACGGGGCGCGCCACTGGTACCTGCCCGGTCGAGGCGTTTGAGCCGCCTGACCATCTCCCGGAAGGAGACGGCCGGGCTGGTGGCGATCACATCGATGCGCGGCGGCAGCCAACCGCCGTACACCAGGTAACGGTCGGAACCTTCGCGGGCGGTCCCACGCAGGCGAAAGAGGTCGTTGTCGAGGGTACAGGCAAGGCCAATGCTCCGATAGCGGTAGAAATCGATAAAGCGATAGATCCCCCGGGAGAGGGCCGCCGAGAGTCCACCCTGGCTGAGAATGGAGAGGTTGTTCAGGGCCTTGACGCTGATGTTGCGGGTACCGCTCTCCCGCGAATGGAGGGTCGCCGCAAAATGGGTGGGGGTCGTGCCGAAGAGGCGCAGCTGGTGGATATGGCCGTCCACGACCCCGTTCATCTCGCCGAAGGCCAGGGTGCTGGTCAGGCGATAGAGATCGATGCCGGAATAGTCGATATCGGCGAGAAAGACCGGGTAAGGGGAGAAGAGTTCCCGTACCTGCATGTTGCGCAGCTCGATCTCCCCGCCAAAGACCTCGATGCGGGCCTCCCCGGCGATCTTGAGTTCGCCGCCCAGGTAATGGAGCCGGCCGAGATCGGCGCTGATGGCGCCCCGCAGCTCCGGCCAGCCCAGCTCACGGGTAAGGGTCTGCAGTTCCACGTTTGTGACCCTGACCTGGGCGGCGAGTTCCGGGGCGTGGGGCGGCAGGGCCAGCTCGAGATCCACCAGCACCAGTTCGCCGCCGGCCAGAGCGAGGTGCAAGGCCCCCGGCAGGCGCAGCTGGCCGGGGCGCGCAAGGATTGCCATCTCACCCGAAGCGGCGTGCAGGGGGGCGGCGGTCAGGCTGGTCCAGGCCAGGCGGGCGGAAGATTCCTCTGCGGCCGCCAGGGTACCGAGCTGCAAGGGGACCGTACCGCGAAGCCCGGCGAGCCGGAACGTCTTCCCCCAGCCGAGGGTTACATCGCGGGGTTCCAGGTTCAACAGCAGGCCCCATTCCGACGTCCGGCGAAGCCCGCGAACGCCGATCGCCAAGCCGCCGGCCAGGGAGAGCTCCTTCAGTTGCGGGAAGGCCTCCCCGAAAAGGCTGCGTCCCGGCCCATCCAGGGCCTCCTTCAGGTCCGGCAGCTCGATCACCCCGTCCAGGGCAGCGTCTGTCGTACCGATCTCCCCGGTCAGGTCGAGCCTGCCGAGGTGGGGGACCGCCAGATGCGCCGGGGCAACGTGCAGGGCCCCCTGAGCGAAGGTTCCCCGCATTCCGAACCGGGCGGAGACTTCCGCCAGAGGAAAGTAATAGGCGCCGAAGAGGAGCTCGCCGCCGGCCAGCTCCCCGTCCAGGGCAAAGCGTATCGGGGACGCCGGGGCGGCCGCCGCCTCCCCCCTGATCTTCAGCCGCTCGCCGAGAAGAGCGGAAAGACCGTCGGGCGCCATCCAGGAGGGTTTGCCGACCGCCAGCTCTTTCAGCCGGGCCGACCACCCCGCCCCGTCCAACTCCCCCTGAAAGCGCCCGGCGAGGGTGGCGCTCAGCGCTCCCGCCAGGGCGCCGTCCAACCGCCCTTTCCGCAAGCGCCACTTTGCGCCGGCGCGCGACAGGGTCCCGGCGAACTCGCCGCTGAAGGTGGTGAGCGCAGCAGCCCGGGGCAGAGTCACCTCCCCGGCCCGGACCAAAAGGGCCAGCTCCGGCCGCGCAGGACTGCCGCCGATCCCCACCAGCAGAGAGAGTTCCCCGGCCAGGGAAGGGAGCCCGAGGCCCGGTTGCTGCCGCGGCAACCGGGCGAGGGCGGGCAGGCGCAGATCGACCGTGCCGGCCCAGTTCTTTTCGCCCAGGTGCAGCGTCCCCCGCCAGAGGTTTCCCGCTCCCAGTTCCCCCTCCCCGTTCAGGTTCCAGCTATCCGCCGCCCCCTCGCCCGCCAGGATAAACGGGCCCAGGCGAAGCGTCCGTTCCCCCGTGCGGACCTCGCCGGAGCCGCCTTCGATTTTGATCCGCAGTCGCCGGCCGTCCCAGGCCGGCTCCAGCACCAGTTGCTGCAGAGACCATTGCGGCTCGGCCGGCAGTTGTATCCCCGCCAGGGCGAGCAGAGGCCGCAGGGCACGGTCATCGAGCTGCGCCAGTTGCAGCGCCGCGCTCAGCTCCCGCCCCGGCCCGGCCGGCGAGAAGCGCAAGGGACGGACTAGGAGCGACTGTCCCCGCCAGTCGAGGCGGGTCAGCTCCAGGGTTGGCGCGGGAGCAGGGCTCAGCTGCCCCGCGAGGGAGAGGGGATCTCCGGCCGGCCCGAGACGGGCCGACAGTTCCCAGAGGAAGGGAGTGCTGGTGCCGGAATGGCCGGTCAGCACCAGGTTCTGCAGCAGGGGCCGGGAAAAGTCTCTCTCCAGGGCCATGGCTCCAAGCTGCATATCGAGGCGCCAGGCGCCGTTGGCCAGCTCCGGGCGCAGGCGAAAGCCAGCGATCCGCCAGGGGAGCTTCCCTGGCAGCGTCGTCCCGAAGGCCCGGGCCAGAGGGCGCATCTCACCATCGGTCACTCCGGCCAGCTGGACTTCGCCGCTCAGGGCCACCAGCTTCCCCTGCTCCAGGGTCAGCCGCAGCGGCTCCTGCAAAAGCTCCCGCTCGCCCCAGGCAAGGTGGTCGATCCGGGCCTGCAGGGTCCCGGCCCAGGTTCCCGCGGTCGCGAGAGTGAGCCGCTGCTCCGGGTTGCTGGCGGAGCGCAGCAGCAAGGCGAGTTCCCATTGGCGCCCGAGCTTTCCGCGGCCGGCGAACCGCCAGCCAGGCCTCCCGGCACCGGTCGAAAGCTCTCCGTCGCGGCACTCGATCTCGGTGATGGCGAAGGGGGGCGATTCGGGCCAGGAGAAGGCTGTGCTATCCGTCGCCTTCTCACGGGAAAAGAGGCGGATTTTCGGTCCCACCAGAACCAGCCTCGGCAACCTTCCCGCAGTCAGCAGTTCCCGACCGAGACCGAGTCCCAGGCGTTCCATCTCCAGTTGCCAGTCCCCCGGCCGCAGGACCCTCACCCCGCTGATCTGCAGCCCCTCCCGATCCAGCAGCAACCGCTCGATCCCCACCTCCGCCTGAAACCGCCGGCCCAACTCGCGGACCAGCAGGGGCCGCACCACCTCCTGCAGCAGTCGATCCCGAAAGAGAACGACGGCACTGGCGGCCAACACGGTCACCAGCAGGGTCAGGGCGAAGATTTTCCGGAAACGGCGCAGGAGGATGGAGTGGGCTCTCATGCCCCTGAGTATAGTGGAGAAGGGGGCGGGTGGCGAATTCCCCGGGAATGGCCATCAAAAAGGCAGCGATTTCCCGGGTTCAGAAGATGGCGATGGGGAGGGGGATGGCGCGGGGCAGCGATTCAGGCCAGACCCTCGGGCCTGCGCAAACAACAACCATCCAGGTTGCAACTTTGCAGACCCTTGGTCTCCCCCGGGAGCCCGGTTACCGATACACGTCGTTGTGACTGCCGATGTCGAGGAGGATAATCTCCCTCTCGGTGATCATCAGGCGGGCGCGTCGTCCCCGAGCGCTTTAGTTCCTGGGCAGGGATGGTATTCATGGCTGGTCTCCTCGGGGTACTTGATCTGGTACTGAGAAATCCTGCCGGGACCTTGGAGTGCAACGATTCGCTACTATTCGGCCTTTCCGTTGCACCTGGTGCAGGCGTCGAGGAGTGTGGGGCACCGCCCGGGGGTCTGTCAAACGAACTGTGTATCCGCTCTTTCAATAGACCAGATTCAACGGCACCCGGTCTTCGCCGAACATCACTTGGAATGTCTGCAGCGCTGGCTTCCAGTTGTGGATCATCTTCCAGTTGCGTGACGCCTGCCGGATTGCCAGATAGAGCGCCTTGATCGCCGATTCGTCGTTGGGGAATATCCTCCGGTTGCGGGTCAGCTTGCGCAGGCTCATGTTTAGCGATTCGATCGCGTTGGTCGTGTAAATGACCTTGCGAATTTCCGGCGGAAACTGGAAAAACGGGATGATGTTGTCCCAGTTGCTCCGCCACAAGCGGATTACCGAACGATAGGACTTGCCCCAATCGGCGTCCAGTTGTTCCAACTCCGCCGCCGCTTCTTCGGCGGTCGCCGACTGGTAGATACGCTTGAGGGCCGCGACCACGGCCTTGCTGTCCTTGACCGTGACGTAACGCAGGCTCGCCCGCACCAGATGGACGATGCAGAGTTGGGTCAGGGTCTTGGGGAAAATGGCGTTGACCGCTTCCGGCAGCCCTTTCAGCCCGTCCATGCAGGCGATGTAAACATCCTGCACGCCGCGATGGCGCAGTTCGGTGAGGACCGAGAGCCAGAACTTGGCCCCTTCGGTCTCGGCGATCCACAGGCCGAGAACTTCCTTCTCGCCGCGCAGGTTGACGCCGAGAACCACATGGGCCGACTTGTTGACCACCTGCTTGCCGTGATGAATCTTGACCGTCAGGCCATCGAGCCACAGGATCGGGTAGACGGCTTCCAGTGGGCGATTCTGCCAGGCCCGGACCTCGTCCAGAACCGATTCGGTCACCTGGGAGATGACGGCATGGGAAATCTCCACGCCGTAGAGATCCTTCAGGGCGTCCTCGATGTCGCGGGTCGTCATCCCTTTGGCATAGAGGGTCAGGATCTTTCCTTCCATCCCGGCCAGGCGAATCTGGCGTTTGCGAACCAGTTGCGGCTCGAAAGACCCCGCCCGGTCGCGGGGCGTTTCGATCTCCAGTTCGCCGAAGGTGCCCTTGACGGTTTTACTGCTCTT
This sequence comes from Desulfuromonas sp. DDH964, assembly GCF_001611275.1. Classification (GTDB taxonomy): domain Bacteria; phylum Desulfobacterota; class Desulfuromonadia; order Desulfuromonadales; family DDH964; genus DDH964. The sequence continues at coordinate 1,256,484 of NZ_CP015080.1, read as the reverse complement.
GCCGTTGCGGGTGTTGGCGCGTTTCGCCGGCCCGGCTTCGCCGGCTCCGTAACCCAGATGCGCGGTCATTTCGGCGTCCAGGCTGCGGTTGATCATGCGCTGTAGCAACCGCGAATAGAGTTTGTCGACGTCCTCGGGGGTTTTGCAGTCGACCAAAAGCTCGTCCAATTTGTCTGATTTAATCGCCATCGTTTCTGCTCCTCGGTGGGGGAATTGCCCCACTCTCTCATGGAGCAGATACACAGTTCAATTTACAGGCTCCCGCCCGGGGCGATTTTAACGCCAAAAACAGGCATTTAAGCCTGTTTTTGGCAGATATTTTCGTGGATTTTATTTGTATTTCAGATAGTTGGCTTGGTCCGACCCAGGCAATTGAGCGAATTCATCCCAGGAGCAAATTGCACTGATTTATTAACAAGCGAACAATGTCCCCGCAGGCTTCCGTGAGACCAATCAGTTATTTCATATTGCCACGCCTAAGCTCAAGACTCTCAATATGCGCTACGTCTGTCTGGCCACTGATGGCTAGGCGGACAGTCTCTAGCCGGCCCACGCAAAACTGCATCCGATTAAAGGACATGACCTCGGCAGTCTGTTCGCGCAAGTATTCAATAAGCCCTGAGAGATAAAACACACCCTGAGGAACCTCTGTCTTAAAATGCGCTTCGCCTGTGAAAACCACAACCGATTTGATGATGCCGGGCGGCAGGAAGTCAAGGAGGTCTTCAACTGCCCGAACATGCCTGCGATTCTGAATTATTGGGTTCTGAAACTTGAACCTAAAATTGAATAGGACTTGGGTCCAGTTGGCACTATTAGCGTTGGCAAAGATCCACCCCTTATAATGCTTTGTCTCGATAACGAATACGCCAAATCTTGAAATGAGGATGTGATCAACCTGAGTTGTACCGTCCTTTAGTTGAAGGGTAACGTGATTCATCAAGTGATAGTTTGGAGGTCCGAAATGACTTAGCACAACACGGGACAGAAGTTCTTCACCATTGTTCTGAAACCTAGCGAATCGTTTGCGCCAGTAGCGGCCTACGGTAAAGCCAGTGGCAAGGGCAAGGAGGGCATACAAAGCGGCGGTGTAAATCAGTTTGTGTAAATGGCTTGGGTTTTTGTCGTCAGTAAACCGGCAACCTGCCTTCGAACAAGATAGAGAACTGGTTGAGGGCGGCCTTCCAGTCCCGAATCGGCAGGGTCCATTTCTTGGCGATATTGTTCAGCGCCAGGTAGAGCAGTTTGAACATGGCTGCGTCGTTGGGGAATGAGCCCCGGTTCTTGGTGACCTTGCGCAGCGACATGTTCAGCGATTCGATCGCATTGGTGGTGTAGATCACCTTGCGAATCTCCGCCGGGTAGGCGAAAAAAGGGGTGATTCTCTCCCAGTTGCGCCGCCAGGACTGGCCGATGGAGGGGTGGGTTTTATCCCACTTCGCTTCGAACTCCGTCAGGTTCATTTCGGCCTGCTCGGCCGTCGCGGCCTGGTAAATGGACTTCAGATCGGCCGCCACTTCCTTGCGCTGTTTCCAGGAGACGTAGCGGAGAGAATGGCGCACCATGTGAACGAGGCAGAGCTGGACCTGGGTGCGAGGAAAGACTGCTTCGATGGCCTCGGGGAAACCTTTGAGCCCGTCCACGCAGGCGATGAAGATGTCTTCGACACCCCGGTTTTTCAACTCGGTCACCACCTGTAGCCAGAACTTGGCGCCCTCGTTCTCGGCCACCCACATGCCCAGGACCTCCTTGATGCCGTCCAGGGTGACGCCCAGGGCCAGGTAGACCGCTTTATTGCTGACGTGGCCGTTGTCTCGCACCTTGACCCGGACCGCGTCCATATAGACGATGGGATAGAGGGCGTCGAGCGGTCGGTTCTGCCAGATCTTGACCTCGTCCGCGACGGCATCGGTCACGCTGGAAATGAGGGCGGGAGAGACCTCGACGCCATAAATCTCTTCCAGATGCCCCTGGATCTCCCGGGTCGTCATCCCCCGGGCGTAGAGGGAGATGATCTTGCCGTCGAAGCCGGCGAAGCGGGTCTGGCCCTTGGGAATGATGAGCGGCTCGAAGCTGCTGTCCCGGTCACGCGGAACCTCGATCGGCAGTTTGCCGAATTCGCCCTTGATGGTTTTGGCCGACTTGCCATTGCGGGCATTGCCGCCTTTCGTGGCCACGGGAGCATGCTTCTCGTGCCCCAGGTGTTGGGTCAATTCCGCTTCCAAAGCTCGTTCCAGAAGGGCCTTGGTGAGCTGTTTAAGCAAGCCGGTTTCGCCGATCAGGTCTTCGGGCTTCTTGTAGTCGGCAAGCAGACGGTCCAGCAGATCTTTTTCGATGGCCATGGGGGCTCCTTAGAGGGTGGGGTCCCGGTGTACCCCTGAATGGCCATTTACACAATCTTTTTTACACCCTCTACAAAGCGGCTCCGTGATCCTTCTCTAATTCATGGAAGAAATGTGTTAGGTGCTGCACTATCGGATGATCTAGTAGAGCCAAGATAATCTGTTTAAGTTTGTCGAGATCCACCCTACCCCCCAACAAGAAATTCTATGGATTATTTCCTCCAAGATAGCCTTAACCCCTTCAGTTTACTTGGGAAATTACGTATGGCGCTCCAGACTTCTTTTCACAAAGATGTTATAGCCGCCAGGTCCTGCGATGGTCAAAAAGATACTCGGGTGCCGGCCAGAGGTCGCGGTCGGCGGGAGGGATAATTCTCCGTCCAGAAAGAGTGAGGAGCAGGCCGGGAAAATTGGGATCGGTGCCGATGCTGCGGGCAGTGATGACCGTGTAATTGTCGGAGACTCCGAGCATCCCTTCGTCGAAGCCCCAGTGGCAGGTGCGACAGAGGGCCATGCCGTTGCGGATGTCGTCATTCTTCGATTTGCTCCAGGGCACGATGTGGGCGGCCTCCACTACGGTATGACCGTCAGGGGTGACGATGCGGATACCGCACAGGGCGCAGCGGTGGTCATAGGCGGTGGTCACCACTTTGCGGAAGCCCTGGTCCCGCGCCGCAGGCCGGTAGTTCTCAGCCTCGACAATCTCCTTCACCAGCGGCAGATGGGCCTGCCCCTCCAGCACCCGACTATAATCGAAGGCTTCCCGGTTGATGATCGACTGGTCACGCAGCTGCGCCGCTGCTTCCTCCGAGAAGCAGGAAAGGAGCAGCGATTCCCGAAGCGCGTCCCGCCCCTCCCTGCCCTGCATGACCTGAAACAGTCCGTCGTCCAGCTTGGCCCCCAGGGCATACTTGCGAAGGTAGCTGACCGAAGATGTGTTGTTGATCACCGCATCGGTGATGGCCTTCCCCGGCTGGGGGACCAGTTCCCAAAATGGTTCGCGGGCGAGACGGGAGAAGGGAAAGGCGATGCTGCTGGTCTGTCCCAGCGGTACCACCCGCCGCCAGTAGAGGTTGAAAAGCTCGTTCAGTTCCACCAGATCGCCGGTGACGTCAATGAACGGCGTGGTGATGACGCCGCGATGCACCAGGTCCAGCACCGCCAGGAGGAGCAGCGGCTTGTGCGGCGCCTTGCGTTTGGTGGCCTCCGTCCAGACAGCGCCGGGGGCGCGGGAGAGGGAGGAGAAGTGTTTGAAGGAGGTTGTGAGGTCGACCAAATATACTGTCCTCAAAATTCCTAAGCCTAGGCCTTATAATTCGGCATACCCCTTAGATGCCAAGCGCAGATATTCTGAATCTTTAATGCCAAGCCTAAGCCATTCTCTATTTAGCTCAGCCATATCTCGATTGGCACGATTTCGACGCACTTCGCCAAACCATTCTAAACGTACTGGGGGCTTGCCCTCTTCGGGGATTGTTTCAAAATAAAAGCCTTTTTTCTCAGGTTCATCGTTCATTGTTTTTGCCATGATCCGCCCATTTATGTCATCCCCCTGAAACTCAAAGGTGCGCACACAATGAGGCCGAGTATTGACCTTGAACCTTTCAACTTTATTATCGTGCCCCATAATGAGCAGACCCGGCTGACCTTGCGGCTGTTCAAGTTCGAGCATTACAAATGAACGCCTTTTACCACTAAGGCGGATTGTGTCGCAAGAAGGCGTAATACAATAATAGAATTTTTTTGTTGTTTTATTTTTCAATATAGATCCTAAAGTAAGAGACGGCTTCCATTCACTAGATATCTTTGTATTCCCGAAAAATTCCCTCTTCAATGCAACAAATCTTGCCAGCAATCCTTCTCCAACCTTTGCTTTTGCTTTTGATCCGTGAAGGGATTGAGAGACTTTACTTCGGCGTTTATCTATGAACACATGAATATTCTCTTTATCTACAACAACCTTGTCACCGTCAAGCCCCTTTTTGAGCAGAGCCAATAAAAATGACTTTGATATTTCTATTTTATCTCCACTATTGTCATCTTTTTCATATTCGATTTTTGCCGTTGGCTTTTTCTTGGCTGACAACCAATCTTCAATTTTAGACTTACTTAGATATGTATCAGCTACTCTTTCAAGGCCTAGAGCAGTGTCGCATTCCGAAACAAAAAGTTCCCTTATGAGTTCCGTAACATCTTCTTGAGGATCCGTTATCAAGAGATTCGCTACAAACGCCTCATCCAGTTCCGATGGAAATCGAGCAATTATATGGTGCATATTACGACGGACAGCTGCGACTGCTGCTATTGAAAATGATGGCAATAAACCGTCTGCAAGGTTTGTCATGGAGTCCAAAAGACGGGTTGGCAGCTGTGCGACACTTACACCTTCATCATGTTTATTGAGTACCTGAAGGCAGTGGTATTTACCTCTCGCATAACCAGAATCTTTCTTCACGTCATCAAAAATTAAGCCGCCTTCTCTAAGCGCTGCAACGGCGTCCAGCGTAATCTGGTCAATGAGTGGTTCACCCGTGTAGACACAAATCAATCTCAGCCTGCCATTTTCAGCCACATCTTTTTCTGCGATTTTTTTCAAAATATCCTTGGTTAACTGATGGCTTCCATCCCTTAACTTCCAGTCAATAACGATTATGTCTGCAGGGAACGCCGCAGCCAGAACCCTTTTCACCACGACTTCATCAGAGTCCGTTTCTTTGGGGAGCACAAAAGCACAGGCGATTTCTTGATCGGAAAAGGCATCTGAGATTGCTTGGACATCTAGTGAATGTATATTTCTTTCAATTTCATCGGGCGCGCCCTCTGCCGAGGGCGCGTTTTGTTCTTCATCGGCCTCACCCCCACCCATTCCATCATCAAACGTCTGTGCGGAAGAAGCCCCTTTGGAGAGAAATTGATTGCCAGAAAGTGAAGGTTCATTGTCCACGACCACGGCATTCATTACAAAACTTCGAACCGCTTTTCGACAATGATCGCGCCAGACAGCCTCAATTTCCTTTTTGTCTACTTTCGTTGGCATTTTATGCTTCCCCCTCCAAGGTATTGACAGTCTTGATCTTGAAAACTGGATCAACGTCAGAACCCGATTGAACCAGTTCAAGATCAAAGCCTTCACGAAGCAAAGTATCTTTTGAAATCGCAAGTCCCATCCCCCTACCACCTGGTTTCGTTGTTTCTCCAAACTCAAAAATTCTCTCCCTCAATCTCTCCTCAATACCGGGACCGGAATTTGAGATGAGAAACCCATCATCATCAATATCAAGATTGATCCATTTATCATTTTGGGCGCCATTGCTGACCCAATAAATGGCGTTGTCCACAACGTTTACAAACGCGCCAAGAAGTGCCGACGTTCTGCAGCTAACCTTCTTCTCCAAAAATGCGTCCGATGCCTCAAGTTCGATACCATCCTCATCAAGGGCTCGGCGGAAGATGCGCCGGAGGTGCATTCGGATTTCGTCGCCCGAAATTTCTACTTTCGACCGCCTGATTCTCCTGCCAAGGGGGTCAAGCATCTTCAGGTATCCGTCTAGGTGATCAAAAGAGTTGCGGAGGCGAGTATAGACTTTTTTCAACTCCGGGGTTCCGTCAGCCCATGGCTTCAAGTCACGGACGGCTAAACGCATATTGCGTGCGGACTTTTCAAATTCATGCTGCAATATCCCCACCCCCATGCCCATTTGCGCAAAGTCAGAGTAAAATTCAAGCTGTTCTTCCAACCTCTGCGCGCGCTGTTCCAAGGCTCCGGTCCGGTCTTCAACCGTTTCACGTTCTTTGATGGCCTCCGTAATGTCTTTCATCTGGCGCTGAATAGCTTCGAGAAATGAAGCCTCGCGCTCACGGATGGTCCTAACTTCGTTTTCAAAGGAATTGAGCGCATCTTCTAATTTGCCGGGGTTCCGTGCCGTCATGCGAGTAAAGTCGACCAGAAGCGTTTCCACTGCCTCTCGAAATTGTGAAAACTCTTCCCGGACTACATCCTTTAGGGTCTCTTGCATCTCCTTACTTGCTTCATACGCCGCTTGTCGTAGTGTAGACAATTCCCTGACGAGACCATCACGCTGTCCCTCAAGCATCTTGATAGCCGATTCACGGCGTTGACTCATGCTGACGCGCGTTTCGGTTGCCTGGCGGATCAGTTGGTCAATTTTTTTGCGAAGGGGGTTAAGGGTCGATTCGCGAACATCGTTGGAAATTCGTTGGTAGGCTGCCCAGTCTTTCTCCATTCTCTTTGTCAGGGCTAAACCACGCGGTTTGGAAATGCTCAAGTCATTGCTCAGCGTTTGGAGTTGACCCTGAATCTGTTTTTCCAAGTCACGCACACCAGTTGCGAGATCCCCATCGTCATCCAATGTCACCAAACGATCCAAGCGGCTCGCTGTGTGATTTTCAATGGTCTCGGCACGCTTTTCGAAATCTCCGGTCTCATATTTTTCAAAAAAATCTTCCAACAGTTTGGTGAAATCTGAACGTCTTTCGTCCGCTTTTTTCTTCTGTTTAGCCAGCAGTTTTGCTTCGACTTCAAAGGCATTTTTCTGGTCCCAATAAGTTTCACCCTGAGTTGCAGCAGACCTAAAAAATTCGATAGCCAAACGTTGAAAAAGGTTCATCAATACCGCACGAAAATCACGATATGCCTGATTTTGCCGGAATCCTTCTCGACCGGCTTTTTCACTCAGCGAGTGATTATTTTCATGGTCTATTGCGACGTAGCCAAACATGCGTCGATAGGAAAAAAACCAATCTTGTGCACTTTTAGTTCTCCGCCGCTCAATGTCGAGAAAATCAACATCAGAATTGCCGTAGGGAAGAATCCGGATATTGTCCCGATAGATGTACAATCCGCCGATCCTATCCAACTTCTCAATTATCACTTTGTATTCATCAGGGGGCAGGTGGCTCTCTCTTTGGAGCCCTTGCACATAGGCAAAATCGATAGAAAATGGCCCGCACTTGGTGTGCCGTCCCTTACCTTCAGTCCAATTGCAGACGAACGATTTTGTCACACCATAAATTCGAACGGTTCCCGAGAACTGCCCATATTCATCAACATTACCCGTGAAATGGTGGTCAGCCTTTTCATACTCTTCCTGCCGGAAAAAGTTCCTTGGCCCAATTATTTCTTCTGGTTCTTCATCCAGATGGTGGTCCCGAAACCGCGTACGAATGACGGGCCGAACTCCCTTCATCGTATTGGAAAAACCAAGCAAGTTCCGCTCTAGATTTGATGCCTCCCTATCGGCGCCGCCGTCAATGTCATCATTCAACTCGGGTGCCGTTGGCAGAAGAATGAAATGCGTCCCGTAGCCACCATCCTGAAGCGAAAGCGGGGTCTCATCCTTTTTGACGAAACCCCGCAGAGTCACATCTAGCTTGTCTGGGGAAATCCCTTTTGCTTTATCGAGGTCGGCAAGCAAACGGGTGATTTCATCTTCGTCTAAGTCGTCTTTTAAATCTTCAATGTTTTCCTGCACCCGCTTTATCAGGGCATGGATATCTGAACGTGTCGGAAGGGTACCCCCTGGGAACTCAACCACGGGTACATCGATTTCACCGATATCAAGCCCGGGCTGTTCGAAAAGACCCCAGTGGACCAGAGCAACAACGAGCTTGTGCAAACCATCCGGTCTAACCGCTCTTGATAAAAGGAGGGTGATTGGTGCAATGGCGGCAATGGCCAGACGTCCGATACCCTTTTCGCCCATAATCGCCCGGCGGGGCAGATGTTTTGGCCCAGTCCAGCCCTTTACGGAATCGGGGCGATTGGAACCGAGGCGACTTTCCGTCCCCAACGTGAGCCAACGGTTTTCAATGTCTTCGCGGGTCATCCCATAACCATCGTCACGAAGCACCAATACATTTGTCCGTCGGAAATAGTCGACCTCTACCCTCTCAGCATAAGCGTCGTGGGCATTTTTGAACAATTCGTGGATGGCCGTGGGAATACCGGCGATTTGCTGACGCCCGAGCATATCGACAGCACGAGCTCTCACCCTAAGCTGAACCATGTTCACTCCTGGTGGTCACACTCATTTCATTTGCTTTCATGACTTGCTCGACTAATATTTCCGTCTTCTCATGCTCCCAGAATCTGAAAACTACCCAGCCGGCTTCCCGGAGTCTTTCATCCGTATCTCGATCCCGCGCCCGATTCTCATCTATCTTCTTCTGCCACCAATCACGGTTATGGGCCGGAATATTTTTGTGTTCCGTGCACCCGTGCCAGAAACAACCATCGATAAAAACGGCTATCTTTCTGGCGGGAAACGCAATGTCGATAGTTCGCCTCCGGGATCCAGGGACGGGGTATTGCACCCGAAAACGCAACCCCCGACGATGTAGCAAGCGACGCACTGCCATTTCAGGGCCAGTCGAGTGCTCGGGCATGCTACGCATGGCACTACTGACGGAATCCGATATCGGCTTGGGGCGTATTGCCATCCTGGGTCACTGCCCTTGGGTTTGCAATAGTTGCCTGAGTGGGGGAACCAGAGTCCGTATCATATTTACGGGAACGGCATTGCCTATCTGACGGGCAATTTGTGCCACATTCCCATGAAATCGGTAGTGGGGAGGGAAGGACTGAAGAAGGGCGGCCTCGCGAAGCGTGATGGCGCGATTATCCCTTGGGTGGGCAAACCGCCCCTTGGTGACATCCGTGCATCCCGTTGTCAGGGTGGGGGCAACATCGTCCCAGCGCATGCGGCCATAAACATCCGGAAAGTCGTTCGTTCTCCCCCGGTGACATTCCAGTTCCAGTTCGGGAGGCAATGCATGTCTACTGCCACCATCCCGGGGAATATATGCCAGTCTCTGCAAAACAATACGTTGATGGTCTCGCGCAAAGTGAAGGGGGTCGTCCGGATCACGCTCAGCAGCATTTAGTGGCCTCAGCCCCCCTATCATTTGGCGCACGGTAACTTGCGGCTGAGGAGTTATTGCCCGATAGAAAGTCTCAATCCCCTCTCGAGTTTTCGCGGCAATCATGACGCAGCGTTCGCGGCGCTGAGGAACCCCGCAGTCGGCTGCATTCAGGGTTCGCGGGTCGGACAGGATGTACCCGAGTTCAAACAGGCTTTGTCGTAGACTGTTGAGTGGACCCAATATGGCGATTCCGGGAACATTTTCAAAAATGATCGCCCTGGGGCTGAACTCCCTCGCAAATTTGAGACATTCGAGAACCAGAGTGGTGCGATCATCGTCATTATTCCCCCGCTTGCGGTTTTGAGTGCTAAAGGGCTGGCAAGGGGCGCAGACAACGAGCAAGTCTATATCGCCTGTGAAATTGGTGCGTTGTCGGATCGTGCGGGGGTCAAGGTTGCGAATATCGTCTTCGCAAAGATACACTTCGGGATGGTTAAGACGGTAGGTCTGGCAGGCTATGGCATCGTTATCGACGGCCGCGACGACTCTAACACCTTCGGCGGTAAGGCCCTCGGTAACAGCGCCGGAGCCGCAATAGAGATCAATGGCAGTTAGCGGCATTCATATTCCCCCTACAACAAAACTATTCACGAGCGGACAGCCGAGATCATACAATAAAATCCTTGCCAAATAATAGAAAAAACCCTGAGATGTTCCGAGGATACCGAATACACCAGAAAACCGGCAGAAAACCGAGAAAACCGGGACAGATCTATTTTCGGATACTACATATGACTTCGGCCCGATGCCGTTACATAAATCAGCCTGGTGAAAGAGAACCCAAACTCAAACGTCACCCCTCTTCACGGCCAAATCCAATCTTCCGCCGCCGACTACCCGGCGTTCCCAGCAGTTCCGGGTGCCTGTCCTGCAACCAGGCCGACACTTCCGCGTGGAATCCTTCGACAAACTGATGGTAAACTCTGGGGTCGGACCAGGCCAAGCATTCGTTTTCACTGACCTAAGCCAAAATTCAACCCACCACAGCAGGCTTAAACCCCGCTTTTCGCCCCCAAAACCAGGGAAGAGTCACGCGTGAATTTTGAGCTATCTTCACTTTAGCGGACACACCAATTACCCTAACGGGAACAGGAGGTGTGTCTATGAATCATCGCAAGTACGATCCCGACTTCAAGCGGGAGGCCGTTCGCATGGTTATTGAAGACGGCCTGGGGGTGCGTGAGGTCGAACGAAGCCTCGGCATCACCTACGGAGTCTTGAAGGGCTGGGTGCAGAAGCATCGAGACCATCAGGACGCAGCGTTTGCAGGTCGTTTCGCTCCGGAGTCCCCCGAGGCGGAACTGAAGCGGCTACGCAAAGAGAATGAGCGTCTCCAGCGTGAGCGCGACATCTTGGCGGTGTAAATCAGTTTGTGTAAATGGCTTGGGTTTTTGTCGTCAGTAAACCGGCAACCTGCCTTCGAACAAGATGGAGAACCGGTTGAGGGCGGCCTTCCAGTCCCGAATCGGCAGGGTCCATTTCTTGGCGATATTATTCAGCGCCAGGTAGAGCAGTTTGAACATGGCTGCATCGCTGGGGAATGAGCCCCGGTTCTTGGTGACCTTGCGCAGCGACATGTTCAGCGATTCGATCGCATTGGTGGTGTAGATCACCTTGCGAATCTCCGCCGGGTAGGCGAAAAAAGGGGTGATTCTCTCCCAGTTCCGCCGCCAGGACTGGCCGATGGAAGGGTGGGTTTTATCCCACTTCGCTTCGAACTCCGTCAGGTTCATTTCGGCCTGCTCGGCCGTCGCGGCCTGGTAAATGGTCTTCAGATCGGCCGCCACTTCCTTGCGCTGCTTCCAGGAGACGTATTTGAGAGAATGACGCACCATGTGAACGAGGCAGAGCTGGACCTGGGTGCGAGGAAAGACCGCTTCGATGGCCTCGGGGAAACCTTTGAGCCCGTCCACGCAGGCGATGAAGATGTCTTCGACACCCCGGTTTTTCAACTCGGTCACCACCTGTAACCAGAACTTGGCGCCCTCGTTCTCGGCCACCCACATACCCAGGACCTCCTTGATGCCGTCCAGGGTGACGCCCAGGGCCAGGTAGACCGCTTTATTGCTGACGTGGCCGTTGTCCCGCACCTTAACCCGGACCGCGTCCATATAGACGATGGGATAGAGGGCGTCGAGCGGTCGGTTCTGCCAGATCTTGACCTCGTCCGCGACGGCATCGGTCACGCTGGAAATGAGGGCGGGAGAGACCTCGACGCCATAAATCTCTTCCAGATGCCCTTGGATCTCCCGGGTCGTCATCCCCCGGGCGTAGAGGGAGATGATCTTGCCGTCGAAGCCGGCGAAGCGGGTCTGGCCCTTGGGAATGATGAGCGGCTCGAAGCTGCTGTCCCGGTCACGCGGAACCTCGATCGGCAGTTTGCCGAATTCGCCCTTGATGGTTTTGGCCGACTTGCCATTGCGGGCATTGCCGCCTTTCGTGGCCACGGGAGCATGCTTCTCGTGCCCCAGGTGTTGGGTCAATTCCGCTTCCAAAGCTCGTTCCAGAAGGGCCTTGGTGAGCTGTTTAAGCAAGCCGGTTTCGCCGATCAGGTCTTCGGGCTTCTTGTAGTCGGCAAGCAGGCGGTCCAGCAGATCTTTTTCGATGGCCATGGGGGCTCCTTAGAGGGTGGGGTCCCGGTGTACCCCTGAATGGCCATTTACACAATCTTTTTTACACCCTCGACATCTTAAAAAAAGCAGTGGCCATCTTCTCGACGGACCCGCATCGATATTCGGGTTCATAACCGAGCACCGCTCCCAATACGGAGTGAAGGAGATGTGCCGCGTCTTTGGAGTGTCTCGGAGCCGGTATTATGCCCAGCTCAAAACTGGAGCGACCCAGCGCCAACGCGAAGACCAGGCGCTGCTGGTTGATATCAAGACGGTCTTTGACGCCAGTGACCGAACCTATGGCGCCGGCCGCATTGGCGAGGAACTTCGCGAGCAAGGCACCCGAGTGGGCAAGAACCGCATCTGGCGGCTGATGAAACAGCACGGCTTGCGGGTCAAGACCACGAAACGGTTCAAGGTGACGACAAATTCAGACCACAAGCGGCCGGTCGCCCCGAACCTGGTGAAACGTAATTTTTCAGCCGAGGCCCCCGATCGGCTCTGGACCGGAGATATTACCTATATTTGGACCGCCGAGGGCTGGCTTTACCTAGCCGTCATTCTGGATGTCTTTTCCCGCCGGATTGTCGGATGGCGGATGGACAAAAGAATGACAGACGAGTTGGTGATCACAGCCTTCAACAACGCCCTGGTGCGGCGGTGCCCCAACCGTGGGCTGATTTTTCACTCCGACCGGGGTTCTCAGTATTGCAGCAAACGTTTTCAGCGGGTGGTTCAGGGAGCCGGCGGGCAGCAGAGCATGAGCGGTACCGGCAACTGCTACGACAATGCCATCACCGAATCTTTTTTCGGGACCTTGAAGCGAGAGCTAGTTCACCATTGCTCCTTCAAGACCAGAGCAGAGGCCAAAAGCCAGATTTTTCGCTACATCGAAGGCTTCTACAACCGGCGGCGCCGCCATTCGGCACTCGGTTACAAAGCCCCGGAGACTTACGAGCGGCAGTTCTTTAAATTGGCTGCTTAGGGAATTCCCCGTGTCCGCTATTGCGAAGACAGGTCAATTTTCATTCCCCCAACAACCCCGAAAACATCATCCCCCTCCCGAGGAACAATACGACATGCCGGTTTCGCGCGGATCGAGTCTGATCAGTTCGGATAAGAATCTGATTAACCCCTGATCTCCTGTTTGAGTCCGACCTTAATCGGACCTGATCCGAAGTTATCCGCGAGAGACGCCTTAAGCCTTTGGGTATCACACGGATCAGGCCCGATCACTTCGGATAAAGATCGGATCAAGCTCCAAGGCTGGAATGTATCCGGTATCTGGTAAGGGGCTCCTACCCTGCCTGACCGGTCAGGATTCTCAGCACAGTGGCAGGCTCCTTGGCAACGGCATTCAGCAGAACCAGGGCGGGGCCGTGGGGCTTCCGGTCGCCCCGTTCTCAGTGGCGCAAGGTGCCGAGACTGATCCCGAAGGTCGAGGCGAACTGCTCCTGGGTCAGGCCGGTACGTTGCCGAACCAGTTTGACGTCGACCGCTTCCGGCGTAAACAGCCGGACCCCGGTTTTCTCCCCCTGCTGGTGCGCCACGGCTTCTTCAAGGCCACGCTTGATACTGGCAAACAGGTCACTCATGGTTTCCCTCTCACGTTTTACTTCTGCGCCGACCGGATCAGCAGGTTGACGAGCCCGGCCAGCGCATTGCGCTCCGCCGCCGAGAGATTTTCCCTCTGGTTCTTGCCGTAGAGCGTCAACAGGTAGAGGGGCAGTCCTTCGTTGTAGAAGAAATAGATTACCCTGACACCACCGCTCTTCCCCCTCCCATCACGAGCCCAACGCAGCTTGCGTAGGCCGCCGGTCCCTTCAATCAGGTCTCCGGCCATGGGATGGGCCGCGAGGTAAGCAATAAGGCCGGCACATTCCTCTTCGGACATAAGCTTGCGGGCACGGCGGAAATATTCCGCAGTCTCTGCAACAGTGATCATTCCCCCCCCTAGACTAATCCATTGGATTACTTCTGTCAAAGTGATTCTTCACGCAGGAGATCAGCCCGGTTCCCTCCCCCGCTCCGCCATCAGCGGCAGCAGCACCTCCCGAAACGCCCGGTCGTGCTCCACCGCAAAGGTCGCCTCGAAATCCCCGCCGGCACTGGCATTCATCATCTCCTTGGCAAAGCGCAGGGTCGCCGCCGGCGCCGCCAGAATCTCGGCGGCAAGGGCCAGCGCCCGGTCCAGCAGCCCGTCGCCGGAGACGATCTCGTTGACCAGGCCGATCCGCAACGCCTCGGCAGCATCGATGCGCCGGCCGGTGAGACAGAGTTCGCGGGCGGGGCCGGCGCCGACCACCCAGGCGAGGAGCGAGTAGAGCGGCGGGGCGCCGAACTTGACCTCGGGATGGCCGAAGCTGGCACTTTCGCTCGCCAGCCGCAGGTCGCAGAGGAGCGCCAGGTCGAGGCCGCCCCCCAGGGCCGGGCCGTCGATGGCGGCGATGACCGGCTTGGGGAAGTGCCAGAGGTCGCGGTGGTAGCGGGCCGAGGAGGCGAAGAGGTCGTCGAAGCGCGCCGGGTCGGCGAAGTCCTTGAGGTCGAAGCCGGCGCAGAAGACCGGCCCGCTGCCACGAATCACCACCGCCCCCACCGCCGGGTCGTCGCGCCAGGAGGCAAGGCAGGCGCTCAGCTCTTCGCGCAGGGCAATGGAGAGGGCGTTGCGCTGCTGCGGACGGTTAAGGGTAAGGAGGGCGGCGCCGTCGGGGCGGATTTCGGTGGTGAGGTGCTGAAAGCTCGACATCGGTTCCTCCGCTTGCAGTCAAATTCAAAGGCGGTTTTCGCGCGGATCAGGTCTGATCACTTCGGATAAAAATCGGATCAGGCCTGGGTTTTTGGTTCATTCCGAAACTAATCAGATTCGAGCAGAAGTTATCCGCGCGAGACGTCTATGCCGCACGTGGAAGGGACATTCCCGGTGCAACCACCGGACCAGACGTCAATAAAACCGTGGTATTCGCGGCGAATAGTTTTACGACCGAACAAAAACCAGCAGTGGGCCATAGTCGTGGCGATCTGCTGCCTGCAGGGCCTCAATGTAGCGGCGGCGGCATTCACCAGCGTTGGTCAGATTCTCCTGACCCCAGCTGAAACGTTTCTGCCCCAGCAGATGAACCAGCAGCACATCAGCCATCAGGCGTGCATGGCGACCATTCCCGTTGGCAAACGCATGAATAGCGACCAGGCGATGATGAAACCTGGCGGCAATCTCATCGGGTGGGTAGGATTGATACTCCAGCCAGCCATTGACCTCTTGAAACAACTGACGCAGCGCGACCGGAACCTGCATCCATTCGATACCGATATTCTTCTGACTCCGGCGAAAGTCACCAGCCCAACGCCAGACGTTGCCGAACATCCTCTTGTGCAGATCGCGAGCGTATTTCTCGGTCAGGATGTCCTTTTGTTTGCGCCTGAGAACCGCGTCCTCTGCCTCCGAGATATTCTCCTGCTCCCAGCGATCGAGCTCTTCTCGCGTGCGGATATGCGGCAACAAAAGCCCCTGCGCCTCATCGGGATCGATCGGTGTGGCCCCTGCAGGATAGTCAAAGTTCATGGGATATCGGACCAGAAATCATTGGGAATGTTGCGGATCAGCTCTTCGACCTTCTCTTCAAGCATCTTTTGCAGTTCATCGTCCGACACCAACTGGTCTTCCAGAAGCATGGTATGCGAAGTCCGGGCGAGGCGCCTGGCGGCAACCTTCCGGGCTTGCTGACGTACGGTCTCTTCCAGACTGGTACGTGGCACGACCGCGTAAACAAACTGACAGTCCATGGCTGCGGCGGCCTGCCGCATGCTCTTGAGAGTCAGCGCCCCGGACAGCTCGTCCCTCTCCAGCTGCACGATACGCGGCTGACTGACCTCCAGCCGCTCACCCAGTTGCTTGCCGGACATGCCGAGGGCTTCCCGGATGGAACGCAACCAGCCCTTGACGGGGGGCTGCAGGGCTTTGACATTGGCCAGCTGGGCAAAGGTTTTATCGAGCTGGTCCCGCATGGTACGACGATGTTTTGGCTGCATATATAACCCCTATATTATTAATCTCCATGTTTTTTATAATATAGGCATTATATTTGTCAACAAAAAGATAACTTATTTATTATACAGCTGCGCATGTTAAGCAGGCCCTCTGACAGCTTCCCCCGGGGAAAAAGCCCTTATGCGGGGTCTCTCGCGGATCAGGTCTGATCACTTCGGATAAAAATCGGATCAGGCCTCGGTTCCTGGTTCAATCCGAACCTAATCAGATTCGATCCGAAGTAATCCGCGTGACACGCTTTTGCCTTGTTGGTTCAGGGTTTCCGTCCCACCATCACCCCCGCCCCGTTGGGCAGCTCCAGGGGGATCCGCTCGACCGCTTGCAGCCCGGCCTCGCGCAGCATCGCCGCCAACTCCGGTTCGCTGTAGGACTGGCCGTCAGGAGTGCCAATCAGCATGTTGAGGGAGAAGAGGGCCGGGAAGAGGGGCGAGGTGCGGGTGGCGTCGAGAATGAACTCCTGCACCAGCAGCAGCCCCCCCGGCTCGAGGGCCGCGACCGCCTTGGCGAGGAGTTGGGCACAGGGCTGCGGGCCTTCGCTGTGGAGAACATGGGAGAGCCAGGCGACGTCGAAGGCGCCGGGGATGGCGTCGTCGTTGAAGTCGCCGGCGACAAAGTCGATGCGCTCGCTGAGACCGAACCGGGCGACGGTCTCTTCGGCGAAGGGGCGGGTCGTCGGCAGGTCGACGATGGTGGCCCGCAGCTGCGGGTTGCGGCGGCAGAAGTGGATGGCGTAGGTGCCGGGACCGCCGCCGAGATCAAGCAGGTGCCGGCGCCCGGCGAGGTCGACCTGGGCCGCGACCTTGGGGGCGAGGAGGTTGGCGAGGTTGAACATCCCCATCAGGAAGGCTTCGCGCTCTGCCTCCCCGGCGTCGTGGGAGGCGCGCCGCCGCACCGGCGAACCGCTGCGCACCGCCTCGTCGAGGCGGCTCCAGCTCTCGACCAGGTGATGGTGGTGCAGGATGATGTGGCCGAGGTAGCCGGGGGCGTTGCGGTCGAGGAAGGCGGCGGCAAAGGCGGTGGCGGCGTAGTTCTCCCCCTCCTTGCGCAGCAGCTCGAGGGCGGCGAGGGCGTCGAGGAGCATTGCCAGGCCGCGCTCGGGGATCGCCAGCGCCGCGGCGAGTTCGGCGGCGCTGCGCGACTGCTCGGTCAATTTGGTGAAGAGGTCGAGCTTGACCCCGGCGTGCAGGGTGCAGGTCTGCCAGTAGCTGCCGGAGAGTTTGAGCAGCTCGGCGGGGGTCCAGGTGGTCGTTTCCATGGGTACCTCCATCAAGAACAAAATTATGGCTCACGCGACGACGCAACGCCGCGACGAAAACCGATTCGGGATTATAAACGTTGCGTCGTTGCGGCGTCGCGTGAGACCGACTTTGCCCTGGTTCCCCTCTCCTAACCAAACTCCACCCAGACCGGGCAATGATCGGACGGCCGCTCCATGGCGCGGATCTCGTAGTCGATACCGGCGCCGCTGCAGCGCGCCAGCAGCGGTGCGGTGACGAGGATGTGGTCGATGCGCAGGCCGCGGCGCGGGTCGGACTCGAAGCCGCGGCTGCGGTAGTCGAACCAGCTGAAGCGGTCGTTGACCTGCGGATGGAGGGCGCGGAAGCTGTCGTGCAGGCCCCAGGTGGTGAGGCGTTCGAACCACTGGCGCTCCTCGGGGAGGAAGCTGGTCTTGCCGGTGCGCAGCCAGCGTCTGGCGTTGTCGGCGCCGATGCCGATATCGAGGTCGACCGGAGCGACATTGAAATCCCCCAGCAGGGCGAGGGGGGTGGCCGGGTCGCAGTGTTCCTCAAGGTAGCCCAGCAGGTCGGCGTAGAACTGTTCCTTGGCCGGAAACTTGACCGGGTGGTCGCGGCTCTCCCCCTGGGGGAAGTAGCCGTTGAGCACCTGCAGCTCGCTGCCGTCAGCAAGCCGGTAGCGGCCGGCGACGAAGCGCTTCTGCGCCCCGTCCCCGTCGCCGGGAAAACCAATCTGCTCCTGGAGCGGCTGCTGCCGGGAGAGGAGGGCGACGCCGTAGTGCGTCTTCTGCCCGGCGTAGACCGGGTGGTAGCCGAGGGCGGCAATCGCGGCGAGAGGAAAGTCGCCATCCTGGACCTTGGTCTCCTGCAGGCCGATGATCTCCGGCTGGTGGGCGGCAACCAGCGCCTCGAGCTGGTGGAGGCGGCTGCGGATGCTGTTGACATTGAAGGAGACGAGCTTCATGGGCATTTCCTGGTGACCGGTATTTCAGTTGCCGTCGAGGAGCCGGCCGAGGCCGCCGAGGACTGACCCTTCGCCGGTCTGGGCGCCCCCCTGGCGCGGCGCGTTGGCGAGGATGCGGTCGGCGAGGCGGCTGAAGGGGAGGCTCTGCAGCCAGACCTTGCCGTGCCCGCGCAGGGTGGCGAGAAAGAGCCCCTCGCCGCCGAAGAACATGCTCTTGAGGTTGCCGGCGCGCTCGATGTCGTACTGGACGGTCGGCTCGAAGGCGACCAGGCAGCCGGTGTCGACCCGCAGCGTCTCTCCCTTGAGCTCGCGCTCGACGATGGTGCCGCTGGCGTGGATGAAGACCAGGCCGTCCCCCTGCAGCCGCTGCAGGATGAACCCCTCGCCGCCGAAGAAACCAACGCCGAGCTTGCGCTGGAAGGCGATGCCGAGGGCGGTGCCGAAGGCGGCGCAGAGGAACGATTCCTTCTGGCAGAGGATCTCGCCGCCGAGGCGGCCGAGGTCGAGGGGGATGATCTTCCCCGGGAAAGGGGCGGCGAAGGCGACGTGGGCCTTGCCGGGGCCGCGGTGGGTGAAGTGGGTCATGAAGAGGGATTCGCCGGTCAAGGCGCGCTTGCCGGCGCTGAAGAGCTTGCCGAGCATCCCCTGGTCGGGCCGGGAGCCGTCCCCCATGCGGGTCTCGAAGACGATCCCCTCCTCCATGTAGTTCATCGCCCCGGCCTCGGCGATCACCGTCTCGCCCGGGTCGAGTTCGACCTGCACCATCTGCATATCGTCGCCGATAATCCGGTAGTCGACTTCGTGACATTTCATCGGTCTGCTCCTTGAAAAAAGAAGGGTCAAAGGGGTTGCGCGCGGGTCACTGCAGATCAAACCGCGATTTTTCCATCCGATTCTAGCAGATTCTATTTGACAGAAACCAGGGTCTTAACTGCGTGTCGCGCGGATAACTTCGGATCAGGTCTGATTAAAATCGGATTTTACCAAAGACCTGGGCCTGATCCGATTTTTATCCGAAGTGATCGGACCTGATCCGCGTGAAACCCAGCCTTGGCCTGGATTTGAGCCAGCCAGTCATGAAGGCCCGGCCCCATTGTAAGGCCGCAATTTAATACGCCAGGCGTAAAAGAAGAGCGGAACCATCAGCAGGCCACCGCAGAGGTACGGCAGGGTTGGATGGAGCTGGTAGAGGCTGGTGCCGATCAGTGGGCCGAGGACGAAGCCGGCGGCCGGGCAGGCGGAGACCAGGCCGCCGACCGCCCCCTGCTCCCCCGGACCGACGGCGAGGGATGCGCCGGCGGTGAAACCGGGGGCGACCAGGCCGAGGCCGAGGCCGAGCACCGCCATAGCTGCGACCAGCAGCGGGATGCTGCCGGCGGCGAGGAGGGCGACGTAGCCGAGCAGCAGGATCGGCAGCCCGGTGCGCAGCAGCCGGGTCGGCGTCATCGCCCGCCGCCGCACCACGAAGGTCTGGGCGAAGAGGGACATCACTGCCGAGGCCATCAGCCCCATGCCGATCGCCTGGGCGGTGGCGCGGGCGTCGAGGACGAAGCGGTCCTGGAAGTAGAAACCGATGGTCTGGCTCGTCATCGAAAAGGCGAAGAAGGTCGCGAAACCGACCAGGATAAAGGGGAAGTAGCGCCGGTCGAAGAGCTTGAGGCGCCCGCGGCGGTTGCGCGCCGGCTCCTGCCGCTCCGGCTCACGGACGATCAGCGCCAGCAGCAGCGCGCTCAGCAGGGCAACGCCGGCGGCAATGTAGAGGGGGGCGAGGAGGCCGAGGGCGACCAGCAGGCCGCTCAGGGCCGGGCCGAGGATCGCGCCGAGGGTGCGGGCGGCGCCGAGGCGCCCCATCCCGGCGGTGCGCTCCCCGGCGCTGGTGGTGTCGGCGATATAGGCGGCAGCAGCACTCGGCGCCGCCGACATCAGCGCCGCCATCAGCACCCGCGCGCTGATGGCGAGCAGGTAGAGGGGGAGCCCGGTAAGCAGGCCGTGCAGCCCGACGAAAAAGACGAGGGCGAAGAGAAAGCAGCCGAGGGCATAGCCGAACTGGCCGACGAGGAGCCCCGGCTTGCGCCCCCAGCGGTCGCAGAACCGGCCCCAGACCGGGCTGGCGAGGGTAAAGACGAGGGAGGAGCAGGTGATGATCAGGCCGACCTGCAGTTCGCCGAATCCGACTTCCCGCCCCAGCGGGGCGAGCAGGGCGAAGGTCATCGACTGCCCCATGCCGGTGGCGAGGAGACTGAACAGGACGAGGTTGGTGGCGAGGGTGGCCGAGTGGGCGAATTTCATCTGCGGGCGTCTTGACAGGGTGGAAGAGGTGCAGGCTGCACCGCCACCATACCCCCGGGGGGAGGGAGTGTCAACGGGAGGGGGGGAGTTGAATTTTGAATTTTGAATTTTGAATTTTGCGGCAAGCTACCTGGCCAGGGGCAGGCCGGCGCGGCGCCAGCCATTCATGTGGCCGTCGAGGAGTTCGACGTTGCGGTAGCCGGAGAGGGCGAGGAAGGTCCTGCCGAGCTGGGCGCGGGGACCGTGTTCGCAGGTGACGACCAGCTGCGTCCCCTTGTCAGCAGGGAGCTTCGCCAGGCGCAGCAGGATCTGCAGCGCGGGGGCATGGATGGCGCCGGGGATGTGGCCGGCGCGGTATTCGAAACCGCTGCGCACATCGACGACCACGGGCGGTTGTTTGCTCTTCAACTGGCGGGCGAGTTCCCTGGCCTGCATCGGTTCACCTCATCGCACTTGCGCATAACGACAAGAGGGCAGGCCGCCATGCGCCCTGCCCTCCTGTTCGATCCAAACCTAATTTGGCTTACTCGGCCTTCGGCTCTTCCGCCGCAGCGGCTTCCGCGGCCGGGGCCTCTTCCGCCGCAGCGGCTTCCGCGGCCGGGGCCTCTTCGACCGCAGCGGCTTCCTCGACCACCGGGGCCGGCGCAGCTTTCTTCTTCGCGGCCGGCTTGGCCTTGGGCGCCTTCACCTTGGCGGTGAACTCTTCCTCGACCAGCTCGATGATCGACTGCGGCGCGTTGTCGCCGAGGCGGTTGCCGAGCTTGATGATCCGGGTGTAACCACCGGGACGGCTGGCGTAACGGGGTCCGAGGCGGTCGAAGAGCTTGGCGACGACCTTCTTGTCCATGATCGTCTCGGCAGCCTGGCGGCGGGCGTGCAGGTCGCCGCGCTTGCCGAGGGTGATCAGGCGGTCGGCAATCTTGCGCAGTTCCTTGGCGCGGCAGTCGGTGGTGACAATCCGCTCGGAGTCGAGCAGGCTGGTCACCATGTTGCGCATCATGGCCTTGCGGTGGCTGGAGTTGCGTCCGAGCTTGCGGCCGGATTTATTGTGACGCATCGTCTGGTCCTTTCTGGTTTATCCGTCGGGCAAGGAGCCTTAAAGCTCCTCGTTCCCTTTCTGAATCATTCGCAGGTACTCGGGATCGGGGAAGTTGTCGATCTTCATCCCCAGGGTCAGCCCCATCTCGGAGAGGATGTCCTTGATCTCGTTGAGGGACTTGCGGCCGAAGTTCTGGGTCTTGAGCATCTCCGCTTCGCTGCGCTGCACCAGGTCGCCGATCAGCCGGATGTTGGCGTTCTTCAGGCAGTTGGCGCTGCGCACCGAGAGTTCGAGCTCTTCCACCGAGCGGTAGAGATTCTCGTTGATCTTGCGGCTCTCTTCGCTCGCCGCCTCGTCGGAGGGCTCGCTCGCCTCATCGAAGTTGATGAAGATCTGCAGCTGCTCCTTGAGAATTTTGGCGGCGTAGGCGACGGCGTCCTCGGGCTTGACGCTGCCGTCGGTGACGACTTCGAGGGTCAGCTTGTCATAGTCGGTGATCTGACCGACGCGGGCATTGGAGACCGCGAAGTTGACCTTCTTGATCGGCGAGAAGATGGCATCGATCGGAATCGTCCCGACCGGGGCCTTCTCGTCGCGGTTACGCTCGGCGGGGACGTACCCCTTGCCATTGGCGACGACCATGTCCATCTCGAGGTCGGCGTCCTTGGAACAGGTGCAGATATGATGCTCGGGGTTGAGGATCTCGACATGGGAATCGGTGATGATATCCCCGGCGGTGATGACCCCGGTCCCCTTCTTGACGATACGGATGTTGCGGCTGTCCTGGCCGTGAATCTTGAGCAGAACCCCCTTGAGGTTGAGGATGACGTCGGTGACGTCCTCGGTGACCCCGGGAATGGTCGAGAACTCATGCAGCACGCCCTTGATCCGCACCGAAGTGATCGCCGCACCCTGGAGGGAGGAGAGGAGCACACGGCGCAGCGAGTTGCCCAGGGTCGTACCGAAACCGCGCTCGAAGGGCTCGGCGTAGAACTTGCCATAGGTGTCGCTGAGGGTATCCGTCTCGACCTGGAGGCGCTTGGGCTTGATGAGTTCTCTCCAGTTTTTGTACATTCGATTCCTCCGTGGGAAGTTTGTCGTCGCAGCCGGTCCGGGTTACTTGGAGTAAAGCTCGACGATGAGGTGTTCCTGGAAGACCGGAGTGGTCATCTCGTCCCGCACCGGCAGGGTCTTCAGGCTCCCCTTGAAGGCGGCCCGGTCGAGTTCGACCCAGGAGGGGACGCCGCGGCGCATGACACCATCGAGGGCCTCGTTGACGCGGGCGATCTGGCGGCTCTTCTCGCGCAGCTCGACCACATCGCCGACCCGAACCTGGAAGGAGGGGATGTTGACCTTGCGGCCGTTGACCAGGAAGTGTCCCTGGCGGACCAGCAGCCGGGCTTCGTTCCGGGAGGTCGCGAAACCAATGCGGTAGACGATGCTGTCGAGACGACGCTCGAGGAGGATCAGCAGGTTCTCGCCGGTCACGCCCTTGAGGCGGTCGGCCTCGACGAAGTAGGAGCGGAACTGCTTTTCGAGCAGGCCGTAGGTACGCTTCATGCGCTGTTTTTCACGCAGCTGGGTACCGTAGTCGGAGACCTTGATGCGGCCCTGGCCATGCTGGCCGGGGGCGTAGGCGCGGCGTTCGACGGCGCATTTGTCGGTATGGCAGCGATCGCCCTTGAGAAACAGCTTCATGTTTTCCCTTCTGCACTGACGGCAGACGGGACCTGTATATCTGGCCAACGTTCGTCCTCCTTGTCCTGGTTAGACTCTTCTACGCTTGGGGGGACGGCAGCCGTTGTGCGGAATCGGCGTGACGTCCTTGATCACGGTGATGGCGAGGCCGGCGGCGGAGAGGGCGCGCAGCGCCGACTCACGACCGGCACCGGGGCCCTTGACCTGTACCTCGACGCTGCGCAGGCCATGTTCCTGGGCCTTCTTGGCGGCGCTTTCGGCAGCCATCTGGGCGGCGAAGGGAGTGCTCTTGCGCGACCCCTTGAAACCCTGACCACCGGCGGTGGCCCAGGAGATCACGTTCCCGGCGGCATCCGTGATGCTGACGATGGTGTTGTTGAAGGTCGCCTGGATATGGACCACGCCATTGGCGATATTCTTCTTCTCAACTTTTTTTCTGACGACTTTTTTCCCTGGCTTAGCCATGGTTCCTCCAATTATTTCTTCTTACCGGCGACGGTCTTGCGGGGCCCCTTGCGGGTGCGGGCGTTGGTCTTGGTCTGCTGACCGCGCACCGGCAGTCCGCGACGGTGGCGCAGCCCGCGGTAGCAGCCGAGATCCATGAGACGCTTGATGTTCATGGAGATTTCCCGGCGCAGGTCACCCTCGACCCGCACTTCACGGTCGATGATGTCGCGCAGCTTGCCGACTTCAGCCTCGGTCAGGTCATCGGAACGGGTGTTCCCGTCGACCCCGGCCTTGGCAAGAATGTTCTGGGACGAGGAGCGGCCGATGCCGTAGATGTAGGTGAGGGCCACCTCGATGCGCTTATTTCTCGGTAAGTCGATACCAGCGATGCGTGCCAATGTCTGTTCCTCCTAATCCCTTAGCCTTGTTTCTGCTTATGCTTGGGGTTCTCGCAGATAATCCGGACGATGCCCTTGCGCTTGATGACCTTGCACTTGTCGCAGATGGTCTTGACCGAAGCTCGGACTTTCATGGGTTGGTTCCTTTTCTGAAACAGTGTCGAAATCGAAAGCTTATGCCCGGCTCCCCCCTGGGGCGGTCCGGGCCACGATGTTAGACCAGGGTCAGAATCTCCGGGCCGTGTTCGGTGATGGCCACGCTGTGCTCGAAGTGACAGGAGAGCTTGCCGTCCAGGGTCACCGCGGTCCAGCCGTCACCGAGAACCTTGACCCCCGGTGCGCCGGCATTGATCATCGGTTCGATCGCCAGGGTCATTCCCGGCTTGAGCCGCGGCCCCTGTCCGGCCGGGCCGAAGTTGGGAATCTGCGGCGATTCGTGCAGGGCGCGGCCGATGCCATGGCCGACGAAATCACGCACCACCGAAAACCCTTCCGCCTCCACACAGGTCTGCACCGCGTGGGAGATATCGGAGAGGCGCCCGCCAGGGACGGCAGCGGCGATCCCGGCGGCGAGGGAACGCTCGGTGACCGTCAGCAGGCGTTGCGCCTCGGCGCTGATGCGGCCGACCGGGGCGGTGAAAGCGGCGTCACCATACCAGCCGTCTTTGATCACCCCGAAGTCGATACTGAGAATCTCCCCCTCCCGCAGCGGTGTGGCGTCGGGAAAGCCGTGCACCACCTTTTCGTTGGGCGAGGCACAGACCGTAAAGGGAAAACCGCCGTACCCCTTGAAGGCGGGCTTGACCTTGCGCTTGCGGCATTCGCTCTCGGCGAGCCGGTCGAGCTCGGCGGTGGTCACCCCCGGCACGATCCGTTCCTTGAGCAGGGCAAGAATCTCACCCACGATCCGCCCGGCGACCCGCATCCGGTCGAGTTCCGCGGCGGACTTGATAATGATCAACTCAGGCCGCCTGCAGCGCGGCCAGCAGTTGCTGCTGGACGCTGCCGATCTCCTGCATGCCGTCGACACGGGTCAGCAGGCCGAGTTCCTGGTAGTAACCGGCGAGAGGCAGGGTCTGTTCGCGGTAGACCTCGAGGCGCTTGCGGATCGTCGCCTCCTGGTCGTCGTCACGCTGCATCAGTTCGCCAGCGCAGGCGTCGCAGATGCCGGCCTGTTGCGGCGGGTCGAACTTGACATGGTAGCCGCGCCCGCAGTCGCGGCAGGTACGCCGCCCGGTCAGCCGCTCGACCAGCGCTTCGACATCGACCTCAAGGGAGAGGACGGCGTCGAGGTTCTTGCCGAGTTCGGCCAGGGTGGCGGTCAGCGCTTCGGCCTGGGGGACGGTGCGCGGAAAGCCGTCAAGAATGAAACCGGCCTGGCAATCCTTCTCCTGCAGGCGATCGCGGACAATTCCAACCACCACGGCGTCCGGAACCAGGGCCCCGGCGTCCATGCAGGCCTTGGCCTGAAGACCCATCTCGGTGCCGGCCTTGACGGCGGCACGCAGGATATCCCCGGTCGAGATCTGCGGAATGGAGAAACGGTCGGTCAGCATCTTGGCCTGGGTACCCTTGCCGGCACCGGGCGGACCGAGCAGTATCAGTTTCATCGGTGAACTCCCGTCCCCCTAGCCACGCCGCCCCTTGATGGTGACGCCCTTCATGAACCCCTCGTAGGAACGGGAGATCAGGTGCGCCTCGATCTGGGAGGCGGTGTCGAGACCGACACCGACGACGATCAGCAGCGAAGTTCCGCCGAAAAAGAACGGCACGTTGAACTGGCCGATCAGGATCGTCGGCAGCACGCAGACGGCCGAGACGTAGATCGCTCCGGCAAAGGTCAGACGGCTGAGGGTGGTATCGATGTATTCGGCGGTAGCCTTCCCGGGGCGGATGCCGGGGATGTAACCCCCCTGCTTCTTGACGTTGTCAGCCACGTCGACCGGGTTGAAGGTGACAGCCGTGTAGAAATAACAGAAGAAAATGATGAATGCAACGAAAAAAACGTTGTAGAGCCAGTGGCTCGGGGTCATCATCGCCGCGATGCTCTGCACCCAGGGGACGTCGACCAGGTTGGCCACCGTCGCCGGGAACATGATGATCGAGCTGGCGAAGATCGGCGGGATAACGCCGCTCATGTTGATCTTCAGCGGCAGGTGGCTGGTCTGGCCGCCGTAGCTGCGCATGCCGACCACGCGCTTGGCGTAGTGGATCGGTACCCGGCGCTGGCCGCGCTCCATGAAGATGATCGCCCAGATGACGGCGACCATGGCGGCGAGGATCACCAGCATCACCACCGGCGACAGCGCCCCGGTCTGCAGCAGCCGCACCGAGTTGACCACCGCCGACGGCAGGTTGGCGATGATGCCGGCGAAGATGATCAGCGAGATGCCGTTGCCGATGCCGCGTTCGGTGATCTGCTCACCGAGCCACATGATGAAGGCGGTGCCGGCGGTCAGAGTGATGACGGTGAGGAGAATGAAGCCGAAGCCCTGATTGGGGACGACCAGTTCCCCGGCCGGGCCGCGCATCGACTGCAGACCGACGGCGATCCCGGCGCCCTGAATGACCGACAGTGCCACCGTCCCGTAGCGGGTCCAGCGGGTGATGGTCTTGCGCCCCTGCTCCCCTTCTTTCGAGAGCCGCTCGACCGGTTCAAAGACGACGGTCAGCAGCTGCAGGATAATCGAGGCGCTGATGTAGGGCATGATCCCGAGGGCGAAGACGGTCATCCGCTCCAGCGCGCCGCCGGTGAAGGCGGAGACGAGGCCGAGCAGGGTTCCCGAGGTCCCCTCGAAGAACTTGGCGAGCACCGTGGCGTCGATTCCCGGGGTCGGCACATGACAGCCGACGCGGTAGACGGCAAGCATCCCCAGGGTGAAGAGGATGCGGCGGCGCAGCTCCGGAATGGCGAAGATGTTCTGCAGGCTCGCGAACACTAGATAACCTCGGCTTGGCCGCCGGCCGCGGCGATCTTCTCAGCGGCCGACTTGCTGAATTTGTGCGCCTTGACGGTGAGGGCAACGGTCAGTTCGCCGTCCCCGAGAATTTTGACGCCATCGTAGATCTGGTTGATCAGCCCGACCTTGCCGAGGGCTTCCAGATCGATCACGCTGCCGGCCTCGAACTGGGCGATGTCATGCAGGTTGACGAGGGCGTACACCTTCTTCGACAGCGGGGTGAAGCCGCGTTTGGGGAGGCGCCGCTGCAGCGGCATCTGGCCCCCCTCGAAGCCGGCCTTGATGCTGCCGCCGGAGCGTGCTTTCTGCCCCTTGTGCCCCTTGCCGGAGGTCTTCCCCTGGCCGGTACCGGGACCGCGGCCGAGACGTTTCCTGTTTTTGGTCGAACCGATTGCCGGTTGCAGATTGCTCAGATCCATGACGTTCAATCCTCGTGTCTCAGTCTATTCCTCGACCGCGACCATGTGCGCGACCTTGCGGACCATGCCGCGGATCTCAGGAGTGTCCTTGAGCACCACCGTCTGGTGGAGCCGGGTCAACCCGAGGCCCTTGAGTACGCGGGTGAAATATTCGGGGCGGGCGATGCCGCTCTTCTTCAGGGTAATCTTGATTTCGGCCATTGTCCGTCTCCTGCTGTTACTCGGCAGCGGCGGCGACATTCAGTCCCCGGCGCTCCATGATTTCCTCTGCGCTCTTGAGCTGGGAGAGGGCGTTGACGGTCGCCTTGACGACGTTGTGCGGGTTGTTGGAACCCAGGCACTTGGAGAGAATGTCGCCAATCCCGGCCACTTCGAGGACGGCACGGGCGGCGCCACCGGCGATGACACCGGTACCGGCCGAGGCCGACTTGAGCAGCACCTTGCCGGCACCGAACTTGCCGAGCACGTCGAAGGGGATGGTCCGGTCCTTGAGCGGTACCCGGATCAGGTTCTTCTTGGCCTGCTCGACCCCCTTGCGGATCGCCTCGGGCACTTCCTTGGCCTTACCCAGACCGTAGCCGACATATCCCTGGCCGTCACCCACCACCACCAGGGCGGAGAAGCTGAAGCGGCGGCCACCTTTGACGACCTTGGCGCACCGGTTGATGTGGATCACCCGGTCGTTCAGGTTCAGTTCGTTAGCATCGATGCGAAGCAAAGGTTTTCTCCTTTTCCCTTAGAAAGACAGGCCAGCTTCACGGGCCGCATCGGCGAGGGCCTTGACCCGGCCGTGGTAGAGGAACCCGTTGCGGTCAAAGACCACCTGGTTGATGTTCTGGGCCAGCGCCTTCTTGGCAATAGCGGCGCCGATCGCCTTGGCCGCTTCGATATTCCCGGTGTAGCTCACCCCTTCGGCATCCCCCTTGACGACGGTGGAGGCGGTGATCAGGGTGCGGCCGCTGGCATCCTCGATAATCTGGGCGTAGATGTGTTTGGCGCTGCGGAAGATGCACAGGCGCGGGCGCGACTCGGTCCCGTGGACCTTGCGGCGAACCCTCACCTGGCGCTTCAGGCGCGCCTGACGCCTGCTCTGTGCAACGTTCACTGTGTTTCTCCTTGAACTGAAAGGATTTATTTTTTACCGGTCTTGCCGGCTTTGCGCAGAATCCGCTCGTCGGCGTACTTGATCCCCTTGCCCTTGTAGGGCTCGGGCTCCCGGAAGGAGCGGATCTTGGCCGCGGTGGCGCCGACCAGTTCCTTGTCGATCCCCTTGACGGTGATCTTGGTCTGCTTCTCGACCTCGACCGTGATCCCCTTCGGCAGGGGATAGTCGACCGGGTGTGAGTAGCCGAGGCTGAGGTTGAGGATCGGGCCCTTGAGCTCGGCGCGGTAACCGACGCCGTTGATCTCGAGGACGCGGGAGAACCCCTTGGTCACCCCTTCGACCATGTTGGCGATCAGGGTCCGGATCAACCCCTGGCGGGCGTTGTTGATCGCGTCGGGAGCGGAGCTGACCAGGATGCGGTCGGCTTCGACGGCGACGTTGACGCCGGAACAGAGGGTACGCTGCAGGCTGCCGCCGGGGCCCTGGACGGAAATCGTTTCTCCGGAGAGGGCGACCTTCACCCCCGAGGGAATCGCGATGGGCTGTTTGCCGATACGAGACATTGCTCTCTTACTCCTTGTAACGGATATTCGTTACCAGATGGTGCAGATGATTTCGCCGCCGACCTGGGCCTGGCGGGCCGCGCCGTCATCCATCACCCCCTGGGAGGTGGAGAGGATCGCCGCACCGAGACCATTCTTGACCCGCGGAATCTCGTCCTTGCCGACATAGACCCGGCAACCGGGCGTCGACACCCGCTTGATCTCGTGAATGACGTGCTGGTTGTCGCCGTCAAACTTGAGGTAGATCCGCAGCACGCCCTGCTTGTCGTCGCTGACGGTCTTGAAATTCTTGATATAGCCGAGGTCCTTCAGCACCGCCGCCACCGCCACCTTGAGGTTGGAGGAAGGCATGTCGAGCTTCTGGTGCTTGGCCATCCCCGCGTTACGGATGCGAGTCAGCAAATCCGCGATCGGATCAGTCATTGCCATGGGTTGAGCTCCTTGAGGTTCTTTACCAACTGGACTTGGTCACGCCCGGGAGTTTCCCCTCGGACGCCAGCTTGCGCAGGCAGATCCTGCACATGTCGAATTTGCGATAGTAAGCCCGGGGCCGGCCGCAGAGCGGGCAGCGATTGTACTGGCGCACACCGAATTTCGGGGTCCGCTGGGCCTTGATCATCATCGATTTCTTTGCCACGGTAGTCCTCCGCTTTGCTGCGTCTTATTTTCTGAAAGGCATCCCCATCCCGGCGAGCAGGGCGCGGCCCTCCTCGTCAGTCCGGGCGGTGGTCACGATGGTCACGTTGAGTCCCTTGACCTTCTCGATCTTCTCCAGGTCGATCTCGGGGAAGATGATCTGCTCGCGGATGCCGAGGGTGTAGTTGCCACGGCCGTCAAAGGCCTTGGGCGATACCCCCTTGAAGTCGCGCACGCGGGGCAGGGCGACGTTGATCAGGCGATCAAGAAACTCGTAGGCGCGGTCGCGGCGCAGGGTAACCATGCAGCCGATCGGCATCCCTTCACGCAGCTTGAACTGGGCGATCGATTTCTTGGCCTTGGTGATAACCGCCTTCTGGCCGGTAATCTGCCCGAGCTGGTCGACCGCCGATTCAAGTACCTTGATATTCTGGATCGCTTCCCCGAGGCCGATATTGACGATGATCTTCTCGAGCCGGGGAGCTTCCATCACGTTTTTCAACTGCAGGTCCTTCATCAGCCGTGGGGCCAACTCGGCCTGGTACATCTCTTTCAGGCGGGCCATGGAAATCCTCCGTTACTTGTCCACGATCTCGTTGCACTTCTTGCAGAAGCGCACTTTGCTTCCATCCTCCAGGTTGCGCATGCCGGTGCGGGTCGGCTTGTTGCAGGCTCCGCACAGCAGCAGCACGTTGGAGGCGTCAAGGGGGGCTTCCTTTTCGATGATGCCCCCTTCGGCGTTGGCCCGGTTGGCCTTGGTATGCCGCTTGACAACGTTGAGGTTCTCGACGACCAGCCGCCCCTTGTCAGGGAAGACGCGGGTGACCTTGCCGGACTTCCCCTTGTCCTTCCCCGTTATGATCATCACCATGTCGTTCTTCTTGACATGAAGTCTGTTTGCCGCCATTGCTCTCTTCTCCTGTTTCCTGTTTAAAGGACTTCCGGCGCCAGCGACACGATCTTCATGAAGCGGCGGGCGCGCAGTTCGCGAGCGACCGGACCGAAGATGCGGGTTCCGACCGGCTCCCCGGCGGCATTGACGACCACCGCAGAGTTGTTGTCAAAACGGATGTAGGAGCCGTCGGGCCGGGGTACTTCCTTGGCCGTGCGCACGATGACCGCCCGCACCACGTCCCCCTTCTTCACCCGGGAATTCGGCATCGCTTCCTTGACCGAGCAGATGATGATGTCGCCCAGGCCAGCGTACTTGCGCTTGGAGCCGCCGAGGACCTTGATGCAGCAGAGTTTCCGGGCACCGGAGTTATCTGCAACGTCAAGTGTCGATTGCATCTGAATCATGACGTGTATCTCCTAGACAATGACTTGCTTTTCGAGGATTTCGCGGACTCTCCACCGCTTGTCGCGTGACAGCGGCCTGGTCTCCACGATCAGGACCTTGTCCCCGACAGAGCAGCTGTTCTGCTCGTCATGGGCTTTGCAGGTGACCTTGCGCTTGATGTATTTCTTGTAGACCGGGTGCATGACCAGCTGGTCGAGCTTGACGACGACCGTCTTGTCCATCTTGTCGCTGACCACGATCCCGACCCGGGTTTTCCGATTACCACGTTCCTTCGTCATATCGTCCTCGCCGATGCGCGTTTATGCGAGCTTCTGCCGCAGCACGGTTTTTGCCCGTGCGATATCTTTCCGAACCTGGGCGATACGGGAGCTGTTCTCCAGATGCCCGGTGTGCAGCTGAAACTTCAGATTAAAGAGTTCCTGGCTCAGCTCCTGCGCCTTCTTGCTGAGCTCGTCGACATTCAGCTCCTTGAGCTCGCTAGCTTTCATGGGCCAGTTCCTCCCTCATCACGAACTTGGTCTTCATCGGCAGCTTGTGCGCTGCCAGGCGGAAGGCCTCACGGGCCGTCGCCTCGTCCACACCCTGCATTTCGTAGAGCATCATGCCGGGGCGAACCACGGCAACCCAGCTGTCCGGGGAACCTTTACCCTTACCCATGCGGGTTTCGGCAGGTTTGCTGGTCAGGGGCTTGTCCGGAAAGGCACGGATCCAGATCTTGCCACCACGCTTGATGTAGCGGGTCATGGCGCGCCGGGCGGCCTCGATCTGCCGCGAGGAGAGCCAGCCGCATTCGAGGGACTGGAGCCCGAAGTCGCCGTAGTTGATCGCGTTGCCGCGCTGGGCAGCGCCGGTCATCCGACCCTTGAACGTTTTTCTATGTTTAACCTTTTTGGGCATTAACATGGCTTGAGACTCCTATCCCTTCCGTTCCTGTTCCTGGGCCAGGACCTCGCCCTTGAAGATCAGGACCTTGACGCCGATGATACCGTAGGTGGTCTTGGCTTCGGCGAAACCGTAGTCGATGTCGGCGCGCAGGGTGTGCAGCGGCACACGCCCTTCACGATACCACTCGGTGCGACTCATCTCGGCACCGCCAAGACGACCGGCGCAGTTGATCTTGATCCCCTGGGCCCCGAACTTGAGGGCCTGGCTGACGCTCTTCTTCATCGCCCGGCGGAAGGCGACGCGGCGCTCGAGCTGCAGGGCGACACTTTCGGCCACCAGCTGCGCATCGATTTCCGGCTTGCGCACTTCCTGGATATTGATGAAGACTTCCTTGTCGGTGAGTTTGGCCAGCTCTTTCTTGAGCGCCTCGACCTCGGAACCCTTCTTGCCGATGATGATCCCGGGACGTGCCGCGAAGATATTGATCTTCGCCTTGCTGGCGGCCCGCTCCAGCTCGATCTTGGCGATGCCAGCGTGGAACAGGCGCTTCTTCAGGTAATTGCGAAGCTTGATGTCCTCGTGCAGCAGCTGGCTGTAATTGCCCTCTGCGTACCACTTGGAATCCCACGTCCGGATAACGCCCAGACGAAAACCGATTGGATGAACTTTCTGGCCCAAACTATCACCTCCTTGAGGACGAACCGTTATTTCTCGTCGAGGACGACGGTAATGTGACTGGTCGGCTTGCGAATCTTGGTTGCCCGCCCCTGGGCGCGGGGGATAAAGCGCTTCAGCGCCGGTCCCATGTCGACGGTGATCGTCTTGACGAAGAGCCGGTCGACGTCGGAGACCCCCTTCTGCTCGGCATTGGCAACCGCCGAACTCACCAGCTTGGCGACGATCGGCGCCGCCTTCTGCGGGGAGAACTTGAGGATATTCAGGGCATCCTGGATCCCCTTGCCACGGACCATGTCGACGATCAGACGGGTCTTCTGCGGCGACAGGCGGGCATATTTCAAAGTGGCTGTGCTTTCCATGTCTGACGACTCCTTGATGTCCTTAGCGCTTCTTGCTCTTCTTGTCAGCGCCGTGGCCGTAGTAGGTCCGGGTCGGCGCGAACTCGCCAAGCTTGTGCCCCACCATGTTCTCGGTCACGAATACCGGGATAAACTTCTTGCCGTTGTGCACGGCGAAGGTGCAACCCACGAATTCGGGAATGATGGTGGACCGCCGCGACCAGGTCTTGATCACCTTCTTGGACGGGGCTCCTGCCTCGGTGTCGATCTTGCGCAGGAGGCACTCCTGAATATACGGACCTTTTTTGATCGATCTAGCCACTGCCGTCTCCTCTATCTAAGCGGTGATTATTTAGTTCTGCGGCGCACGATAAAGCCGTCGGTGCGCTTGTTGGTGCGGGTCTTGTAGCCCTTGGTCGGAACCCCCCAGGGGGTGACCGGGTGACGCCCGCCGGAGCTCTTGCCTTCGCCACCGCCATGGGGGTGGTCGACCGGGTTCATCGCCACGCCGCGGGACTGGGGGCGTTTGCCGAGCCAGCGGTTACGCCCGGCCTTGCCGATCTTGACATTTTCGTGATCGGCGTTGCCGACCTGGCCGATGGTCGCCAGGCAGTCCTGGTGGACGAGACGAACCTCACCGGAAGGCATGCGCAGCTGGGCGTACTTCCCTTCCTTGGCGGCGATCGAGGCGTAGGTACCGGCGCTGCGGGCGAGCTGGCCGCCCTTGCCGGGCTTGAGCTCAACGTTGTGGACCCAGGTACCAAGCGGGATCGAACGGATCGAGAGAGCGTTCCCCGGCTGGATGTCGGCCGTGTTGCTGGCGATCACGCTATCGCCGACCTTGATGCCGAGGGGCGCCAGGATGTAACGCTTCTCGCCGTCAGCGTAGTTGAGCAGGGCAATGCGCGCACTGCGATTCGGATCGTACTCGACGGAGACGACCCGGGCCGGGATCTCCTTCTTGTCGCGCTTGAAATCGATGATCCGGTACCGCCGCTTGTGCCCGCCGCCGGTGTGCCGCTTGGTGATGCGGCCATGGTTGTTGCGTCCGCCGGTGCGCTTGAGGCTGGTTACCAGGGACTTTTCAGGGCTGCCGGTGGTGACTTCTTCGAAGGTCGAAGAGGTCATGCCACGGCGGCCAGGAGAAGTCGGTTTGTAATTCTTGATCGCCATTATCGTTACTCCGTATCGCTAGGTAACAGTCGGTTTAGACGCCGAAGAAGTCGATGCTGCTGCCCTCGGCCAACGTCACGTAGGCCTTCTTCCAGTTGGCGCGCTTGCCCATGGTGCGGCCGACACGCTTCGGTTTGCCGGCGACGCGCACGGTGTTGACGTCGGTCACCTTGACATTGAAAGCCTTTTCCACCGCCTGCTTGATCTCGATCTTGTTGGCTCCCGGGGCAACCTCGAAGGCGACGACACGGCCGGTCTCCTTCTGCAGGCTGGTCTTCTCGGTGATCAGCGGTCTGTTGATGATCTGGTGCAACGGCTTCATAGCGCTAACGCTCCTTCCAGCTGCGACACGGCTCCTTCAGTCAGGATCACGTGGCGGTATTTCATCACGTCATAGACGTTGACGCCCTCGCTGCGCAGCACCTTGACAAAGGGGAGGTTACGCGCCGACAGTTCCAGGTTGCGATTCTCGCCATCGATCACCACCAGGGTGTTGGCAAGGTCGAAACGCTGGAGAACCTCGGCGAACCCCTTGGTGCTGATCGCTTCGAGCTCCAGGGCGTTGAGGACAGTCAGCTTCTCCCCCTTGAAGCGCAGCGACAGGGCGCTGCAGAGGGCGGCTTTCTTGACCTTGCGATTGAGCTTGAAGTCGTAGCTGCGCGGGGTCGGCCCGAAGGCGGTGCCGCCACCGACATAGTGCGGTGCGCGGATGCAGCCCTGACGGGCGTTGCCGGTCCCTTTTTGCTTGTAGGGCTTCTTGCCGCCACCCGAGACTTCGCTGCGGGTCTTGGTCTTGGCCGTTCCCTGGCGGCGCGCGGCCAGCTGGTAACGCACCATGTCATGGATCAGGTACCCCTTGACGTCGGTGTTGAACACCGCGTCGTTGAGCTCGCGCTCGGCGACCTGTTTCCGGTTGATATCGTAGACTGCGATCTTCGCCATGGTTCTATCTCCCAGAGACTCTCTCGGTATCGATTACTGCTTGACCTTGATCCCCTTGTGGAGGACGACCAGGGCATTCTTCGCCCCGGGGATCGCCCCGCGCACCAGGATCAGGTTCTCTTCGGGGCGCACTTCAACGATCTGCAGGTTCTGCACGGTCACCTGCTCGTTCCCCATCTGGCCGGCCATCTTCTTCCCCTTGAAAACCCGGGACGGCCAGGCGCTGGCGCCGATGGAGCCGGGCGCGCGATGGAACATGGAACCATGGGTGGCGCGGCCGCCGGAGAAATTCCAGCGCTTGATAACGCCCTGGAACCCCTTCCCCTTGCTGGTGGCGGTCACATCGATGACGTCACCGGCGACAAAGATGTTGTCGAGGCGAATCTCGTCACCGATATTGATCTCGTCGAGACCTTCACCGCGCAGCTCGCGCAGGTACTGGAAGGCGCCCTGGCCCGCTTTCTTGAAGTGGCCGAGTTCCGGCTTGTTGACGCGGTGCGCCGGCTTGGCGATAAAACCGAGCTGGAGTGCGCTGTAACCGTCGCTGGCGACAGTCTTCTTCTGCACCACGGTGCAGGGGCCGGCTTCGACAACCGTCACCGGGATACGCCGGCCGTCATTGGCGAAGAGCTGGGTCATGCCCAGTTTTTTGCCCAGAATTCCCTTGATCATTGCACTTACCCTCTATGTTCGAAAGTCGGTCGGTTGCGGTTAGAGCTTGATTTCCACGTCGACACCGGCGGAGAGGTCGAGCTTCATCAGCGCATCGACGGTCTGCTGGGTCGGTTCGAGGATATCGAGGAGACGCTTGTGGGTGCGCATCTCGAACTGCTCACGGCTCTTCTTGTCGACATGCGGGC
This sequence comes from Desulfuromonas sp. DDH964, assembly GCF_001611275.1. Classification (GTDB taxonomy): domain Bacteria; phylum Desulfobacterota; class Desulfuromonadia; order Desulfuromonadales; family DDH964; genus DDH964. Next base: position 1,220,614 of record NZ_CP015080.1, on the reverse strand, counting down.
CACGCAGCACGCAGTACTTGTTGATCACCGTCGGCAGGGGGACCGGGCCGGCAATGCGGGCGCCGGTACGCTTGGCGGTATCGACGATCTCGTTGACGGAGAGATCGAGCAGCTTGTGGTCGTAAGCCTTCAAACGGATACGGATCTTCTGGCTCGGCATGGCAGTAATATCCTCACTTACTCGATGATGTCGGAGACGACACCGGCGCCGACGGTGCGGCCGCCTTCGCGGATCGCGAAGCGCAGTTCCTTGTCCATGGCAATCGGGGTGATCAGGTTCACGGTCATGGCGATGTTGTCGCCCGGCATGACCATCTCGGTCCCTTCCGGCAGCTCGACGATCCCGGTCACGTCCGTGGTCCGGAAGTAGAACTGGGGACGGTAGCCCTTGAAGAACGGGGTGTGACGACCCCCCTCCTCCTTGGTCAGGATGTAGGCTTCCGCCTTGAACTTGGTGTGCGGGGTGATGCTGCCGGGCTTGGCCAGCACCTGGCCGCGCTCGATGTCCTCGCGCTTGACGCCGCGCAGCAGCACGCCGACGTTGTCACCGGCCTGCCCCTGGTCGAGCAGCTTGCGGAACATCTCGACACCGGTGACGACCGTCTTCGCCGTCGCCTTCATGCCGACGATCTCGATCTCCTCGCCGACCTTGACCACGCCGCGCTCGACACGACCGGTCGCCACGGTGCCGCGGCCGGAGATCGAGAAGACGTCTTCCACCGGCATCAGGAAGGGGCGATCGATGGCCCGCTCCGGCTCGGGGATGTAGCTGTCGACCGCGTCCATCAGGTCGAGGACCGGCTTGCAGGCCGCGCACTCCACCTTGCCGCAGCCGCACTCGAGGGCTTTCAGCGCGCTGCCAGGGATGATCGGAATGTCGTCGCCGGGGAAGTCGTAGGCGGAGAGGAGCTCACGCACCTCCAGCTCGACCAGTTCCATCAGCTCCTCGTCGTCGACCATGTCGGCCTTGTTGAGGAAAACGACCATGGCGGGGACACCGACCTGGCGGGCGAGCAGGATGTGCTCGCGGGTCTGCGGCATCGGGCCGTCGGCCGCCGAACAGACCAGGATCGCGCCGTCCATCTGCGCCGCACCGGTGATCATGTTCTTGACGTAGTCGGCATGGCCCGGGCAGTCGACGTGGGCGTAGTGCCGCTTCTCGGTCTGGTACTCGACGTGGGCGGTGGCGATGGTGATGCCGCGCTCGCGCTCCTCGGGAGCGTTGTCGATCATGTCGAAGGCTTTGAACTCGGCGCCGCCCCGGGACGCCAGAACCTTGGTGATGGCGGCGGTCAGGGTCGTCTTGCCGTGGTCAACGTGACCGATCGTCCCGATGTTGACATGGGGCTTGGTTCTTTCAAATTTGGCTTTGGACATGGGAAACGCTCCTTGGCGACTTAAAATTTAGCCTTTGACCTTGGCGATGACTTCTTCGGAAATGGCCCGGGGGACCTGCTCATAGTGGTCGAAGACCATGGTATAAGTGGCGCGGCCCTGGGTGGCGCTGCGCAGGTCGGTGGAATAACCGAACATGTTGGCGAGAGGGATGTGGGCGTTGACCACCTGGGCACCGGCGCGCCCTTCCATCCCCATGATCTTGCCGCGACGGCTGGAGAGGTCGCCCATGACGTCACCCATGTACTCTTCCGGGGTGACGACTTCGACGGCCATGATCGGTTCGAGCAGGACCGGGCCGGCCTTGGCCGCACCCTCCTTGAAGCCCATGGAGCCGGCGATCTTGAAGGCCATCTCCGAGGAGTCGACGTCATGATAGGAACCGTCGAAGCAGGTAACCTTGACGTCGACGATCGGGAAGCCGGCGAGGATGCCGTTCTGGGAGGCCTCTTCCGCCCCCTTGCCGACGGCCGGGATATATTCCTTGGGAATCACGCCCCCCTTGATGGCGTCGACGAACTCGAAGCCGACACCCGGCTCCTGGGGCTCGATGCGCAGCCAGCAGTCGCCGTACTGACCACGGCCACCCGACTGGCGGACAAACTTGCCCTGGACTTCGACGGTCTTGGTGAGGGACTCGCGGTAGGCGACCTGGGGGGCACCGACGTTGCACTCAACCTTAAACTCGCGCTTCATGCGGTCGATGATGATCTCGAGGTGGAGCTCGCCCATCCCGGAGAGGATGGTCTGGCCGGTCTCTTCATCGGTGCGGCAGCGCAGCGAGGGATCTTCCTGCAGCAGCTTGCCGAGGGCGTTGCCCATCTTCTCCTGGTCGGCCTTGGTCTTCGGTTCGACGGCGACATGGATAACCGGCTCGGGGAACTCCATCGATTCGAGCAGGCAGGGCTTGTTCTCATCGCAGAGGGTGTCACCGGTGGTGGTGTACTTGAGACCGACGGCGGCAGCGATGTCACCGGAGTAGACCTGTTTGATCTCCTCGCGCTTGTTGGCGTGCATCTTGAGAATGCGGCCGATACGCTCCTTCTTGTCCTTGGTGGAGTTGAGGACGGCGGAGCCGGACTCGATCACCCCGGAATAAACCCGGAAGAAGGTCAACTGGCCGACGAAGGGGTCGGTCATGATCTTGAAGGCGAGGGCGGCGAAGGGCCCGTTGTCATCGGCCGGCCGGGTCAGCTCTTCCTGGGTGTCGGGATTGATCCCCGGGATGGCCGGCACGTCGGTCGGCGACGGCATGTAGTCGATGACGGCGTCGAGGAGGTGCTGCACCCCCTTGTTCTTGAAGGCAGAACCGCAGAGGACCGGATTGATGGCAAGGGCGATGGTCGCCTTGCGGATACCGGCCTTGAGCTCGGCGTTGGTCAGCGTCTCGCCGGCGAGATATTTCTCCATCAACTCCTCGACGTGGGTCGAGACTTCCTCGATCAGCGCTTCGCGGGCCGCTTCGGCCTCCTCGCGCATCTCGGCGGGGATTTCGGCGACATCGAACTTGGCGCCCAGGGACTCGTCGTCCCAGGTGATCGCCTTCATTTCGATGAGGTCGATGACCCCCTTGAAGTAGTCTTCCTTGCCGATGGGGAGCTGGATCGGGATCGGGTTGGCGCCGAGCCGGTCGCGCATCATCTGCACGCCGCGGTTGAAGTCGGCGCCGATGCGGTCCATCTTATTGATGAAGGCGAGACGGGGAACCCCGTACTTGTCGGCCTGACGCCAGACGGTCTCGGACTGGGGCTCGACGCCACCGACGGAACAGAAGACCGCCACGGCGCTGTCGAGCACCTTGAGGGAGCGCTCGACTTCGATGGTGAAGTCGACGTGCCCGGGGGTGTCGATGATATTGACGCGATGGTCCTTCCAGAAACAGGTGGTGGCGGCGGAGGTGATGGTGATGCCGCGCTCCTGCTCCTGCTCCATCCAGTCCATGGTCGCGGCGCCGTCGTGGACTTCGCCGATCTTATGGGAGATGCCGGTATAGTAAAGGATGCGCTCGGTCGTCGTCGTCTTGCCGGCGTCGATGTGAGCCATGATCCCGATGTTACGGGTTTTTGCGAGGGAAACTTTGCGTGCCACGATTTCGGGTTCCTTCTTCTGGGTTCGGTCGGACCGCAGGGGTTACCAGCGGTAGTGGGCGAAAGCCTTGTTGGCCTCGGCCATGCGGTGCGTATCTTCCTTCTTCTTCACCGCAGCGCCACGGTTGTTGGCGGCATCCAGGAACTCACCAGCGAGCCGCTCGCGCATCGTCTTCTCACCACGGGCGCGGGCATAGGTGATGATCCAGCGGAAGGCGAGAGCATTGCGCCGCTCGGCACGCACCTCGACGGGAACCTGGTAGGTGGAGCCACCGACGCGGCGGGACTTGACCTCAAGCATCGGCCGGACATTATCCAGGGCCTTCTTGAAGACTTCCAGCGGTTCATCGCTGGTCCGCTCGGAAATCAGGTCAAAGGCACCGTAGACGATCGACTCGGCAATACTCTTCTTGCCGTCGAGCATGACCGCGTTCATGAACTTGGCCACCAGGCGATCGTTGTATTTGGGATCGGGGAGAATAACCCGCTTGGCAACTTCTCTTCTTCTCGGCATAACGTCCTCTCAGCCCTTGGTTATTTCGGCCGCTTGGCCCCGTACTTGGAACGACTCTTCATCCGGCCCTTGACACCCGCCAAATCGAGGGTGCCACGCACGATGTGGTAACGTACACCCGGAAGGTCCTTAACGCGGCCGCCACGGATCAGCACCACGGAGTGCTCCTGGAGATTGTGCCCCACCCCGGGGATATAGGAGGTGACGACGATCCCGTTGGTGAGACGCACGCGGGCAACCTTGCGCAGCGCGGAGTTCGGCTTCTTCGGCGTGGTGGTGTAAACACGGGTGCATACCCCGCGCTTCTGGGGGTTCCCCTTCAGCGCCGGCGCCGTCGACTTTTTCTCCTTTTTTTCGCGTCCCTTACGGATCAACTGATTAATTGTCGGCATCTACTTACTCCCGAAATCGCGTATTCACAAAGTTAAAAGAGCGGTTGGTATTTTGCGGGGAAAAACCCGCGAATAGTAGCAACGCCCCCGACCCTTGTCAAGGACTTTTTTCAGACTTCTTTTCCTGGCTCTGCGGGGTTGCTCCCGGCCCTCAATCGAGGGCCGGTTCGATCCCTTCTTCGAGCTCACTTACGTCGCTGTCGTCGATCTCTTCCTCTTCCGGCATCGGCTCGGGGAGCTCTTCCGGCTCCTCGATGAGGAGCTTCGCGCCCCGGTACTTGGAGACACCGGTCCCGGCCGGGATCAGGCGGCCCATGATGACGTTCTCCTTGAGTCCGCGCAGGAAATCGACCTTCCCTTCGATCGCCGCCTGGGTGAGAACCTTGGTGGTCTCCTGGAAGGATGCGGCGGAGATGAAGGACTCGGTGGAGAGGGACGCCTTGGTGATGCCGAGCATCAGCGGCTCGCCGACGGCGGGCTGGCCATCCTCGGCCATGACCCGCTGGTTCTCCTGTTCGAACTCCCAGCGCTCGACCTGGTCGTCGAGGAGGAAGCGGGTATCGCCGACCTCCTTGATGCGGACCCGGCGCAGCATCTGGCGCACGATCGTCTCGATGTGCTTGTCGTTGATCTTGACCCCCTGCAGGCGGTAGACCTCCTGCACCTCGTCGACCAGGTACTTGGCCAGCTCCTTCTCGCCAAGGACGCGCAGGATGTCGTGGGGGTTGGAGGAGCCATCCATCAGCGCCTCGCCGGCCTTGACATGATCCCCCTCGTGGACGCTGATGTGCTTCCCTTTGGGGATCAGATATTCCTTTGCCTCGCCAAGCTCGGGAGTGACGACGACCTTGCGTTTCCCCTTGCTGTCCTTGCCGAAGGAGACCATGCCGTCGATCTCGGAGATGACGGCGAACTCTTTCGGCTTGCGCGCCTCGAAGAGCTCGGCGACGCGCGGCAGACCCCCGGTGATGTCCTTGGTCTTGGTCGTTTCGCGGGGGATCTTGGAGAGGATCTCACCGGCGCTGGCGAGCATGTCCTCGGTGACGACGATGTTGGCGCCGACCGGCAGCATGTAGCGCGCCGGAGCTCCGTTGGGAAGCTTGGCGGTCTTCCCCTCGGCGTCCTTGAGGGTAATGCGCGGCCGCTTCGCCGGGTCTTTCGACTCGATGATGACCTTGCGGGAGAGGCCGGTGACTTCGTCAACCTGCTCCTCCATGGTGATCCCCTCGATAATGTCGCCGAAGCGCACGACACCGGCGATCTCGGTGAGGATCGGCATGGTGTAGGGGTCCCACTCGGCGATCAGGACGCCGCTCTTCACCGCTCCGCCGGGGCCGATCCGGAGCTTGGCGCCGTAGACCACGCCGTAGCGCTCGCGCTCGCGACCGGTCTCGTCGATCACCGCGATTTCACCGTTGCGGTTCATGACGACATGGTTGCCGGCGGTATCGACGACGGTGTTGAGGTTGATGTATTTGAGCTCGCCGTCGAAGCGGGCTTCGAGGGAGGTCTGTTCGGCCCGCCGCGACGCGGTACCACCGATATGGAAGGTCCGCATGGTAAGCTGGGTGCCCGGCTCGCCGATCGACTGGGCGGCGATGACGCCGACCGCCTCGCCGAGGTTGACCAGGTGGCCGCGGGCGAGATCGCGCCCGTAGCAGGTGGCGCAGATGCCGCGCCGGCTCTGGCAGGTGAGGACCGAGCGAATCTTGAGCTTTTCGATCCCGGCGTCCTCCACCTTCTTGACCAGCGCTTCGTCGATCTCGGCGTTGGCTTCGACCAGCACCTCACCGGTGACCGGATCGAGGACATCCTCCAGGGCCGAGCGGCCGAGGATGCGATCGCCCAGAGGTTCGATCACCTCGCCTCCCTCGGTGAGCGAGGAGACCTGGATGCCATCGAGAGTGCCGCAATCGGTCTCGGTGATGATGGCGTCCTGGGCGACATCGACCAGGCGCCGGGTCAGGTAACCGGAGTTGGCGGTCTTCAGCGCGGTATCGGCGAGACCCTTGCGGGCGCCGTGGGTCGAGATGAAGTACTGCAGAACGGTCAGACCCTCGCGGAAGTTGGCGGTGATCGGGGTCTCGATGATCTCGCCCGACGGCTTGGCCATCAGACCGCGCATACCGGCCAGCTGCCGGATCTGCTGGGCGGAGCCGCGGGCCCCAGAGTCGGCCATCATGTGGATGGCGTTGAAGGAGGGAACCTTCACCTTCTCCCCGGAAGCGGGGTCGACGAGGACGTCGACGGAGAGGTTGCCCAGCATGGTCTGGGCGATATCCTCGGTACACTTGGCCCAGATGTCGATGACCTTGTTGTAGCGCTCGCCGTCGGTGATGAGACCCTCGGTGTACTGCTGCTGGATCTCCTTGACCTCTTCGACCGCCTTGTTGATGAAATTCTCCTTGCCGGCGGGGATGACCATGTCATCGAGGCAGATCGAGATGCCGGCCAGGGTCGAATACTTATAGCCGGTCTCTTTCAGCTTGTCGGCGAGGATGACCGTCTCCTTGTTGCCGGCGAGACGGAAGGAGGCGTCGATCAGCTCCGCCACCTGCTTCTTGGTCATCCCCTTGTTGATGTATTCAAAAGGGATCGACTCGGGAACGACGTCGCGCAGCAGGACGCGGCCGATGGTGGTTTCGATCAGCTGCGGCGCTTCGCCGACGGCATTGACCATGCGCACCTTGACCTTGGCCTGGAGGTCGGCCTCCCCCGCATCGAAGGCGATGCGCACCTCTTCCGGGGAAGCGAAGATCTTGCCGCTCCCCTTGACGAAGGCACGCTCGCGGGTCATGTAGTAGATGCCGAGGACCATGTCCTGGGAGGGGACGATGATCGGCTTGCCGTTGGCCGGCGAGAGGATGTTGTTGGTCGACATCATCAGCACCCGGGCTTCGATCTGGCTCTCGACCGACAGCGGCAGGTGGACCGCCATCTGGTCACCGTCGAAGTCGGCGTTGAAGGCGGTGCAGACCAGCGGGTGGAGCTGGATCGCTTTCCCTTCGATGAGGACCGGTTCGAAGGCCTGGATGCCGAGACGGTGCAGGGTCGGTGCGCGGTTGAGCATCACCGGGTGTTCCTTGATGACCTCCTCGAGCACGTCCCAGACTTCCGGCTTCTCCTTCTCCACCATCTTCTTGGCGCTCTTGATGGTGGTGCAGTAGCCGCGCTCTTCGAGCTTGTTGTAGATGAAGGGTTTGAAGAGTTCGAGAGCCATCTTCTTCGGCAGGCCGCACTGGTGCAGCTTCAGCTCCGGGCCGACGACGATAACGCTGCGCCCCGAGTAGTCGACGCGCTTGCCGAGCAGGTTCTGGCGGAAGCGGCCCCCCTTCCCTTTCAGCATGTCGGAGAGGGACTTGAGGGGACGCTTGTTGGGACCGGTGATCGCCCGGCCGCGGCGGCCGTTGTCAAAGAGGGCGTCGACCGCCTCCTGCAGCATCCGCTTCTCGTTGCGGATAATGACCTCCGGGGCGCGCAGTTCCATCAGCCGTTTCAGGCGGTTGTTGCGGTTGATCACCCGGCGGTAGAGGTCGTTGAGGTCGGAGGTGGCGAAACGGCCGCCGTCGAGGGGGACGAGCGGGCGCAGCTCGGGGGGGAGGACCGGGATGGTTTCGAGGATCATCCACTCGGGGCGGTTGCCGCTTTCGCGGAAGGCCTCGACGACCTTGAGACGCTTGGCGACCTTCTTGCGCTTCGCCTCGCTCGCCGCCTCCTTCATCTCCACCCGCAGGCTGCTGCCGAGCTCGTCGAGCTCGATGGCGGAGAGGAGCTCACGAATCGCCTCGGCCCCCATGCTGGCGGTGAACTGGCCGGAGAACTCCTCCATCAGCTCGTGGTACTTCTCCTCGGTGAGGATATTGCCGACCACAAGGTTGCTCTCCCCCGGATCGAGGACGACATAAGCCTCGAAATAGAGGATCTTCTCGACCTCCTTGAGGGTCATGTCGAGAAGGGTCGAAATCCGCGACGGCAGCGATTTCAGGAACCAGATATGCGCCACCGGGCAGGCGAGGTCGATATGCCCGAGTCGCTCGCGGCGCACCTTGCTCGGAATGACCTCGACGCCGCACTTTTCGCAGACGATGCCGCGGTGCTTCATGCGCTTGTACTTGCCGCAGTTGCACTCGTAGTCCTTGGTCGGACCGAAGATCTTGGCGCAGAAGAGGCCGTCCCGCTCGGGCTTGAAGGTCCGGTAGTTGATCGTCTCGGGCTTCTTGACTTCGCCGAAGGAACGTTCGCGGATCTTCTCCGGGCTGGCCAGGGAGAGCCGGATGGCGTTGAAGTTGAGGGGATCTTTCGGCCGCTCAAGCAGAGTAAAGATATCTTCCAAGGCACATCCTCCTTATAGGATGGTTGGTTATAAGGCAAAAACCTTGCATCGGCCCGCCAGGTTCCGGGGAACCTGCAGCAGGTCCTATTCCTCTTCTTCCTCGAGCAGTTCGACGTCGAGGCAGAGCGACTGGAGTTCCTTGATCAGGACGTTGAAGGACTCGGGGAGTCCCGCCTCCAGGGTATGCTTCCCCTTGACGATCGCCTCGTAGATCCGGGTGCGGCCGGCGACGTCGTCGGACTTGACGGTGAGGAACTCCTGCAGCGCATGGGCTGCGCCGTAGGCTTCGAGCGCCCAGACCTCCATCTCGCCGAGGCGCTGGCCACCGAACTGGGCCTTGCCGCCCAGCGGCTGCTGGGTGACGAGGCTGTAGGGGCCGATGGAACGGGCGTGGATCTTGTCGTCAACCAGGTGGTGCAGTTTGAGCATATACATGATGCCAACGGTGACCTGTTCCTTGAAGGGGTCGCCGGTCTTGCCGTTATAGAGGGTCATCTGCCCGCCGCTGGAGACGCCGGCCCTGGTCATTTCGGCCTTCATCTGCTCTTCGTTGACCCCCTCGAAAACCGGGGAGGCCATCGGGATGCCGCCGGCGAGGCGGCGTCCCATCGCCAGCACCTCGTCGTCGCCGAGGCCGTCAATGAACTTGGCGAGCTCCTTGTCGCCGTAGATCGTCTTGACCTTCTTCTTCAGCGCCGCCGGGCTGTAATCGCGGTCGAGCACTTCCTGGATCTGCAGACCGAGGCCGCGGGCGGCGAGCCCGAGGTGGGTCTCGAGGATCTGGCCGACGTTCATACGGGACGGGACGCCGAGGGGATTGAGGACAATCTCCACCGGGGTGCCGTCGGCCATGTAGGGCATATCTTCTTCGGGGAGGATGCGCGAGAGGACACCCTTGTTACCGTGGCGACCGGCCATCTTGTCGCCGACCGAGAGCTTGCGCTTGATGGCGATGTAGACCTTGACCATCTTGATCACGCCCGGGGGGAGATCGTCGCCACGCTTGAGCTTCTCGATCTTGTCGGCAAAAACCCCCTTGATCAGGTCCTCCCGTTCGGCGAGGCGCAAAAAGACCGTCGCCACCTTCTCTTCGATCTCCTCGGCCTTGGCGAGGGAGATTTCGCGCCAGGCGAGGAACGGCAGCTGATCGAGGGCTTCCTCGGTCAGCTTTTTCCCCTTGGCAACGAGGACGGTCCCGCTCTCGTTGACGACCTGGACCGCCGCGGTCTGACCGACCAGCAGCGATTTCAGTTTCCCCTTGGTCGAGTCGCGGATGATGCGGATCTCGTCGTGCTGATCCTTGAGCAGCTTGTCGATCTCCGCCTTCTCGATCATCTCGGTGCGGCTGTCCTTGTCCGCCCCCTTGCGGGAGAAGACGCGGGCGCCGATGACGACCCCCTCGACCCCCGGCGGGACCCGCAGCGAGGTATCGCGCACATCGCCGGCCTTTTCGCCGAAGATGGCACGCAGCAGCTTCTCCTCGGGGGAGAGCTGGGTCTCCCCTTTCGGGGTGATCTTGCCGACCAGAATGTCGCCGGGCTGAACCTCGGCGCCGATGCGGATAATGCCGCTCTCGTCGAGATCGGCGAGGGCGTCCTCACCGAGGTTGGGGATGTCGTCGGTGATCTCTTCCTTGCCGAGCTTGGTGTCGCGGGCGACGCACTCGAACTCCTCGATGTGAATCGAGGTGTAGCGGTCCTCCTTGACCAGCTTCTCGGAGATCAGGATCGAGTCCTCGAAGTTGTACCCTTCCCAGGGCATGAAGGCGACCAGGACGTTCTGCCCGAGGGCGAGCTCCCCCCACTGGGTCGAGGGGCCGTCGGCGATGATCTCGCCGCGCTTGACCTTGTCGCCGACCTTGACGATCGGTTTCTGGTTGAGGCAGGTGTTCTGGTTGCTGCGGATGAACTTGATCAGGTTGTAGATGTCGACACCGGTGCCGGTCTCGTCGACTTCCCCTTCGTCGATGCGCACCACGATGCGGGCCGCGTCGACGCTCTCGACGGTGCCGTGATGGCGAGCGACGACCGCGGCGCCCGAGTCATGGGCGACGATGCGCTCCATGCCGGTACCGACCAGCGGCGCGTCTGCCCGCAGCAGCGGCACCGCCTGACGCTGCATGTTCGAGCCCATCAGGGCGCGGTTGGCGTCGTCGTTTTCGAGGAAAGGGATCAGCGAGGCGGCGACCGAGACCAGCTGCTTGGGCGAGACGTCCATCAGCTCGATGTCCTCGCGGTTCATCAGCATGAACTCGCCGTTCTTGCGGGCATTGACCAGCTCGTTGACGAAGGTGCTGTCCTCGTTGAGGGGCGCGTTCGCCTGGGCGATGGCATGCCCCTCCTCCTCGAGGGCCGAGAAGTAGCGGATATCGGTGGTGACCTTGCCGTCCTTGACCAGCCGGTAGGGGGTCTCGACGAAACCGTGCTCGTTGATGCGGGCATAGGTCGAGAGCGACGCGATCAGGCCGATGTTCGGCCCCTCCGGGGTCTCGATCGGGCAGACGCGGCCGTAGTGGGTCGGATGGACGTCGCGCACCTCGAAGCCGGCCCGCTCGCGGGTCAGGCCCCCCGGTCCGAGGGCCGAGAGGCGCCGCTTGTGGGTGATCTCGGAGAGGGGGTTGGTCTGGTCCATGAACTGGGAGAGCTGGCTGGAACCGAAGAACTCCTTGACCACCGCCGAGACCGGCTTGGAGTTGATCAGGTCGTGGGGCATCAGGCTGTCGACTTCCTGCAGGCTCATGCGCTCCTTGATGGCGCGCTCCATGCGCACCAGGCCGACCCGGTACTGGTTTTCGAGCAGCTCGCCGACGGCGCGCACCCGGCGGTTGCCGAGGTGGTCGATATCGTCGATGGCCCCCTTGCCGTTGCGCAGGTCAATCAGGTAGCGCACCACTTCAAGGATATCCTCCTTGGTCAGGGTGGTGTGCTCCAGCGGCGTCTCGAGACCGAGCTTGTAGTTGAGCTTGAGTCGGCCGACGGCGGAGAGGTCGTAGCGCTCGGCGTTGAAGAAGAGGCTGTCGAAGAGGGCCCGGGCGCTCTTCAGGGTCGGCGGATCACCGGGGCGCAGCCGCCGATAAATCTCGATCATCGCGTCGTCCGGGGTCCCGACCTTGTCGAGGAGCAGGGTGTCGCGCAGATAGGGGCCGACATAGAGGTGGTCGATGAAGAGGACCTTGAGCTCGCTGATACCGCGGCTGCGCAACTCTTCGATCTTGCCGGCGGTCAGTTCCTCGTTGCATTCGACGACAACCTCGCCGGTGGCGGTGTCGACGATGTCGGTGGAGGCGATCTTGCCGAGGACATCCTCCTCAAGGATCTGGATCGTCTCAATCCCCTTTTCGGCCAGCTTGCGGATCGCCGCCTTGGTAAACTTGCGGTTCGCCTTGACGATCACCTCGCCGTCGGCTGCCACCACGTCGAAGGCGGCGCGCTGTCCCGGGAGGAGGTCGAGGTTGACCTTTTTCTGGTATCCGTTGCTGTCGATCAGCAGGGTATCGATGTCGTAGTAGTAGTTGAGCAGCTCCTCGGTCGAATAGCCGAGGGCCTTGAGCAGCACCGTCGCCGGCAGCTTGCGGCGGCGGTCGATGCGCACGTAGAGGAGGTCTTTATGATCAAAGTCGAAGTCGAGCCAAGAGCCGCGGTAGGGAATGACCCGGGCGGAATAAAGGATCTTGCCGCTGCTGTGGGTTTTTCCCTTGTCGTGGTCGAAAAAGACCCCGGGGGAGCGGTGCAACTGGCTGACGATGACCCTTTCAGTCCCGTTGATGATGAAGGTCCCGTTTTCGGTCATGAGCGGAATCTCGCCGAAATAGACCTCCTGTTCCTTGATGTCGCGGATCGACTGCACGCCGGAATCCTTGTCGACATCCCAGGAGACGAGGCGCACCCGGACCTTGACCGGGGCGGCGAAGGTCATGCCGCGCTGGTGGCACTCGTCGACGTCATATTTGGGAATTCCCAGGGAGTAGGAGACATACTCGAGGGAACAGGTTTCGCTGAAGTCGCGGATCGGAAAGACGGAGCGGAAGACTGCCTCGAGGCCGATATTCTGCCGCGCCGAAGGAGGAAGCTCCGCCTGGAGGAAACGCTTGTAGGAATTCTTCTGGATATCGATCAGATTGGGGATATCGATGATCCGCTTGATCTGCGCGAAGTGTTTCCTCAGAAGCTGGTTATTCGCGATCGAATAAGCCATGATTTCTCCTTGTGCTAACGAAAGTAGAATAGCCAAGGCCGCACAAGGCGACCTTGGCTAATGGCGAAACTATCGGACAGGGTACTATTTGAGCTCCACTTTGGCGCCGGCTTCCTCAAGCTGTTTCTTCAGTTCTTCGGCTTCGGCCTTGGGCATCGCTTCCTTGACGGTCTGGGGAGCGCCGTCGACGAGGTCCTTGGCTTCCTTGAGGCCGAGACCGGTCACGGCACGGACCACCTTGATGACGTTGATCTTCTTGTCGCCGGCTTCCTTGAGGACGACGTCGAACTCGTCCTTCTCTTCGACCGGGGCGGCAGCAGCAGCGGCCGGGCCGGCAGCGGCAACGGCGACCGGGGCCGCGGCGGAGACGCCGAATTTCTCTTCCAGTTCCTTGACCAGTTCAGACAGTTCGAGAACGGACATCTTCTCGATAAATTCGACAACCTGTTCCTTGGTGATTGCAGCCATGGTTTCCTCCGTATCGGTGCTTAACGTAAAGGGTTAAAAAGTAATCGGAATGGCGGCTCAGGCCGCCTTCTTGTCCTGGATTGCCGCGAGCACCTGGACCAGCGAACGCGGTACCGCCGCCAGTACGCCAACAAAGTTGGACACCGGGGCGTTAAGGGTACCGAGCAGCTTGCCGAGCAGCACTTCGCGCGACGGCAGTTCGGCCAGGGCCTTGATGTCGTCGATCGACAGCAGCTTGCCGTCGAGAGCGCCGGCCTTGAGCTCGAATTTGGCGTTGGCCTTGGCGAATTCGCTGAGAATCTTGGCCGGGGCGACCGGGTCAGCGCCGGCGATGGCGATGGCGGTCGGGCCGGCCAGGTGCGCGTCGAGGCACTCGGCGCCGGTGCCCTTGGCGGCAAGGCGCAGCAGGGTATTCTTCACCACCTGGTACTCGACGTCGGCCTTGCGCAGTTCGCCGCGCAGGGCATTGACCTGCTCGACGTTCAGCCCGCGGTAGTCGGCGAGAAAGGTAGCCTTGGCGTTCGCCAGCTTGGCGGCGAGGTCGGCAACGACTTGTTCCTTGCTGTTCTTATTCAACGTCTCTCCTCCTTTCTAAGTAGTCTGGGGTCTGCATTGAGTCCCGCGCCCTAGACTGAGGACCTGGAGGGAGACGGATAACCCGTTCCCCGTGGTACGGCCTCGGCAGGTGGCATCATCCATTAACCGTCAGGTTCGACGGGCCTGCTGTCTTTGACCTAGAGCGTTGCTATGCCATGACCGCAACCAGTGCGGCGATGGAATTACTTGACCAGCGCCTGGACCGCCGGGACATCGAGATTGATGCCCGGGCCCATGGTGCTGGAGAGGCTGATCTTCTTCAGGTAGGTCCCTTTGGAGGTCTGCGGCTTGGCCTTGACCAGGGCGTCCATCACCGCCAGGATGTTGCCGGCGAGTTTTTCCGGGTCAAAGGAGACCTTGCCGACCGGCGCGTGGACGATCCCGGCCTTCTCGACGCGGTATTCGACCTTGCCCGACTTCGCCTCGTTGACGGCGCGGCCGATGTCGAAGGTGACGGTGCCGACCTTGGGGTTCGGCATCAGGCCGCGGGGGCCGAGGAGCTTGCCGATCTTGCCGACGGTCCCCATCATGTCCGGGGTGGCGATGGCGGTGTCGAAATCGAACCAGCCCCCCTGGATCTTGGCGACCAGGTCATCGGCACCGACGTAATCGGCACCGGCAGCCTGGGCTTCCTGGGCTTTCTCCCCCTTGGCAAAGACAAGGACACGTACGGTCTTGCCGAGGCCGTTGGGAAGGACGACGGCGCCGCGGACCATCTGGTCGGCCTTGCGCGGGTCGACGCCGAGGCGCACCGAAATATCGACGGTCTCGTCGAACTTGGCGAAAGCGGCCTGCTTGACCAGGGCGATCCCCTCTTCGAGGGTATAGACTTGGGTGCGGTCGATCTGGGCCTTGGCTGCTTTATGCTGTTTTCCTGTTGGCATTGTTTTACTCCAGACGTGCCGATAAATTATTCGACTTCGAGACCCATGCTGCGGGCGGTACCCTCGATGGTACGGATCGCGGCGTCCAGGTCGAATGCGTTAAGGTCGGGCATCTTCAGCTCGGCGATCTCCTTGACCTGGGCCTTGGTCACCTTCCCCACCTTGGTCTTGTTGGGAACGCCGGACCCCTTTTCGAGTTTGGCCGCCTTGAGCAACAGAACCGCCGCCGGCGGGGTCTTGGTGATAAAGGAGAAGGAGCGGTCACCATAGACGGTGATCACCACCGGGGTAATCATCCCCGCTTCAGCCTGGGTCTTGGCGTTGAACGCCTTGCAGAATTCCATGATGTTGACCCCGTGCTGACCGAGCGCGGGACCGACCGGCGGCGAAGGGTTCGCCTTGCCGGCAGGAATCTGCAGTTTTATCATTCCGATAACCTTCTTGGCCATACGGTACTCCTTCAGTTACTTCAATTAGGTTCAAGGCTCAAGGCATCACGTTCCCGGGCTCAGGACACCCCGAACCGCGAACCGCAAGCAGTGAACCCAGTACGTTTAGCTGGTTTTTTCGACCTGTATGAATTCGAGTTCCACCGGGGTAACCCGGCCAAAAATGCTGACCATAACCTTGAGCTTCGCCTTGTCGGGCTTGACGTCCTCGACGACACCGGTGAAATTGAGGAACGGCCCGTCGACCACCCGCACCGTCTCACCGACTTCGAACTGGACCTTCGGCTTGGGCCGCTCGACCCCTTCTTCCATCCGGGCGGTGATCTTCGCCACATCCTCGTCGGGGATCGCCGGCGGGGTGGCGCCGCCACCGACGAAACCGGTCACCTTCGGCGTATCCTTGACGATGTGCCAGGTCTCGTTGTCGAGCTCCATCTGCACCAGGATGTAGCCGGGGAAGAATTTCCGCGACGAAGTGCGGCGCTCGCCCTTTTTCAGCTCGACGACGGTCTCCGAGGGAATCAGCACCGTCCCGAAACGGTCTTCCGCTCCGAACTGGCGTATGCGCTCCTCGAGGTTGAGCTTGACCTTGTTTTCGTACCCCGAGTAGGTATGAACCCCGTACCACTTCATTGCCATGAAAGACGCCTTCCCTGTCGCACTCAGCGGAGGAGCAAACGGATCAGCGTGGAGAGGGCCGAGTCGACCACCCAGAGAAAGACGGCGACGGCCATGACCAGCGAGATGACCACCAGCGTCGAAGCATAGGTGTCTTTTCGGGTCGGCCAGGTGACCTTTTCGAGCTCACCCTTGACGTTGCTCAGAAACTGGGTCGCTTTACCAAGCACTATCTGAACCCCCACAGAGGATCGTTGTTAAAATTTGGCAGGCCAGGAGGGACTCGAACCCCCAACACCCGGTTTTGGAGACCGGTGCTCTAGCCATTAGAGCTACTGGCCTGCATGCGTAAAGCCGCAGACCGCTGCGGCTCGTCCGGTTGCTATTTGGTCTCGCGGTGCGGTGTGTGCTTCTTGCAGAAGCGGCAGTACTTGCTGAATTCCAGCTTGTCCGGTGTGTTCTTCTTGTTCTTGGTGGTGGTGTAGTTGCGTTGCTTGCACTCGGTGCAGGCGAGGGTAACGATGTCCCGCATGATGACTTATCCTTCAACCCCCACCCCGGCACTCCGGGGCGGGGGCCTGCGCAAGAATGAAATTACTCGATGATGTCGGAGACGACACCGGCGCCGACGGTGCGGCCGCCTTCGCGGATCGCGAAGCGCAGTTCCTTGTCCATGGCAATCGGGGTGATCAGGTTCACGGTCATGGCGATGTTGTCGCCCGGCATGACCATCTCGGTCCCCTCCGGCAGCTCGACGATCCCGGTCACGTCCGTGGTCCGGAAGTAGAACTGGGGACGGTAGCCCTTGAAGAACGGGGTGTGACGACCCCCCTCCTCCTTGGTCAGGATGTAGGCTTCGGCCTTGAACTTGGTGTGCGGGGTGATGCTGCCGGGCTTGGCCAGCACCTGGCCGCGCTCGATGTCCTCGCGCTTGACGCCGCGCAGCAGCACGCCGACGTTGTCACCGGCCTGCCCCTGGTCGAGCAGCTTGCGGAACATCTCGACACCGGTGACGACCGTCTTCGCCGTCGCCTTCATGCCGACGATCTCGATCTCCTCGCCGACCTTGACCACGCCGCGCTCGACACGACCGGTCGCCACGGTGCCGCGGCCGGAGATCGAGAAGACGTCTTCCACCGGCATCAGGAAGGGGCGATCGATGGCCCGCTCCGGCTCGGGGATGTAGCTGTCGACCGCATCCATCAGGTCGAGGACCGGCTTGCAGGCCGCGCACTCCACCTTGCCGCAGCCGCACTCGAGGGCTTTCAGCGCGCTGCCGGGGATGATCGGAATGTCGTCGCCGGGGAAGTCGTAGGCGGAGAGGAGCTCACGCACCTCCAGCTCGACCAGCTCCATCAGCTCCTCGTCGTCGACCATGTCGGCCTTGTTGAGGAAAACGACCATGGCGGGGACGCCGACCTGGCGGGCGAGCAGGATGTGCTCGCGGGTCTGCGGCATCGGGCCGTCGGCCGCCGAACAGACCAGGATCGCGCCGTCCATCTGCGCCGCACCGGTGATCATGTTCTTGACGTAGTCGGCATGGCCCGGGCAGTCGACGTGGGCGTAGTGCCGCTTCTCGGTCTGGTACTCGACGTGGGCGGTGGCGATGGTGATGCCGCGCTCGCGCTCCTCGGGAGCGTTGTCGATCATGTCGAAGGCTTTGAACTCGGCGCCGCCCCGGGACGCCAGAACCTTGGTGATGGCGGCGGTCAGGGTCGTCTTGCCGTGGTCAACGTGACCGATCGTCCCGATGTTGACATGGGGCTTGGTTCTTTCGAATTTGGCTTTGGACATTGCGTCAACCTCCCTTGTTTCGTTCTTAGGAAAATCTCGCCTCGGGCCCGACATCCGTTGCCGGAACGCCGGACCGCTGGACCAAGGAGTGAAAACAGAAAAATCTCCCCAAGGCAGTGAATGGAGCCCACAACCGGATTCGAACCGGTGACCTCTTCCTTACCAAGGAAGTGCTCTACCTACTGAGCTATGTGGGCCTGACACTGACTACCCGCGGAGAACCGTTATAATTTGGAGCGGGAAACGGGACTCGAACCCGCGACCCTCAGCTTGGAAGGCTGATGCTCTAGCCAACTGAGCTACTCCCGCCCAAACGAAAAACCGCTATGTGAAGCGTTGTGGACTTGCATCCGGCCTCCGTCCCAGTTCGCGTAGCCCGCCGTGGGCCTCCTGGTTTCCGTC
Source organism: Desulfuromonas sp. DDH964 (assembly GCF_001611275.1). Classification (GTDB taxonomy): domain Bacteria; phylum Desulfobacterota; class Desulfuromonadia; order Desulfuromonadales; family DDH964; genus DDH964. Next base: position 1,202,487 of record NZ_CP015080.1, on the reverse strand, counting down.
GACCGAACCGCGTCCGGCAAGTGTCTTATGGTGGAGGGGGGAGGATTCGAACCTCCGAAGTCTACGACGGCAGATTTACAGTCTGCTCCCTTTGGCCACTCGGGAACCCCTCCAGGGGACGCACTGCTGATTTTCAAGGGCCAACCGGCCCGGTAGCTCAATGGAGCTGGCGACAGGAATTGAACCCGCAACCTGCTGATTACAAGTCAGCTGCTCTACCTGTTGAGCTACGCCAGCACAGGGGGGGATTTATACATCAGGGTCCGGTAAATTGCAAGGACTTTTTTCCACCCCGATCCGCTGTCATCACAAAGACGCATGTATAGAGGAGACCACGGGGGCTTGTCAAGTATTTCGCGGGGGCAGACCAAGATTTTTTCGCGCCAGAAGCAGAAAAACCAAACTCCCCCTTGACAAAGATAACCGGAGTAGTTATAAATAGAGCCAAGAACAACACATTCGGGGCGTCCTCTCCCTCCTGGGACGCCCCGCTTTTTTTTGCCCGCCTGGCTCATCCTTCCCGTTTTTCCCGCTGCCTGACCACCTCAAAGAGCGCAACCCCGGCCGCCACCGAAGCATTCAGCGATCCGACCCGTCCCTGCAGAGGGATCGCCAGCAGCCCATCGCAGTGCTGGCGCACGTTGGGACGCAGGCCGTTCCCCTCGCTGCCGACCACCAGTGCCAGGTGACCGTCCAGTTCGGCACCGAAGAGGGGCGTCGCCCCCTCGCCGGCCAGGCCGTAGCACCAGATGCCAAGCCCCTTGAGCTGGTCGAGGGTGCGGGCCAGGTTCGTCACCTGGCAGAGGCGGAGATGTTCGAGGGCACCGGCCGAGCTCTTGTCGACCACGGCGGTGACCGGGCAGCTGCGGTCTTTGGGGACAATGACACCATGGCAGCCCGCCCCTTCGGCGCTGCGCAGGATGGCGCCGAGGTTATGGGGATCGGTGATGCCATCGAGCAGGAGGAAAAAAGCGGGCTCGCCGCTGTTTTGCCAGGCGGCGAGCAGGTCGTCGAGGTCGCTGTAGGGGAAGGGTTCGACGGCGAGGAGCACCCCCTGGTGGTGCGCGGTACCGGCGAGCCGGTCGAGATCGCGGCGCTCCCGGTGCCGGATCGGCACCCCGGCGGCGCTGGCGGCAGCGAGCAGCTCGGCCAGGCGCGGCGAATGGGGGCCGTTGGCGACGGTCAGCTCCAGGGGGCGGCGGCGTTCGCCGGCCAGGGCCTCGCGCACCGGGTTGAAGCCATAGATCAGGTCAGGCATCGCCCAGCGCCGTGGCGATTTCATCGAGGATCAGGTTGGCGGCTGCCACCGGGTCGCTGGCGGCCGAGATCGGCCGGCCGACGACCAGGTAGTCGGCGCCGGCCGCGATCGCCTCGCCGGGGGTCGTCACCCGCTTCTGGTCATCGAGGGCGGCAAAGGCCGGGCGCACCCCGGGGGTGACAATCAAAAAATCGTCACCGCAGGCGGCGCGGATCAGCGGCACCTCCCGGGGCGAGGCGACCACCCCGTCCATCCCGGCATCTTTGGCGAGCCGGGCGAGGCGCGGCACCATTTCGCTGACCGGGCGTTCGATGCCGATCTCCTGCAGGGTCTGGTCGGTGGAGGAGGTGAGAATGGTGACGGCCAGCAGCAGCGGCCGATCGCCAGTTCCCCGCGGCTGGCGCGCGTCGATTTCGGCGACGGTACGGGCCATCATCTCCCGGCCACCGAGGGCGTGGACGTTGATCATGCGGGCACCGAGGCGGGCCGCTTCGACCCCTGCCATCGCCACGGTGTTGGGAATATCGTGGTACTTGAGGTCGAGGAAGACATCGCCCCCCTCCCCCCGTACCATGTGCACGACCTCCGGGCCGCAGCGTGTAAAGAGCTGCTTGCCGACCTTGAAGAGGCCGACCTGACGGTGCAGCAGCTTGACCCAGCGCTCGGCTTCCGCGAATTCGTCGACGTCCAGAGCAAAAATCAACCGTTTGCGGGCAGCATCTCTCATCCTATCCTCCCTACCAGGTTCTTGATCCGGCCGCTGACATCCTGCACCCGCTGGATCAGCGCGGCGGCCTCGGCATCCTTGAGATCACGGCGGGCCCCCATGCAGGCCATGAAAATCAGTTCGTTGAGGGCATCGGCGAGGAGCTTGAGCTTATCCCCCTCCTCGAGCCCGGCGAGGTTGGCGAGGATCCGGCTGCCATCGACGGAGCCGTCCTGGCGTAGCGGGACATCGCGAAAGACGTAGGAAAAGGGTTGCGGCAAATCGCGCAGAAAGAGGCGCAGCTCTTCGTTGAACCCGGGATTGACAGCATTCACCCGGCGGAAGAGGGCGACCAGGGCGGCATTGCAGATCGAGAGCATCTCGCCGAGGTCGCCGGAGATTTCGGCCGGCGGAACATCTTCGAGGCGGATCGCGCCTCGTTCCAGCAGCTGGTAAACCATGCGCAGGGTATCGAACTCGCCGAGGCCACTGCGCCGCAGCAACTGCCGCACATCCTGCGGCTGCGCCGAAATCAGGCCGAGCAGCCGCTTCTCCGCCGGAGCGAGGGCGAGCTGTCCCTCGCCGACCGGCACCACCACCAGGTCGAGGGAGCCGATGCGGCGGAGGAAGAGTTCCCGCTCGTCGATCCGCCGCAGCCCTTCCATGATCAGGTTCTGGGTGCTCATCGACAGCCGCAGGATCTCGTCCTCGACCAGGTCCTTGGCAATAAAGGTAAAGGCGCCCTGGTGGAAGTTAAAGAGGTGGTAGACGATCGTTTCGACCTGCTGCCGGGTGGCGAGCCAGAGGTCCTGGGCGCTGACCGCCCCCTTGTCGACCAGCAGCCGGCCGAGACCGCCCTTGCCGGCGGCGGTGAACTGCCGCGCCTTCGCCAGGACCTCGCGGCTGAGCTTGCCGAGATCGCAGAGGATCTCGCCGATCTCCTCCTCGGGAAAGGTGCTGGTGGCGAAGACGATCTCGCCGTTGTGAAAGTAAAGGTCCCGGCTCCCCCCCGCCAGGGTGAACCGGAGCACCCCGGTCTTGCGGAACATGTTGAAGAAGGAGAGGAGATCCACCACGGAGAATTCACCGAGAGCGCCGGTCAGGGAGAGCTCGCCGTCGCCATCGTTTACCCCGAGCAGCAGGTGACGGTCGCTGGCGGAGATCTGCCGCAGCGGACGACCGGCAAAGGCGCGCACGACCGGGGCCGGCAACGCCAGGCGCCCCTGGCTGTCGATGGTGAGCTTGCTCATGGCAGCGAGGCTTTCATGGGGATGGTTTGCCCGCACATCGAGACCGGGAAAACGCGGGTCAATAGGTTGAAGAATGCGGCAACCGCCACGCAGCGCTGCCGGTTGCCGCCACCCGCAGGGGTCAGGCGTCGGGGTACAGGGCCCGGCGCACCAGCTCGGCAATTTCACTGTCGGCGCTGGCGAGGGGCAGCATGCTGCGCTCGCCGCTGCGGCGCTGCTGCAGCTCCAGGGCCCCCTCCTTCAGACCGCGGGCACCGACCGTCACCCGCAGCGGGATGCCGAGCAGGTCGGCATCCTTGAATTTGCTCCCGGGGCGCTCGTCGCGATCATCGAAGAGGACCTCGACCCCGGCGGCCAGCAGCTGCTGGTAGAGCTCCTCCGCCGCCGTCGCCACTGGGAGGTCGTTGGGGTTGAGGAGGGTGATCAGGACCTGGAAGGGGGCGATCGGCAGTGGCCAGATGATGCCGCCCTCGTCGTGGTTCTGCTCGATGGCGGCCGCCACAGTGCGCCCGATGCCGATGCCGTAACAGCCCATCAGCAGCACCCGCTCCTGCCCCTGCTCGTCGAGGACGGTGGCCCCGAGAGCCTGGGAATACTTGGTACCGAGCTTGAAGACGTGGCCGACCTCGATGCCGCGCCAGGCCTCGAGCCTGCCGTCGCAGCGTGGACAGAGGTCGCCGGCGACCGCCTGGCGCAGGTCGGCAAAACTTTCGACCGTAAAGTCACGCCCATGGTTGACCCCGGTCAGGTGCTCGTCCTTGCTATTGGCGCCGACGACAAAGTCGGCCATCGCGGCGACCTCGTGGTCCGCAAGGATGCGCAGCTTGAGGCCGACCGGGCCGGCAAAGCCGGTCGGGGCGCCGGTCACAGCGAGAACCTCCGCCTCACTCGCCAACTCCAGATCGTTGCACCCGAGCAGCCGGCAGAGCTTGACGGTGTTGAGCTCCCGGTCGCCGCGCAGCAGCACTGCCAGGATCTCGCCGCCGTCACTCTTCACCAGCAGGGTCTTTACCAGCTGCGCCGTTTCGAGTCCGAGGAAGAGGGCGACCTCCTCGATGCTCCTGCGCGCCGGGGTCGCCACCTTTTCCAGCGGGCGTCCGGGGGTGGCCGCAACGGCTGTCGGCGAACGCAACTCAGCCTTCTCGACATTGGCCGCATACTCGCAGCTGTCGCAGGAGACGATGGCGTCCTCGCCCGACTCGGCAAGGACCATGAATTCGTGGGAGGCGGTGCCGCCGATATTGCCGGTGTCGGCCTCCACGGCGCGGAAGCGGAGCCCGCAGCGGGTGAATATCCGCCGGTAGGCCTGGTACATCTTGTCGTAGGCGAGATCGAGACCGGCGCTGTCGAGGTCGAAGGAGTAGGCGTCCTTCATCACGAACTCGCGGCCGCGCATCAGGCCGAAGCGGGGGCGGATCTCGTCGCGGAACTTGGTCTGGATCTGGTAGAGGTTGAGGGGGAGCTGGCGATAGGACCGGATCTCGCGACGGACGATGTCGGTGATCACTTCCTCGTGGGTCGGCCCCAGGCAGAAATCGGCCTCCTTGCGATCCTTGAGCCGCAGCAACTCCTTGCCGTACTGCTTCCAGCGCCCCGACTCCTGCCAGAGTTCGGCGGGGACCACCATCGGCATCAGCAGCTCGATCGCCCCGGCCCGGTCGAGCTCTTCGCGGACAATCTGCTCGACCTTGCGCAGGGAGCGCAGACCGAGGGGAAGATAGCTGTAGATTCCGGCCGCGGCCTTGCGGATCATGCTGGTGCGCAGCATCAGCTGATGGCTGATCACCTCGGCATCGGCCGGGGTTTCCTTGAGGGTGTTGATCAGGTAGTGACTGTAACGCATCGGATACGACCTCGGGGAGGAGATGGGAGCCGCCGGCTTTGGACCGCCGACCGCCGCGGAGGGGCGGGTTTGCGGGGGACTGCCGGCCCGACACCCTCCGGATATTTTCGCATGGACACTAGCCTATTTTGGCCGCCAATGCAAGGCCTCTCGACAGGCCGGAAGGACCGGCGAAGAGATGGACATTTGCCTGCGGCAATGGTTAAATGGTCCCGTTCAGATCGCCCCCCTCATCAACCCAGGAGACCTTCCCGATGTCCGAAATCCTGACCCTCGCCGGGTTCTGCCGTCTGGTCGCCGCCGGCACTCCGCTCCTGCACATCTGCGGCCCGAGTGAGGAACGCTGCGAGGCGCTGCTGCAGCGGGCCTCGCGCCAGGCGATCAAGGGGCTGCCGGAACTGCGCGTCTGGAGTTGCAGCGACGGGTTCAGCGGCGTCGCCGGCAGTGAAGAGCCGCTGGCCGGGGTGCGCTGGGCGATCGAGCAGGAAGGCCCCGGCCTCTTCCTTTTCAAGGACCTCGAATATTTCTGGGACGACCCGAAGATCCAGCGGCTGCTCAAGGACTTTGCCCATGGCCGGCGTCTTTCCGGGAAAAGCCTGGTCTTCTTCTCCGGTCGCCCGAGCGTCCCTGACGGGCTGGAGCGGGAGGTAACGCTGCTGGAACAACGCCTTCCCGACCGGGAGGAGCTGCAGGCCTGGCTCGAAGCCCACCGGGAACGGGATCCCCTGCTCGGCCGGCTTCTGGCCGAGGCCGGGGACCCTACGCCCCTGTTGCTGGCGGCCCAGGGGCTGGAAGTGCGCGACCTGGAGCAGGCGCTGCGCCTGGGCCGGGTCAGCAAGGGCGCCGGACTCGCCGATCTGGTCGCCGCCCTGCACCGCGCCAAGCACCAGGTCATCGCCCGCACCGGGATCATGGAGGCGGTCGACAACGACCTCAATCCGGACCAGGTCGGCGGCATGGATGCCCTCAAGGGGTGGATGGACAAGCGCGAGCGGGCTTTTGGTCTCGCCGGCCTGACCGCGGGGACGAACCTGCCCAAAGGGGTGTTGCTGATGGGAATCAGCGGCTGCGGCAAGAGCCTTTTCGTCAAGGCGATCGCGGCACGCTGGCACCTGCCGCTGCTGCGTCTCGACATGGCGACGGTCTATGCCGGCACCTTCGGCTCGCCGGAAACGAGTCTGCGCCGGGCCTGCCTGATTGCCGAAAGCCTCGCTCCCTGCGTCCTCTGGATCGACGAGATCGAGGCCGGCATCTCGAGCCAGGGCTTCAAGGCGGAAGGGGGGGCCGCCTCGCGGGTACTCGGCTATTTTCTGACCTGGATGCAGGAGAAGAGCGCCCCGGTCTTCGTCGCGGCCACCGCCAACGCCATCGAAATGCTACCGGCGGAATTGCTGCGCAAGGGACGTTTCGACGAGATCTTCTACCTCGCCCTCCCCGGCCTCGGCGAGCGGGAGGAGATTTTCACCATCCACCTGCGCCGTCGCGAGCTCGACCCGGCCGCCTACCAGGTCGGCATGCTCGCCCACGGCAGCAAGGGGTTTTCCGGTGCCGAAATCGAACAGGCCGTCGCCAGCGCCTGCTTCGAAGCGCTGGCCCGGCAGCGGCCGCCGACCCAGCAGGACATCATGGAGGCGATCGGCCGCACCGTCCCGCTGTCGGTGACGATGGCTGAACAGATCAAGAAGATCGAGGCCTGGGCCTTCAAGCGTGCCGTCCCCGCCAGCAAGAGCGCGGAACGCTGAGGGGTGTCGATGCAAGCGCTCCTTTTCGACCTCGACGGTGTCATCTACCAGGCCCGGGAACCGATTCCCGGGGCCCGGGAAGCCCTCGCCTGGGTCCGCGAGCAGGGAATCCCCCACCTCTTCGTCACCAACACCACCTCCCGCCCCTTAAGCTGGCTGCAGCAGCGGCTGCGGCAGATGGAGATTCCGGCCAGCGCCGACCAGATCCTGACACCGGCTCGGGTCGCCCGCCGCTGGCTCGCCCGCCGTACCGACGGACCGATTGCCCTCTTCGTCCCGGACCGGACCCTGGAGGATTTTGCCGGCATCCCCCTGCACCCCCACGACCAGGCCGGCGGCGCTGCGGCGGTGGTCATCGGCAATTGCGGCAAAGCCTGGGACTTCAGCCTGCTCAACAGCGCTTTTCTTCACCTGATGGCGGCCCCCGCGGCGCCCCTGGTCGCCCTCGGCGTGCCCCGCTACTGGCAGGGGCCGGAAGGGTTGCGCCTCGACGCCGGCCCCTTTGTCGCCGCCCTCGAATACGCTACCGGGCGCAAGGCAGTCGTCCTCGGCAAACCGTCCGCCGACTTCTACCAGACTGCCCTCGAAATTCTCGGCACCCCCCCGGAGCGGACGGTGATGGTCGGCGACGACATCCGCGCCGATGTCGACGGCGCCCAGCGCCTCGGCATCAGGGGCCTGCTGGTTCGCACCGGCAAGTTCCTCCCCGCCGATCTGCAGGAGGGGATCGTCCCCGAGGCCGTCCTCGAGTCGATTGCCGACCTCCCCGCCTGGTGGCGCGAGCGTTGAACTCTGGCTCCCGCGCAGCAGATCGTCGCAGCGGGCTCGCCGCCCTTTCAAGATCGGGAGAGTCTTTCTCGCATGTACCAGAAAGCGCACTTCAACTGGGACGAACTCCCGCCGCTGACCTCACCACGCAAACAACTCGGCCTGCGCGGGGTTGCTCTCGGCCTGATCAACCTGCCGGCCGGAGAGGGCTACACCTTTACCCATCACCACCGGGAGCAGGAAGAGGTCTACATGGTTCTGGCCGGCAGCGGCCTGTTGTGGATCGACGGCGAGGAGGTGCCGCTGGCCGCCGGCGACATGGTCCGGGTCGCCGCGGAGGCGCAGCGGGCCTTGAAAGCTGATGATGACGGCCCGTTGCGGATCATCTGCGCCGGCGCCGTCCCGGCCGGTTTTCCAAAACAGCCGGGCTCCCGTTACCTGATCGACGACGGCGTCCCCGACTACGACGACATCCCCCCCTGGTATGCGAAGCATGAAGCGGTCGCCGCCAACAACCGGCGCCTCAAGGAGCGTTACCTGCGCAGTCTCGCCAAACGACGGGAGCGGGAGGATGGATAGGGCGAACCTGGTGATGATCGGCATGCCCGGCGCCGGCAAGAGCACCCTCGGCGTCCTCCTCGCCAAGCGCCTCGGGCTCGCCTTTATCGATACCGACCTACTGATCCAGGCCCGGGACGGTCGGCGCCTGCAGGAGATCATCGCCGGGGACGGCCTCGCCGCTTTTGCCGCCCTCGAGGAGCGGGTGCTGCTCGACCTGGTGACGGTGCGGCCGACGGTCATCGCCACCGGCGGGTCGGCGGTCTACAGCGCGGCCGGGATGGAGCGCCTGCGCCGCCACGGGCGAACCATTTTCATCGATGTTCCCTGTGCCGAACTGGAGGCGCGCCTCGGCGACATCGACCAGCGCGGCCTGGCGATCGAGCCGGGCGAGAGCTTTTCCGCCCTCTTCCGGCGCCGCCACCCCCTCTACCTGCGTTACGCCGATCTGCAGATCGATGGCGCCGGCAAGGGGGTCGAAACGCTGCTGGCGGAAATCAGCAAGCGCCTGCAATCGTCCCTTCCCAGCCGGGCCTGATACCGGCCAGGGCCAGGCCAGGGCCTTATCCCCGTTCGGTTCGGGTTGCGTCCCCCCTCTTTGTCAGAGTGAAGGGGAGAGCTCCGCCGCAGCGGGATTTTTTTCGGTCCCGCCCTCCGTCTCCCCGCTTTCAGCCTCCGGCCGCGGCAGCAACACCCAGAGCTGGCCGGGCTGTTTCATCCTCCCGGCAAAAGATCCCGCCTCCTTACCGATCCCCCAGTAAAAATCCGCACGCACCCGCCCCTTGATGGCGCCGCCGGTATCCTGGGCCACGAGCAGGCGGTTGAGCGGCGCCTTGCCGCCCGGCCAGGTCGTGGCAAGAAAGACCGGGGCGCCAAGGGGAATGCTGCGCGGGTCGACGGCGAGACTGCGCTCGGCGGTTAGCTGGACGCCGAGGGCGCCGTAGGGGCGGGTGACACCCGCCGGCAGTTCGCGAAAGAAGACGTAACTCGGATTTTCGGCCAGCAGCGCCGCCACCTGGTCAGGATTCTTGCGCGCCCAGGCCTTGATGTTCTGCATGGACATCTGGTCGCGGGTCATGGCGCCGCGGTCGAGCAGGAGCTTGCCGATCGAGCGGTAGGGATGTCCGTTCTGGTCGGCGTAGTTGACCATCACCTGGGTGCCGTCATTGAGTTCCACCCGCCCCGAGCCCTGGATCTGGAGAAAGAAAAGCTCCACCGGATCCTCCACCCAGACCAGTTCCTCACCGGCCGTCAGCTTGCCGGCGTCGATCTCGGACCGCGAATAGTAGGGGACGACCCGGCGTCCCTCCAGGCGCCCGCGCAGCCGGTAATCACCCAGTTCCGGGTAGACGCTGCGCAGATCGACCACCAGCAGGTCCTCGGGAACGCCGTAGATCGGCCAGCGGAAGCGCTCGCTGCGGGTCCGGCTCCCCTTCAGGTCGGGGACATAATAGCCGGTGATCAGACCGCTGCTGCTGCCATCCTCCTTCTGCACCCGGTTGGGGATAAAGTAGGTTTCGAAAAAACGCCGCGCACTGTCGGCATCCGGCGCCTGAAACCCGCCGGCCGACTGACAGACCGCCTGCCACTGGGGGCGTTTCTGCAAAGCCTGGCAGCTTTCCCGGAAAGCGTCGAGGGCAGTACGGGGGTCGTCCGCCTGCCAGTCGGGCAAGGCGTCCCAGTCGACCGCTACCAGCACTGGCGCCGGGGTCTCAGCCGCCGGCGGCATCGGTAACGGCGGCGCCTTGATACAACCGGCAATACCGAGGGTCAGGGTGAGCAGGATGGGGAGCAGGCGGGAAGTGCAGCACATAGAGAGAAACCCTCTTTCGAGAAAGGCGATCCTGGACGTTTTGGCCAAGCTGCACGATATCCCTTTTCCCGGCAAGCGTCAAACCAGCCAATCGCCGGACAGGGGAAAACCGGGCGCCGGCGTGCCAAATTTATTGGCAGGATTCCGGTGAATCATGTTATTAAAGCTTTGCCATCCGAAATGATGGGAAAGTTTCCCCGCGCGGCGCCACCCAACAGGAAAAGGTGAATTCATGAACCAGGAACGACGAATTACGACCGGTTTCCCGGCCCTCGATGAAATTCTCGACGGCCTGCGCATCGGCGACAATGTGGTCTGGAAGGTGGACACCATCGAAGACTACCGCTACTTTGTCGCCCCCTTCGTCCGCCACGCCCTCAATGCGGGCACCCGGGTCGTCTACCTCCGCTTCGGGCAGCATCCGCCCCTGATCGAACCCGACCCGGCGGTGACCGTCTACCAGCTCGACGCCCGCCTCGGTTTCGACACCTTCGCCACGCGCATCTACGACATCGTCACCGCCGAAGGGCGCGAGGTTCATTACCTTTTCGACTGCCTCTCCGAGCTGCTGTCGGCCTGGGCCACCGACCTGATGATCGGCAACTTCTTCCGGGTCACCTGCCCCTACCTCTACGACCTCGACACCGTCGCCTACTTCGCCCTGATCCGCGATCGTCACTCGTTTCGCACCATCGCCCGCATCCGCGAGACGACCCAGGTCCTGATCGATCTCTACAACCGCGAAGGGACCCTCTATGTCCACCCCCTCAAGGTCTGGCAGCGCCATTCGCCGACCATGTTTCTCCCCCACCGCAAGGAGGGGGAGCGCTTCGTCCCCCTTGCCGACAGCCTCCAGGCGACCAGCCTGCTGCGCTCGGTGACCGAAAAGTCCATCGACAGCACCAGCCGCCAGCTCGATCACTGGCATCGCCTCTTTCTGCAAGCCGAAGACCTCGCCGCCGATGCCGCCGCCAGCGCCGAGCAGGAACAGATGGTCGATCATCTCTGCCGCCACCTGGTCGGCCGCGAGGAGCGCATCCTGGCCCTGGCCCGGGAATTTTTCACCCTCCCCGACCTGCTCGACATCAAGGCACGCATGGTCGGCACCGGCTTCATCGGCGGCAAGGCGACCGGCATGCTCCTCGCCAACGCCATTCTTCTCAAGGGGAAGGACCGCGACTGGTCGCAGCACCTCGAAGCGCACGATTCCTTCTATGTCGGCTCCAACGTCTACTTCTCCTACATCGTCCACAACGGCCTGTGGAAACCGTACATGCGCCAGAAGACCCCGGAGGGGTATTTCGAGGCGGCCGGCGAACTGCGCCGCGAGATGCTTGCCGGCACCTTCCCCGAGCAGGTCCGGGAAGGGCTGCAGAAGGTCCTCGACTACTACGGCCAGTACCCGATCATCGTCCGCTCCAGCTCCCTGCTCGAAGACGGCTTCGGCAACGCCTTCGCCGGCAAGTACGATTCCTTCTTCCTCCCCAACCAGGGGGCGCCGGAGGAGCGCTACGCCGCCCTCGAGGACGCCATCCGCCGCATCTTCGCCAGCACCATGAGTGAGGACGCCCTCGCCTACCGCCTGCAGCGCGGGCTCGACCGCCAGGACGAGCAGATGGCGCTGCTGATCCAGCGGGTCTCCGGGGCCTACCGCAAGCACTATTACTTCCCCGACCTCGCCGGGGTCGGCGTCTCCTACAACACCTTCGTCTGGGACAAGGAGATGGACCCGAAGGCCGGCATGTTGCGCCTGGTGCTCGGCCTCGGCACCCGCGCCGTCGACCGGGTCGAGGGGGACTACCCGCGCATCGTCGCCCTCGACGCCCCCCTGAAAAAACCCCACAAGGGGTTCGCCGACACCCGCAAGTTCGCCCAGCGTGACCTCGACCTGCTCAACGTCAACACCAACCAGCCCGAAACCGTGGCGCTGCGCACCCTGCTCGCCGAGGGGATCGACCTGCCTATCGCCCGCTACGCGGTCCGCGACCAGGAGACCATGGACCGCCTGGCGGAGCGGGGAAGAAAGGAGGAGCTCTGGCTGCCGACCTTCGATCCGCTCCTCGCCGATGGGACCTTCAGCGAACTTTTCCACGCCCTGCTCAAACGTCTCGAACAGGCCTATCACTATCCGGTCGATGTCGAATTCACCGTCAACTTCACCGGCGCCGGCGCCCCGCGCATCAACGTGGTGCAATGCCGCCCGCTGCAGACCAAGGGCCAGAAAGCGCGCATCGAGATCCCCCAGGATATCCCCGCGGACCGCATCCTTTTTACCAGCGAGGGGAACTTCATGGGTGGCAACATCTCCCAGCGTCTCAAATGGCTGATCTGGGTCGATCCCCTGGAATATACCCGGCTCTCCCTGAGCGACAAGCACGACGTGGCCCGGCTGATCGGCCGCCTCAACCGGCGCATCGCCGACCGCCAGGAGAATCCGACCTTGCTGATGGGGCCGGGGCGCTGGGGGACATCCACCCCTGCGCTCGGGGTACCGATCAGCTTTGCCGAGATCAACAACATCACCGCCCTCGCCGAGGTCGCCTTCAGCAGCGGCGATTTGATGCCCGAGCTCTCCTTCGGCTCCCACTTCTTCCAGGACCTGGTCGAAACCGATATCTTCTATCTCGCCCTCTTCCCCGAATCCTCAGCTTGTCGGTTCGATGCCGCCACCATCCTCGCCCACCCCAACGCCCTCGAAGGGCTGATGCCGGCCAGCAGCCGTTTCAAACAGGTGGTGCGGGTGCTGCGCCTCGGTGAACCCGGTCTGCGCCTGATGGCCGACGTCGTCAGCCAACGTCTGGTCTGTTTTAAGGAAGGGGACGCGGGATGAGGGATGTGGGATAGGGAGGAGCCCTGCGAGCTAGCAGATTCCTCCCACTCTCCCCTGCCCTGGTTTTGGTCTGAAACGACAGAAGGCCCGGCAAGCGCCGGGCCTTCTGTCGTTTCAGACAAGCGGTGATTCGGGAAAATCAGACGAGGCCGAGGGCCACCATCGCCTTGGCGACCTTGATGAAGCCGGCGATATTGGCGCCGACGACGTAGTTGCCGGGGCAACCGTATTCGAGGGCGGTTTCGTAGCACGATTCGTGGATGTTCTTCATGATCTGCTGCAACCGCTGCTCGGTGTACTCAAAGTTCCAGGAGTCGCGGCTGGCGTTCTGCTGCATCTCCAGAGCGCTAGTGGCAACGCCGCCGGCGTTGGCCGCCTTGCCCGGACCGTAGGCGATGTTCGCCTCGAGGAAGACCTTGACCCCCTCGGGAGTGGTCGGCATGTTCGCCCCTTCGCCGACCGCGATGCAGCCGTTCTTCACCAGCAGCTGGGCATCCTTGCCGTTGATCTCGTTCTGGGTCGCCGAGGGCATCGCCACCTGGCAGGGAATGGTCCAGATATTGCCGCCCGCCACGTACTTGGCATCCTTGTGGTAATTGACATAATCCTTGATACGGCGCCGTTCCACTTCCTTGAGCTGCTGCACCAGGTCGAGGTCAATCCCCTTCTCGTGAACGATATAGCCGTTGGAGTCGGAGCAGGCGATCACCTTGCCACCGAGCTGATGGATCTTCTCGATGGTATAGATCGCCACGTTCCCCGAGCCGGAGACGACACAGGTCTTGCCGTCGAAGGAATCCTTGCGCACTTTCAGCATCTCGTCGACAAAGAAGGTGGCGCCGTAGCCGGTCGCCTCGGGACGCACCAGCGAACCGCCCCAGTCGAGCCCCTTGCCGGTCAGCACGCCCGATTCGTAGCGGTTGGTGATGCGCTTGTACTGGCCGAACATGAAACCGATTTCGCGCCCGCCGACGCCGATGTCCCCGGCCGGGACGTCGGTGTACTCGCCGAGGTGGCGATAGAGCTCGGTCATGAACGACTGGCAGAAGCGCATGATCTCGTCGTCCGACTTCCCCTTCGGATCGAAATCCGAGCCCCCCTTGCCGCCGCCGATCGGCATGCCGGTCAGGGCGTTCTTGAAAATCTGCTCGAAGCCGAGAAACTTGATGATGCCGAGATAGACCGAGGGGTGGAAGCGCAGGCCGCCCTTGTAGGGGCCGAGGGCGCTGTTGAACTCGACGCGGAAGCCGCGGTTGATGTGGACCTGCCCCTTGTCGTCCTGCCAGGGAACCCGGAAGATGATCTGCCGCTCCGGCTCGCAGATCCGCTCGATGATCTTGTGGTGGGTGAACTCGGGGTGCTTGACCAGCACCGGGCCGAGAGTTTCGACCACTTCGCGGACCGCCTGGTGGAACTCCACCTCGCCGGGATTGCGGTCAAGCACTTCCTTGTAGATCGGTTCCAGCTTTTCGTCGAGCTTGGTCATGGGGTCTCTCCTCCTGTTGGGTTGGTGGATTTGCCTAACAAATGACCACCTTAAATTTTTAACGTTTAGCCTGACTAAGTTTTATTATCCACAATCCATGCCAATTTGCCCATTTTTTGCCCTTCATGCCAAAATTCGCGGCACAACTGGGCGCGAGACAGAGAGGGGGACCTGATCAGACAGAGAGGCCAGTCGGCAAAAATGGCAAAAAGAGTACCGAAGGCACTCAACAGGGTACTCCTCGATGACTCAGCGGGGAGAAGGGGAGGCTTGTTGTGACCGGGCCGGGCCGCCGGGGCTAGAGCATATCGACCGGGTCGACGTCGATTGCCAGGGAGACGGCGGCCGGCAACGATTTCTGCAGGGGAGGGAGGCGATCAAGCAGGTGGCGCAGCGCTGGGCGGGTGGCCGACTTGAGCAGGAGCTGGCGCCGGTGCCGGCCACGCAGTCGGGCCAGGGGACAGGGTGCGGGGCCGAGCACCTCGACCGCGCCGGCATGGCGGGAAATCCCGGCGGCAAAGCGGTCGGCGGCCGCCTCGACCTGCTCGCCGTTGTTGCCGGAAAAGACGAGATTGACCAGATACCCATAGGGGGGATAGCCAAGCTCGCGGCGGAAGGCGAGCTCCTGCTCGGCAAAGGCGAGGTAGTCATGCTGCGCCGCGCATTGCAGCGCGTAGTGCTCCGGGCTGTAGGTCTGGATCAGCACCTGGCCCGGCCGGTCGCCGCGGCCGGCGCGGCCGGCGACCTGGGCGAGGAGGGTGAAGGTCCGCTCGGCACTGCGGAAGTCGGGGAAATTGAGGGTCGCGTCGGCGCTTGCCACGCCGACCAGGGTCACTCCCGGAAAGTCATGCCCCTTCGCCACCATCTGAGTGCCGACCAGGATATCGATCTTGCGCGCCAGCATCTCTTCGACCAGGGCCCGGTGGGCGCCCTTGCGGGTCGTGGTGTCGCGGTCCATGCGCGCCACCCGCGCTCCCGGCAGGAGCACGGCGAGTTCCTCCTCGAGCCGCTCGGTCCCCGCGCCCTGGGGGAGGATATTGATGCCGTTGCAGCCGGGGCAGAGCTCCGCCGGCCGTTCGACATAATCACAGTAATGGCAGCGCAGCCGGCGCTCCCCCTGGTGGTAGGTGAGGGTGATCTCGCAGTTGGGGCAGCGAAAGGTGGTGCCACAGTCGGCGCAGAGCAGAAACGGGGAAAATCCGCGCCGGTTGAGCAGGAGCAGCGCCTGCTCGCCGCGCTCCAGGGTCTCGGTGAGCGCCTTCACAAGGGGGGGCGCCAGCACCCCGGCCGGCGCCGCCTGCCGCAAATCGAGCAGTTCCACTGCCGGCATCGGCCGGCCACCGACGCGGTTGCCGAGGGAGAGATAGCCAATCTGGCCCTCCCGGGCGCGCTGAAAGCTGGTCAAAGCCGGGGTCGCGCTGCCAAGTAGGACCGTCGCCCCTTCCATCTGTCCGCGTAGCAGGGCGAGATCGCGGGCATGGTAACGAAACCCTTCCGCCTGCTTGTAACTCGCCTCATGTTCCTCGTCGACGACAAGGATTCCAAGTTCGGCGAGAGGGGCGAAGATCGCCGAGCGCGCCCCGATCACGATCGCGATCTCGCCGGCGGCGATGGCGCGCCAGGCATCGTAGCGCTCGCCGTCGGAGAGCCCGGAATGAAGGACGGCAATCGTCTTGCCGGCGCCGAAGCGGGCCCGGAAGCGGGCGACCAGCTGCGGCGTCAGGGCGATTTCCGGCACCAGCACCAGCGCCCGCCGTCCCGCCGCGAGGGCACCGGCAATCGCCTGCAGGTAGACTTCGGTCTTGCCGCTGCCGGTCACCCCGTGCAGCAGCAGCGGCCGGAAGCCGCCAGCAGCAATCGCCGCGGCAATCTGTTCCAGGCCCGCCGCCTGCTCCGCGGTCGGCACGGCCGGGCGGTCGGGAACCAGCGGCAGATCGAGGAACGGGTCGCGGTGGCGTTCGACCTCCTCGACCGCCAGAAAGCCGAGTTCCACCAGGCGCTTGAGGGGCGCGTGGGGAGCAGCGAAAAGGGTGCGCAGGGTCGACAGGGAAAGCGGGCCGGCGGCACGGATCTGCGCCAGGACTTCCCGTTGCCGGCTACCGGCGGGCTGGTCGTCGCGGGGGAGCGCAGTGTAAACCGCTTCGTGGAGGATCGAGACCTCGTTCCCCTTCCCGGAAAGACCGGCCGGCAGGGCGCAACGGATCACCTCCCCCGGCGGGTGCCGATAATAGTCGGCGGCGCGCAGCAACAGGCGGATCAGCTGCGGTGTCAGCAGCGGGGCCGGATCGAGTACCCTGCGAATCGCCTTGAGCCCGGCGGCATCCCCCGAACCGAGGGCGAGCAGGTAACCGACGACTTGGCGCCGTCCGAGGGGGACCTCAAGGCGCATGCCGACCCGCGCCTGGTCCCGCAATTCGGCGGGAACCAGGTAGGAGTAGGGCTTGGCCAGGGGGGCGGCCACGGCCACAGTAGCGATCAGGGCAGACTCGGTCATAGGGAAGACATTCTAGCGCAGGGGTCACCACGGGACCAGCATTCTTTCAACTGCGCCGCAAGCACCGGCCACACCGCCGGGAAGAGTCGGAAACAACGTCAAGAGACCGGAAATTTCAAGAAAAGGTGACCGGACACTTCTCTTTTCAAAAAGTCGGGGTATCTTAATCCTGCGCCCGCGTGCTAAGGAGCGGCCTGAAAGAATCATGGCCGACCCGATGCGGAGGGCCCGAACCGGCAAATGCATGGAGAGCAAGGGGGCACGATGCAACACCCCGTCCCCGGTAAGGAACTCGAAGAAATCTTCCGGGCCGCTCTCGCCAGCGTCGACCCGCAGCAGCTGATCGCATCCCGCCTGCAGCTCTCCGGCTCCCGGCTCACCGTCACCAGTGAATCGACTCCCCTCACCATCGACCTTGACGACTATGATCAGCTCATGGTTTTCGGCGCCGGCAAAGCGACCGCCGCCATGGCACGTGGCCTGGAGAAGCTTCTCGGGTCCCGCATCGGCAACGGCCTGATTGTCGTCAAGTACGGCCACACCGCGCCCCTGACTCGCATCGAAACCCTGGAGGCCGGACACCCGATCCCCGACCAGGCGAGCCTGCTCGGCGCCCGGCGCATCGCGGCGCTGGCCCTCCGGGCCGATTCCCGGACCCTGGTCATCAATCTGATCTCCGGCGGCGGTTCGGCCCTGCTCGCCGCGCCCCGCACAGACTCGGGCCTGGCCTTGAGCCTGACCGACAAACAGGCGACCACCCGCCTGCTGCTCCGCTGCGGGGCGACCATCGATGAACTGAACTGCGTGCGCAAACACCTCTCGGCCCTCAAGGGGGGTGGCCTGGCGCGCCTGCTCGCCCCTGCCCGCAGCCTCAACCTGATCCTCTCCGATGTCATCGGTGACCGTCTCGACGTCATCGCCTCGGGACTCTGCGTCCCCGATCCGACGACCTTCAGTGACGCTCTGGCGATACTCGACCGCTACCGCTTGCCGGACCGGGTACCGGGTCCGGTCCTGGACCTGCTCCGGGCCGGCGCCGCCGGAAAGATCGCGGAAACTCCGAAACCGGGAGACCCGGCCTTTCGCTGGTGTGACAACCTCCTGCTCGGCAACAACAAGGTGGCGCTGCAAGCAGCATCCCGAGAAGCATCATCTCGTGGCTTCACAACCACCATCGTTACCGACCACGCCTGCGGCGAAGCCCGGGAACTGGCGCGACGGCTGCTGGCGGCCGCTCTCGACTATCGGGACCGGCAGCGCCCCGGGCGCGGTCCCGCCTGCCTTTTGGCGGGCGGGGAAACGACGGTTACCCTGCGGGGGGATGGCAAGGGGGGCCGCAACCAGGAACTTGCCCTCGCTTTCCTCGCGGCAATGGCGGAATTACCCGACCTTGGCACCGGTCTCTACCTCCTCTCCGCCGCCAGTGACGGCAACGACGGGCCGACCGACGCTGCCGGCGCCTTTGCCTGCAGTGAACTTTTGGCCGCAGCGACCGTGGCGGGGCTCGACCCCGCCGACTACCTGGCCCGCAATGATGCCTATTCTTTTTTCGACCGCCTCGGCGCCCTGCTGCGGACCGGGCCGACCAACACCAATGTCTGCGACCTGCAGCTGATCCTGATCCCCTGAGACACTCCAGCGCCCCCATGGGGCAGGCAACCTGCCCATCCTGCTTCCAGGCAGGACCTTTGGTCCGGTCATTTTTCCCCTCTCCATCAGTAGTGTCCGGTTAAGAAGTTGCATAGGCTCCGAAGTCCAAGTCAATGATATCGGGAGGCCCTAAGCCTGCGGCCGCATCCTCGGCGGCCTCGTTGCGAATATTGTTGCGAAGCTCACGCACCCTGTTGATGCTGACACGTTCGCCATGCTCTTCGTGGCAGTAGATGGCCAGCAGCAAATAAGTAATCAACCCTGCGAGGATCTGCACCAGCAGGCCGTAGGGACTGCGGGCAATCAGGTGATACACCTTGAGGTGGCGCTTCCACCAGGCGAAGAAGGACTCGATCGTCCAGCGTAGCTTGTAGATCAAGGCAATCTGCTCGGCGGTCAGATCGAAGCGGTCGGTGGCGACCCAATAGGATTTTTGGTCAACCTTGTAGCCGACCACACGCACTTCTCGTTCGGTCTGGTTGACATCTTTGGTGCCGAGCAACACCCTGGCGTCATAGAAAACATGACTGCCGGGGACAACAGGATTGGCGCTCAACTCCGTCTTACGAGAACTGGCTTTGATGCGGCAGACAAAGTGGCGCCCCTGATCCTGCCAGTCGTCAAAGTTTTTGTAACACTGGTAATAGCGGTCATAGACACCTGTCTGACCGGGAGCCACGAGCCGTTCCGCCTGAGGACGCTCGTCGCCCTTGCCGTCGGTTAATGTGACTTTCTGGGGGACACCACGACCGATATCGAACCCCAGGTGAACCTTGGCCTTTTTGGCTCCGTCTCGATAGTCCGCCCAGAGCATGGACAGCGTAGCGTCAATCAGCGAACCATCGACGGCGATCAGATCGCCGAGATCGGAGATGTCTTTGGCGACAGGAATCTTTTGTGAGACCTGTTTCTGCAGGTCTTCGTAAACATGAATCATCTGCTCCAGCCCTCGGGTATTGATCGCCTCAAAGAAGGCGCTTTTCCGGATACCGCCGGGCGGTGCAATATGAGTCGCGGCAAAATCTTCCTGCGTCAGAACCTGAAGCAGATGACGCCCCGAAGAATGCTCTTCGAGGTGATAGTAGGTCAGGATTTTCAACTGATCTTCAAACGTCATCTGCAGTGGCCTGTTGCCTCGGGCCTCAAGAACCGGGGCATGTTCGAGAGCGCCCTTGAACGGGGTAAAAAGTCGGACAATGGAGCGCCTGCTAAGCCGGGTACGGTGGCAGCGAACAAGTAATGACATTTTCGTAAATCCTCATATAAAATAGGTATTTACGAAAATCACCGCGCCGACTTCACGACGATTTGTCAAGCAAAAAATACGCTAACTTGTGAAAATATTTACAATTATCTGCAACTTTGGGTGAATGCAATTTGCTAACCGGACACTACTGCCTCTCCATGGCAAAAAACACCTTAACGACTGCCATTGGATCGGGTATCCTGATTACTCACTTGTAAAAGGGGAGGGAACCGAATCATGGAGCATGGTCTGAGCATTGCCTACCGGTTCAGTTTCGACAACGGAGAGACCAAGGAGTTTTCGGTTCTGCTCGACAGCGAAACCCTGCACATGGCACCCCCGCCGGTCCCCCGGCCGCCGGTCTGGACCGCGCTCGACAGCCATCGCTGCCCCTGTTGCCGGTTCGACCGCACCACAACCCTCTGCTGCCCGATTGCCCTGAACATGGCCCAGGTCGTCGAAGAGTTCAAGGAATACCTCTCCTACGACGAGGCCGAGGTGACGGTCACCACCGCCGAACGGAGTTACGTCAAGCGCACCTGCCTGCAGCTCGGGCTGAGTCCGCTGCTCGGCATCATCATGGTCAGCAGCGGCTGTCCGTCGATGGAAAAGCTCAAACCGATGGTCCGCTTTCATCTCCCCTTTGCCTCGCTGGAGGAGACGATCTTTCGCGCTATATCGATGTACCTGGTCAGCCTCTACTACCGGCAGCGGCGCGGAGAAGCGGTGAACTGGTCATTGCAGGGGATGGATGCGATCTACCGGGAGGTTGGCGTGGTCAACAAGGCCTTTGCCGAAAGGTTGCGGGAGGCGGCGAAAAAGGATGCCAACGTCAACGCGCTGGTCAACCTGCACTGCCTCGGGGAGATGGTGCCGCCAGCGGCGGAGGAGATGCTCGACCAGCTGCAGGGGCACTTTGCCGCCCTGGTCTGAAGTCGGGGGTTGTCAGAGGTAATTGCCGACCTCGCTGGCCAGGATCAGCAGAGCATCGGCATCGGCTTGGCTGAAATCATCAATTTCCGGACCATCGAGATCCCCCTTGCGGGAGATTTGGATCACGCCGATAACGGTCTCTCCCTGCAAAATCGGCGCGCTGATGATCTTGCGAATCGGCTTCGGGGGTGACGAGATACCCGGCTCCAGCCGCACCTTCTCGTAGGCATTGGCATGCCGCTGGGCCGCAAAGGTATTCTCCAGGAAGACCACCCCTTCCCGGGCGGTGCGGGCCGCCAGGGAATCGAGGCTTGAGAAGGGGATGGCTCCGACCTGGCGCAGCTTGGCCGGCCAGAGGAAGCGCAGCAGATTGCGGTCGGCGCTGAGGCGAAAGAGGGCCACTTCGTTTTCGCTGACGCCGAAGGCCCCGCTCAGTGTGGCAACGATCTTTTCGACCTGAGCGTCACCTGTCCCTTTCGTCGCCGCAAGATCATCGGCCAACTGAGCGCAGAGCGCCTGCAGTGTCTGCTCGTCGAAACCCATGGTTCACCTCGTCAGAGGGAGAAAAATCCGGCAACCGCCCTCCCCTTTTACCATGAAAGATCCAGCGGGAAAAGGGGAGAGGGGCGCGGACCACCCGTTTTTTTTTCAGGCGTCCGCTTCCGGTTCGACAACAAAGCGCAGCAGCCGCTATCGGCTGCTGCGCTTTGTCCTTCTTCATTCCCGGTTGCCTGGCTTACTCCTCGCAGAGAACGGCGTTGGCCACCTGGTCGGCAAACTGCCGGCAGGTCTGAAGGTTTTCTGCAGTCGGGGTAAAGCGGAAGGAGATGCTCGGCGCCGCCAGCTTGTAACGAAGTCCTTCGAGTCGCTGCTCAACCATCTTCACCGCCTCGCCGCTCCAGCCAAAGCTGCCGAAGACGGCGCCCAGCTTGGCCTTGGGCGTCACCGAGGAGATCAGCGTCAGCGCATGCCAGACATGGGGGGGCGCATCCCGCTGAATGGTCGGCGTGCCGATGATCAGGACATCGGCCTGTTCCAGGGCGTTGCGGTAGTCATCGTCCCGCATGCCGCAGAGGGCAAATTCATTGACCTCGATCCCCTGTCTTTCCAGCTCCTCGCGCACCACCTGGGCCATGGTCCGGGTATTGCCATGGGAGGAAAGGACCGCCAGCAGGGCCCGTGGCTTCTCTTCTTTGGGCGGCGGTGCCGCCCATTTGCGATAGGCATTGATCGCGTGGTCAAAGCTGGAACGCAGGAGCGGCCCGTGGGAGGGGCAGACCATGCGCAGCGGCAGACCGTCGAGCTTGGCCAGAGCGTCGCGGATCTTGTCCTTGAAGGGACGCATGATGCAGTCAAAATAGAAATGGAAATCGGCGGAAAAATCGGCGATCTCGTCATCGAAGAGTTTGCTGGCACAGTAGTGGGCACCGAAGGCGTCGCAGGGGAAGAGGATCTGGTCCTCGACCAGGTAGGTGAAGATGGTATCGGGCCAGTGCAGGTAGGGGGCGAGGATAAAGCGCAGGGTGCGCCCCCCCAGATCAACCTCTTCGCCGTCGGCGACGACATGGGATTTGAAGGGCTTGTGAAGCAGCTGCTTGAGAAAATTTTCCGCCGCCTTGCTGCAATAGACGGTAATCTGCGGGTTCTTTTCGATCAGCCCGGCGAGAGCGCCCGAGTGGTCCGGCTCGGTGTGATTGACGACGACGATATCAATCTGCTTGAGCGGGAGGAGCTTCTCGACCTTGGCAAAGAACTCGGCGCTGAACGGCTCCTTCACGGTGTCGATCAGGGCGTTGCGGGTGCGACCGCGGATCAGGTAGGAATTGTAGGTGGTGCCGTTGTGGGTCGGGAAAAGGTCATCGAAGACCTGCAGTTCCCTGTGCTTGGCACCGACCCAGTCGATACCGGGAGCAATTTCAACACTGGGTGTCATGAGCGTCCTTCCTTTGGCTGCAGTTGCCGCCTTGGTGCTGCGATTCGACCAAAAGGATAGACCAACCTGGCGACGGTGGCACGTCGTCTATCCAGCCCAGGACCGGAGTCCGTTCTCCGGACAACCTCTCTTCAACCAGCCCGGTTGCTACGGCTGTCAATACCCAAGGTAGCCAAGCAGGCCGCGAATATCAACCATGAGTTCGCCGAAACCATCCCCCGTCAGGCTCTGGGCGCCATCGCACAGGGCCTTTTCCGGCTCGGGGTGGACCTCGACCATGACACCGTGCGCACCGGCAACCAGGGCCGCCTTCGCCATCACCGGCACCAGCGAACGCTTGCCGGTCGCGTGGGACGGATCGACGATAATCGGCAGGTGGCTCATCGAACGGATCAGCGGAACGACCGACAGGTCGAGGGTGTTGCGGGTCGCCCGCTCAAAGGTGCGGATACCGCGCTCGCAGAGAATCACCCGGCCATTTCCTTCGGCCAGCAGGTACTCGGCAGCGGAGAGAAATTCTTCGATTGTCGCCGACATGCCGCGCTTGAGAAGGACCGGATGGGAAAGGCGCCCGACCTCCTTGAGAAGATCGAAGTTCTGCATGTTGCGGGCGCCGATCTGCAGGATGTCGGCATAACGGCAGACCGCTTCGAGCTGCTCGATGCGCATCACCTCGGTGATCACCGGCAGACCGACCGCATCGCCGGCCTGGCGCAACAGCTTCAGCCCCGGCACGCCGAGCCCCTGAAACGAATGGGGACCGGTACGGGGCTTGAAGGCGCCGCCCCGCAGCACCTGGCCGCCGCCAGCTTTGACCACCTGGGCAGCGGCCAGCATCTGCGCCTCGCTCTCGATGGAGCAGGGCCCGGCAATCACCACCGGCCTGGCGCCATCGCCGATGCGAACCCCGCCCACCTCGACCACCGTCGGTTGCGGATGGAAATCCCGGGAGACCAGTTTGTAGGGCTTGCTGACATGAATGATTTCGCGTACGCCGGGCAATTCGCGAATCGCCGTATCGTCGACCGGCCCCTGGTTGCCGAGCACGCCGATGGCGGTACGCTGGCTCCCCGGAATCGGCTCGGCCTGAAGACCGGCCGCGGTGACGGTTTCGATAACCGCCTGGATCTGCTCCGGGGTAGCACTGTGGTCCATGACAATGAGCATCGAACCCTTCTCCTTGGTTGCAGCCGGCCGTTGCCAGCTGGATCACACTTTAAGGCAGGACAGTCCTGAAATCAGGGCTCCAGAGTCGCTAAGCTTAGCGAGGCGCGGAGTGGATTTCAAGCCTTTTCCCTTGCCCTGCCATACCACTCTTTTCCCCTGTTGCCATCAATGACCGATACGGTAATATATTCCCATAAAAACTAATGAACTACCCCGCAGCAAGCTACGGGGTATCAAAAAGCGTTAACTGCTCGCGGTGCAATTGCTGATACTCTTTTTCTCGGCCTTGATTTCTAACATAGGTCGCAATGGTTTTCTCATTACCCTTTTGGCCTACAGTGTTCACAAAATAGCCCTTTGTCCAAAATTCGCCACCCCATAGTTGCTTTTTAACCGATGGGACTCGTTTGAATATTTCTCTGGCCGTAATGCTTTTGATGACTCGTGCAATCTGCGTTGGGCTGTACATTGGAACCGACTGCACCAAAAAGTGAACATGGTCTTTGTCGGTCCCAATTTCTACGAACTGAATCTCGTATCTTTTGGCGATCTCAAGGCAGACCTCTTTGAGCCAGCCATCAACCTCTGGGGTGAAAACAACCCGGCGGTATTTTGCTGGGCAAACAAGATGGTATAACAGCACAGAAACATTATGACTTTTGTGTACATATTCGCTCATGTCGCCAATATTTCATATTGGCGATAGCGAAGCAAGCTTCGGGGAATTGGACCCCCCTGAGATTCAACCAGGGAGGTTTCCCATGATGATCCAGGTTCAGTATACCGATGGCCGGCACGATATGGTCAAAGCGCATCTGCTCGACCGCCTCTTTGAATCCCACAAGCTGGCCCGCTTTCGCCGCCGCGCCGGCTGGGTGGTCGTCGGCAAGGATCCGGTCCGGCGAAAACCGTCCGCACTGCTCACGCCAAGGCCGGGGGACCGGCGCCACGCTCACGTCTGAGTCACCTGGGCAGCTTCAACCATAACCGATCAGGACCATCTGCCCCAACAGGGCGGGTGCCGTTGCCAGGGCGAGGAAAATCAGCAGGGCAACCAGCGCCCGCCACAACCAGCGCCGATCAGTTTCATAAAGCGCGGTGGCGAGAGACGGGTGACGTGCCAGGGGCCGGAACAAGCCCGGCAGCGCACCGTAAAGGACCGCAGCAAACAGGCTTAGATAGAGGGGGTAGCCGATAAAATGATAATGCCCCTGGAACAGGTCGAAGGGGCAGTGATGACTCGGCATCTGGTAGATATAAAGGGAGATGAAGGAGATAACCGCGGCCAGGGCGAGGGGGAGAAAGCCGGCCGCCACCAGCGTCAGTAACAGCCGCAACCAACCGGACCGCCAGACCAGACAGGCCATCAACAGCACCAGCAGCACCCCGGCCCCGCCATAGAACGCGATCATCGCCGGCTTTGCCGGCAGCCCGGCGAGTTCCCCGGCCAACCCGCCACCGCTGGCGGTGAAGAGGGCGCCACAGCAGGAGGTGATGACTTCGGGCTGCAGGCCGAGAAAATAACTGAGCTGGTAGTAACAGTCGAGTCCGACCAGGTAGGTGACCAGCGGCAGCAGGGCATACTTGACCCGCACCAGGGGGAAGTCCTCGGCCTGCTCGTCAAAGCGGTTGAGCACTAGCCAGAGGGCGGCGACAAACCAGATGGCGAGCTTGACGAGGAGGGCGTTCCAGCCCACCGGGTTGGCGTTGAGAGAGCCGGTGGCGCACATGGCGCCGACGAAGAGCGGGTGCAGGTCGTCGACGGTGTAGATGAAGAGGATCCCGGAAAGGATCTCGAAAGCAAGGGCGTAGCGGACCAGGGTCGAGACCAGGACGGTGCGCAATTCGAGCTGATACTGCAGTTCGCTGCTGCTGCTGCGATCCCAGCGCAGCAGAATGCGGGCCCCGGTGACCGACGCGTAAAGGCAGAGAAGCAGGACGATGCCGCTACCGGTGAGCAGCGCGAGGATACCGGGATGGAGAATCACGGCGCCTCCACCGCGAGGCGCCCGTCACGCATTGCCACCACCCGGGTGATCAGCGGATGTTCGAAGACGAAGCGGTCATGGGTGGCGATGACAATGGTCTTCCCCTCCCGCTGCAGACCCGTCAAAATTTCCAGCAGTTCTGCCGCCAACTCACTGTCGAGATGAGCGGTCGGCTCATCGGCGACCACGATCTGCGGCGCGTTGACCAGCGCCCGCGCAATCGCCACCCGCTGCTGTTCGCCGCCGGAGAGCTGGCGGACCTTGAGCTGGCGCCGCTGGCCCAGGCCAAGCTGGTCGAGCAGTTCCGTGGCACGGCGCTGCATCTCCCGCGGCGGGCAATCCTGCGGGTAGAGGGGGAGCAGGACATTTTCCAGCACCCCGACATCCCGCAGCAGGTTGAATTGCTGAAAAATGAATCCGAAGGTCTGACGGCGGACCTCGGTCAGAAAACGCTCCGGCAGACGGGAGACATCGCGCCCGGCCACCGTCACCCGCCCCGAAGTGGGGCGGCTCATGCAGCCGAGCAGGCTCAGCAGCGTGGTCTTGCCCGACCCGCTCGGACCCTTGAGGGCCACCACCTCCCCCGCCTCGATCTGCACCGACACCCCCTGCAGGGCACGGATTTCATCCGGTCGCCCCGGGTTGTAGGTCTTGTACAGATCCATGGTTTCAATCAGCGGCGCCATCGCTATCAGCTCCTCATCATGCTTTCCGGGTCGGTGATTGCAGCCTTCCACGAAGGGATGACGGTGCTGGCCACGTACGGGGTGACGGTCAAAAACGCAATCACGCAGAGCTGGTAGAGATCGACGGCCGGCGTCAGCGCGAAGGGGGGAAAGAGGATCGACCACCCCTTGAGCACCGGCGCCAGCCACTGGGAGTCGAACCAGAAGACATGGAGCCAGGCGAGGATGAGGCCGATCAGCAGCGCCGTGAGGGAGAGGATGAGCCCTTCCCAGAATTTGAGGGCCAGGACATCGGCCGTATCCCAGCCGACCGCCTTGAGTATCCCGATCTCCCGCTTCTCCTCGGCACTGAGACCGGTCGCCTTGTCCCAGGCGAGGATACAGAAGGCGAGCAGCGCGGAAGCAAAGACGGTGAGCAGCATGCCGCTGCGCCAGCTGAAGACCGAATCGTAGGTACGCAGGATCTCACTGCGGGTGATCGGGCGGGTATCGGGCAAAAGCTGCTTGATCTTCGCCGCCACCGTATCCACCTCCTGGGGATTGAAGACCTCGACGGCGAAGTCGGTGGCCCGGTCATCCGGCATGGCAAAGAACTGGCGCAGATCCTCTTCCCCGAGCAGCACCAGGTCGTTGGTCAGCAGCGCCGAATCGCTGGCAAAAACCCCGGTGACCTCAAAGACGACCCCGGTATTGCGACTGTCGACGATGATCAGGTCCCCCTCGGGACCGGTGCGCCTGATGCCGGCGACGCCGGCCCCGAGGGCACATTCCCCTGGGCCCTGCGGCAGGCTTCCGCGCAACAGCTCCAGCCCAACCGGGGCCGCTGCGCCGACACCCATCAGGGTGTAGTTGCTGTGGGTCAGGCCGTCGTAGTAATACCCCCAGACTCGCGGCGTCACCTTGCCGACCCCGGGGATTGCGGCCAGGGTCTTGCCGTAATCGAGGGAGATCAGATCATGGCGGCCGGCGATAACCCGCTGCACCACCAGTTCCGGAGCCCGGGCCAGCAGCTGGGCCGCCTCCTCCTTGAGCCCGCGGGTCAAAAAGAGGATCGAGGCGAGGACCGTGATGACCAGGGTGTAAACGATCAGGATCGACAGGTTGCGGCCACGCTGGCGCAGGGTTGCCGCGAGGGCGAATTCGAGGATTTTCAGCTGGCGGGTCACAGACATCAGCGGATCAGGTCGGCAGGGGGAGGAGGAATGATCGACCCCGCGGGAAAGTGGTCAAAGGCGCCGGGCAGATCCTGAAAGGCGGTGAAGCGGTCGGCCTGGGAGGGATGGCGGGCATAGCGGGCCTCGGTCCAGATCGCCAGGTCGGTGAGGCCGAGCGCTCCGCCGAGCCGCGCCAGCGCCGGGCCACTGGTGGCAGCAAAGTGCCGGGCCTGCAACTCCCCATTCACCAGCAGTGCCGCCAGCACCAGCACCAGCACCGTGGTCAGGGCCAGAAAGGCCAGGGCACGATTCATTCGGCGTCCCGCACTTCGACCAGGGCCTTGCCGTTAAACTGCATCAGCTTGGCACCACCGTGGTCACGCATGAACCCCCGCGCCTGCTCCAGGCCGGCGACCGGGACTATCTCCTTCCCCATGGGGCCGAGCACATCGCTGCCACTGACAAAATAGACCTCCGTCGCCGCCATGCTCAGCATCGAATAATACTCGGTGACAAAGATCACCTCGATGTCGTCGGGAGTCCCCGCCGGGCGGTATTTGCCCAGGTCGAAAAAGTAGCGGAACATATCCTTGGGCCCGTCAAAGAAGACGCGGCTGCCATCCTTAAAAACCATCGAGCTGACCCAGTTGGGATAACCGGCGACAAACATGCCGCAGGTCGGACAGCGGTCCCCTTTCCCCGGAGGTTGCGGCTCAGCCGCGGTAGCCGGGACAACAACCATAAGGCTCCCGAGCAGGGCGAAAAAAACGGGAAGAAATTTGCCACGCATGCCATTTTACTCCTTCACACAGGTCTGACAGGTGTACTGAAAAGGTAGCCGATCTACCCGCCAGATGCAAGCCGCCCCCCCCCCTGCCAAAAAGTCTTGACAAGGATTCATGAGACAATTACAGTTAGCAACATTTAATTCCCATCAACACCAACTGAAGGAGGAAACACCGTCATGAAGAAACTGCTCGTTGCTACCCTGCTGGTCCTGTTTGCTGTTGCCCCGGCTCTCGCCGTCGACAGCGTCGTCCTGCCCGCCAAGAACGGCGACGTCACCTTCAACCACAAGGCTCACAGCGAAACGATGGAGTGCAAGGTCTGTCACGGCGAAGGGACCCCGGCCAAGATCGAGCTCACCAAGGACTCGGCCCACGCCCTGTGCAAGGACTGCCACAAGACCAAGGGTGCCGGTCCCACCAAGTGCGGCGACTGCCACAAGAAGTAATCCCGCCAAAACATGAATTCAGCGGTCCCAGGGACCGCGAATCGGATAACGGCCTTCGTGGCCAACCCTGCGCGGGAACGGCGTCAGCCGCTCCCGCGCTTTTTTATTTTCCCGGCACCTCTCCCGGCCCTGCAGGGAAATCTGGAATTTCCGGCCAAAAGATGGTACTAGGAGACTGTCGGACTATCCATGCGCCGACTGCAAATCCGGCTGTTCTCCAATATCCGAATTTTCGCTTCGCCCCGCATAGTCCGACAGGCTCCTAGAAGCTGCAACAGCAACTGCAACAGGGAGGTCATCATGCAGCATTTCGCCCTGACGATCATCGGCCGGGATCGCCCCGGCATCGTCTCCCAGGTCACTGAAATCCTTTTTCGCCTCGGCTGTAACATCGCCGATTCGAGCTGTTCGATTCTCGGCGGCCAATTTGCCATGATCCTGATCATCTCCCATCCGGCCTATACCGGTCGGGAAAGTTTCGGTGCTGCGTTTGCTCCCCTCGAGGAGAGCGGGCTCTCGGTTTTTTTGCGCACGCTCAAGCCCGGCGGCGAAAGGCATCCGCAGATGACCGGTGAGCTCTGCCTGATTTCAGTCTACGGATCGGACCAACCGGGGATCGTCTACCAGGTGGCCAAGGAACTCGGCGACCGTCAGGTCAATATCACCGATCTCAACACCAAGCTGGTGGGGAGCGAGGAACGGCCCGTCTACGTAATGATGCTGGAGGCGGTCCTCCCCCAGGGGGTCGAGGTCGACGACCTTTCCCTCGTCATGCAGCAGCTGCGCGACCGGCTCAAGGTCGATATCAGCATCCGCTCCATTACCCCGGTGGAGTTCTGAAACCATGGCGGTCAGGGAAATTCTGCTTTACCCCGACCCACGGCTGAAAGCGGTGGCGGAGCCAGTGGCAGCTGCGGACCCCAGCGTTGACGCCCTGGTCCAGGATCTGATCGACACTATGGTCGCCGCCGGGCATTCGGTCGGGGTGGCCGCGACCCAGATCGGCGATGGGCGCCGGGTGGTGGTGGTCGACGTCTCCCACAGCAAGCTCGGCCGCGAATGCAACCACGGCCTGCTGGCCATGATCAACCCGGAAGTGCTCGAGGGGGAAGGACAGCAGTCGATGCGCGAGGGGTGCATGAGCGTCCCCGACTATACCGGCAATGTCACCCGTGCCGAGAGTATCGTGGTCCAGTTTCTCGACCGCGACGGGCAGGAGCGGGTGATCCGGGCCAGCGGG
Organism: Desulfuromonas sp. DDH964; assembly: GCF_001611275.1. GTDB lineage: Bacteria > Desulfobacterota > Desulfuromonadia > Desulfuromonadales > DDH964 > DDH964. Next base: position 1,172,508 of record NZ_CP015080.1, on the reverse strand, counting down.
TTCGAAGCCGTGGCGATCCAGCACGAGATTGACCACCTCGACGGCTACCTCTTCCTCGACCGCGTCTCCAGCCTCAAGACCGACCTCTTCCGCCGCAAACGCTGAAGGCGCGCCACCCGGCGCGCCTTCAAACCTCAAACTTCAAACCTCAAAACTACCCCCGCTTCAGCAGAAAAGCGACCACCCGTGCCGCCGCCTGATTGGAGGCATTGACGCAGTCGTTGAGGCCGACGCCGAAAAAGGCATTCCCCGTCAGGAAGAGTCCCGGCAGGGCATCGAGGCGTTCCGCGATCGCCTCCAGGCGGCGTCCGTGGCCGGCGACGTATTGGGGGATGGCCCGCCGGTGGCGAAAAATCCGCACAAAGTCGGGAGCAGCGGTGATCCCCATGATCTCCTTGAGGTCGGCCGCGACCCGGGACTGGACCTCGCTGTCGGCGAGCTCGATGGCACCGGGATTGGTGGCCCCGCCCATCATCGAGCGCAGCAGCACCGAACCCTCCGGCGCGCGGTTGGCAAAGATGCTTGAGTCCCAGAGGGTGCCAAGAATCCCCTTCCCCTCCATTTTCGGGATCAGGTAGCCAAAACCGTCGAGATCCCGGGCGATCTTCTCCCGCTGGTAACCGAAGCAGACGACGTTCATCGGGGCGTAGGGAATCTCCCGCAGCAGCAATGCCAGGGCCGGATCGAGGCCGGCGACCTGTCCGGCGACGGCCCAGGACGGGGCGGCACTGACCACCAGGTCGGCTTCAACGCTGCCGCCGGCAGCGAGATCGAGAGCATAACCCCCATCGAGGCGCCGAATGGCGGTTACCGCGGCGCCCAGGCGCAGCTCAGCGGCAAGGGCCTGGCCTATCCCGGCGGTCAATTCCTGAATCCCCTCGGCAAAGGAGGTCAACACCCCGCCGGGACCGGCGGCGCTGGCCACCGCCTTGCCCGCCTTGCGTTCGGCCTTCTTCTGTTTCGCCAGCCGGACCATCGCCTTGATCAGACCGCCGTACTCGACTTCGAGCTGACGGATGCGGGGAAAACAGCTCTTCAGGCTCATTGTCTCCGGGTCGCCGGCGAAAATGCCGGAGACCATCGGTGCGATCAGCTTGTCGAGGGCCTCCTGGCCGAGACGCCGGCGGGCGAAATCGGCCAGGGTCTCATCCGCGTCGTCCCGCCGCGCAGGGATCAGCGGTTCGCAGGCCAGGCGCAGCTTGCCCGGCCAGGAGATCAACCCCGAGCGGAGAAAGGAGGGGCCATTTTCCGGCAGCTGGTGGAGCTTGCCACCGCTGTAGATGAAACGTTTGCGGGCGTTGTCATCGGACCGAAGCAAGCGATCACTGATGTCCAGCTGCCGGCAGAGGTCGAGAGTCATCGGCTTGTTGTCAAGAAAACCATTGGGCCCCCACTCGCACAGGTAGCCCTCCTCCCGCCGGCTCCAGATTTTCCCCCCGCTCCGTTCCTCCTTCTCGAGTAGGACGATCTGCACGGGGAGGTCTGCAGCTTTGGCAAGGGACTCAATAGCCCAGGCGGTCGACAGACCGGAAATCCCGGCTCCGACGATGGCAATACGGGTCATGGTAGCGATTCCTTTCACGGACAGATGGGCGGAAATAACCTTGGATGGTCCGGGGTCCTGGGCCGTCACGTCACCTTGCCGAGAATCCGGGCGATCGACTCGAATGCGGTAACCAGTTCCTCCTGCTCGGCCGGGTCGAGGGCTTTGAGCAGCTTGCGGTAGCGCGCCAGGATGCCACGCCGCAGTTCGCCGATCAGCGCCTGCCCCCGCGGCGTGAGGCGGATAATGACCTGGCGCCGGTTGTCGGCGTCCTGCTGACGCTGGACCAGGCCCTGGGCGACCAGCCGGTCGACCATCTGGCTGGCGCTGCTCATGGCGACCTCCAGTTCCCGTCCGAGATCCCCGAGGGAGCAACGCCCGGAGGCGGCAATGGTCAACAGGGTCTTGTACTGGTTGTAGGTCAGATCGATCCCCTCGTGGACCAGGGCCCGCAACCGCCCCATGCGCCCAAGAAGTTCCGGGTATAAATGCTCGAGCCGCTCGATCTTCTCCATTGTTCGACCTCCAAAAGTTTAGCCTGCCGAAATATTAGCCGGTCCCGGGCGAGAGGTCAACCATTTCCGCACCGCGCCCTTGACGGGACCCCCGGCCGACCCTATATTGACAGGGCACAACACCTGCGCCCCAAGGAGCGACCATGGCCAAGGACTACTACCAGGTGCTCGGTGTCCCCAAGGGGACCGACAGTGCCGGGATCAAGAAAGCCTACCGCAAGCTGGCCCTTAAGTATCATCCCGACAAGAACCCCGGCGACAAGGCGGCCGAGGAACGGTTCAAGGAGATTACCGAGGCCTATGCGGTCCTCTCCGATCCGGAGAAGAAGAAGCAGTACGACCAGTTCGGCGAGGCCGGTTTTCACCAGAGATATTCCCAGGAGGATATCTTCCGCGGCTTCGATGTCGGCGACCTCTTTCGTGAATTCGGCTTGGGTAACGACGACATCTTCAGCCAGCTCTTCGGCGGCGGCAGGGGGCGCACCACCTTCCACGCCGGCGGGCGTCCGCGACCGGTTCGCGGCCAGGATTTTTCCCTGCAGGTGGCGATTCCGCTGCGCCAGGCGATCTCCGGTGGCGAGCGCCACATCGCCTTCAGCCATGCCGGCAAGAGCGAATCACTGCAGGTGCGCATCCCCGCCGGCGTCGAATCGGGCCAGAAACTGCGTGTCGCCGGCAAGGGGGGGGCAAGCCCCGGCGGCGGTCCCGCCGGCGACCTTTACCTCGAAATCGAGGTCGAGCCCGACCCGGTCTTCCGCCGCGAGGGGAAGGACCTCCTTGTTACCGTGAAGATTCCCTTTTCGGCGGCCTGCCTCGGGACCAGTGTTGAGGTCCCGACCCTCGATGGTGAAAAGCGCGTCAAAGTCCCGGCCGGCATGGTCCCAGGCGGCAAAATCCGCCTGCGCGGCTTCGGGGTGCCGGGTGACGGCAAGAAGGGTGATCTCTACGCAGTCATCGAAGTTTTCGTCCCCACCCACCTCAACGACACCCAGCGGCAACTGCTGGAGAAGTTGCGCGACCTCGGCCTCTAGGGCGGATAGTCTCTCCCGAATTTACCGCTTGTCTTCCCGACAAGATCCGTTAGAGTGAAGTTCTTTAGCGAAGTTGCGCAAGCCTGCCAGCAATTGGGACACCAGCGTGGCGTCATTGAGCCTGAAAACCAAATTGGCGGGAACTGTCGGCCTGCTGCTCTGCGTGCTGCTGAGCCTGCTCGGGGCTGCGACACTTCATTTTTTTGCCACCGAATTCCGCCATTTTATCGGCCGCCAGCAACTCACGGTCCTGAGTGGAAACGCCCAGGCCCTCGACCAGAACCTGGCCTATGGCCGCGAATTGATTGTAAAGACCGCGGCCAGCATCCCGCCGGAGATTGTCGCCAACCCCGACCTGGCCCAGGCCTTTTTCGACCAGCGCCTTGGCATCGGCACGACCCAGTTCTTCGACAACGGCATCTTCCTGTTTTCGGCCAACGGCGACCTGATCGCCGAATGGCCCTTCAAGCCGGATCGCCGCGGGAGGAGCTATGCCTTTCGCGACTATTTCCGCCGCACCATCGAAAGTGGTGCCCCGATCATTTCCGACCCCTACCTTTCCAGCCAGCCCCACCACCATCCGGCCGTCAACTTCACCGCCCCGCTCTTCGACCCGAAGGGACAACTCCTCGGCGTTCTCGCCGGCAGCCTCGACCTGACCCGGGACAATTTTCTCGGTCGCCTCTCCCGCACCCGGATCGGTGAAACCGGTTATTACTACCTCTTCAACACCGACCGCTTGATGATCATGCACCCCGATCCGAGCCGGGTGTTGCAGAGGGACATCCCGCCCGGCGCCAACCTGCTGCTCGATCAGGCCATCGAAGGGTTTGAGGGGAGTGGGGAGACGGTGAATTCCCGGGGGGTGCCGATGCTCGCCGCCTTCAAGCACCTCGCCGCAACCAACTGGATTCTCGCCGCAAACTACCCGCAAAAGGAAGCCTATGCTCCCCTGCACCGCGCCTTGCGGGGAACCGCGGTCGGGGTCGTCGCGGCCCTGGCGATCTGCACCCTGATCTTCTGGCTGGTTCTGCGCCGGCAGTTGCACCCCCTGGCCCTGCTGACCCGGCAGGTCCGGGAACTCTCCGCCCAACCCGAGCCGCGGCGGCCTCTCCGAATCAGCAGTGGCGACGAAATCGGCGCCCTGGCCGGCGCCTTCAACCAGCTCATCGGCGAGGTCACGCAACAGACCACCCTCTCCCGGGAGCGCCTCGATTTTCTGCAGATGATTCTCGATTCCATCCCGTTACCGGTCTACTACAAGGGACTCGACGGCCACTACCTCGGCTGCAACACCGCCTTCGAGCTGAGTTTCGGCATCCCGCGCGCTGAACTCCCGGGCAAAACAGTCAGCGATCTCGTCCCGGTGGACGAAGCGGCGACGCACCTGCGCATCGACGCCAAACTTTTGAACGAACACAGCTCGATCGTGGAAAGTTTTGAACAGACCCTGCCCCTGGCTGACGGCAACCGGCACGACATCCTCTTCTTCAAGGCGGGCTTTCGCAACCCCCAGGGGGAGCCGGCCGGGCTGGTCGCCACCATGATAGACATTACCGAGCGCAAAGCGGTGGAAGCGGCACTTGCCGAACAGCGGGAATTTTCTGAAAATCTGCTGCAGAATTCCGCCGTCGCCTGCTTCGTTCTCGACTCCAGCCACCGGGTCCTGACCTGGACCCGGGCCTGCGAAGAGTTGACCGGCATTGCCGCCGCCGAGGTCCTCGGTACCAACTTGCAATGGAAAGCGTTCTACAAAGAACCGCGCCCCTGCATGGCCGATTTGATTATCGACCAGGACCTGGAAAAGACCCTCGATCTCTACAGCACCTTCGCCAGTTCGCAACTGATCCCCGAAGGGTTGCAGGCGGAAGGATGGTTTGCCAACGTCGGCGGAAAACGCCGCTATCTCTTCTTCGAAGCAGCGCCGATCCGCAACCGCCAGGGTGAGATGATCGCCGCCATTGAAACCCTGCAGGACCTCTCCGCCCTCAAGCAGGTCGAACAGGCGCTGCGCGAGAGCGAACAGAGCTATCGCGCCCTCATTGACCGCTCGCCCGATGCCATCGTCGTCCATCGCAAGGGGAAAATCATCTTCGCCAACCAGGCCGCCGGTCGACTCTTCGCCGCCAACGAAGCCGACCAGCTTGCCGGCATGGACAACCTCGACCTGATTCACCCCGAGTTCCGTGATCTGGTTGAGGCACGCGTTCAACAGGAGGGAGAGCTGCAGAAGGATCACCCCTACATTGAGGCCCGAATTGTCCGCCTCGATGGCCTGCCGGTCGAGGTCGAGATCAGCTCGGCGCCGGTCTTTTATGGTGGGAAGTGGGCAGTGCAGACTATTCTGCGGGACATCACCCTGCGCAAGGAACTGCAGGAGAAGATCTGGCACCAGGCCAATTTCGACGCCCTTACCGGACTACCCAACCGCATGCTCTTCCACGACCGGCTGCGCCAGGCCATTGAACAGGCCCGGCGGGAGGGGTATCGGGTGGCGTTAATGTTCATCGATCTCGATCACTTCAAGGAGATCAACGACACCCTCGGCCATGATGCCGGGGATTGTCTGTTGCAACTGGCGGCGCAACGGCTGCTGCAATCGGTGCGTAAGAGTGACACTGCGGCGCGTCTTGGAGGTGACGAATTCACCGTCATCATGCCCTGTGTTACTGCCGCCACCCAGGTCGGCGTGGTCGCCCGCCGGATTCTGGTTGCCCTGGATCGGCCTTTCGACCTGCCGGGCGGCCGGCGGCGGATTTCAGGTTCCGTCGGGATTGCGATCTTTCCGGAGGATGGGGAGGAGATGTCGGCCCTGCTGGAAAACGCCGATGCGGCCATGTACCGCGCCAAACAGGCAGGACGCAATGCTTACTGCTTCTTTCGGGGGGCGGCTCCCGGTGAAGAACCGGGGCCGGGCAGGACGGGGTAACGGGAGCGAATCAGAAAATCGATGCCAGTCGCTCGAAGGATTTGCGCAGGCGGATGGAAACCACCATCAGCATCCCCTTGAGGAGCTTGCTCCCCAGGGCCGGGTTGACGGTCAGCAACTGTTCCAGATTGTCCCGGCTGAGGAGCAGCAGCGCGGTCTCTTCCAGGGCGACCGCGGTGACCGCCCGCGGACGATCCTCCATGATACAGAGCTCTCCGACCACCGTCCCCGGGCTGTAGACGCCGACCACCACCTGCTTGCCGGGGAATTCGGTCTCCTTGCTGATCTCGACCTTCCCTTCGATAATAAATGCCTCGAAGTCCCCCACGTCCCCTTCGCGCCAGAGGGTATCGCCGGCGCCCACCGAGGCGCAGGTGAAATAGTCGGTCAGCTCAGGAAGATCTTCGGCCTGCAGAAAATGGAAACAGCGCAGCTGGTTTTTGAGGAGCGCGCAGCGCTCGGCCTGGACCTGAATCATCGTTGCTCTTCTCCCTACCCCTTGCGGGCAGCCCGCGCCTGGCGCTGCTCCTCGACCTTTTGCGCCACCTGTTTCAGCAACCCCTCAATTCCATCCTTGCGGGCAATTTCACCAAAGCTGCCGCGGTAGGTTCGCACCAGGCTTACCCCCTCAATCACCACGTCGTAGACCTTCCATTCCGTACCTTCCAGGCTCAGACGATAATTCAAGGGGATATTGGCCTGGGCGGTAGCGATCTCCGTCTCCACCTCGGCCCGCTGGTCTTCGATCCGCTCGCCGATAAAATGGACCTTTTCATCGGTATAGGACTCGACCTTGCCCAGGTAACTCGCTTCCAGCAGGTCGCTGTAGAGGTCGATAAAGCGCCGTTGCTGGTCCGGGCTGGCCTGGCGCCAATAGGTACCTAGGGTCCATTGGGACATCAGGGCAAAATCGAACCGGTCCCGCACCAGGGTGCGCAGCTGCTCGCGCCGGGCGGTCTCATCGAGCCCCTTGTTGCGCAGCACTTCGAGGACCTGGTTCACCGTCGCACGGACCTGGTCGATGGCACTGGGGGCGGCCAGCGCCGGCAGGGGGAGGAGTAAAAGCAGAGGAAGGAGGAAAATCAGCACCTGTTTGTTCATGGCGGCAACTCCTTGGCCTATTTTTCGACCTGCGCCTGGCGGCGCTGGAGGTAGGCATTGCGAATAAAAAGGTAGGGATCGACGGCATCCTGTTTGATCCCTTCGTAGGTATCCCTGTCGAGAGAAAGCCAGTTGATGGTCTGCCCCGCCCTGAGCCCGCCCCGTTCGGCCAGGGTCAGACCGGTATAAGCGAGGGGATCGAGAAAGGAATCGCCGACCGACCCGAGGCCATCGCGCAGGCTCGAAGCGCCGAGCAGCGGCAGAACCAGGTAGCAGCCATGACCGATGCCGTACGAACCGAAGGTCTGGCCGAGGTCTTCGACCTGCGGCCGCAGTTCCGGGATGTTGCTGGCGGGATCGAACAGCCCGGCCAGGCCGATGGTCGAATTGATCAGGAAGCGGTCGAACTCGATCGTGGCTGCGCGGAATTTCAGCTGCAGCAGGTTATTGACGAAGCGCACCGGGAAGGCAAGATTGGTGAAGGCCTTGCCGACCGAACTCCGCACCGGCCTCGGCACCACCCGGTAGCCCCGGGCAATCGGCTTGAGGAGGTAGAAGTAGAGCTTGTCGTTGACCCAGAAAACACCGCGATTAAACGGTTCGATCGGATCGGCGATGCTCGGCGCCACCACCTCGTCGGCGAAGGGGTCGGGCCCTGGGTCGAAAGGCTCCTCGGCCCACGCCAGTGCGCCCCCCGAAAGAGTCAGGAGCACCAGAGCGAACAAAAGGATTCGCCCCTGCTGAGCGATCCGCAGCATGATTAGCGAGGCATCCATCAATTCGGCTCACTTCTTCTCAAAGATATACTTGCTCACCAGTTCCTCGAGATTGATCGCCGACTCGGTCTCGGTAATCTTTCCGCCCGGCGCGATCAGTTCCGGGGAGCCGCCGGGGGAGATAGCGACGTAGCGGTCGCCAATGATGCCGGCGGTGCGGATCGAGGCGATACTGTCTTCCTGCAGCTGGACACCATTATCAATCTCCAGCTTCACCTGCGCCTGGTACAATTCCGGGTCGAGGGTAATGGCTGCGACCTTGCCGACCGGGACACCGGCAATTTCGATGGCCGCGCCGACCTTGAGGCCGGAGACCGATCCGAAACGGGCCTGCACCGTGTAGGTGCGGTTGGCGAAGAGGTTGACGTCACCGAGGCGCACCGACAACCAGGCGAAGCAGGCGAAGCCGACCACCATGAAGAGGCCGACTGCAATTTCCAGGTTAAACCGTTTCATAAAGACCCGGCTCCTCCTCTGCGCTTGAGTAGATCGGACCCATGGTCGTCTCCACGTAGTCACGGATCAACGGGTTGTCCGCCATCTGAAAAGCCTCGGGGGAGAGACAACCCTGAATCTTCCCCTCGGCGAGCAACGCCACATAGTCGGACAGCTTGAAGATCTTCGGCACATCGTGGCTGACAATCACCGCAGTATAACCCAGCTGCTTTTGCGTTTCGAAAAAGAGCCGGTAGATCTCGTTGCTCTTGTGGACATCAAGACCGGTGGTCGGCTCGTCGAAAAAGACCACCCTGGGATCGAGGACCAGCGCCCGCGCCAGCCCGACCCGCTTGCGCATCCCGCCGGAGAGCTGGGCCGGGAACTTGGCCTGGCTCCCCTTGAGATCCATCAGGGCGAGCCGTTCTTCGACAATCTGGCGAATCTCGTCCTCTTCCTTGTCGGTCCGCTCCCGCAGCGGCAGCGCGATATTGTCGAAGACGGTCATCGAATCGAAGAGGGCCGCGTTCTGGAACAAGACCCCGAAGTTCATGCGCAGGGCCCCCAGCTCCTTGCGGGAGATCTTGGCCAGGTCCTGGCCGAAGACCAGCACCCGGCCGCGGTCGGGCCGGACCAGGCCGAGCATGTGCTTGAGGATGACGCTCTTCCCCTGGCCGCTGGCGCCGACGATGACGGTGGTCTTGCCGGCCATCACCTTGAGATCGATGCCGCGCAGCACCAGCTGGCGCCCAAAGCGCTTGGTCACCCCGTCGAGTTCGATCGCCACCTCTGGCGAATCCTGATCCTGGGACTGTGTCACCGTATCCTCACAACATGATGGCGCTGAGCAGGTAGTCCCAGACCAGGACCGTGACCGAAGCCATCACCACCGAACGGGTGGTGGTGCGACTCACCCCTTCGGCGCCGAAACCGCCATCCCGCTCCAGATGCAGGTAGTAGCCGCGCGCCGCCGAGATCCAGACCAGCAGCAGACCGAAGACCAGCGACTTGACCAGTCCCATCTTGATATCGGCCCAGACGACGCTGGCGAACATCCCCTGGAAGTAGGCGCCGTCACTGACGCCAAGCAGTTTGACCCCGACCAGCCAGCCGCCCCAGATGCCGACGACGTCGAAGATGGCGGTGAGCAGAGGGAGGGAGAGGATGGCGGCGATGAACTTGGGGGCCATCAGGTAGCGGCAGGGTTCGATCGCCATGCATTCGAGGGCGTCGATCTGCTCCGAATTGCGCATGATGCCGATTTCGGCGGTGATCGCCGACCCGGCGCGCCCGATCACCATCAGCGCGGCGAGGACCGGCCCGAGCTCGCGGATCAGACTCAGGGCCACCGCCGAGCCGAGGGCACTCGTCGAGCCGTACTTGGTCAGGGTGTAGTACCCCTGCAGGCCAAGGACCATGCCGGTGAAGCCGCCGGTGAAGAAGATGACGAAGATCGAGCGGGCGCCGATAAACTGCAGCTGCTGCAGGATCGCCCCCAGCTTGTAGGGGGGGGTGACGACGCAGCGCAGGCACGCCAGCAGAAAAAGCCCCATACGGCCGGCCATCTCCAGCACGTACAGGGTCTGGTCGCCAATATTTTCCAGGACCCGTCGCATGGCTAGATCATAGCTGACAAAATGGGTTTTTGAAAGGGGGAGGAAAGCGATGAGCGATGAGACCCGAGTGAGGAGCGATCCCAAAGGAACTCATCGCTCATCGCCTTCTTTTTCACCCTTCGCCGAACTCCGGGCAGTACATCATCGCCAGGGTGCCGCGGCTGGCGAGGCAATCGCGGCACAGGGCGCCGGCATCGCCATAGCGTTCGAGGGCGACGTAGGCGCCGGCCTCCTCGGCCGGGGAGGCCGGCGGGGCGGGGGTGAAGGGCGCACCGCAGATGGCGCAGGGACGCGGCTCAGCCATGGACCGCCTCCCGGCTGCGCACCAGCGCCGCCATGGCATCGAGAAGGTCGGCGCCGTCGTTGAGCGATGGGGCGCGGAAGAAGTGGCGCAGCCCGTGGAGCTCGGCGTGGTGGCGGTACTCGATGTCGATCTCGTGGAGGGTTTCGATATGGTCGGAGACGAAGGAGATCGGCACGATCAGCACCGCCGTCTTCCCCTCCTCGGCGAGGCGGTCCATCACCGCCACCGTGTCCGGCTCCATCCACTGCACCGGGCCGCTGCGGCTCTGAAAACCGACCGTCCAGGGGCGCGCGCCAACCCGTTCCATGGTACCGCGCACCGTCGCCATCACATGGTCAAGATAGGGGTCCCCTTCGTCGATGAACTTTTGTGGCAGGGCGTGGGCGGAGAAGAGGATCTGCACCTCGTCGCGCAGCAGCTCGTGGAACTTCTCCAGTCCCTGGTTGATGCGGTTGGCCAGCGCGTCAAGGTAACCGGGCCAGTCGTACCACTGCTCGATGACGGTCAGTTCCAGCCCGGGATGGATTTTGGCGACGGCGCGCCTGAAGTCACCCAGACTGCTGCCAGTGGTGGCGCTGGTGTAGTGGGGATACATCGACAGCACCACCGCCTTGCCAATCCCCGCCGCCTTGATCGCCCGCACCGTCTCCTCGGCCCGTGGCGCCGTGTAACGCATCGCCACGAAAGGGACCCAGTTCGCCCCCAGCCGCTGCGTGATCCCCGCTGCCTGCTTGTTGGTCCACTCAAGCAGCGGCGATTTGCCGCCGATCGCCTGGTAATTGAGACGTACCCGCTTGGCGCGGAAATGACTGATCAGCCTGGCGAAGGGTTTCTGCAACAACGCTCCGGCCGGCAGCCGGATCAGCTCGCGGTCGGAGAAGAGGTTGTAGAGAAACGGCTCCACCGCCGCCAGCGAGTCGGGCCCCCCCATGTTGAGGAGGACCAGGGCTCTTTTTTCAGAAGATACAGACATTCCCAAGGGTACCCCATCGTTTCAACGGATGTAGGATGTAGGTTGGGTAGAGCGCAGCGAAACCCAACACAAAGTTACCGCAGTTCCGCCAGCACGGCATTGCGGTCGCCGGAAACCTGCGGCGCCTGCGCCGCCCCCTTGAGCCGCCGTGCCATGCGCGGCACCTCGGCGTCCAGGTAGTTTTCCATCTCCGCCACCGTCACCTTGCGGTTACGGTCGGCGTCGGCCTCGCCGCCGAGGCCTTTGAGGAAGTAATAGGTAAAAAGGCTGTGGCGCTTCTCATCGTACCAGTTGGACATCTGGTCGTCGCGGGAACTGGCGAAGACCGTCAGCTGTTGCGGCGCCGTCACCGCCTTGGCCCGCAGGCTGATCGAGCTGACCCCCTTGAAGAGGAGTCCGCCGGCCGAATTGCCGGAGAAGCAGGAGTCGAGCACCACGGTGACCGACTTGGCCGGCAGCTGCGCGAGGTTGTCGTAAAAGGTCTGCAGGCGATAACCACTGGTGCGCAAAAACTGGGGATCGGCATCGACCGGCACGAAGTAGGCATCGCCCGTCTCCGGGTCAGGAGCGCCGTGGCCGACGTAGTAGACAAAGACTTCCGATTTTCCCGGCACCACGTAATTGGCGAGTTTGCCGCGCGGATCCCCCTGGCGGCCAAAGAGCTGGGCGAAGCCGGCATAGGTGGCGTTCTCGACATAGAGAATGTTCTTGGCATCAAAACCGAGGGTCTTCTCCAGGTACTGACGCATCACCGCCGCGTCGCGCTGGGCGTATTCGACGTTCGGCGTCCCCGCCACGCCGTAGTTGCGGTTACCGATCACCACCGCCACATCGTCACGGCCGGCCTGCTTGCCGGCCGGAATCTTCTCGTCGATGTCGACCCGCAGGTTGATCTCGCCGGCCGACGCGGCGCCGCCGCCGAGCCCCGCCAGCAACGCCTCCGCCGAGCCCGAAGCCGCCTGGGTGCGGCGCTTGCCCGCCTCGGGGACGGCAATGGTGGTGGCGTCGGCAAGGAGCGCCTCCAGCAGTTTGTCGTAGGCGCTCTTCAGCGCAGTGACCTGCGGGTAAGCCTCGGAGAGCCCCTTCGCCTGCTGCACCGCCTGCGCCGTCTTGCCGCTCTGGTAATCACTGTAGAGCGCCGCCGCCACCTGCTCGCCCACCTCGCCAGCCGCCTCGCGGATGCTGTTGTCGCCGGGGAAATCGCGCTGCGCCGCGCCGACCGCCTGCAGGGCCGCCTCGCCTCGACCGATGCGCGCCAGCGCCAGGGCGTAAGTACGCGCCCCGGCGGGGAGGAAGGTGACCGCCTTCAGCCCGGCCAGGGCCGGCTCGGTCTCCCCCTGTTGCAGGCGACTGAGATACGCGGCCAGGTAGCGGTCAAGCAGAAGGTCGCGTGTTTTGGTCAGGGTGGAATCGCTTTCGGCCGCCAGCCCGCGCAGTGCCGCCACTTCCTGCCCGGAGGCAAAACGCGCCTGCGCCAGGGTCTCCTTGATGGCAACGGTCGACCCGTCGAGCCTGGCCGCCTGTTCCGCCAGCTTCAGCGCCTGGTCGGCCGGCAGCCCCTGCTCCAGCCGCACCACCGCCAGGTTGTTGAGCCAGAGCGCCTTGCTGCCGTCGGCGGCCACCGCCGCTTCCAGCAGCGGCAGGGCATCGACGGGACGCCCGTACTGGTAGTAGGCGACGCCGAGGTTGTAGCTGTAGGCCGCCTCGTTGGGGCAAAGTTCCTTCGCCTTGATCAGCAACTTCAGCCCCTCCGCCTTGTCGGCAGCAAAGGTTTTCGCCCCCTTTTCCGCCAGGGTCGCGGCGAGATCGCAGGTGTCGGCGGCCAGGGCTGGAGCGGCGACAATGGCCAGAAGCAGAATGGTGAGGATAATACGTTGCATGGTTCCCTCCAATTTCAATTCCCTCATCGGATCGGTAGGTTGGGTAGAGCAAAGCGAAACCCAACACACCTATTAATCTACTCCTCCCGTACGCCCCAAGCGTTGCGGTGCGCCACGGTGTCTGCCCGGTGGGCGGTCAGATCGGCGGCAATACTATCGATTTTGGTATCCAGTTGATCGAATCGGCTGTCGTGGCCGTCGACCTTGGTTTCCAGCCTGTCGACCTTGGTTTCCAGCCTGTCGACCTTGGTTTCCAGCCTGTCGACCTTGGTTTCCAGGTTGTCCACCTTGGTTTCCAGGTTGTCCACCTTGGTCTCCAGCCTGTCCATGCGATGTTCCACTGCTGTCAGGCGCACTTCAACGCGCTCCATCTTCACTTCCAGGTTACCGACCCGGCCATCGAGATGATCGATCTTCTCGCCCAGCATCTGCTGCCCCTCGACTACCAGGTCGAGCTTGTGCTGAAACGCCTCATGGACGACACCAATCTGGGTGCTGATCCGTTCGGCGATCTGGTCGCCGATCTGATGTGCTAACTTTTCCACCTCTGCCTTGTCCATGTTTCTCCCCTCCTTCGATGTTTTTTTTGCAACTATCGCCCTCGCAACCGGTCACCACCAACGTAGGTTGGGTAGAGCAAAGCGAAACCCAACATTTCCCCCAACACCGGAGACCGCAATGGTTTACACCCGAATTATTCACCGGCGGTGCGGTGCCGACAACGTTGGGTTTCATTCCATTCAACCCAACCTACCATGCTTTCGATTTATTCGGCCCCGCAACCTTCGAACCGTCTCCGACGGCCTACCAGCAACCGGGCCGTGCTGCTCTCTTCGCCCCACACATAACGGGGACGGGATGCCGTTCGGGTCGGCGACGGTCTTCGCGCATCGCCGAGCTGGCGGGGAAAGCCAGCCGGAAGCCGAGGTTGTTGTTGCGGTTGTCGGGCGTGTTCCTGTTGCGATTCGCCGACCGCACGTTCTCCGGCCTGTTGTTCCAGCTGCCGCCGCGATTCACGCGGTTGGAGCCCCTTGTAGAACGGCACCCTTTCTTCTGTTGGTCAGCACCTGTCGTCGAAAACTGGCGGCAGATGCAACGCGGGTAAACTCTACCAGCGGACCGACATGACAGGCAAGCTCTGCTTCGTTCCACGACCCGGCCGCAAAAAACGTCTCATACTCAACGAGCCGCCTGGCAAAACGTTCACGACTGCGCGGCGCCAGACGCACAGTATGCGGGTAGAGACGAAAACCAAGAAACGGCAGCCCGTGCGCGACGCGATTGAGCTGGATATTCTCTTTCAACTCCAGGCCGAGATGATCGCGAATAAAAGTTTCAATCGCCGCCAGTTCGGTACGCAGGGTCTCGCGGTCGGCGGCAAACAGCACAAAATCGTCCATGTAACGCAGATACCCTTTGACTTGCCGCTGCTCTTTTAGCCAATGGTCGAGAGCCCCAAGATAGAAGTTGGCAAAATGCTGCGACAGCAGGTTGCCGATGGGCAGACCGCGACCGGGCTCCGTCTCATAGGCGGCAAGAATACGCGCGAACAACTCCAGAAGGTCCCTGTCCTTGAAGCGCCGCGCCAACAGCGCCAGCAGCCGGTCGTGGGGGATACTGTCGAAATACTTGCGAATGTCGAGCTTCAGATACCAGCTGTTACAGCGCGTAAATTGCTGCGCCCGCTTGAGAGCTGTATGCAACCCCTTTCCTTGACGGCAGGCGAAGGAATCGTCGATAGCATACCCTTCAAGCACCGGCTCGCAGATATTCATGATCGCGTGATGCAACACCCGCTCGCGGAAACTCGCCGCGCAGATCTGCCGCACCTTGGGGTCACGCACGATGAAGAAACGATAATCGCCGACGACGACCTCATGCGCCAGAAGTTGCCGGTGCAGCTCCATCAGGTTGGCGTCGAGGTTGGCGGTATACTCACGCACCTCCCGCCGCTGCCGCTTGCCACGCGCCGCCTTGAGAAAAGCCCGACGCAGGTTGTCCGGGTCGGCAATTGACAGATAAAGGTTACCGACCCGCTTCATTCAGCACCGCCAGGAGGTTATTTCCGTAGCGCTCGATGCGCCCCTTGCCGATGCCGTCGATCTCGGCCAGCGCCGCCGCGCTGGCGCAGCGCCGTTGGGCCACCTCAGCCAGCTGCTCGTTGGTGAAGATGGTGTAGACCGGCACCGCCTCCTCTTCGGCCACCTTTTTCCGCCACTCCCGCAGCCGGGCATAGAGAGCGAAATCCTCGGGCGAGAGCACCTCGCGCCAATCAACCTTGTTTCGTTTACCCGATTCGCGGCGGGCGGCTACGCCGCCCTCGCTTAAAAACTCCACGGCCAAAGCCCAATACGAACTTTCGCCCTGCACGACAAACTCTCGGTGTACCGCCAGGACCCGCGCCCCGCGCAAAAACCGGTTGAATTCTGCTGCCGCCTCGGCGCCGTTGTTCACCGGCACTCGGAAAAATTGCCATTGCTGCATCGCCCCCTCCTTATCGAAGACCCAGCTCCGGGCCACATCCGGCATTGGTTCACTGCGCTCCGCTTCGTGCCCCGATGCCTCCTGTCGCCCCTCCGCTACCTGGCGGGGAAAGCCAGCCGGAAGCCGAGGTCGTCGTCGCGGGCGCCGGGCGAGCGCCCGCCGCGATTCGCCGACCGCACGTACGCCGGCCTGACGTCCCAGCAGCCGCCGCGACACACGCGGTAGGAGCCCCCGGACGGACCTCGCGGATTGTTCCTCGGACTCTGTGCGTAGTATTTGTCACCGTACCGGTCACTGCACCATTCCCAGACATTGCCGGCCATGTCGTACAGTCCGAGACCATTTGGCTGATAGTTGCCAACCGGTGACGTCTCTTTGTATCCGTCGTTCTGGCTTGCCGTCCTCCAATTGTAGGTGCAGTTGCTGTCGCAAAAATTGGCATATCGGAACAGCTCGGCATCGCTGGAAAGTCCGGCAAACTTCTCCTGTTTTCCGCCGCTGCGGGCCGCGTACTCCCATTCTGCCTCGGTTGGCAGGCGGTAGTTTTTTCCGCTCTTCGCGTTCAGCTGCCGTAGGTAGTCCTGCACGTCGTCCCAGCTGACCCGCTCGACCGGGTAGTTGTCCCCCTTTTTGAAAAATGCAGGATTGCTGCCGGCAACCTTCTGCCATTGCCCCTGAGTCACCTCAAACTTCCCCATCCAGAAATCATCGACACAGACCTCATGCACCGGCTTCTCGTCAGCTTCGCCATCATTGGACCCCATCTGAAAACACCCCCCCTTGACGAAGACAAACTCCACCCCGGTGGCTGGATCGGTGTAAGCCGCGCCGCCACCGCCGGGAGAGGCTGGAACGGAGGCAGCGCGCCGATACTTCTCCCACACCGGCTCAAAACCGGGAATGAACCCGGCGATAACGGGCTGGGCGATGCAGAATACCAGGGCGAACAGGGCGACGGATGATTTAACCATGGGGGTACCCTCCAAACAGATCAGGACCGATAACGGCCCAATTCAGAGCAAGACGGTAGGTTGGGTTGAGCAAAGCGAAACCCAACATGCTCCGCGACCCCGGAAACCACGCTGGATTTCAACCGAATTATTCACCGCCGTTGTGATGCTGGCAACGTTGGGTTTCATTACATTCAAGCCAACCTACGCGGCTTTTTAATGCGGGCGATGCACTCCAGCATATGTTCGATCAGCAACTGATCTCGATCTGCCCCGGTCACAGGTCAACTGCCTGTTTCAGGACATCTTCCCGGATGCGAGGATGCAGGGCCATCGGGGTCACCACATCGACCCGTCGGCCGAGGCATTCTTCAAGATCCTTCAGCAGCCCGCCCAAAGCCAGGGCGGAACGTCCCTCCTCAAGATCGACCAGAAAATCGATATCGCTCTTTGGTCCTCCCTCATCCCGCGCCAGGGAACCAAACAGCCTGACCCGGGTGGCGCCGCGAAGTGTCGCCAGGCGCTTGATGATTTCTCGATGTTCTTCGATGAATTTATCCATTGTTTCGCTCCTGGAAAGTATCAGAATTATTCACCGCCGTTGCGATGCTGGCACCGTTGGGTTTCATTGCATTCAACCCACCCTACGGATTCCCCAAAAAAGCAGGAGGCACAGCACCGGGGGACGTTTGAAGTTCTCCGTGCGCTGTGCCTCCTGAGCGATGGTTAAAAAGTTGGCTTACTTCCCGCTCAAGCGGTGTACGCACTCCACCATGTGAATCGCATTCTCCGGCGGCACCGTCGGCAGGATGCCGTGGCCGAGGTTGAAGATGAAGCCGGGGCGGCCGGCGTTCTCGTCGAGGATGCGCTGCACTTCCTTCTCGATGTAGGGTTTCGGGGCGTAGAGGACGGTCGGGTCGAGGTTCCCCTGCACGGCGATCTTGTCGCCGAGGATGTCGCGGGCCTTGCCGAGATTGACGTGCCAGTCGAGGCCGAGGACATCGGCGCCGGCTTCCTTGACCAGCTCGAGCATGGTGCCGCCGTTCTTGACGAAGTAGATCACCGGGATCCCCTTGCGGTCGAGGCCGTCGATCAGCTCCTTGACGTAGGGGAGGATGTAGCGCTCGAAGTCGTGGGGGGCGAGGAGCCCGCCCCAGGTGTCGAAGATCTGGATCGCCTGGGCGCCGGCGGCGATCTGCATGTTGAGGTAGCGCCGGTCCATCTCGGTGATCTTTTTCATCAGGGCGTCGTAAAGGGGGAAGTCGGCGTACATCATCTGCTTCAGTGCCGCGAAGTCCTTGCTCCCCTTCCCTTCGACCATGTAGCAGGCAAGTGTGAAAGGGGCGCCGCCAAAACCGATGAGCGGCACCCGCCCTTCGAAGGCTTTACGCAGGCGCTGGATGATCGCCGGCACGTAGGGCACGGCCTGGGCCATATCCTCCGGCACGATGAGCGCGTCGACATCGGCGGCGGTACGGACCGGTTTTTCGAAGACCGGACCGGGCACAAAATCGAGGGCCATCCCCATCGGCTCGATGGGGGTGAGGATGTCGGAGAAGAGGATCGCGGCGTCGACGCCCAGGATATCGATCGGCTGGATCGTCACCTCGGCGGCGCGCTCGGGGTCCTTGCAGAGGTCGAGAAAGGTGCCGCCCCCCTTGGCGCGGACATCCTTGTAGCACTGCAGGTAGCGGCCGGCCTGGCGCATCAGCCAGACGGGGACATAATCGGTCGGCTGGCCCCAGCAGGCCTTGAGAAAGGTGTATTCGGTGGACATCGGTTTATTGCCTCCTGAAAAAATAGCGATGAGCAACGAGCGATGAGCAACGGGAAAGGCATCCTTCTCATTGCTCATCGCTCATCGCCGGGAACTTCACTTGGGCGCGTTTTCCGCGGCTTCTTTCTCCATCCGCTTGCGGGTGCGGTTGGGGATGTAGTTGCAGAAGGGCTCTTCTGCCATGTAGTCACCATGGACGGCGTCGGCGCGGGCGCGGCAGCCGCCGCAGGCGTTGATGAACTCGCACTCGCCGCATTTCCCCTTGTACTTCTTGAAGTCGCGCAGGTCGTTGAAGACCCTGGAATTGAACCAGAGATCCTTGAAGGAGATCTGCTTGACGTTGCCGACCGAGGAATGGAAGTAGGAGCAGGGCTTGAGGTTGCCGAAGCAGTCGATCAGGCAGATCGTCTGGGCGGCGATGCACCCCTTGCCGCCGCCGGTGGAGAAAGTGAGGCTGCGGCGCTTGAAGTCGACCCCTTCGGCCTTGGCCATCTGCGGCACGATCCGGTAGTAGTGGGGGGCGCAGGTCGGGCGCATCAGGATGTCCTCCTCCCCCTTCTCCTGCTCGTAGTGCCAGGCGAGAATCTCCTCGTAGTCGTCGGCGCTGATCAGTTCGTTCATGATCTCCTCGCCGCGCCCGGTAGGGACGATCATGAACATGTACCAGGCAGTGGCGCCGAGTCCCTTGGCGACCTTGAAGGTGGCGGCGATATCGGCCTGGTTGCGTTTGGTGAAGGAGGAGTTGACCAAAAACTTGATGCCGTTGCGCTTGAGGGTTTCGGCGCCGCGCACCACCCCTTCGAAGGCCCCGGGGCAGGAGCGGAAGTCGTCGTGGATGGCAGCGGTGGAGCCGTCGAGGGAGAGGGAGACCATCTTGATATCGGCCTCCTTCATCTTGGCGCAGACTTCGTCGGTGATCAAGGTGCCGTTGGTCGCCATGCACATGCGCAGCCCCTTCGACGTCCCGTACCTGGCGATGTCGAAGATGTCGGGGCGCAGCAGCGGTTCGCCGCCGGAGAGGACCATCACCGGCGTGCTGACCTCGCAGATGTCGTCGATCAGTTTGAAGGCTTCCTCGGTATTGAAATCGCCGATGGCGGCATCCATGTCGGAGGAACAGCGGCAGTGAACACAGTTGAGGTTACAGCGCTGGGTCGATTCCCAGGCGATCCATTTGGGGATGAACTCGGGATTGGGTGCGGTCATCATGACTCCTTTGTCGAAACGCCCTGCCCTATCCGGCAAAGCTCGCTAATCCTACACCAAACCGCCGCGAAAAAACAAGGCTTCCGGGCGCCGACCGAAGACAAAGCCGTTGACAAGCGACGGCCGCGGCTGGTAGGTTCAGCATACAATTCGACAGCAGCCCTAGGGGAGTGATTTTCTTTCACTGAGAGTCCGCGCGAGCGGACGACCCTTCGAACCTGATCCGGGTCATTCCGGCGTAGGAAAGCGGCGCACCATCCGGACGCATTGTTCCGCAGGGGCCGCTTTTCGCGGCCCTTGGTATTTTCGGACATGCGCATCTTTGTCAACGAACAATCCCACGACATCCCCGCCGGCACCACCGTCGCCGCGCTGTGCCAGCAATTCAAACCCGACGCCGACCTGGTGATCCGCAACGGCTTCCCCCTGGAGGGGGACCAGCCCCTGGCGGAGGACGACCGCCTGGTGCTGATCCGCCGCGGCGAAATCCCCGCCGCCGAGGAACTCGAAACCCTGCTCGTCGCCCGCCACACCCCGGGAGTCCATGCCCGGCTGAAGAAGGCCCATGTCGGCATCGCCGGCGTCGGCGGTCTCGGCTCGAGCATTGCCGTCGCCCTCGCCCGCTGCGGCATCGGCCGGCTGACCATCGCCGACTTCGACCTGGTCGAACCTTCCAATCTCAACCGGCAGCAATACTTCATCGACCAGCTCGGCCTGCCCAAGGTGGTGGCGCTGCGGGACAACCTGGCGCGGATCAACCCGTATGTGCAGGTCGCCACCCATCACCTCCGACTGACGACCGACAACATCCCGACCCTCTTCGCCGGCGTCGATGTCATGGTCGAGGCCTTCGACCGTGCCGAGCAAAAGGCGATGCTGGTCGAAACCTTCCTCGGCAAGGTCGCCGACAAGCCGCTGGTCGCCGCCTCGGGGATGGCCGGCTTTGGCCCCGCCAACACGATCGTCAGCCGGCAGGTCGGGGGCCGCCTGACCCTGGTCGGCGACGGCACCAGCGCCGCCGCTCCCGGCCAGGGGCTGATGGCGCCGCGGGTTGGGATCGCCGCCCACCACCAGGCCAACGCCGTACTGCGCCTGCTGCTCGGCGCAGACCCGGTTTAGGAGAGAATCCATGCAGATCATCGCCAACGGCAAGCCCGTCGAC
Source organism: Desulfuromonas sp. DDH964 (assembly GCF_001611275.1). Taxonomy (GTDB): domain Bacteria; phylum Desulfobacterota; class Desulfuromonadia; order Desulfuromonadales; family DDH964; genus DDH964. Next base: position 1,151,826 of record NZ_CP015080.1, on the reverse strand, counting down.
ATCCCCGCCGGCAGCAGCGTTGCTTCGCTCCTCGCCGCCCTCGGCCTCGACCCCGCCCGGGTCGCGGTGGAGCGCAACCGCGCCATTGTTCCCCGGGCCGCCTTCGCTGCCACCTTGCTGGCGGAGGGAGACCAGGTCGAGATCGTCCAGTTTGTCGGCGGCGGATAAGGATCCGGGACGAGGAACGCAGGACGGGAACGATCCCGTCCTTGCCTGTCCGCGTCCCTCCTCCCACGTCCCGAACAAAAGCAACCAAGCCTTAACCAAGGATTCGATCATGGACAAACTCATTATCGCCGGCCGCGAATTCACCTCCCGCCTCCTCGTCGGCACCGGCAAGTTCGCCTCCAGCGCCCTGATGGTCGCGGCGATGGAGCAGTCCGGCTGCGAGATCGTCACCGTGGCGTTGCGCCGGATCGACATCGACAACCCGGCCGACGACATGCTTGCCCATATCGACCCGGCCCGCTATCTGCTCCTCCCCAACACCAGCGGCGCCCGCGACGCCGAGGAGGCGATCCGCCTGGCGCGGCTCGCCCGCGCGGCCGGCTGCGAACCCTGGGTCAAGCTGGAGGTGACCCCCGACCCCTACTATCTCCTCCCCGACCCGATCGAGACCATCAAGGCGGCGGAGGTCCTGGTCAAGGAAGGATTCATCGTTCTTCCCTACATCAATGCCGACCCGGTGCTGGCCAAGCACCTGCAGGAAGCTGGTACCGCCACGGTAATGCCGCTGGGGGCCCCCATCGGCACCAACCGCGGGGTGCGCACCCGCGAGCAGATCGCCATCATCATCGAGCAGGCGATCGTTCCGGTCATCGTCGATGCCGGCCTCGGTGCCCCCTCCCACGCCGCCGAGGCGATGGAGATGGGGGCCGACGCGGTGCTGGTCAATACCGCCCTCGCCGTCGCCCGCGCCCCCGGCGCCATGGGTGCCGCCTTCAAAAAGGGAGTCGAGGCCGGCCGCGAAGCGTTCCTGGCCGGGCTCGGCGAGCAGCGCACCCGGGCCGAGGCGAGCAGCCCCCTGACCGGTTTTCTGCGGGATTAGCAAGAGCTTTTTATAGGTCCCATACGACTTATGGGACCCATAGGATCTATAACGACCATGAGTTTTCTCGACATTATCCAGCGTTACACCCCCGAACAGGTCGAGTCCGACATCGCGGCCAAGACTTCCACCGACGTCGAGCGGGCCCTGGCAGCCGAACGGCTGACCGAGTCCGACTACATGGCGCTCCTCTCGCCGGCCGCCGAGGACTACCTGGAGCCGCTGGCGCAGAAGGCGCACCGCATCACCCGGCGCCGCTTCGGCAACACCATCCTCCTCTACGCCCCGATCTATCTCTCCAACGAGTGCCACAACGGCTGCCGCTACTGCGGCTTTGCCGCCCAGAACCGGGTCGCCCGCAACACCCTTAATCTCGATGAAATCGAGGCGGAGGCCCGGGTCCTCGCCGACCAGGGGTTCCGCCACGTCCTGCTCTTGACCGGGGAAGCCCCCCAGGCCGCGGATGTCGGCTATCTCGAGGCTGCCGTGCGCCGGGTCCGCCCCCTCTTCGCCTCCATCGGCCTCGAAGTCTTCCCGATGGCAGCGGACGAATACCGCCGTCTGGCGGCCGCCGGGGTCGATGCCCTGACCATCTACCAGGAGACCTACGATCCGGCCCTCTACGCCGAGATGCACCCCTTTGGCCGCAAGCGCGATTACGCCTGGCGCCTCGCCACCCCGGAGCGCGGCGGCGCCGCCGGCCTGCGCAAACTCGGTATCGGCGCCCTCCTCGGCCTCGGCCCCTTCCGCAGCGAGGCCTTCTTCACCGGTCTGCACGGCCGCTACCTCGCCCGCCACTTCTGGCGCAGCCAGCTGACCGTCTCCTTTCCACGCATGCGCCCCGCCGACGGCGGTTTCCAGCCACCGTATCTGGTCTCCGACCGCAGTTTCGTGCAGCTGATCTGCGCCATGCGCCTGCTCCTCCACGACGCCGGCCTGGTCCTGTCGACCCGGGAGAGCGCCACTTTCCGCGACCACCTCCTCCCTTTGGGTATCACCCAGATGAGCGCCGGTTCCTGCACCGCTCCCGGCGGTTACGCCGGGGCCGGGAAGCAGACCGAACAGTTTGCCATCGACGACGACCGCACCCCGGCCGAGTTTGCGGCAATGCTGCGCAGCAAGGGATACGACCCGGTCTGGAAAGACTGGGACAGCGCCTTTCTCGACCGAACCACCGGGGCGGCCTGACCTCATGACGCCCGCCATCCCCTTCTCCCTCTACCTGATTACCGACCGCCACGTCGTCCCCGGTGGCGACCTCCTCGCTGCGGTTGAGCGCGCCCTGGCCGGCGGCGTAGAGGCGGTGCAACTGCGGGAGAAGGATCTGCCCGCAGCGGAATTTCTCCACCTCGCCCGGCAGTTGCGCAGCCTGACCTCCCGCTACCACGCCAGGCTGCTGATCAACCGGCGTCTCGATGTCGCCCGGGCCGTCGCCGCTGACGGCCTTCATCTCGGCCCGGACCCGCCCGCCCTTCTCGAAGCGCGGCGGCAGCTCGGGCCCAGGGCGCTCCTCGGTGTCTCCACCCACGACCTGACGGAGCTGCGCCGGGCCGCCACGGCCGGGGCCGACTTCGCCACCTTTGGCCCCATCTGGCATACCCCCGCCAAGGCCCCCTTTGGCGAGCCGGTCGGCACTCCCCAGTTGGCTGCGGCCTGTGTCGCCGGGGCACTCCCCGTCTTTGCTCTCGGCGGCGTCACCCCGGACCGCGTCCCGCAACTGCGCACCGCCGGGGCTGCCGGAGCCGCGGCCATTGCCGCCCTGCTCGCCGTCGCCGACCCGACCCGCGCTGCGCAGCAGTTCCGCGCCGCACTCGATGCTGCGCCCCCCTCAATCTCCTCGTCTGGTTCCTTGCCACCCTGCTGATCCCGCTCTTCTTCCCCTTCTGAAGCTCCCCCCGGTTATCCAATCCTCTCCCATGCGCCAGCCGCTGCCCGCGACCGGTCAGTTAATTAGTGCCCCCCGGCTGCTACCCTAGGGTTCAAAGCCCCGCTGCCGGAATCCTCCTGCAGCGGATTTGCCAGGTCTCACCGGTCACCCCGGGGGACTCCCATCAGCGTGGAAAGGAGAATACCGCCATGTACGTCAACGCCCAAACAGCTCGTCTCGCCCTGTGGCAGCGCCGGGAAGATGCGCAACTCCAGGAACGGTTAAGGAATGACCTGGGGCCCCTCCCCGACTTTCTGCGGGCGGGTCCGCGGGCGGTCCTCGCCCGGCAACTGGCAACCCCCAACTTCGAATTCCATATCTTTGCAGCCCGGGTCCGATCGGTCGGTTTGAAAATTGTCTGTCCCGACTATGGCGAGGACAAATTCTGTTCCGGCAATCCGGACAAACTCTCCTTGGCCAAGCAGACCTTTTACCTGGGCGAGGGGAAGAACGGCGGTTACCGCACCCGAAGCCACTGGCTTATCGATGTCGAACGTTACGACGGCAAGCCCTTGCGGGTGGTTCAAACCCGCTGGGGGGAAGGACTTATCCACTTCCATCATCGCCTCCTGCAACAGCATTTCCCCGGGGTGGAAGTTCTGGACAACAGTCGCTGGCTGGCGCGGATGGGGGGGCAGCCGGCCCGCTTCTGGCCGAAACTGCTGAGCCTCTTCATCTGTGATGGCATCCTCTTTGAGAACTTTCACACCGAGGGTCAGGAATCGGAATTCACCCGGCGGATCATCCGCCCGGCGTTCCAGGAGGTCACCGCCCGCTACGGACTCCAGCCGCTGATCGTACCCCTGCTGCCGATTGCCAGAGAGCGGGACCCCTACTGGTCCTGGTACCCCTCGCTGCTGGAGCAGGAGGTACTGCGGGCGCTGCCCGCCCCTTCTCCGGTGGCGGAGGACTGCACCTTTGTGCCGCTCCCCCTGACGACCTGGGGAGAGCACCATGCCTGAGCGGCCGATCAAATCCGAACGCCGCTCGCGACTGCTGCTGGCGGCCCTTGTTCCGACCTTTTACCTCACCGAATGGCTGCTGCTGGCGGTCAGTGCCACCCTGTTCGGCTGGCTGAAACTGCGGGGGTTTTCGACGACCGAGATCTGGCTGGCCTTCTGGGCCGCAAACCTGGCCCTCGCCAGCTTCTTCATCCGTTGCAATGACCGCCTCGGCGTAGATATCACCCTGATGCAGGCGTTGCGCCGCTGGACCGAGTTCTCCGGCAACCGCACCCCCTGGGTCGGCCACCTGCTGGAAGGGGCGATCTGCGTCCGGCTGCTCCTCTGGGAGGGCCCCTGCCAACTCCTGATCTACCTGCGCCGACGCCTCACCTCCCGCGGGGCGCAACTGGCCCTGCTGGTGGCCGCCAGCGGCCTCCAGATGTTCATCTGGGTCCAGGTCTATACCCTCGGCTGCGGTGGCATCACCGACCTGATTCTTCTCTGGAAAGGAGTCCAACCATGAATCGCCTCATCCGAATCGAAATCGCCGCGGGCTGCCAACCGCAACTGGTCGCCGAGCTGGTCGCCTTGCAGCAGAGCGCCTTTCCCCCGCGCATGCAGTTTCCGGACCCCGAAGCCTACTACCGGCAGGGCCTCTCCGACCGGTTGAATATCAACGTGATCGCCCGGACGGTGGAAGGGGTGATCGCCGGCTATCTCCTGGCCATTCCCCAGGATCGGGTTGGCGCCGAGCTGCGTCCCTGGGACCCGGCGATGACGGAGAATCCCCGGACTCTCTACATCGACCTGATCCAGACGCTACCGGGGCGCCGCCAGACGGTCGGGGTCAAATCCCTGATGGCCGGCCTCTGCCGGGAAGCGGGGGAACGCGGTTTTGACCGGCTGTCGGCCCATGTCCGCACCACTACCGGGCTGAGCCGGGTGATGCAGCGGATGATGATGGGCTGTTGCTGCCTGCGCCGACTTGACAATTGGTTTGACAGCGGCGAGAGTTTCGATTACCTCGAATCGATGACCCGCCTGCAGCGCCGGGAGAGCTGAAAAAGCGGCCCGGGTTCCGGCGCCTTCCGCCGGAGTCCGGGCCGCCATCCGGGGGAAATTGACAGACCCCTTATTTGCGATATAAGTAGTCAGCATTAATGTCAGGTCATGCGTACCTGCAGACATTCATTGGAATCGCCCGGTACAAGGCCGGTGCATGCAAAGGTTGCGGTCCGGGAGCATTACCCTCCGGCCCGCCCCGCGAAATGACCCGCTACCCATTGCTGTCTGGAGGGCACCGTGGCTGACCGGCGACATCTCCTGGGACGCAGTTTCTGCCGCCTGGTAACCATGGGCCTCCTGCTCGGGAGTGCCTGCCCAGGGCTGGCCCAACCTCCGGGAGGCGAAGAGAACATCCTGTTCGCGGAAATTCCCTCGGTCTTTACTGCCTCCAAGTACGAACAGAAAGTCACCGCGGCGCCATCGGCGGTCAGTATCATTACCGCCGCGGAAATCCGCAAATACGGTTACCGCACCCTCGCCGACATTCTGCGCAGCCAGCGCGGTTTTTACACCAGCTACGACCGGCAGACCGAATTTCTCGGGGTCCGTGGCTTCGGCCGCCCCGGCGACTTCAATTCCCGCATCCTCCTCCTGATTGATGGCAGTCGCAGCAACAACAACATTTTTGACACCGCTGCCATCGGCAACGACTTCATCCTCGATGTCGCCCTGATCGATCGAATCGAGGTGGTCCGCGGTCCGGGGTCCTCCCTCTACGGCAGCAACGCCTTCTTTGCCGTCATCAATGTCATCACCCGCCGCGGGCGTGACCTGCAGGGGACTGAATTGGCTGCCACCGCTGCCAGCCAGGAGACTTACCGCGGTCGCCTCAGTTACGGCAGGCGCTTTCCCGGGGGGGGCGAGTTCCTCCTGTCCGGCAGCAGCTACCGCAGCAACGGGGATTCGTCCCTCTACTACGCGGAATTTGACGCTCCGGAAACCAACGCCGGGGTCGCTACCGACCGCGACGGGGAGAAGGTTTATACCCTGTTCGGCAAGGTCTCCCTCGGCGACTTCACCTTGGAGACCGCCTTCGGCGACCGTGAAAAGGAAACCCCCACCGGGGCCTTCGGCACCGTCTTCAACGACCCCCGCAACCGGACCTCCGGGCGCCAGGCTTCCGCCCGCCTCCACTACCAGCACCTTTTCCCCGGGGAGCTGGAGCTGCTCTTCCGCGCCAGCTATGAAGACTTCCGGGCCGAGGGTGACTATGTCTATGACTTTGCGCCGGTCCCGCCCCCGTTGCTGGTCGTCAACCAGGACCGGTTCAGGGGTGAATGGTGGGGGAGCGAATTCCAGCTCGGCAAATCGATCGGACCACACCATCTCGTCGCCGGCGGCGAGTACCGGGATAACTTCCGCCAGGATCTGCAGAATTCGGACCTTGCCGTCAACCTCGATTCCCGGCAGCAGACCTCCAATATCGGCCTTTTTCTGCAGGACGAATACCGGGTCGGCCAGGACCTTTCGCTCAGCCTGGGGGTGCGCTGCGACCGTTTCAGCACCTTCGGCTGGTCCACCAGCCCGCGCCTCGCCCTGATCTACACCCCCCGGCCAAAAACGGCGCTGAAGTTTCTTTACGGCCAGGCCTTCCGTGCCCCGTCGGCCTTTGAAAACTACTATCACGACGGACTCGTGACCCAGAAACCGAATCCCGACCTCGACCCGGAGACGATCCGGACCTGGGAACTGGTCTGGGAGCAGTATTTCGGAGATGCCCTGCGCGCAGTGGCCACCGGATACTATTACCGGATTGATGACCTGATCAATCTGACCCTCGACCCGGCAGACGGACTTCTGGTATTTCGCAATCTTGACAAGGTGGAGGCTAGAGGGCTGGAACTGGAGCTGGAAGGACGCCTTAACGGCGGCTGGGAAGGACGGGGAGCTACACCCTGCAGCGCGCTGAGGATCAGCGCAGCGGGGAAACGCTCAGCAATGCACCGCGCCACCTGGTAAAATTCGGCCTGGTCGCCCCCCTGGTGACCGAATACCTGTTCCTGGCGGTGGAAGAGCGCTATACCAGCAGCCGCAGGACCGTCTCCGGCAGGGAGTGCGGCGGGTTCGCGATTACCAACCTGACCCTTTCCGGAAGAAAACTGCTGCCAGGTCTCGAACTGACCCTGAGCCTCTTCAATCTGTTCGACAAGCGTTATTCCGACCCGGTTTCGGCGGCTCACCTTCAGGACAGCATCGTCCAGGACGGCCGTACCATCCGGGGCCAATTGACCTACAGTTTCTGAAGGGACCGGCGATGGTTTCAGTCCCCGACATGCGACGGCTGGCCTGGGTGCTGGCCCTGACCCTGGCGCTGCTCCTTTTGGCGCTCGCCGGGTTGGCGCATGCCGCCGTGGTCGTCTCCGTGGTGACAACCCAGGCCGAGGCCCCGGTCACGGCGATGCTGGCAGGTTTCCGGGAGCGCTTCGCCGGCCTCGGCGAGGACCTCGATCTGGAAGTCTATTCTCTGGCCGCGGACGAATCGCTGGTCGCCGAGCAGATCGCCAGCATCCGCAACCGCCGGCCGCAGGTGATCTTCGTTCTCGGTTCGCGCGCCCTTAACACCATCGCCAGCGAGGTCGCCGATATCCCCGTCGTTTTCGGCCTGGTTCTGAGTGAACAGCTGCTCCCCGTGAATGCCAACGTCACCGGGGTGGTGCTCGATTTCCCGGTCGCCACCCAACTCGCCTGGCTGCAACGGCTGCTGCCGCAGGCCCGCACTATCGGAGTCGCCTACAACCCGGCGGAAAATGCCGCGCGCATCGCGGATGCCCGCGAGTTTGCCCGGCGCAGTGGTCTCACCCTGGATGCTGTTCCCATCACCTCCCCCCGTGAGCTACCGGCGGCCTTGACCACCCTGGCCAGGCATGCCGATGTCCTGTGGGGCCTCAGCGATCAGATGGTGATCAACACCCAGACGGCACGCAGCCTGTTGCTCTTCTCCTTCCGCAACCGCATCCCCTTTTTCGGACTTTCTGCGGCCTGGGTCAAAGCAGGAGCTTTGGTCGCCCTGGAACGTGATTATCAGGATATCGGTCGCCAGTGCGCCGAACTGGCACAACAGGTCATTGCCGGGGCCAGCCCCGCCAGCCTGCCGTTGCAGACACCGCGAAAGGTTCTTTACACCCTCAACCGGCGTACCGCCGAGCAGATGAAGATCGAGTTCCCGGAGAAGGTCCTGCGGGCTGCCCAGGAGGTTTACTGATATGGAGCTGCGGCGACCCTGGAAAGACGGGCACAGCTGGCGCCTTGCCACCAAATTCAACCTGCTGACGATCGGGTTGATTCTGGTTACTGCCCTCGCCTTGGGCGCCTATCTGGCCGTAACCGAGATTCGTTCGCACACTCAACAGCTGGTCAACCGGCTGAAAACCACTGCGGCCATGGTTGCTCAGAACAGCGCATACGCCATCTATACCGCCGACCCCGCTGCCTTGCGTGAACTGATCGACCTGGCCTTTGCGGACGAGAATATCGCCTATGTCGCCATCTTCGACCACCAGCAGCAGCTGCTGATCCAGGATCCTGCGACCCCTGGCGGCTCCTTCAACGAAATTTCTGCCGAACCCGCCCCTGGGAGCCTGGACGCAGCCCCCCGCGAATGGACCGGCAGCAACGGCCACCCCTACCTGGAACTGGTGGTGCCAGTCTTCGGCCAGAGGGGTGATGTCATCGCCAGAATCAACCACGGCATTGCCCCGGCTCCCGGACTCATCGGCAGTATCCGCCTCGGCCTCGACCTCGGCCCCCACCGCGAGAAGATTACCGCCCTGGCCCTTTCTACCGGATTGACCTCACTGTTGCTCGCCCTTGGCGGAGTGGCGCTGACCGTTATCGCAACCCGAAAAATTACCGCGCCGCTCAAGGCCCTGGAAGAGGCGACCCGGAATATAGCCGGTGGCAACTTCGATCAGAATGTTGCCATGACCGGTTCCCGGGAGATTGTCGCCCTTGGCGACGCCTTCATGCTCATGCTTGAACATCTGCGGGACTACCGCCACCGGGTTGCCCGGCAGCAGGAGGAGCTTGAAGAACTGGTCGCGCAACGCACACGGGAGTTGCAGAAGGCTCTCGATATCTCCGTCGACCTGGCCGACCGGGCCGAGGCCGCAAGCCGGGCCAAATCGCGTTTTCTGGCCAACATGAGCCACGAAATTCGCACCCCGATGAGCGGCATCATCGGCATGACGGAGCTCCTGCTGCAAGGGGACCTTTCCGTTCTGCAGCGGCAGCAGGCTGCGGCGGTGATGCACTCTTCCGAAGTCCTGCTCGACCTGATCAACGACATCCTCGACCTCTCCAAAATCGAGGCGGGCAAGATGACCCTCGGCTGCGGTCCTTTCATCTTGCGGCAGCTGATTGCCGAAGCCTGCGACCTCTTCCTGGTCCAGGTCGAACGCAAGGGGCTGACTTTGCAGTATGCGGTGGCCGACGACATCCCCGCGCTCCTGGAAGGGGACGCCAAAAAGATACGTCAGATCCTGCTCAACCTGATCAGCAACAGTGTCAAATTTACCGAGCTGGGCGGCATCACGATTTCGGTGCGGCGGGATGATGCCTCCGGCCGGCCCGAGATGCTGTGCTTTGCGGTGAGCGACACCGGCATTGGCATACCGCCGGAATACCATCGCAGCATCTTCGAATCCTTCTCCCAGGTGGACGACTCCCGCAGCCGCTCCTTCGGCGGCACCGGCCTTGGTCTGGCCATTGTCCGCCAGCTCGTGGAACTGATGAAGGGGGAGATCGGCGTCGAGAGCTCCCCGGGCGGCGGAACAACCTTCTGGTTCCGCATTCCCCTGGTTGTTCCCCTGCCGTCGCACCAGGCCCTGGCGGCCATGCCGGCGGAACCGGAAATCGCTCTTCCCCAGCAGGCAGGCCCGGTGCTGGAAGCCGGAACCGGTCGCGGACTGGTTCTGATCGCGGAGGACAACCCCGTCAACCAGGACGTCATCAAGACCCTGCTCGAGACCTTTGGCTGCAGATCCGAGCTTGCCGGGAATGGGAAAGAGGCTTTCCAGATGTGGACTAGGACCCCCTACGACCTGATCTTCATGGACTGTCAGATGCCGGAACTGGATGGCTATGCCGCAACCCGCATGATCCGTGCCGAGGAACGCACCGCCGGAAGTGGCCAGCGGGTGCCGATTGTCGCTCTGACCGCCAACACTCTGGATGAGGATCGCCAGGACTGCCTTGACGCCGGGATGGATGACCACCTCGGCAAACCTTTCCGCACTCCCCAGCTGCGCAGCATCCTCGACCGCTGGCTTCCCCTGCCGCCATCGACAGGGACCCCCTGAACCAAAAACCCAGACCTGCAGGGAGCCTCTTCCCGCCAAGCGGAAACGGACACCCCTGTTATACTTCATGAACCCAGTCCCCCAAAGCTTCCCGCTGCCGGCAGCGGCCGGCGGCAAAAGGTTTTCGCAGTTGGAAACAGCGACCGGAGCGACGACAGCTGCATGACTACCACCATCGTCCTGCTCATTCTGACCGCAACCATCCTGCTACGGGGCGCCGCTGCCGTGCTGGCCCTGCGCCTGGCTCGTCATCTCCGGCACCGCTGGCACTGCTATCTCCTCCTCGGGTCACTCATCGTCGCTACCCTCCGGCCCCTCTATACCCTCTGCCGCGCCTTGATCTCGCCCCAGGGCTTTGCCCCCGATATTCTTGAAGAAATCCTAAGCCTGGGCGTTTCCTTCCTGTTGCTCGGCGGCATTTACGGCCTGCAGCCGGTGCTGGAGGAGATTCGCAACCAGGGGGAACGCTACCGGCGGGTCGTCGAAGCGACCAAAGAGGGAATCCTGATTGTCTCTCCGGCCGGCATGGTCAACTTCGTCAACCGGCAGATGGCGAAAATGCTCGGTTTCCCCGAGGAGGCGCTGTTGCAGCGCCCCTATCTCGACCTGATCGTTCCCGCCAGCCGCGAGCGGGCCGCGGCGCTGCTGCGGGAAAAACCGGACGGCCCGGGTTCGGTCGCCGATCTCTGCCTGCAAACCGCCGGCGGCGGCGAGCTCTGCACCCTGGTCTCCTGCACCCCCATCGCTGCCGAGACCAATAGTCCGGGCGGAACCCTGCTGATGGCGATGGACATCAGCGAACGCCGCCGCATCGAAGAGGCGCTGCGCTCCTCGGAGAACTTCGCCCGGGCCACGGTCGATGCCCTCGCCCAGCGGGTCGCGATCCTCTCGGCGGACGGGGGTATCCTGGCGGCCAATCGCTGCTGGCAGGAGCATGCCCACTGCCCCTTCCCGGAGCAGCCGGTGCAGGGAGACAATTATCTTGACCTTCTCGATCACGCCGCAACCAGGGGGCACGCGGCGGCCGACGCCTTTGCCCGCGGCATCCGCGGGGTCCTGGTCGGCCAGTTGAGTGAGTTCACTCTCGAATACTCCCGCACCAATGATGGGGAAGTGCGCTGGTACCTGGGGAGAATCACCCCCTTCAACAATGACGGCGGCACCTTTGCCGTCGTTACCCACGACGATATCACAGCCCTCAAAACCGCCGAGGCGGCGGTCAAGGAGTTGGCCTACCAGGACACCCTCACCGGGCTTCCCAACCGGCTGCTGCTGCAGGACCGTCTCGACCAGCAACTGATCCAGGCCGGCCGGGAGCAGGAGCAGGTGGCGGTCCTCTTCCTCGACCTCGACCACTTCAAGGTGGTCAATGACACCCTCGGCCATGGCGCCGGCGACCACTTGCTTCAGGTCGTCGCCAAGCGCCTGCTCGGCTGCGTGCGCAAGAGTGATACCGTGGCTCGCATTGGCGGGGATGAGTTCGTGATTATTCTCAACGGCCTCGACAACTCCGGCGATGCCACCGTCACCGCCCGCAAGATCCTGCACGCACTGACCCTGCCGGTCCGCCTGGAGGGGCAGGAAGTCTTTACCTCGACCAGCATCGGTATCGCCCTCTTTCCCGACGATGCCGACAAGGCCGAAAACCTGATCAGCCACGCCGATATGGCAATGTACCTCGCCAAGGAACAGGGGCGCAACACCTACCGTTACTTCTCCCGCAACCTCAACGACCGGGCCCAGCAGCGTCTGCGCACCGAGGTGGACCTGCGCCACGCCCTCGATCGGCGCGAGATCCAGCTCTATTTCCAGGACCAGGTGGCGGTCGCCGACAACCGCATCTGCGGGGTCGAGGCGCTGATTCGCTGGAACCACCCGGAACGAGGGATGCTCCTCCCCGGAGAATTTCTGCCGCTGGCCGAGGAGACCGGCCTGATCCTTCCCCTCGGCAACTGGATTCTGCGCCGGGCCTGCGAAAAGGCCCGGGAGTGGGACCGCCAGGGATGTCCCCCAGTACGCATCGCCATCAATCTGTCACGCCGGCAACTGGCCGACCCCGAGCTGTTACCCACCCTGCGACAGACCCTCGCCGACACCGGGCTTCCGCCGGAGCGGATTGAACTCGAAGTCACCGAGAATATCCTGCAGCAGGACCCGGCCATGGCGGCGGCGGTCCTCCCCCGTCTTTCCGGGCTCGGGGTCACCATCGCCGTCGATGATTTCGGCACCGGTTTTACCTCTCTCAACCTGCTGCGCCGCCTGCCGGTGAAACGATTGAAGATCGACCACACCTTCATCCACGAAATCTTCACCGACCAGGCCGCCGCCGCCATCGTCCGCACCACGATCGGCCTTGCCCATAATCTCGGGCTGACCGTCATTGCCGAAGGGGTGGAAAATGAACAGCAGCGAGCCTTTCTCCTGGTCCAGGGGTGCGATGAGCTGCAGGGGGTCCACCTCACCCGGCCGGCACCGGAGATCGAATTCCTGCGCCTTTTGCGCCCTCCCACCCCCCCCGTACCATCCCCTTCATCCACTTCGGGGACCTGAAGTCCCATCGGGTAGGAGGCGGGGTCGCCCCCGCCGTCCTCCCACACCACCGTGCGTACGGTTCCGTACACGGCGGTTCACAAGGCGCTCTGAAAGCGGCGGTGCTGATCGGTCAAGCGGATCAGCCCCAAGTAGCGAAAGAAGGATGTCGGATACGCTTCATTCATGTGCGAGGCCCCTGAGTTCCACCAGGGGCCTCGCCCGTTCGTGGCCGATTTCCACGCCCGGGCTTCCGGCAATCCCCGCTGCATCAACCTCTTGGCCCGGGTATAGGGGCGCTTCCACTGTCGCCATAGAATGCAGCGCAGCTTCCGCCGCAGCCATTTGTCCAGTTCTTCGAAGATGCCTTTGACCTCCGCCAGGCGGAAGTAAGAGGCCCACCCCCGTAGCTTCGGGGTGATTTCTTTGATGACCTGAGCGAGACTGCGTCCCCTGCCCCGTCGGCAGACCTTCCTGAGTCCGGCCTTGAACCGCTTCACTCTCGACTCCGCCACTTTGAGGCGGGGTTTCTTGTGAAAGGTCATGCTGTAACCCAGAAAGACCCTTTTCCAAGGACGGTCGACGGCGCTTTTGGCGACGTTGACCTTGAGTGCCAGCCGCTCCTCCAGGAACCGGGTGAGACTGGCCATGACCCTTTGGCCGCTGCGCCTGGTCTGCACGTAAATGTTGCAGTCGTCGGCGTAGCGGCAGAAGGCGTGACCGCGCCTCTCCAGTTCCTTGTCGAACGCGTCGAGCAGGATGTTCGACAGAAGAGGTGAGAGGGGACCACCCTGCGGCGTCCCTTCCACCCTCTGCGACACAAGCCCGCCTTCGAGCACTCCGGCTTGCAGGTACCGCCGGATGAGCAGCAATACCCGCTTGTCTTCGACCTTACGGGCGACCCGCGACATGAGGATGTCGTGGTTCACCCGGTCGAAGAACTTCTCCAGGTCGATATCGACCACCCAGCGCTTGCCGTCGGCCACATGCCGACGGGCGGCTCTAACCGCCTGCCAGGCACTCCGTCCGGGACGATACCCGTAGGAGCTCTCGGAGAAGTCCGGATCGAATAGCGGCGTCAGCACCTGATGCAGCGCCTGCTGAATGAGCCGATCGCACACCGTGGGGATTCCCAGGGTGCGCACTCCCCCGTCGGGCTTCTCGATTTCCACCTTCCGCACCGGCTGGGGGCGATACGTCCCATTCAGCAACTCTTCCCTGATGGTCGGCCACTTCTCCTTGAGAAAACCGCGAAGCTCGCCCGTCGTCATCTCGTCGATGCCGGGGGCGCCCTTGTTGGCTTCCACCCGCTCTAAGGCCGCCATCATGTTCGGGCGGCTGACGACGTCTTCCATCAGCCCCCTTTCCGCTTTCGTCCAGGAAGGGTCTCTCGTTGCCGTGACGTTTGACGCACCGCTCCCATGCTCTGGCGGCTTCCGGCCGCTGCCCTCCGGGACGGCTCCCGGTATCTCGACCGGGACTTCTGCTGCTCTTGTCGTCATCGAAACGCGAGTCTCCTGAAACGACGCCTCGTGTTCGGCCCTTTGCCGGGTGGTTACTCCGGCTACTACGGCCTCTGCTGACTTCTGCCGGCCCGTCCCGACACCTTACGGTGACGGTAGCACGAGGCAGACCGACAGATCTCCCAGGGTAATGCGCGTGACCTTCCTCCCATCTACCCGCCGCATCTACAGCCCCACCCTCCCGGATGGCTATCGGGCTTTGAAGATATTGGCCTTCTCGCCCGGATGAGACTGCCTCATGCGGTTTCTGTTCGTCGGACCGGGATTTTGCCTGCGGCTTCCTTCAGATTCCACCTCGCGATGGACACCCTTGCCGTCCGGCTAGCGGTTCCCGCCATCAGGGTCCGCAGGGGACTTTCACCCCCAAGTCACTGATTCACCACCACAGTGAATCAGACAGCGCCAGTCAAGGCGCTACGCGCCATGCCTGGCGCACCAATAAAAAAGCCCCCTGCCGCAACGGCAGGGGGCGAAGAACCAGAAGTTGCCCGAGTTAGAGAATGAATCTCCCCGCAGCAAGCTACGGGGTATCAAAAGTTTAGATTGATCGCTTTCATCGAAGCAAGCTTCGGGGAATTCGACCCACCTGAGATTAAAAGTCGAAACTCAACTGGGCGGCAAGCCGTGACTCTTTCGGGTAGTCCTCACCATCGTAACGTGCGGTTTCGCCAGAGTAGGCGCCACCAACATCGAGGCGCATCAGCCAGAAATTGAGGCCGAGGCCAGCGGTGTAGACCACATCGATATCGCTCTCCGCCAGGTTCTTGTAAATGCCGACGCGCAGGGCCAGGAAACGGAAGGCGTCCCATTCCAGGCCGGCGGAAATGTTCTGAGTGGAATAGTGTTCCTGGGTGACCGGATTTTTAAGCACAGTTTCGTTCTTGGTCAGATCGTAATCGACCTCCAGGGTCAAGGTTTCAAAGGGAATGAAAGCCACGCCGATGGCTGCCTGAGGTTTGATTTTGACGGCGGCGACGTTGACCGTCTGGGTAGTTCCATTGCTCAACTGGGTCGTGGAAGTAAAACCGTCGAACTCCGGCGAGTTGAGGTTGCGTCCAATCAAGCCGAAATTGACCATCTTGTAGCGCCCCATCACCCCCAGGTCAACTCCGAAGGTAGTCGAATCCTGATAATTATCCCTCACATTGGAGAGCAGATCGCTGGAGCCGTCATCGAAAACCAGCACTTCGGTTCCATAGACCCGCCCCTTCATCACCTTGAGGTTGGCCCCGACCGCCCAGTGATCGTTGATGGCATAGCCGTAGGAGAGGGGAACTTCTGCCACCGCAAAACCGTTCAGAGCCACGGTGGTCGTGTTGTTCTGCAGATCCCCGCCACCGCCATTCAGGGTCTGGTCGACCAGAGTCTCCAGGTTGGGGACCAGGGCTCCGACTTCTGCTACCGTCAGGCCCTGTTGGTTGGCAACGAAATCGATCCGATTGATGGCATCCTGAGTCAGCCCGGCCGCAAGCAGGGACCCCTGATCCGCGGCGGAAAGGAGTGCCGGCTGGTAGCCGGTCGGCAGCGTCGTTACGGCATTGGTGATTTGGTCGTTAAGGTTGGAACCTGAACCCAGGCTGGAATTGGTGATCCCCAAATTCTGGTCGTCGACATTCAACACCCGACCGGCCGCTTCGAAGCTGCCGCGACCGCCGATGGCGAAATGTCCGGCCCGCACTGCCAGAGCGGCATTGGCGCTGGAAGTAATGGCATTGCCCGGATCTTCCAAGGCCTTGAGGCCATTCAGCAGATTCACCAGGTCGGCCAGGTCCGATTCGGACTGAATCCCTTCGTTACTCAGTCGCTGATAGTCGATATTGGCCAGGGTGTCAATATAATCACCAAAATCCTGGTGCAAGCGGATGCCGGCACCGACATTGACATCGATCCCCCAGTCCTTGCGCCCCAGGTTGTTGTTATCGCTATCGGTCCTTCCGCCGTCCTCGGTCTGGTGTCCCATAAACCCGAACGCCGCCGGATTGTAATATTGAGCGTTGGTGTCGTTGACCGAGGCCACGTTGGCTCCCGCCATCCCCAAAGCCCGTGGCCCGGAGAAGAACGTGTCCATGGCCATTGCCGGCAACGCACACAAGGCCGTGGCGACCATAACCCCCAGCAATCCGGCGACCTTCCCTGACGAATACATAAAATCCCTCATAACCCTCTCCTTTCCAGCCACGTATGAAGCACGCAAAGAGGTCGGCGTTGAAACGCCGCCTCGCCCATTTCAATGTAAAGTGGGTTGAAACAGTGCAGCCATTGTGCCAAGCCCGGAAACCTAACCATCCCCCCCATCTCACCAGCCATTTCCATCACAACTTCATCCCCCCAAGTGTTAATCGGTTCCAAAGAGGTTGAAGTACAACCGCAAAATAGCTTACTTCCAGTGAATCAGATGGCGAAAAGACCGGTAGCCCCGGTGAATCAATAGACCTCCTCCCGGTAATCGGGAACCCGGGCGTACCAGTCGGGATGACGGCGGGCTTCGCGGATCGCGCTTTCGACCTGGGCGATCAACCGTTCCCGGTCCTTGGGGTAACTGCCCGCCAGTTCGAGAAAGTTGGAGACATGGTTGGAACGCAGGATGGTCTGCTGCGGAGCCAGATGCTGCAACAGTTCGCGGGCCTCTTCGAGGATACCGCCATGGCTGAGCGGTTCGATGCTGTGCAAAAAGGCGTCGTTGTGGCGGGTGAAAAGGGTGAGCAGGGAGAAGTACTCGGGAGAGAGTTCGGTGATCCAGGCGCCGGTGGCGCGGGCATGTTCCAGGCTGCGCACGCGACCGGCGAGGCCGAGGATGGCGGTGACAGAGAGCTTGATGCCGGCAGCGCGGGCCTTGCGGCATTCCGCCAGCATCTGCTCGGGGCTGAAGCCTTTGCGGATTGCAGTGAGGGTGACGGCATCGCCGCTCTCCAGGCCGAAATAGAGGATGCGCAGCTTCCTGGCGCGCAGTTCCTCCAGCTCGGTGCCGCTTTTGGTCGTCAGGCTCCCCGGCGAGGCATAGGCGCCAACCCGGGTCAGATTGGGGAAGGTGGCTGCCAGCAGCTCCAGAATTTCCCGCAGCCCGGCCTGGGGATAGACCAGACCGTCGCCATCGCCGAGAAAGACCCGGCGGATGTGGGCACGGTGATGCAACGGCACCGCGGCGATTTCGGCGGCAATCTCCGCCAGCGGCCGGACCCGGAAGCGTTTGGTCTTGTACATGCCGCAGAAGGTGCAGTTGTTCTGGGAACAGCCGATGGTGATCTGGAAGATCAGGCTCTGCGCTTCCGAAGGCGGGCGAAAGAGGGGCTCGTCGTAGTCGAAGTACCAGTACATGGTCAGCCGCCGCAACTGCGCTGGCGCAGCGCCTCGTAGACCAGCAGGGTCAGCGCCTGGGCGACGTTGAGGGAATTGACCGCTCCGTGCATCGGGATGACGACGCCGAGATCGGCCCCTTCCAGCCAGAGGGTTGACAGTCCCTCCTTCTCGGTACCGACCGCGATTGCCACCCCGCCACGGAGGTCGGCGTCCCAGTGGGCGCAGCGCGCCGCCGGTGTCGCCGACACCACCTTGATCCCCCGTTCCCGCAACCAGGCGAAGGTTTCGCTGCTCCCCGCCTCGACCACCGGCACCCGGAAAAGCGCCCCCTTGCTCGCCCGGACGACATTGGGATTGGCGAGGTCGGTCCCGCCGTCACAGACGATCAGGGCATCGACTCCGGCGGCATCGGCCGAACGCAGGATGGCACCGAGATTCCCGGGCTTTTCGACCCCCTCGGCGACAATCAGTAGCGGGTTGGCGGACAGCTGGAGATCGGTCAGCGCGTGCCGCGGCGCCGCTGCCGTCGCCAGCCAGGCGTCGGGGTGATCGCGGTAAGCGAGCTTCCCCATCACCGCCGCGGTCACATTATAGACCCGGGTGCCGGCAGCGCGCAGTTCGTCCCGCAGGCCGAGCTCCGCGGCGCGGGCAAGTTCGGGGCAGAAGAAGAGTTCCTGCGGCACCACCCCGCAGCGCCACGCCAGGTCGAGTTCGAAAAAACCCTCGATCAGCAGCAGGCCACTCGCCGCCCGGCCGCGGCGGTCGCGCAGTTTGATCGCCGCCTTGATGCGCGGATTCTGCAGGCTGCTGACAAGTAAATCGTTCAACGCACACCTCTTTTAATGGGGCCGTGATTCGTGATTCGTGATTCGTGATTCGTGATTCGCGATTCGCGATTCGGAAACTGGGGGCCGGGCCATTGTTTTCAACTCAAAACCAAAAACGCAAAACTTAGAACTTTTAACGCAAAGCTCCTTCCCGCGCCTTTCACTCTGTAACCTCCAACCGCTCGATGGCCCGCAACTGGCGGCGGGCGGCCTCGGCAGTCTGCGGGGTGCGGGCAGCGTCGATGGCGGCGAGAAAATAATGGTAGGCGGCGGTCAGTCCCCGCGGCTGCCGCATCATCGCCAGGCCGGCGCCGAGATAGGCGCGGTCGATGCCCGGATCACCGGAGCGTTCGGCGATGAAGCGTCGAAAAACCGCCAGGGCCTGGGAAAAGAGCCAGTTCTCGAGGAGAAATTCGCCGATGCGCAAAACATCTTCGCTGGCCACCGCGTTGCGGCTGGCGCGGTCGGGTGCATCGAGGAAAAGCCCGGTGGCCCTGGCCATGCGCCCCGCGGCGATACTGCGGGAGATCAGTTCCGGCCGGTCATCGGACGCGGGAGCCGTTTCGACCGGTTCGGCTTCGGGCGAAAAACGGACACTGCTCCGGGTTGGATGATGGGCGCGACGATCGACCAGCCAGGAGACGCCGAGGCCGGCCAAAAAGCCGCCGATGTGGGCGCCGTGGGCGACCCCGCTGCCGCCCCCCCGGGTGAGGAGGAAGGGGAGCAGGTTGTCGACCAGCAGGAAGAAACCGAGCACCCAGCGCGCCGGAATCAGGTAGTTGCCGATGATAAAGGGAAAGAGGAAGACAAAGGTCTTGACCCGGTTGCGTGGATACCAGAGAAAATAACAGCCGAGCACGCCGGAGATCGCCCCCGAAGCTCCGATCAACGGTATCGGCGAGCCGGGGACGAAAAAACCGAAAAAGAGGGTCGCCGCGATCCCGGTGCCGATGTAGACGAGGAGATAACCGAGGTGGCCGAGACGGTACTCGACGTTGTCGCCGAAGATCGCCAGAAAGAGCATGTTGCCGATGATGTGCATCCACCCGCCATGGAGAAAGAGCGAGGTGAAGAGCGTCAGCAACGAGGGAGAAACGGGGCGAAACCCGTACTCGAAGGTGAGAAGATCGTAGGCCGAAACGTGTTGCAGGATGTCGCGCACCGGGAGGGTGCCGCGCGCGCCCATGGCGCGCAGGTACTCACTGAGGAGCGGATCGTTGAGGTCGGGGCGCGTCCACATCAGCGGCAGGGAGACGCCGAGGAAGACCGCGATATTGATCCCGATCAGCAGGTAGTTGACGTAAGGGCGTCCGGGGGGATTCGGGCTGTCGCCAAGGGGGAGGAGCATGCCGGCCTCGCGCTGCTGGATTCGCCGGGCGACGGGGCCACGACCGGGCTATCTTAGCACACCTTGGCGCCGCTGCCACCCCTTGCATTTTCCCCGGCAAGGGGCTATTCTGCCGGTCCGGAGGCGTGCCATGAACCTGCTCTACATCCTCGACCTGATCGGTACCGCCGCCTTCGCCGCCTCCGGCGCCTGGGCCGGCATCCGTCGCGAGATGGACCTCTTCGGTGTGGTCGTCCTCGGCCTGGTCACCGCCACCGGCGGCGGCACCCTGCGCGACCTCCTCCTCGGCGCCCGTCCCTTCTGCCTCGAGAACGAAACCTACCTCTATATCTCTCTGGCGGTGGCCCTGGCCGTCTTCTGCTGGCACCGCCATCTCGATTTTCTCCAGCACCCCCTCCTCTACTTCGACGCCGTCGGCCTCGGCACCTTTGTCGTCATCGGCAGCGGCAAGGCCCTCGCCCTCGGCAGCGGCTGGCTCGGCGCGGTGCTGATGGGGGTGATGACCGCCACTGCCGGCGGCGTGCTGCGCGATGTCCTTTCCGGCCAGGTACCCCTGATCCTGCGCCGCGAAATCTACGCCTCGGCCTGCCTCGCTGGCGGCGTCCTGCTGGTAGCGCTGCGCCAGACGCCGCTGCCGCCGGGGCTGGCCGCCCTGCTCGCCGCACTGCTGACCATCGTCGTCCGGCTGCTGGCGATCCGCGGCAACTGGGCGCTGCCGCGGGCAAGTCGTTAGAACGAAAAGCCAAAAGCGTTTCACGCGGATCAAGTCCGATCACTTCGGATAAATTTCGGATCAGGCCTGGACACCAAAAATTGTGAAAGGGCGATTCTCACGCGACGACGTAACGACGCGACGAAAGCGAAACCTCAAAACTGAACCCGATTTTGGCAAGAATGCCTGGACCTGGGTAAAAAAACCCCGCCCAGAGGACGGGGCTTTAAAGGCGCCCCCAGAGGGGGCGTTGCCGGTGACCCCCAAAGAGGGTCACCGGAGCGTTGTTCCCACGTCCACAACAATTAGAATTTGAGTTGCTGTTGTTCCACTTTCTTCTCATGCTGCTCTTGATACCGCACGTAGCGCCTGATCATCTCGGCATCCAGGCCTACCGTGTCAACGCAGTAGCCGGGCGCCCAAAAATGATTGCCCCAGTAGCGTTTCTTCCGCAACTTGGGATGGTTCTTTAAAATACGTATCGCTGATCGGCCCTTCAGGCGCCCCATCAACTCCGAAATGGACACCTTGGGCGGCACCATGATGATCAGGTGAATATGGTCTTTCTGGACATTCAGCTCGACGACCTCGCAGTGACTCTGCTCGCTGAAGATCCGGATACACGCTCGAACTTCTTGCGCCAGTTCACCTTCCAATATCCGGAAGCGATACTTGGGCACCCAGACGATGTGATACTGGCAGTGCCAGATCGCATGTGTTAATTTTCGAAAACGGCTCATGGCTTTCCTTTCTGTTCAGGTCGTTGCGGGAACAACGCCTGAATATGGATTGCCATGAGCCCTTTTGGCAAAGCCAAAGGACTCTGACCCCGTCCAGAGGACGGGGGTTTCTACTTCACAGTAAAAAAACCCCGCCCAGAGGACGGGGCTTTAAAGGCGCCCCCAGAGGGGGCGTTGCCGGTGACCCCCAAAGAGGGTCACCGGAGCGGGCGGTGTAAATCAGTTTGTGTAAATGGCTTGGGTTTTTGTCGTCAGTAAACCGGCAACCTGCCTTCGAACAAGATAGAGAACTGGTTGAGGGCGGCCTTCCAGTCCCGAATCGGCAGGGTCCATTTCTTGGCGATATTGTTCAGCGCCAGGTAGAGCAGTTTGAACATGGCTGCGTCGTTGGGGAATGAGCCCCGGTTCTTGGTGACCTTGCGCAGCGACATGTTCAGCGATTCGATCGCATTGGTGGTGTAGATCACCTTGCGAATCTCCGCCGGGTAGGCGAAAAAAGGGGTGATTCTCTCCCAGTTGCGCCGCCAGGACTGGCCGATGGAGGGGTGGGTTTTATCCCACTTCGCTTCGAACTCCGTCAGGTTCATTTCGGCCTGCTCGGCCGTCGCGGCCTGGTAAATGGACTTCAGATCGGCCGCCACTTCCTTGCGCTGTTTCCAGGAGACGTAGCGGAGAGAATGGCGCACCATGTGAACGAGGCAGAGCTGGACCTGGGTGCGAGGAAAGACTGCTTCGATGGCCTCGGGGAAACCTTTGAGCCCGTCCACGCAGGCGATGAAGATGTCTTCGACACCCCGGTTTTTCAACTCGGTCACCACCTGTAGCCAGAACTTGGCGCCCTCGTTCTCGGCCACCCACATGCCCAGGACCTCCTTGATGCCGTCCAGGGTGACGCCCAGGGCCAGGTAGACCGCTTTATTGCTGACGTGGCCGTTGTCTCGCACCTTGACCCGGACCGCGTCCATATAGACGATGGGATAGAGGGCGTCGAGCGGTCGGTTCTGCCAGATCTTGACCTCGTCCGCGACGGCATCGGTCACGCTGGAAATGAGGGCGGGAGAGACCTCGACGCCATAAATCTCTTCCAGATGCCCCTGGATCTCCCGGGTCGTCATCCCCCGGGCGTAGAGGGAGATGATCTTGCCGTCGAAGCCGGCGAAGCGGGTCTGGCCCTTGGGAATGATGAGCGGCTCGAAGCTGCTGTCCCGGTCACGCGGAACCTCGATCGGCAGTTTGCCGAATTCGCCCTTGATGGTTTTGGCCGACTTGCCATTGCGGGCATTGCCGCCTTTCGTGGCCACGGGAGCATGCTTCTCGTGCCCCAGGTGTTGGGTCAATTCCGCTTCCAAAGCTCGTTCCAGAAGGGCCTTGGTGAGCTGTTTAAGCAAGCCGGTTTCGCCGATCAGGTCTTCGGGCTTCTTGTAGTCGGCAAGCAGACGGTCCAGCAGATCTTTTTCGATGGCCATGGGGGCTCCTTAGAGGGTGGGGTCCCGGTGTACCCCTGAATGGCCATTTACACAATCTTTTTTACACCCTCCCGGAGCGTTGTTCCCACGTCCACAACAATTAGAATTTGAGTTGCTGTTGTTCCACTTTCTTCTCATGCTGCTCTTGATACCGCACGTAGCGCCTGATCATCTCGGCATCCAGGCCTACCGTGTCAACGCAGTAGCCGGGCGCCCAAAAATGATTGCCCCAGTAGCGTTTCTTCCGCAACTTGGGATGGTTCTTTAAAATACGTATCGCTGATCGGCCCTTCAGGCGCCCCATCAACTCCGAAATGGACACCTTGGGCGGCACCATGATGATCAGGTGAATATGGTCTTTCTGGACATTCAGCTCGACGACCTCGCAGTGACTCTGCTCGCTGAAGATCCGGATACACGCTCGAACTTCTTGCGCCAGTTCACCTTCCAATATCCGGAAGCGATACTTGGGCACCCAGACGATGTGATACTGGCAGTGCCAGATCGCATGTGTTAATTTTCGAAAACGGCTCATGGCTTTCCTTTCTGTTCAGGTCGTTGCGGGAACAACGCCTGAATATGGATTGCCATGAGCCCTTTTGGCAAAGCCAAAGGACTCTGACCCCGTCCAGAGGACGGGGGTTTCTACTTCACACTAAAGAACCGCAACCCCGCGGCATAGCGGCGTTGCGTGAGACAATTGTTGCCCTTTGGCAAATCCGAATTGCATCAAATCTTACCCGAAGTGATTCGCGCGAAAGGTTTTTCCGGTCCTGGCCTGCACGCCCTTCTGACCATCCCGGTCAGGGTCGGTAAACTGATTTCATCCCCCAGAGAAGGAGCAGAATATGGCAACCGTCCGCATCCCCGCCACCGGCCAGGAATTCAGCGTCGGCAAGGTCGTCTGCCTGGCGCGCAACTACGTCGACCACATCAAGGAACTCGGCAATGCCGTCCCCGACGCCCCGGTCCTCTTCATCAAGCCGGCCACCAGTATCATCGGCAACGGCGGCACCGTAGTGATCCCGGCCAGCTCCAGCGACTGCCACCACGAGGTGGAGCTGGCAGTCCTCATCGGCCGCACCGTCAAGGATGTATCTCCCGAGGAGGCGATGGCCTGCGTCGCCGGCTATGGCGTCGGTATCGACCTGACCCTGCGCGACCTGCAGGGGGCGCTCAAGGCCAAGGGGCTCCCCTGGGAAGCGGCCAAGGGCTTCGACACTGCCTGCCCCCTCTCCGACTTCGTCCCCGCCGCGCAGGTCGCCGACCCCCACGAGCTGCCGATCCGCTTCACCATCGATGGCGTCGTGAAGCAGGATGCGACCACGGCCCTGATGATGCGGCAGTTGCCGGAGATCATCAGCTACGCCTCCCGCCTCTTCACCCTCGAAGCGGGCGACGTCATCCTCACCGGCACCCCGGCCGGCGTCGGTCCGGTCAAGAGCGGCGAGACCCTGGTCGGCGAGATCGACGGCGTCGGCCGCCTCGAAGTCAGCGTCGCCTGAAACGGCCTAGCTACGCCTCCCGCGCAGCAAGGCGCAGGCGGTTGGTCAGCAGGTGGGCCTGCCGGGTCGGCTCCGGCAACCGGTAGCGGCCGCCGCAGGCGAGGGCCAGGGCGACGGCGGAGTCGATGTCAATGCAATGTCCGGGGGAGATATAAAGGGGCTTGACGCAATCGCGGGTGGTGAGGACAGCGCCGACCGGCGCGCCCTCCAGCAGCAGGACTTCCCGGTCGCCACGGCACGGACCGGGAGGAGCATGTTCGCCGCAGAGGCGGCTCTTGGCGCAGCCGACGGTCGGTAGCCCGAGCCAAAGGCCAAGATGGCTTGCCAGCCCCAAGCCGCGGGGATGGGCGATCCCCTGACCATCCACCAGGACGGCATCGGGAACCGTTTCGAGACGCCGGAAGGCTTCGAGCAGCACCGGCAGCTCCCGAAAGGAGAGCAGGCCCGGGATGTAGGGGAAGCTGACCCGGGCCTGCGCCGTTGCCACCGCCAGCGGCGTCAGCTCGGGAAACCGCAGCACCACCACTGCGGCAAAGAAGAGCTCGCCGTGCTTTTCATACGAGACATCGACCCCGGCGACGCTGCGTCCCTGCCAGCCCGGGGGGAGCTGCAGTACTACCTGATCGGCGAGGCGGCGCTGCAGGGCAACAGCCTGCCGGTAGTCCATCTCCCAGGCATGCAGTTCGACAATATCCACTGTCCCTCCATCCGCTCCGCCTTCTCTGCCCGCCATAACGACAGCCAGGTCGATTCAGTATCAAGCTTAGCGGCGATTGACGGCGGGGCAACGGCTCAGGCGCAGCGCAGCAGTTTGCGACCGGCCTGGAAGAGGATCTCGACCTTGTTGGGCGGAGTGAGAAGAGTAACGATACCAACCCCGAAAAGGGGATGGTTGACGAGCGTCCCGACCTTGTAGCTGCGGTCCATGGCATAGGGTGCGGCGCTGGCGGGATCGGCTTCGCTGCAGGCCTGCTGCCAGGCGAGCTGGTCCCCTTTCCCCTTGGCGGAAACCCGGGGTTCGGCCTTGGTCCTGACGGCTTTGGTCCGCGACTTGGCCGGCTCGGCCGGGGGATGAAAATTGTGGGTCCCGCCGCAGGTGTTGCACTGAACCCGGGCGATGCGGGTTTCGACCAGGGCGACGATGGTGTGGTTGGTGAGGGTCCGACAGCGGGTACAGCGGGCTTCGACGGTGTCGCCGGGAGCGGGGGTCTTACCAGTCATGGAGGTCCTTGCAGGCAAAGAGCCGCCGGGGGAATCCCCCCCGGCGGCCCGGTTTGTTCGTTCGAGGAGGGCGATTTATACCACCCGCCCGCCAGTGCTGTCAAGGCAGGGTGCGCCATCAGCCCCCGGAAACTTCGCCTGCCCTCTCCTCACTATCGGCCCTCCTCGTCCCCTCCGGCATAGCAGTCCCCCCCCTCAGTTCACCACATTCTGCGGCGCCCCGGCGATGAAGGCCGCGACATTGGCGACCACTACCGCCAGCAGCCGGGAACGGGCGGCCCGGGTCGCCCAGGCAGTGTGCGGCGTAATCAGGCAGTTGCGGGCGCTGAGCAGCGGGTTGTCGGGGGCCGGCGGTTCCGCGGCAAGAACATCGAGGCCGGCCCCGGCGAGCTGGCCCGCGTTAAGGGCCGCGGCCAAGGCCGCCTCGTCGACCAGCGGCCCGCGGCCGGTGTTGAGCAGGTAAGCGCCGGTACGCAGCAGCGCCAGCCGGCGGGCGTCGAGCAGCTTTTCCGTCGCCGGGGTCAGCGGGCAATGGAGACTGACCACGTCGCTGCTTGCCAGCAGCTCCTCCAGCGGCAGGAATGCCACGCCCGGCAACTCCGCCCGGTGGCGTTCCGGATGGGCGGTGTGCGCCGCCACCTCCATGCCGAAGGCCTGGCCGATCCGGATCACGGCCCGGCCGATGGCGCCGCAACCGACCACCCCCAGACGCCGCCCCGCCAGTTCCACCAGCTCCCCTTCCCAGAAAGAGAAATCCGGTGCCGAACTCCAGCGCCCTTCCCGCACCAGCGCCGCGTGCCCCTCGACCCGGCGCGCCAGGGCGAGGAGGAGGGCGAAGACATGCTCCGCCACCGACGGCGTGCTGTAGGCCGGGACGTTGGTCACCGTCACCCCCTGCGCCCGGGCCGCGGCGAGGTCAACCACGTTGGTGCCGGTGGCAGTCACGCCGAGGTAGCGCAGCTCAGGGAGGCGTCCCAGGCGCGCGGCGTCGAAGGGGACCTTGTTGGTCAGCACGATTTCGGCCCCGGCGCAGCGCACCTCCACCTCGCCGGGGACGCTGCGTTCAAAAATCTCCAGTTTCCCCAGGGCGGCCAGCGGCGCCCAGTCGAGGTCTCCGGGGTTGAGGGTGTGTCCATCCAGCACGACAATTTTCATGATAACCTCCGTTGTCACCGCTCAGCAGGGCACTTCCATTGCGGAACAGGAGCCAGAACCGGAACCACAGGGAGCAGGTACATTCCTGGCGGAATAGTAACGGTTCAATTTAACCACAATAATTTGCAGACAGGTTCCGGCCGAAATCAGCAATGGCCAAAAAGTTCGGCCCCCGGGAACAAGCCGGGGGCCGAGTGCTAATGCCGGTGGGAGGAAAATCACCCTGGCTTACTTCTCCTTCAGCACCGCGTGGGCCGCGGCGAGCCGGGCGATGGGAACCCGGAAGGGGGAGCAGGAGACGTAGTCGAGGCCGATCTGGTGGCAGAAGATGACGCTGGTGGGCTCGCCGCCGTGTTCGCCACAGATGCCGAGCTTGATGTTGGGGCGGGTGGCGCGTCCCTTCTCGCAGCCCATCTGCACCAGCTGGCCGACGCCGGCCTGGTCGAGCGCCACGAAGGGATCGACCGGGAAGAGCTCCTTCTCGACGTAGAAGGGAAGGAACTTGCCGGCGTCATCGCGGGAGAGGCCGTAGGTGGTCTGGGTCAGGTCGTTGGTGCCGAAGGAGAAGAACTCGGCCTCTTCGGCAATCTTGTCGGCGGTCAGCGCGGCGCGCGGCAGTTCGATCATGGTGCCGATCAGGTACTCGACCTTGACCCCGTACTTGGCGATTACCTCGTCGGCGACGCGGACAGCGTTGGCCTTGAGGACCGCCAGCTCCTTCACCTCGGCGACGAGGGGAATCATGATCTCGGGGACGATCTGGTACCCCTCGTTCTTGATCAGTTCGCAGGCCGCCTCCATGATCGCCTGGACCTGCATGTCGTAGATTTCGGGGAAGGTGATGCCGAGGCGGCAGCCGCGGTGACCGAGCATCGGGTTGAACTCATGCAGAAATTCCGCCTTGTTCTTGAGGATCGCGGGCGTCACCTTCATCACCCCGGCGAGTTCCTCGATCTCCTTGTCGGTGTGCGGCAGGAACTCGTGCAGCGGCGGATCGAGCAGGCGGATGGTGACCGGCAGCCCCTTCATCTCGCGGAAGAGGCCGAGGAAGTCCCCTTTCTGCATCGGCAGGATCTTGGCCAGGGCCTTCTTGCGCCCCTCGAGGTCGGCAGCGAGGATCATCTCGCGCACCGCCATGATCCGCTCTCCTTCGAAGAACATGTGCTCGGTGCGGCAGAGGCCGATCCCCTCGGCGCCGAACTCGCGCGCGACCTTGGCATCGTGGGGGGTGTCGGCGTTGGTGCGCACCTTGAGGCGCCGGATCTGGTCGACCCAGGTCATCAGCTTGCCGAAGTCGCCGGAAAGCTCGGGCTGCACCGTCGGCACCGCCCCCTTGATCACTTCGCCGGTGGAACCGTCGAGGGTGATGATTTCCCCCTTCTTGATGACGGTGCCGTCCCTGGTGGTGAACTGCTCATTGCGGTAATCGACCTTGATGTCGCCGCAGCCGGAGACGCAGCACTTGCCCATGCCGCGGGCGACCACCGCCGCGTGGCTGGTCATGCCGCCTCTAGCGGTCAGAATCCCCTGGGCGGCGTGCATGCCGTGGATATCCTCGGGGCTCGTCTCGACCCGCACCAGGATCACCTTGAGGCCGATTTTTGCGGCATTCTCGGCGTCGTCGGCGGAGAAGACCACCTCGCCGCCGGCCGCGCCGGGGGAGGCGGGCAGCCCCTTGGCGATGACATCCTTCTTCGCTGCCGGGTCGAGGGAGGGGTGCAACAGCTGGTCAAGCTGGGACGGCTCGACGCGCAGCACCGCTTCCTGCTCGCTGATCAGCCCCTCGCTCGCCATATCGACGGCGACCTTCACCGCCGCCCTGGCGGTGCGCTTGCCGTTGCGGGTCTGCAGCATGAAGAGCTTCCCTTTTTCGATGGTGAACTCGATATCCTGCATATCGCGGTAATGCTTTTCGAGGATGGCGCGGATTTTCACCAGCTGGCCGTAGCACTCGGGCATCACCTCTTCCATCGACGGCAGGGTACCGTCGCCGCCGGCCCTGTTGATCGGCTGCGGGGTGCGGATGCCGGCGACCACGTCCTCGCCCTGGGCGTTGACCAGGAACTCGCCGTAGAAGTAGTCCTCGCCGGTCGCCGGGTCGCGGGTGAAGGCGACGCCGGTGGCGCAATCATCCCCCATATTGCCGAAAACCATCGACTGGACATTGACCGCGGTTCCCCATTCGGCAGGGATGTTGTTGAGCTTGCGGTAGGTGATGGCGCGGGGATTCATCCAGGAACCGAAGACGGCGCCGATGGCGCCCCAGAGCTGCTCTTCCGGATCTTCGGGGAAGTCGCGGCCGAGCTCCGACTTGACCTGCTGCTTGAACAGGCCGACCAGTTCCTTGAGGTCGGCGGCGGTGAGCTGGGTATCCTGGTGGACGCCGCGCTTCTCCTTCATCTGCTCGAGGATATGCTCGAGGATGTCGCCGTCGAGATCGAGGACGACGTTGGAATACATCTGGATAAAGCGCCGGTAGGAGTCGTAGGCGAAGCGCTCGTCACCGCTCTGGGCGATGACCCCCTGCACGGTGGTGTCGTTGAGACCGAGATTGAGGACGGTGTCCATCATCCCCGGCATCGAGGCGCGGGCGCCGGAGCGCACCGAGACCAGCAGGGGGTTTTTGGCGTCGCCGAAGGTCTTCCCCATCAGCTTCTCGACCCGCGCCAGGTGCTCGGCCACTTCGCCTTTGAGGCTGGCGGGGTAGTTGCGGTTGTTCTTGTAGAACTCGGTGCAGACCTCGGTGGTGATGGTAAAGCCTGCCGGCACCGGCAGTCCGATGCTGGTCATCTCGGCCAGGTTGGCGCCTTTGCCGCCGAGCAGGTTCTTCATGTCCCCTTTGCCTTCGGCCTTGCCGTCGCCGAAGAAATATACGTACTTCGCAGCCATCAACCTCTCCTCCTCAGAATGATTTGGCCGGGAGCGTCAGTGCCCCCATGTTTCCCCGTTTTATGGATGCCGGAACAGCCGGCGGAAAAATAGAAATATACCGGAACGGTGTTGGGTTTCATTTCAATGAATCTCCCCGCAGCAAGCTACGGGGTATCAAAAGTTTAGATTGATCGCTTTCATCGAAGCAAGCTTCGGGGAATTCGACCCACCTGAGATTCAACCCAACCTACACCAACGGAACGATGAATCGGTAGGTTGGGTTGAGCGCAGCGAAACCCAACACATTCCGCAGCTCGCGGTTCAGGCGATGCGCGAGAAGTCGGCGATCCCCTCGAACAGCCGCGCCACCCCGGTGAGCAGGGCAAGGCGGTTCTCTTTCACCTTTTCGTCCTTGGCCATGACCATGACGCCGTCGAAGAAGGCATCGACCGGGGCGCGCAGGCCGGCGATGGTGCGCAGCGCCGCCGGGTAGTCGCCGGCGGCGACCTGCTTGCCGACTTCGCCGGCGGCGGCAGTCAGCGCCTGCTGCAGGGCGTGCTCGCATTCGGCTTCGAAGAGCGCCGGGTCGACTGGGGTGGCGATCCCCCCCTTGATGATATTGACGACGCGCTTGAAAGCGATGGCCAGCGGTTCGAAGTCGGCGCGTCCCTTGAGCTCGGCGAGAGCCTTGACCCGGGCGACGGCGTCGACGACGTCGTCGAAGGCAGCCGAGAGGACCGCCTCGATAACGTCGGCCGGATAGTCCTGGCCGGCGAGCAGGTTGACCAGGCGCAGGCGGATGAACTCGACGACCTCGGCCCGGACCTCGGCCGCGGGGCGGGTCAGCTTCCCTTCCAGCAGGGCGACGCTCTGGCGCACCAGCTGCGGCAGGGAGAGGCGGAAGCCCCGGTCGAGGATGATATTGAGGATGCCGATGGCGCTGCGGCGCAGGGCGTAGGGGTCGGCGGTGCCGGTCGGGATCAGCCCGACGCCGAAGCAGCCGCAGATGGTGTCGATCTTGTCGGCGATGGAGACGAAGGCGCCGACGTTGTCGGACGGCAGCTCGCCGCCGGCGCCGGTCGGCAGGTAGTGCTCAAAGATCGCCAGCGCGACCCGCTCTTCCTCCCCTTCGAGGCGGGCGTACTCGCGCCCCATCACCCCCTGCAGCTCGGGAAACTCGTAGACCATCCCGGTCTCGAGGTCGCACTTGGCAAGGAGCGCGGCGCGCTCGGTGAGCCCCTTCACCGCCGGGTCGAGCTGGTCGGCGAGGCCGACGGCCAGCTCCTGAAAGCGCATCACCTTCTCATAGCTGGTGCCGAGCTTCTGCTGGTAGACAACATTCTTCAGCGCCTCGAGACGGCTCTCGAGCTTCACCTTCTGGTCTTCGCTCCAGAAGAACATGGCGTCGGAGAGGCGCGCCCGCAGCACCCGCTCGTTCCCCTTGATGACAACCGAGGGATCGGTGGGACGGGTATTGGAGATGGTGATGAAGTGCGGCAGCAGCTGGCCGTCGGCGCCGGCGACAGTGAAGTAGCGCTGGTGCTCGCGCATCGAGGTGATCAGCAGCTCCCGCGGCAGCTGCAGGAAGCGCTCCTCGATCGAACCGCAGAGCGGGGTAACGTCCTCGACCAGGTAGCTGACCTCGTCGAGCAGCTCGGGGTCGGGGTTGACGGTGCCGCCGACCTGCTGGGCTGCGGTGACAATCCCCTTTTCGATCAGCGCCCGGCGCTCGTCCTTGTCGACCATGACGAAGCGCTTGGCAAGCTCGGCCTGCCACTGGGCGACAGTCTCGACCACGAACTCCTCACTGGCCATGAAGCGGTGGCCGCGGGAGCGGTTGCCGGCGCTCAGGTTGCCGAAACCGAAGGGGACTACCTTGCCGCCGAAGAGGGCGACGATCCAGTGCACCGGCCGCGCGAAGCGGATGTCGAGATCCTTCCAGCGCATCGACTTCTTGAAGGGGATCGCGGTGATCACCCGCGGCAGGATCTCGGGAAGGAGCTCGGCGCTCGGCCGGCCCTCTTCGACCTTGGAGAGGTAGAGGTATTCCCCCTTGTCGGTGGTCATGCGCGACAGCGCGGCAACTTCGACGCCGTTGGCGCGGGCGAAGCCTTCGGCGGCCCGGGTCGGCTTACCGTCGGCATCGAAGGCGACCTTCACCGAGGGGCCGGCGACGGTCAGCTCCATGCGCTCCTGGAGGTCGGCGACCCCCTGCACGGCGATCGCCAGCCGTCGCGGCGTGGCAAAGGTGCGGATGGCGCCAAAGCCGATGCGGGCGTTCTCGAGCTCCTTGCGCAGCAGGCGCTCGAGGTCCTGCATCGCCGGGCGCAGAAAGCCGGCGGGAATCTCTTCGGTACCGATTTCGAGGAACAGTTCAGCGGACATGGAAACTCCAGAGATGGGTAAGCCGGACCTGGCCGGCCGTTACTTTTTCAGCAGCGGGAAACCGAGCTTCTCGCGCATTGCCACGTACCCCTCGGCGCAGAGGCGCGCCATGTTGCGCACCCGGCCGATGTAGCTGGCGCGCTCGGTGACCGAGATCGCGCCGCGCGCATCGAGGAGGTTGAAGGCATGGGAGCACTTCATCACATAGTCGTAGGCCGGCAGCACCAGCCCGGTCTCGACCAGGCGGATCGCTTCCTTCTCGTACATGGTGAAGAGGTTGAGGAGCATCGAGACATCGGCCTGTTCGAAGTTGTAGGTCGAGAATTCGACCTCACTGCGGTGGTGGACGTCGCCGTACCTGATCCCCTTGACCCACTCCAGATCGTAGACGTTGTCGACTCCCTGCAGGTACATGGCGATACGTTCGCAGCCGTAAGTGATTTCACCGGAGACCGGCTTGAGGTCGATGCCGCCGGCCTGCTGGAAGTAGGTGAACTGGGTGATTTCCATACCGTCGAGCCAGACCTCCCACCCCAGCCCCCAGGCGCCGAGGGTCGGCGACTCCCAGTCATCCTCGACGAAACGGATGTCGTGCCTGGCCGGGTCAATGCCGAAGCTCTTCAGCGAATCGAGGTAGAGCTCCTGGATGTTCATCGGCGACGGCTTGAGAATCACCTGGAACTGGTAGTAGTGCTGCAGGCGGTTGGGATTCTCGCCGTAACGGCCGTCGGTGGGACGGCGCGACGGCTCGACGTAAGCGACGTTCCACGGTTCGGGACCGAGGACGCGCAGGAAGGTGGCGGGGTTGAAGGTGCCGGCCCCCTTTTCGACGTCGTAGGGCTGCTGGATGATGCACCCCTGTTTGGCCCAGTAGTTCTGGAGCGAAAGGATGAGGTCCTGAAAGGTCACGTTGCCTCCGGAAAAAGACGGTTCCGGTCCGCCGGGGCGGACCGTGAAAAGTATACTGTATACAAAGCGACAGGCGAAAAATTCTAGCCCTTTTGCCCCTGGCTGTCAAGCCAAAGAGCCAGGAAAATCGCGGCTGAAGCGCACTTAATGTGGGGGCTGACGCAGCACCTCGTCGAGGAAGGCGAGGGAGCGGATCGGCTGATGCAGATGTTCGCGCAGGGCGTTGCCGACCAGCGCCGCGCCTTCGGCCAGGGTGGTCGCCGAGAGGCGCACCCCGGCAAAGGCCGTCACCGGTCCGCGCAGCAGCCGCGACAGGGTGCCGATGGTGAGCAGATCGACGGCGATCCGCCCCGGCCCGCAGGCGGCGCAGAGGCTGCCGCCACGGGCGGCGTCAAAATCGACCATTCCCGGAGCGAG
This sequence comes from Desulfuromonas sp. DDH964, assembly GCF_001611275.1. Lineage (GTDB taxonomy): Bacteria > Desulfobacterota > Desulfuromonadia > Desulfuromonadales > DDH964 > DDH964. The sequence goes on along the minus strand of NZ_CP015080.1, from coordinate 1,118,640 downwards.
GGGACCGAAGCACTCGGCACAGTGGAGCAGGTGGGGGATGTAGCCGGCGATCTCGATCAGCCGCAGCTCGAAAAGAAGCCGCGCCACCGGCGCCGCGCCGCCCGCGGCGAGATGATCGAGGAACGAGGCAAGCAGCAGGTAGGCCTGTTCCTGCCCGGTCTGGTCCCCCAGCAGCGCCGCGACCAGTTCGCAGCCGTAACCGGCCAGCGCCAGCGCCACCAGGTCGCCGCGCAACCCGGAGCGCAGATCGACCAGCTCCGCCTCGCGAAGGGAAGCGAGCCGCTCCCCTTGCGCCGGCACCCAGTGCATCCGCACCTGGGCAAAGGGCTCCAGCGCCGCGCCGAAGCGTTTGCGGCTCTTGCGCGCGCTGCGGGCGAACCCCTTGCAGACACCATGCTCGGCGCTGAAGAAGGTGACGATACGGTCGGATTCGCCGTAATCGATATGGCGCAGGATGATGGCGTCGGTGCGCAGCAGGTTCATGGAGGGGCTCGGCAGGGGAAGTGTACCGGGGGGAGGAGACTGGCGTGGGCGTGGGCTTACTCCCGCCCCGCCAGCGACACCCCGCAGCTGCCGTCGCAGAAAGGCTGGTCGCCGCTCAGGCCGCAACCGCAGAGGTAAACCTTCTGCCGCTTCTTGATCTTGAACTGGATCGGCGAGTTCTCCGACCCGCTGTGGGACTCGTCGCAGAACGGGAGGTTCTGGGACTTGCCGCAGGTGCAGCGGTAGTAGGTGCCGGGGTCGAGGGTGAGGCCGATCGGCATCCCTTCGACGGGGGTCTCTTTGCTCATGGGCGGCTCCTTGAATTGGTAATCGGCATAATGGCCGGCGTCAGTGCAGGAATTTCAAAAATATCGTCGCGGTACCGAAATAGATGAGAATGCCGGTGATGTCGTTGGCAGTCTGGACAAAAGGGCTGGAGGCGATGGCGGGGTCGATACCGATCTTCTTGAAGAAGGAGGGGGCAAGGACCCCCATGCAGGCGGCGACGGTCATTGCCGCCACCATCGCCAGCGCCACCACCAGACCAAGGGCGATATTGTGGTGCCAGATCAGCGCCACCAGGCCGACAGTGACGCCGCAGACGCCACCCATGATCACCCCGACCCGCAGCTCCTTGAAGAAGACCTGCCTGAGGGTCGAAAAATCGATGCGGCCGGTGGCGAAGCCGCGCACCACGATGGTCGAGGACTGGCCGCCGACGTTGCCGCCCATGCCGGTGATAACCGGGATGAAGGAGATCAGCGCGATGACCTCGGCGAGGGTCGCCTTGAAGAGCCACATCAGGTAGCCGGTGATGATGCCGCCGAAGAGATTGGTGATCAGCCACGGCAGCCGCAGCCGGGCGATCTTGAAGGAGCGGTTGCCGTAGAGGAGCTCCTCCTCGCTGGCACCGGCCATCTTGTAGATATCCTCGGTCGCCTCCTGGCGCATGACGTCGATGACGTCGTCAACGGTGATCAGACCCATCAGCTTGTTGGCGTCGTCGACGACCGGGATGGCGAGGATGTTGTACTTGGCGACGAGGTGGGCGACCTCCTCCTGGTCCATGTCGGTGCGCACGCTGATCACCTCGCGCCCCATGATCTCCTTGAGGAGTTTCTTCGGCGAGACCGTTAGCAGCTGGCGCAGAGAGAGGACGCCGACGAGGTGGTTGTGCTCGTCGGTAACGTAGAGGTAGAAGACCATCTCGACGTCGCCGGCCTGCTGCACCGCCTCGATCGCCGCCTGAACCGAGAGGTCCTGGTTGAGGGAGAAGATCTCCGTCGACATGATGCCGCCGGCGGTGTCCTCGTCATAGAGGAGGAGCTGTTCGATCTCCTCCGAGTCCTCGTCCTGCATGATGCCGAGGATCTCTTCGGCGAGTTCCTCGGGCATGTTGCGGATGATGTCGACGGCATCGTCGTAGGGCATCTCCTGCAGGACTTCGGTGATCGTCTCCTTGTCGATCTGCTCTAAGAGCTGGGCGCCGGTAGCGTGATCGAGTTCCGAGAGGACGTAGGCGGCGGTCTCGGGGTTATCGATCAGGTTGAAGAGGATCTTCTGTTCCTTGAGATCGAGATAGCGGAAAAGATGGGCAATATCCGCGGGATGGGACTTGCCGATCACCTTGGAAAGGTTGGGACTCGCCCCCCGGCGGATCAGCTTGCGGACGGTGTCGAGGAGAAGCTGGAGTTTCTGGTCCATAGCGCATGCCTTTTCGGGGCGGGGGGAGACGGAAAGGAAAAACGTGTAACTCTAACACCGGCCAGGAAAGGGTGTCAATCGCCCGCCAGGGCTTTTAGGGTGGGGACGCGACGGCGGAAGAGGGTCCGGACTCAGTTTTCGCCAGCCGGGTTGTCGCCCGCAACGTCTGCCCGGGCCGAGGCGACCTGCGCGGTGGAATGGTCGCCGATCCAGGCCATCAACAGGGTGTAGGAGACCGCCAGCACCACCGGTCCGATGAACAGCCCGATAATGCCGAAAGCGAAGAGACCACCGAGAACGCCACCGAAGATCAGAATCAGGGGGAGGTTGGAGCCGCGTTTGATCAACATCGGCCGGAGGAAGGCATCCAGATTGACTACCACCAGGGACCAGACCAGAAGGACCGTCCCCCACAGAATGTCGTCCTGCCAGTAAAGCCAGATGACCGCAGGGACCAGCACTGGCAGTGGCCCGATCTGGGCGACGGTCAGGACGAAGACCAGAGCGGTCAGCAGGGTGGCGAGGGGAATGCCGGCCAGGGCGAGCCCGAGGCCGGCGAGAATCGACTGGACCAGGGAGGTCACCACCACGCCGAGAGCGACCGCCCGGATTGCCAGACTCGCAAGACGGACGCTGGTCTCTCCCTGGCTCCCGGCGACCTTGTGCGCGAAGCGGACCAGGGTCTGACCCGCCTGCTCGCCCCGGGCATATAGGAGCGCCGAAAGCCCCAAGGTCAGCAGGATGTGCACAAACATCATGCCGAAACTTCCCGCTTTGGCCGCCAGCCACCCCCCGGTACTTTTCAGGTAGGGGGCAAACCGGCCGCTCCATTCCTCCGGTGGCATGGCCGCCAGATGCTGCCACCCCCCGGCCAGCTTCGGTCCGACCAGCGGCAGCCCGCCCAGCGAGGCGGGCGGCGCAGGGAGACTGAGTTGGCTCAGCGACTTGGCCCAGGCACCGATCTGCGGCGCATGGTCGACGATGGTGCCGATAGCCAGAGCGAAGGGGATGACGAAGACGAGGAGCATGGTCCCGGTCATCACCAGTACCGCCAGGTAACGGTTCCCCCGCAACCGCGCCTGAACCCCAAGCAGGAGCGGCCAGGTAGCAACCACGATCATGACCGCCCAGGCCAGGGAGAGGAGAAAGGGGCGCAGAATCCAGAAGCAGGCCGCAACCATCAGGCAGAGGAAGAAGATCCCGAGGGTGGCGCGGGTCAGGTCGATGGCGGGCGGGCGGTTGGTCATGATCTGGTCCTCGGGGGGCTCAATGCACGCAACGCACGAAATTCATCCGGCCGACGTCGTCGAGGCCGGCGAGGCCGCTGCCGAAACCGACGGTCCAGGCAAAGGTGTCGAACTTCGTATCCCGCTCCGCGGTCCAGTACTTGAGCGCCTTGGTGAGGGGGAAGAGGGTTTCGTCGATCAGGGGCGCCGCGCCGTCCTTGCGCAGCAGGGATTGAAGTTCCGGCCGGTGGGGAAGGCGCCAGCCCTGAAGGCCGCCCAGGTTCAACTCCTGGCAGTAGATCTCGGCGTTGCTCCAGGAACGCGGCGTCCCGTCGTCCATGGCCTGCCAGACCAGCCCCGATTGGCGATCGCGGACGGTGCCGTCGGCGCGGGCGACGAAGTCGGCCGCGTGGCCCGCAGTTGCCAGGAGCAGGAGGAGACTGCCAAGCAGGGCCAGGTACCGAAGATTTATGATTTGAAACATAGCGTTGTTCTCCTAGTCGTTGCGGGGATTCCTGAGAGGCCGTTGCCATCCGAACCTGGATTCTGGCCAAAAATAGATGCTTTCCAAAGGGTTGTCGCTGCCTTATTTCGCGGATTGTATCAATATTCAAATTTATAGCCAACACTGTACACCGAATGAACCAGCTCGGCCGTGGTATCGATATCGGCAATTTTTTTCCGCAGCTTCTTGATATGGCTGTCGATGGTGCGATCGCTGACAATGCGCTGGTCATGGTAGATGCGGTCCATGAGCTGCTGGCGGGAGAAGATCCTCCCGGGATGGGCGAAGAGGAACTGCAGCAGGTTGAACTCCAGGGCAGTCAGCCCGAGGTCGCGGCCGTGCAGAGTAGCCCGGTAGCGCTCGGGATCGAGGATCAGCCCCGCGTCCACCCCGTCCCGCCCCTCGCCGGTCCGGCGCAGCACTGCCTTGACCCGGGCCACCACCTCCCGCGGCGAGAAGGGCTTGCAGATGTAGTCGTCGGCGCCGAGTTCGAGGCCGAGCAGGCGGTCGATCTCCTCGATCCGAGCCGTCACCATGATGATCGGCACCGCACAGAAGCTGCGCAGCTCCTTGCAGACCTCCAGTCCATCGCGACCCGGCAGCATCAGGTCGAGCAGGACCAGCGCCGGCGCCGCTGCGCGCACCCGCGGCGCCACCGCCAGGCCGTTATCGAGGCGCTCACTGGCAAAGCCGGCCTGGTGCAGGTAGTCGGCGAGGAGCGCGGCGAGTTTCGGTTCGTCTTCGACGATCAGGATGGTGTCGTTCATGCGCTCGCTCCGGCGCGGGGCAGTTCCACCTGGATCCAGACTCCGCCGAAGGGCGAAGGCCGGGCGCTGATGCTGCCGCCGTGGGCCTCGGCGATATTGCGACAGATCGCCAGTCCGAGCCCGGCGCCACCGCTGGCCCGGTTGCGCGAGCCTTCGCCGCGGTAGAGCCGGTCGAAGAGCTTGTCGAGATCGGCGGACGCGACCCCGGGGGCGCTGTCGAAAAGGTCGAGGGTGGCCCGCGCCCCCGCAGTCGAGAGGTTGACGGCGAGCCGCCCCCCCGGGTCAGTATAGCGCAGACTGTTCTCGAGGAGGTTGCCGAGGAGCTGGTACAGCCGTTCTCCGTCGGCGAAGAGGGGAACCGGGCCGGGCGGCAGCGTCACCACCAGAGAGAGCTCCTTGCGCCCGAAGGCGTCGCGGTAGCCCTCGACCACCGTTTCCACCAGCGTGCGCAGGTCGAGCTTTTGCTTGCGGTAATTGAGAGCCCCGAGATCGGAGAGGGACAGCTGGTAAAGGTCGTCGACCAGTCGCCCGAGGTGGAGCACTTCGCTGTGCAACGAACCGATTGTCGCCGGACCGGGCTGGCGGACGCCGTCTTGCAGCGCCTCGATCTCGCCGCGCAGGATCGCCAGCGGGGTGCGCAGCTCGTGGGAGATATCCGCCACCCACTGGCGGCGCGCCGCTTCGTTCTTCTCCAGGGTGAGGGCGAGGGCATTGAAGTCGGCGGCGAGCTGGCCGAGCTCGTCGCGGGAGGTCACCGCGACCCGCGTGCCGTATTCGCCGGCGGCGAGGCGATGGGTCGCCGCCGCCAGCGCCTTGAGGGGGCGCACCAGGCGCTTGGCGAGGGGGAGGGCGAGGAGCGCGGAGACCAGCAGCATGACACCCGCGATCAGCACCAGGCCGAGGCGCTGCTGGCGCACGAAACGGAGCTGGCTGGCATCGGCCAGGCCCTGGCGTGGCAACAGACCGAGATAGCCGATCACCTGCGCACCCTGGCGCAGCGGGCGCAGGTTGAGGTCGGGCGGCGCGGGTGGACCGAAGATCGGCTGCCGGTCGCCATCAAGCAGCAGCACCCGCAATTCAAAGCGCTGCTCCAGGCCGGGCGGACCCTCCCGCGGCAGCGGCGGCTGGCCGCGCTCGGCACGGCGCTCGAGGCGCCGCTCAAGGCGCTGCAGCCGCTCACTGTCGACCGTTCCCGGCGGCAGGGTGCCGACCATCAGGCGCAACCAGGCGGCCGGATCACGCTGCAGAAAATCCCAGCCCCCTTCCCGTTCATAGGCCTGCTGCAGCTCCCCGGCGAGGCTCTCCAGGCGTTCCTCCTCCAGGGTATTGATATACTGCAGGAATCCGCGGTTGAAGCTCCACTGCACGATGACGTACATGCAACCGACGACCACCACGGTAGCGGCGAGCATGGCGAGAAAGAGACGGTATCGGATTCCTAACTTCAGCATCATGGTCTCCGGGATAGGAATTGCTTCACCTCTCTCCTACCACACCTGCAGCGGAAAAAATATCCCTTCGCCCCGCTCCACCTCGCCTTTTCACATTTCTTCCACAATTGCTGCGCATTCGGTGCCTAGCCTTGACTCAACTCAGGTGGAGCGGAGCGACGTCACCGCACCGCAAAAGCATCCTATCGGGTCGAACCGCGACCCCACAACCAAGGAGATTGCGCCATGAAAAAATCGTTGTTACCGATCCTGCTGTTCACCGCCACCCTCGTCGGTGGCTCTTTCCTCCCCCTCGCGGCGAACGCCGCGCAGCCAGGAAACGAACGCCGCCAGGGCGAAGGGCGGGACCAGCGCCAGGAGCGCATGGCCGAAATCCTCGGTCTCAGCGCCGAGCAGCAGGCGAGCATCGCCGCACTCATCGAGGCGGAGCGCGCCGCCAACGCCCCGCTGCGGGAGCGGCTACGGGCCAACCGCGAACAGATGCACCAGGCGGTCACGGCGGAAACCTTCGACGAATCCGCGGTCCGCGCCCTGGCGGCCAGCCAGGTGGCCGACCGCACCGAGCTCCTTGTCAGCCACGCCCGCGCCCAACACTTATCAGGCCCCCGGCCGTCAAGGGTAAAAAAGTCCGATAACGAAAAAGGTTTTCCCTCCCGTTCTTTGACATGCGACTGATCACTTAAGAGCCAACCGGGTTCCGGCTTGGGATTCTCTTCTGGCTGCAGACGAATTCTGCTCCAAACACTTATCGAGGCTCTTGATGCAGGGGCCGGTCTTTGTCGACCTGGTTCTCCCTGCCGCCTGGAATCACGCTCGTGCCCTCATGCCGTCCCAATCAAAATAGCGAGGTCCATCTTGGTGCCGATGGCCGCAGTTAGGTGCGGGATCGGGGAAGGGGCAGAATCCGGCGCGGGCCCTTTGGACCATCGCGCAAGCTGTTGGAGCGGGGCGGACCTCCAATCAAAACAAACCGGCTGGCGGAAGTTGGCGGATGATGCGGCCCAAGTCGGGCTGTTGGCCCAGAAGTCTGCGCTTGCTTATGGCCGCCGAGCTTATCTCGCCGCTGTGGTTGCCTCCAGTTAGACGGTCTGGCTGATCCGCCCCCTCCGCGTCAGGCGGCCTTGCGCAGGAACCTGTCCTGGTCGAAGGGCACCTGATTTTTGAGCATGTAATAGACGGCACGACCGAGACGATGGGCCAGGATGGCCAGGGCTTTCCCCTTGCCGTGCTTGCTGGCCAGGCGTTGCAGCATGGTTTGAGCCGGCTTGTTCCCTTTGAGCATCAGCACCACGGCCTCGCCAAAAGCCCAGCGCAGATGGGCGTTGCCGATCTTCTTGCCCGAATGGCCATAATGCTTGCCGTTCGATTCCTTGCCCGGCTTGACCAGCCGGCAATAGGAGGCAAAGTCCTGCTCGCGGGGGAAGCGGGCGATGTCCTCGATCTCGTAGAGCATCACCATGCCGAGGATCTTGCCGACCCCGGGAATCGATTTGAGCAGCGCCAGGTTGATCGGATCATGACCGGTGGCGATGCGCTCCAGTTCCCGCTCCAGTCGATCCAGCAGCTGTTCGTAATGTTCGATGGTGAGCAGGTCGACCTCGACCATGCGACGTACCACCGAATCGGGAAACTTTTTGAGCAGATCACCGCGCTCGCTCGGTTTGGCGATACGTCCCAGCGGCTCGGGGAGGTTGTACTGGGTGGCGGTGTTCTGGATGTGGGCGAAGAGTTCGCCCCGTTTGCGGGCGAGATGATTGCGGCGGCGCAGCAAGTCCCTCGTCGCCCGCATCGGCTTGGGGTAGGTATAGGCCAGCGGAAAAGAACCGCCGCGCAGCAGTACGGCGATCTTGTGGGAATCGATGCGATCGTTCTTGGCCTTGCCGCCGTGAATTGCCTTCATGTAGAGGGCATGACCGAGGACGAAGTCAATCTCCTGCTCGGTGCACAGATCGGCCAGCCAGTACCAGGTAAACATGCACTCGCAGCCGACCACGATGCCGGAGCGGTAGGGTTTGATCAGTCGCAGGAAGTTTTTCGGTTTGGTCGGGATGTTCTGATGAACCACCACCTCGCCGGTCGCATCAAGGATGCAGACGTACATGGCGTCTGCATGCAGATCGACGCCGCAATAGAATTGGTGCTGTTTCGTGTAGAATTTCATGGTGCAGGCTCCTTTCTTTGAGAGGGTTTCTTGTTTCTCAAAGGATACCGGATGGTCCGGTATCTATGGAGGGGGCCTGCACTAGTATCACAACATTCAGGCGATCCTCACCCCCGAACAGCGCGTTCTGGCAGAGAAACTGCGCCCCCTGCTGCACAAGGGACCGGGCCAGCGCCACCGCCACGGCGATGAAAGCCCGGAACTGTAACCCCACCAGGGTCCGGCCTGCGCTTTGCGGGCCGGACCAGCCTCCCAGCGCCCGTGAACCCGATCTCTGTTCCGGAACACACCTCCCCCTTTCCCCCTGCCCTGCGCCGTGCTAAGGTGGGCGCCATTCCATCTCGCCGCAGGAAGCGCCCATGTCGCAAACCGTCTCCCGCAGCGCCACCCTGCTGGTGGTCTGTACCGCCCATTTCCTGATGCCCTTCATGATGTCGGCGGTCGGCGTCGCCCTGCCGGCCATCGGCCGGGAGTTCGCCGCCAGCGCCCGCCAGCTCGGGCTGGTGGAGACGACTTACGTCCTCTCGGCCTCAATCTTCCTGCTTACCATGGGGCGGCTCGGCGACATCCACGGCCGGCGCCGCGTCTTCCAGAACGGCATCGCCCTCTTCACCCTCGCCGGCGGGCTCCTCTCCCAGGCCTGGTCGATCGAATCGCTGATCGCCTTCCGCTTCCTGCAGGGGATGGGGGGCGCAATGGTGATGTCGACCTCCCTGGCGATCGTGGTCTCGGTCTTTCCCGGCGCCGAGCGCGGCAAGGCGCTCGGCATCGCGGTGGCGGCGGTCTACGCCGGCATCTCCTGCGGACCGCTGATCGGCGGCACCCTGGTCGCCGCTTTCGGCTGGCGCGCCATCTTCTACTGCAGCGTGCCCCTGGGCCTGGCCGCCTTTCTGGTGACGCTGCGCAAACTGCGCGGCGAATGGGCCGAGGCGAAAGGGGAACCCTTCGACTGGCGCGGCAGCCTGGTCTACGCCGCCGGCATCCTGCTGCTGATCAGCGGCGCCTCCAACCTCGAACAGGGGTACTGGGCCTGGGGGCTGCTCGGGCTGGGTGTTATCGTCCTGGCCCTCTTCGTAGCACTGGAGCGGCGCTGCCCCTTTCCGCTCCTCAACATCACCCTGCTCACCGGCAACCGGGTCTTTGCCCTGAGCAACCTGGCGGCCCTCTTCAACTACGCCGCGACCTTCGGCGTCACCTTCTTCCTCAGCCTCTACCTGCAATACGTCAAGGGTTTCGATCCACGCCAGGCCGGCCTGATCCTGATCCTGCAGCCGGTGACCCAGAGTCTCCTCTCGCCGGCCTGCGGACGGCTCTCCGACCGCATTCCCGCCCCCTGGGTGGCGACCGCCGGCATGGCCCTCTGTGCCGCCGGGCTCGGGCTTGCCGCCAGCGTCAGTGCCAGCTCGCCCCTCGGCCTGATCCTCGCCCTGCTCACCCTGCTCGGCCTGGGCTTCGCCCTCTTCTCCTCCCCTAACATGAGTGTCATCCTCGGGGCGGTCGCCCCGCGCTACCTCGGCGTCGCCACCGGCCTCTCGGCGAGCATGCGCACCCTGGGGATGATGACCAGCATGACGATCATCACCATCATCTTCTCGGTGCTGATGGGGGACCGGCCCATCGCCGCCGAAACCCTCCCCGACTTCCTGCGCAGCATGCGCAGCGCCCTCCTGGTCTTCTGCGGGCTCTGCGTCGTGGGCATCTTCTGCTCGGTCGGCCGCGCCGTCGCCCCCCGCCCACCTGCAGATCACGGTTGATTCCCCGGGCAGATACCCTATAATCGACGAGTTGCCCCCATCTACGCGCTCCGGCCGGTCGCCGCGGGAGAAACTGCCTGTGACCTTCTTTGCCACATTTGGCCACTGGGCCCTGAAAAAAACATCCCAGCTTCTGGCAACCCTGCGACTGATCCTGGCGGCCCTGTCCGGGGTGGCGGGTTTGCGCAACCAGGCGACCACCCCGGTTTTGCTCAAGCAGATCTACTTTACCGGCTTCGAGTCGGCCAAGGTCATCATCGTTATCTCGATGGCGATTGGCACCGTCATCATCGCCCAGGTGATGCTCCTGGTCGGCAGCGCCAATGCCTCCCTCACCGGCAAGGTCCTGATCTGGACCGTCGTGCGCGAGCTCGGGCCGATGCTGACCGCCCTGATCGTGATCGCCCGCAGCGGTGCAGCAATCGCCTCCGAACTCGGCACGATGAAGCTCAATGGCGAGGTCGAGACCCTGCTGGGACTCGGCATCTCCCCGATCGCCTACCTGGCGACCCCGCGGATTCTCGGCGGCATGCTTGCCGTCTTCGCCCTGACTGTCTATTTCGAGGCCGGCGCGATTCTCGGCGGGGTGCTGGTCGCCTCCTTCGGCTGGCACCTGCCGCTGGAACAGTTCTCCCAGGGGCTCTACGCCGCCCTCACCCTGCAGGACCTGGCCATGAGCGCCGTCAAGAGCCTTCTCTTCGGGCTTTTCATCACCGCCGCCGCCTGCCAGCAGGGACTGGCGGTGGGCCGCAGCGCGACGATGATCCCGCAGGCGGCGACTCTCGGCGTCATGCACAGTCTCTTTCTGGTCTTCGTTCTCGACGGGATCGTGACCCTGACCTTCCAGTATCTCCATGCCGGCTAGGGCCCCCTGGAGGCAGAGCGAACCATGACCGATACCCTGGTTCTCGAAAACCTCAGCGGGTGGGAGGAGATCGCCCCCTTCAACTGCCGCGTCCCGGCAGGCGGGATGGCGGTCATCCTGACGCCCAAGGATGAATACAACAGCGACCTCGCCCGGCTCCTGCTCGGCCTGGTCCTGCCGCCACAGGGGCGGGTCGAACTCTTCGAACGGGAACCGGGCAGACTGAACGAACGGGACGGTCGGGAGCTGCGCCGCCGCATCGGCACCGTCGCCGCCGCCGGTGGCCTGATCTCCAACCTCAAGGCCTGGGAGAACCTGCTCCTGCCGACCCTCTACCACCGCAAACTCTCGCGGGAGACCCTGGCGAGTGCCGGGCGCGCGGCGCTTGACAGGGTCGGTTACCAGGGGCAGGAGATGGCACTGCCGGGGTTGATGAACCTGTTTCAGCGCAAGCAGGTCGGCTTCGCCCGGGCGCTTCTTCTCGATCCCGACCTGATGATCTACGAATCGCTCCTGTTCGGCCTCAACCAGCGGGAGCGCAACCTCCTGCTCGACATCGCCCGCAGCTTTCACGGTGAGAAGGCCGGGAGGACCTCCCTCTTTCTTACTTCGGACCCGGGTCTGCCCCGCCTCCTTCCCGAGGCCGAGGTCCATTACCTGACGAAGGGATTGCAGCCATGATCGAGGAGGTCGATACCAGGTTTCGCCATCTGGAAACCAAGATCGGCCTGTTCCTGGCGCTGGCGCTGGCCGCCTGCCTGGGAGCAGTCTTCTATATCGGCACCGCCAGTGACCTGTTCACCCCCAAGTATCTGCTGCACTTCACCGTCGACAAGGGGACCGGGTTCGCCGCCGGCATGCCGATCAAGCTCTCCGGTTTTCGCATCGGCCGGATCGAGGATATCGCCCTCAACCAGGACGCCCGGGTCGACATCCAGGTGCAGATCGCCAGGAAGTACCAGCAATGGATCCGCGCCGACTCGGTAGCGCGCCTCGCCAAGGAGGGTCTGGTCGGCGACGAAATCATCGAATTGAGCGTCGGCTCCCCGGACCAGCCCATGCTCGAGGACGGCGACCTGCTCACCTTTGAAAAGACCAAGTCCCTTGAGGAACAGGCCGCCGAGATCGCCGACAAGGTCAAACCGGTGCTGATCGAAGTCGCCGAGATCATCGCATATATCAACGACCCGGACGGGGATCTCAAGCAATCGCTGCGCAACATCCAGGTCCTCAGCAACGACTTGAAGACGATCCGCGGCGAGGCGGGACGCCAGCTCACCACCACCGTCGACAATCTCAACCTGACCATCGACAAGGCTGCCTCGATTCTTGGCCACTCGCAGGATTCGCTCCACGCTTTCGAGGCAACGCTGGGGAATGTCGACCGCGTGGTCGGCGAGGTCGAAACGAGTTTGCCGGACCTGCTGCAGCGTTTTGATCGGATTCTCGGCAACCTCGAAGCAACTTCCTGCACCCTGCGCCAGGTTGCGACCGAGGCGGCGCCGCAGATTCCCGAGCTTCTCGCCGAAGTCGACGGCAGTGTCAAGGAGGCCCGGCAGGTGATCGGTGCGGTGCAGGACATCTGGCTGATCCGCGGCAACCTGCCGCAGGAGAAGCCGCTGCTGTTGCCGGGAGACAGTCATGAATAGGGAGACCACGGGCTTCGGGCCGGCTGCCGGCAGGGTCGTACTGCTGTTCCTGGCGCTCCTGTTCAGCGGCTGCGCGAGCACCAGCCCCCCCCAATCGCCGGCCCTGCAGGCCGCCGTCGCCGAAAGCCGGCGCGGGATCGAGGCCGAGAGCCGCGGCAAGCCGCGGATCGCCCTCGCCGCCTTCAACCGGGCGCTGGACGGATACGCCGCCATCGAGGATACCCCTGGCGTGGTCAAAAGCCTGGTCAATATCGCCCGCCTCGAGCGCCGCGGGGGGAACAGCGAGGCGGCCGCCACCCACATCGAGCGCGCCCTGGCGCTCAATCCTGATAATCCGGCCCTGGCGGCGGAGCTCCGCTTTGAAAAGGCGCTGCTGCTTCTCGACCGTGAAGAACCGGCCGTCGCGCTGGTCTGGGCGCAACAGGCCCTCGCCACGGCACCGGCGGCGGAACGGGGCCGCGCCCGCAACCTGGTGGCGCGCATCCTGCTGCTGCAGGGGGAGCGGGACCAGGCTGCCGCGGCGGCGACCCGGGCCCTTTCCGAACTCGCGGGGCCGCAACTGGCCGAGCGGGCCAACGCCCACCGCCTGCTCGGCGAGATCGCCCTGGCCGGCGGCCAGGCCGTCGGCGCCGAAGCTGAATTCAACCAGGCCCTCGCCCTCGACAAGGAGGCGGGGCTCTGTCCGCGCATCGCCGCCGACCTGCAAGGGCTGACCCGCGCCGCCGACCTGCGTCAATCTCCCGGAGAGGCGATGGCGCTGCTCCAGCGCGCCTTCACCGTCGCCAGCGCCGGCGCCGAATATCCACTGGCCATCCAGCTTCTCGACGACCTCGCCACCCGTTATCGGGCGAGTGGGGACAGCAGTGCCGCGCAACAGCTCGCCAGAGAACGGGAACGCCTCGCCCAGCTGGTGAATGGTGGCGACCTGCCCCGCTGATTTCCTCCCGCCAGGTCCCCAAAAAAAGGGCGGCCCCCGGAATCCTCCGGGGGCCGCCCTTTTTTCCTCATCGCTCAGGACGGGTCCTTTTCACGCCGCCAGCCGCGCCTCGTAGCGCTCGACCAGCTGCCGGTATTTCGCCTCCAGATCGGGACTGGCCGCTTCGGCGGCGGCGTAGTCGGCGAGCATCCGCGGCCGCACCGCGGCCGGCAGGGTGCGCTCGGCCAAGGGGTAGAGGATCTGGTCCTCCTTGTCGATATGATCGCGCAGCAACGCTGCGTAGCCCCGGGCGTTCTCGGCAATCGCGTCGGCCTGTCCGACTTCTCCGGCCAGCGCCTTCTGTGCTCCTTCTTCCATGCCGCGCACGAAGGCGCGCCCCTGGTCGTGGGCCATCAGCATCGCCGCTACCGGCGAGTGCTCCTTCGGCATGCCGTTGGCGAGGAACTCGCGGAAGAGGACATCCTCCTCCTTGGCGTGGTGAAAGCGGTCGGCATAGTTGCGGATGAAATCGACGGCGTCGAAGTAGAACTGCCAGTCGCGGAACTTCCCCGCCGCGAGCAGGGCGGTGTTGCCCTCGACCAGGGCAATCATGCGCAGGATCAGCCGGTGTTCCTCGACCATCACGGCGGTGACGTTGATCTTCTCGTCCATGGTCAGCTCCTCCGCTCGCCGTCGACGCCGATCACGGCGATCTCCAGCGGCACCTCCTTGCCCGACTGTGCTATCGCCTGCTGTGCCATCAGCGCCAGGCCGCGGCAGCAGGGAACCTCCATGATCGTCACCGTCACCGACTTGAGGTCGTTGTGGCGGATGATGGCGGCGAGCTTCTCCACGTAAGGGGAGGTATCGTCGAGCTTGGGACAGGCGTTGACCAGTACCTTCCCCTTGATGAAATCGCGGTGAAATTCGGCGTAGGCGAAGGGGGTGCAGTCGGCGGCGATCAGCAACTCGGCGTTGCGCAGCCAGGGGGCGGTTGGCGGCACCAGGTGGAGCTGGGTCGGCCACTGGCGCAACTCCGAGGCGATGCGGCCGCTCGATTCGTTGCTGGTTTCTTTCTTTTCGATGGTCCGGACATGGGAACCGGGGCAGCCGCAGGCAAGATTACTCATGGTGGTTCTCCTTTTTGAAATCGGTAAATGGATGATTCGTGACTGGTTTAAACCCGAAGCCGCTCAGGCGGCCGTTTCCAGGTAGCTGTTGATTTCAGCCTCGATCTGCGCCTCGATCTCGGCGCCGAGGGCGTGGATGGCGACGACGTCCTTGAGCAGGCAGATGCCGACGCCGCAGGTGACGCAGCCGATCTCGTAGTGATTGAGGATCTCCCCGATGCGGGGATGGGCGATGATGACATCCTTGATGGCGCTGTTGCCGATATCGCTTTTCAGGTCCATGGCGTTCTCCCTTTGCTGTAGGTGGCTGCAGAATAACCACCGCCAGGGAAAACAAACATGATGCAGATCAAAATTCTCGATTTTCCGTTTTCTTCTCTCCCCCGGGACTGATTCATTCGCCTCCCACCCGCTTCAGCCCGTATTACCTCCAGACTAAAGTTCAGCCTATTTGAAAACGGTTTTCATTTTCCCCTTGACATGGCGCGACCGCCTCAGTATTTTCTGAAACTCGTTTTCATTTTCACCCCGATTGGCAGCCGGGCCCAGCCGCCAATCGCCCTGTCCACTACTATTTCAAACCAAGGAGACTCGCATGAAATCCGGACTTACCGCAGCGCTGGCGCTGCTGGCACTGCTCTCCCTCGCCCCCGCAAGCGGGGCCGCCACGGTCGACGAACTCGAACGTCGGCTCGATCTTGTGACGACCGAATTGCAGCAACTGAAGAACGAGGCGACCGTGGCAGAGCCCCAATATGTCTCTATCTACGGTTCCGGGCCTGCCGCTTCAAGGATCTACCAGCTCGGCCGGGGACTTTCGGTCGGCGGCTACGGCGAAGCGAAATATACCCATTACACGGACGACCAGGGGACAGCCAAGGACCGTGCCGACCTGGTTCGGCTGATCCTCTACACCGGCTACAAGTTCAGCGACAAAATTGTTCTCAACACCGAACTGGAATTCGAACACGCCAAGATCGAAGGGGGAGAAGAAGGAGGGGAGGTCGCGGTCGAGTTCGCGCAGCTCGATTTCCTGCTTCAGCAGAAGATCAACCTGCGCGCCGGCCTGATGCTGGTACCGGTCGGCATCACCAACGAACAGCACGAACCGACCCAGTTTCACGGCAACGACCGTCCGCTGGTGGAACGTCAGGTCATCCCGGCAACCTGGCGGGAACTCGGTGTCGGTGCCTTTGGCACCCTCGCCGACGGCATCGATTACAAACTCTACCTGGTGACCGGACTCGACGCGACCGGATTCAATGCCACCGGCATCCGCGGGGGGCGGCAGGAGGGGAGCAAAGCGACCGCGGAGGATTGGGGGGTGGTCGCCAGACTCGACTTCCAGCCACTCCTCGGCCTCGATCTCGGGGCGAGTGTTTACCTCGGCAACTCCGGCCAAGGGAGCGAATTCAGCGGTCAGCACCCGGACGTCTTTACCCAGCTCTACGAAGCACACCTCCAGGCCCGGCACTCCGGCCTGGAGGTAAAGGGCCTGGCGACCTTGCTCCGCATCGATGAGACCGGCCTGTTGAATGGCGTACCGAGTCAGGCCATGGCCGGCTATGGCGAACTTGCCTATGACCTGCTTGCCTGGCTCGCCCCCCGCTCCGGCCAGTACCTGGCGCCCTTTGTCCGGGTCGAAAAGATCGACTACCAGGGGAGCAGCGAGGATGTCGAACTATATGTGGCCGGCCTCTCTTATAAGCCCCACCCTCAGGTGGTTCTCAAGGCCGACTATCGTAAGTTCGATCTCCAGGCCAAGGCCGATGCCCCTGGCGAAATCAACCTCGGACTCGGTTTCATCTTCTGACCACCCACCGAATATCCCCGGGCACCGGCTGGAAAGCAGCCTGCCGGTGCCCGGATCTGGAGCCTGCGCATGAAAAGTCTGATTAGGGTCGCCCTGCTTCTGGTCCTGATGGCCGGCACGTCACCCGCCCAGGGTCTGCACTCCCGGGAGGAAGCCTTGCAGCAAGCTTTTCCGGAGGCAGAGCACATCGAAGCCATCCATCTTTATCTCACCGCAACCCAACGCCAGGCGTATGAACGGGTGACCGGGACCGCCAGCGACACTTCCCTTTATACCTTTTACATAGGTTACCTGGAGGGTCGCCGGCTCGGTATCGCCGCCATCGAGTCTGCGCCGGTACGCACGCAACCGGCGACCCTGCTGGTGGTCCTCAATCCCGATCTCAGCGTTTGCTTCGTCGAAGTTTTAGCCTTCTTCGAGCCCTCGGAATACTCCCCTTCGCCGCGCTGGCTCGGCCAGTTCGCCGGGCGAAGCGGGGTGATGGACTTGCGCCTCGGCAAGGACCTTCACGGCATCACCGGAGCGACCCTCACCACCCAGGCGGTCCTGCGCCAGGTCCGCAGAACGACCGCCATGGCCGCCTTCCTCCCCGGGGAGAACTGAATATGAAATTAACCAGCGCGAGCCCAAGTCGTCCCCTCCCCGGTGCAATCCTCGGCTTCTGCTATCTCTACACCCTGTTTCACGGCGTCACCGGAACCGTTATGTTCGCTCTCAAGCTTGGGTTTACCCCCAGCTCGGTCGCCCGCTATTATCTCGGCGATCCCGATCGGTTCATGAATCCCCGCAGCCTTTCCGGGCTGCTGGAAATCACCCATTTTCACCTATTTTCGATGGCCCTTTTTTACCTGGTCTTTTGCCACCTGCTCGCCTTCACCCCGCTGAGAAGCAACTACAAACGGTGGCTGGGCTGCACGCTGGCCTTCTCCCTTTCCGCCGACCTTGTCTGTGGATGGCTCATTCGCTATGTCTGGGCCGGATTTGCCGTGGTCAAACTGGGCGCCTTCTTTCTGTTGCAAGGCACCATCCTCCTGCTGCTGCTCACGCTTGCCGTCCATCACTTTGGAAACCGCAGCCGGTGCAGAGAAATAATCGGGGAGACCGTTTAGGCGGTCTCCCCGATTTAACTGCAACAATTATCCGGTGCTGACCTGCGGCCAGATTACTTGCGCAGCACCTTGACGATGGCGGAGAAATCCTCCTCGCCGCGGCCGTCGGCGACCGCCTGATCGTAGACCTTGAGCGTCGCGGCGACGACGGGGAGATCGAGGTGGTGCTGGAGGGCGACCTTCTGCACTGCCTGCAGCCCTTCGCGCACGTACTTGAGGGCGAGATTGCGGGAAAAGTCGCCGCGGGCAATGGAGCGCCCCTTGGCATTGAAGAGCGGAGAGGCGGCGCCCCCCGACTCGAGACACTCGAGAATCTTTTCGGCCTTGAAGCCGAGCTTTTCGCCAAAGACCAGGCCTTCGGCAAGGGCGGCCATCAGCTCGGCCTGGACCAGGTTGACGATGAACTTCATCTGCGTCGCCTCGCCGACCTCGCCGATATGGATGACGCTCAGGCCGAGGTAGGAAAAGACCTCGCGGCAGCGCCCGAGGAGCGACGGGTCGCCCCCGACCAGGATCGTCAGCAGGCCATTGGCGGCATGCTCGCGGGTCCCCCAGACCGGCGCTTCGAGGAAGAGAACCCGTTCCTTGCTCGCCTGGGCAGCCAGTTCCCGCGTCGCCTCCAGGGAGTGGGTCCCCATATCGACAAGAATCGTCCCCGGGTCGATCCCGGCGAGAAAACCGTTGTCACCGCCAAGCGCCGCTTCCCGTTCCTCGATTTCCGGCAGGATGACGATGACGAGGTCACGCCCCTTGGCCGCGGCGAAAGGGGTCGGCGCCGCCTTGGCGCCCGCCTTGACCAGCTCCTGCAACGCGTCGTCCTGGCGGTCGTAAACCGTCAGCCGGTAATCCCCCTTGAGCAGGTTGAGAGCCATATGCTTGCCGACGGTACCCAGGCCGATAAATCCGATTTCCCTGATCATGCAAACCTCCCCAATAAAAAATTAACGATTGCTTATTAGACCACGATCGGGCCCAGGATTCAACCATGCTGTTTGCCGGCCGTGACTATGGGCCGGTGGCACCATAAGCCCGGGCCAGCCAGGTCAACAGCACCGTGCCGGCTACCGCAGGGTCGGCGCCGAAAGCGACCAGCCCGTCCTCGTGGCCAGCCATGGCAAGGATGCCGCCGGCGCGCACCGCCGGGTCGGCATAGAGCGAGGCGACTGCGGTCGCCATCGCCGGGGTGCCGTAGGCAGCAGCGGGATCGGTGGCCGGCAGACCAAGGGCTGCGGCCCGTTGCCAGAGCAGGGGCGAGTGAACGTGGAGGACGCAACGCAACTCGGGGTCGAGGGCATAGAGGGCACCGTGGGTCAGCGCTTCCGAGGAGGGACGGATCGGGCCTTGCGCCACCACCCGGTTGGCCTGCGCATCGCAGTTGCGCACCAGGGCATAGTGCTCGGGACCGAGCAAGGCCAAGGGCCCGGTCTGGGTACCGCTGATGGTGAAGGGGCGCTGTTGCGGCGGCGCCGCAAACGGGGGAAGTCGCAGGCTGACATTGCCGAAACCGAGCCCCGCGTAGCGCTTCGGGTCGCACCCGACCAGGCCGACCTGGAACAGGATGCGCCGCCAGCCGTTGAGCTCGGCCAGCTCCGCCATCGGCAGAGGCGGGGCCGGGGTGAACTCGAGGTCGAACTTGATGACACCTTCCTGTTGACTCATGGGACTCCTAGGCCGCCTGTCGTTTGAAGGACCTGTTGGGTTTCATTACAATGAACTACCCCGCAGCAAGCTACGGGGTATCAACAGCCTACACCCTTAGTAAAAATCGCGCAGCAAGCTGCGGGGAATTGAACCCAACTTTTGATTCAACCCAACCTACGCCGTATGCCCGGAGCGGTTACCACGTAGGTTGGGTTGAGCAACGCGAAACCCAACAATACCTTAATGCGCTTCGCGCCAGTTGTTGCCGACACCGATATCGACCACCAGCGGTACCGACAACGGAATCGCCCCCTCCATCTCTTCCCGCACCAGCGCCCGCACCGTCTCCAGTTCCCCCTGCGGCACATCGAAAACCAGTTCGTCATGGACCTGCAGCACCATCTTCGCCTGCAGTCCCTCCTCCGCCAGCCGCCGGTGGATATGGACCATGGCGACCTTGATCAGGTCGGCAGCGGAACCCTGGATCGGATAGTTGATGGCGTTGCGTTCGGCGTAGCTGCGGATCGCGCCGTTTTTGCTATGGATCTCGGCGACGGCACAGCGCCGGCCGAGGATGGTGGTGACAAAGAGCTTCTCCCGCGCCTCCTGGCGCTTGCTCTCCATGAAGGCCTTGATGCCGGGATAGCGGGCGAAATAGTTGTCGATAAACGTCTGCGCCTCGCGGGTCGGGATACCGAGGTCCTTGCCGAGGGAAAAAGCACCCATGCCGTAAATCACCCCGAAATTGATGGTCTTGGCCTGGCGGCGCATCTCGGGCGTAACCATTTCCGGGAAGACGCCGAAGACCTCGCTGGCGGTGCGGGCGTGGATATCCTCCCCCTTGGCGAAAGCTTCCTTCAGCACCGCTTCGTCGGCGAGGTGGGCAAGCAGACGCAGCTCGACCTGGGAGTAGTCGGCGGAGAGGAGCAGGTTTCCCGGCGCCGGGATGAAGGCTTCGCGGATGCGCCCTCCTTCCTCGCTGCGGATCGGGATGTTCTGCAGATTGGGGTCGCTGGAGGAAAGCCTTCCGGTCGCCGTCACCGCCTGGTTGAAGGAGGTGTGGATGCGTCCGCTGTCGGGATTGACCAGTTTCGGCAAGGCGTCGCTGTAGGTCCCTTTCAGCTTGGAAAGGGAGCGATGTTCGAGCAGCCGGGCCGCGATCGGGTGCTCCACGGCGAGGTTGCTCAGCACCTCGACATCGGTCGACCAGCCGGTCTTGGTCTTCCTGCCGCGCGGCAGCTTGAGGCGCTCGAAGAGGATCTCGCCGAGTTGCTTGGGGGAGGCGACATTGAAGGGGGTGCCGGCGAGCTGGTGGATCGTCTCCTCAAGCACGGCGAGCTTGGCGGCGAATTCCCGGGAGAGGGCGCCGAGGAAGCCGGCGTCGATCGCCACCCCGGTCCACTCCATGTCGGTGAGCACCGTCATTAGCGGCATCTCGACTTCGTGAAAGAGTCGCTCCTGGCCGTTTTCGGCGAGCAGCGGCTCGAGCTTTTCTGCCAGCCGCAGGGTGATGTCGGCGTCTTCGGCGGCGTAGACCACCGCCTTCTCCACCTCGACTTCGGCGAACCCGATCTGGTTCTTGCCGCTGCCGGTCATCTCCTTGTAGCTGATCGTCTTGTAGCCAAGCAGCTCGGCGGCGAGGGCGTCCATGCCATGAGAGCTGGCGGCCGGGTTGCCGAGATAGGAGGCAAGCATGGTGTCGACTGCCACCCCCTGCACCCGGATTCCGGCGCGCCGCAACACCAGCAGATCGTATTTGGCGTTCTGGGCGATCTTTGCCTTGGAGGGATCTTCCAGCAGCGGCCGCAGTCGCTCCAGCACCCCGGCACGATCGAGCTGGTCGGGGACACCGAGGTAGTAGTGACCGACCGGGATATACCAGGCTTCGCCGGGCGTTACGGCGAAGGAGAGCCCGACCAGGTCGGCACGCACTGCGTCGAGACTGGTGGTTTCGGTGTCGAAGGCGAAGCGCTCGGCCGCCTCCAGCTCGGCAAGCAGGGTATTGAGGTCGGCTTCACTCAGCACTCCGCGGTAACCTTCACCGCTGGCGCGCTCGTCGCTGGAGAACTCCTGCAGCAGTTTGTGGAATTCGAGTTGTTTGAAGAGATCGGTCAGCGCCGCATTATCGGGCGGCGTCAGGGCGAAATCGGCGAAATCGCAGTCGAGGGGGACGTCGTCCTTCAGGGTCACCAGCTGCTTCGACAGCCGCGCCGAGTCGGCATGCTCGCGCAGCTTTTCCTGCAACTTCCCCTTGACCCGGTCGAGATTGGCGAGCAGGTTCTCCACCGTGCCGAACTCCTGGATCAGTTTGACCGCGGTCTTCTCGCCGACGCCGGGAACGCCGGGGATGTTGTCGGAGGCGTCCCCGGAAAGGGCCTGCACCTCGATCACCTTTTCCGGGCCGCCACCGAAGCGCTCCGCCACCTCGGCCAGCCCCGAAACCTGGTCCTTCATGGTGTCGAGCAGGGTGATTCGCTCCGAGACCACCTGCATCAAATCCTTGTCCCCGGTAACCACCGTTACCGCCAGCCCGTCGGCGGCAAACTTCTTGGCCAGGGTGGCGATGATGTCGTCGGCTTCGAACCCCTGCTTTTCGATCGCCGGCATGTTGAACGCCCGCACCAACTCCTTGATCACCGGGATTTGCGGCACCAGGTCTTCGGGCATCTGCGCCCGGTTCGCTTTGTACTCGGGGTAGAGCTCCTTGCGAAAGGTCGGCCCCTTGGCGTCGAAAATCACCGCCAGGTGGTCAGGGGCGTGTTCGCGCACCACCTTGAGGAGCATATTGACGAAGCCGAAGACGGCGTTGG
Organism: Desulfuromonas sp. DDH964; assembly: GCF_001611275.1. Taxonomy (GTDB): domain Bacteria; phylum Desulfobacterota; class Desulfuromonadia; order Desulfuromonadales; family DDH964; genus DDH964. Next base: position 1,096,656 of record NZ_CP015080.1, on the reverse strand, counting down.
TCGCTTCCCCTCTGCTGTTGGAGAGATGGCGAATGGCGAAGTAGGCGCGGTAGATGTAGCTCGAACCGTCGATCAAAAAGAGGCGCTGCGGCTGCTCGGTCATGGGACTCCCGGATCTTTGAGTGCTGAGTGCTGAGTGCTGGGAAATTATTTCATAGGACGGGGGAAATACCAAGCGCCGGAAAGCGGGTGCCGGAAAGCCGTGGAGGTAAGCGCAGGGAAACAGGGCGGCAAACTGGGTTAAAGACCCCGTCTTTTTCCAATCAGCTTGGCGAACCGTCAAACCGCCAGGAAAGCCACGATGGATATAGCCATTATGAAAGTCTTGCAAACAAAGGGCATTATCCCTATCCTTGTGAGCGTTGTCACTTCACCCTCCCCAGACATCCCCCGGAGTTACCCGATGCTCGCTGCGCTCCACAAATACCTCCCCGGCCTGCTCCTGCTCCTGGCCGGTGCGACTGGCCTTGCGCTCGCCGGGCTGGTCATGGGCGTAGCATCGATGAGCCTGGCACCAGCGACGAACATCAGCCGGGGCAAGCCTCGCCCCCCTCTCCCGTTACCGGAAAAACCGACCCTCGCCGACTACGAAGTGATCGTGCAGCGCAATATCTTCGATTCGACCGGCGCGGGACGGGAAACGCTTCTCGGCACCTCCGAGTCCGGCGCGAGCCCGACCGCCGGGGCGACGGCGCGCAGCCGTCAGGATCTGGCGCTGGTTGGCACCATCGCCAACCAGGAACATTCCCTGGCACTGCTGACGATCGCCAAGGAGCCCCGGGTGCTGCGTCTCGAGGAGGAGCTCCCGGGTGGCGGCACCCTGGTCGCCGTACGCCGCAACGAAGTGGACATTCGCTACGCCGACGGTAGTCTTGAGACCCTGATCCTCCCCCGCCAAGGGGCAAATGCGACGGCCGGCCCGGCGGCGCGTCCCGCCGCAGCCAGTGGCGGTGCGCAGGTCCAGGCCCTCGGCGGCAACCGCTTTGCCATTGCCCGCGCCGAGGTCGAGAAGGCCCGGTCCAACATCGGCGAGTTGCTGAAGCAGGCGCGGATGGAACCGTACATCGTCAATGGCGAAACCAGCGGCTTCATCGTCAAGATGATCCAACCGGGGTCGATCCTCGCCCAGCTCGGCATGCAGCTCGGCGATGTGGTGACCCGGGTCAACGGCGTCGAGCTCAACAGTCCGGAAAAAGCGTTGCAGATATTTCAGCAGCTGCGGGAGGCCCGCCGGCTCAACGTCGACCTGACGCGCGGCGGCCAGCCCCTCTCCCTGCAGTACGAAGTCAACTAGGAGGATCTCGTGATTCCGAATCATCGTCTCTGGGCCGGCCTGCTGTTACTGCTCGGTCTTCTCCTCCCCTACCAGGCGCTGGCCGAGCCGCCGACGCCGGCGCCGGAAGGGGTCTCCCTTGACTTCAAGGACGTCGAGCTCACCGACCTGATCCAGACCATCAGCGAGCTGACCGGCCGCAATTTCATCTACGACGATACCGTGCGCGGCAAGGTGACGATCATCTCCCCCCAGCGGATATCCCTCGACGAGGCCTACCAGCTCTTCCTCACTGTTCTCAATGTCAAGGGCTTCACCGTCGTCCCCTCCGGCCAGGTCAACAAGATCGTGATGGTCAAGGACGCCAAGGAGAACAACCTGCCGACGGTCTTCGAGGCAGGGAAGCAGCGCAAGGGGGACCAGTTCGTCACCCGGCTCATCCCGCTGCAGAACGTCGATGCCAACGTGCTGGCCACCACCGTCCTCGCCCCGCTGATTCCCAAGACCAGCAATATCGTCGCCTATCCACCGTCGAATACCCTGATCATCACCGACAGCGCGGCGAACATCGAACGCCTGGTGCAGATCATTCATGAACTCGATGTCACCAGCCCGCCGGACAAGCTGGAAATCATCTCCCTGAAATTCGCCAGCGCCGAGGAGGTAGCCCAGATCTGCAACCAGATCCTCGCCCAGGCGGCGACCACCCCACGCCGTGGCCGCGCCGCGGCGAACGTGGCAACGGCGGGCGGAGCGTCGGTAAGTAAAATTCTCCCCTACGGCCGGACCAACCAGCTGGTAGTCATGGCGAGCACCGAGGACATGCTCACCATCCGCAATATCCTCGCCCAGCTCGACCAGAAACCGGAGACCGAGCGTTCCCACATCAACGTCTACTACCTCGAAAACGCCGACGCCGAGACCCTCGCCAAGACCCTCAACGAAATCCTCACCGGCATCAAGGCCCAGGCGAAGCAGACCCGCACCACACCCGGCCAGGCCGGTGTTGCGCAGGGCACCCCCCTCGCCAGCGAGCCGGTCACCATCACGGCAGACAAACCGACCAATGCCCTGATTGTCAACGCCAACCCGGAAGATTACGAAATCCTCCGCGGCATCATCAGCCAGCTCGATATCAAGCGCAAACAGGTCTTCGTCGAGGCGTTGATTCTCGAGCTGTCGATGGACGCCACCCGCAAGCTCGGTGCTTCGCTGCAGGGCGCCATCGGCATCAACGGCGACAGCGTCGTCTTCGGGACTAGCAATCTCAACAGCGGCTCGGTCACCCTCGGCGACCTCGCCGGCAGCTCCAGCTCAAGTACGCCCAACCTGCTTGGCAAGGCGGTCGAGGGGATCCTCCTTGGCGGCCTCTTCGACCCGATCAGCATCACCAACCCCGACGGTTCCACCACCACGGTGCCGGCCCTCTCGGCCCTGATCCAGGCCTCCAAGACCGACGCCGATATCAATATCCTCTCGGCGCCGCGCCTGCTGACCTCGGACAACGAGGAGGCGGAGATCATCGTCGGCCAGAACGTGCCGATCATCACCTCGCGCCTGACCGGCGCCAACAGCTCCACCGACGCCACCAACCTCGCCCAGAGCGTCACCATCGAGCGCAAGGACGTCGCCCTCACCCTGCGCCTGACGCCGCAGATCACCGAGGGGAATCTGGTCCGCCTCACCGTCATGCAGGAGCTCACCGACCTCGCCGCTACCAGCGTCGGCAGCATCGACCAGGTCGGCCCGACCCTGACCAAGCGCTCGATCCGCAATACCGTGGTCGCCGAAAACGGCCGCACCATCGTGCTCGGCGGACTGATCGGCAACAACGTTCAGAACAGCATCACCAAGGTGCCGCTGCTCGGTGACATTCCGATCCTCGGCTGGCTCTTCAAGACCAAGAGCACCACCACCAAGAAGACCAACCTGCTGGTCTTCATCACCCCCCACGTGATCCGTGGCGCCGACGACCTCGCCGACGTCACCCGCAAGAGCCGCCAGGCGATGGACGACTTCCGCGACCGCAGCATCGCCCCCGGCTGGCAGATCGATCCGCCCCCGGCCAGGGTTCCGGCCGCGCCCGAGCTGCCGCCCCCTGCGCCGGCCAGCCCGGCCGAACCGATGGGGAACTAGATGGCCTGGAGACTCCTCGGGGAAATCCTGCGCGACGACTTCAAGGTGCCGGCGGCCCAGATCGAGACCGCCCTCGCCCTGCAGGGGGAAGACCACCGGCGCATCGGCCAGATCCTGGTCGGCCGCAAACTCCTCGACAGCAAGGACCTGGCGGCGGCGCTGGCACTCCAGCAGGGGCTCGAATTCCTGGCGACGCTGCCGGAACAGATCGACCCCGAACTCCTCAACCTGGTGCCGATCGGCTTCGCCAAGGACTACCGCGTCATCCCCCTGGAACGCCACGAGGGGCGCCTGCGCGTCGCCATCGCCGATCCCGGCGACAGTCGCGCTCTCAACGACCTGGCGGCGCTGACCGGGGAAGAGCTGGAGGTGGTGGTCGCCCCCAGCGAAGAGATCCTCGCCACCATCAACCGCGGTTTCGAGCGCCAGGCCGGGGAAGCCCGGGAGATGGTCGAGGAGATCGGCGGCGAGGCGAGCGGCGACCTCGCGGTCAGCCTCGAACCCCAGGATCTGATCGACGTCGCCGACGAGGCGCCGATCATCCGCTTCGTCAACAGCCTGATCACCCAGGGGTACAAGGAGCGCGCCAGCGACATCCACCTCGAACCCTTCGAAGGGGAGATGATCGTCCGCTACCGCATCGACGGCATCCTCTACGAGGTACTGCGCCCCCCCCACAAGGCCCAGGCGAGCATCACCTCGCGCCTGAAGATCATGGCCGGCCTCAACATTGCCGAAAAGCGTCTCCCCCAGGACGGCCGCTTCCGGGTGCGCATTGCCGGCAAGGATGTCGACGTCCGCGTCTCGACCCTGCCGACCGCCTTCGGCGAGCGGGTGGTGCTGCGCCTCCTAGACAAGGCGTCCAACGTCCTCGCCCTTGAGGATATCGGCATGGACCCCGACATGCTGCGCCAGGTCGGCGCCATGATCCACAAGAGCCACGGCATCTTCCTCGTCACCGGTCCGACCGGTTCCGGCAAGACCACCACCCTCTATGCGGCGCTGACCCGGCTCAACAGCCGCGAGAAGAATATCATTACCGTCGAGGACCCGATCGAGTACCAGCTCGCCGGAGTCGGCCAGATCCAGGTCAACCCGAAGATCAACCTGACCTTCGCCGCCGGCCTGCGCTCGATCCTGCGCCAGGACCCGGACATCATCATGGTCGGCGAGATCCGCGACGGCGAAACCGCCGAGATCGCCGTGCAGTCGGCGCTGACCGGACACATGGTCTTCTCGACCCTGCACACCAACGACGCCGCCGGTGCCATGACCCGCCTGGTGGAGATGGGGATCGAGCCATTCCTGGCTGCCTCCTCCATCGTCGGCATCATCGCCCAGCGCCTGGTGCGCACCATCTGCCCGCACTGCAAGGAGGCCTACCAGCCGACCCCGCAACTGCTTTCCGAGATGGGCCTGGAGCGGGCGCTGCCACCCGGAGCGCAGCTCTTTCGCGGGCGCGGCTGTGCCAAGTGCATGGAGATCGGCTACCGCGGCCGCAGCGGCATCTACGAGCTCCTCCCCGTCGACGAGCAGGTGCGCGACCTTCTGCTGCAGAAGAAGGATGCCGCGACGATCAAGAATGCCGCCGTGAAGAAGGGGATGCGCACGCTGCGCGATGCCGGACTGGCGATGGCGCTTTCGGGCGAAACGACCATCGAGGAAGTGCTGCGCGTAACCCAGGACGAGACCTGAGCAGGGAGATTCGATGCCCCTCTTCGATTACAGCGGTTTCGACGCCGCCGGGAAGAAGGTCACCGGGGTGATCGAAGCGGCCGGCCGCCGCGCCGCCATGGCCCGCCTGCACGAGCAGGGGGTCTACCCGACCGATCTGCGCGAGGAGCGCCAGGCTGGCGTCCGCCGGCGCTGGTCCACCCTCCTCGAGCGGCGCCGGGTCGCGCCGCTGGAGCTCGCCGCCGCCACCCGCCAGCTCGCCACCCTGCTCGGCGCCGGGCTGACCCTCGACGAGACCCTGGCGACGGTCGCCGACCAGCTCGACCAGCCGCAGCTGCAGCGGATTCTCGGCCAGGTGCGCAACGCCGTGATCCAGGGCGAGGCCCTGCACGCGGCGCTGGCCGCCCACCCGGAGACCTTCCCGCTCCTCTTCGTCAACATGGTCCAGGTCGGGGAGAACAGCGGCACCCTCGACGCGGCGCTGGCCCGGCTCGCCGATTTTCTGGAGGAACAGGTCCGGCTGCGCTCGCGGATTCGGGCGGCGATGGCCTACCCGGTGCTGATGGCGGTGGTCGGCGTCGGCGTCCTCTTTTTCCTCCTCAGTTTCGTGGTGCCGAAGGTGACGCGAATGCTCACCGACCTCGACCAGGCGTTGCCGCTGCCAACGCAGTTGCTGATCAGCCTCAGCGACTTCCTCGCCGTCTGGTGGTGGCTGCTGCTCTTGCTGGTCTGCGGCGGACTGCTGCTCCTCGATCGCTACCGCCGGACCGCGACCGGGCGCCTCGCCCTCGACCGCCTGACTCTGCGCCTGCCCCTGCTCGGGCGGCTCAACCTGCTGCTGGCCACGGCCCGCTTCACCCGCACCCTGTCGACCCTGCTCGCCAGCGGCGTGCCGCTCCTCAAGGCGCTGGAGATCGCCCGCAACCTGCTGCAGAACCAGGTTCTTGCCGAGGCGATCGCCGCCACCACCGATGCGGTGCGCGAAGGGGAATCCCTCGCCGCCCCCCTCAGACGCAGCGGCGTCTTCCCGCCGATGGTGGCACAGATGGCGGCGATCGGCGAACGCAGCGGCGAACTGGAAGGGATGCTGCTGCGGGTGGCCGACGCCTACGAACACCAGGTGGAACTTTCCATCGGTGGTCTCCTCTCGCTCCTCGAACCCTTGATGATCCTGGTGATGGGGAGCGTCGTCGGCTTCATCGTCATGGCGATCCTGCTGCCGATCTTCCAGGCGAGCCAGGGGATGGGGTAAGGTGGGCAGGGGGAGATTTTGAATTTTGAATTTGAGTTCTGCGTTCTGAATTCGGGAAAAACTGACGAAAGGCGAACAACATGCATAACGACATCAGGCGCGATCAGCGCGGTTTCACCCTCATCGAAATCATGGTCGTGGTCGTCATCCTTGGCATCCTGGCGGCGATTGTGGTACCGCGGCTGCTGAGCCGCCCCGACGAGGCGCGGGTGACCAAAGCACAGGCCGACATCAAGGGACTGGAGTCCTCCATCGGTCTCTTCAAGCTCGACAACGGCTTCTACCCCGCTACCGAGCAGGGGCTGCAAGCCCTGGTCAGCAAGCCGACGGTGGGACGAATTCCCTCCAAGTATCCCGACGGCGGCTACCTGAAGAAGGTCCCCCTCGACCCCTGGGGCAACAATTACCTCTATCTCTCGCCGGGGGTGCATGGCGATTACGACCTCCTCTCCTACGGTGCCGACGGGGAACCGGGCGGCGAGGGGGTCAATGCCGACATCCAGAACTGGAACCTTGACTAGAGCCTTGTCCACCACGGTTGGCCGACGGCCCCATTGGTCCGCGGCGGGCTTCACCCTGATCGAGCTGGCGGTGGTCCTGCTCCTGCTCGGGATCTTCACTGCCCTGGTCGTGCCGCTCTTTGCCGGTATCGGCGACGACGCCCTGCAGATCAGTGCCCGGCGCCTGGCCGGGACGGCCAAGTATCTTTACAATGAAGCGGCCCTGACCGGCCGCCCCCATCGCCTCGTCTTCGATCTCGATGGCGGGGAGTTCGGCGGACGGCGGCTCGAAACCAGCAACGAGCTGGTTACCCTCGGCGGGACCGGCAGCGACCACGCCCTGCCGGACGCCGTCCGCTTCCGCGATGTCGTCGTCGCCGGTCGCGGCAAGCTCAGCAGCGGGTCGATCTACGCCGCGGTCCTGCCAGTCGGCTGGATCGACGAAACCGTGGTTCATCTTGAAGGGTCGGGCGGTAAACAGCTGACGCTGCGCATCGCCCCCCTGACCGGCAGCAGCGAGGTTTATGAAGGCTACCGCGAGTTCGACAACCTGGCCGCTTCCGAGCAAAGCAAAGGACGTTAAGGACACGATGGGGTTGACCTTTCCCGTCCCGCGTCCCGCGTCCCGCGTTGCGGCCTCCGGCTTCACCTTGCTCGAAGTGATGGTCGCCCTGGCGATCGTCGCCACCGCCCTGGTCGCGCTCCTCGGCCTATCGACCCGGACCCTGACCGTCAACGAACGGGTGCAGCACATCACCCGGGCGACCCTCCTCGCCCAGCAGCGCCTGGCGGAGATCGAAACCGGGGTGCCGTTGCGCCCGGGTGATGAGGAATTGCGCGGGGGGTTCCCGCCCCCCTTCGAGGGCTACCGTTGGCGCATTAGCTACGAGGAGACCCCTTTGCCGTCGGTACGCCAGGTCAATGTCGTCGTCGCCTGGGGCGCCGAGGAGAAGAATGAGGCGGTTGAGTTCGCTTCCTTCCTCTTCCGCCCGGGGAGTTGAGGATGGCCGACCAACGCGGGTTTACCCTGATCGAGGTGCTGGTGGCGGTGATCGTCACCTCCCTGCTGCTGCTCACCGTCTACGGCGTCTTCACCACCGTCGACGGCGCCCGGCAGCGGGTTGAGGGGGATGCCGAACGTTTTCACCAGGCGCGGGTGATCTTCGACCGTATCGGCCGCGAACTGCATGGCGTCTACTGGTCGGCGAGCAACCTGCAGACCCGCTTCCAAGGGGGGCTCAACCAGGCGGGACTTTCCTACCTCGAGCTGTCGACAACCACCGCGACGCCGCAAAGCGGGGGGGGCGGCATCGTCGTGGTCCGCTACGAAATGCAGCCCGACCCGGACCACGTCGGCACCTTCATGCTGCTGCGCAGCGAGCGGCAGCTCTTTACCGAGGCGTTCGGCGCCACCGATACCCTGCGCATGGCGGGCGGCATCGAGAGCTTTAATCTGCGCTTCTTTGCGCGGGGTGCCTGGCACGACAACTGGGACGCCGCCAGCGGCGGCCTGCCAGCGCTGGTGGAATTGACCCTGAACGAAGCGTCTCCCGCCGGGTCGGTTCCTTTTATTTCCAGCTTTGCGGTAACAGCGCTATGAGGTCGCCCCTCGGCAACGAGCGCGGCATGGTGCTGCTCCTGGTTCTGGTGGTGGTCACCCTGCTGGCGGCGCTGCTCAGCGAGTTCTCCTTTTCGAGCCTGGTTGATCTGCGCCTTGCCGAGACCTTCCGTGACAGCAGCCGCGCCTATTATCTCGCCAACGGCGGGGTGCGGGCCGGGCGCATGCTGCTGCAGGAGGACCGGAACAGTTACGACGGGCCCGACGAAGTCTGGAGCCAGGGGGTGGTCGGCTACCCGGTGGCCGACGGCGCCGTCACCATCTCCATCGCGGACCTCGGCGGGCGGGTTGACCTCAACCGCCTGGTGACGAGCGGGGTCAACGTCGATGCCTTCGTCAAGGACCGCTGCCTGCGCCTCTTTACCAATCTCGACCTCGAGGATCCGGCAGGCCTGGTCGACGCCCTGATCGACTGGCTCGATTTCGGCGACAGCGACCAGGAACAGCCCCTCGGTGCCGAATCGGCGTATTACCTCGGCCTGCCGCGCCCCTATCCGGCGGGGAACGGCCCCCTCGCCAGCTTCGACGAGCTCAGCCTCGTCAAGGGGTTCACCGCCGAGGTACTGGCGACCCTGGCGCCGCATGTGACGGTCTACGGCGGCGCCAGGATCAATATCAATACCGCCAGCAAGGAGGTCATTCTCGCCCTCTCCGAGCAGATGGACGAGCAGACCGCCGAGGAGATCGTGACCTCCCGCGCGGAGACGCCTTTCAAAACCCTGCAGCAGCTCCAGGACCTGCCGGGGATGGAAACCCTGTACGGAGCGATAGCGACCTTCATCGATCTCAAGAGCGACAACTTTCGCATCGAGTCACTGGGACAGGTCGGGGACGGTGCCCGCACCGTCGTCGCAGTGGTGCAGAAATCGGGCGACCGGATCCTTTACCAGCGAGTGTACTGACATCATGGCCAAGCGCTTTATCGGAATCGACATCGACACGACCCATGTCCGGGTCGCGATCCTCGAAGCGGAACGGGGGACGACCACCTTGAGCGCGGTCGCGGGGCGTTCCTACGCCGGCGCCGCGGAGCTGTTGCCGGCCATCCGCGAACTGCTCGGCGCCCCTCCGGCCATCGGCGACCGCCTGGCGACAGCGTTGCCAGCCGGCAGCGCCTTCGTGCGCTGGCTGCAGTTCCCCTTCGCCGAACCGCGCAAGCTCGCCGCGGCCCTGCCGCTGGAACTCGACAGCCAGCTGCCGGTGAGCCTCGACGCCTTCCTCGTCGATTCCCTCCCGCCGCAAGCGGCCGGGGAGCTCTTCCGGGTGCCGGCGGTGGCGGTGCGCAGGAGCGCTGTCGCCGAACTGACCGCCGCCTTCGACGAAGACGGCCTGCCGCTGCACATCGTCGATCTCGCTCCTTTCGCCTACCTCGCCGGATTGGCGGCTGACTTCCGCGACGGCCTGCTGATCCACCTCGGCGCGAGCGCCACCACCCTCACCCTGGTGCGAGCCGGGGAGCCCCGGGATCTACGCCTCCTCCCCGGCCCGCCACCGGAGCTGGTCCCCCTGCAGCGGGCGATCGCCCCCCTGCGCAGCACCGCCGGCGAGGACCTGCCGCTGTTGCTGATCGGTCCCGGCGCGACGAGTGAACTGCTCGCAGGGCTGCGCCAGGCCGGCGCGATCCTGGCGCCGGCCCCGACCGGGAGCGACGGCCAGCCCCTCGCCGCCGAGTTTCTCCCCGCCCTCGCCATCGCCCGGCGGGCAGCCCGGGAGCGGGACCGGCTCTTCAACTTCCGGCGCGGCCCCTTTGCCCTGAAGAGCGAATGGATGGCCCTCAAGCGGCGCCTGGTCGCCGCCGCCATCCTGCTGGCGGTCGCCGTCGGCGCCGCCGGCGCCACCGCCTGGCTCAACTATGCTGACCGCGCCGGTCGCGCGGCGGCGCTCAACCGGCAACTCCTGGAGATCTTTCACCAGACCTTTCCCGGGGAGCCGGTGGTGGTCGAGGTCCCCTTGCAGATGGCGAGCAAGCTCAAGGGTGTCGAACAGCGCCTCGCTGTGATCGGCACCACCGGCAGCCAGTCTCCCCTGGCAGTGCTGCGCGAGGTATCGCGCCTGACGCCGACCGATATTCGCGTCGATATCAGCGATTTCAACTTCAGCGCCGACGGCCTGCGCCTGGAAGGGACGAGCGACGATTTTGCCGCTGTCACCCGCCTCGCCGGGGAACTCGGCACCTCGCCCCTCTTCAGCAAGGTCCAGGTCGCCGATTCGAAAGCGAGCCTCGCCGGCAACCAGATCGAGTTCCGCCTCGCCATCAGCCTTGGCAACGAACAGGAGCGCCCATGATCTCCCAACTCAGCCAGCGTGATCGCCTTGCCCTTCTCGTCGGCGCGGTGGCCGTACTCTTTGCCCTCCTCTATTTTGGCGTCCTCAGCCCCTACCAGGGCGCGCTGGCACGCCTTGACGCCCGCATTACCACGCGCCAGCAGCAACTGGTGGAGGTCCAGGACCTGGCACGTCGCTACCAGCTGCTGCAGCGGGTTCTGGCCCAGGCCGACCAGCGTATTGCCCAGGGCGAGCAGCTCACCCTGACCTCCTTTCTCGAGGATCTGGTAAAGCGTTACGCTACCCAGGAGAACCTGGTCGGCATGCGGCCACAACCGGCGAGTGCCCAGGGGGACCTGCGCCAGGAAACGGTAGAGGTGCGGCTGGAGAAGGTCCGCCTCGGTCAGGTGGTCCAGCTCCTCAACGCCATTGATGGCGCTCCGGGCTATCTCAAGGTCCAGAATCTGCGCTTCAAGACCCGCTTTGACGACCGCAGCCAGCTCGACGCGACCTTCACCGTCGCCGCCTACAGGAGGAGCGCATGAAACTCTTTCGCCTCCCCCGGCGCGCCGCCGCAGCCGCCCGGCCACGCCGCCAGCGCTCCCACCTGCTGCTCGGCACCCTCGGCGTCGGCCTGCTCGGTTTCCTGGCCGGCTGCTTCCTCTTCTTTCCGACCACACTGCTGCGCGACTGGCTGGTCGCCGAGGTCGCCGCCAAGACCCCGTGCCAGCTGGAAATGAAAAGTATCGCCCTGCGCTTTCCCTTCGGCTTGACCGCCCGCGACCTGGTCCTCAGCGGTGGCGGGCTGCCAACACCGGTGCCGGTTGACCGGCTGCAGGTCACCCCGCGCTGGTTCTCCTTCTTCAGCGGCAACCCCGGCGCCGTTATCGAGGCGGAGCTTTTCGGTGGTGAGCTGAACGGCGAGATTCACCGCGACGGCGCCTTCAGCGCGCGCGGCCAGGGGCTGACCCTCGACCTGCCGCTGGGGGAGAAGCTCCCCCTGACCGTGGCCGGCAACCTGCGCGACCTCGTCGCCCGCGGCGCCCTGCCGCTCACGACCGGCACCGCCAGCAAGCTGCAACTGACCATCAACGAGCTGCGCCTGAACGGCGCCAAGGCCCTCGGCAGTGGCAAGGACGTGCTGCGCCTCGGCACTGCCAGCTTAAAAGCCACCGGCCAGGGGAACAGCTTTCGCATCGAGGAGCTGAAATGCAGCGGCGGCGATCTCACCCTCGAAGCCGGCGGCAGCCTGCTCCTTGCCACCCCGCCGCCCCAGAGCCGGCTCAACCTGACCCTCAACCTCCAGCCCACGGCGAGCTTCGATCCGGCATTGAAGGATCTTCTGAGCGTCTTTGGCAAACCGGCGCGCGACGGCTCCCTGCGCCTGCGCCTGACCGGCTCCCTGGCCAAGCCGAGTCTGCAATGATGCGATCACCTTCATCCCGCCGCCTCGCCCCCCTGCTCGGCCTGCTGTTGCTGCTCCTGCCGGCGACTGCCGGCAGCGCCGCGAATCCCCTGGCGCCCTTCACCGTCAGCAACCAGAGCCCGCTGGCGGCCGGCTTCGGCCTGCCGGCCCAGCTCGACGCCGAGCTGCCGGCGGCCGGGAGCTGGCAGGGAGCGCTGCGCTACGACCTTGCCAGCAACTACACCGAGAACAGCAACACCCACGAGGAGATTCTCCTCGATGGGGAGAGCCAGCGCCTGACTCTGGCGCTGAACCGGAGCTTTGCCGGCGGCTGGAACCTTGGCCTCGAAATCCCCTGGGTCAGTCACCGCGGCGGCTCCCTCGACTCCTTCATCGAAGACTGGCACGATACCTTCAGTCTCCCCCAGGGGGGACGCGACACTGCCCCGAAAGGGCGGCTCGAATACCGCTACGTTCGCGACGGCGTCACCCTGCTCGAGATGACCGACGCGGCCGAGGGGCTCGGCGATGTCGCCCTCAGCTGCGGCTGGCAGGCTTCGCTCGAAACAAAACCGACCCGCACCGCCCTCGCCTTCGGCGCCCGCCTCAAACTCCCCACCGGCGACAGCGACCGGCTGCTCGGCAGCGGCAGCACCGACCTCGCCCTCTGGCTGGCGGGCCGTGCCGAAGAGGAGAGCGAAGAAGGGAACTTTGCGGCCTGGTTCGCCCTCGGCGGGCTCGCCATGACCCGCGGCGACCTCCTCGGCGACCAGCAGCAGCCTCTCGCCGCCTTTGGCCGCTTCGGCCTCGGTTGGAGCCCGGCCCGCTTCATCTCCTTCAAACTGCAGCTTGACGGCAACAGCCCGCTCTACTCGGACAGCGACCTCGACGAGCTCGGCTCGGCCCTGGTGCTGACCATGGGCGGCAGCCTGCTCCTGCCGGCACAGCTGCGCCTCGATCTCGGCGTCGGCGAAGATCTGGCCGTCGGCGCCTCCCCCGATGTCGTCTTCCACCTCGCCCTGAGCCGCGATTTTTAACCGACGTTCCCGCGCTTTTGCTCCGGCAACGGTTGACAGCCGCCCCGGCAGTGATTAGTTTCAGCGGAACCGCATTTTCTTTCCTGATTAGCCCTAATTCTCAGCTATGACACATTCTGTCGCACAGGAAGCATAGAGTTTGGCCATGGAACCCATGAAAAACAAGGAGGTTAGCACCCATGGCCATCAATCGTATCCAGTTTCAACCGGGGCTGAGCTTGGCTGATTTTCTCAAAGACTACGGTACGGAAACCCAATGCGAGGCGATCCTTGAGCACTCGCGCTGGCCCCAAGGATTTGTCTGCCCAGCATGCAGTGCAAGCCGCGCGGTCCAGTTCCGGCGAGGACAGTCGAAAATCTTCCAGTGCAGTCGCTGTCGAAAACAGATCTCTCTGATTTCCGGAACGATTTTTCATGGGAGCAATCTACCGCTGACCCAGTGGTTTCTTGCCCTCTACTTTATGACACAAGGCAAGTCCGGCCTGTCGATGCTGGAGATGAGACGTATGCTGGGCTTGAGCTACAAGGCGGCTTGGCGACTCAAGCACAAGCTCATGCAGGCGATGTTCGAACGCGAAGAGACAACGGTTCTGGGTCAGCGAGTCGAGATCGACGATGCCTACTTGGGCGGAGAACGCTCCGGCGGGAAAGTCGGTCGCGGTTCGGAGAACAAAGTTCCCTTCATTGCGGCGGTGGAAACGAGTCATGACGGCCATCCGCTGCGAGCGGTTTTTAGCCGGGTGACGACCTTCAGCAGCCATGACGTTGATCAATGGGCCAAGAATCATTTGGCACCGACGGCGCTGGTCGTTTCTGATGGCCTGAATTGCTTCCGCGCGGTCACCAAGACTGGGTGCTACCATCAGCGAGAGGTGGTTGGTGATCAACGCAGAAGTACCGACATGGGCTGCTTCCACTGGATCAACACCATCCTGGGCAATCTTAAGACGGCCATGGCCGGAACGTATCATGCGTTTGACTTCGACAAATATGCGCATCGCTATCTGGCCGAGTTTCAGTACCGGTTCAACCGGCGGTTCGATCTGCGCAGCATGCTGCCAAGACTGCTGTTCGCCTGTGTCTCAATCGGCAAGCGGCCCGAGGCCTGGCTTCGCCGAGCTGAGAATTGGACCTAATCAGGTTTTCTTTTGAAAGTGAGCTCCGATGAACGACGACAACGAGAAGATTATCGACGCCGAAATCAATGGGAACGACCAGGCTGCGGAGGAACCACCAGTCGCGGATGGACTGATCCTCGCCTCGGACATCCTCCCCGGCGAACTGCCGATCCTGCCGCTGCGGCCGCGGCCGGCCTTCCCCTCGCTGATGATCCCGATGGTCGCCAACGGCCCGCTGCAGACGGCCGCCGTCACCCGGGCCCTGGCCACCCCGAGCCAGGCGCTCGGCCTGATCCTGGTCAAGCACCTCGAAGGCGAGGACAGCCCCGCCAACCTGCACCGGGTCGGCGTGGTCGGCAAGATCCTCAAGGTGATCCACCAGGAGGAGGAGAGCATCCACTTCCTGGTCAACTGCCTCGAACGCTTCACCTGCGACGAGATCTATGCCCACAACGGCGGTCTCAGCGCCCGGGTGAGCTACCGCTACAGCGCCGAACTCTCGGTCAACGCCGAGCTCAAGGCCTATTCGATGGCGATCATCGGCACCCTCAAGGAGCTGGTACAGATCAACCCGCTCTACTCCGAGGAGATCAAGATGTTCCTCGGCCGCTCGAGCATGGACGACCCGGGCCGGCTCGCCGACTTCGCCGCCAACCTGACCAGCGCCGACGGTCAGGAACTGCAGCAGATCCTCGCCACCATCGAGGTGCGCCGCCGCATCGACAAGGTGCTGGTGCTGCTGAAAAAAGAGCTCGAGGTCTCACGCCTGCAGACCCGGATCAGCAAGCAGATCGAGGAGAAGATCTCCAAGCAGCAGCGCGAGTTCTTCCTCAAGGAGCAGTTCAAGGCGATCAAGAAGGAACTGGGGCTGGAGAAGGAGGGGAAGACCGCCGAGGTCGAGAAGTTCCAGGCGCGGCTGAAGAAGCTCAAGCTGAACCCCGAGGCGCAGAAGACGGTCGAGGAGGAGCTGGAGAAGCTGCGCCTTTTGGAGCCCAACTCCCCCGAGTACACCGTCACCCGCAACTACCTCGACTGGCTGACGATCCTCCCCTGGGGAAAATTCAGCAAGGACTCCTATAACCTGGAGAAGGCGCGCAAGGTCCTCGACCGCGACCACTTCGGCCTCCAGGATGTCAAGGACCGCATCCTCGAGTTCATCGCCGTCGGCAAAATGAAGGGGGATATCTCCGGCTCGATCCTCTGCCTGGTCGGCCCCCCTGGGGTCGGCAAGACCTCCATCGGCCACTCCATCGCCGATGCGTTGGGGCGCACCTTCTACCGTTTCTCTTTAGGTGGCATGCGCGACGAGGCCGAGATCAAGGGGCACCGCCGCACCTACATTGGCGCCATGCCCGGCAAGTTCGTGCAGGCGATGAAGACCGCCGCCAGCGCCAACCCGGTGCTGATGCTCGACGAGATCGACAAGATCGGCGCCTCCTTCCAGGGCGACCCGGCCTCGGCGCTGCTTGAGGTCCTCGACCCGGAGCAGAACGCCACTTTCCGCGACCACTACCTCGACGTCCCCTTCGACCTGTCGAACGTTCTCTTCGTCTGCACCGCCAACCAGCTCGACACCATCCCGGCGGCGCTGCTCGACCGCATGGAAGTGATCCGCCTCTCCGGCTACATCCTCGAGGAGAAGCTCGAAATCGCCCGCCGCTACCTGATCCCCAAGGCCCTCGCTGCCCACGGTCTGAAGAAAGGGCAGGTGACGATTGCCAAGCCGGCGCTCGCCGCCATTATCGACGGCTACGCCCGCGAGGCCGGGGTGCGCAACCTGGAAAACCGCATCCGCAAGATCATGCGCAAAGCGGCGATGGCCTTCGCCAGCGGCCGCACGGAGAAGCTCACGGTGGCAAAGAAGGATCTGGTCGACTACCTCGGCCAGCCCCTCTTCTCCCCCGAGGAACTCTTCGAGGGGGTCGCCGGCGTCGCCACCGGACTGGCCTGGACCAGCATGGGCGGCGCGACGCTGCAGATCGAAGCGACTGCCATGCCGAGCAAGGCCAAGGGGTTCAAACAGACCGGCCAGCTCGGCAAGGTGATGGTCGAATCGTCGGAGATCGCCTACTCCTACGTCATGGCCCACCTCACCGAGTACGGGGAAAAGGACGACTATTTCGACAATCACTTCGTCCACCTCCACGTCCCCGCCGGCGCCACCCCCAAGGACGGCCCCTCGGCCGGGGTTACCATGACCACCGCGCTCCTCTCGATGATCAGCGGCGTGCCGATCCGCCCCAAGCTCGGCATGACCGGCGAGCTGACCCTCACCGGCCGCGTCCTGCCGATCGGCGGCGTCAAGGAGAAGACCATCGCCGCCCGCCGCGCCGGCCTGAAGACGCTGATCTTTCCGGCCGAGAACGAGAAGGATTTCGACGAGCTTCCCGACTACCTCAAGGAGGGCCTCGACGTTCACTTCGCCCACGACTATGCGGAGGTCCACAAGGTCGCCTTCGGCGACCAGCACCGGGGCGAACGGGTCTGTCAAACGAACTGTGTATCCGCTCTTTCAATAGACCAGATTCAACGGCACCCGGTCTTCGCCGAACATCACTTGGAATGTCTGCAGCGCTGGCTTCCAGTTGTGGATCATCTTCCAGTTGCGTGACGCCTGCCGGATTGCCAGATAGAGCGCCTTGATCGCCGATTCGTCGTTGGGGAATATCCTCCGGTTGCGGGTCAGCTTGCGCAGGCTCATGTTTAGCGATTCGATCGCGTTGGTCGTGTAAATGACCTTGCGAATTTCCGGCGGAAACTGGAAAAACGGGATGATGTTGTCCCAGTTGCTCCGCCACAAGCGGATTACCGAACGATAGGACTTGCCCCAATCGGCGTCCAGTTGTTCCAACTCCGCCGCCGCTTCTTCGGCGGTCGCCGACTGGTAGATACGCTTGAGGGCCGCGACCACGGCCTTGCTGTCCTTGACCGTGACGTAACGCAGGCTCGCCCGCACCAGATGGACGATGCAGAGTTGGGTCAGGGTCTTGGGGAAAATGGCGTTGACCGCTTCCGGCAGCCCTTTCAGCCCGTCCATGCAGGCGATGTAAACATCCTGCACGCCGCGATGGCGCAGTTCGGTGAGGACCGAGAGCCAGAACTTGGCCCCTTCGGTCTCGGCGATCCACAGGCCGAGAACTTCCTTCTCGCCGCGCAGGTTGACGCCGAGAACCACATGGGCCGACTTGTTGACCACCTGCTTGCCGTGATGAATCTTGACCGTCAGGCCATCGAGCCACAGGATCGGGTAGACGGCTTCCAGTGGGCGATTCTGCCAGGCCCGGACCTCGTCCAGAACCGATTCGGTCACCTGGGAGATGACGGCATGGGAAATCTCCACGCCGTAGAGATCCTTCAGGGCGTCCTCGATGTCGCGGGTCGTCATCCCTTTGGCATAGAGGGTCAGGATCTTTCCTTCCATCCCGGCCAGGCGAATCTGGCGTTTGCGAACCAGTTGCGGCTCGAAAGACCCCGCCCGGTCGCGGGGCGTTTCGATCTCCAGTTCGCCGAAGGTGCCCTTGACGGTTTTACTGCTCTTGCCGTTGCGGGTGTTGGCGCGTTTCGCCGGCCCGGCTTCGCCGGCTCCGTAACCCAGATGCGCGGTCATTTCGGCGTCCAGGCTGCGGTTGATCATGCGCTGTAGCAACCGCGAATAGAGTTTGTCGACGTCCTCGGGGGTTTTGCAGTCGACCAAAAGCTCGTCCAATTTGTCTGATTTAATCTCAGGTGGGTCGAATTCCCCGAAGCTTGCTTCGATGAAAGCGATCAATCTAAACTTTTGATACCCCGTAGCTTGCTGCGGGGAGATTCATTCGCCATCGTTTCTGCTCCTCGGTGGGGGAATTGCCCCACTCTCTCATGGAGCAGATACACAGTTCAATTTACAGGCTCGGGCGAACGGAAAAAGTCGCGCCAATAGAACCCCCGGCCCTTAACCATCACCGCTATCGATCCCCTGAACCCGGAGTTTTCCATGACAGTAGCCGAACTGAAACAAGCGACCCTGGCCCTCTCCCGCGAAGAGAAGCAGGCCTTCATCCTCGACACCCTGCAGCCGCTGGCCAAGGACGCCATGGCCGACCCCGCCTTTTTGATGCAGCTCTTCCCGGTCTTTCTCGCCATCATCAAGGAGAGCGGCCTCGACCTCCAGCAGTTGATCCAGTTCGCATCGATGTTCGGCACCACTCAGCCGGGCAGCAACAGCGTCCCCTGACCTTCCTGGCCGGCCATCCGGCCTAAATCCTTGACATTCCCGACACGAAGCGGTTGAATGCTGCTTGTGTTTACTGGAATGGCAAGGAGGAGGGAGATGCCGCACCGCTCCGACAACCGACCATAAATCAACCGCCCGTACCGGCTCAGTGCCGGACGGGCGGTTTTTGTTTATGCCGCTGTAGGGGAATTTACAACTTATTGAAATCTTGGCGATTTAAAACCGATATGACAGTTGCTGTTATATCCGATATAACAGCAACTGCCTAATCACTGTTGGGTGTTCAAATGACAAAAGTTGAAACAACAATAAATGGTGAACTTTACACACACAAGTTATTGTGGAAATGTTGTTTTCAACAATTTGATGCTGCCAATAAAGCAATTATAAATTTTGAAAGTTCTTACTATTTTGAACTTTCGGCAATGCTTCTTGCTTATTTAACATTTGAGTCTTATATAAATTTTTTGGGTGATCGCCTTGCTCCAGAAATATGGAAATCGGAAAAATATTTTTTCAATAATCCACAATATAAAGGAATTGACGGAAAAATGAATCTCCCCGCAGCAAGCTACGGGGTATCAAAAGTTTAGATTGATCGCTTTCATCGAAGCAAGCTTCGGGGAATTCGACCCACCTGAGATTAATTGGTTACATGAAATCGCAAAGAAAAATACCGACGAGTATTGGCTCGAAAATGATGCACTTGACGGCATAGTTGAATCATCATTCGGAGACACAAGATCCTTATAAATACCTAACACTACCGTTATGGAGATAAAATTTGCAGACATGGAGGGGGCAGATCGGGAGGCAATCGTGTCACGGGATGCAATCGTGTCAGGCCTGCAAACATGGTAATAGTTGAACGGGGCATTCGTGCCAGGCCTGCAAACATGCAATTAGGTGATAAAATTCGCGCATACCAAGAAAGCCACGGGGAACCCTTTCAGTGTCAACTTTGACAATCCTGATTAGGTCTGATTCTCAGCTATGACACATTCTGTCGCACAGGGAGCATAGAGTTTGGCCATGGAACTCATGAATAACAAGGAGGTTGGCATCCATGGCCATCAATCGTATCCAGTTCCAACCGGGGCTGAGCTTGGCTGATTTTCTCAAAGACTATGGTACGGAGGCCCAATGCGAGGCGATCCTTGAGCACTCGCGCTGGCCCCAAGGATTTGTCTGTCCAGCATGCGGTGCAAGCCGCGCGGTCCAGTTTCGGCGAGGACGGTCGAACATCTTCCAGTGCTGTCGCTGCCGCAAACAGATCTCGCTGATCTCCGGAACGATTTTCCATGGGAGCAATCTGCCGCTGACCCAGTGGTTTCTGGCCCTCTACTTCATGACACAAGGCAAGTCCGGCCTGTCGATGCTGGAGTTGAGACGAATGCTGGGTTTGAGCTACAAAGCGGCTTGGCGGCTCAAGCACAAGCTCATGCAGGCGATGTTCGAGCGCGAAGAGACAACGGTTCTGGCCCAGCGGGTCGAGATCGACGACGCCTACTTGGGCGGGGAACGCTCCGGCGGTAAGGTTGGTCGCGGTTCGGAGAACAAAGTTCCCTTCATTGCGGCAGTGGAGACCAGTCACGAGGGCCATCCGCTGCGAGCTGTTTTTAGCCGGGTGACGACCTTCAGCAGCCATGACGTTGATCAATGGGCCAAGAATCACTTGGCACCGACGGCGCTGGTCGTTTCTGATGGCCTGAATTGCTTCCGCGCCGTCACCAAGACTGGGTGCTACCATCAGCGAGAGGTGGTTGGTGATCAACGCAGAAGTACCGACATGGGCTGCTTCCACTGGATCAACACCATCCTGGGCAATCTTAAGACGGCCATGGCCGGAACGTATCATGCGTTTGACTTCGACAAATATGCGCATCGCTAACTGGCCGAGTTTCAGTACCGGTTCAACCGGCGGTTCGATCTGCGCAGCATGCTGCCAAGACTGCTGTTCGCCTGTGTCTCAATCGGCAAGCGGCCCGAGGCCTGGCTTCGCCGAGCTGAGAATTGGACCTAATCAGGTTGACAATTGGACATTTGCATGAGCGATTTCTACCTGCTCGTTGCGCAAGAATCATTATCAGTAATGGTATCGAACTTGGGCGATAAATATTGAATCATTTACAATTTTATAAACGATTCTGTGCTCATCATTGATTCGACGAGACCAATAACCCGATAAGCCATGCTTCAAAGGTTCAGGCTTCCCGATACCAGAAAGAGGCGAACGCTGAATATCCTGAATCAAAGCATTCACCCGCTTGAGGATTTTTTGATCAGTTTGTACCCAATATTGGTAATCTTCCCAGGAATTTTCGGAAAATATCAGCTTCAAAGGGTAAGCTCCCGCTCGGTGCCACCACCTGTTTCAAGTTGAGCAATTGACTCGAGAAGGCGTCGAACATTTTTGGGGCTTCTCAGTAAGTAAGCAGTCTCTTCAAGAGCTTGAAAGTCTTCAAGAGACATCATGACAACTGAGCTTTCATTGCGGCGCGTGATAATGACCGGGTCATGATCCTCGCACACTTTTTCCATTGTTTTTGCTAAGTTACTTCGTGCACTGGTATATGTAATTGCATCCATGATTTTCAGCTCCCTTCAGAATATGTACGTGACACTGTACCACAAGCAAGGGCTCAGAACAAGACCGGGTTATGGACCTTACAGGCTTCAGGTCTGCACTTTGCACAAGCAGACGATCAACCAGCGGCAGCGCGCGGTCTTCTCTTTGCTTCACTGATTCGCCTTGTGACCTTGAGAACAACAAAGAATCGGAGCCTCTTTATGCCTGCCCAGAGCCAATCCCCCTACACAGCCCACATCTTCGTCTGCACCAACGACCGCAAGGGTGAGAGAAAATCGTGCGCCGACAACCAGAGCCAGTTGGTCCGGGCCAGGCTGAAGGAGGTCGCTGACGAGAAGGGCTGGCAGGGAAAGGTCAGAATCTCCAACTCGGGCTGCATGGGGCTGTGCGCCCAGGGGCCCAACGTGATGATTTACCCGCAGAAGATCTGGTTCTCCGAAGTCTCCCCTGAGGATGTGGAGGAAATCGTCGCTGCCATGGGACGCTTCCTGGCGGCGGATTGAAATGAGTACCCGGCAACAGAAATCGCTCCATCTCTCTGCCCAATAGGAACCGATTCATGGCACCCTGGTTCTGGTATGCCATCGCCGCCGCCGTCCTCTACGGCGCCCATCAGATCTTCACCCGCCTCGCCGCCGACCACATCGGCGAAGGGGTCGGCGGCTTCGTCGTCGAGGCAGTCGCGACCCTGACGATCCTGCTCTATCTCGGCGTCCTCTGGCTCAACGGCCGCTGGGAGCAGAAGCTCACCCTCTCCGGCTTCAGCTACTCGGCCCTCACCGGCATCTGCGTCGGCGCCGGCACCGTCGCCTTCTTCCTGCTGTTCCAGCGCGGCGGCCCGATCTCCGCGGTGCCGGCGATCCTCGCCGGCGGCGCCGCGATCATGGCGGTGGCCGGCATCCTCTTTTTTCACGAGGCGGTCACCCTGCAGCGCACCCTCGGCATCCTCTTTTCGATCCTCGGGCTTTTCCTGCTGCGGCGCTGACCCGCTTTCTCACCCCCGCGTCCGAATCCCTTTCCCCGCCTTCTCCCCCGCCCCACAAATCCGGTTGCGCCCGGTCTGCTTCGCCTTGTAGAGGGCCTGGTCGGCGGCCTTGATCACCTGCTCGGGGTGCTGGCCAGGCTGCCGCTCAGCGACGCCGATGCTGGCGGTGACCGAAAGACGCTGGCTGCCGGTCCTGGCCGGCGGCTGCTGCGGCCGTTTGGCCGGGCGGGCGGCGTCGCGCAGGGTGAAACCGGCGGCGGCGATGGCCTGGTGCAGGGCCTCGAGATGGGGGAGCGCCGTCGCCGCATCCTTGCCGGGGAAGAGGACGGTGAACTCCTCGCCGCCGTAGCGAAACGCCCGCCCCCCGCCTTTGACCCGCGCCAGCCGCGCCGCCACCATCTTCAGCACCTGGTCGCCGACATCGTGACCGTAGCGGTCGTTGACCTTCTTGAAGTGATCGACATCGACCATCGCCAGGGTGTAGCGCCGCCCGACCCGCAGCAACGCCTCGTTGAGGGAACGGCGCGCCGGCAGCCCGGTCAGCTCGTCGCGAAAGGCCATGCTGTAGGAGAGCTCGATCACCGCCGCCACCAGGATCAGCCCAGCGCTGGCGAAGGCGACGCTGGCGCCGGCGCCGGGCGAGGCGACCAGGAGCGGGTAGCAAGAGAGCCCTGTCGCCCAGACGAAACCCCCTTCGAGGGGACCGGGGCGGCGCAACAGCCAGAACAGCAACAGGGCCGCGCTGATCAGCAGGACGAGGAGGAGCGGCTCGGTCAGAGGGGGCGGCAGGACGAATGGGAGCGGCCCGGGGAGAAGCGGGCGACGATAAATCTCCTGCAGCAGCCCGGGACGCTGGAGGTGGAGCGCGGCGACGGCTACGGGCTGCAGCCCGATCAGAAGCAGGCGCAGCAGACCGGGGAGCGTAAAGAGGCCGCGCTCGCTGAAGCCGGCGACCAGCGCCAGGTTGAGGGGAAGCAGGAGGCGCAGGGCGGCAAGAAACTCGGGAGCGGGCGCCAGCGCCAAGGTGCGTTCGGCGATCACCAGCAGCAGTAGCGCAAAGAGGAGCCGGCTGCGGTTGAAGCGCCAGCCGAAGAAGAGCCCGGCGCCGAGGACGAGCAGCGGGTAGAAGGGGAGAAAGGCCTGCAGACCGGGTGGCAGCGGCAGAAAACGGGCAATGGAAACAACCAGCGCGGTGATCAGCCCGCCGGGGATCAGGAGATGGTAGCCAGTTTTTCGGGCGCTGGTCGGCATCGGTCACGCTGTCCGGTCGAGGGGCGATTGGCGGCTGCCACGATAGCACGTCAGCGCATTGGGGGGAAGGCTGTGGGAGGGTTGCATTTCGGCGTCCGGGAAGGCATGCTGGTGTGGTCCAAATCCTCAGCCCTAACCCGGGAGGAAACATGCGCGTCGTCGCTATCTACAAGCTGCAGGGGAGCCCGGAGGAGCTGGCTGCCAAGCTCGGCACCGCCCTCAACATTCTTCCTTACGAGGCCCGCGCCCGGGTCATCGCCCCCGGCGGCGGACCGGCGGTGGTCGGCTGCTTTGCCGAGGCTGGCGCCGCGGCAACCTGCGCCAGCCGTCTGCGTGAAGAGGGCTTTGCCGTGCTCGAACTCGATTCGGCCGCTGCCGAGCGGGAGGCCGCCCGCTTTATCGCCCATCAGCTCACCCTGACGGATGCCGGGCTGGCGGCGGTCGATCGCCAGGGGGGACGACTCCTTCTCCCCTGGAGCGAGATCCGGCTGCTGCTGCGCGGCACCGGCATCATCACCACCACCACGACGAGCACCACCAAGGAAAAGAAGTTCAGCCCCGGCCTGGCGGTCGCCACGGGGGGACTGATGATGCGCAAGACCGTAAAGAGCACCAGCGAATCGACCACCCAGGAGCGCCAGCCCTTCCTCCTCGTCTATGCCAGCGGCCGGCAGCCACTCCTCGTCCGCCAGGACCAGACCGATTACAGCACCCTCGGCGAACAGCGTCAGCTCAGCCGCGAGGCCAACTACAACTGGATCTGCGCCGAACTGCGCCGGCGTGCGCCGCAGGCGGTTTACGACGATCGGCTGCAGACGCGCCCCGGTCAGGCCCAGCTGCTCGGTTCCACCCTCCCGCCTGAGCAGCATCTGGACCTGGCCATCACCCTGCTGGCCCGGGCCGCCGGGGCATTTCCCCGTTGACGAAGGGGCTGCGAACTGCTAGCTTATCGGCGCTATGAACCGATATGACAGCGACAACCTGAGCCTGGGCCAGTGGTGGTGGCGGACCTTTCCTTTGTGGTCTGCGCGCCCCTGACTCGTCGTCACGCTGCGGACCTCCCGGTCGGCGGCGCTCGCATCGAATCAAAAGCCGCGGCCCTGATGCCCGCGGCTTTTCTGTTAACCAGCATTCCTTTTTCCGAGGTGAACGAAAATGCGCGTCCTCTCCGGCATTCAGCCCTCCGGCTCCCTGCACCTGGGGAACTACTTCGGCATGATGAAGAAGATGATCGACTACCAGGAGCAGGAGGAGCTCTTCTGCTTTATCGCCAACTACCACGCCATGACCTCGGTCAGCGACGGCAAGGCGCTCGCCCAGGGGACCCTCGAGGCGGCGGCCAACTTCCTGGCGCTGGGGATGGACCCGGAAAAGAGCACCTTCTGGGTCCAGTCCGACCTCCCCGAGGTCCAGGAGCTGACCTGGTTCCTCTCGACCTTCACGCCGATGGGTCTGCTCGAGCGCTGCCACAGCTACAAGGACAAGATCGCCAAAGGGATCGCCGCCAACCACGCCCTCTTCGCCTACCCGGTGCTGATGACCGCTGACATCCTGCTGTTCCAGAGCGACAAGGTGCCGGTCGGCAAGGACCAGAAGCAGCACCTCGAGGTCGCCCGCGACATCGCCATCAAGGTCAACAATCACTACGGCGAGCTCTTCGTGGTGCCGGAAGCGGAGATCGACGACGAGGTGGCGACAATCCCTGGCATCGACGGCCAGAAGATGAGCAAGAGCTACGGCAACGCCATCGACCTCTTCCTTGAGGAGAAGGCGCTGCGCAAGCAGGTGATGCGCATCGTCACCGACCCGACCCCGGTGGAAGACCCGAAGGACCCGGATAAGTGCAACGTCTTCCAGATCTACCGGCTCTTTCTCGACAAGGCGGCGGAAAACGCGTTGCGTCAGCGCTACCTGGCCGGCGGGCTCGGCTACGGCGAAGTGAAGCAGGAGCTGTTCGAGACGGTGCGCGACTTCTTCGCTCCCTACGCCGAACGGCGCCGGGAGCTGCTCGCCGATCCCGACGGCATCCGCGCCACCCTCGCCAAAGGGGCCGAGAAGGCCCGATTTGTGGCCAGCAAGACGCTGCGCAAGGTGCGCAAGAAGGCGGGCCTCGTCTACTGAAGCGGAGAAGCCGCCGACAATCGGCGCCGCGCGCCTGTTGCGCCTTGCGTCGTCAGCGCCACGCTGTCATACTGGAGCGACCGGCAGCTTCCTGCGGACTCCCCCGCAAACCCCAGACAAAGGAGGTCGGTCATGGCCATCTACCGCAAGTGGTACTGCACTTGCTCCGGAATGCCGGTGGAACTTGCGCCGGCGCCCCCGGTTCTCGACGACGAGCCGGACGAGGTGGCCTGTGAACATTGCGGCGCCACCCCCTCCTCCGACCCGAAGAAGACCGTCATCTACCGCGACATCGAGGACTGGGAGGACTGAAACAGGCTAATCGTTACGATTGAAAAAGACGAAGGCCATGCTTGGGCGCCGGCTTCCTTCCTTGGTGACAAAGCGGATGTCGTCCAGGGTCCAACCGGCGCCGACCGCTTCGTTGAGGATCGTTTCCAGCGCCTCGTCGGTCACTGTGGTGGTTTCCACGACCTTGTATCTGAGCATCGGCAACTCCTTGTTCTGCACCGGGCCAAGCGCCCGCCTTGAAATGGGAACCTGACGGCCCACCGCTGTCATTTGTTTTTTGCATCAGGAGGATATCATGGCCATCGCCGGCAATCCCAAGAAATTGGCCCAGGACATCGCCGAAGGTTATTTCAACCTTTCGCCGCCGACCCTGAAGCAGTTCACCGGCGCTGACCTCAAGACCATCATCGTCAACCTCGGCATCGTCGCCCGCGAGCTGCGCGGTGAAAAGATCGCCAGCGAGGACGCCCTCGCCATCAAGGCGCGGAACATGAAGCTCTCCCGCCTCAACCAGACCGAGATGGTAATCCGCGCCTTCTGCAAGAAAAAACGGATTCCGATCTGACCTCCCCCCCCGAATGCCCGTCCCCACCCCCAGCCGGAAGTAAAAATTCCAGTCCTGTTGCATCCTTGACCGTTCCACAAAAAGCCGTTTGAGAATTTTCCATAACAGATCGGGAATGTTTTCCCCGATCACGCAAGATGGCGTTTACGGCATCAGATAGGAGATTTTTTCTCATTCCGGAATGCTCTGCAATATCAAATAAATGGTAAATTTTCATCCTGTCTGTGCGAGGTTTTCACGGAAGTTTTCTGTTGACAGGTTTTTATAACGACGTATTATGTTGCGAAATTTTTATCACAAGATAAGGCATTTTTTACCACAACGTCTTAAGCGAAAAATTACCGGCTGCTGCACATCCCGATCGTTCCCTCACGATCCGCGGCAGCATTTTATTGTTGGCCCCATTACCAGAGAGAGAAAAGGAGTATCACCATGGGACACGGACCCGCCGTCAAGCTGGGCAAGGATAATGCCTCCAGCTACAAAACCAGGCTCGGCATCTGGATGTTCATCGCCTACACCCTCGTCTATGCCGGCTTCGTCGTCATCAACGCCACCCGTCCCCACCTGATGGAAGAGATCGTCTTTGGCCAGACCCTCGCGGTCGTCTACGGTTTCGGCCTGCTTGGCCTCGCCCTGGTGCTGGCTGTCATCTACAACTCGCTCTGCAATGCTGCAGAAGCGCGTCTGAACAAGTAAGGGGGCGACGACCATGATCTACCATACTTCTCCGCTGGCCATCGGCCTCTTTTTCTGTTTCGTCGCCTTCGTCCTCGGCCTCTCCTTCTACCTGGCACGCCGCACAACCTCCTCGGCCGGCTACTACGCCGCCGGCGGCAACATCCACTGGTTCACCAACGGCATCGCCTTCGCCGGAGACTACCTCTCGGCCGCCTCCTTCCTCGGCATCTGCGGCATGATCGCCACCGCCGGCTTCGATGGCTGGATGTACGCCATCGGCTACCTCGCTGGCTGGATGGTCGCCCTGTTTCTGGTCGCCGAGCCGATGAAGCGCCTTGGCAAGTACACCTTCACCGACGCCCTCGACTCCAAGTTCAACTCCAAGGGGATCCAGCTGATGGCGGCGATCTCCACCCTCTGCGTCTCGGTCTTCTACCTGATCCCGCAGATGGTCGGCGCCGGCGTGCTGGTCAAGCCGCTCCTCGGCATGCCGCACTGGGTCGGCGTCTGCATCGTCGGCGTCGTCGTAACGATCATCGTCGCCACTGCCGGCATGGCCTCCACCACCTACGTCCAGTTCTTCAAGGGGGCCCTGCTCCTCATCGTCTCCACCGTGGTGGTCGTCGCCCTGCTGACCCGCGGTCTCTCCACCGATCCCAAGGGCTGGGGCGACCGTGAAGTCCATCATTTCCAGACCCTGAACGCCCAGGTAAACGCCGACGGCCTGCTCCAGGCCGGCGCCTACAGCTCTGCCGCCGGCTGGCAGCAGAACGATTTCGGCAAGGCCAACCTGGTGCGGATGAGCAACAACGGCGCCGAGTCGATCTGGCATTTCGCCAGCAACAGTGACGGCAGCTACACCCTCGATGAAACCCTCTTCGTCGAGACCAAAGCCGACGGCACCAAGCTCTACAACGGTGCCGAGAAGGGCGAAGGGAAGTTCTTCCCGGTCGGCCATATCAAGGAGCTCAAGATCGACGGCGAGTCGGTGGCGCAGACCGGGGCGGTCGGGCCCTTTGCCTTCCTCTCGGCGGTCAAGAACTCGACCATCGTCCTCTGGGGCAAGAAGTACGTCATCGACGGCGGCACCAAGTACGAGATCTTCTACCAGAAGCCGACCGCCGGCGCCCGCATCCTGCGCCCGGGCCTGAAGTTCAAGGTCGACAACGCCTCCGGAACCGAGAAGTTCAACTTCATCTCGCTGATGCTCGCCCTCTTCTGCGGTACCGCGGCGCTCCCCCACATCCTGATCCGCTACTACACCGTGCCGAGCCAGGCGGCGGCGCGCAAGTCGACCATCGTCGCTATCGCCGCCATCGGCTTCTTCTACGTGTTGACCCTCTTCCTCGGCGTCGGCGCCATGACCAACGGCGTCATCAACCTCACCGACAACAACATGAGTGCGCCCCTTTTGGCCCTCTCCTTCGGCGTGATTCTCTTCGCGGTGATTTCGTCGCTCGCCTTCGCCACCGTACTCGGCACCGTCTCGGGCCTGATCGTCGCGGCGAGCGGCGCCGTCGCCCATGACCTGATGGACAACTTCCTCGGCCTGCACATGACCGACGCCGGCAAGGTCAAGGCAGGCAAGATCGCCGCCGTCGTCGTCGGTCTTATCGCCATCTACCTCGGAATCGTCTTCGAGGGGATGAACGTCTCCTTCCTCGTCGGCTGGGCCTTCGCCGTGGCGGCTTCCGCCAACCTGCCGGCGATCCTGATGCTGCTGTTCTGGAAGAAGACCACCGCCAAGGGGGTGGCCGCCTCGATCTTCGTCGGCCTGACTTCGGCCCTCGGCCTGATCCTGATCTCCCCCGACATGTGGGTACGCTATGGCCTGCTCCCGGCCGATGCGCCGATCCAGATCAACAGCCCGGCGGCAATCTCGATTCCGCTCTCCTTCCTCGCCCTGGTCATCGTCTCGCTGCTGACCCAGAAGGACGCAGTCGTCGACAGTGTCAGCGAAGTCGCCGGCGCCTGATCTGCTTGCCGATTGCCTGCTGAATCTGTCATACTTTGGGGTCGCCGCCTGGCGGCCCCATTTTTCTGTCTTACCGCAGCACCCGGCCGCTGCAGGCAGGTCGGGTGTCAGCCCTTTCAGGAGAACCATGAAGCGTTTCCGTTTTACCCTGCTCGCCATCTGCATGCTGCTCCTCTGGCTCGGCTGGAACGACCTCTCGCTGATGCTGCGGAACCCCGAACCGCAGGTCATCCCCCTGGAGCAGTTGACCCGCAGCGGTCCGCCCCGGGACTGGCTGCAGGTGACCGGGGGTTACGAGGACCTGGCCGAGGCGATTTCCACCTCCGGCAGTCTCGAACTCGAGGCCTTCCTCGTCCCGCTCAAGAGCAGCCCCACCGACCCGACCTTTCAGGTCCTGGTTGAGACCCGCGATCCACGCATCCTCAACCTGTTGCAGACCTATTATTTCAAGCTCGACACCCCCGCCGCCCAGGAAGAGTTTCGCGCCAAGCATCGCCAGGAGTTCAACGGCCGCCGCGACATCACCGGCATGGTCGTCAGCGGTCTCGTTGCCGACGGCAACCGCGACAAGCTGATGTCCCTGGCCCGGCAATTGGGCATGAACGTTCCGGAGAACGTGATCTTCATCAGCGAAGGGAAGGAGCCCGGCACCTGGCGCGGTTTTCTCTTCATCGCCCTGGCCCTGGCCGGTTTGGTCAAGTTCGCCCTGATGGGGAAGCAGCAGCCGACCGCTTCCTGAACCGGCGCCGGCCAGCGTATTCCTGCTTGGATTGCCGGGTGGAACGCGCTATCTTGGCAGCAGGTTTACGGTAACCGGCAGCACGAAGGGGGAATACCCATGAGCAAGGACCTGTACGTCAAGCACCTCCCGCACGAAATGACCGAAGAGGAGTTGCGCAAACTCTTTGCCGTCGCCGGCAAGGTCTCCTACGTCTTTCTGGTGACCGATCCGGTCAGCGGCGAATCGCGCAACTGCGCCTATGTCAAGATGGCAAGCGAGGCCGAAGCAAAAGAGGCGATCAACTGCCTCGACGGCGCGCGCCTCACCGGAACCATCCTCGCAGTGGAGATCGCCCGGCCGCAGACGCCCGGGGGACCCAAGGGGGGCAAACGACCCGGCGCCGCCAGGAGTTCTGAAGCAACAACCGAGAAACGGCCCAAACCGGCGCCCGGCCGGCCCGCCGGCAAATCGAAACCGGCCCCGCGCGGCGGCGGCAGCCGGCGCCGCTGACACCGGACCCGCGCAATGCAGGCGTTGCGCCGACTACGGCCCAATTACCCTGCCCCCGCCAGGAGTTCCAAAGATGCAGATCTGGGTCGATGCCGATGCCTGCCCCCGCAGTGTCAAGGAAATCCTCTACCGCGCCGCCCAGCGCGTCGGGGTCTCCCTGATCCTGGTCGCCAACCAGCCGCTGCGCACCCCGCCATCCCCCCTGATCAGTTCCCTCCAGGTTGCCGCCGGGATCGATGTCGCCGACCAGGAGATTGCCGACCGGGTTCAACCGGGCGACCTGGTGGTCACCGCCGACATCCCGCTGGCCGCCGCGGTGATCCGTCGCGGCGGGCACGCCCTCAACCCGCGCGGTGAACTCTACACCAGCGACAACATCCAGGAGCGCCTCGCGGTGCGCAACATGCTCGACGAGCTGCGCGGCGTCGGCGTCGAGACCGGCGGCCCCGCCGCCCTCGGCCCCGCTGACCGGCAGGCGTTTGCCAACCAGCTCGACCGCTTCCTGCGCGCCGCCACCGGCCGCTGAGAGGCCCCTTCGCCACGCCCCAAAAAGCAGGCGGCGGAACCATCCGGTTCCGCCGCTTCCTTTTTGACAGCGACCGCCATTGGCGGTCCTGCGGGGTGAGCCTTGCAGCCGGATCAAAACCTGGCGCTTCCCGGGGTGCGCGGGAAGGGGATGACATCACGGATGTTCTCCATGCCGGTGACGTACATCAGCAGCCGCTCGAAGCCGAGGCCGAAACCGGCGTGGGGGCAGCTCCCCCAACGGCGGATGTCGCGGTACCAGTCGAGACTCTGCGGCTCGATGCCGACCGCGCGCATCTTCGCATCGAGCACCTCGAGGCGCTCCTCGCGCTGGCTGCCACCGATGATCTCGCCGACCCGCGGCACCAGCAGGTCCATCGCCGCCACCGTCCGGCCGTCGTCGTTGCGACGCATGTAGAAGGCCTTGATCGCTTCGGGGTAGTCGGTGACGAAGAGCGGCCCGCCGACATACTCCTCGGTGAGGAAACGCTCGTGCTCCGATTGCAGGTCGCTCCCCCAGGCGACCGGGAACTGGAAACTGCGGCCACTCTGTTCGAGCACCCGCACCGCGTCACTGTAGCTCATGGTGCGGAACTCGGCGGCGGCGAGGGTTTCGAGACGGGCGATCAGCCCCGGTTCGATGCGCTGGTCGAAGAAGGCGAGGTCTTCGCCGCAGTGGTCAAGAGCATAACGCACCAGGTAGCGCAGGAAGTCCTCGGCGAGAAGGCAGTCGGCGGCGAGGTCGGCAAAGGCCATCTCCGGCTCAATCATCCAGAACTCGGCGGCGTGGCGGCTGGTATTGCTGTTCTCGGCGCGGAAGGTCGGGCCAAAGGTATAGACATCGGAGAAGGCGGTGGCAAAGAGCTCCCCCTCGAGCTGGCCGGAGACGGTCAGGCCGGTCTTTTCGCCGAAGAAATCCTCGCGCCAGTTGACTGCGCCGTCGACCAGCGGCGGTCGCACCGGGTCGAGGGTGGTGACGCGGAAGAGTTCACCGGCCCCCTCGCAGTCGCTGGCGGTGATTATCGGTGTCTGCACGTAGAGAAAGCCGCGCTCCTGAAAGAAGCGATGGACGGCGAAGGCGAGGGCGCTGCGCACCCTAAAGACGGCGCCGAAGGTGTTGGTGCGCGGCCGCAGGTGAGCGATGCCGCGCAGAAACTCGAGGCTGTGCCGCTTTTTCTGCAGCGGGTAGTCCGAAGCGGCATCACCAAGCAGCGTCACCGATCGCGCGTGCAGCTCCCAGGCCTGGCCCGCCGCCGGGGAGGGGACGAGATCGCCGGTGACCGCGAGGCAGGCTCCGGTGCTGGCGCGGGAGACGGTCTCGTAATTGTCCAGCTCGGGAGCCAGCACCACCTGCAGCGATGCAAAGCAGCTGCCATCATTGAGCTCGACGAAAGCCAGCTCCTTGCCGCGCCGCAGGGTGCGCGCCCACCCCCTGACCCCGATTCCGCCCTGCGGCGCCGCGGTCGCGAGGACCTCGCGCACCCGCAACCATGCGCCAGCCTGATCTTCTCTTCCCATCCGCAACCTGCTCCTTTCCCGCGTGAAGTGGCCGAGCGACAGCCGCCGGCATGGAAAAACATTATTGACGATCGCCCCGCGGAGCGCAACGCCATCCCTTGTGACGTGTCTTTTATTTGTTATCGTTAATTTACCCTTGCCCCAATTTATCCTTCTGGAGAGAGTCGCCTATGGTCAGGGAGCCGGTCTCCACCTCCGACCCACGAATTCCCAGGCGCCTGCAGCGGAAGATCGTCAGCTATACCATTGGCTACACCCTGATCGCTCTGATCCTGGTCGCTGCCCTCAGCATATTTCCTCTCCGCGCCCATCTCCGGGAGTCGGCAGAAGCCAACCTGCAGGCCACCGGGCGGATCCGCGCGGTAGCGATTGGTGAATATGTCAGCCGTCTGTCCGATATCGCCCGCCAGATTACCAGCCGCAGCGCCATCCGCAACCGGCTGGCGGCCTTCTACGCCGGGGAGGTTTCCCGCGCCGAACTGGTGGCCTTCACCCGACCGAAGCTGGCGGATGCCTTGCACAGTTCGGTGGAGACCCTCGGTATCATCCGCCTGGACGTCGACGGCCAGGTGGTGGTTCGGGTCGGTCAGGAGTTTCCGGCCAGCGGATGGGAACTTCCTGCCGACGGCAGCCCTGCCCCGGTCATCAGCGGGCCGGTTCTCCTTGACGACGCGCCGGTGCTGGTGGTCGCCGCACCGATCATTGCCAGCGGAGAGAGGCGGTTGGGAACCGATTTGGTCCTCTTCGCCACGACCGCCCTGCAGCAGATCGTACAGGCTCCGGACGCCCTCGGCCAAACCGGGAGTTGCATGATCGGCGAGGTTCGCGGGGAGGAGGCGACCATTCTCTTTCCGGGACGTTTCGGCGATCAGCGACAGATCAACCAGCCCGCAGCCACTCCCGGCCAGGCGCGAGCTCTGCAGCAGGCCGCACGCGGGGAATCGGGTCGCCTGCTGCGGGTCGGGGAGAGGGGCAGGAGCCTGCTGGCCTACGCGCCGATTCCGGCCACCGACTGGGGTCTGCTGGTCACCATGGATCAGAGGGAGCTCTTCGCCGAGGGAAACCGCGAGCTCGCCGCGGTGGGACTGGCCGCTCTGCTGCTCTCCCTTTGTGGCGGGACGGGTATTTTCTTCCTCCTGCACCCGCTTACCAATCGTCTGCTCGCCTATTCCGAGTCCATGGCGGAACTCAACGCGGACCTGCAGCAAGAGATCGAAGGACATTCTCTGGCCTTGAGCAGGCTCCGGCGCAGCGAGCAGGAGTGGGCCCAGACCTTCGAATCGATTACCGATGCGGTAGCAATTGTCGATACCTGCGGCGAGGTGACCAAGATTAATCGTGCCGCCGCCGCGATTCGTAAAAAGGCTGCCGAGGCTGGAGTGTCGACGGTTTTTGGTTGCAGGGTCTTCCCCGGATTGCAACGCTACGAGGGGGGCTGCCCGTTCGAGCGCCTGATGGACAGCAAACATCCGGAATATTGTACCTTGCACCAGCAAGAGAGTAACCAGGACTTTCTGGTTTCCGTCTTCCCGGTGCTGGACCCGCAGGGGGAACTACAGGGGGCGGTACATATTGCCCGGGACATCACCCGGCAGAAACAGATGGAACGGCTCAAGGACGAGATGATCTCCTCGGTAAGTCATGAAATGCGCACTCCACTCACTGCCATACTCGGCTTTCTGGAGTTCATTCTGGAATACGCTCCCCCCCCGGAACAGCAACGCGACTGCCTGCAGACTGCTTACCACGAGGCCCAGCGCCTCAACGATCTGGTCAGCAACTTTCTCGACCTGCAACGCCTCAAGGC
Source organism: Desulfuromonas sp. DDH964 (assembly GCF_001611275.1). Classification (GTDB taxonomy): domain Bacteria; phylum Desulfobacterota; class Desulfuromonadia; order Desulfuromonadales; family DDH964; genus DDH964. The sequence continues at coordinate 1,062,625 of NZ_CP015080.1, read as the reverse complement.
CAGGCTGGAAAGCTGCCGGATGGAACCGCTTGCCATCGCACCCCTGCTGGCGGAAGCGAGCCGCCAGTTCCCCTTTACCGCCGACAAGCATCCGATAGAGGTGGTCTGCCCGGATGACCTGCCGATGGTCTTCGGGGATGCTTACCGGATCGGCCAGATCCTGAAAAACCTGCTCGTCAATGCCATCCGCTTCTCGCCCAAAGGGGGGAGGATCACATTGGGCGCGACCGCAGGGCTAGAGGCTGTGACGGTTTGGGTGCGCGACGAAGGGATAGGCATTCCTCAGGAGGACCTGGAGCAGATCTTCTTCCGCTTTTACCGGGTCGACGACAGCGACCGGCGCATCCCCGGCGGCATCGGCCTCGGGCTGGCCCTGGTGCGCGAATTGGTTCTCGCCCATCAGGGACGGGTCTGGGCGGAGAGTATTCCGGGCGAGGGGAGCACCTTCTACTTCACCCTGCCGACTGTCAGGGAGCAGCCGTCTCAGTCGCCGCCTCCCCCGCCCCCTTGATGGACCGACATTCGCTGCACGAAAAAACGCCCCGGGGGTCCAGTGCTGGACCCCCGGGGCGTTTTTTTCAGGCCCGGTGCAGGGCATTAGCGTCAGCTGTGCTCGCGGGTCTTGAGAAAGGTGACCTTGGGCCACTGCTCGGCAACGAAACCGAGCCGCCACTCGCTCGGGGCGAGGTAGGTCAGGTTTCCTTCGGCGTCGTGGGCGAGATTCCCCTGGTTCTTCTTCTCGAATTCGGCGAGCAGCTTCCTGTCCTCACACTCGATCCAGCGGGCGGTGGCGAAATCGATCCCTTCATAGATCGCGTCGACGCTGTACTCGTTCTTGAGCCGGGCCATGGTGACATCGAACTGCAGCACGCCGACCGCACCGAGGATATAGTCGTTCCCCATCAGCGGCCGGAAGACCTGGACCGCCCCCTCTTCGGAGAGCTGCACCAGCCCTTTCTCCAGCTGCTTGGTCTTGAGGGGGTTCTTCAGCCGCACCCGCCGGAAATGCTCGGGGGCGAAGTTGGGGATACCGGTAAACTTGAGGGGCTCCTTGTCGGAGAAGGTGTCACCGATCTTGATGGTTCCGTGGTTGTGCAGGCCGATGATGTCCCCGGGCCAGGCTTCCTCGACGTTGGCCCGGTCCTGGGCCATGAAGATGGTGGCGTTGGCGAGGGTGACATCCTTGCCGATGCGGTGATGGCGCACCTTCATGCCGCGGCTAAATTTCCCGGAGCAGATGCGCAGGAAAGCAATGCGGTCGCGGTGCGCCGGGTCCATGTTCGCCTGAATCTTGAAGACGAAACCGGAGAAGGATTCCTCCAGCGGAGAAACCGGGCGGCTCAGCGTCGGCCGCGGGCCGGGTGGCGGCGCCAGGTCGACCAGGGCGTCGAGCAGTTCCTCGATGCCGAAGTTGTTGATACCGCTGCCGAAGAAGACCGGGGTCTGGTTCCCCTTGAGATATTCCTGCAGATCAAAGGGACTGGCCGCCCCCTCGAGGAGCTCGATATCGCCGCGCAGTTCATCGGCCTGGCTGCCGACCAGCTGGTCGAGTTGCGGGTCGGCCAGGTCCTTGATGACGATGGCGTCGTGCCGGCGGGTCTCACCACCGGGGGTGAAGAGGCGCAGTTCCTTGCGGTAGAGGTTGTAGACGCCACGGAAGCGCTTGCCCATGCCGATCGGCCAGGACATCGGGGTGCACTCGATCTGCAGCTTCTCCTCGATGTCCGAAAGCAGATCCAGCGGTTCGCGTCCCTCCCGATCGAGCTTGTTGATAAAGGTGATCACCGGGGTGTTGCGCATCCGGCAGACCTCCATCAGCTTCTCGGTCTGGGTCTCGACCCCCTTGGCCGAGTCGATCACCATCAGCGCCGAGTCGACGGCGGTCAGCACCCGGTAGGTATCTTCGGAGAAGTCCTGGTGACCGGGGGTGTCGAGAAGATTGATTTCGCAGTCGCGATGGCCGAACTTCATCACCGAGGTGGTGACGGAGATGCCGCGCTCCTGTTCGATGCTCATCCAGTCGCTGGTGGCGTGGCGGGTTGCCTTGCGGGCCTTGACCGCGCCGGCCATCTGGATCGCCCCGCCAAAGAGGAGGAGCTTTTCGGTGAGGGTGGTCTTGCCGGCGTCGGGATGGCTGATGATGCCGAAGGTGCGGCGGCGGGCGACTTCCTGCTGCAGTTGCTTGCTCACGGGGAACCTGGTCTCTCTCTTGCGTTGTCGGGGTGGTTACCGGAATAAAAAGCGGGCCGGATAACGGCCCGTGAAGACTGCGCGGATCATACCGCATCCGCCGGGGCGGGTCAATGCCGGTGGACGGAGAAGGAGGCAGCTATTCCGCCGGAGCGAGGGGGAGGGAGACGATCATCGTCGTCCCCTTGCCGATCTCGCTCTGCACCTGCAATTCACCGCCATGGGCGTCGACCAGGTGTTTCGCAACACTCAAGCCGAGCCCGGTCCCCCGGATCGCCGTATCGGAGGCATCGGCCCGGTAGAAGGTTTCGAAGACCCGGTCGGCCTGCTCCGGCGTCATGCCGATCCCCTCATCACTGACCCGGATCACGCAGCGGGACCCGCGGACCCCGGCAACGATCCGCACGGTTCCGCCCGCGGGAGAGTACTTGACGGCGTTGCTGAGGAGATTCTCCAGCACCTGTTCGACCCGGCCCGGATCGCCGATCAGCTCGATCTCCGCGCCGGCGATCTCCAACTCGAAAGGGTGCGATCCCTGCTGGCGGTACTGGCCGACCACGCGCTTGAGGATGTCGGTCAGGGCGAAGGGACGATGCTGCAGGTTGATCGATTGCCCGGCCTCGATGCGGCTGATATCGAGCAGATCGTCGACAATCCGCGACAGACCGATCGCCTTGTTGTAGAGATAGCCAAGGAATTCCCGTTGCTGCTCCTCGGAAAAGGCCCCGGCGGCCGCCGTCGAGAGGAGCTCCGAATAGCCGACGATGGTCGTCAGCGGCGTTTGCAGTTCGTGGGCCGCCATCGCCAGAAACTCGCTCTTCATCCGCTCCACCGCCCGCTCGTGGGAAACATCCTGGATGAGAATAATCATCCCGGGGCCGGCATCCTCCAGTTCACCGAGAAAGAGCTGGGAAGTTCGCCCCTGGAAGACCCGGGGCTGCTCCTGTCCCGGCGGCGCCAGTTCAAAATCGAACTGGTGAATCGTCTCCCCCACCGGCAATAGGCCGCAGACCGTATCGCGCAGGGTCGATGGCTGTAGCACTTCGCAGAGCGGGCGGCCGACGGCCTCCTGGTCGATGCCGAAGAGCACCTCCGCCGCCGGGTTGACGAGCAGGACCCGCCCCTCGCCATCGACGGCCAGCAGCCCGTCATCGACCGAGGAGAGGATGGCGTCGAGTTTCTGTTTCCCCTCCCGGGAATCTTCCAGCGCGCCGGCGAGGGCCATTTGCGCCAGGGTGCGTTCCGCAACCTCGGCGTTCAGCTTTTCGTTGGCAAGGAGCAATTCCCGGGTCCGTTCCGCCACCCGTCCTTCGAGCAGGTCATTGGCCCGGTACAACGCTTCCTCGGCCTCGGCCCGCGCCGTCAGCAGCTGACTCGCCTTGCGCGACAGCAGCAGCACTGCCAGTAAAAAGCCGCCGCAGATCAGGGCCAGGGGAATGAAGGAGTGGCGGGTGAGGAGAGCGACCCGTTGGCGACTGGCGGTAATGTCATAGTAAGTCTCGACCGCCCCCCGGAAGCGACCTGCACCCATGATCGGGACATAGGTCTCGACGACATCGGTCCGGACCCGTTGTCCCTCGGCGGTGTAGTCGTTTTTTTCCACCACCTTCGAATAACGTTGCCCGCGCGCCACGACATCCCGGAAGTACGGTTTAGCGTTGACCTCGCCGACCTCTTCGGGCACGGTGGAGTAAAGGATCGTCCCGGATGGACCGAAGAGCCGCAACTTGCGGAGCAGGGCATCGTCCTGCAACTGGCCGACCTCTTCGCCGATCAGTTCGGGAACGGAGCCCGGAGCGAGGTCCTGCTGATCGAGGTGCAGGGTCCGCACCAGATAGCGGGCAAAGCGCTCGGCTTCGTCTTCAGTCTCTTCGACCAGCAGTTCCTGGTAGGCGGGATGGATATAGAGAAGCTGGTAGAGCGGAAAGAGCCCGGCCATGAGAAAGGAGAGGATAAGGATTTTTTTCAGCAAGCTGTCTTTCGGCACCCCGGCCCCCGGCCCGCGAAGGGAAAATCGAACCATTTCGGAACAATGCGACTGTTGCCGAGTCTACTTTTTTCCTGATTAGGTCCGATTCTCAGCTTGATGCGGATCGCCCCTACAAGAGCCCAAGCCGTAGCGATGAATTGAACAATGGGGCCCCTACATATTGGATGCCCAAGCGCTCTCGCCCCTCAGCTGAGAATTAGGGCTAATCAGGACTTTTTTTGTATCCTTAAGCCAAGTTGATTTTTCCCACCCGGCTTAGCAGCGGCACCTGCCCGCCCCTTTGGAGAAATATTCTATGCAATTGCAGCGCTCCAGCGGCATCCTGCTCCATCCGACCTCCCTCCCCGGACCATTCGGCATCGGCACCCTTGGGCGCGAAGCCGAACTTTTCCTCGATTTTCTCGCCGCCGCCGGCCAGTCGGTCTGGCAGATCTTGCCCCTCGGGCCAACCGGCTATGGCGACTCCCCCTACAGCGCCTACAGCGCCTTCGCCGGCAACCCGCTGCTGATCTGTCCGCGCCAGCTGGTAACGGCCGGGGAGCTGCTCGCCGGCGAGCTGGAAGATTTTGGTGATAATCCGGAGCGTATCGACTTCGCCCGCGTCCATCGCCAGTCAAGGCGCCTCCTCGCCAGGGCCGCCAAGCGTTTCTTTGCCAGCTCCGGCGGCAAACGTCGACAGGCTTTCACCGAATTCTGCACCAGCCAGGCCTACTGGCTTAACGATTACGCCATCTTCCAGGCGCTGCGCCAGCACTTCGGCGGACAACCCTGGTACGAGTGGGAACCGGCGCTGCGCCACCGGGAAGAGGCGGCCCTGCAGCACTGGGGAGAAGCGCTGGCCGAGGAGATCAACGCCGAAAAATATGCCCAGTTCGCATTCTTCGACCAGTGGTTCAGGTTGCGCCAGCAGGCGACCGAGCGCGGCATCCGCATCCTCGGCGACATGCCAATTTTCGTCGCCCTCGACTCCGCCGATGTCTGGGCCAACAGCATCAATTTCCAGCTCGACGCCGAATTGCGCCCGACGGTGGTCGCCGGCGTCCCTCCCGACTACTTCAGCGCCACCGGCCAGCGTTGGGGGAACCCCCTCTACCACTGGGAACGGATGGCCGCCGACGGCTTCTCCTGGTGGCTCGACCGGCTGCGCTGGGCTCTGGCGCAGACCGACCTGGTCCGCATCGATCATTTCCGCGGCTTCGAAGCCTGCTGGGAGATTCCTGCCGCCGAACCGACCGCCGAGAATGGCAACTGGCGCGCCGTCCCGGGCGAAGCACTGTTCCAGCGCTTCGCCGAAGTCTTCGGCACGGTGCCGGTCGTTGCCGAGGACCTCGGCCTCATCACCACCGAAGTGGAGGCGCTGCGCGACCGTTTCGGCCTGCCGGGGATGAAGATTCTCCAGTTCGCTTTCGGTTCCGGCCCGGCCAACCCCTACCTCCCCCATAATCTCCAGCGCCACAGCGTCGTCTATACCGGCACCCACGACAACGACACCACCCTCGGCTGGTGGCAGGCCTTGGGGGAAGAGGAACGGCAGGCCGTCTGCGACTATCTCGGCCCCGGTACCCGGGAGATGCCCTGGGACCTGATCCGGCTCGCCCTGGCCAGCGTCGCCGAACTGGCGATCATCCCGGCCCAGGACCTGCTTGGCCTCGACAGCACAGCGCGCATGAACCGTCCCGGCCAGGCCGCAGGCAACTGGGGATGGCGGGCAAGCGCAGACTCCTGGAGCCCAGCGCTCGCGGCGCGCCTCGCCCGGCTCACCTCCTGTTATGGCAGAGAACCCGCCGCACGGTAATTGGTCTTGTACCCAATCCTGAAGATGTGCTAAGGTTCAAAACTGTGTGCATGGCGCTGAAACCAGGCGTCGCGAAGCCCCCGAATCCGGGTCGGAGACGACCCGAAAACCCTGCTGGAGGAATGCTCGTGAAAAACGCTCTGACACTTCTGGTGGCCGGCCTGATGGCCCTGGGCCTGGCCGTTGGCTGCAAAAACGAGACCCCGAAAACGGCCGAAACCCCGGCCCCGGCTACAGCCCCCGCGGCGGCACCGGCCGCCAAGGGAAAATCGGGTACCGTCCTCGAAACCATGAACTCGGGTGGTTATACCTACGTTCAGGTCGACACCGGAACCGAAAAAATCTGGGCTGCCGCCCCCGAGTTCCAAGTCAAGGTCGGTGACGCGGTCGTCGTTCCCGAAGGGATGGCGATGGCCAACTACCACAGCAAAACCCTCGACCGCGACTTCGAAATGGTCTACTTCGTCGATGGCATCATGGTCGGCGGCGCCGAGGCGATGGCCCAGGCTGCGCAGATGCCGGAGAATCACCCGGTCGCCAATGAGCGGACCAAAGTCGACGCGGCGCCGGTCGACCTCAAGGGGATCACGAAGGCCGAAGGCGGCAACACCGTGGCCGACGTCTTCACCAACAAGGAGCAGCTGGTTGGCAAGGAAGTCAAGATCCGCGGCAAGGTCGTCAAGTTCAGCCCCGAGATCATGGGTAAGAACTGGATTCACCTGCAGGACGGCACCGGCGCCGCCGGCAGCAACGACCTGACCGTGACCACCAACGTCGCGGCCAAGGTCGGCGACACCGTCCTGGTTGTCGGCAAGGTCGTCGCTGACAAGGATTTCGGCTATGGCTACAAGTACGATGTGATTCTTGAAGATGCCCAGGTGACGGTCGAGTAACAACCGACCAATCACCCAGAACAACGAAACAGCAACGGCCCCCGGCAATCCCGGGGGCCGTTGCTGTTTTGGGCCCGGCGCCGAGGGGCCGGGAATCGGTTGACTCTCGCGACAGTAGCGATACCCTAAAGATAAAGGACTAAAATCAATAACCTTTTTCAAAGGGAGGTTGCCAGATGACCGGATTCGAACGGATTCTCGTCGTCAGTCGCATGACCCAATACTGTCGCGAAGCTGTTGAACAAGGGATTTCCCTGGCCAGAAAGTACGGCAGCGAGCTTTACGTGATCCATGTCGTCCACAACCCCTTCGGCTACGAAGGCTGGAACCTGCCGATCGTCTCGCTGGAGAAAGACTATCAGCGGCTGCTGGCTGGGACCAAGGCCGACCTCGATCAGCTGGTCAAGGCCGCCAAGGATGAAGGATTGCCGGTAACCGTGCTGATCCGCGAAGGTGAACCTACCGCCGAGATCGTAGCGGCGGTAAAAGCACATCAGGTTGACCTGATGATCATGCTCGCCCACGAGGAAGGGCGCCTGGAGCATTTCCTCTTCGGGCGCAGCAACGATGACCTGGTGCGGCGCATGCCCTGCTCCATCATGCTGGTCAAGAAGGAGCCACAGCCCCTCGGTTGAAGACTGCAAAGCGCTAAGGCTTCCCGCCGGTGGGCGGATGGAGCACCCGGTAGACGGCCCGGGCGACCGTCTGGGGAACCCCGGGGACGGCACAGAGAGCCTCCTCGGTCGCCTCCCGCAGCTTCTGCAGGCTGCCGAAATGGCGCAGCAGGAGACGGCGGCGGCGGGCGCCAACGCCGGGGATTTCTTCCAGTACCGAGTGGAGTGCGCCCTTGCCGCGCAGTTTGCGGTGATAGGTGATGGCGAAGCGATGGGCCTCGTCCCGCAGGCGTTCCAGCAGGAAGAGGGGGGGCGACCCCTGCCGCAGCAGGACCGGGTTTTTTCGCCCGGGAAGAAAGAAGCGTTCCTCGCTGCGCTCCACCGCGCTGCCGCCGACATTGGCGATCACCCGGCTCTTGGCAATCCCGACCAGGTCAACCACTCCGGCCAGCCCCTCCGCCGCAAGGACCGCGGCTACGGCCGAGAGCTGCCCCTTGCCACCATCGATCAGGATCAGGTCCGGGAGTAGTCCCTCTGCCTTCCCCCGCTGCAACCGCCGCTCCAGAACCTCGGCCAGAGCGGCAAAGTCGTTGCTCCCCGCCACGCTGCGGATCCGGTAATGGCGATATTCGCCGGGGGCCGGTTCGCCGTCGAGGACCACGGCCATGCTCCCCACAGTATGGGTTCCCTGGACATTGGAAATATCGAAGCATTCCATGCGCCGTGGCAAAAGCTGCAGGTGCAGACGATCACGAATCTCTTCGAGGACCCGTTCCCGAGCATCGAGACGGCTGCCACGCTCGCGGAACGATTCGGCGGCATTGCGGTCCGCCAGGTCGACAAGTCGCCGTTTTTCGCCCCGGCACGGAGCCGTGACCATCACCTTGCGCCCCTTGCGTTCACCGAGCCATTCCGCCAGGGCCGCGCTGTCCTCCGGCAGAAAGGGGAGCAGCACCTGGTCCGGGATCAGCACCTCGCGACCATAGAATTCCTGCAGGAAGGAGGAGAGGAGCTCGCCCTCGTCGAGGCGCCATTCGAGCCCGTACTGGCGCCGACCGATAAGCTTGCCGCCGCGGACAAAGAGGAGAACCACCTCCACCTCCCCTCCTTCGCGATGCAGGCCAACCACGTCCTGGTCACCGCCGCCGGCCGCTACCACCTTCTGTTTCTCCACCGTCTGAAGGATCGACCCGATCTGGTCGCGCAGCCGGGCGGCCTCCTCGTAGCGCAGCTCGGCCGCCGCCAGCGTCATCCGGGCGCGCAACTGATCGATCACCTGCCGTTCGCGCCCGGCGAGAAGATCGGTCACCCCCTTGACCAGCTGCTGGTAATCGGCCGGGCTGATCAGCCCGTGGCAGGGGGCGCTGCACTGGCCGATCTGGTGAAAGAGACAGGGCCGACCGCGCCGCCGGCAGGTTGCCAGGGGGTGATGCCGCAGGGGGAAGATGCGGTAAATTTCCTTGAGGGTTTCTCGTACCGCGGTGGCCGAGGCATAGGGACCGAAATAGTAGGCGCCGTCCTTGCGGACCTTGCGCACCACCTGCAGGGTAGGAAACTCTTCCTGCGGATCGAGGCGGAGCGAGACGTAGGTCTTGTCGTCGCGCAGGTCGATATTGTAGCGGGGGCGGTGTTCCTTGATCAGGGTATTCTCAAGGATCAGGGCCTCCTTTTCGGTATCGGTGAGGATCGTCTCGATCCGGGCCAGCCGGCCGAGCAGAAAACGGATCTGGGCGCGCTCATCGCGGCCGGAAAAGTAGCTCCGCAGCCGGGTCCGGAGGTTTTTCGCCTTGCCGACATACAGCACGGTTCCGGCCGCGTCGTACATCAGGTAGACGCCGCAGGCAGTGGGGTATTTCCGTGCATCGAGAAGATCACTCATTCCTGCACTCCGGCCATGCTGGCCCTGCCAGCGATTGCGGCCCGAGAATAGCAGCGCGCCGCAAAGAGTGTCAACTGCCGCCGCTGTCCCTTGTCCCCCCCGGCGACCGCGCTATACTTTCGTTGAGATCCACGCCATCCCTGGCGCAATCCTCGACCCTTTTCCGGAGGCTGCCATGACCCGCCTGCTCGTTCTGCTGCTGCTGTTCGCTCTCCCCCTGCCGGCCCGGGCCGGCTTCGACCCGGTGCTCCTTGAGCAGATCGGCAGCAACTACCGCTCCAGTCAACCCGGACTCGAAAGTTACGCCGTCACCGTCAGCACGCCGAAGGTCGGCGAGATGATCACCCAGATGACCAGCAGCCTCCCGGCGGAAGTCCCGCGGCCGGAAGTTCCGGTGCTGACCAAGTACTGGTCGCGGGCGGTGATGGCGAGCGTCGTTCTCGCCGAAGGGAAGAACCTGCAGCCAACCATGCAGGAAATGGTGGAGCGTTTTTCCCGGGAGTTTGCCGTCGACCTGCCGCTCTCCCTCTTCCCGCCCAGCCGTGCCATTGACCGCGCTGACTGGCTCAGGCAGGGGACGGTCGAGGTGACCGAAACCCGACTCGATGGCCATCGCCGACTGGGCGTCCGGCTGCGCTTTGCCGGGCCGGTCAATCTCGACGGCGCTTTCTTCGGCCGCTCCCTCCCGGTACCACAGAACAATCTGACCGAGCTTAGCTTTGACCTCGACCCCGACCTCAGGCTCCTCTACCAGGTCGATTTCGTTTCCGCCGCCAACCAGCACATCAGCATGGAGATCCGCCACCAGGAATTTTCCGGAAAAATGCTGCCGACCGAGGTGCGCGTCACTTCTCCAGACGGGCGCATCGACGACCACCTGCAGACGGAAATGGGCCGGGTTCAGAGCTTCTGGCTACCGGTGCGGCAGGTTCGCAGCACGGTCCGGCCCGAGCGCAAGGAGACAGTGACCGTCACCTTTTCCGGCTACCGCCTCAACCTGCCACTCCCGCCGGCCGTGCTGCAGCGGCTCGGTGGCTACTGACCCTGGAAGGATGCAATTTCACTGGCCAACCGGCGGCGAAACGCGTATAATTGCGTTTTATTATTCCCCTTGGGAGGGTCGGCAGTGAACCCGCTCTGGAGCAATATCTTCCGCAAGACTCCCGCCGAGGAATCCCTCGGCGGCTTTCTCAGCACGGTGCCGGTCTTTGCCGGGCTGGCGGGTCGGGATCTCGGTTTCCTGGAAAACCTGGTCCACCTGCGCCGCTACCATCCCGGCGAGACCGTCTTCAGCGCCGGCGATCCCGGTTCGGGGATGTACGTTATCCGCAGCGGCCGCGTGCAGATTTTTCTGCACCATGACGACGGCCGCGAAGAGGAACTGGCGCAGCTTGGTAGTGGAGATTTCTTCGGCGAAACCACCCTGACCGCCCCGGCGGTCCGCAGCGCCTCGGTCCGGGTCCTGGAGCACACCGAGCTGATCGGCCTGTTTCGCGCTGACCTCCTCGAGGCCGCCCAGAAACACCCCGCCATCGCCAACCGCATCCTCTTCGGGCTGACCCGGGTGGTCAGCGAACGGCTGCAGGCGGCGGGCCAGGAAATTTCCCGCCTGCGCCTCCTGCTCGCCGAGCAGGAAGCCCGCCTCGCCACCCAGCCTGCCGAAACATGAAGGCTTCCGAGCAGTTCCTGAAACAGCGCCAGGGCCGGGTCCATTATCTTCTCTTTTACCTGAGCATGACCGCGGCAATTGCCAGCGGCCTCGCGATCTATTTCTCGGCATCGACCATTCTCGAACTCGCCAGGGACGCGACCTCCGGGCTGCTTCTTCCGCTGCTCCTCTCCCTGATCTTCACCTTCCTGCTGCAACCCGCAGTCAGCTTTGTCGAACGGGAGGAGATCAGCCGCTCGACGGCGATCCTGCTCGTCTACCTGCTGCTCACCATCGCCGGCAGCCTGCTGACCAGTCTCTTCATTCCCAAGTGGCAGCAGACCTGGGCATCGATCCAGATCGACCTGCCCCGCTACACGGCGATGCTCGGCTCCGCCCTCAAGGAGTTGCAGGCCACTCTCCTGGCCCACTTCCCACTGATGGAGAATTACGACCTCGCCGGCCGTTCGCGGCGCTCCGTCGAGCAATTCGTCGCCCAGCTCCTGGTGCAGTCGCCGCGCCAGGCGCTGCGGCTGGGCAGCCTGATTTTGATGGTGCCGCTCTTTACCTTCTTCTTTTTGCGTGACGGCCGCAAAATCATGCGTACCTTTATCGCCCTGGCGCCGAACCGTTATTTCGAAATGGCGCACGACCTCTCCGCCCTCGTCACCCGGCAGCTCTCTCACTTCATCCGCGGCCGCATCCTCGAGGCGGCGATTGTCGGCCTGGTGGTCACCATCGGCCTCTCCTTCACCGACATCCGCTATGCGATCTTCCTCGGCGTCTTCGCCGGGGTCACCAACCTGGTCCCTTATATCGGGCCGCTCATCGGCATGGTCCCCGGCCTGCTCATCGCCCTGGTCGATCTCGGCATGGGCGGCCAGTTCTGGTGGATTGTCATCGTCTACTTCCTCATCGCCCAGATCATCGTCGACAACTTCCTGCTGATCCCGATCCTCATCTCCCGGGTCTCGAACCTTCATCCCATCTGGGTGATTATCGCCATCGTCATGGGGGGAAAACTCTACGGGGTGCTGGGGATGATCATCGGTGTACCGGTGGCCAGCATCCTGAAAATCGTCATCATCGAAATCCGCCAATACCGTCGGGCTTTCGCCCTCCCCGACCCTGTCGCCGAAAGCGAGCGCCACCCGTGAACTTCGCGCCGCCGCGCCCTTGACACCCGGACCCCGTATACCGCATAATTCGTTAATTTTTCCAAAGAATTACCGGGGCCCATGAGTAGACACCTCTTCAAATTCGTCAACAACCTGAAGCTGCGCTGGAAGATGCTGGTGGTGGTGCTGCCGCTGGTGATCGTCCCCATCGTCCTCGTCGGCAGCGTGGTCGGTTACATCGCCGTGCGCCAGGCCTCCCTCGGAATTACCCAGACCAGCAAGGACGACCTCGATCACATGGCGACCTTCGCCATCGACCTGCTCAACTCCCACTACCAGCAGTTCCAGGTCTACAAGCAGGACAAGCAGAAGATCTTCATCCGCGACCTCGCTGCGCTCGACAATATCGCCTACAACCTGGTCGAGAGTGAAGATCGCCAGTACCGCAGGGGGCGACTCTCTCTCGCGGCCGCGCGGGAGGAGGCGAAGAAGGCGCTGCGCCGGGTCAATGTCGGCGACACCGGCTATATCTTCGCCATGACCAGCACCGGCGACCTCGCCATGCATGTCGCCCGCGAGGGGGAAAACATCTGGGACGAACAGGACGAGAACGGCCGCTACTTTATCCGCGAAATGGCCCGCTCGGCGGTCGCCTCGACCAGCGGCGAGGTCCAGTACATCATCTATCCCTGGCGCAATGCGGTCCTCGGCGACCGGGCGCCGCGCAAGAAGATCGCCGCCTTCCGCTATTTCAAGGAGTGGGACTGGATCATTGCCGCCAGCGGCTACCTCGAAGAGACCTACGAGGACATGGACTTCGAGCGCCGCTCTTTCGAGGAGCTCAAGGCCAAGCTGAAAAGCAAGAAGGTCGGTCAGACCGGCTACCTTTACTGCATGGATGGCAAGGGGACCTTTACCATTCACCCCGACGCCGAAGGGGAAAATCACCTCGAGGCTCGCGACAGCTCCGGGCATGCCTTCATCCGTGAGATGATCGAGAACAAGACCGGCTGGATTCGCTATCCCTGGCAGAACGCCGGCGACCGCGCGCCGCGCATGAAGATCGTGCGCTACGCCTATTTCGCCCCCTGGGACTGGATTGTGGCGGTCGGCTCCTACGAAGATGAGTTCTATCGGGAGGCGAATGCCATCAAGGGGCGGACCCTCACCAGCGTCCTGGTCCTGGTCCTGATGGCGAGTCTGGTCTCGGTCCTGACCGTCTCTCTCGCTGCCAAGGTGCTGACCGAGCCGATCCACCGCATGATTGCCGTCATCCGCCGCATCAAGCAGGGACGCCTCGACCAGCAGGTGGAAATCGAAAGTAACGACGAGCTCGGCGAACTCGCGGCGGCGTTCAACCGCATGACGGGGATCATGCGGCGCAACCAGGAGATGGAGACGGCTCTCGCCCAGCAGGGGAAGATGGCCTCCCTCGGCGTCCTCTCCTCGGGGGTCGCCCACGAGATCAACAACCCCCTCGGGGTCATTCTCGGCTACGCCAGCTACCTGGAGGGGAAACTCGCCCCCGAAGACCCCCACTATCATTACATCCACGAGATCAAGCGGGAGAGCAAACGCTGCAAGAAGATCGTCCAGGACCTGCTCAGCTATGCGCGCACCCCGAAACCGAACCTGGAAGAGACCGACCTCAACCTGCTCCTCGGCCAGATCGCGGATTTCGCCGCCAATCACGCCGACCTGCACCACGTCACCATCGAGCGCCAATTGGCGACGGACCTGCCGCAACTGCTCGCCGACGGCGACCAGCTGCGGCAGGTGGCGATCAACCTGATCCTCAATGCCGGCGCCGCCATGCCCGAAGGGGGAACCCTCACCATCCGCACCGAGCAGGACGAACCGGGCCGGGTGAAGATGGTTTTCAGCGACACTGGCGCGGGTATCCCGAGCGATTACCAGGAACGGATTTTTGAACCCTTCTTCACCACCAAGGCGCGCGGGACCGGTCTTGGCCTGGCGATTACCCGGCAGATTGTCGAATTGCACCACGGCCGGATCCACCTGGAAAGCAGCGTCGGCGTCGGCACCACCATCAGCGTCATACTTCCCGTCGACCGCGACCACGACTGATGCGCGAGCTTGACTTTTCCTCCTTCACGGGGCCCAAAGAATGACCCAGAAACGTATCCTGCTGATCGATAACGAGGAAGGCCTCTGCCGGATGATGACGGCAGTGCTCGCGGATCACGACTATGCCGTCCGCGCCTACACCCGTTCCTTTGAAGCGATGGAGGAATTCGACCCTGCCGCCTGGGACCTGGTGATCACCGACATCAAGATGCCGGGGATGGACGGCATGGAGGTGCTGCAACGGGTAAAGGAACGGGCGCCGACCCTGCCGGTCATCATGATCACCGCCTTTGCGACCGTGGAAATGTCGATCCAGGCCCTGCGCAAGGGGGCCTACGACATGCTGACCAAACCCTTCGAACCGGAGGAGCTGCTCTACCGGGTGAAGAACGCCCTGACCCAGACCCACCTGATCGAGGAGAACCGGGAACTGCGCGAGGAGCTGGCCGGCAAGTTCCGCTTCGACAAGATCATCGGCGCCTCAGCCGGGCTCAAGTCGGTACTGGAGAAGGCGGCCCGGGTCTCGGTCCGGGACACCTCGGTGCTGATTACCGGCGAATCGGGGACCGGCAAGGAGCTGATCGCCCAGGCCCTGCATTACAACTCGCCGCGCAAAGAGAAGCGTTTCGTCGCCATCAACTGCGGCGCGCTCCCCGAATCGTTGCTGGAAAGCGAGTTGTTCGGCTACAAAAAGGGCGCCTTCACCGGTGCCGCCCAGGACCGCCAGGGGCTGCTGGAAGCGGCGGACGGCGGCACCCTCTTCCTCGACGAGGTCGGCAACCTGCCGATGAACGTGCAAAAAACTTTGCTGCGTTTTTTGCAGGAACACGAATTCATGCGCCTCGGTGAGACCCGGCCAACCAAGGTCGACGTCCGGATCATCTCCGCCACCAACTCCGACCTGCAGGCCGCGGTCAAGGACGGCAGTTTCCGGGAAGATCTCTACTACCGCTTCAATGTCGTCAACCTGCATCTGCCGCCGCTGCGGGAACGCCGCAGCGATATCCCGCTGCTGATTGCTCACTTCATCCGCGAACAGAACGTCAAGTTCGGCACCCGGGTCAAAGGGCTGACCCCGGAGGCACTGGCGGTCGCCTGCGATTTCGGCTGGCCCGGCAATATCCGGCAGTTGTGCAATGCCATCGAGGCTTCAATGGCCATCGAGACGGGGGAGACCATCACCCTGCCGGTCTTCTCCCAGTTCATTGCGACCGGACCGCCTGCAGAAGTAACCGAGGAGCAGGAAGACGACAGCGACTACGCCTCCGCCATGGCGCGCTTTGAAACCTCCTATCTCCGGGAACTTTTGCGCCGCCATCAATGGAACGTCGAGGCGGCGGCCCGGGAAGCGGGAATGAACATGGCCACGATTTACCGCAAACTGAAGAAGTACGACCTGCGCAAGGAAGACCAGGAGTGAGCCTGCCCCCCGGGGCACCCCGCAACCTTCGCACAACTGCAAAAACGCACCAGCGCTTTTGCTCTCCCGCAAATCCGCCGACCCGCCCGCTCAAAACAAACCCCAACTATTTGAATTTAAAGCCTATTTTCTGGGGGCAAAATACTTCCGGCGACTTTCGGCCTGGTTCCGTCCGGCCGCTGGCCGCCCGTTTTTTGCAAAGCTGCAAAATGATACCCTTCGCAACGCGCGCCGACGCTGGCGGCGGATGGCGCAAAACCTTTGTTTTTAAAGGTAAATTAATTTTTTCCCCGAATCCTCGGAGTTGGTACGCCGGTTGCTAAAACAAAACCACGTTACTCCATCTCTCGGCACCAGGTGGGGTCGGTTGTTGAGGGACAGCCGACCCCACGCCGGGCTTCCGCCCAAGGCGCTCAAGGAGGACTTCATGCCTGAAACTTCCCGCCACGAACCGCAGCTGTCACTGCCGCCGGCCCCCCTTGCCCTGCTCTTCCTCGGTGCGACGGCCAGCCTTTACGGGCTCCACAACTGCGGCCTCTTCACCCTTGACCCACGACTGCTCGGTACCGGCCTCTTTTACGGCGGGATCGGCCTGGTCCTGACCGGGATCGCCGACTGGCGGCACCACTCCCCCCTCGGCGCGGTTGTCGGCATCGCCTACGGCCTCTTCTGGCTCTCGCTGCTGGGCATGATTGCCCTGCCGGCCGCCGGCTACGGCCATTCCCCGGCAACCATCTCGACCGGAGCCTACCTGGCGATCTGGGGGCTCTTTACCGCGGTCCTCTTTGTCGGCGTTGAACAGGGGGGGCGAGGTCTGCAGGCGACCCTTGGCCTGCTGCTGGCAAGCCTGCTCCTCCTCGCCGTCGGTGAACTCGGCGCCGCGCCCCTGCCGCGCATGGCTGGCGGCTGGCTCGCCCTGGCTGCCGGAGTGGTCGCCCTGCACAACGGCACTCTGCGACTCCTCTTCGAGGCCGGTCGTCGCCGCCAGACAGCAACCCGCACCCCGGTCGGCACCCCCTGACCGCTGCCGCGAGGCTTGACATTCTCTGCGCCGCCGGGTAATTTTAGCGAGGAAATTGCGAAAATTAAGGCAGCGCAACCCGGTACGACCTGCGCTGCAAGGGTAAGCGATGAATGCCAAAATGAGCCAACACCTGACCCTGCTCGGCCTTTGCGCCATGGCCTTTTACGGGGTAATGCTTGCCACCGGGACCCTTTCGATCGAGGTCATGCCCCAGTTCGTCGTTTCCGCCCTGATCTTTCTGACGTCGGGGCGGCTGCTGCGGCGCTCCGCGCGCGCGCGCGGCGACGAGGAACCGAACAGCGATGAGGAGCCCCGGACCAAGGTGGAGGCCGACTGGCCCTGGCTGACCGCCCTCCTCAACTGGAGCGCCGCCCTGCTGATCATCGGCATCATGGCGATCATCATCATGAAGCCGGCCGGCGTCAGCTTCAGCGAGGCCATCCAGCAGTCGGACGCGCACGAGCATTATTTTTCTACCGCCGTCCCCTGAGCCGGTTTCTGTCATGGTCAACAGGCCCCGCCGCCGGTCCCGGATGGCGGGGTTTCGTTTTACTGCGCCCCGAGGCGCAAAGGGCTCGCCGCTGTCCCTGATTCGCCGGGGGGCGCCGCCGATCATCCGACAGCTGGCATACCTTGGAGCTCGATGATGTCACGCTACCTGTTGCTCCCCTTCCTGCTCTTTTCCGCCCTGGCCCTGACCCAGACGGCAGCGGCCGATGAGGCCCAGGCCCGAGAGCTTCTCAACGCGCAGGGGTGCAAGGGCTGTCACCGCCTCGGCGGTGAGGGGGGGACGGTCGGGCCAGACCTGACGGGGGTGGGCGCGAGATTGTCCCGGGAACAGCTCCGGCAACAGCTCCTCGACCCGCGCAGCCGCAACAGCGACGGCAGCATGCCAGCCTTCAACCACCTCCCGGCCAATGACATCGAAACCCTTGTCGATTTCCTCGCCGAACTCCGCTAACCTCCCTCCGTGGTTGAAAAAACCACCTCCCTGTGGTAACGTCCGCGAGCAATGCTGACCGCCGAGAAACGGTGGGGCGGCGTCGGTTTTCTTGGACACTGAATTGGGGTAAAGTCCTCGTGTCCAAGGAGATTGAAAATGACCAAACAGAACCAGAACGAAACCGTTACAGGGCCGTTGGCCGAGGGACAACGCTGGAGTGCTGCCCGCAAGCGTGAAGTTGTCCTGCGTCTGCTGCGGGGCGAATCGGTGGACGAGCTGTCCCGCGAGCTGAGTATTGAGATCTACCGCCTGGAGCAGTGGCGGGAGAAAGCGTTGGCCGGGATCGATGAGTCGCTGAAAAAGCGCCAGAACGATCCCGTTCAGGCGGAACTCAACCAGGCCATGCGCCGGATCGGCGAGTTGACCATGGAGAACGAACTGCTGTGGGAACGGGTTAAAAAACCCGGCCCTTTAGCCAAACGGAGGTCGTCGAAATGAGCCAAACGATCTCCCTGGGAGCCGACAGGCCCTACGGCGTTCAACGGGTTTGCGCTATCTGGGAGCAGGCTCGCTCCTCGTTCTACCATGCCTCGCGCCCGGTTGCGCCAGCGGTTCTCAAACGTCGTGGCCCAAGGCCGTTAATCAGCGACGAGAACCTGTTGGCTCTGATCCGTGATGACCTGGCCGCCTCTCCGTTCACGGGCGAGGGGCACCGCAAGGTCTGGGGGCGGTTACGCTACCGCGATGGCCACCGCGTGCCACGCAAACGGGTTCTGCGGCTCATGCGCGAGAACCATCTGCTTTCTCCGCACCGGGGTCGTCCCAAGGCCGCCAAGACGCATGATGGCAAGATCATCACCCTGGCCCCCAACCTGATGTGGGGCACCGATGGTACTCGCGTCTTCACTCTTGACGAGGGCTGGGTCTGGATCTTTACCGCCGTGGAGCACTGGAACGCCGAATGCGTCGGCTGGCATGTGTGTAAGACCGGCGACCGTTATGCCGCCCTTCAACCGCTGTCCATGGCCCTGAGCCGCCTTTACGGCAGCGTAGAAAAAGGAATTGCCCGAGGGCTATCCCTGCGTATGGATCATGGCCCCCAGTACCTCTCCGACCATTTTCAGAACCAAATCAAGTTCTGGGGGATCACTCCCAGCTTTGCCTTCGTTGCCGAACCTCAGACCAACGGAGTGGCCGAACGGTTCAATCGCACCTTGAAAGAGCAAGCCATCTATGGCCGAGTATTCCGCAATGTCGATGATGTTCGCAACGCAGTAAAAACCTTCGTTGAGCTTTACAACAGCGAATGGCGTGTCGAGAAAAACGGCTTCAGGTCGCCCGACGAAATCCGTCAGGCGGCATAATCTAAACTTGTGTCCAAGGAACCGGTTCCGCTACACCGCCGAGAAACGGACCCTGCCCATGACCCAGCGAATCATCCCGATCGATTCAGCACTCTTCGTCCCTGAAGAGGTCCTCGCTACCAGCGCTGATCTCTCCGGTCTCTTTTCCCGCAAGGCTCCGCTGGAGCTGGAAATCGGCTGTGGCATCGGCGACTTCATCCTGCAGTTGGCGAGGGAAAAACCCGAGTCCAATTTCCTCGCTATCGACATTTACAACAAGGGTTGCCTGAAAACCTGCCGCCGCCTGGAAAAAGAGGGCCTCGACAACGTCCGCGTCCTGCGCCTCGAAGCCCGTTACCTTCTCGTTCACTTCTGCAAGCCCGGCGAGCTGGCGGCAATCTACATCAACTGTCCCGACCCCTGGCCCAAGAAACGTCACCGCAAGCGGCGCCTGGTCAACCGGGATTTCCTGCAAACCCTCCTCTATCACCTGGCGCCGACCGGTGAGCTCTTCTTCAGCAGCGACATAGCCGACTATGCCGCCGAGGTCGCCGAGCAGATCGCGACCCTCCCCGGGTTTCGCAACCGCCTCCCGGCCCCGGTCGTCACCGACCTGCCGGGCTACCCCCGCTCCAAGTACATGCGCCGCTTCCTCGAGCACGGCCAGCCGATCCACTTTCTCCACGCTTACCGCGACCCGTGCTGGCTGGCCGACCCGGCCGAACTGCCGGCGGTGCAAACCGGATTCAGGGTTCGCTGGAGCAACGCCGGCAATGGCTGAGACCTTTTTGACCGCTTCCCTCCCCGGCATCGGCGGGCGCATCAAGGTTTCGCCTGAGGACTTCCGGGTAGAGGAGATCCCCCTCTATCCCCCCTGCGGGGAGGGCGATCACCTCTACCTCGAGGTCGAGAAGACCGGGTTGACGACCTTTGACCTGCTCCAGCAGGTCTCCCGGGCGTTGGGGGTCAAGGAGCGGGAACTCGGCTACGCCGGGCTCAAGGACGCCCGGGCGACCACCCGGCAGACGATCTCGGTGCCCGGTGTCGATGCGGCGCGCGCCCTGGCGCTGACGATTCCCGGGGTCCGCATCCTCAGTGCCACCCGCCACCGCAACAAGCTTCGCACCGGCCACCTGGCCGGCAATCGTTTTGTCATCCGCGTTCGCGATGTCGGACCCGGCGCTCTTGATGCGGCCCTTGATATTCTCCATGTGCTGGCGGACCTCGGCGTCCCCAACCGCTTCGGCCCGCAGCGCTATGGTGCCCTCGGCAATTCTCACCGGGTTGGCCGCGCCCTGCTGCAGGGGGAGTTCGACGTCGCGGTCCGCGAGATCCTCGGCACCCCGGAGGCGATCAGCAACCCGCGCTGGCGCCAGGCGGCAGAGGCGTTCAGCAACGGCGATATCGAAACGGCCCTTGCAGCCCTCCCCCGGCGCTTCCGGGACGAGCGGCGGATGCTGCAGCAGCTGCGGGACGGCAGCTCTACCAGGGCAGCACTCATGGGGCTGCCGCGCAAACTCCTGCGGCTCTACCTTTCAGCCCTGCAATCGCACCTCTTCGATCGCCTGGTGACCATGCGCCTTACCTCTCTCGGCACCCTCTGGAGCGGCGACCTCGCCTATAAACACGCCAACGGCGCCTGCTTTTCGGTGCTTGACCCCGCCGCCGAACAGCCCCGGGCCGACGCCTTCGAGATCAGCCCCTCCGCCCCCCTTTTCGGCTACAAGGTGACCCTCGCAGCGGGTCAGGCCGGCCTGCTGGAGCGAGCGCTGCTCGACAAGGAGAAGCTCTGCCCCGCCGACTTTCGCCTCGGCGAAGGGCTCAGCATGGAAGGAGAGCGCCGCCCCTTGCGGGTGCCCCTGGCCGATGTCAACGTCACCCGGCAGGGCTCCGACCTGCTGCTCACCTTTGCCCTGCCGCGGGGAAGCTTCGCCACCAGCGTTCTTGCCGAAGTGATGAAACCGGCAGCAGAGGAGAGTGATCTGGCGGCCTGCACTGTGGCATAATCGACCTGCCACAACCATCTTGATTTTGTCATCGGCGCGGTGACCCGGCCGGGTCACTTCAGCAGCGACAAGGAGGGTTCGATGTCCAGAGGGAGCAAAGTCGAGGCGCCGGAGAAAGACTACCGGGTCAATTTCTTTCGGCCCCGCCCCGGGTTCATGCGCCGGGAAGTACGCTTCATCTGGCTGATGCTGGCCGGCTGGGGGTTATTGATCTTCGGCTTCCCCCTCTACCTGGTTTCGGCGGAATGGACGGCCGACGGCACCGGCCCTTTGACCGCCACGACCATCTTCGGCTTTCCTTTCCACTACTGGTTCAGCGGCCAATTTCTCATCCTCTGGTTCATTCTCCTCTGTTTCCTGTTCAATCTCCTCGTCGACCATCTGATCGATCGCTACCGCCATCCACGCGCCCACGGGGGAGGCCGCCATGTCCACTGAAGCCTTCAAGGCAACGCCAGCCCTGCTGCTGGTTCTGGCGCTGGTGATCTTCCTTTTGGTCGGGCTCTTCGGCAGCCTCCGCCGCCAAACCGGGTCCTCCTATTACGGTATCGGCGTCCGCTCCATCGGCCGCATCGGCATCGGCGCCGCCATTGCCTCCAACTGGATGAGTGCCGCATCCTTCCTTGGCATCGCCGGCATCTTCTACCTGAAAGGCTATTTCGCTTTTGCTTATGTGGTCGGCTGGACTGGCGGCTACGTGCTGCTGCTGATCCTGATGGCGGGTCAGATCCGCCGCTTCGGCAAATATACCGCGCCGGAATTTGTCGGCGCCCGCTACGATTCGCCGCTGGCCCGGCTGATCGCCGCGGTGGTGGCAATCCTGATCTCGCTGATCTATTGCATCGCCCAGTACAAGGGGATCGGGCTGGTCTTCTCCTGGATTTTCGGCCTCGATTATACCCATTCCCTGTTGCTCGGAACCCTGGTGGTCATTTCCTACCTGGTGCTCTCCGGGATCCTCGGCGCTGCCCGCAACCAGCGTTTTCAGTATGCGGTCCTGATACTTTCTTTCCTCATCCCGCTGATGTTGATTGCCAGGAAACTCGGTTACAACTGGCTGCTCCCCCAGTTCAGCTACGGTGAGGCCCTGCAGGACCTCGCCGCCACTCCGGCTCGGATGGAAACGGCGCCCTGGGCCCATGGCACCCCCTATCAATGGCTGGCGCTCTGCATCACCCTGATGGTCGGCACCGCCGGCCTGCCCCACGTGCTGTCCCGTTTTTATACCGTCCCCAATGTCCGTGACGCCCGCTGGAGCGTCGTCTGGGGCCTCTGCTTTATCGGCCTGCTCTACTGGAGCGCTCCGGCCTATGCGACCTTCGCCCACCTCTGGGAAGCCAGGAACGGAACCCCCCCTCTCCCTCCGGATATGGCGGACCTGGTGGTCATCAAGGCCGGCGAATGGGCGGGGGTACCGATCTGGGCCGTCGGCATTATCGCCGTCGGTGCCATCAGCGCGGCCTTTTCCACCGTCAGCGGTCTGCTGATCACCGGAGCCGGCGCCTTCTCCTACGACATCTACTGCCGTTTCCTCAATCCCCAGGCGACCGAACAGGAACGGATGCAGATCGCCAAGGGGGCGACCCTGGTACTGGCGGCGCTGGTGCTGCTCGTCGCGGCCCAGCCATTGGGGCTGATAGCGGAGGTCACCGCGGTAGCCTTCGCCCTCGCCGGCAACACCCTTTTCCCGGTCTTTCTCCTTGGCATCTGGTGGGATCGGGCCAACAAGCAGGGCGCCATCGCCGGCATGCTGACCGGCATCGTGATCACCTTCGGAGCGATGCTGCTGCCGACCGGAAGCCTGCTCGGCACCCTCTTTCCAGCAACCTCCTCCGCCTTCCTCGGCGCTCCACTGGTTATCCTCGTCATGATTGCCACCTCGTTGGCGACGCCGCAACCTCCCGAGGAAATTCGCCGCTTCCTCGCCGAGGAGGTTCATAGCCCCTGATGGGCTGCCAACCATTGTTATCCGCTAATACACCACAGCCGCTGCCCTCTTGAGTCTTGGACAAACACCCCCATCGAGCCCCTTGACAAGGCCCGTTGTTCCCGGTAGAAAAAGTAACTTTCAAAAAAGCGTTCTACAAAAAACGACAACGCCGTGATCAAGCTGATACTGTCTGCAGGCAGTCTCTATACACTCCCCCTGGACAAGGTTTTTGAAATTGCCCGGGATACGGGGTTCGAAGGAATGGAAGTCATTATCGGCTATGATTTCCAGTACGGGGATAACCTCGCCCTGCTCAAGGACCTGCAGCAGATTCTCCCCATCGCCTCGTTACATGCCCCGTTTCTGGAACTTGACGGCTGGGGTGACAAAATCGCGCAGGTGATTCGCACCACCGAACTGGCGCTGCAGGCCGAGGTGCCGCTGATCAACTTCCATCCCCCCGCCTGGATGGCCCTTGAGTTCCGGTTTTGGAACTGGTTCAATAAAGTCAAGGACTTCCAGAGCTTTCTCGGGCAGGACACGGTCCAGATTACCATCGAAAACATGCCCGCCACCGGCGCCTTTGGTCTCAACCCCTACCTCCTCGCCCAGACCCAGAAAATGATTGACTTCATCGATGCCCACAACCTCTTCCTGACCTTCGACACCGCTCACATGGGTTCCTCGAAGGCTGACTTCCTGCACGATTTCCACCTGCTTTATAATTCCGGGCGCATGCGCAACATCCATTTTTCCGATTATGGCTACGGCCGCGAACATCTCCTGCCCGGGCATGGCGTCCTGCCATTGACCCGTTTTTTAAACCACCTGCGGGAAACCGGCTATAACGCCTCCCTGGTCCTGGAACTGTCTCCCCATGAATTTCCGGAAGAAGAGAGCCAGATTCGCGAGGCGATGGCGGAGATTTTCGCTTATCTCTGCGCGGAGACACGCCACCCGGCACCATCGCAGGCAGCGATCATCTAATTCCTGACAGCCGGGAGGGGAAACGGGGAGAGGGGGAACCTAGCGGACGATGTAGACTGAACAGCGGGCGTGAAGGGCAACCTTGGTGGAAACACTCCCGAGCAGGGTTCGTTTCATCCGTCCCTTGCCGGAAGAGCCGATAACGATGACATCGCACTCCTTCTCCTCGGCAAGGTTCAGGATTTCCTCGGCAGCATCTCCATAGACAACGAGGCTTTCCAGCGGGACCTTCTGTTCGGCGGCGACCTTCTCGACCACGTAGAAGAGCCGTTTCCTGGTCTCTTCCCAATTGGGTCGTTCGGTTACCGGCGGTGACGGGAAAAAATCGGTAAAAGAGGGGGGGCGCATGCTGGGCAGGACCAAAACGGCATAGACTATGCTTTTCATTCGACTGGCGGCGGCAGCGGCGAGTCGGACCGCCTCTTCGGCCGCCTTGTCGGACTGTGGTGACCCATCAACGGCGACGAGAATCTTTTTGCCAATATTGAGCATTGTCTCCTCCCCGAATCCGGACCTAATCTAGCGGAAAGCGACCGAACTGTCAATCGGCAGACCGGTTGCAGTTGACTTTTTTAAAACAACATTTTATATTTTCCGAAACTACCAGAATTGTGGTTCGGGTTATTTTTCTGCAGCGGGCGTGCCAATGGCCCATATTTCGCATTTTGTTCCAGTTCTTCTTGACATGCTGGTACGAATAAATAATATGTGGACGGCGAAGCCCCCTGATCAATTCTCTGGAGAGGGAAAATTTCATCATGGCGAAAAAAGACAAAGCTGAATATATCATCCAGGCCGTCTCCCATGCCCTGGACCTGCTTGAGCAATTTCATGACGACGTCGATGAGCTCGGCGTGACGGAGCTAAGCAAGCGCCTCAAGTTGCACAAGAACAATGTGTTCCGACTCCTGGCGACATTGGAGTCCCGTGGCTACATCGAACAGAACAAGGCGACCGAGAACTACCGCCTGGGACTCAAATCCCTGGAACTGGGGCAGACCTTCATCAAACAGATGGGCCTGTTGCGCCAGGCCAAACCGATCCTCGAGAAGCTGGTGGCCGACTGCAATGAGACCTCCTACGTCGCCATCTTCAAGGAAGGCTATATCGTTTACCTCGATGTCGTCGAGACTGACCTCACGGTCCGCGTAGTCTCCCGGGTCGGTTCGCGGCTCCCCGCCTACTGTACCGCTGCCGGCAAAGTTCACCTCGCCTTCATGTCCGACGAGGAGGTCGATGCGATTCTGCCTCCCGGAGAACTCAAGCAATATTCCGCCAACACCTTCAGCAACCGGGAGGCCCTCAAGCGTGAGCTGCGGGCGGTTGCCGAGCAGGGATACGCCATCGACAACGAAGAACTCGACCTGGGGGTCCGTTGTGTCGCGGCACCCATCCGCGATTACACTCGCCGCATCGTCGGGGCCGTCAGCATTTCGGGCCCTTCCATGCGCCTGGGGGACGACCGCATCGTCAAGGAGCTGGTGCCGCTGGCCCTGCAGGCGGCGGAGGAGCTGTCGACACGCCTCGGCTACCACCGCTGAAACCGACCCACTTCGAAAAACCCCTGGCTTGCCAGGGGTTTTTTTTTGCCCGGTTCATCTGGCCGCTTTGACACCGGATCGGGGGAATGCTAGAATCTAGCTAGAATTATTGAATAATTTCAGGAGGGAAGGGATTCGATGCGATCATCCCACAGACAGTCCCAGCACCCCCCTCCTCCCGTTGTAATAGACGCGACAATTCCGGAGGGGAAAAGACAGTCCCCCGCCTCCTTGGAACAGATGATTCTGGAGGCACGGCAGCAGGGGGTGACCCGCGATGACGCCTTTCCTTTTCTGCTGGAGCCGGAAGGGCGCCCCGTGGGGGGAGTGTTGCTGGTTCACGGTTTTACCGCTACGCCCTGGGAGATGCGCCTCCTCGCCGAAGGGTTGGCAACGGCCGGCTATCTCGCCCTGGCGGTTCGCCTGCCCGGGCACGGCACCCGGCCCGAGGACCTGGCCAGCCGCAACCGTCACGACTGGCTGGAGACGGTAGCCGTGGGGTACCGGTTATTGCGGGAGCGGGACCAGCCGGTCTTCGGTGTCGGCATGAGTACTGGTGGGCTGTTGCTGGCGACACTGGCAACCCGGGAGCCGCTGGTGGCGCTGGCACTACTCAGCCCCTTCCTGCGCCTGGCCCACCCCCTGGCGCCCCTGGCCGGGCTGCTCAAGCGCTGGCATCCCTACCAGGAACGACCGCTGGCCACGGGGAGCGAAAAACACTACTATCGCCGCCGGCCACTGGCCGGAATCGCTGAAGTGCAACATCTCGCCCGCGAACTCGCCCCGCGCCTGCCGCAGCTGATACTGCCGGTCCTGGCGATTGCGGCGGAAGGCGACGAAACCGTCGATGTGGCCAGCGGGTTGACCCTCTTCCAGCGCCTGGGGAGCCGGCACAAGGAGTACCACCGGTTCGGCCCCGGCGCTCCCCATGTCCTGGCCACCGCCGAGAATCCCTTCCAGGTGCGGGTTCTGGAGCAGCTGCTCAGCTTTTTTGCCGCGGCGCCGGGGTGGCGGTAAGCCGCGTCCAGAGGGCAGCGACCTGATCTTCGGTGAGCTTGCGGCTGCCGGAATTGTCGATGACGAAGTCGGCACGGGCGAGCTTTTCAGCCTGGGGCATCTGGGCAGCGACCCGCTGCCGGGCCGCCTCGGCATCGAGGCCATCCCGACGCATCAGCCGCTGCAGCTGCACTTCGGGGTCGACCGTTACGACCAGCACCCGGTCGACGCGATCGCTCGCTCCTGCCTCGAAGAGGAGTGGCGCCTCATAGACAACCAGTGGCGCTCCGCTGCGACGTAATATGGCAAGCTCTTCCTCGGCAAGGGCGGCGATCGCAGGATGAATGATTCGATTGAGGTCCTGGCGGGCCGCCGGATCGGCAAAGATCATGGTTCCCAGCCGGGCCCGGTCCAATTTTCCGCTGGACGCGAGGATTTCCGCCCCGAAACGTTCGACCAGCCGGGCCAGGGTTGCCGAACCGGGGCGGACGGCCTCCCGGGCCAGCTGGTCGGCGCTGACCAGGACCGCGCCACGGGCTTCGAACATGGCGCTGACAGTGCTCTTGCCCGAGGCGATGCTGCCGGTAATACCAAGGATCATTTAAGCAACCTCTTTAGGGGGTTTTCCCGCACAAGCTTTCACCACCAGGGACAGGTTGTCAACCGCTTTCAGAAGACCGCCCGGAGCGGTGGAAAGGAGTTGGCCATGCAAAAATCCATTCCAGCGATGGTCAGGGAGCGCTGCCAGAAACATCCGGAAAAAACTGTCCTGCGCCGCAAGGACCAGGGCCATTACCGCGATATCAGCTGGCAGGCCATGGGCGAGCAGGTCGATGCCTGCGGGCGCAGCCTGCTGGCATCGGGGATAGAGCCCGGCGACCGGGTGGCGATCATGGCCCGCAACTGCCCGGAATGGGTCTATGCCGACCTCGGCGCTCTCAGCGCTGGGGCGGTCACCGTCCCGGTTTACCACACCGAAGGGCTGGACGCCCTGGAACATATCCTTGCCGATTCCGGCAGCCGGGTCCTGTTTCTGCAGTCGCCCTTGACGGCAGCGGACCTCGAAACGCGCCTGGAGCATCTGCCCGGGCTTGAGCTGGTCATTCTGCTGGAGGGGAGCCTCCCTCACCCGCGAATTGTTACGCTGAAGGAATTCCTCGCCCGTGGCTCGGAAATTGACGCTGCCGCCCTGGAAGCCCGCCTGGAGAAGCTGACGCCCGGGGATCTGGCGACCTTGGTCTACACTTCGGGGACGACCGGTCCGCCCAAAGGCGCCATGCTGACCCACGAAAACATCCTTTCCAATGTCCGCGCGGCGGTCTCGGTCTTTCCCATCAACGACGAGGACGTCAGCCTCTCCTTCCTTCCCCTGTCGCACGTCTTTGAACGGGTCGACGGCTATTACCTGATGCTCCACCAGGGGGCCGTCATCGCCTATGCGGAGAGCATCGACACGGTGCCGCTCAACCTCACCGAGGTGCAACCGACGGTGGTCATCAGCGTTCCGCGTCTCTACGAGAAGATGTTCGCCCGGGTCATGGAACGGGTTCTCAATGGTCCCTGGCTGAAGAAGCAGCTCTTTTTCGGGGCGGTCAAGATTGGGCGCCAATACACCACAAGGCAACTCGCCGGCGAAACAAAGGGGTTCCTGCTCGAAACCGGCATGGCCCTCGCCCGCAAGGCGGTTTTCAGCAAGCTGCAGGAACGCCTCGGCGGCCGGCTGCGCTTTTTCATCTCCGGCGGGGCGCCGCTGATGCGGAATATTGCTGAATTTTTCCTTGCCGCCGACATTCCGATCTACGAAGGGTACGGCCTGACCGAAACCGCCGCCGGCATTGCCGTCAACACCCCCGAAAAGATGCGTCTTGGCACCGTCGGTCGCCCCCTGCCGGGAATCGAGCTGAAGATTGCCGCGGACGGTGAGATCCTGGCACGGGGCCCGGGGGTCTTCGGAGGCTACTGGAACCGCGCGGAGTTGACCCGGGACGCCTTCCGGGACGGCTGGTTCTGCACCGGGGATATTGGCGAACTCGATGGCGACGGCTTTCTTGCCATCACCGACCGCAAAAAGGACCTCATCGTTACGGCGGGCGGGGAGAATATCGCCCCGCAGAACCTTGAAAACCGTTTCAAGAGCGACAAGTACCTGGCGAATGCCATGGTTTACGGCGACGGCAAACCATTTTTGACCGCCCTGCTGGTGCCGAATTTTGAAAATCTGGAGAAATACGCCGACTACAAGAAGATTGACTATCTTAACCACTGCGATCTGGTCAGCCACCCGCGAATTCTCGACCTGATTCGCCGCCGGATCGACCAGATGCAGGCCGAGCTGCCGAGCTTTAAACGGGTCAAGCGTTTTACCCTGATTTCCCGGGATTTTTCGGCGGAAGAAGGGGAGGTGACGCCTACCCTGAAGATCAAGCGCAAGGCGATCCGGGACCACTTTGACAAGGTCCTCGAAGGGATGTACCAGGCCAGTGATCACGGCAGTCACGACAGTGGTTTTTGTATCATCGCCGACACCCCGGGCGAAGCGCAGCCCCCCGGGAAGCAGACGCGCTGAAAGGCATTTACAAGCCGGAACTCAAACGCTATCTTGTAGGGAATTTTCAGGATTCACCCCTTGCAGGAGGAGCGCGTGAGCGACCCGAACCAGCCAGAGCAGCCGAAAGTTATGGAGAACGCCCTGCGCGGCCTGGTCAAGCTGATCAAGGCGGTCCAGTATTATCCGCCGTCGCATCCGACGCTGAAGGCTGCCGCGGCGGAATGCCTGGAAGGTTTCGCTCCGCTCTTTACCGCAGGTGAGCCCAGCACCTGCACTATCCGCAAGGAAGGCTTCTTCCTCGGCGAAAATGCGGTCGGCCGGCAAAATCCGATTCTCGACAAACTGGCCCAGTTCCTCTTTACCCGACGTATTCACACCCTCCTGCTCCTGCCCGACCTGAATGGTGAAGACCTCCGCGGTTTCGCCCGCGGCCTGACCCTCGACGCGCGGGAGCTGCTGAAACTCGGTGGTATCCAGGAGGTGCTGGCCAAGGCCCTGGTTGCGACGATCTGGGTCAACGAAGTCGACCTGAAAAGTGTCCTCGCCCGCAAGGAAGAGATCGAGGCCGAAAAACTCGCCCATCCCGGCGGCGAAGAGGGCGCGGAAGACACGGAGTACGCCGAGGGGACCGATGAGGGAGTCGGGGGAAAAGAGAACAGCGCCGAGGAACGCAACCTCGCCCGGGTGCTGGAAGAGCTGAAGCAGGAGACTGGCGACCAGCGCTATCGCTACCTGCTCCAGGAACTGGCGCCCCTGGTTCATCTCAACCTGACCGACAGCGCCCGCTACCTGATCCTCGACGCCCTGACCCTGCTCGCCAGCAACGCCGGTGACCCGGGGTTGAGTGCGGCTCGCCAGGAGTTCTCGGCCCAGGCCCTTACCCAGCTCGCGACCGAAGATGTCCTCGACTTCCTGGTGACCATCCTCTGCAGTGCCGATGCCGAGGAAGGCCGCGATGCCGGCGCGGACGACAGGGAACTGGTCCTGGAAATCCTGGTCTCCCTGCAGGGCAAACTGGTGGTCTGGCGACTGATGGACCACCTTGCCCAGGAGAGTGACAGCCGGGTGCGAAAAATTCTGACCGAGGCCTTGCTGCGCCAGGGCCCGGCCGCGATCCCGATCCTCCAGGAGCATCTCGGGGACGAACGCTGGTTCGTGGTCCGCAATGCCGTCGCCATCCTCGGCGAACTGCGCGACCAGGAAGCGACGGCGGGGCTGAAGCCCCTCCTCAAGCACAAGGATGTGCGGGTACGCCGGGAGACAATCCGTTCGCTGACCAAGATCGGCGGCCAGTCGGCCGTCGGCATCCTGCTGCGAACCGTCGAAGAGGGGGACCCGGACTTGCGCCGGCAGGCTCTCCTCTCCCTGGGCGCGATGAAGAACCAGGCCGCGGTTCCGACCCTGTTGCGCCTGGTGGCGGAGCCGGATCCGATGCAGAATCGCACCGAGGTCAAGAAGGAAGCGCTCAAGGCGTTGGGGGAAATCGGCTCCAGCCTGGCGGTGCCGGTCCTGGTCGAGATATTGGGCCAGCGCAAACTCTGGCGCCGGTCGCTGCACAACGAACTGCGGGCGGCCGCGGCCGCCGCCCTTGGCGAAATCGGCGACCCAACGACCGCGGATCTTCTCACCGCGACGACCAATGACCGCGCGGCGATCGTGGTGCGGGCGGCAACCCAGGCCCTCAAACAGATCCGCAGGGGAGAGTAGGAATGGAATTTGATCTGCCGCAAAAGGTCGTTCAGGGACTGGCCGGTGCCATCAAGGGCCTGCGTCTCTATCCGGCACAACATCCGGCGATCCAGCGCCAGTTCGAGGCGCTGCAGACCAATTTCTACGCCGCCTTTACCGATGCGGACAGTCTGCGCCTCGGCCTGCTCGAAGGAAGTCTCTTTTTCGGTGAGATGCTCTTCACGGACGAGCTGCCAGCAGCCCAGGAGCTCACCCGCCTGTTCACCCAGCTCGAACTCGATGGCCTCGAATTCCGCAAGGGTCTGTCGACCCCCGATCTTAACGTCCTGGCCACCCTGCTCGATGGTGCCGCGCTGAAGGGGGAAGCGTTTGCCGCCGAGCTCCAGGCCCGGGGTATCGAGCATATTCACGCGGTGGTGGCCCGAACCAGCGACGAACCGCCCGTCGACCGCGCACCGCGCAAGGTCTACAGCAGGGCGCTGAAGGTGGTCGACTCGGTTTTCGAGGATGTGCGCCTCGGGAAGATCCCCTCCTCGGCGGAAGCCCGCGAAGTGGTGCGGGAGATGGCACGCCTGACCCTCACCGACCCCCACGCCCTCTTCGCCCTCTCCATGCTCAAGGACTACGACAACTACACCTTCACCCATTCGGTCAACGTTTCGGTCATCGCGCTGGCGGTCGGCCGGGCCTGCGGCCTGGGCGAGGAGGAGCTGCGCACCCTGGGACTCGGCGGCCTGCTGCACGACCTCGGCAAGCTCAAGATAGACATCTCTATCATTAACAAGCCGGGGCGGCTCACGGAAGAAGAGTTTGACCAGATTCGCAAACACCCCCGCACCGGTGCCGACATCGTTGCGGAGATGGAGGGGGTCACCGCCGGCGTCATTGACATTGTGCTCGGCCATCACCTGCATTACAACCGCAAAGGCTATCCCGCCGATGCCCGTGGCCGTGCCGTTTCCCCGCTCGCCGACATGGCGGCTATCGCCGATTCCTACGATGCGATGACTACCCTGCGTTCCTACCAGCAGCCAGTAACTCCGCGCAAGGCGATCAAGATGCTGCGCGAAGTCACCGGCACCATTCTTCATCCCGATTTCGTCGAGAAATTCATCGCATCCCTCGGCTCCTATCCGGTCGGAACCCTGGTGCGCCTCAACAGCAATGAGATCGGGCTGGTCGTCCGGGTCGGAATCGACTGCCCCGACGACGTCCAGTTGAAAATTCTCTTTGACAGCGACGGCGAGCCCCTCGACGATCCGCTGCTGATGGAACTCTCCAGCGACAACGCCAGACGTATCGTCGCCGAAGTCGACCCCTTCGTGCGCGGCATCGATGTCACCGATTACTTCGAATAGGCAGTAAAAACGCCTGGGGGCACACAGACAGAGACGGCCGGGGAACTTTCCCCGGCCGTCTCGATGTGAACCAGCTTTTCGCGCTCAGATCAGATTTCGAGCTGTCCCAGGGCGCGCGCCGCTTCGCGGCGGATTGCCGGCCGGGAGTCTTCGAGCATGGCAAAGAGCACGGCTTCGCCCTCCGGAGCGCCGATCATGCCGATGGCGCGCAGGGCGCTTTTGACCAGCTCCTCGTCCTGCGCAGTCAGCAGTTTGGCCAGATAGGGGACCAGCCGCCGGTCACCGAACTTGCCAAGAGCCTCGGCCGTATGCACCCGGACGGCAGGATGGGGATCACGCAGATGTCTGACCAGCTGCGGCAGCGTCTTTGGATTCTGCTTGCGTCCGAGAACCTGAACCGCTGCGGCCCGCAAGTCTTCGTCCTTGTCAGCGAGGGCAGTCAGCAGCGGCGGAAAAACCTGACTGCTGTTGATCCGCTCGAGGGCGTAAACCGCGCGCACCCGCTGGCCACGGTTGTCACCTGCCAGAACAGCAATGACCTGGTCGAGAGCAAGGGCCGACTCCAGCCGTTCCAGGGCGTCGGCTGCGGCAAACCGCACCCCCTCGTCGCTGTCGTTCAACGCTGCCCTGAGTCGCTCTTTACGTGTTCCCAGCATACCCGCGGTCTGTCTCTGGACGCTCAGCCGGACAAGGCCGATCCGGCTCGGTTGGAAACAAGGGACCTGATTGCAAATACATCCCGCCGTCGTCGACGGCAACAGGGGGCGTAGGGAGACCACACCCGCAGCAGCGTCGCCGCGCCTGACCTGGATCAGAACGGAATGTCGTCATCCGGATTGAACGGGGGATCACTGAAGTCGTCGGCGGCCGGACGCGAGCCCCCCCCCTGCCCCTGGGCGGGGCGCCGGCTCTCGCCGCCGCGGGACGGTTGCCCGCTGTCATCGCCGGCCCGGCCCAGCATCTGCATCTGGTCGGCGACGATCTCGGTCATATAGCGTTTGTTGCCGTCGCGGTCGTCATAGCTGCGGGTCTGGATTTTCCCCTCGATGTAAACCTGCTTCCCCTTGTGGAGAAACTTGCCGCAGATCTCGGCGAGCTGCCGCCAGGCCACGATATTGTGCCATTCGGTCTTTTCCTGCATCTCGCCGTTCTTGTCCTTGTAACGGTCGCTGGTGGCGAGCGAAAAGGTCGCCACCGCCACCCCGGCCGGGGTGTAGCGCAGTTCCGGATCCTTGCCGAGATTGCCTACCAGAATCACCTTGTTGACCGACATGATGGTGCCCTCCCTCGTCGTGCTTGGAATGGGCACGA
This sequence comes from Desulfuromonas sp. DDH964, assembly GCF_001611275.1. Classification (GTDB taxonomy): domain Bacteria; phylum Desulfobacterota; class Desulfuromonadia; order Desulfuromonadales; family DDH964; genus DDH964. Next base: position 1,029,314 of record NZ_CP015080.1, on the reverse strand, counting down.
GTCTAGCGGAAATAGCCGATACTGTAAAGATGATTAAGGAAAAAGGTTTGACTGCTTCCGGCAACTTCCCTAGACTGTTTGCTTTCCAGCGCAAGGAGTTGCCGCCGATGCTGCGGACGACTGTTTTTTGGGCCCTGTTCCTGCCGCTGACCCTTCTCGTGATCCTGGCGGGACTGCCGGCATCGTTGTTCAGCCCCGACTACCTGCACAACTGCGGACGGTTCTGGGGCCGGGCCGCCCTGCGCCTGGCCGGCACCCGGCTTCAGGTCAACGGCCAGGAGCACCTTCCGGTCGGGCAGCCGGTAATCTACATGGCCAACCACCAGAGCCAGTTCGATATCCTGGCGCTCTTTGCCGGGATTCCCGGCCAGTTTCGCTGGCTCGCCAAGGCCGAACTCTTCCGCATTCCCCTCTTCGGGCTGGCGATGCTCCGCGCCGGCTATATCCCGGTCAACCGTGGCAACCGCCGGGAGGCGATGCAGAGCATGACCGCCGCCGCCCGCCGCATTGCCAGCGGCACCTCGGTAGTGGTCTTCCCGGAAGGAACCCGCTCCGACGATGGCCAACTCCTGCCGCTGAAAAAGGGTGGTTTTCTCCTCGCCATCCACTCCCAGGTGCCGATTGTTCCTATCGCCATCCACAACAGCGGGCGTCTGCTCCCCAAGGGGAGCCGCATCCTGCGGCCTGGCAAAATCCAGATCGAGATCCTGCCTGCCATCCCGACCACCGGGCTGCGCAGCGCGGCCAGCGAAGAGCTGAGCATGCAGGTTCGCCAAGCGCTGGAAGCGGCCCTCGCGCGGGGCGCCGACCGCTTTGCCTTCTGATGCGACGGGTCGCCTGCCACGCCAGAGGAGTCCTGTGACCGAACTCCACCCCAAACACAAAAGCCACTCCGAACTCGCTCCCCTCGCGAGCGGAGCGGTTCGCATTCTTGCGCTTGGCGGCCTCGGCGAAATCGGCCTCAACCTGCTGGTGGTCGAAGCGGAGGGGGCCCTGCTGATCGTCGATTGCGGCCTGATGTTCCCCGAGGCCGCGATGCTCGGCGTCGACCTGGTCCTGCCCGACGTTGCCGTCCTGGCACCGCGCAGCGCCGACATCGTGGCGATTCTCCTCACCCACGGCCACGAGGACCACATTGGCGCCCTCCCCTTCCTCCTCGGCCAGCTCGGCTACCCACCGATCTACGGCACGCCGCTGACCCTCGGCCTGGTCGAGGGAAAACTGGAGGAGCACGGCATCCGTGGTCACGCCCGGCTGCACCAGGTCGAACTGCGGCAACCCTTCTCCCTCGGCCCTTTCGCCATCGAGTTTTTTCGCGCCGCCCATTCGATCGTCGACGGTGCCGGCCTGAGTATCGGCACCCCGGCCGGGCGCATTGTCCATACCGGGGACTTCAAGCTCGACCCGACCCCGGTTGATGGTCAGCCGACCGACCTGGCCCGGCTCGCCGCCTACGGCGAGGAAGGGGTCCTGCTCCTGCTGGCCGACTCGACCAACGTCGAGCGGGAAGGGTTCACCCTCAGCGAGCGGGTCGTTGGTGAGGCATTTGCCGAGATCCTCCCCGGCTGCAGCGGCAAGGTCATCGTCGCCACCTTCTCCTCCAACATCCACCGCATCCAGCAGGTTGCCGACGCCGCCCGTGCCAGCGGCCGTCGGCTGCTGGTCAACGGCCGCAGCATGCTGCAGAATATCGCTATCGCATGCAGGCTCGGCTACCTGCATATCGCCGACGAGGACTTCATCGACCTGCGGCAACTGGAACAGCTTCCCCCGGAAGAGGTCCTGATCCTGACCACCGGCAGCCAGGGCGAACCGCTCTCCGCCCTGGTGCGCATTGCCACCGACGACCACAAACAGATCCATATCGAACCCGGGGACACGGTGATCCTCTCCTCCAAGTTCATCCCCGGCAACGAGAAGGCGATCAGCGAGTTGATCAACCACCTCTACCGGCGCGGCGCCGAGGTCTTTTACGAGACCACCAGCGAGGTCCATGTCTCCGGCCATGCCGCCCAGGAGGAGCTGAAGCTGGTCCTGGGCCTGGTCCGGCCACACTTTTTCGTGCCGGTCCATGGCGAGTATCGCCACCTGGTCCGCCACGCCCGCCTCGCCCGGCAGACCGGGGTCGCCGCGGAGCGGGTTTTTGTCCTCGAGAATGGCGAGCCACTGGTCCTTTCGCCCAATGGCCATCGCCACGAGCCAAGGGTCGAATGTGGCCGGATCTTTGTCGACGGCAAGGGGGTCGGTGATGTCGGCGCGATGGAACTGCGCGACCGCCGCCACCTGGCCAACCACGGCATGGTGGTGGTCCTTCTGGCCCTCAGCCAAAAGGACGGCCGGCTCGTCTACGGCCCCGAGTTGCTGTCCCGCGGCTTTGTCCCTGAAGGGGAAAGCGGTGACTATCTCGACCAGGCCCGCCGGGTGGTGGAGGAGATGCTCGCCGAACACAGCCTGGCCGCCTTGGCCGATCGTGAAGAACTGCGTATTGAAGTCCGCAAGACCCTGCGCCGGTTTTTCAACCGCACCATCGAAAGGCGCCCCCTGATCCTGCCGGTGATCATGGAACTGTAAACCGGTTTTGCGTTCTACGGCCTGCGTTAAACTCAAAACTCAAAACTCAAAACTCAAAACGGATTTCATCATGACCCTTGCCCAATCCCTGCTCCTCGGCCTGCTCCAGGGAGTAACCGAATTCCTGCCGGTCTCCTCCTCCGGACATCTGGCCATCGTCCAGCACCTGCTGCCGGGGTTTTCCCAGCCCGGGGTCTTCTTCGATGTCCTTCTCCACCTCGCCACCATGCTCGCGGTGGTCCTCTATTTTCGCCGTGACCTCTTTGCCCTGGCGCGTTCGCCGCTGCGGCGCGACCAGGCCGATCGCGACCACTTCCGGATTCTGCTCCTGCTGCTGCTCGCCTCGCTGCCGACCGCCGTCATCGGCCTGGCCGGCAAGGATTTTTTCGAGGGGCTCTTCACCAACCTCCCGGTGGTGGGGCTGATGCTGCTCGTCACCGGCAGTCTCCTCTTCGTCGCCGCCCGCTACCAGCGCCCCGGCCGCCTGCAGCCGGAATTGCGAGTCAGCGATGCGCTCTGGGTCGGAACCGTCCAGGGGCTGGCCATTATCCCCGGCATTTCCCGTTCGGGGTCGACCATCGCCACCCTGCTGCTCAAGGGGGTGGATGGCGAAACCGCCGCCCGCTTCTCCTTCCTCCTTGCGTTGCCGGCGGTCCTTGGCGCCGCCCTCCTCTCGCTGCGCGATCTCCATGCCGTCCCGACCGGTCAGCTGCCGATCTACTTTGCCGGCGCCGCTGCTGCTTTCGCCGCCGGGCTCGCCTCCATCCATCTCCTGCTCGGCGTCATCCGCCAGCGCCGGCTGACGCTTTTCGCCATCTACTGCTGGGGGCTCGGCGGGCTGGTATTTTGGCTCACAATATGAGAGGATTGCCCGGGCTCCCGAATTATCTGGAACGGATCGACCAACCGTGATGAACGAAGACGCCAAACCGCTATTCCGTGAACATCTAAGAAAAGAGATCGCCGGCGTCTTCTGGCTGGCGGTCGGTGCTTTTCTGCTTTTGGCCCTGGTCTCCTATCACGGCAGTGACCCCTCCTTCAACAACAACCTCCACCCGCAGACGGTGCGCAATTTCGGCGGCGTCGTCGGCGCCCATCTCGCCGACCTCTTCTTCCAGGTCTGCGGCCTGCCGGCGCTGCTGATCCCCGGCGCCTGCCTCCTTCTCGCCTGGCGGCTTCTCAAATTCCGCGACATCAAGGTCCGGGCCTACAAGGTCGGCGCCTTTTTGCTGCTGCTGGTCTCCCTCGACGGGCTGATCGCCCTGCGCTGGCAGGAGGTGACCTTTGCCGGCCAGCCGATCGCCAAGGCCGGCGGCGCCATCGGCAGCCTGCTCGCCGACGCCCTGGTCAGTTACCTCAACATCACCGGTGCGGCGATCTTCCTTTCGGTCTTCTTCCTGGTCGGCGTCATGCTGGTGGCCCGCTTTTCGATGGTCCTCTTCCTCGAGGGGGTGCTGGCGCGCCTCGCCGGCTGGCTCGAACAGCGCCGGGAAGCGCGCCGGGCAAAAAAGGAACAGCGGGCCCGGGCCGCAGGGACTCGTCTCGACCACGCCCCGCTGATCGTCCAGCCCGAGCCGAAACCGCTGCTGCCGGCACCCAAGCCCCAGGCGAAGAAGAAAAAGAAGGACGAGACCGGCCCGCAGGAGACCTTCTCCTTCCTCGAACCGAGTGGCACCTACCACCGCCCGCTCCTCTCCCTGCTCGACCACGAAGGAGAGAGCCTGCGTCCCATCGACCGCGATTCGCTGATGATGCAGGCCAGGATTCTGGAGAAGAAGCTCAAGGACTTCAACGTCGAGGGGGAGGTGGTCGAGGTCAAGCCGGGACCGGTCGTCACCATGTACGAGTTCGCGCCGGCGCCGGGGGTCAAGGTGAGCAAGATCGCCGGCCTCTCCGACGACCTGACCATGGCCCTGAAGGCTCTTTCGATCCGCATCGTCGCGCCGATTCCGGGCCGCGGCGTGGTCGGCATCGAGATCCCCAACAAGGACCGGGAAACGGTCTGGCTCAAGGATATTCTCGACTCCGAAGAGTTCCAGAAGACTGGCGGCCGGCTGCCGATGGCGCTCGGCAAGGACATCTTCGGCCGCACCGTGGTCGCCGACCTCGCCAAGATGCCCCATGTCCTCGTCGCCGGCTCCACCGGCAGCGGCAAGTCGGTGTCGATCAACACCATGATCCTTTCGCTCCTCTACCGCGCCACCCCGGAGGATGTGCGCATCATCATGGTCGACCCGAAGATGCTCGAGCTCTCCATCTACGAAGGGATTCCGCACCTGCTGCTGCCGGTCGTCACCAATCCGAAGAAGGCCGCCCTCGCCCTCAACTGGGCGGTGCGCGAGATGGAGCGCCGCTACAAGCTGATGGCCGACAAGGGGGTACGCAACATCGACGGCTACAACAAGAAGCTGGCGCGGGAAGCGAAGGAAAAAGAGGAGCTGCGCAAGAAGGGGCAGGTGGTGATCGAGGCGATCGACCCCGACGAGGAGGAGTTGCCGGAGATCGAGCTCGCCGAGGGGGAGATCCTCGAGCATGGGCATCTGCCGTTTATCGTCGTCATTGTCGACGAACTGGCCGATCTGATGATGGTTGCCGGCCGCGAGATCGAGGAATCGATTGCCCGCCTCGCGCAGATGGCCCGGGCGTCGGGTATCCACCTGATCCTCGCCACCCAGCGCCCGTCGGTCGATGTCATCACCGGCCTGATCAAGGCCAACTTCCCGACCCGCATCTCCTTCAAGGTCTTCTCCCGCACCGACTCGCGCACCATCCTCGATTCGATGGGGGCCGAAACCCTGCTCGGCATGGGGGACATGCTCTACCTCCCCCCCGGAACCGGCGCCCTGCAACGGGTCCATGGCGCCTTCGTCTCCGAGCTGGAAGTGCAGCGGGTGGTCGACTTTCTCAAGAAGCAGGGGGAGCCCGAATACGACAAGTCGATCCTCGACCCCCCGCCGAGCAGTGATGGCGGCGGGTCAGGAGACGAGGAAGGGGACGACGAGAAGTGGGACGAGGCGCTGGCGCTGGTCGCCGAGACCCGCCAGGCATCGATCTCCATGCTGCAGCGCCGCCTGCGGGTCGGCTACAACCGCGCCGCGCGCATGATCGAAAAGATGGAGCAGGAAGGGGTCGTCGGCCCCTCCGACGGCACCAGCCGGCCGCGGGAGGTCTTCATCAACCGCATCCAGGCCCCGTAAGTCTGTTCCTCCTTTTCAGACTGCAAGCAGACAGCCCCTGCCATCTTCGGTGGGGGCTGTCTGCATTGACGCAATGGCAGTTTCCGGACAAGAAACCATTCCTGTGCTGGTGACAGGGCCGGTGCCGGGCCAGATCAATTGGGCCGATTTGGTCGTTGCAATCCCGGTCCAAGCTGATAGATTTGGACACTTGCAAAGCCAGACTGGACGGACCATGAATCAGAACGAATTGAAACAGCTCCTGGACGCTATTCGCAGCGGCGAACTGTCGGTGAACGCCGGGCTGGAGCAATTGCGCGCCCTCCCCTTCGCCGACCTCGGCGTGGCGCACATCGATCACCACCGGGAGTTGCGCCAGGGCGCGCCGGAGGTGATCCTCGGCCAAGGCAAGAGTCTTGCCCAACTGCGGACGATCATCGGTCACATGGCCGAGCGCCGACGCAACATCCTCGTCACCCGCCTCGACGCGGAGAAGGCCGCAGCCCTGCGGCAGGAGCACCCCGCGGCCGAGTACGACAGCGACGCCCGCACCTGGTGCCTGGTGCAAGCGCCGATCGCCCCGGTCGGCAGCGGCACGGTGCTGGTCGTCTGTGCCGGCACCTCCGACCTGCCGGTTGCCCGGGAGGCGGCGATCACCGCCCGGATGCTCGGCAACAGCGTGGAAGAGCTGGTCGATGTCGGCGTCGCCGGCATTCACCGCCTGCTGGCGCGCCAGGAGCTGTTGCAGCGGGCGGCGGTTATCATCGTCGTCGCCGGCATGGAGGGGGCCCTGCCGTCGGTGGTCGGTGGCATCGTCGCGGTGCCGGTGATCGCCGTCCCCACCTCCGTCGGCTACGGTGCGGCCTTCGCCGGCGTCGCCGCACTGCTCGGCATGCTCAATTCCTGCGCCAGCGGCGTTACCGTGGTCAATATCGACAACGGCTTCGGCGCCGCCTTCGCCGCCACCCGCATCAACCGCCTGGGGGGAGCCCGGGAATGAGCCTGCTCTACCTCGATCCCTTCTCCGGAATTTCCGGCGACATGTTCCTCGGCCTGCTGATCGATCTCGGCCTGACCGAGAACGAACTTCTCGCCGGCCTTGCCCCCCTTGCCCTGCCCGGCTGGCGCCTCGAATGCCGGCGCGAACAGCGTCGTGGTCTGGCCGGCAGCCGGGTCCTGGTCCATTGCGCCGAAGAAGACCAGCATCGCACCTGGGCCGGCATCGACCAACTGCTGACACAAGCCCCCCTCGATCCGCCGGTGCGCGACCTCGCCCGGCGCATCTTTCGCCGCCTCGGCAAAGCCGAGGCCAGGGTCCACGGCATCCCCCTCGAAAAGGTCCACTTCCACGAGGTCGGCGCCCTCGATTCGATCATCGACATCGTCGGCGCGGCCGTCGGCCTGACCCGGCTCGCGCCGCAACAGATCGTCTGCGCCCCCCTCCCCCTCCCCCTCGCCCACGGCCTCGTCGCGACCGGTCATGGACGCTACCCGCTGCCGGCGCCGGCCACCGCCGAACTGCTGCGCGGGGCGCCGATCACCAGCGGCGACTGCGCCCAGGAACTGGTCACGCCGACCGGGGCGGCGATCGTGGCCGAGGTCGCCCGCTTTGGCCCGATGCCGGCCATGACCCTGGAACGGATCGGCTACGGTGTCGGCAGCCGCGACCTCTCCGACCGGCCGAACCTGCTGCGCGGATTCCTCGGTACCCTGGAGAGCGGTGGCCTGGAGAGCGACGAAGTCACGGTCCTTGAGAGCCATCTCGACGACAGCAACCCCGAATGGCTGGGGGGGCTGCTGGAGCGACTGCTGGCCGCCGGCGCGCTCGATGCCGGCTTCGCGCCGCTGCAGATGAAGAAAAACCGGCCGGGCCTGCGCCTGACCGTGGTCGCGCCGCCGGAACTGGAGAGTGCCCTGGCCCGGCTGATTCTGCGCGAAAGCAGCGCCAGCGGCCTGCGTCTGCGCCGGGAACGCCGCCTCAAGTTGCACCGGGAGACCGCCAGCGTCGAAACCCTCCTCGGCACCGCCCGCATCAAGCTGCTCTACGAGGGGAGCGAGCTGTTGCGCATCACCCCCGAGTTCGAAAGCTGCCGCGAGCTGGCCGCCGCCAGCGGCACTCCGCTGCCGGCCGTCTACCGACAGGTTGAGCAGGCCGCCGCGGCCCGCTTCGAAAAACAGCCCTAACCCCGCACCGCGTCCCCTGGGAGCCGCCGAAGTCCATGCGCCGTTTCATCCTCTTTCTCTCCAGCAATGCCGGCCTCGGCTACGCCCCGGTCGCCTCGGGGACCTTCGGCACCCTCGCCGGGATCCCGGTCTTCTGGCTCCTCGCCGGCCTGCCGGCGCCGCTCTGGCTTCTCACCTGGTGCGCCCTGCTCGCCCTCGCCTGCTGGGTCGCCGAGGCGGCCGGGCGCATCTACGGAGTGACCGACGACGGCCGCATCGTCATCGACGAGTTGGTCGGCTACCTGGCCACCGTCGCCCTCCTCCCCTTCTCCTGGCCGGCGGCGCTCCTCGGCTTCTTCTGGTTCCGCCTCTTCGACGTTTTCAAGCCGCCGCCGGTCTCCTGGATCGACCGGCGCTGGAAGAACGGGGTCGGCGTGGTCTTCGACGATGTCATGGCGGGCCTCTACGCGGCGGCGGCGCTGCGCCTCACCTTGTCGGTGTTCGGGCTCGGCTGATGCCAGCGCACGATTGCAGCGAAGGGAAACCTCATGGGCCCTGATCTCGCCATCCTTACCATTGGCGACGAACTGCTAAATGGTGAGATTGCCGACACCAACACCCCGGCCATGGCCCGGCTCCTCGCTGACTACGGCTACCGGGTGCGGGAGCGCCTGAGTGTCGGCGACAGCGAAACGGCGATTGCCGATACCCTGCTGACTCTCGCCAGCCGCAACCAGGTGATTCTCGTCAGCGGCGGCCTCGGCCCGACCGCCGACGATTTGACCGCCCGCGGTGCCGCGCGTGCCTTTGGCCGTCGCCTGATCCTCAACGACGAAGCCCTGGCCCAGATCCGCGCCTGGTTCGACTCGCGGCGCAGCAGCATGCATACCGGGGACGAAAAGCAGGCGCTGCTGCCGCAAAAGGCGACCCTGCTTCCCAACCGCCAGGGGAGCGCTCCCGGTTTCCAGCTCCGGGAACGGGGACGGAGCCTTTACTTCCTGCCGGGGGTACCGGCCGAGATGATCGCCATGTTGCGGGAGGAAGTTCTCCCCCGGCTGGAGGCGGATCATCCCGGCGCCCCAGCGAGCCGGCAGCGGGTGCTGCGGCTCTTCGGCCTCGCCGAGCCGCGCTGTGAGGAGCTCCTGGCCGACAGCGGCCTCCCGGCGGGGATCGAACTGGCCTACGCGGTCGAGTTCCCCGAGGTCCTGGTCAAGCTCCGCGCGACCGGGGAAGATGCCGATGCCCGGCTCGATCGGGCCGAGGTTTGGGCGCGGCGGGCCTGCGACAGCTACCTTGTCGCCAGCGGTGAAGAGACCCTGGCCGGCAACGTCGCCCGCCTGCTGACCAATGCCGGACAGACCCTGGCGCTGGCCGAATCCTGCACCGGCGGCCTGGTCGCCAAGCTGCTGACCGACATCCCGGGCGCTTCCACCTTTTTCGAACGGGGCGCCGTGACCTACGCCAACAGCGCCAAGCAAGACTGGCTCGGCGTCCCGGAGACGATCCTCAACGGGCCGGGGGCGGTCAGCGCCGAGTGTGCCGAGGCGATGGCCCGCGGCCTGCGTCTTGCCGCCGGGACCGATCTCGCCCTGGCCATTACCGGCATCGCCGGGCCCGCGGGCGGCACCCCGGGAAAACCGGTGGGGACGGTCTTCATCGCCCTGGCCGGCGACGCCGGAGCTGCGGTCAACCGCTACCTCTTTCCCGGTGATCGCCAGGCGGTGCGCACCTTAAGCGCCTACACGGCCCTCGACAGCCTGCGCCGCCATTTGATGGCAGTTGCGGCCGGCTGAAGGCAAGCCCCATCACGCAAGGATGAAAGAGCCCGTCATGAACCGGTCGCATCGATGGCAGCGCACCGCACTTTTCCTGGTCCTCGCCGGGATGCTGCTGCTCGCTCTCATCGAGCTGCTGACCGCGCTGCAGGCAGGGACGGCGAGCAAATCTGACCGGCTCCGGCTCGGACGCCAGGCGGCCCTCGCCGCGCAGGCGGCACGGCGCCTCGAATGGCCCTTGCAGCGGCTGCAGGAAGGACTGGCCCACCTCGCGGAATCGGCCGGGCAGGGGAGCCCCCCCCCGGCCAGCGACTCCGCCGGAATGGAACTGCTCTACCACGAATTCCCGGAGCCCCTCCTGACCGCCCTATACCGTCTCGACAGTCATGGTCGAGCGATAGGCGCATACCCGGCGGGTGTCCTCACCGACCTGGGCGGGCTCCCGCAACTGCAGCAGCTATCCACCCACCCCTCCCGGCTGCAACTCCTCAGCGAAGCCGACCCGCCGCTACTCGCGCTGCGGCAGCCGTTCTACTCCGGCACCACGATCAGCGGGGAATACGGTGCGCTGGTCGACCTGCGCCGCTTGGCCGCCGCGACCCTGGCGGAACTGACGGGGCAGGCCGACCTCGCTTTTATCGTCGATGCCGGCGGGCGTTTCCTGCTTCACACCAACCCCGGCCTCGACGGCCGGCCGGCAATCTACCTCGCTGCCGAAGAGGAAGAAACTTCCCTCCGCAAATGGCTCCGGCAAGGCTGCGCCGAGCCGGTAGCGGATCTGCCGACGCCACTGGCCGCCGCGCTGCTGCTGCAATCACCCGCGGCAGCAGCCGGTGGCACGACCCTGCGTCTCACGCCGCTGCGAATCGGCGAGAGCCACTGGTCACTGGGGCTGGTTTTCCCGGTGCCGGAACCGAGCGCACCCTTGCCGCACGCCCCCTGGGCCGGTCCCCTGCTGCTCCTTGCCAGCGCCACCCTGGCCGGTTTCGCCTGGCGGCAACAACGTTTGCAACAGGAGCTGGCCACCCGCACCGCGACCTGCCGCGGGCAGGGGAGCGATCTCCAGCAACTGAGCGCGGATCTCGAACTCGCCAACCAGCGCTATCAGCACCTGCTCGACCATGCCGGTGACGCCCTCTTTTTCCTCGACCCGGGGGACGGCTCCCTGCTCGAAATCAACCGGCAGGCCGAGGAGCTGCTCGGCTACAGTGCCGCGGAGATTCACTGCCTCTCCCTCGAAGTTCTCTTTCCCGGCCAGCAACGGCGCCGCTTTCTGCGCCTGGTGCACACCGTTCGCCAAAAGGGCTACGGGGAGAGTGACGACCTCATCTTCCGCCGCAAGGACGGCAGCCTCTTCACCGGCGCTGTGCACGCCCGCCTCGGCCAGCTCGGCCAACAGAAGGTCGTACATGGCGTGCTGCGCGACGTCACCGAACGCAAGCGGATCAACCAGGAACTGCGCCAGCGCAACCGCGACCTCACCCTGGTCAACGAAATCAGTCTGCTCGCTGCCAACAGCAGCGACCTGCCGGGGATGCTCGCCGCCATCCTGCAGCGCCTGGTGGAAAACTTCGCCGCCAGCGGCGGCGGCATCTTCCTCGCCCGGGAGTCCGGCACCCGCCTGCGGCTGGAGGCTCATCACGGCCTCCCCCCTGAGATCGTTGCCATGTTCGCTGAAATCGCCAGCGACATCGGCGTCGTCGGCCGGGTCATGAAGAGCGGCCAGCCCAAAGGCTCTGCCGACTTGCAACGGGACCGCCGGGTTCATTTCGAGCCGGTCCGGGAAGCGGGCTGGCGGGCCTTCCAGGCCGTCCCCCTGATCGCCAATGACCAGACGGTCGGGGTCTTTTTCCTCTTCGCCCGGCACAAGCAACTCTACCGGCGCGACGAAATCAACCTGCTGCTGGCGATCGGCCGCCAGCTCGGCACCGCCGTCCAGGGCGCCAACCTCTTCGAGGCCCTGGCCTGGCAGAACCGGCTCACCCAGGCCAGCAACCGCGAGCTCAGGATTTCGCGCCAGCGGCTGCGTGACAACCTCAGCCGGATGACGGAAAGCAAGCGCTCGCTGGAACACCTGGAGCGGATGAAGAGCCAGTTCCTCGCCCTCGCCTCCCACGAACTGCGCACGCCGCTGACCTACATTCTTTCCGGCAGTGAACTCCTTGCCGACCGTTTCGGCAGCAGCCTCGACGACGACGGGAGAATCGCCCTCTCCGCCGTGCAGCAGGGGGGATTGCGCCTCAACGAGGTGGTCGGCGACCTGCTGGAAGTGGCCCGCATCGAGTCCCAGGACCTCTACCTGAGCCGGGAGCCGGTCGCCGCCTTCGACCTCGTCAGCCGCCTCCACGAGGAATTTAAGCCGCGGATGGACGAGCGCAGCCTGCGCCTCGAAATCATCATGTTCCCCGATGCAGTCCGGCTCAACGGAGACGCCCACCACCTGCGCCGCACCTTCGGTCGCCTGCTCGAAAATGCCGTCAAATTCACCCCGGCCGGTGGGGTCATAACGATATCCGGCCACCTGCGCCGCAGTGCCGAGATTCTGGCGCGGCAAGAACAGCTCAAACCCTTTTCTCCGCGCTTCTTCCGCACCCCGCCCCCGGACCAGTTGCTGCAGATCACCATCCGGGATTCGGGGGTCGGGATCGATCCCGAAGAGCAGCTGCGCATCTTCGACAAGTTCTATGAAGTCGGCGAGATCGCCAGCCATTTCACCTCCACCAGCCGTTTCGGTGGCAAGGGGGTGGGACTGGGCCTGGCCCTGGTGAAAGGGGTGATCGAGGCCCACGGCGGCATGGTCTGGGTCGAAAGCTCGGGGACCGCCGACGGCGACGGGAGTGCCTTCCACCTGCTGCTGCCGGCCATCGCCCCCGAGGCTGGGAGCGCCGCCGTCGCCCCGGCCCTGGCGGAGGGCGGATGACCCGTGCCTTCCTCGCCATCCCCCTTCCCGGGGAAGTCCGCGACCGGTTGCATGATTTGATTGCGGGGTTGCGCGCCGACCTCCCGGCAGTCCGCTGGAGCCGGCCTGAAACCCTTCACCTGACGCTGCGCTTTTTCGGCGACCTCGACGAAGAATCGCTTGAAAAAATAGGCAAAATCATGCTATCGATAGGGCGCCTGCACGCCCCTTTCGCCGTCGACCTGATCGGCCTCGGCAGCTTCCCCGCAGCGAACCGGGCCCGGGTTTTCTGGCTGGGAGTCCGCGACCGGGGGGAGTTGGCGGCGCTCCACGACGCCTTCGAACGACAGCTTCCGGATGCGGGTATCCCCCGAGAGCAGCGCCCCTTTTTCCCACACCTCACCCTCGGTCGGCACCGCGGATCAGGGCTTGCCGCCGGACCGCTGCTGGCCCGGCATGGGGAATGGGACTGTGGCCGGTTGCCGGTGACCCGCCTGGTCCTCTATGAAAGTCGCCTGCGACCGGGCGGAGCGCTCCATCTCCCCCGGCACAGCGTTCCCCTTGGCGCCGCGGCACCCCGGTCCGGAACCGTTAACCAGTAACCCAACATTTCGGAGGACGAGCAGATGGCAGAGAATAACCGCGAGCGCGCTATCGACCTGGCCATGGGCCAGATCGAAAAACAGTTCGGCAAGGGGAGCATCATGCGCCTCGGCACCGACGCTGTTCTCCCCAACGTGGAGACGATCTCCACCGGCTCGCTGGCCCTCGACATCGCCCTGGGCGTCGGCGGCGTCCCGCGCGGCCGCATCATCGAGATCTTCGGCCCCGAGTCCTCGGGGAAGACGACGCTGGCATTGCACATTATCGCCGAAGCCCAGAAGCATGGCGGCATCTCCGCCTTCGTCGATGCCGAGCATGCCCTCGACATCGGTTACGCCCGCAAGCTCGGCGTCAAGACCGACGACCTGCTCGTTTCCCAACCCGACACCGGGGAACAGGCGCTGGAGATCGTCGAGGTCCTGGTCCGCAGCGGCGCCATCGACGTGCTGGTGGTCGACTCGGTGGCGGCGCTCGTCCCCCGGGCCGAAATCGAGGGGGAGATGGGCGATTCCCACATGGGCCTGCAGGCGCGCCTGATGTCCCAGGCGCTGCGCAAGCTGACGGGGACCATCAGCAAGTCGAACTGCTGCGTCATCTTCATCAACCAGATCCGCATGAAGATCGGTGTCATGTTCGGCAACCCCGAGACGACCACCGGCGGCAACGCCCTCAAGTTCTACGCCTCCCTGCGCATGGACATCCGCCGCATCGCCGCCCTCAAGCAGGGGCAGGACGTGATCGGCAACCGCACCCGGGTCAAGGTGGTGAAGAACAAGGTCGCGCCCCCCTTCAAGGAAGCGGAGTTCGACATCATGTACGGTGCCGGCATCTCGCGGGTTGGCGATATCGTCGATCTCGGCGCCGAAACCGGCATCATCGAAAAGAGCGGCGCCTGGTACTCCTACGCCGGCGAACGGATCGGCCAGGGGCGCGAGAATGCCAAGCAGTTCCTCACCGAGCACCCGGAGACCGCCGCCGCCATCGAGGCCCGGGTCACGGAACACTTCGGACTCCACCCGGCCGCGGCCAAGGAAGGCTGACACCATGCAACTCAACGACATCCTCGGCATGGCCCTCAAATCCCGCGCCTCGGACGTCCACCTCAAGGCCGGCCTGCCCCCCATCTACCGTATCGACGGTGCGCTGCGTCCGCTCCCCAAGGCGCCGCGCATCGGTCCCGACCAGACCCGGCAGATGGCCCTCGACATCATGAACGAGCAGCAGCAGGCGCGCTTCGAGCAGGTCCACGAGGTCGACCTCTCCTACGGCGTGCCGGGCCTCGGCCGCTTCCGCGTCAACGTCTTCGCCCAGCGCGGTTCGGTGTCGATGGTCTTCCGCGCCATTCCCTTTGAAATCAAGTCTCTCGACGACCTGCTGCTGCCGCCAGCGCTGAAAAAGATCGCCATGGAGCCGCGCGGACTGATCCTCGTTACCGGCGCCACCGGTTCCGGCAAGTCGACCACCCTGGCGGCGATGATCGACTTCATCAACGCCAACCGCACCGCCCACATCGTCACCATCGAAGATCCGATCGAGTACCTGCATCGCGACAAGAAAAGCATCATCAACCAGCGCGAGGTCGGCTTCGACACCGAGGGCTTCGACATCGCCCTGAAGAGCGCCCTGCGCCAGGATCCGGACGTCATCCTGGTCGGCGAGATGCGCGACTACGAGACGATCGAAACGGCGATCACCGCCGCCGAGACCGGTCACCTCGTCCTCTCGACCCTGCACACCATCGACGCCCCGGAGACGATCAACCGCATCATCTCGGTCTTCCCCCCCTACCAGCAGCGCCAGGTCCGGCTGCAGCTCTCGGCCATCCTCAAGGGGGTCGTCTCGCAGCGCCTGGTGCCGCGGGCCGACGGCAAGGGGCGCGTCGCCGCCGTCGAAGTCATGATCTCCTCGGCCCGGGTGCGCGAGCTGATCGACGACAAGGAAAAGACGCGGCTTTTGCGCGACGCCATCGCCCAGGGGTTCGTCTCCTACGGCATGCAGACCTTCGACCAGGCGCTGATGGGTCTTTTGCAGAAGAAGCTGATCACCTTCGACGAGGCGCTGCGTCAATGCTCCAACCCCGACGACTTCAAGCTCAAGGTCTCGGGGATCTCCTCCGCCTCCGACCTCTCCTGGGAGGACTTCGAAAAGGACGCTCCGGAAGAGCCCGGGGCGGGAGCGAATGACGAGCAGATCGACATCGAACGCTTCTGATCCCTACCTAGTCGCTCTGCGCCTGCTCACGCGCTGCGAACGGAGCTGTTCCGACCTGCGCCAGAATCTGCAGCAGCGCGGCTTCGAGGAGGGGGCGATCGCCGCCGCCCTGCAGCGCTGCCAGGAGCTCGGCTACCTCGACGACGCCCGTTACGCACGGCTGCGGGCGCGCAGCCTGGTGGCCAGCGGGCGCGCCTTCGGGGTGCGCCTGAAGCAGGACCTGCTGCGCCACGGCATCGACCCGGAAGAGGCGGACGCCGCCATCGCCGAAGTCGGCGGCGACGATCCTGCCGGCGAACAGCTCGCCGCCCTCCTTGCGCGCCGCTACCCGGACTTTTCCTGGGAAGAGGCCGATGATCGCCTGCGGCGCCGGGTAACCGGCTTTTTCCTGCGCCGGGGATTTCCCCTTCCCCTGGTGCTGACCCGACTGAAACAGAAACGAGAGAGGTAGACCAGGCACGCCATGATAACCGGAAACGAACTCCGCAGCCGCTTTCTCCGCTACTTCGCCGAGCGCGGCCACACCGTGATCGCCTCGTCGTCGCTGATCCCCCACAACGACCCGACGCTCCTCTTCACCAACGCCGGCATGAACCAGTTCAAGGACTGCTTCCTCGGCAACGAAAAGCGCGACTACGTGCGGGCGGCGACCTCGCAGAAGTGCGTGCGCGCCGGCGGCAAGCACAACGACCTCGAGAATGTCGGGCGCACCGCCCGCCATCACACCTTTTTCGAGATGCTCGGCAACTTCTCCTTCGGCGACTACTTCAAGAAGGAGGCGATCGCCTACGCCTGGGAGTTTTTGACCAAGGACCTGCAACTCGACAAGAGCCGGCTCTATGTCACCGTCTACAACGACGACGACGAAGCGGCGGCGATCTGGCACGAGCAGGAGGGGGTCCCGAAGGAGCGCATCTTCCGCTTCGGCGAGAAGGACAACTTCTGGTCGATGGGGGACACCGGACCCTGCGGACCCTGCAGCGAGATCTTCTGGGACAACGGCCCCACGGTCGGCTGCGGCCGCCCCGAATGCGCCGTCGGTTGCGACTGCGACCGCTACATGGAGATCTGGAACAACGTCTTCATGCAGTTCGACCGCGCCAAGGACGGCACCCTGACCCCGCTGCCGAAACCGGCGGTTGACACCGGCATGGGGCTGGAGCGGATCACCACGGTGATGCAGGGAGTCACCTCGAACTACGATACCGACCTGCTGCGCGGAATCATCGCCTTTGTCGAACAGCTCAGCGGCAAGCGCTACGGCGCCGATGCCGATCACGACGTCTCGATGCGGGTCATCGCCGACCACAGCCGCGCCACCGCCTACCTGATCGCCGACGGCGTGCTGCCGGCCAACGAGGGTCGCGGCTACGTGCTGCGCCGGATCATGCGCCGCGCCATGCGCCATGCCCGGATGCTCGGCTTCGACACCCCGGTTCTCTACCGTGCGGCGGTCTTCGTCCTCGAGTCGATGGCCGGCGCCTACCCGGAAGAAGCGCGGCGCAGGGAGTTCGTCGCCCGCGTCGTGAAAAACGAGGAGGAGCGCTTCATCCAGACCCTCGGCAATGGCCTGCGCATCCTCGAAGAAGAGATTGACCGGCTGCGCCAGGCCGGCGAGTC
This sequence comes from Desulfuromonas sp. DDH964, assembly GCF_001611275.1. Classification (GTDB taxonomy): domain Bacteria; phylum Desulfobacterota; class Desulfuromonadia; order Desulfuromonadales; family DDH964; genus DDH964. The sequence continues at coordinate 1,012,296 of NZ_CP015080.1, read as the reverse complement.
GGCGATTTCGGGGGAGACGGTCTTCAAGCTTTACGACACCTTCGGCTTCCCGATCGACCTGACCGCCGACATCGTCGAGAAGGACGGCTTCACCCTCGACGAGGCCGGCTTCGAGGCTTGCATGGAAGAGCAGCGCCGCAAGGCCCGCGAGCACTGGAAGGGGTCGGGGGAGGCGGCCATCGCCGGCATCTACCGCAAGCTCCTTGAGTCGGGACTGCGCAGCGAGTTCACCGGCTACCAGGCGACCTTCGGCGACGGCACCATCACCGCCCTGCTCAGGGAGGGCGCCCAGGTCGAGACCGCCGCGGCCGGTGAGGAGGTCGAGGTGATCTCTTCGCAGACTCCCTTCTATGGCGAGTCGGGGGGGCAGATCGGCGACCGCGGCCGGATTCTCGCCGCCGGCGCCGAGCTGGAAGTTCTCGATACCCGCAAGCCCCTCCCTGAACTGACGGTCCATGTCGCCCGGGTCGTCTCCGGCACCATTCATTGTGGTGACGCGGTCAACCTCCAGGTCGACCAGCAGGCGCGCCAGGCGACCGCCCTCAACCACACAGCCACCCACATCCTGCAGGCGGTGCTGGTCGAACTGCTCGGCGACCATGTCAAGCAGGCCGGTTCCCTGGTCTCCCCGGAGCGGCTGCGCTTCGACTTCACCCACTTCTCGGCGCTAACGGCCGTGGAAATCGAAGAGATCGAACGCCGCGTCAACCTGCGCATCCGCCAGAACCAGGGGGTCGAGGTCGATGAAATGGCGGCCGACGCCGCCATTGCCGCAGGCGCCACCGCCCTCTTCGGCGAGAAGTACGGCGAACGGGTGCGGGTGGTGCGGGTCGGCGATTTCTCGATGGAACTGTGTGGTGGCACCCACACCCAGGCCGCCGGCGACATCGGCCTCTTCAAGATCCTTCAGGAGAGCGGCATCGCCGCCGGCGTGCGCCGTATCGAAGCGGTCACCGGCGCCCGGGCGCTGGCCGCCGTGCAGCAGCAGGAGAACGCCCTGGAGGGCCTCGCCCGGCTCCTCAAGAGCGAACCGACCCAGCTCGAGCCGCGCCTGCAACGGCTGCTGGAGCGCCAGAAGGAGCTGGAGCGGGAGATTGAAACCCTGCAGGCCCGGTTCAACGCCAACCGCTCGCTGCAGCTCGTCGAGCAGGCGACCGAGGTGGCCGGGGTGAAACTCCTCGCGGCACGGACCGACGGCCTCGACGGCAAGCAGCTGCGCGAGCTGGCCGATCAGCTGCGCGAGCGCCTCGCCTCGGGTGTCATCGTCCTCGCCGCCAGCGATGGCGCGCGGGTCAGCCTGCTGGTGGCAGTCACCAGGGATCTGACCGGCCGGGTCCAGGCCGGTGCGCTGATCAAACCGCTGGCCGAAGCGGTGGGCGGTCGCGGCGGCGGCCGTCCCGACCTCGCCCAGGCCGGCGGGAATGACCCCGGCCAGCTCGACGCCGCCCTCGCCCGGGTGCCGCAGCTCCTCGCCGACCTCCTCGGTTGAGTGCGACTCCGGAAAATTCCGGGCAATATGGTATAAGGTGAAGATGCAGCACCAGCCAGGAGAGAGATCATGTCAGCAGGAAGTGTCATCCGTACCGCCGAGCAGGAAGAATACCCCCATCCCAAGCATGAGCGCTTCTTCCTGCGCGACGTCGTCACCGCCACCAGCAATCCGGCGCTCTCGGTCCATCGCGGCCGCATCGAACCGGGGGGAGAAATCCTGCCCCACACCCACGACGGCCAGACCGAGACCTTCTACCTCCTCAGCGGCGAAGCGGTCTGCACCATGGGAGAGCAGCAGATTCCGGTCGCCGCCGGCAGCTGCTGCGTCGCGCCGTCGGGGATCACCCACGGCCTGAAAAACAGCGGCGATGCGCCGGTCGAGCTCCTGGCCCTCTTCACTCCACCCCTCAAGTAGCCTCCGGAGGCGGTCGTGCGCCTTGGTTTCGCCGAAGAACCGCAACTGATCCAGACCATTGACGGGCGCAGCATCCTCGTCGTTGACGACGAGATTGTCATCCGCGACCTCTGCTCCAAGGTCCTCAAGGGATATCGCATCCTGCAGGCCGGCAATGGGGAGGAGGCGCTCAAGATGCTGGAGCGGGAGAGCGTCGACATCGTCCTCACCGACGTCATGATGCCCCGTATGAACGGTCTCGACCTCCTCCGCCAGATCAAGGAGCGCCTGCCGAACCAGTTGGTAGTGGTGATGACCGGCTACGCCGACAAGGAGGTCATCCTCCGTGCTCTCAAGGCCGATGCCGACGACTTCATCAACAAGCCGATCAACCTGCTGCAGCTCAAGACCACCATCGACAAGGTGCTCGAAAAGAAGGCGCTCAAGGACGAGCTGATTCACCTCAAGCGCATGGACCGGCTCAAATCCGATTTCCTCGGCCTGGTTTCGCACAAGCTGAAGACCCCGATAACCGCCATCTCCCTCTTTATCCAGAACCTCGCCCGCGGCGTCGGCGGCCCCGGTGATGCCGCCTTCGAGCAGACCCTGCAGCTGATCCTGGAGGAATCGAATTACCTCGGCTACCTGATCCAGGACCTCCTCAACTACAGTGATGTCATCCTCCAGGAAGGGCTGCCGCAGCGGGAGCTGGTCGACCTGGGTGACCTCATCCTGAAGCTGCTCGTCGAGCGCGGTGGCACGGCCGAGAGCAAGGGGGTCGAGCTGACCTGCACCAGCTCCGGGCCGCTGCCGCAACTCTCGCTCGACCGCAAGCGCATCACCTTCGCCATTCAGGCCCTGCTTGACAATGCCATCAAGTTCACCCCTTCCGGGGGCCGGGTCACCCTCTCCAGCCGGGTGACGGCGGACGAGATCCACCTGGTGGTGCAGGACTCCGGGTGCGGCATCCCGCGGGAAGAACTGCCCAAGGTCTTCGAGAAGTTTTACCAGGTCGACCCGGAGCGGACCGGCCAGGTCCGCGGCTTTGGCCTCGGGCTCTATTACGCCCGGCTCTATGTCCAGGATCATGGCGGTAGCGTCCGCCTCGAAAGCCAGCCCGGGCTTGGGACCACCGTGACGCTGATCCTGCCGCGCGACTGATCCCAGCCCAACCCGCGCCGCAACTGCGCAGGCCGCTTTCCGCGGTGCTGCGCCGGGCGGCATTTTTCTTTTGCTGACCCCGGCGGCATGTTATATTGGGCGCATTTTCCCGAGCTTAACGAGCCGGACAGACGAGGAACAGGATGTTCAAAGGGACAACAATCCTCTGTGTACGCAGGGAGCACGACGTGGCCATGGCCGGTGACGGTCAGGTGACCCTCGGCACGACGGTGATGAAACACTCTGCCTGCAAGCTGCGGCGCATGCATGACGGCAGGGTTCTCGCCGGTTTTGCCGGCAGCACCGCCGATGCCTTCACCCTTTTCGAAAAGTTCGACGCCAAGCTCCAGGAGTACCGCGGCAACCTGCCGCGGGCCGCGGTGGCCCTGGCCAAGGACTGGCGAACCGATCGCATCCTGCGCCGGCTCGAAGCGCTGCTGATCGTCGCCGACACCTCAACCACCCTGGTCCTCTCCGGGGCCGGTGACGTCATCGAACCGGACGACGGCATCGCCGCCATCGGCTCCGGTGGCCCCTATGCCCAGGCCGCGGCGCAGGCGTTGGTCGCCCACTCCACCCTGACGGCCGCCGCCATCGCGGAGGAGGCCCTGAAGATTGCCGCCGGCATCTGCATCTACACCAACGACCGGATCGCCGTGGAGGTCCTGCCGTGACCAATTTCACCCCGCGCGAGATCGTTTCCGAACTCGATCGCTATATCGTCGGCCAGAAGGGGGCGAAGCGCGCCGTCGCCGTGGCGCTGCGCAACCGCTGGCGCCGCCAGCAGGTGCCGCCAGAGCTGCGTGATGAAATCGCGCCGAAGAACATCATCATGATCGGCCCCACCGGCGTCGGCAAGACCGAGATCGCCCGGCGCCTGGCCAGGCTCGCCCAGGCCCCCTTCGTCAAGGTCGAGGCCTCCAAGTTCACCGAGGTCGGCTATGTCGGACGGGATGTCGAGAGCATGGTCCGCGACCTGCTCGAACTGGCGATCATCCTGGTCAAGGAAGAAGAGGCGCAGGCGGTCCGGATCAAGGCCGAGGACCTCGCCGAGGAGCGGCTCCTCGAGCTGCTGCTGCCCGGGGAGACGGCCAGCCTTGCCGCCCAGGGAGAGGCCGGGGTGGCCGAACACGGTTCGGGGACCCGGGACAAGCTGCGCCAGCTGCTGCGCCAGGGGAAGCTCGACGAACGCTACGTCGAACTCGAGACCCAGGAAGTGAAGATGCCGATGATGGAGATCTTCACCCCCCAGGGGAACGAGGAGATGGGAATCAACTTCAAGGAGATGTTCGGCAACCTGCTGCCCAAGAAGACCAAGCGGCGCCGGGTCAAGGTGGCCGAGGCCCGCGAGCTGCTGATCCAGACCGAGGCGGAAAAGCTGGTCGACATGGAGAAGGTCCTGACCCTGGCCCGGGAGCGGACCGAGCAGAGCGGCATCATCTTCATCGACGAGATCGACAAGATCGCCAGCCGCGAGGGGGGACACGGCCCGGAGATTTCCCGGGAAGGGGTCCAGCGCGACATCCTGCCGATCGTCGAGGGGAGCACCGTCAACACCAAGCACGGCCCGGTCAAGACCGACCACATCCTCTTCATCGCCGCCGGCGCCTTCCATGTCGCCAAGCCCTCGGACCTGATCCCGGAGCTGCAGGGGCGCTTTCCGATCCGCGTCGAACTGGAGAGCCTCGGCGAGGAGGAGTTCGTGCGCATCCTCACCGAGCCGAAGAACGCCCTGATCCGCCAGTACCAGGCGCTGCTCGCCACCGAGGGGCTCGACCTCGAATTTACCGAAGACGGCATTCACGAGGTGGCCCGCACCGCGGCGACGGTCAATGACCGCACCGAGAACATCGGCGCCCGCCGCCTGCACACGATCCTGGAGAAGCTCCTCGAGGACCTCTCCTTCGATGCTCCGGAACGGCGCGAGAAGAAGATCGTCATCGATGCCGGTTTTGTCCGGGAGCGCCTGGCGGAAATTGTCCGCGACGAGGACCTGTCGCGCTATATACTTTAGACGGCTGACCGGTTACATTCGACACGCGGCCGCCATCACGAATCACGAATCACGGGTATCGAGCCATGCAAGAGATCATCAACAAGGCCAAGGTTCTGCTCGAAGCGCTCCCCTGGATCAAGCGCTTCTCCGGCGCCACCATTGTCATCAAGTACGGCGGCCACGCCATGGTCGAGGACCGGCTCAAGGAGTCCTTCGCCCAGGACATCATCCTGATGAAGTACATCGGCCTCAACCCGGTGGTGGTTCATGGCGGCGGCCCGCAGATCGGCGAGGTGCTCAAGTCGATGGGGATCGAGAGCCGCTTCGAGCAGGGGATGCGGATCACCGACCGGGCGACCATGGACGTGGTGGAGATGGTCCTCGGCGGCAAGGTCAACAAGGAGATCGTCGCCAACATCAACCGCCACGGCGGCAAGGCGGTCGGCCTGACCGGCAAGGACGGCAACCTGATCGTCGCCCGCAAGCTGGAGATGACCCGGGTCAACCCCGAGACCCTGACTCCGGAGATCATCGACATCGGCATGGTCGGCGAGGTCGAGACCGTCCACCCGGGCGTCATCCGCGCCCTCGAGCAGAGCAACTTCATCCCGGTGATCGCGCCGATCGGCGTCGGCCTGCAGGGGGAGACCTACAACATCAACGCCGATCTCGTCGCCGGCCGGATCGCCGGCGCTCTCAAGGCGGAGAAGCTGATCCTGCTCACCGATATCGAGGGGGTCAAGGACAAGGACGGACGACTGATCTCGACCATCGACATCTCCCGGGTTCCGGCCCTGATCAACGACGGCACCATTACCGGCGGCATGATCCCCAAGCTCAACTGCTGTGTCGACGCCGTCGAGGAGGGGGTCAAGAAGACCCACATCATCGACGGCCGCATGGAGCATGCCTGCCTGCTTGAAATCTTCACCGACAAGGGGATCGGTACTGCCCTCGCGAGGTTCGAACAATGACGACATCAGCAGAATGGATCGCCCGCGGCGATCAGGTCATCATGACCACCTACGGACGCTATCCCCTGGTCCCGGTGCGCGGCGCGGGGTGCCGGCTCTGGGACGCCGACGGCAAGGAGTACCTCGACTTTCTCGCCGGGGTGGCGGTCAACAATCTCGGCCACTGCCACCCAAAAGTGGTCAAGGTGCTGCAGGAGCAGGCGGCGACGCTGCTGCACTGCTCCAACTACTACAACATCCCGCAGCAGATCGAGCTCGCCGAGCTCCTCTGCCGGCTCACCTTTGCCGATCGCGCCTTCTTCTGCAACTCCGGCGCCGAGGCCAACGAGGCAGCGATCAAGCTCGCCCGCAAGTACAGCCGTGAGAAGTACGGCCCCGAGCGTTTCGCCATCATCACCGCCGCCGAGTCCTTCCATGGCCGCACCATGGCGACCGTCTCCGCCACCGGCCAGGAGAAGGTGCAGCGCTTCTTCGACCCGCTGCTGCACGGCTTCAAGCATGTCCCCTTCAACGACGCCGCGGCGATCGAAGCGGCGATCACGCCCGAGACCTGCGCGGTAATGCTCGAGCCGATCCAGGGTGAGGGCGGGGTCAACGTCCCCACCCCCGGCTATCTTAAGGAAGTGCGGGAGCTCTGCGACCGCTTTGGGCTGCTGCTGATCCTCGACGAGGTGCAGACCGGCATCGGCCGCACCGGCAAGCTCTTCGCCTACGAGCACTTTGGGGTTACCCCCGACATCATGACCCTGGCCAAGGCACTCGCCGGCGGGGCGCCGATCGGCACCATGCTCGCCCGCGCCGAGATCGCCGCCAGCTTCACCCCCGGCACCCACGGCTCGACCTTCGGCGGCAACCCGCTGGTGACGACGGCGGCCCTGGCGACCCTCCAGGCCATCCTCGACGAGGGGCTGCTGGAAAACGCCGAGACAATGGGCGACTACCTCGTCACGGCACTACGCGGCCTGCAGCAGAAGTACCCCTTTATCGGCCCGGTTCGCGGCATCGGCCTGATGGTCGGCATGCGCCTTACCATCCCCGGTGGCGACATCGTCAAGAAAGGGCACGCCCGCGGGGTCCTGCTCAACGTCACCCAGGATACGGTACTCCGTTTCGTCCCGCCGCTGACGGTGACCCGGAGCGAGATCGACGCGATGATCGAAATCCTCGACGGCATTTTCCAGGAGATCTGAGCCCGGGCCGCACCCCAGGCTGGTGCCCGGCACCAGCCGTTGCGTTTCATTTTCAGGAGTTGTGCAATGAACAAGGACTTCCTCTCCCTCGCCGACTGGACCCGGGACGATTTGGAGCAGATCTTCGCCCTGACCCGGGACCTCAAGTCGCGCCAGCAGCGGGGCGAACCGCACCGTTTGCTGGAAGGGAAAACCCTCGCCATGATCTTCGAGAAGAGCTCGACCCGCACCCGGGTCTCCTTCGAAGTCGGCATGTTCCAGCTCGGCGGCCACGCCCTCTTCCTCCATTCCGGCACCACCCAGCTTGGACGCGGCGAACCGGTCAAAGACACGGCCCGGGTGATGGCGCGTTACTGCGACGGCATCATGATCCGCACCTTCTCGCAGGCGGCGGTGGCCGAGCTCGCCCACCACGCCAGCGTGCCGGTCATCAACGGCCTGACCGACCTCTACCACCCCTGCCAGTTGATGGCCGACCTCTTCACGGTGAGCGAGCACAAGGAGAACTATCGCGACCTGACCTACGCCTGGATCGGCGACGGCAACAACATGGCCAACAGCTGGATCAACGCCGCCGCGGTCTTCGGTTTCAAGCTGCAGATCGCCACCCCGAAAGGGTATGAACCGGATGCCGTTGTCCGCCAGCGCGCCGCCGCCGCCGGGGCGCAGATCGTCTACAGCAACGATCCCTTCGCTGCTGCTGCTGGCGCCGATGTCCTCAACACTGATGTCTGGGCGAGCATGGGGCAGGAAGCGGAGCAGAAGGAACGGGAGCAGGCCTTTGCCGGCTTCCAGATCAACGGCGCGATCGTCCGCGCGGCCGCCGCCGACGCCATCGTTCTCCACTGCCTTCCCGCCCACCGCGGCGAGGAGATCAGCGACGAAGTGATCGAAGGACCGCACTCGGTGGTCTTCGACGAGGCGGAGAACCGCCTCCACGTGCAGAAGGCGATCATGGCCACGCTGATGGCCTGAGGCGGGTGCGGCGATGAACCTGACCTGCCCCCACTGTGGTTTCCAGCGCGAACTGCCGGCCGATCGGCTACCAAGAGTCGCGGTGCGGGTGACCTGCCCGCGCTGCCGCGAACAGTTCCGTTTCGAGCCGCCGGCGCCAATGCCGCCGGAACTGCCGGCGCCAGGGACCGCCCCTGCGGAAGAGGCCACGCCCCTCGACGCCGCCGGCGCCGCCGCCCTGCCCAAGGCCGGATTCTGGATCCGGGTGGTGGCGTCGCTGGTCGATTCGACCCTGGTCACCCTGCTGCAATTTTTCTTCGGCACCGCACTGATCGCCGCGGCGGTCGCCCTGACCGGGGGGAGTGCCGACCAGGGGCTCGGCATGGCCATCGCCTGGTCCTTCGGACCGGCCCTCGGCGTGATCTACTACGTCGGCTTCACCGGCTACTGCGGCCAGACGCCGGGCAAGATGGCACTGCGGATCAAGGTGATCCGCACCAACGGCAATGACATCGGCTACGGGGTGGCGCTGGTGCGCGAAACCGTCGGCAAATTTCTTTCCACCCTGATTCTCGGCATTGGCTACCTGATGGTCGCCTTCGACGAACAGAAGCAGGGGCTGCATGACCGGCTCGTCAAGACCTATGTGATAAAACTGTAGAGGCGAGAAGCAGACACGATCGGACGAGAAGGAACCTTCCCGTCCCGCGTCCCACCTCCCGCGTCCCATGCCACTCCATATTTCAAGGAGCACACCCAAATGTCCAGAAAAGGTTCCGTCAAAAAAGTCGTCCTCGCCTACTCCGGCGGCCTCGACACCTCGATCATCCTCAAGTGGCTGGTCGAAGAGTACCAGTGCGAAGTCGTCGCCTACTCCGCCGACCTCGGCCAGGGGGAAGAACTCGACCACATCCCGGAGAAGGCGAAGAAGACCGGCGCCAGCTCCTGCCACATCCTCGACCTCAAGGAGGAGTTCGCCCGCGACTTCGTCTTCCCGATGTTCCGCGCCAACGCCATCTACGAAGGGCGCTACTTCCTCGGCACCTCCATCGCCCGGCCGCTGATCGCCAAGGCGCAGATGGAGATCGCCGCGAAGGAAGGGGCCGACGCCGTCTCCCACGGCGCCACCGGCAAGGGGAACGACCAGGTCCGCTTCGAGATCGCCTACTACCACTACAACCCGGCGATCAAGGTCATCGCCCCCTGGCGCGAGTGGGACATGAAAAGCCGCACCGCCCTCGAAAACTACGCAAAAAAACATGGCATCCCGGTGCCGACCAGCAAGAAGTTCCCCTGGAGCAGTGACCGCAACCTGCTGCACATCTCCTTTGAAGGGGACGTCCTCGAGAACCCCTGGGCCGAGGCCCCGGAAGAGATGTATGTGCTGACGGTGCGCCCGGAAGATGCGCCCGACCAGCCCGAATATGTCGAGGTCGAGTTCGAAAAGGGGGACGCGGTCGCCGTCAACGGCGAGCGCCTCTCCCCGGCCAGGCTGATGGCCAAACTCAACGAACTCGGCGGCAAGCACGGTATCGGCCGCGTCGACCTCCTCGAAAACCGCTTCGTCGGCATGAAGAGCCGTGGCGTCTACGAGACCCCGGGCGGCACCATCCTCGAAGAGGCGCACCGCGCCGTCGAGTCGATCACCATGGATCGCGAGGTGATGCACCTGCGCGATTCCCTCGTCCCCCAGTACGCCAGCATGATCTACAACGGTTTCTGGTTCGCCCCGGAGCGCATCGCCCTGCAGGCGATGATCGACCAGACGCAAACCACCGTCAACGGCAAGGCGCGCATCAAGCTCTACAAGGGGCACGCCCGGGTGGTCGGGCGCGACTCGGCGACCGACTCGCTGTTCAACGTCGATTTCGCCACCTTCGAGACCGACGATGTCTACAACCAGGCTGATGCCGAGGGCTTCATCAAGCTCAACGCCCTGCGCCTGCGCATCGCCGCGATCCAGCGCGAGAACCGCAAATAGCCGCCGGCCATGAGCCGTAGTGCGTAGGTTGGGTTGACGGAACGGAAACCCAACGCGGTCGAAGTGCGCCGCGAAGAGCTGTTGGGTTTCGCTGCACTTAACCCAACCTACGTGTTACCTCTCCCCCCGGAGGGGGCAACATGGAATTTCGCAAACAGGCCATCAAAACCTCCGTCGTCGCCTGTGTCGTCGACGAACAGGAGCGGGTGCTGCTGACCCGGCGCTGCATCGAGCCCTTCTGTGACCAGTGGGTGATGCCCGGCGGCAAAATCGATCATGGCGAAGCGATCCTCGCCGCCCTGCACCGGGAGGTGCGCGAGGAGGTCGGCATCGAGATTCATGTCGACAGCCTGATCGATGTCTATGAACACCTCGGGATCGGCGAACGCGACGATCACTTCGTGATTCTCTACTACCGGGCCCATCCGCTGAGCCTGGAACTGGTCCCAAACGGCAGCGAGTGCACCGAAGCGGTCTGGATGGAGAAAGGGCGCCTGCCGCAGATCGACCTGCCGCCGGGGGCACGCCACATTCTCAACCGGGTTTTTCCCGAGCTTACCTGGCAAAGGGAGGCGCCGGCGACCAGGGTCGCCAACCCCTGCAGCAGCGCATCCCCCCAGTCCTGCCCCATCGACGGGGACTAGCACCATGTTTCGAATCGTCGAAAAGGATGTAACCCTCGAATTCTCGCCGGGGCACCACCAGCACCTTCTGCTCTGCCAGGTTCCCAACCTCCTCGGCGGCACCGGAGCGGAATGCCGAATCAGTGATCCGGAGGGACAGTGGGAGATGGTCGCCTCGGTCCTCGACCTGGTGGCGACCGGCCGCGGCAACCTGAAAAAGCTCCATTTTCTGGTCTTCCCGGAAACGGCCCTGCCGGCCGCCCGGGTCGAGGATGCCCTGGCCATTATCCGTGATCGCTTCCACCCCAACACCGTTACCATGTTCGGCGTCGAGCATGTACGTCTGACCGAGTTCCACCAGGTGCTGGAGCGCTACCGGGACGACAACGCGGAAGTCCTGGCGGCGCTGCTCGAGGATCTCGACGCCGGCGAAATCGAGGGGGTACCGGTGAACTGGGCGGTGACCGCGATCAAGGAGGCGGACGGCCGGCTGCGGGTTTTCCTGATGGCCAAGAGTCACCCCTATGCCGGTGAAGAGACCCTCGACCCCTTCCAGGACCTCTACCGGGGGAAGGTTTTTCCCCTGTTCCGGGCGCGCCCAACGGGGTTCAACTTCATGGCGCTGATCTGCCTCGACTACGTCTTTCGCGACCTTTACCAGTCGAACATCAGCAACGTTATCGACAAGGCCAACGAGCTCTTCTTCGAGACCCGCCAGCGCCTCGACCTGCTGGCGGTACTCGAATGCAACCCGAAACCGGAACACCGCGCCTTTCGCGACGTCGTCAATGGGTTTTACGGTGAGTATCTGGCCTATACCCCCGGGGTGCGCGATACGGTGACAATTTTCTGCAATTGCAGCGAGGAGACCAGCGGGATCGACCAGGGCGGACCCGGAAGCTTCGGCCGTTCCATGGTGATCATCCACAAGAGCCACAAGATCGCCCCGGCCGAGCTGCCCGAATTCGCCAGCGACAACTTTGACGGTCTGCCGGTCTGCCGGCTGCGTTTTGGCACGGCGACCCGGCTCTACTTCTTCAATCTGCCCCTGTTCCACGAACTCGACCCGCGTACCACCCGGGTGCCGCTCAAAATCCACAGCATCTTCCGCCCCGCGACGGAGAATGGCTGGCAGCGGCTCGAAGGGGAGACCGAACGGGGCTACGTTCCCGACAGTAACTGACCGCGCCCGGCGCGGATTTCGTCCACACGGAGAGTCACCGACATGAGCCAGGACAAACTCTGGGGCGGGCGCTTCAGCCAGCCGACCGACAAGTTCGTCGAGGAATTCACCGCCTCCATCGACTTCGACCAGCGCATGTACCGCTACGATATCCAGGGCTCCATCGCCCACTGCCGGATGCTGGCGAAGCAGGCGATCATTACCGATGCCGAGGCGGCGACGATCATCGCCGGGCTGGAATCGATCCGCGCTGACATCGATGCGGGTAACTTCGCGTTCAAGGTCAGCCTCGAAGACATTCACATGAACATCGAGGCGCGCCTGATCGAGCGCGTCGGCGCTGTCGGCGGCAAGCTCCACACCGCCCGCTCCCGCAACGACCAGGTCGCCCTCGACGTGCGCCTCTACCTGCGCGACGAGCTCGCCACCATTCTCGGCTACCTCGATCGCCTGCAGGAAGCGCTCCTGAACCAGGCGGAAGCCAACCTCGACGTCATCATGCCCGGCTATACCCACCTGCAGACCGCCCAGCCAATCCTCTTCGCCCACCACATGCTCGCCTACTACGAGATGCTGCGCCGCGACGCGGGACGCCTGGCCGACGTCCACAAACGCCTCAATGTTCTCCCCCTCGGCGCCGGGGCGCTCGCCGGGACGACCTTCCCCATCGACCGCGAGTTCGTCGCCCAGGAGCTCGGCTTCGACGGGGTCACCCGCAACTCCCTCGACTCGGTCTCCGACCGCGACTTCGCCGTCGAGTTCTGCGCCGCTGCGGCGCTGATCATGATGCACCTCTCGCGCCTGGCCGAGGAGCTGATCCTCTGGTCCAGCGCCGACTTCCACTTCATCGACCTCTCCGACGCCTTCTGCACCGGCTCCTCGATCATGCCGCAGAAGAAAAACCCCGACGTGCCTGAACTGGTGCGCGGCAAGACCGGCCGCGTCTACGGCAACCTGATCTCGCTGCTGACCCTGATGAAGTCGCTGCCGCTCGCCTACAACAAGGACATGCAGGAGGACAAGGAGCCCCTCTTCGACTCCATCGACACCGTCAAGGGGTCCCTCAAGGTCTTCGCCGACATGATCGCGCAGATGACGGTGCGCGCCGCCGAGATGCGCGTCGCTGCGGCGCGGGGCTTCTCCACCGCCACCGACGTCGCCGACTACTGTGTGCGCAAGGGGCTCCCCTTCCGCCAGGCCCACGAGGTGGTCGGCAAAACGGTGCGCTACTGTGTCGAGCAGGGGAAAGAGATTCCCGAGCTCTCTCTTGCCGAATTCCGCCAGTTCTCGCCCCTGATCGAGGCCGACATCTATGATTTCGTTACCCTCGAGGCCTCGGTCAACGCCCGCCGCGCCACCGGCGGCACCGCCCGCGCGGCGGTGGAGCGGGAGCTGAAACGGGCGCGGCACGAGCGCAACGGCAAAGGCTGAAGGGCGGCTCTCACCCGCTCCCCTTCGGTCGCTTGAGCGCACAGAGAACACAGAGAATAAGCTTTTGAACTGCTTTAATCTGGACCAGGGCCTTCTCCGTGCTCTCTGTGTCCTCTAGTGAGCGTAGTGAACGGGTGAGAGACGATTTTTTTCAGTAGTGTCCGGTTAGCAAATTGCATTCACCCAAAGTTGCAGATAATTGTAAATATTTTCACAAGTTAGCGTATTTTTTGCTTGACAAATCGTCGTGAAGTCGGCGCGGTGATTTTCGTAAATACCTATTTTATATGAGGATTTACGAAAATGTCATTACTTGTTCGCTGCCACCGTACCCGGCTTAGCAGGCGCTCCATTGTCCGACTTTTTACCCCGTTCAAGGGCGCTCTCGAACATGCCCCGGTTCTTGAGGCCCGAGGCAACAGGCCACTGCAGATGACGTTTGAAGATCAGTTGAAAATCCTGACCTACTATCACCTCGAAGAGCATTCTTCGGGGCGTCATCTGCTTCAGGTTCTGACGCAGGAAGATTTTGCCGCGACTCATATTGCACCGCCCGGCGGTATCCGGAAAAGCGCCTTCTTTGAGGCGATCAATACCCGAGGGCTGGAGCAGATGATTCATGTTTACGAAGACCTGCAGAAACAGGTCTCACAAAAGATTCCTGTCGCCAAAGACATCTCCGATCTCGGCGATCTGATCGCCGTCGATGGTTCGCTGATTGACGCTACGCTGTCCATGCTCTGGGCGGACTATCGAGACGGAGCCAAAAAGGCCAAGGTTCACCTGGGGTTCGATATCGGTCGTGGTGTCCCCCAGAAAGTCACATTAACCGACGGCAAGGGCGACGAGCGTCCTCAGGCGGAACGGCTCGTGGCTCCCGGTCAGACAGGTGTCTATGACCGCTATTACCAGTGTTACAAAAACTTTGACGACTGGCAGGATCAGGGACGCCACTTTGTCTGCCGCATCAAAGCCAGTTCTCGTAAGACGGAGTTGAGCGCCAATCCTGTTGTCCCCGGCAGTCATGTTTTCTATGACGCCAGGGTGTTGCTCGGCACCAAAGATGTCAACCAGACCGAACGAGAAGTGCGTGTGGTCGGCTACAAGGTTGACCAAAAATCCTATTGGGTCGCCACCGACCGCTTCGATCTGACCGCCGAGCAGATTGCCTTGATCTACAAGCTACGCTGGACGATCGAGTCCTTCTTCGCCTGGTGGAAGCGCCACCTCAAGGTGTATCACCTGATTGCCCGCAGTCCCTACGGCCTGCTGGTGCAGATCCTCGCAGGGTTGATTACTTATTTGCTGCTGGCCATCTACTGCCACGAAGAGCATGGCGAACGTGTCAGCATCAACAGGGTGCGTGAGCTTCGCAACAATATTCGCAACGAGGCCGCCGAGGATGCGGCCGCAGGCTTAGGGCCTCCCGATATCATTGACTTGGACTTCGGAGCCTATGCAACTTCTTAACCGGACACTACTGGATTTTTTTAATCATTCAGTTACCCACTTTCCGGGACTTTCCATGATCGCCAAGCGATATTCCATCCTGTTCATCCTTGTTCTCGCCCTGACCGCCTGCGGCAAGCGCGGCCCGGTGCGGCCGTTGCTGCAGGCACTGCCGGAAGCGCCGCAGGACCTGCGCGTGCAGCAGCAGGGGGAGCGCTTCCTGATCACCTTCGGCCTGCCTGGGAAGAACCAGGACGACTCGCCGCTGACCGACCTGCAGGGGTTCCAGGTCTACAAGATGAAGTACGACCCGCTGCGCGAGTGCCCCGAGTGCCGCGACACCTCGGTCCTGCTGCAGAGCATCGACCTCGATTACCTGCGCGACGTGCGCCGGGTCGGTGACCGCCTCGAACTCTGGGACAGTGGCCTGACGCCAGGGCTCGGCTACCAGTACCGGGTGGTAGCAGTCAACCGCAAGGGGGGAGGCGGCCGCCCGGCGGTGGTCAAGCGCCCCTTCTTCACCCCGCCCGCCGCACCGGCCCGGCTGACCGCGACCGGTCACGACCAGATGGTGCAGCTCGGCTGGCAACCAGTCACCGCGGGGGGCAAGGAACTGGTCGGCTACAACCTCTACCGCCGCACCCCCGCGGTCGCCTTTTCGAGCGACCCGATCAACCGCGAGCCGATCCCGACGACGCGCTTCGAGGAGTACGGCCTGCAAAACGGCACCACCTACGACTATGCCGTGCGCAGCGTAATTAAATCGGGGGAGTGGCTGGTGGAGAGCCCCCTTTCCGTGGCGGTGACGGTGACACCGGAAGCGGGCCGCTGAACTCGATCGATTTTGACAATCCCCCGTGGTTATGTTACGAATACAGGCTCGTTTCGCCGGGATTCCCGGCTTTTTCCACTGATTTTTTGGTTTACACACCCGTTTTGACCCTTTCTTCTCTGGAGGAGGAAACAGATGTTCAAGGGATCCATGGTCGCCATCGTCACCCCGTTCACTGCCGAGGGGAAGGTCGACGAGGAGAAGTACCGGGAGCTGATCGAGTTCCAGATCGAAAACGGCACCGATGTCATCGTCCCCTGCGGGACGACCGGGGAGTCGGCAACCCTCGACTACGAGGAGCATGACCGCGTCATCCGCATCTGCATCGAGCAGGTCAAAAAGCGGGTTCCGGTCATCGCCGGCACCGGTTCCAACGCGACCGCCGAAGCGATCGAAATCTCCCGGCACGCCAAGGAGATGGGAGCCGACGGCGTGCTGCTGGTCTCCCCCTACTACAACAAGCCGAGCCAGGAAGGGCTCTACCAGCACTACAAGGCACTCGCCGAGCAGGTCGCCCTGCCCCAGGTTCTCTACAACGTCCCGGGGCGCACCGGCATGAACATGGAGGCGAAGACCACCATCCGCCTTGCCGCGTTCAAGAACATCGTCGCCATCAAGGAGGCCTCGGGCAGCATCACCCAGGCGAGCGAGATCATCGCCGAAGCCGGTGACCAGATCGACGTCCTCTCCGGTGACGACTTTCTCACCCTGCCGCTGATGGCCTGCGGCGCCAAGGGGGTGATCTCGGTCACCGCCAACATCGCGCCGAAGCAGGTCAAGGCGATGGTCAGCGCCGTCCAGAACGGCAACTGGGAGGAAGCCAAACGCCTCCACCTGCAGCTTCTCGATCTGCACCAGGCGATGTTCATCGAATCGAACCCGGTGCCGGCCAAGACCACCCTGGCGCTGATGGGCAAGATCGACGCCGCAGTGCGCCTGCCGCTGGTGGCGATGCAGGATGCGACTCTGGAGAAGCTCAAGGTCGTACTGAAGAAGCACCAGCTGATTTAAAAATCATAGGTCCCATGGGACGCATGCGACCCATGGGACCTATAAAAAGCAAAGGCACTACCATGACCAAAGTTGCAGTCACCGGCGCCGCCGGGCGCATGGGCGGGCGCATCATTACCGCCATCAAGGAAGCCGAAGGGCTGGAACTGGGGGGCGCTGTCGAGCGGGCCGGCCACGCCCTCATCGGCCAGGACGCCGGGTCTGTCGCCGGCTGCGGGCCGGCCGACGTCGCGATCGTCGACGACCTCGCCACGGCGATGGGTACATCTAATGTCCTGATCGACTTCACCTTCCCCGAGGTGACCCTCGGCAACCTCGCGGTCTGCGCCAAGCTCGGCAAGAGCGTGGTGATCGGCTCCACCGGCTTCACCCCGGAGCAGCGCGCCGCGGTGGCGAAGTTCGCCGCGCAGATCCCGGTGGTCCTCGCACCCAACATGAGCGTCGGCGTCAACCTCTGCTTCAAAATCCTCAAGGATGTCGCCGCCACCCTCGGCAGCGATTTCGACATGGAGATCGTCGAGCTGCACCACAACAAGAAGAAGGACTCCCCCTCCGGCACCGCGGTGCGCATGGGGGAGATCATTGCCGAGGCGGTCGGCCGCGACTACAACGAGGTCGCCAACTACCACCGCCAGGGGATGTGCGGGGAGCGAAGCAAGGAGGAGATCGGCATGCAGACGGTGCGCGGCGGCGACATCGTCGGCGAGCACACCGTCTACTTCATCGGCATGGGCGAGCGCATCGAGATCTCCCACCGCGCCATGAGCCGCGACATGTTCGCCCGCGGTGCGGTGCGCGCTGCCGGCTGGCTGGCGGGGAAGCCGGCGGGGCTCTACGACATGCAGGACGTGCTCGGTTTGAAGTAGCCAGCGCTCTTCCTTTTGTTTTGCCCCGACTCCTCCCCCCCTGTGAGCGGAGCCGAGCGCAGGGATTTTAATCCGAGGAAGTCGGGGACGAATGTCCGAAGCCCGCAGGGCAAGTTTTCGTCGCCGTCGGATTAAAATCCCGCAGCGAGGGGCCCCCGCAGGGGCGTAGCGGTGGGGCGCCCTTTTCTTGGCCTACGTTCTTTTGGGCGAACAAAAGAAGGTAGGGCGGGGCCCGGGGGTGCAGCCCCCGTTGGTTTTTCGCGGCACCGGCAAAAGGTTTATCCCGGGGGTTTCGCCCCCCGCCGACGACTGACTCTTTTTGCTTGCCCAAAAAGAGTCAGCAGAAAAAGGGCACCCCAATCGCCCAGCCCGCCTGCGGCGGGTTCCCTGCGCTCCGCAGACGTTTCGGGGACGGACAAAAACTCGCTGCGCTCAGACAGTTTGTCCGTCTCTTTCCCGAAACGTCCACGGAACTCCGGCAGGGCGATAAGGGGAAATCTATACATCCATTCCATCCGGTCCAAATAAAAGGAGCAATCAAGGCATGGCCCACATCAACGACAACTACCTGAAACTCAAAGCCGGCTACCTCTTCCCCGAGATCGGCCGCCGCGTCCGTGAATTCACCGCCGCCAACCCACAGGCCAAGGTGATCCGCCTCGGCATCGGCGACGTCACCCGCCCCCTCGCCCCGACCGTCCTCAAGGCCTTCCATGCCGCCATCGACGACCTCGGTACCACCGAGAACTTCGCCGGCTACGGCCCCGAGCAGGGGTACGAATGGCTCGCCCAGGCGATCATCGACAACTCCTACAAGCCCCTCGGTGTCGAGCTGAAGACCAGCGAGATGTTCATCTCCGACGGCTCCAAGTGCGACTGCGCCAACATTCTCGACATCTTCGCCCTCGACAACGTGGTGGCGATCGGCGATCCGGTCTACCCGGTCTACAACGACACCAACGTCATGGTCGGGCGCACCGGCGAGGCGGACGACAAGGGGTACTACAAGGGGGTGGTCTACCTCCCCTGCACCGAGGCCAACGGCTTCGTCCCCGAGCTGCCGCAGCAGAAGGTCGACCTCATCTACCTCTGCTCGCCCAACAACCCGACCGGCACCGTCGCCAGCAAGGAGCAGCTCAAAGCCTGGGTCGACTACGCCAACGCCCATAACGCGATCATCCTTTTTGACGCCGCCTACGAGGCCTTCATCACCACCCCCGGCATCCCCCACTCGATCTACGAGGTGGAAGGCGCCAAGACCTGCGCCATCGAGTTCCGCTCCTTCTCCAAGACCGCCGGCTTCACCGGCGTCCGCTGCGGCCTGGTCGTGGTGCCGGAAGAGCTGACCGGGACCACCGCCAAGGGGGAGAAGTACAGCCTCAACAAGCTCTGGAACCGCCGCCAGACCACCAAGTTCAACGGCGCCTCCTACCCGGTACAGCGCGCCGCCGCCGCGGTCTACTCGGAGCAGGGATGGAAAGAGACCAAGGAGATCATCGACTACTACATGGACAACGCCCGCATCATCCGCGAGGGGCTTTCCAAGGCCGGCATCACCTGCTTCGGCGGCGTCGACTCCCCCTACATCTGGCTGAAAACGCCGGGCGGCCTCACCAGCTGGGACTTTTTTGACAAGCTTCTGGGCGAGTGCCATGTCGTCGGCACCCCGGGATCGGGCTTCGGGCCTTCCGGGGAAGGCTACTTCCGGCTCAGCGCCTTCGGGGATAAGGAGAAGGTGGTTGAGGCGGTGGAGCGGATCAAGCAGAAGTGGGGAAAGTAAGATGACACCAAGGGCGGCCGAAAAGGCCGCCCTTTTTATTCCAATAACTTATCATTGGCTTTCGTTCATCGACACGGTATCAAGGAGAGGCCTTTAAGGGCGACACGATGGGGGGACGAGGATTGACACCAGACGCCTGAGGCATTTGCCTTTGGCGTTTTTTTGTGCTTAGCGTGAAAAGTAGCAGAATATCCCGACCTTGCTAAAACCCCAGTGGATACTCTTCGAAATGTCGGAAAGTACGCCCGATAGAGAATTAAATAAACTGTCCCCGGAATTCGTGAAGCTCCCGATCTCCCCTCAACATTATCCACCACATGCTGAAGTTCCGCCAAATCCTGAGGGTAGACAGGAGTAAAAAAACCCCGCCCAGAGGACGGGGCTTTAAAGGCGCCCCCAGAGGGGGCGTTGCCGGTGACCCCCAAAGAGGGTCACCGGAGCGTTGTTCCCACGTCCACAACAATTAGAATTTGAGTTGCTGTTGTTCCACTTTCTTCTCATGCTGCTCTTGATACCGCACGTAGCGCCTGATCATCTCGGCATCCAGGCCTACCGTGTCAACGCAGTAGCCGGGCGCCCAAAAATGATTGCCCCAGTAGCGTTTCTTCCGCAACTTGGGATGGTTCTTTAAAATACGTATCGCTGATCGGCCCTTCAGGCGCCCCATCAACTCCGAAATGGACACCTTGGGCGGCACCATGATGATCAGGTGAATATGGTCTTTCTGGACATTCAGCTCGACGACCTCGCAGTGACTCTGCTCGCTGAAGATCCGGATACACGCTCGAACTTCTTGCGCCAGTTCACCTTCCAATATCCGGAAGCGATACTTGGGCACCCAGACGATGTGATACTGGCAGTGCCAGATCGCATGTGTTAATTTTCGAAAACGGCTCATGGCTTTCCTTTCTGTTCAGGTCGTTGCGGGAACAACGCCTGAATATGGATTGCCATGAGCCCTTTTGGCAAAGCCAAAGGACTCTGACCCCGTCCAGAGGACGGGGGTTTCTACTTCACACTAAAACGGACCTTTCCACTGCTCGCCATTCTTTCTCTAAAGAATTGTAATTAAAAGATAATTTTTCATCAATAGTGACCCATTGGTGGCTGGCTCCGCTTTTGCAATTCCAGGCCAGTGCGAAATCTATTGATCCTCAGGGAGGGTCCTTTCTTGATGGACTCAGCAATAAATCTTGAAAAAGCAGTTTCACGTGACGAACGCGACAGAAAACCGGACGATTATCCACTTTGGGCCGTTTACTTTCCCGGTGAGAGATACTTGAGTTTAAAGACCTAGATTTCGTTGCGCCCGTTGCGACATTGCGTGATCAACTGCCGTGTTTTGGACAAATACCAACCAAGCGATCCAATTGAAAAGTGGCGGTTCTATTTAGGCCAGAACCGACGATAAATAGCCCATCTGTCCATTTAGCATCATATTCAGCACTCCCACTGAGATTTTCCGCGGCTGTCCTTCTGGTGAAACCCAAAGCCCCAAGGTGCAGTCCTGTTCCATGGTTCGGAGAAGGGGTGACCCTACGAACTATGTGGTCAAGGCGATCCTGCTTCCGGTCAGCCCCTGCCAGAAGGGGACAATCGGGCCCAAGCGGAAACAAGTATCGCTCAGTCGCGGCCCGCTACCGAATTCAAATCACACAGGGCAGGACCAAATGGTGGGCTAGCCGGCCGATGCTGCAACGGGACATGTCAGGCAAAACGATTTGGATGAGATCATTGGTGCCACCCGCAGGGGGCTGGTGATGCTAACCAGGACTCAAAAACACGAGTCGTTCTGTTCATCCTTCGTGATAAATGATCGCCGCATTGGAAGCCTGCTCGTCGACACCCCCTTAATCGAGTACCGGCGAATCCCCGGAAAGGAGGAACCAACAGGAAAAGATGAACGCACGAGCACTGCACCGAATTGAACGGAATTACAAAATTTCGAAACTTAACGACGGAGGAAACAAATGAAGAGATCATCGCAAATGCTAGGCTATTCACACCTAAGCCAAAGAATCTGGGGACTATTTGTGGCACTCATGTGCATTACGGTGCTGGCAGGGTGTTCGGGAGATGATAAGACGGTCATCCAAAATCTCCCGACTGCGACGACCGGTTCCCTCAATGTCAACGTGAGTCCGGCTACGGCCACGGTGGTTGTGACGGCGGTGTAAATCAGTTTGTGTAAATGGCTTGGGTTTTTGTCGTCAGTAAACCGGCAACCTGCCTTCGAACAAGATAGAGAACTGGTTGAGGGCGGCCTTCCAGTCCCGAATCGGCAGGGTCCATTTCTTGGCGATATTGTTCAGCGCCAGGTAGAGCAGTTTGAACATGGCTGCGTCGTTGGGGAATGAGCCCCGGTTCTTGGTGACCTTGCGCAGCGACATGTTCAGCGATTCGATCGCATTGGTGGTGTAGATCACCTTGCGAATCTCCGCCGGGTAGGCGAAAAAAGGGGTGATTCTCTCCCAGTTGCGCCGCCAGGACTGGCCGATGGAGGGGTGGGTTTTATCCCACTTCGCTTCGAACTCCGTCAGGTTCATTTCGGCCTGCTCGGCCGTCGCGGCCTGGTAAATGGACTTCAGATCGGCCGCCACTTCCTTGCGCTGTTTCCAGGAGACGTAGCGGAGAGAATGGCGCACCATGTGAACGAGGCAGAGCTGGACCTGGGTGCGAGGAAAGACTGCTTCGATGGCCTCGGGGAAACCTTTGAGCCCGTCCACGCAGGCGATGAAGATGTCTTCGACACCCCGGTTTTTCAACTCGGTCACCACCTGTAGCCAGAACTTGGCGCCCTCGTTCTCGGCCACCCACATGCCCAGGACCTCCTTGATGCCGTCCAGGGTGACGCCCAGGGCCAGGTAGACCGCTTTATTGCTGACGTGGCCGTTGTCTCGCACCTTGACCCGGACCGCGTCCATATAGACGATGGGATAGAGGGCGTCGAGCGGTCGGTTCTGCCAGATCTTGACCTCGTCCGCGACGGCATCGGTCACGCTGGAAATGAGGGCGGGAGAGACCTCGACGCCATAAATCTCTTCCAGATGCCCCTGGATCTCCCGGGTCGTCATCCCCCGGGCGTAGAGGGAGATGATCTTGCCGTCGAAGCCGGCGAAGCGGGTCTGGCCCTTGGGAATGATGAGCGGCTCGAAGCTGCTGTCCCGGTCACGCGGAACCTCGATCGGCAGTTTGCCGAATTCGCCCTTGATGGTTTTGGCCGACTTGCCATTGCGGGCATTGCCGCCTTTCGTGGCCACGGGAGCATGCTTCTCGTGCCCCAGGTGTTGGGTCAATTCCGCTTCCAAAGCTCGTTCCAGAAGGGCCTTGGTGAGCTGTTTAAGCAAGCCGGTTTCGCCGATCAGGTCTTCGGGCTTCTTGTAGTCGGCAAGCAGACGGTCCAGCAGATCTTTTTCGATGGCCATGGGGGCTCCTTAGAGGGTGGGGTCCCGGTGTACCCCTGAATGGCCATTTACACAATCTTTTTCCTGATTAGGTCCAATTCTCAGCTCGGCGAAGCCAGGCCTCGGGCCGCTTGCCGATTGAGACACAGGCGAACAGCAGTCTTGGCAGCATGCTGCGCAGATCGAACCGCCGGTTGAACCGGTACTGAAACTCGGCCAGATAGCGATGCGCATATTTGTCGAAGTCAAACGCATGATACGTTCCGGCCATGGCCGTCTTAAGATTGCCCAGGATGGTGTTGATCCAGTGGAAGCAGCCCATGTCGGTACTTCTGCGTTGATCACCAACCACCTCTCGCTGATGGTAGCACCCAGTCTTGGTGACGGCGCGGAAGCAATTCAGGCCATCAGAAACGACCAGCGCCGTCGGTGCCAAGTGATTCTTGGCCCATTGATCAACGTCATGGCTGCTGAAGGTCGTCACCCGGCTAAAAACAGCTCGCAGCGGATGGCCCTCGTGACTGGTCTCCACTGCCGCAATGAAGGGAACTTTGTTCTCCGAACCGCGACCAACCTTACCGCCGGAGCGTTCCCCGCCCAAGTAGGCGTCGTCGATCTCGACCCGCTGGGCCAGAACCGTTGTCTCTTCGCGCTCGAACATCGCCTGCATGAGCTTGTGCTTGAGCCGCCAAGCCGCTTTGTAGCTCAAACCCAGCATTCGTCTCAACTCCAGCATCGACAGGCCGGACTTGCCTTGTGTCATGAAGTAGAGGGCCAGAAACCACTGGGTCAGCGGCAGATTGCTCCCATGGAAAATCGTTCCGGAGATCAGCGAGATCTGTTTGCGGCAGCGACAGCACTGGAAGATGTTCGACCGTCCTCGCCGAAACTGGACCGCGCGGCTTGCACCGCATGCTGGACAGACAAATCCTTGGGGCCAGCGCGAGTGCTCAAGGATCGCCTCGCATTGGGCCTCCGTACCATAGTCTTTGAGAAAATCAGCCAAGCTCAGCCCCGGTTGGAACTGGATACGATTGATGGCCATGGATGCTAACCTCCTTGTTATTCATGAGTTCCATGGCCAAACTCTATGCTCCCTGTGCGACAGAATGTGTCATAGCTGAGAATCAGACCTAATCAGGATCTTTTTTACACCCTCGTTGTGACGGGACCGGAGGCTTTCACACAAACCTTCACCGGCAACCAACTTTTGACTGATTTGGTGCCAGGCGTTTACACAATGACGGCGACCGCAACCGGTTTCGACGGCGTGGACGGTTCAATCAACGTCGTTGCCGCCCAGACCTCAAGCGTTTCATTAGACCTTCGAAAAACGCCTACAACCGGTTCCCTCAATGTCAATGTCACTCCGGCTTCGGCCACGGTGGTTGTAACGGGACCGGCGGCTTTCGCGCAGACCTTCACCGGCAACCAATTCTTACCCTCGTTGGCGCCGGGTCAGTACACAGCAACTGCAACCGCGCCTGGGTTTGTCGGTGCAAACCGTTCCATCAACGTCGTCGTTGGTGATACTTCGGTCATTTCGTTGGTCCTCAGTGCGACGCAAATCATTTCCGAGGCGCCCCAGGCAGTGTATCGCGTTGGTCAGGACCTCATTCCGCTCAGCCCCAGTGATGTACAATCAGGTGCGTTCTCGTTTTACGCTTGGGTCCAGAATCAGACCGGGGGGATTTCCACCACCGCGATGGAGGCCAACACACTTGCCACCGATCCCGGCGCACCCTTGCTCATCGAACAGACGGACACTGCGCCAAGCTACACCCAGAACCTTGCCGGCGCGTGGGTCGGGTTCACCGACGCCGAGGGGGTTGTCCGCCCGGTGATCGGCGCGGACGTACGCTGGGAGATCGACCAGTTGTGGACCGGAAGAATCAATAGTATCCAGTTCGGCACCTCCGATGACAACCGACTCGCGCTCGGTTACGGGGTCTTCGATGACCAAGCGGATACGCGGACCAATAACGCCAGGCTCATGAACGAGCGCTTCCCTCTTATTGCGACCCAATACCCGCTTTTTAACCTGACGGGAATTGGCACTCCCAATGTCGATGGGTTCACCTGGGTCACGCTCTTCTCACCGGACAAGCTGGCATCGGGCCGTCTTGTGGCCGTGGCCACCATCAACGGGGAAGAGATTGGAAAGCAGATTCTGTTCAAAAATTTCGCGCCCCAACCGAAACTCCAGATCACCAAAACCGTTTCGTCGCCAATCGTGAATCTCGTCGGCGGCACGGCCACCGACACCTGGACCATCACGGTCTCGAATGTTGGCGAAGGTGAGGCCACGAACATCGTCCTCGACGACACCCTAGCATCAGGCATCGGAGCAAATTACACCCTCGGTGCCCCGCTTCCCGCGGGCAGCACCCAGGATGCGGGCCTCGATGGTTTCACTTTCACTATCCCGTCCTTGCAGGGAGGGAGCAGCGCGACTGTGACTTACACCCCCGAGGCCACCGTCACCGCTGCCGGCGTCTTCTGCAACAATGCCCATATCGCCTCGTACTTGAACAGTAGCGGCGAAACCGTCACGGTCGACGCAGGCGACCTCAACGCGCAGGCATGCTTCACCGCTCTTGAGTCGAATGTGTCGATCGTCAAAGACTTCATCGTCAGTGCAACCGACAATACAAGCCTGGGCAAGTCTGTGACCGTGGCCAAAAATGTGCCTGCCACGCTGCGCGTGCAGGTGATCAACAACGGCAACGGTGCCGCCTCGACTGTCAATATCAGTGACGCGTTCAATGGGGCAGCACCCACCACCGGCCTTCTCGCCAACTATACGACCAGTGGCTTTTCGGCGGGTACGCCGAATGTCAACGGCGGCTTCGACGACACCATCGCCACGCTCGCCGCCGGTGCCACCGCGACCTATCTCTACACGGTTGCGGCCTCGGTTGATGCGGAATACTGCGACACCGCCACCATCAACTCAGTTATCAGCGGGACCATTGGCGTAGGCAGCAGCAGCGCTTGTCTGACCGTGGCAACACCCAACCTCACCATCGCGAAAACTAACACTCCGGCCAACGTCAATCCTGGGGCCAGTTATATCTCGACGATAGTGGTGAACAATACCGGCACCGCCGCTGCAACGGGTGTCGTCGTCGGCGACCTGCTCGGTCTCAACTCCATTGCCAACGTCCGGGCCATTTATGTAAGTTCGAGTTTGAACGGTGTTGCCGGCGCGCTGGCAGACAACATCATCAGGTCTGGCACCGTTGAAATTCCGGCGGGCGGGAGTATCACCTTCACCATCGTAAGCCAAATTCCGCCTAGCGCTGCCAGCGGCACCTACTGCAACACAGCGAGCGTCACGAGCACCAACGCCGCCTCCCCGACGCCGGTCGAGGCTTGTGTTGCCGTTCCGGCCTTCGTGGCCCTGCAGACTCAGCTCATCGACCTCAATGATCCGGTCTCGGTGGGATCCAATGTTACATTCTCCTCGACACTCTATGTCGAGTCGCTCTCCAACGAGGGAGTGAAAAACAACGTGCTGACCTACAGCTTCGGTCTCACCAGCCCGACCGTTCTCGGCATTCCCGGAGTCTTCCAGGTCGTCTCGTCGCAGGTCTATCTCGACACTGTGCCGGTTCGGGATCCCGTTACGGGCCTTGTTCTTTCGGATGCGTCGAGCCCCACCGCCGTATTGCTGACGGAGGGCACCGACTACACGCAAACCACGGTACTGGGCAAGCAGGTGATTACCATGAGCTCGAACGTCATCCTGCAACCAAAAACCGCGCTCTATGTCGTGCACGGGGCCACAATCCCAACTGGGACACCAACCAACAAACTGTATACCACGAGCTACATCTGGGATTCGACCGGGTTGATCTCGACGACGACTTACGAGGCCAGTTCGTCCGAGCCCACTACCATCCTCCCGTAGGCGAGGCAATGCCTCGTGAATGACCACGGGCAGATTCATTGGTAAGAACATTCTGAAGAGAAACCCGCGGGGTTCCCCCGCGGGTCAGGTCACTGAAAACCCCGCTTTTCATAAAGCGGGGTTTTCTTTTGTGGAATCCCGGAATTCGGAATTCCGGGGACAGTATGCAGTCCGAATTCCGGTGAATTCCGGGGACAGTATATTTAATTGCCCCCACACTCTCTCTCTGCTATCTTCCCCCAATGGCCCGTATCGCCCGCGTCATAGCCCCCGGCATCCCCCATCACGTTACCCAACGGGGTAATCGTCGCCAGCAGACCTTCTTCTGCGACGACGACTACCGGGCCTATATCGCCCTGATGGCCGAGTGGTGCAACAAGTGCGGGGTCGAGATCTGGGCCTGGTGCCTGATGCCGAACCACGTCCACCTGATCGCCGTCCCCGCCAGCGAAAACTCCCTGGCGCGCGCCATCGGCGAGGCCCACCGCCGCTACACCCGCCGCATCAACTTTCGTGAAGGCTGGCGCGGCCACCTCTGGCAGGAACGCTTTGCCTCCTTCCCCATGGACCTGACCCATCTCTTCGCCGCAACCCGTTATGTCGAGATGAACCCGGTGGCGGCGGGACTGGTGCAACACCCCGAGGACTACCCCTGGAGTAGCGCCCGTGCCCATCTGAGAAATGCGGACGATCCGCTGGTCAAGAACTCGTCCCTGTCGAAGATGGTCGGCAACTGGCGGGAGTTTCTGACCCTGACCGACGAGGAGGAACTCAACCTGCTCAAGAGGCACGAGCGCAGCGGTCGCCCGCTGGGAGGCGCTGCTTTTGTCGATCGCGTGGAGACGGAACTGGCGCGGATACTGCGGCCACAAAAACGGGGGCCGAAACCGAAGACAGGGTAATGCATATACTGTCCCCGAATTTGCCCGGCCTCTACTGCCCCTACACCGTCTCTCTGGCCACGGCGCTGCCCCTCGTCAAGTACGGCACGCTCCCGTTGCAGGAGCGGTTTCTGGCGCCCCTTTTGCGGCGGGGCTGCTTTTCTGGAAAGCAGCCCCGCCTTTTTGCCCAATCCCTTCGCATGGCGCAGTTCTGCCAAATATGATAGTGAAAGCCTGGCGCCGTGCCCCCCCTTCACTTCCCCCTGTTTTCTGGCTTTACCAAGAACAATCAGCATGTTGCACCTATGGTCCCGGCACATTTCCATTCCGGCACAGTCATTGCGCTACATACCCTCTCAATTTGGGAATCAATTCGAGACCCCTGCCTGGAACAGCTCCATAACCACTCACCCCGATGGGAGGCAATATGTCCGGGAAATTTGTCATCGAAAGAGCGAAAGACGACCACTTTTACTTCAACCTCAAAGCCGTCAACGGCCAGGTGATCCTGACCAGCGAGATGTACAAGACCAAGGCGAGTGCCCAGAACGGCATCGAGTCGATTCAGAAGAATGCGGCCGCGGATGACAACTACGAGCGAAAAGAATCGAAGAACAACCAGCCGTATTTTGTGTTGAAGGCCAAGAATCAACAGATCATCGGACAGAGCCAGATGTACTCATCCACCGCAGCAATGGAAGCGGGGATCGCTTCTGTTAAACAGAATGGACCCGGTGGGACGGTGGAAGATCTTACGCTTTAGGTTTGACGAAACAGCAAAGGGACAGGCTACTTTTTCAAAAGCAGCCTGTCCCTTTTTCCATCCTGGTCTTCCCCTGACCGCAGTCAGGGTGGACAATTGCCATACCCCCTCAACATGAGATCATTTTTTACTCCCCCCCCCTAGAATCACTCATATGAGTGATTCTATTTGTTGATTTCTATGCCAATTTAACCTCGATTACTCCCTGCCAAATGATCCGTTGGTATGGAATGCCCACTGCCGACTGCTTCCCAATATTATCGACTCCTCGCCAGATGGCTGGTTAGGGTGGTCCCTGGCGAGCCGTTCATCACATTTTTCAACCTGGGTAATGTTGCCCGCCTCGGCGTCGTTTCGGCATCGTGCTGGCCTGCCTAACTCGAAACGAATAGAGCAGCCCCGAGGGGGGCTTATGTCCATAAGCGAAGTAATCAATTCAATGAGGAAAAACCAAATGCGAAGTCTATTAGCCCTGATGGTATTGGTCGGCCTGGTTCTGGCCGGATGTGGTGGGGGGTCATCCAGCTCACCGCAAGTGACAACCCTTAGCGGAACGGCGGCTGCGGGTGCGGCAATTATCGGCCAGGTCACGGTCAAGGACAGCAGTACCCCAGTTAAGTCAAAGTCGGCAGTGATTGAAGCCAACGGCAATTATTCGGTGGATGTGTCCGGGATGACAGCTCCCTATGTTCTGCGGGCGGAAGGAACCGTTGGTGGCCGCACCTATAAATTGCACTCTTATGCCGTTGCCGAGGATGTTGGGGCGACAGTCAACATCACTCCCTTTACCGACCTGATTGTGGCCAACGCTGCCGGGCAACTGGCAGAGACCCTGTTTGACAACGGGGATTTCAGCGGCCTGACCAGCGCTGAAGTTGAGGCCCAGGAAACGGCGCTGCAAGCCAAACTGCAGAACGTTCTCACCTCTCTTGGAGTCGATGCTGCCGTCGATCTACTGCATACCGCATTCAGTGCTGACCATACCGCGCTGGACGCGGCCCTGGATCTGGTCAGAATCGAAACCGATCCGGCGACAATTCAGGCAACCATCACTAACCTGATCGACAATACCTCGATTACCGACAACCTTGAAAGCACGACGGACAATACCGAAGTATTGCCCGTGATTTCCGATCTGGGTGCAGTACAAACCAGCCAGCAGGCAATATATTCCAAATTTGACAGCTTTTCCGCCCTGTTTGTTGGCGGCCTTCCCAGCAGCAGCCAGTTGAGTCCCTTTCTTGCAGCGGACTTTCTCCAAAACGATCAGGGGGCGGATCAGTTTATTACCGAACTGACGACCGATCCTTCTCTGGTTGGCCTCTCTTTCAGCCATGTCGTTATCAATGGCCTCGATGAGCAGGCCGGCACGGCATCCGTCACTTTTAATGTGACCTTTGCCGGAGTGACCATATTGGAACCCGAAACCTGGCAACTCGCTAAAAACGGGGCGAATTGGGAACTGCGCGGGAACCAGGAAATCGTCGATCGCTACATGGGTTTTATTTGTGACTACAGAACGGAAAATGGCGTCAACTATAAGACCTGCGGCATCAATCTGGGGCTTGACGACAAAAATTTTACCAATAATGGTACCGGCGGCAGCCCGATAGCTTCAGCCAAAGTGACCCTGGTGCGCGAGGGTGTGGCGGTACCGGGAGCGGTGATCTACATGGGGGTACCCGCCTGGGGTGCCGCAGGAGAACTGCGCATTTTTGACAATGACTATTCGGATGATTTCATGGCCTTTGGCAGCGGGGCAGATCAGATTGACCCGGCACTGTTCCAGGTGGGCGATCTGGTGCAGTTCGAGCTGTTCACCGCTCCTCTCGACACGGCCACCCCGGCGGTGAGCGGCACGGCCGTGGCCACCTATGCGACGCCGGTCATGGCACTGCCGATTTCCAATGCTGCAACCGCTTCCTATCCCAGCGCGACCCAGGCTACTCTTGATGCCTTCAACGCGCTGACCACTGCCGGCGGTAATCTTAATGTGGCCTGGTCGATTCCGGCCGGGCAGCACATCGACGAAATTGCGGTGACGGTGAATGACGGATCGACCTGGGTTGACGTTTGGGAAGAAGGGCTGTCGGGTACCAGCAAAACCTTGACGATCGATACCTCTTCCTTGAACCCGGCGAATGCTCCTTACCACACAGAACTGCGGGTCTACTCGATGGATGCGCAAAACCGCTCGTTTTTAAGAACCTACATCGGTACGACCGATTCGGGGGGAGGATCGACTCCTACAACTCCGACAACACTTCAGGTTGGTCAAACTGTCACTGGATCTATTGTCAATGACTTCGGGCATGAGTATGTATTTGCTGCGATTGGCGGCACACAATATACCGTAACCTTAACACCCTCTTCACCGACTGATGACCCCGATCTTTTCGTATTCGACAGCCTGACAAAGATGTATCAACATTTTAATCTTGATGACACAACAAATGAAGCCGCTGCACTGCGCGTTGGGATGTCTAATAATGGGCCCGGAACTGTTGATAGCGTGACATTCACGGCGCAGGCCAGTCAGAATTACTATATTTTACTCAATGGTCCTGCTGATCAAACCGCGAATTATTCTTTACGCGTTTCCGCTGCGGCATCTCCTTCGCTCGAATTCACAACTGCGCTGCTCGATGAGTTCATTGCCGGCGGCGGAAAGATTTCTATCAGCTATCCCAGCGATTCAAGTTCTCCGGGCTATCCTGGCACGACGCAGGAAAATTTCACCCTGAGCGGAAACAGTACGAGTGGGTATGCGATTTCCTATATCGGTGATTATTTCGACGCAAATGGCACTTACGTCAGCTCAGAAGGGCCGTTGTCTGAGGCTCTGTTCTTGCAGCAGAATGGCACTCTCGATATCGGCAATCCGTCGCTCACGACCTGGTCGATCGTCAACGTACATAGTGCCAACCTCTATGAAATTGCAGGAACCGACGGTGTCGATAGCTGGACAGATTTCTGGTACATCAACACCACACCCCCGGGCTGGTTGACTGCACCCTGATAGTTTCATCACAAAGGTAAGGGCAGGCCATTCATTTGGTCTGCCCTTTTTTCAACGTGATATCGCCGGTTTTTACAATCTCAATTTGGAATTCACAGGAGGTAGCTCATGAATTGTTTGCTGAAAATACCAGTGTTACTATCGTTGACCATTCTTGCAGTCGCTTGTGGCGGAGGTGGCGGAGGCGGCGGAGATAATGCACCGGCCGCTGCGCCGTCAAGTACGATGGTTGGCAGTTTCATTGATTCACCGGTAGACGGTCTAACCTACCGGACCCCCAGCCAGAGTGGCAACACGAACAGCAGTGGAGAATTTACTTATAAAAAAGGTGAATTTATAGAATTCTTCCTCGGCAAAACCCGCCTCGGCCAGACCCTGGCGCGGTCGGTGGTGACTCCCGTCGATCTGTTTCTCGGTGCTTCACTTGAAGATAAACGAGTTGTCAACCTCGCCCGGCTTCTGCAAACCCTCGATCTTGACTCTGATCCAACCAATGGCATCACCCTGGGAAGTGGCATTGCAAATTTTGATCAAGCTCTCGACTTCGCGCAGGAATCCTCATTAATATCGGCGCTGGGCGCCTTCGATGCGTCCTTATCTTTAAAGGACAGCGCCGCGGCAAAAAGCCATATGGCCGGGAGTCTGGATAGCGTCGTGGCCGATATGCCCGAAGCGACCTTTCACAGTATTCTGATCGATCCACGCTACAGCCAGAGCAATCAATGCGTGGCCTATACAGGTGCGACGCTGGCGGTGGGAAAGAATTCCGGGGGTGAAACCACCCTCTCGGGTGTAGCAACGCGCACCACCGGTGAGACAGAAAGTTTCACGGCAACCTATACAAATGGCCTCTACACCCGCATGCAAAGTGTTCCTGAAAATGCCGCGATCAGTCCTGTTGATTTATCCATCAAGGTTGAAACGTATAAGGCTGAAATTTTCTGGAAAGAGTCACCGACTTGTGCCGGGTTTATTGTCATGTCCATTGACGATGCGCTGAACTACCCACCAACCGCACACATCGGGCCGGCATACCAGATTCCAAACGTTGCGGGAACGCCCGGCGTGAAGGATGTTCTGGTCTTTTATGGTGCTGGTTCTGACTCGGACGGTTACGTGACCGAGAATTATCTGACGACGACCGATTTCAATGCCGGCCCCCCGGTGAGCCACGCGATCCCATACACATTTCCCGAACTTAGCGGCTATCAGTTCACCTGGGAGTACACGCTTGACGGTGTGGTACAGCCTACGGAAAATGTCGATCGACTGCTGAGGGTCGAAAAATTTCCGTGGGAAAGTGCAGAAATCAAGTTAACAGTCTATGACAATGAAAATGCGGCCACGACTGTAACGAAAACGATTCCGGCCACGGGCACGGCACCGGTTACCTTGGGCAGTTGTACCATATCGTCCGGTTCCTTTCCCACCTGCTTCGAAATGTCAGGCACCGGGGTAGATACAGCTGTATTTCAAGCGAGCTGTAATGCGCAGAGCGGAACTTATTCAAGCGCGGTTTGCAATGGTAATTTTTTTGGTTCATGTACGACCACTACTTCAGGGCTGACGACACGTTTTTATTATCCAAGCACCGGTTATCCCATCTTAGATGCAGAATTGTCATCTTCATGTAATCTGAATGGTGGCGTTTGGCAGTAATAAAAATTATTTAGCGGTTAAATTTCAGTGATCTATCGAGTCTGAATGGTGGTGTTTGTGTAACATCAGCATTTACATCATCAACGCCAGAGAACATTTTTTTACCTGATTAGCCCTAATTCTCAGCTGAGGGGCGAGAGCGCTTGGGCATCCAATATGTAGGGGCCCCATTGTTCAATTCATCGCTACGGCTTGGGCTCTTGTAGGGGCGATCCGCATCAAGCTGAGAATCGGACCTAATCAGGTTTTTTTATGCTAAATGCGCAGTTTGATCGCTCAGGCGATAATCTGATCTACAAAAATCATTTTGGTCCTTATTCCAACACGACCAGAGCGGAGCTTATTTTCAACCATATTTTCAACCTGATCAACAACGCGCAGCTTCCTCAGGGGTGTTTCGTTTACTGAAGTTCAAAAACGGAGATGATATATATGAAGAAAAATTTTTTAATTTGGCTATTAGTGTTAATTTCCATCAACTTTCTTAGTGCCTGTGGCGGTGGCGGAGGTGATAGCGGCACGGGGAATCCGGATCCCTCTGTTCAATATTTTGTTGGGGGTACGGTGGAAGGGCACAATGGCACTTTGAGTGTTCAGAACAGCCAGGGAGATGTAAGGAAAATCTTTACCTTTAATGACAGCTTTATGTTCTCCTCCAAGTATTTTGGTGGCGACGAGTATGCGGTGGCCATCTATGAACATCCGATTGGCCAACACTGCACCATCGACCACCCGACTGGAATAGCGGGAGCCCCGGTCGATGGCCCCTTCGATTTCAAGATCGTCTGCACAGACGCTCCCCAAAAAGTCGAAATGATGGTGTTCGACGATGGCAGTGCAACCCTGGCCAACGTCTTTTCTTTCCCGAGCGGTGGTATTGTGATGGAGTTTTCGAGGGCGACAGGAGAGATCCTGAACGCGACCGCCGTTTATGAAGGGAAGGAAGTGGCACTGGCACTGGAGGCACCACTGGTTGCTTCCGCCATCGCGAGCGATATTGATGGGCTCATCGCTGGGATTCAGCAATCACTAGGCCGGTTAAAAAAAGTCCCCGTTGCCAATCTCGTTTCCCTCAAGCTGGCTACCGAAATTGAAAACTTCAAATCGAATCCGGATCCCTCAGCGGGAGCCTTGACCTGGCTCGCTTCTCCTCTCGACTTGGGTAAGGTCCAGGAATACCTCGCTGACAAAACCGGCCTGTTTAACTCGACAAGGCAAGCGACTCCCGAAGATAGCACTGAAGTGCCCGAGCCGTTGCTGACGCATCCGACCCAGCCCCAAACCCCGGCTCCCTTCACGGACGAAATTACTCCAAAGCTCAACACGGTTGATTCAAAAGGAATGATCGTTGCCCAAGGCAGTATTGCCGAATTCAGCATGTCTGCCGATTCTATCTCCTGGCCAGGAGAGATCAATTTCCAGGCGACTTTCGTCAACCCTGACGGCACCCTTCCTGGATATTCAGAGTGGTTTTATTTTCCGCCGAAAGATGTTTATACGTACATCGACCCGATTGTTTTCGGTGGTGGAATGCATGCCAGTCTGAGTAGAAACCTTAATCATCCAGGAACTTATACGGTTATCCATAAAGTATTTAAAAATGTGAGCTCAAACTGGCTTCTTGCCAGCGCGACCAAGACGTTCACCGTCACCATACCACCCACAGACGCGGCCTTTGTTGCCAATCCGACCACCGGTCCGGCTCCCCTGACGGTGTCTGCCACCGCAACCAATCCAACCGCTCCCTCTCAGGATCCATATGAGTTTGAATGGACTGTGAGCGGCACAACCCCCGTAAAGGGGAGCAGCTCATACAGTTACACGTTTACCACGCCAGGTGTGTACGCAATCAGCCTTAAAGCCACCGACCCGAGAACCGGCGCATCCTCAACCTCATCCGTTGCGATAACGGTTACCGAGCCTGCGATTGAACCGCCCCCGCAAGACCTGGTCACTGAAGCGAACGCCACGGTAAAAGGGGTAAAAATCAACCGGAACAGTTGGAATGGGAATTACTTCGCCTTCGCGAGCCCGTCCAGCAGTTATTATTTCCATGATGATAACGATTTTGTTTCCTCATTCATGATTATTCCGATTGGTTTTGGTGATATGCAGATGTCCCCTGTTACATCTCAGTATGGTGTTGGAGATATTCAGCTCTACATGGCCGTTGACGTGCAGGACAGCAGCATGTGCAGCCTAAATGCGACGATCAATCAAAACATGCCGAATTCGGCCTACACATGTGACCCCCTTTATCCCGTCTCCACCACAATCGATATCCGGATTTTCCGATACAATCTCGGCTCTACAGCGACTATCCGTGGGTGCGCGGATTTATTCGGTAACCAAAGTGGTACGCCTGGTGATGAACCGTGCTTTATCGTTAACAGTTACTATCCCCCGTATTCTTCCGGTAACGGTACTCTGTATAGCTCTCTGGGGCATTACACCCACGGCGAACTGTCCGTAACCGGAAAAACCGGGTCGGCGATTTCCGGCACCTTCAATTTTCGCATGGTCGATATGGAAACCAGCGCCACCCCCGTCCAGATCAGCCGCGGATCATTTAAGGTAGAGGAAAGCAATATTCAGCACTAATAGGCTCAAGTCGCGACAACAAAAAGGGGCAGGCTACTTTTTTGAAAAGTAGCCTGCCCCTTTTTCCATCCCCTGCTATCCCCCAGCAACCAACTCCCGCCGCATCTGCTAAAATCCTCCTATGTGCGGCCGCCTCTCCAACCATCTCCCGATCCCGGATCTGGTCGACTATTTCCAGCTCACCAAATGGCTGGACTTTGAGAACCGCTACAACATCGCCCCCTCCCAGAAGATCCCCGCCATCCGCCAGAATGAAGACCAAAGAGAATTGTTCTTGCTGCACTGGGGGCTGGTACCGCACTGGGCGAAGGACGTGAAGATCGGCTACCGGATGATTAACGCACGGGCCGAGACGCTGACAGAAAAACCCTCCTTCCGCGAGCCCTTCCACAAACGGCGCTGCATCATCCCGGCGAGCGGCTTCTACGAGTGGCAGCAGGGTGCCAAGACGCGGCAACCCTATTACCTCTTTCGCCAGGACCACGCGCCCCTCGCCCTGGCCGGCCTGTGGGAGCGCTGGGAGAACCCGGCAACCCCGGGCGTGGTGCTGGAGTCCTGCACCATCATCACCACCGCGGCGAATGCGCTGATGGCAGCGCTCCACCAGCGGATGCCGGCGATCCTCGAACCGGAAGAATTTGGCGCCTGGCTTGACCCCCGCCAGCAGGGAGCAGACCTCCTCCCCCTGCTGCGGCCCGCCGCCGCAGGGGTGCTCGCCTGCTTCCCGGTCTCGACCTATGTGAACAAACCGGGGAACGAGGGAGCGGACTGTGTCCGCCCCCTCGACTCGCCGGAGGCCTAAAGGGGTCAGAACCCCAACGGGGTCACATCCGATAAGAAAGGCGGCCGATTGGCCGCCTTTCTTATCCTTCCCTCCCGCCCGCTCCTCGGACCAGTAGCGCCCGCCGGTTCCGGGCCGGACGAAACCGAGGTGGCAGGCATGGCGGGTGAGCTGCAGCGTCATCATTTCGTTGGGGGCGCCTTCGTGGTTGATCCCAGCGACCATTCCCCCTAGAATGGCCGCTACTCTTTACCTGCACGGATGATATTTCATCACGACAATGCCACAAACCCGGCTCGAACCGACAGGGAGGAATGAATCTCCCCGCAGCAAGCTACGGGGTATCAAAAGTTTAGATTGATCGCTTTCATCGAAGCAAGCTTCGGGGAATTCGACCCACCTGAGATTGAAGCATGAAAGTCGTCGCATTCAACGGCAGTCCACGCAAGGAAGGAAACACCCGCCAGGCCTTGAACATGGTCACGGCGGAGCTGGAGGCGGCCGGGATCGCGACCGAGGTCGTCACCGTCGGCGACCAGGTGATCCGCGGCTGCATTGCCTGCGGCATGTGCGCCAAGAACAAGGACGAGAAGTGCGTCCTCCCCGGCGACGAGGTCAACACCTGGATTCAGCAGATCAAGGCGGCCGACGGCGTCCTCCTCGGCTCGCCGGTCCACTACGCCGCCATGTCGGGGGCGATGAAGTCCTTCCTCGACCGCGCCTTCTACGTCGCCGGCATGAACGGCGGCCTCTTCCGCCACAAGGTCGGCGCCGCGGTCGTCGCGGTGCGCCGCTCCGGCGGTATCCCGGCCTGGGAGCAGCTCAACAATTTCCTGATGTATTCGGAGATGCTGATCCCCACCTCCAACTACTGGAACGTGATCCACGGCCGCATGCCGGGGGAGGTGGCCCAGGACGAGGAAGGGGTGCAGATCATGCGGGTGCTCGGCAAGAACATGGCGTGGCTGCTGCAGCTGGTCAAACACGGCAAGGGGGCGGTGACGCCGCCCCCGCAGGAGAAAAAGGCCTACATGCACTTCATCCGCTGAGTCACCGAAGCGACGCGGCGGCAAGGCAATTGCCCAGCTCGCCGGCGCGCAGCCGGTCGAGGCGGTGCTGACCTGGTTCCACCAGCAGGGGTGAGGCGCCGGGCAAAGGTCACCAGGGACGCTCTTTCCCCTCGAAGTCGTAAAGTCCGCCGCTCTGTTCCGGGGTCAGGCCGAGGAGCACCTCTGCTAGCCCGGCGGCACTTTCGGCCGGCGCCACCGGGGCGGATTTCCCACCCATGCTGGTGCGTACCCAGCCGGGATGAAGGGAGACGGTGAGAATGCCCCGTGCCGCCAGGTCGATGGCAAGTCCCTTCATCAGCATATGCACCGCTGCCTTCGAGGTGCGGTAGGCGTAGTATCCGCCGCTGCTATTCTCCGCAATGCTCCCCATGACGGTGCCGAGGGTAGCGACGATGCGCCGCTCGCTGGCGGCGACCTGCTCAACCAGAGCCTCGGTCAGGCGCATCGGGGCAATGGTATTGACCCGGAAGGTCTCGAGCCAGCCCTCCTCGTCGCTCTGGCCGAAGCCCTGCTGCTTTGGCCCCTTGATCCCGGCGTTGTTGAGCAGGATATCGATCGGCGTGCCGGCGAGCTCCGTGGCCAGGGCGGCGATCTGCCCGCCGTCGGTCACCTCGAGGCGGTGGATCGTGACCCCGGATGCGGCGGCGGCCAGGGATTGCAGCTCCGTGGCCACCTCCGGGCGCCGGCAGCAGGCAAGCACCCGCCACCCCTTGCCGGCGAAGACCTTGACCAGCTCCAGGCCGATGCCGCGGTTGGCTCCAGTAATGAGAAGTGTCGACATGATGTACTCCTTTCCGGCCGGCGGTGCCGGTATGGCACAACAGCGGACCTATATTTAACTCAACCACGGCCGACGGGGGTTGGCAAGGCAGCGGCAACCGGTCCCGCCCGCCCGTGGTAAAATATAGGCAACCAGAAAAGGAGGATGCCATGCAAGAAGCACCCTGTACCGAATGTGGAGAACTCTGGCAGGAAGACGAACTGTTGGAGCGTGAAGATAATGGCGAGCGGGTCTGCCCGGTCTGCTCGGGCCTGCTGGCCGACGAAGATCTCAGCTGCCGCTTCGAAGAGACCGGCTGAGGCCCGCCCCCACTCTCCGCAGCCAAGGAGGAGGTCCATGAACAAACTGACCTGGTACGGCCACGCCACCCTCGGCCTCGAAACCGGTGGCCACCAACTGATCATCGACCCCTTTTTCAGCGGCAACCCGGCCGCCTCGACCACGGCGGACGAGGTCTCGCCCGATTTCATCCTGGTCAGCCACGGCCACGGCGACCATATCGGCGATGCCATCGCCATCGCCCGGCGCACTGGCACCCTGGTGATCGCCAACCACGAGATCGTCACCTGGCTCGGCCGGCAGGGGCTGGAGAAGCTCCACGGCCAGCACCTCGGCGGCGGCCACCGCCATCCCTTCGGCTACCTCAAGCTGACCCTCGCCCTGCACGGCTCGATGCTCCCCGACGGCTCCTACGGCGGCAACCCGGCCGGCTTTTTGCTGACCACCAACGACGGCAAGAAGATCTACACCGCCCAGGACACTGGGCTGTTCGGCGACATGCGGCTGATTGGCGAGGAGGGCCTGGAGGTGGCGGTGATCCCCATCGGCGACAACTACACCATGGGTCCCGACGACGCCCTGCGGGCGGTGAAGCTGCTGCAGCCGAAGACGGTGATTCCAATCCACTACAACACCTTCGAGCTGCTGCACCAGGACGCGGCGGCCTGGAAAGCCCGGGTCGAAGCCGAAACGGACACCAAGGTGGCGGTCCTGACGCCGGGGGAGAGCTTCAGCTTCTAGCTGCGAGGAGCGGCGCCGCGTGGCGGGAGGCCGCTTACCGGGATGCAACAACGACTGCCACCGCTGGGATTTTTCCTGTATAGTCTAGTTTCCGTCCGGAAACGGCTCTTTTCCGCCGTGGTGGCTTCAATCTTCGGCCTTGCTTGTGCGGCGTACCGGTGTACGCCTCCGCGCAAGTCCTCGATTTCCTTGCCACAACGAAAAATTCCTCGTTTCCGACTCGGAAACCACGCCGTGCCCATCTGGAGGTTCCGGATGGACACTAGTCTACGGGTCGCCGGCGTCTCATACAGGGGCGGGCGTTTCAGAAAGGATTTTCTGCCATGG
The DNA here is from genome assembly GCF_001611275.1 of Desulfuromonas sp. DDH964. Lineage (GTDB taxonomy): Bacteria > Desulfobacterota > Desulfuromonadia > Desulfuromonadales > DDH964 > DDH964. The sequence continues at coordinate 972,761 of NZ_CP015080.1, read as the reverse complement.
CTGCAAGTTCGGGAACGGTTTCCAAAGCGCTCGGCCTCGCCCTGCTGGTGATCGGCATCGGTCTCGCCTACTGGGGACACCAGATTTCAGGTTCCCTCGCCTCCCAGGTCTCGGTCAAACTGACCGGCGCCATGCCCAACGAGGTGATGTACCGCTACATCGGCGGGGCGGTCAGTGCCGCCGTCGGCCTCTTCCTGCTGGTCAAAAGGTAATCTCCATGAACGAACTGCTGCCCAAGGGTGAAGAGCTGCGGCGCGCCATCCGCTGGATTTCGGAACGGCTGCAGGACCAGCCCGACCTCCCCTGGCGATCCCTGGTCCAGGAGGCGATCTTCAAGTTCGACCTCTCGCCCCGCGATGCCGACCTGCTCCTCGACTTCTTCTACCAGCGGGCCGCCGACTCCGGAACCTGACTTCCGCCGCCAGCTCCCGTTCCAGCTTTGCTGCAGGACGGGCGGCGCGCTCGCGATTGCCTCACTGGTTGCAATATGCGAAGGTGATGTGCATCAATCTCCTCTCGGGAGCAGTAGCCGCTCCCTGTTCCAAGACCCCGCGCCGGGCAAGGGCCTGCCAGCGGGGTCTTTTTTTTAGAGGATACAATCGCCTACCACCGATTAGCGACAGAAGCTGCCGGGGGCGTAACCAAAGCGTGCAGAACCGGTTATAATGAGTAAAACCGGTTCCACCCCAACCAGGGAGATTCCCATGCGAGATTCCGCTTTCCCGGCATCCTGGGCACCACCGCTGTTAAGCGTCATGCGTGCTATCGTCGGTTTTCTCTTCCTCCAGCACGGCGGGCAGAAACTCTTCAACCTTCCTGTCGCCATGCCCGGTCCGCCCCCTGAACTCTTTTCGCTGATCGGCCTGGCCGGTGTGCTCGAACTCGGCGGCGGCCTGCTGCTGCTCGTCGGGCTCTTCACCCGCTGGACCGCCTTCATCCTCTCGGGGCAGATGGCCTTCGCCTATTTCATGGTCCATGCCGGCAAGGGGTTCTGGCCTCTCGCCAACCAGGGAGAACTGGCGGTCTTCTACTGCTTCGTCTTCCTCTACCTGGCGGCCGCCGGAGGCGGCTCCTGGAGCCTCGACCGGCTCCGAATAAAGTGACGGCAGGGGCGGGCCCTGGTGCACTGCGCCGCTGGTAATTTGCCCCCCTTCCGGTAACATCGTGGCAAGAGCACAATCCCTCTTTTCCCGACCCCCAGGAGAACGCTCATGGCCAGCAAGGGAACCATCGGCATCCTGACCGGCGGCGGCGACGTCCCCGGCCTCAACCCGGCGATCCGCGCCATCACCATCCGCGCCCTGCGCGAAGGCTACCGGGTCCTCGGCATCCGCCGCGGCTGGGCGGGGCTGGTGGAACTGGTCCCCGACCCACACGCCGACAACAGCGCCTGCGTGCAGGAACTGACCCAGGATATCGTCAACCGCGCCGGGCGCACCGGCGGCACCTTCCTGCACACCTCGCGCACCCGGCCGAGCCACCTCCCCAAAGCCAACCTCCCCGCGCACCTGCGCGACAGGTACGCCGCCGACATCAACGATGTCACCCCTGACGTTTTGAAGCAGATCGAGTTTCTCGGCCTCGACTTTCTGATCCCGATCGGCGGCGACGATACCCTCAGCTATGCCCAGCGTCTCCACGAGGAGGGGGTCAAGGTGGTCGCCATCCCCAAGACGATGGACAATGACGTCCCCGGCACCGACTACTGCATCGGCTTCTCGACCTGCGTCACCCGCACCATCGAGTTGACCCACCGCCTGCGCACCTCGGCCGGCAGCCATGAACGCTACCTGGTGATCGAGGTCTTCGGCCGTTACGCCGGCTTCAGCGCCCTGCTGCCGACCATGGCCGGGGCGGCCGACCGCTGCATCATCCCCGAGCACGATTTCGACATCGAAAAACTTGCCGAACTCCTCACCGAGGACCGCAACCGCCACCCGAGCAAGTACTCGGTGGTGCTGGTCTCGGAAGGGGCGAAGATGCGCCACCAGCAGGGGATGAGTTTCGAAGGGGAGGAGGTCGACCAGTACGGTCACCGCAAGCTCGGTGGCATCGGCGACCAGGTTTCGGTCCTGCTCAAGGAGCTCTCGCCCAAATACAACAACGGCCGGCGCATCAACGTCCTCAACCAGCGCCTCGGCTACCTGGTCCGCAGCGGCGATCCCGACGCCCTCGACTCGATCGTGCCGATGGCTTTCGGCAACATGGCCCTCGACCTGGTCCTCGCCGGCACCTCGGGGCGGCTGGTGAGTATTCACAATGGCAGCTACGACACGGTGCCGATCACCATCGTCACCGGCCAGAAGAAGGTGGTCGACGTCGCCAAATATTACAGCGTCGACCGGCTGCGACCGAAGTACGATTCCTTCCTGCGCCAGCCCCTCTTCATCATGACCAGCGACAGCTGAGGCACTGCGGGGTCGGCACACCGGCATATTTTCTCCTTCCGGCAGATGGCAGAATTGGACTTTTTTCAGATCGGATTTTTTCCTCGCGCGCACCAGGGAGAAAAGAGCATGAGCAAAGGCCAGGACAGTAAAAAAGAGGCGAAAAAGGAGCCGGCCAAAACCCAGAAAGAGAAGAAGGCCGACAAGAAGGTCAAAAAGGCCGAGAAGAAGAGATAGGCCTACGCTCCCCCGGCCAAGGATATGATGCCGAGAATCGTCCCCTGCATCCTGCTTCTGCTCGCCCTGGCCGTCAGCGGCGAAGCTGCCGGTCCGGCCTTAAGGTGCACCCCTACCCCACCCGACGCCGAGGGTCCCTTCTACCGGCCGGAAGCGCCGGTGCGCAATGCCATCGGTCAGGGTTATCTTCTTTTCGGCCAGGTCAGGTCGGCACAGGATTGCGCGCCGATCGCCGGCGCCCGAATCGAGGTCTGGCTGACCGGACCGGACGGGCGCTACGACGACCGCTGGCGGGCGACCCTCTTCTCCCGCACGAACGGGAACTATTTCTTCCAGAGCCATTTCCCCGGCCGCTACGGCAGCCGGCCGCCCCACATCCACCTGCTCGTCACCGCCCCCGGCTTCAGCGAACTGATCACCCAGCACTACCCGCGCCCCGGCAGTGGCGAAGGTCACTTCGACCTGGTCCTGATTCCCGGCGACTAGCGTCAGCGGGGCTAACCGGCGATTGCCGCTATCGACAGCGGGCGAGGTGTGCTAAATTCCTTCCGGCAGTTTTCTTTTCGCCCGTCCCGCGGAGCCGCCATGGCCTTCGACAGTATCGACGATGCCTTCCACTTTGTCAGCGACGCCCCGCCCGGAGAGCGCCGGGCCCTGGTCCACCGCCCCACCGGCAAGGTCTACCTCGCCTCGCTGAAGGCGGGCTATGACGAGGCCCCGCCCGGCAGCGGCGACGATGCCGACTATCTCGCCATCCCCCACCGCCGCGACCTCGACCCCGGCAAGCCGCTGGTGCTGGAGTTCGTCGACCGTCACTGCCCGGGGGAACGGACCCGGATCGAAGCGCTCTTCGGCCGGCCCGGGGCTTTTCGCAACCTCAAGGAGCTGCTGCGCCGCAAGGGACTGCTTGACCTCTGGGAGATTTTCGCGACAGCCCAGCTCGAACAGCTGCTGCGCCAGTGGTGCAGCGACCACGGATTGCCAGTTTAACTTCTGCAACGGCCGCCATCGGCCCGCTACCCTGCGAAGGCTGCTCCATGGATGACTGGAAACTGATCGACAGCGCGCCGATCCCCGGACACGAAGGGGAGTTGCTGCTCTACAAGCGCGAGGAAGAATATTCGATCAGTGTCGCCGGCGGCGGCGCCCTGATGAGCACCTGGGCCCACGATTCGGAGGATGCGCTGGCGGCGGTGGCCTGCCGGCGCATCGCCGCCCGTCCCGGGGCGAGGGTCCTGGTCGGCGGCCTTGGCATGGGCTTTACCCTTGCCGCGGCGCTGCATCATCTCGGGCCGGACGCCGAGGTGGTCGTGGCCGAGCTGGTACCGGCGGTGGTGGCCTGGAACCGGGGGCCCCTCGGCGAGTTCGCCGGCCACCCGCTGCGCGACCCGCGCACCCGGGTGCGGGAGGGGGATGTCGCCCGCATCCTCAAGGCCGAACGCCGCGCCTTTGATGCAATCCTGCTCGATGTCGACAACGGTCCCGAGGGGTTCACCCGTCGCAAGAACGACTGGCTCTACAGCACCGACGGTCTGACGGCAAGCTACGGTGCCCTGCGGCCGCAGGGGATCCTCGCCGTCTGGTCGGCCGGTCCCTCGCGCAACTTCATGGAGCGGCTGCGCAAGGTCGGCTTCAGGGTGCAGCAGACGCGGGTGCATGAACATGACAAGCAGGGGGACCTGCATGCGATCTGGCTCGCCGAACGGGACTGATCGGAAAGAAGGGAGAGAGGAATGGCAATGACGGGTAGGCAGGGAGGTAAGGTATGAAGAAACTGATCGGACTGATTCTGGTGGCCGCCATCGGCTACGGCTACTACACCAATCCCGGCTTCGAAGCGCACCAGCAGGCGATTGTCGAAGTCTGCCAGCTCCCGGAAGGCGAAGCGACCGAGCAGGCCCTGGCCCAGCTCGATTACTCGAACTTCTTCATCGCCTCCACGGTCAAGGATACGATCCGCCTGACCCTGGTCAGCTACGGCTTCCTTGGCCGGGTCAAGGTTGTCGACCCGGAGTGGCCCGAGACCGGCAAAGCCGTCAAGTAGTAGCGGCGATGGCCGGCCTGGGGCGGGATTTATTTCGCGGCCCGGACCCCCATCAACGCATCGACCTTGACCAGGTTGCGAAAACCGGCGGAGCGCAGCCGGCGCATGGCATCCTCGACAAAGCCGGAGCCGCGCCTCAGCAGCTGCGGATTGCCGGTGTAGTGGAAGAGGCGACCGCGCCGGGTCAAAACCCGGTGCAGCTCGCGGTAGAAACGCTCGCCGTAGAGTTCGCCGGCCAGGGAGAAACGGGGCGGATCATGGATGACGCTATCAAATGATTCCGTCGCCAGCTCCCGGATATAGGCCTCGATATCTCCCGCCACCAGGCAAATGCCCGGATCGTCCAGCTGCTGCGACCAGGGGTTTTTACGGCGCAGGGCGCTGACGGCTGCGCTCTTCTCCACCGAAACGACCTCCCGCGCACCGAGTTCCAACGCCGCGATGGCGGCATAGCCAAGCCCGCCGCAGGTGTCGAGCACCCGGTCGCCGCGCCGCACCACCGCGGCGGCCATGGCCCCGGCACTGGCGTCGGGGGTGGTCCCTTGCGAGATGTGCATCTTCACTCCGCTGATCTCCAGCAGCGGGGCCTGGGCCGTCGGCACCAGCTTGCAATAGCCATCCTCCCGGGATTCGAGAATTTCGAGCCCCTCCCCGTCGCCAAGATAGAAGATCCGCGCCTCCCTGCCGGCAATCTCCTCCAGGTCGGCCCGCTCCAGGCGCCGACCCGAATCGAGAACCAGGCCGTCATCGACGAGGCGCAACCGGCTCCGGCTGCGATTGAGATCGAGGGAGAGCTCCACCTCCGCCTCCCCCCGCGCGAGGGCGGCAAGGACCTGGCGGGCCAGGGTCGCCTCGAACCAGTAGCCGTCACGGCTCATGACCGGCGCCGCCCCGCGGTCCCGGGGACGACGATATTCGCCGTCTGGGTGGTGAGATCAAAGACAACCCGGATCTTGCCGAGGCGCAGCTGCTGCAGCACCTGCGCGACCTTCTCCTCCAGCGCGCCGCCCACCTCCCCCCAATCGGCACCGTCCCGGCTCACGAATTCCTGGATCAGGCTGCGCAGGGTCTCGGGGTTGAGCCGCTGGTAGGGAATTTCGACCCCCTCTTCGGCGGGATGGTCCGCTTCACGCCCGGTCATCGTTGCGCTCCGTTCTCCCGCCAGGATCCGGATCCTGCCGATGCGGTTGCCCCGCGCCCACTGCGAACCGCCATGCTCCGCCCTCCCTCACGCCACCGGCGCCACCGGTTGCAGCTTCCAGATATCCCGGTTGTACTCGGCGATGGTGCGGTCGGTGGAGAAGTGGCCGCTGGAGGCGGTGTTGAGGATGCTCATGCGGGTCCACTGCTCCGCGTCCCGGTAAGCGACGGCGACCCGCTGCTGGGCGTCGACGTAGCTGCGAAAATCGGCCGCGGTCAGCCACTGGTCATTGGGGCTGGTGATCGCCCGCAGGATCGGGTCGAAAAGCCCGGGGTGGAACTGGTTGAAATGGCCCCATTCAAGCAGCTGCATGACCCGGCGCAGGTCCTCGTCGGCGGCGATGATCGCCGTCGGATCGTAATGGGGGCGCAGCGCCTCGACCTCGGCGGCGGAGAGGCCGAAGAGGAAGAAGTTCTCCGCCCCCGCCTCCTCGCGGATCTCGATATTGGCGCCGTCCAGGGTGCCGATGGTCAGCGCCCCGTTCATCATGAACTTCATGTTGCCGGTCCCGGAGGCTTCCTTGCCGGCGGTCGAAATCTGCTCCGAGAGATCGGTGCCGGGGGCGATCGCCTCCATCGCCGTCACCCGGTAGTTGGGGAGAAAAGCGAGACGCAGGCGGCCGGCGGTGACCGGGTCGGCATTGATCACGGCGGCGACGTTGTTGACCAGACGGATGATCAGCTTGGCCATAACGTAACCGGGGGCCGCCTTGCCGCCGATCAGGATGCAGCGCGGCGTCCAGTCGGCGTCGTCCCCCCGTTTGAGGCGGTCGTAGAGGTGAATGACATGGAGGACGTTGAGGAGCTGCCGCTTGTACTCGTGGATGCGTTTGACCTGGACGTCGAAGAGCGCATCGGGATCAAAGCTGACGCCGCAATCGTGCGCCACCAGCTGCGCCAGGTGGCGCTTGTTCTGCTGCTTCACTTCCCGCCAGCGACGCCGGAATTCGGCCTCTTCGGCATGGGGAGCAAGGCCGGACAGGCGCGAGAGGTCGGCCACCCAGCCCTCACCGACGGTGGCGGTGATCAGGGCAGAAAGCTCGGGATTGCAGAGCGCCAGCCAGCGGCGGGGGGTGACACCGTTGGTCTTGTTGTTGAACTTCTCCGGCCAGAGGGCGAAGAAATCACAAAACAGCCCCTCGGTCAGCAGCTGCGAATGGAGGGCGGCGACACCGTTGACGGAGAAGCTGCCGACGATGGCGAGGTAGGCCATGCGCACCTGCGGCACCTCTCCCTCCTCGATCAGCGACATGCGCCGCTGGCGTTCCACGTCGCCGGGCCAGCAGCGGGCGACTTCGGCGAGGAAGCGAGCGTTGATCTCGAGAATGATGTCGAGCAGGCGCGGCAGCAGGCGGGCGAAGATCGGCAGCGGCCAGCGTTCCAGCGCCTCGGGAAGGAGGGTGTGATTGGTGTAGGCCATGGTGCTGCTGGTGATCTGCCAGGCCTCGTCCCAGCCGAAATGATGGACATCCATCAGTAGGCGCATCAACTCGGGAACGGCACAGCTCGGATGGGTGTCGTTGAGCTGGAAACGGTTCTTGGCTGCGAACTCAGAGAAATCGCGTCCGTGGTTGCCGACCCAGCGCGCGACCACGTCCTGCAGGCTCGCCGAGGCGAGAAAGTATTGCTGGCGCAGGCGCAGCTCCTTGCCGCTCTCGCTGGCGTCGTTGGGGTAGAGAACGAGGGTGATCAGCTCGGCCGAATTTTTCGCCGCCACCGATTCAGGGTAGAGCCCGGCATTAAATTCATCGAGGTCGAATTCGTCGGTGGAACAAGCTTTCCAGAGGCGCAGGGTATTGACGGTTCCGTTGCGGTACCCGGGTACCGGCACGTCGTAAGGGACCGCCAGCACGTCGCGCGTCTCCACCCAGCGGGCCCGCTTGCCGCCGCCATTGTCGTGGCGCCATTCGGTGTATCCGCCAAACCGCACCCGCTGGGTATATTCGGGGCGTTCCAGCTCCCAGGGGTTGCCAGCGCGCAGCCAGTGATCGGGCTCCTCGACCTGCTCGCCACCGCTGATCGACTGGCGGAACATGCCGTATTCGTAACGCAGGCCGTAACCGGTGACCGGCAGTTGCAGGGTCGCGCAGCTATCGAGGAAACAGCTCGCCAGCCGGCCGAGGCCACCGTTGCCGAGGCCGGCGTCCTGCTCGATTTCGGCCAATTCCTCCAGGTCCATGCCGAGGCAGCGCACCGCCAACTCTGCCACCTCGTCGAGCCCGAGGTTGAGCGCGGCGTTGCCGAGGGCGCGCCCCATCAGGAATTCGAGGGATAGATAGTAGGCGTGACCGGTATCGGCTGCCTCATAACCGTAGCGGGTATTCTTCCAATTCTCCAGCAGCCGCTCCCGCAGGGTCAGGACCAGCGCCTGGTAGGCGTAATGAGCCGAGCGGCAGTGCCGGTCGCGGCCGAGGGTGTGGGTATAGTAACGTCGGAAGTCCTCCACCAGGCTGTGTACGTCGTTGCCCAGGGGAGGAAGGTCGGTGATGCTCGCCTCAAAATCCTTGCGCAGGGTCTTCTCGTCCAAGGTTCTCTCCTTTACCGGCCGGGGCCCGTCCCAACGGCGGGCGACCATCATAACCGAAAACGTATTGCTTAATTTACCGCAAAGATCGGGACCTGTCGCGCCCCAAGGCGCAGTCTGCCGCCCCATGCTGGTAGTGTCGCCGATTCGGGGACCACGGTCAACGACCAACTCCCGGCGCAGGCTGGAGACGGAGCCGATTCTGGCCGAATATTTAGTTCTTGCGTAGTTGCGGCCCAGCGTGGTAGGGTTGCTTCACTTAAGCTAAGGTTGTGTAGGTTTTTTCGTCATCCGCCGCATTGACAAGGTGTCAAGATGGATCAACACACAGTCCCCCTTGGGCTGTGTGTTTTTTGGTTTTCGGGTGAAGGAAGTGCACGACGAGAATCGTTCCCTACCGGGAACATGGAGAAAAGAAGATGGCAGAAGGCACCGTGAAATGGTTCAACGACGCAAAAGGTTTTGGTTTCATCGAGCAGGACAATGGTCCTGACGTATTCGTACATTTTTCCCAGATCCAGGGTGATGGTTTCAAATCCCTCGCCGAGGGAGACCGGGTGAGCTTTGATGTCACCCAAGGGCAGAAGGGTCCGCAGTCGGCCAATGTCAACAAAATCTAGGCACCAGCCATCCGCATGACGCGGATGGCACCTGCCCGGGTTTTACCCTCGCCCTGCAAAGGAGCCCTGCGTCATGCGTGGGGCTCTTTTGCTTGGCGTGATCCAAACCCTGAAACGATAGCGGGAGAAAACCCCGCGAGGAGGAATAGATGGCGCGAAAACCGAATTACAACTTTGAAAAACGCCAGAAGGAACTGGCCAAAAAGGCGAAAAAAGAAGAGAAGGCCAAGCGCAAGCAGGAAGAGAAGAGCGAAGAGCCGCCCACCGAGGAATGAGGCCGGGGCCCCCTCCCCTGTCCCACTACTCCTATCCCACCCAGAGTTACCTGCCCGACCCGCCTTTGGCACGCCCTTCCAGGCAATGAGCCGAAATACAATGAACTACCCCGCAGCAAGCTACGGGGTATCAACAGCCTACACCCTTAGTAAAAATCGCGCAGCAAGCTGCGGGGAATTGAACCCAACTTTTGATTAATATTGGCACATCGATTGCTTTCCCTTTAACCCGCAGCCACCCGCCCCTCGGGTCGCGATTCACCTCCCGGTGAAATCGTGCCCCCGGGCCGGGATGAACGGCCGTTTCCGGCCAATGGGGGAGCGGAGCCCTCGGTCTTTTCCCGGAATGTCACCGGTGAAGGGACAAAGGCGCAGAGACCGAGAGCTGGGGAGTGATTCATGGCAGGAAAAGGGTGGGTGATTTTTTTCGTGGTGCTGCTGCAGGCGCTGAGTGCCGGGGCGTCGATGAACGAATCGCCCAAATTATTGCGCGTCTATGGTCCGGGAGGACCGCACCATGTCCTCGAGGAATGCGCTGAACTCTTCCGGGAGCGCCACGGCATCGAGGTCGCAGTAATCAAGGCCATGCCCCGCGAGCTTGAAAGAAAGCTTCACGAGGATGGCGACCTCTACTATGGCGGCGCCGAGTACATGCTGGAAGACCTGGTGGACCGCCATCCCGACCTGCTCGACCTGAGCACGGCCGAAAACCTTCACCCCCGCCGCATCGGCGTTGTCGTACGCAAAGGGAATCCGCACGGCATCCAGACCTTTGCCGACCTGAGTCGCGACGGCATTGACCTGCTTGACGTCAAGCTGGAGCGGATGCGCCACTTCCACGGCGAGCAGGCCCGGCCGGGCCAAATCAGACACTTTGTCTTCACCGGCCAGCAGGGGGTTAGCGCCTGGCTGGCCACACCGGAGATCGACGCCTGGGTCACTTACCGCTCCTGGCACCTCTGGCTGGAAGACGAAGCAGACTTTGTGGAAATCCCCGGTCCGGCGGGACTGCGTTACACCCCGATGGCGCTGACCCTAAGAACCCCCCACCGCGCCGAGGCACTGCAATTTCTCACCTTCCTGAAATCCTCGGAGGCCCGGCAAATCTTCGCAGAACACGGCTGGTACTAGACCCGGCAGGCACAAATCCTCGACATCCGGGCCATTCTTTTATATAGTTCCAGGCAACACCGGCAACCGGGACCGCCGTGACCCCTCCCTGCGACCGGACTCCGTATGGTGAATCACCCTGCCGAGCCGTGCCCCTCCGACCTTGCCGCCCTGACGGCATGCCAGCTTCGCTACGCCTCCGATAGCGCCATCGCCCAGTACTGTGACGCCCACTTCGGGCCCGACAAATTCGGGGTGGAGAACTTTCCGGCCCGCATGGCCCGGATCTGCTGTGAGGCGATGGCCGGGCGACCACGGCATCGGGCCCTCGACCTTGGCTGTGCCGTCGGCCGCGCCAGTTTCGAACTGGCCGCCCGCTTCGAGCAGGTTACCGGAATCGACTTTTCCCGCCCCTTCATCGACACCGCCCGGCGCCTGCAGGAGCGTGGCACCCTCTGTTACCAGCTGACCGAAGAGGGCGAATTTTTGGCCGAGCGAAAAGTCTCGCTGCAGGAGCTGGGGCTGGCCCATGCCGCCGCGCGGGTCTTCTTTCACCAGGGGGATGCCCGGCACCTTCAGCCCCACCAGACCGGCTACGACCTGATCCTGGCCGCAAATCTCATCGACCGCCTGGGCGATCCGGCAGGCTTCCTCGCCGGCATTCACCAGCGCCTGGTCCCTGGCGGCCTGCTCGTCATCGCCTCCCCCTACACCTGGCTGGAGGAATTCACACCGCGGCGCAACTGGCTCGGCGGCCGCTACCGCTGCGGCGTCCCTCTCACCTCTCTGGCCGGCCTCGGTGAACACCTCGAGCAGCGCTTCACCATGATTCAGCCACCGCAGGAGGTCGAGTCCGTCCTGCGCGAGACGGCCCGCAAATTCCAGGTCAACATCTCCCAGGTGACAATCTGGCGCCGGGACCATTGAGGCAAACCACTGGTCAAGAGGACCGCTCTGCTGCTATGCTGAACAAAATCCATCCCTGCAAGGAGCCCCTCGTGTCGCTAGCGGAAATGATCGAACTCCCCTGCCCGAATTGCCAGGCCGGCCTCTACCAGCCCCTCGCCTGGTTCCGCGCCAGGTACAACACCTGCCCCCAGTGTGGCGGCGGAATCAGCGCCGACCAGCTGGCGCCGCTGCTCGATGCCATCGAAGCGGAATTCGACGCCCGCATCGACGAACTGCTGCAGGAGAAAGCCTGCGCCGGCGGCTGCTGCGGCCGGCAGCATGAACCGCCATCACCCCGCGAAGTCGGCAATGACGCCTGAGGCGTCTGCGCCAACCCGACGCCAGGCAGGCCTCGCTCTCGGCCTCTGCTTCCTGCTCCTCGGCGCCTGTTCCGGCGAAGACTGGCGCACCGCCAGCCGCGCCCCGGCGGGACTCGCCCCCGACCCGGCTGTGACCCGGGAGGCGGTGCTGCAGGTCTACGCCGCCCGGGCCTGGGGCTGGCGCGGCTGGTTCGCCGTACACACCTGGCTGGCGGCCAAACCGACCAACGCTCCCGGATACACCGTTTATGAGGTCATCGGCTGGCGCCAGCATCGTGGTCTGCCGGTGCTGCGCATCGAACAGGACCTCCCGGACCGGCTCTGGTACGGAGAGCGGCCGTGGCTGATCAGCGACCAGCGTGGCCCCGAGGTCGACGCCCTGATCACGGCGGTCGACCGGGCCGCACGCAGCTATCCCTGGCCCGAGACCTACAGCGCCTTTCCCGGCCCCAACAGCAACACCTTCACCGCCTGGATCGGCAGCCAGGTGCCAGACCTGAAGCTTGACCTCCCCTTCTCGGCCATTGGCAGCGGCTATCTCGATCGCCATTAGCAGTAACGACGTCAACCGATTAACAACGAGAACAGGGCGCCCCGAAGGACGCCCTGTTCTCGTTGTGCCGATAACCTGCCGCGGCCGCTCAGCTATTGCGGGCGGAGTTGCGGGAGGCGACAGCCCCGCCCTGGCGGGGTCCACGCCGCGGCGAGCGCGCGGGGGAGGCCGGAGACTTGCTGCGCCGGGCCGCCTCGGGCCGCGGCTGACGGGGTGCGCCGGCTGCCGTTTTGGGCCGCTCGGGAGCGGCCTGGTTGTAATCGAAAGCGGCCAGGGTGCGCCGCTCGATGGCACTGCCGAGGACCCGCTCGATCGATTGCACCATCGCCCGGTCTTCGCTGCTCACCAGGGTAAAGGCATCGCCACTGCAGGCGGCGCGGCCGGTGCGGCCGATCCGATGGATATAGGCCTCGGTGGTCGCCGGGATGTCGTAATTGATGACATGGGAAATCTGCGAGACATCGATGCCGCGGGCGGCGATGTCGGTGGCGACGAGGATCTGGAAACGGCCATCGCGGAACCCGTCAAGGGCCGCCTGGCGCCGCGACTGGGAGAGGTTCCCCTGCAGCGAGGCGGCCTTGAAGCCGCTCTTGCAGAGCTTTTCGTCCAGCCGCTTGGCGCGGTGCTTGGTCCGGGTGAAGATCAGGACCGAGCCGGTATCGGTATGCCGCAGCAGTTCGAGCAGCAGGTCGGTCTTGAGGTGCTGGGCGACCGGGTAGATGGCATGGCTGACGGTCGTCGCCGGCGCCAGGGTATCGACCTGGATCGTCTCCGGCGCGGTCAGGACCTCGGCTGCGAGCTTGCGGATCGCTACCGGCATGGTCGCCGAGAAGAGGAGGTTCTGGCGCTGCCGCGGCAGATGCCCGAGGATCTTCCGGATGTCGGGAAAGAATCCCATGTCGAACATCTGGTCGGCCTCGTCAAGAACCAGCACCTCGACGCGGGAGAGGTCAATGGTCTGTTGCCGGATATGGTCGAGCAGGCGCCCCGGGCAGGCGACGACGATCTCGACGCCGCGCTTCAGCTTCTGGACCTGCGGATTGATGCCGACGCCGCCGTAGATGGTGGCGCTGCGCAGACCGGTCTCGCTGCCGAAAGCGGAAATCGCCACGTGGATCTGCTCGGCCAGCTCGCGGGTCGGGGCGATGACCAGGGCGCGCACATGACCGCGCTCCCCCTGCAACAAGCGGTGCAGGATCGGCAGCCCGAAGGCCGCGGTCTTGCCGGTTCCGGTCTGGGCCAGGCCCATGATGTCGCGACCGGCCATGACCCGGGGGATGGCCTGGGCCTGGATCGGCGTGGGGGTGGTGAAGCCGGCAGCGGCAATGCCGGCCGCAACCTTGGGGTGGAACTGGAAACTGCTGAAATTCATGGTGCCCTTTCAAAGCTTCCGGAGAGCTCCGAAAGCGTGGGGTAAAGCCGCAACAAAATCAGGCCCCGGTCGGTATACCGGGGCCTGCAGGATGGGTAATTTTCATCGATGCGTTGCGGGGAGCGGTGATACTTGGGGGCAAGACTAGCAGTGCCGCCCATTGCTGTCAAGTGAATTAGCTGCCGACGCCCGTTGCCAGAGCAACTCAGCGCAGGAAATAGACCAGCAACAGGACGGCAACCACCAGCACCAGGACCGCGGCCAGGAGGAGCGGTGATAACCGGGAGGGGGCCGCCGGCAGCGGATCCACCAGTTCACCGACCACCGGAAAGCGTTCGATCACGGCACGAACATGGGGCGCTGTCAAGAGCGCTGCGCTGAGATCGGCGCCGGCGGCGTGCAGCCCCTCGTGCAGGCCGTCAGGCCAGCGCGCGCTGGCCGTGACATCGTAGACCTTGCCGTTGACGGCAACCAGGGCCTGGCGGCCATCGCGGCCGTCAAATCGGCGCAACTCCTCGCTGGTCATGCTCCCTCCCGTGGCGGCCGGCTCAGACAAAAGAGCAGACATATTCGGTTATGCCCTCCTCGACGGCGATCTCGAAGGAGGAATTCCCCGGAACCTCGAACCAGGTGCCGGCGGCAAAACCGATCCATTTCTCCTGGCCACCGATCCTGACCCGGCAACTGCCGGAGATGATTTCCATCTTCTCCGCGGCCTCGGTATTGAAACGGTAGCTGCCGGGATAGATCAGGCCGAGGGTCTTGCGGCTGCCGTCGGCGAAGGTCAGGGAATGGCTGACAACCCGGCCGTCAAAATAGAGATTGGCCTTGCATGTCACGCTGACATTGGCAAACTGGGAAGGGGAAATGTAAGTCATCGGTGGCTCCTTGCCGGGTTTAAGGGGGACGTCCCGCTTGTTATCACAACCCGCCACCTCCCGGCAAGCGGATTCCGCCGGAATTGACAGGCCGGGCCGAATCGGCTATTTTGCCCCAACTCGGGCCGGGGGGAAATGGCTGACGACGGGATCGACTCCATGCACAAAGTCCTGATTATTGATGATGACCGGATCTTTCTCCAGTTCCTGCGCGACTATGTCGCCGGCCGCTGCCCGGATCTGGTCATCGAGACCTGCCCCGATCCGCTGCGCGGTCTGGCGGCGATCACCCCCGACCTCGACCTGCTGCTGGTCGATCTCGAGATGCCCGGCATCGACGGCAGCAAGATCCTTGCCTACGCCACCGAAAAAGGGCTCGACAAGCGCCGGATCATCATCCTCTCCGCCCGTGATGCCGACTACCTCCACCAGCGCTTCCCGATGGGGAGCTGTCTCGCCGTCCTCAACAAGCACGAGGCCCGGCAGAAGGAGGTCCTCGACATGGTTTTCAGCGCGCTGCAGCTCAAATGCCGGATCTGAGCTGCGCGCCCGCGTTGGCGACCGGTCTACGCCGCCGCAAGCCCTGCGTTGACAGTTCCGGGTGAAATCGTTATCTTTGCTCAGGCAACCGCGCCGCCACGCAGGCAGGCGCCCTTTTCGCGCCGACGGAGTCTGAACCATGAGCGAAACGCCGCCCGCCAAGGAACCCCGCCGGACCCTCGGCGAAATCTTCGTCGAACAGGGCATTATCAGCGAGAAGACCCGGGAGCGGATTCTGGAACGTTCCCGGCAGCTCGGGCGGCGCTTCGGCAGCGTACTCGAGGATCTCGAGCTGATCACCGGTGAGGAACTGGCCATTGCCCTCGCCACCCAGTACGACTGCCGCCTCCTTCCCAATCTCCCCCGCATCAAGGTCGATAACGCCGTCCTCGAGATGATCCCGGTCGAGGTCGCCATGCAGCACCTCATCTTCCCGATCAAGAGCGAGGGGGGACGCCTGGCAGTGGCAATGGCCGACCCCGCCGACAACCGCGTCATCGAGAACCTGGCTGCCGATACCGGCATGGAGATCGTCCCCTTTGTCGCCACCAAGCAGGATATCCGCGAGGCGATCTGTTACCGCTACCTGAACAAGGGGGCGACCCGCCCCAGCGAGCGCACCGTCCTGGTCGTCGATGACGACAAGCTGATCCGTACCATGCTTGGCGATATCCTCAGCGGCGCCGGCTACCGGGTTCTCAAGGCCAAGGATGGCATGGAAGCATTCAAGCAGGTGATCGCCCAGAGCCCGCATGTCATCATCTCCGACCTCGAGATGCCGCTGCTCAACGGTTACGGCCTGCTCGGAGCGCTGCAGAACATTCCCGAGACCAGTTTCATCCCGGTGATCATGATCACCGGCAAGGCCAAGAGCGAGGAAGACGAACTCAAGGCCTTTCAGACCGGCTTTTTCGATGTCATCTTCAAGCCCTTCACCGCCGGCTCGGTGCTGGCCCGGGTCAAACGCGCCTTTCACTTCTACGAGCACCAGTACCGCCTCTTCTGATCACCATCCCGCCAGCGTCACCCGATCCGCAGCACCTTGGCGCCGCGGATCTTTCCCGCCTTCAATTCCTGCAGCGCCTGATTCGCCGCCGCCAACGGGTATTCGCTGCAGGCCGGGTGGATCGGCACGCGGGCGGCCAGGGCCAAAAACTCGCGCACATCGGCGCGGGTGACATTGGCGACGCTGCGAATCTCCTTCTCCAGCCAGAGGTCGCGCGGGTAGTCGAGACCGGCCAGCAGCTCGCGATCGCCCTCCTCCTTGCGAATGGCGTTGATCACCAGCCGCCCACCCGGGGCGAGATGGCGCAGCGCCGCGACCACCGGACGCCAGACCGGGGTCGTATCGATGACCGCCTGCATCGGCTCGGGTGGCGGCGCCTCCGTCCCTCCTGCCCAGGCCGCGCCGAGATCGCGGGCAAACTGCTGCTCTTCGGCGCTGCGGGCAAAGACGAAAACCGGCAGCTGCGGATGGAGATGACGTACCAGTTTCAGAACCAGGTGGGCGGAGGCGCCGAACCCGGTCAGACCGAGGGGGGCCGTGCCGGTGAGTGCGGCCAGGCGCAGCGAGCGATAGCCGATCGCCCCGGCACAGAGGAGCGGCGCGGCCGTGGCATCGCCAAGCGCGTCGGGGATCGGGTGAACGAAGGGAGCGGGGACTACCAGATACTCGGCGTAACCACCGTCGGCATCGCGACCGGTGGCGCGAAATTCAGGGCAGAGATTTTCCCGCCCTTCGCGGCACCAGGAACAGTTCCCGCAGGCGGAATGAATCCAGGCGACACCGACCCGGCTGCCAACGGCGAGGTCGGTCACCCCGGCGCCGAGCCGGTCGACGCGACCGACCGCCTGGTGCCCGGGGATGACGGGGAGCCGCGGCGGCGGGGTGCGCCCCTCGACCTCGTCGAGTTCGGTATGGCATACCCCGCAGACAGTGACCGCGACCCGCACCTCGCCCGGGCCAGGGTCCGGAATTGGCCACTCCACCAGCCGCAGCGGTTCCGAACAGTCCGCCAGGGATACGATCCGCTCCAGCAGCATGCCTCGCATCGTTTCGGCCATGCATCCTCCCCGACCGCGCCAGCTTCACCCGCAGCCCTACCTTAGAGATACCCGCACCAACCGTCGCGGTCAAGCCCGGGCAGCCGGTCCGATTCCGGTTCCCTTCGCCAGGCCGCTGCTGCTATACTCGCAGCGCAGCGCCAACCGTCACCCAGGAGGATTCATCGTGGAACACCCGTTTCCCGCCACTGCCCGTCCGACCGTCACCAGCGCCAGCAGCTTTCTCACCAGCGTCTACGGCTGGATGACCGCCGGTCTCGGCCTCACCGCCGTGGTCGCCCTCTTTACCGCTTCGAGCCAGGCCATGCTGCAGCTGGTTTTCGGCAACCGGCTCGTCTTCTTTGGCCTGATCATCGCCGAATTCGGCCTCGTCATCGCCCTCTCCGCCGCCATCCGCCGCCTCAGCGCGACGGCTGCCACCGGCCTCTTTCTGCTCTACTCGGCCCTCTCCGGCGTCACCTTCGCCGCCATCTTCCTCGCCTACACCAGCAGCTCCATCGCCAGCGCCTTCTTCGTCACCGCCGGCACCTTCGGCGCCATGAGCCTTTACGGTTACCTGACAAAGCGCGATCTCAGCTCCTGGGGGAGCTTCTTCTTCATGGGCCTGGTCGGCTTCCTGCTCGCTTCGCTCGTCAACCTCTGGCTGCAAAGCGCCATGATCTACTGGGTCACCACCTATCTCGGCATCTTCATCTTTGTCGGCCTGACCGCCTACGACACCCAGAAGATCAAGAACCTGGGCGCTGCCGGCCTGAGCGGCGCGGAGCATCGCAAGGCGGCCATTCTCGGTGCGCTGACCCTCTATCTCGATTTCGTCAACCTCTTCCTGCTGCTGCTGCGAGTCTTCGGCCGCAGGCGTTAGACCGCGCCATTCGGTAAAACGCGACAAGGGACCGGCTGCAGCAGCCGGTCCCTTGTCGCGTTTTACGGGCGAGTAATCCGTTATTGGCGGGCCAGCCGCAGGTTCGGCACCTCAGCCTCAAAATTGCTGCGAAAGGGGTTGATATCGAGGCCACCGCGGCGGGTGTAGCGGGCGTAGACCGTCAGCTGCTCGGGGCAGCAGTAGCGTTGCAGATCGACGAAGATCCGCTCGACGCACTGTTCGTGAAACTCGTTGTGGCGGCGAAAGGAGACCAGGTAGCGCAGCAGCGCCGCCGGGTCGATGCGCCCCCCCCGGTAGCGGATCAGGACGCTCCCCCAGTCGGGCTGGCGGGTGACCAGGCAGTTGCTCTTGAGCAGGTGACTGTGCAGCTCCTCGTCCACCACCTGGCCGGGGTCGGCCGCCCCGGCGAGGAGCTGCGGGCTGAGTTCATAGGTTGCGATCTCGATTTCGAGATCGTCGATACAGCGCCCCGGCAGCAGCGCCAGCTCGCGGCCGGCGAAGCCGGGAGCGGCAAAGAGCGCCACCGCCACCGGCGCCCCGGCCGCCTGCTGCAGATCGGCGGCAAGCAGCTGGCGCACCTCCTCGAGGTTGGCGAAACGGGCCTGGTTGAGGGAATTGAGGTAAAGCTTGAGGGACTTGGACTCGATCAGCTGCGGGGAGGTGCAGGGGAAACGGAACTCCCCCATCGCCACCACCGGCTTCCCCCGGGGGTCGAGCCAGGAGAGTTCGTAGGCGGTCCAGAGGTCGCAGCCGCCGAAGGGAAGGTCGCCGGCCAGGCCAAGCTCCGCACGCTTGTTGTGGCGCGGCACCGGGCAGAGCAGCCGGGGGTCGTAGTCGGCAGCGTAGTCGGTCGGTTTGCCGAGGGGGAGCTGGGCGTGCAGTTCATCCATGGCGGTCATTTTCGGTCAGCAGTAAGCGCTTGTCAATAACCTGCCGCCGGCAGGGATGCTCTTTCAGCACGGGGATTGCAGCAACCACCCGATGCAAGGCTTGCCAGCAGGGTCGGCACGGGGGTATGGTGGGAATTCACCACCGACGGTCAACCTGCGGAAGGAAACAGCAACTCTTATTTCATCTTCCCGGCTGCGGCCAGCAAGGACGACGATGATGCCATTCTACCCTCTCACTTCCGGTCGGCCATGACCCGTGCCGGCCATCCCTATCAGAGTCTGACCCCCGACCTGGTCATGACCGCGGTGGAAAGCTGCGGCTACCGTTGCGACTGTCGCATTCTCGCCCTGAACAGTTATGAAAACCGGGTCTACCAGGTCGGCGTCGAAGACGCGCCTCCCCTGATCGCCAAGTTCTACCGGCCAGGACGCTGGTCTGACGCCCAGCTGCGGGAGGAACACCTGTTCACCCTGGAACTGGCCGAGCACGAACTGCCGGTGGTGGCGCCCCTGGTCAGGGACGGCGAAACCCTCTTCCAGTATGGCGGCTTCGCCTTCTCCCTCAGCCCGCGCCAGGGGGGGCACGCTCCCGAGTTCGACAACCTCGACAACCTGCTGATCATGGGCCGGCTACTGGGACGCCTGCACGCCGTCGGGGCGATCCGTCCCTTTACCCACCGGCCGCAGCTGGACAGCCTCAGCTTCGGCCGCGAGAGCGTCGCCCTGCTCCTGGAGGATTTTGTCCCCGCCGAATACCAGGCCAACTACCGGGCGCTGAGCGACGATCTGCTCCTCTCCATAGAAGAACTCTTCGCCGCCGTCAAGCCACGCTTTATCCGGACTCACGGCGACTGTCACGCCGGCAACGTCCTCTGGCGCGACGGTGCCCCGCATCTGGTCGATCTCGACGACGCGCGGATGGCGCCGGCGATCCAGGATATCTGGCTGATGCTCTCCGGCGACCGCCAGCGGCAGACGGCGCAGCTCGCCGAAATCATCGACGGCTACAGCGAATTCCACGACTTTCACCCCCGCGAGCTGCGCCTGATCGAGGCGTTGCGCGCGCTGCGCCTGCTCCACTACAGCGCCTGGTTGGCGCGGCGCTGGGACGACCCCGCCTTCCCCCACCACTTCCCCTGGTTCAACACCCCGCGTTACTGGGGGGAACAGATCCTCGCCCTGCGCGAGCAGCTGGCCGCCCTGGTCGAGCCGCCCCTGGAACTGCCCTAGATCAAAATTGTCTCTGACGAAGCAAGGGCGGCCAATTAGCCGCCCTTGCTCTTTCTGAAATCAGCCTTCCGTGCTGCCTTACCCCTCCATCATCAGTTTGCGCTCGAGATCGGTAGAACGGGAGATGCGCTTTGCCTCCTCAATGGCGACGATACCGCGCTTGCAGAGCTCGACCAGGTGCTGGTCCATGGTCTGCATGTTGTACTGGTCGCGCCCCTTCTCGACGTTCTTCTCAATCTCCTCCAGCCGCCCCTCGCGGATGCAGGCCTGGATGGTGGTGGTGGAACGCATTACTTCGACCACCGGCAGGATCGCCTCACCGCTCTTGTCCTTGACCAGGCGCAGTGACACCGTCGCCACCAGGCAGTCGGCGAGGCGCTGGCGGACGATCTCCTGCGACTCGGGGGGGAAACTGCCGAGGACGCGGTTGATGGCCGAGGTGGCGTTGGGGGAATGGAGGGTGGAGAAGACCAGGTGGCCGGTCTCGGCCGCCTTGAGGCAGGCGTCGATGGTCTCGGTGTCCCGCATCTCGCCGACCATGATGACGTCGGGGTCCATGCGCAGGGCGGTCTTGAGGGCGACGCTGAAGCTGTCGGTATCGAGGCCGACCTCGCGCTGGACGATGCAGCTCTTGTTGGAGGTGAAGAGGAATTCGATCGGGTCCTCGACGGTGATGATGTTGTGGGTGAAGTTCTCATTGAGGAAGCGCAGCATCGAGGCGAGGGTGGTCGACTTACCGTTACCGGTCGGTCCGGTGACCAGAATCAGGCCGTTGGGTGCGCAGGCGATCTTGCCGAGCACCGCCGGCAGGTTGAGTTCCTTGAAGGTGCCGACCCGGGGCGGGATGACGCGCATGACGATGCCGATAACCCCGCGCTGGCGGAAGAGGCTGACCCGGAAGCGGCCACCGTTGGCCAGGGCATAGGAGGCGTCCTGCTCGCGGAAGTCGGCGCCGAGCTCGCGGCGATTGTGGGCGAGAATGGTCGCGGCAATAAACTCGGTGTCCTCGGCGGTCAGGTTGGGCAACTTGGCGCGGATCAGCTGGCCGCGGCCGCGGAAGATCGGCGGGTTGTCGACCTCGAAATGGACATCGGAGACCCGTTTTTCGAATGCAATTTCCAGGATCTGGTTCAGTTTGGCGGCATCCATGGCAAGACCTCGTGAAAAGTAGACGACCCACCCCGCAGGGGTCTAGAGTGAACCTTTCTGTAATTTTTTCCGATACAGAGCGTTTTCCAGCACCAGCCCCCCCGTGACAGCGAGAATCTCGCAAAGGGGGAGCGGGATAGGGGTATTGGCACCATCGGCAAAATCGGCGTAGATCAGAAACCGCGCCTTGCCGAAGCTGAGGACCGGCAGGAGCAGAACCTGGGGTGTCGCCGGCGGCCCGAGAAGGCGTTGCAACTGGTCGGCGAGGCAGGGGTCCGCGGCCGGCCCGAAGAAGGGGCGTCCGCCGGCAGCGACCGTGGCGAGGAGCGAATCGTCCGTAATCGCAAAGCGACTCCCGGTCAGCGCCTCGTCCCCTCCGGCCAGGCCGATACCGCGATCGATCACCAGCTCGCCCTGGCCGACCACCAGGATCAGGGCGCGGGGGCAGAGACCGGAGACGAAGCGGAGCAGGCTGAGGGCGACCTCGCGTGGTTCACCCAGCTCTCGCAAACTGCAACAGGCTTGGGTCAGGGCCATCACCTTCCCTTCGCCACTCTCCCGCGACCAGTCCTGCAGGGCGACCACCAGGGTCCGGACGAAGCGATTGAAGGCCCTGCCAAATCCGGCGCCGTCCCCTTCCGGAACAGGGCGCGGCAGGGTCAGCCGGGCGCCAGTGGCATGGGCGGCATAGACCGCCGCGGCGTCCCCGGGGGCAACCAGCTGGACACAGGAGGCCTGGGGGGCCTCGTCCCGCAAACGGCGGCGCAGCGCATCCAGGGCCCCGGCGGCGAAGGGACCGTCCGCGGCCGGGCGATCGAAGACCAGCAGCGGCCGCATTCCCTTGCCGAGAGAACGGGCCAGCATCATGTCGAGGTCCTGGACTTCGTCGGTAGCGAAGACCAGCAGGCCATCCTGTTTACAAAGAAGCGTCAGGGCCTGGCCGAGGAGCGGGTCGGCACTGAAGAGAATCACCGTGGCGCCCCCGGCGCCCTTCTCCTGCCCGGAAGCGGCCAGCAGCGGCGCGAGCAGCCCGGCGATTTCTTCCCGCTCCGCCGGCGGCAAATCGGGAGCGTTCTCCGCCAGCCGCTGCTGCAGGTCGGCCAACGGGTCGGGTTCGGGATCGGCGAGTC
The DNA here is from genome assembly GCF_001611275.1 of Desulfuromonas sp. DDH964. Classification (GTDB taxonomy): domain Bacteria; phylum Desulfobacterota; class Desulfuromonadia; order Desulfuromonadales; family DDH964; genus DDH964. Next base: position 950,407 of record NZ_CP015080.1, on the reverse strand, counting down.
CGATGAAGACATCGGGGATTTTCCGTTCCAGCTTGTCGATGTCGGCCAGGCCGAGAATGTCGGCGGAAATTTCCGGGCCGGCCGCCACCGGCGCGGCCGCGGCAAGTACCGGGAGGCTCGCCTCTTCTTCCTCGAATTCGGTTTCGAGTTCGCCGTCCCGTTTCTTTTCGTCGTAGAGCCGCAATGCCTCCATCAGCACATTCTGGCTGTTTAGGTTGATCTCCTTCTTCATCTTCTCGGGGATGTAGCGGTACTCGTCCGCGACATTGACCACGTCAACATCGAAGGTGAAGCTCCCTTCCTTCCAGATCAGGATCTCGAGGACGGTCTTCTCGATGAGGATTTCGAGTCCCTTGAAGGCATCTTCCTTCGCCACCAGGCCACGCTCGATCAGGGTCGTAACCAGCGGCTTGCGATCGGCGCCGGCCGCCTTCTGAAATGCGAGGGCCTGTTCGAGGTCGGCTTCCTTGATGGCGTTGATTTCGAGGAGGATGCGGCCGATGCGGACGTTGTTGCGGGAATTGTTGGCGCTGACGATGAAGCCGTCGCGAAAGACCAGCTGGTTGTCCCCCTTGCTGTTATGTACCGTGAGGGTCCCCGATTTGCGGGCCGCATGCAGCAGCTGAATGATGTCAACAATAGGAAGGTGTTCCAGGTCGCCGGTAAACGACATCGCCTTGGGCCCTCTCTGCGCGGGGGATCGGTCCGGTTGCAGGGGCGGCGCCAGCCATCACCTGCAAGCTGCTATCCTCGCAAAACCAGAGCCGTTTGGCAACCCTCCATCGCACGCCTGGCGTCCAATTTTTTCGGCGGCCGCTGCCCTTTTGCCACCAGGCTTCGGCCGGAATCTTCCCTTTGGGAGGTCAGCAGGTTTCCGGCAGATCGGCGAGCGGGTCCTCCCCGGTCGACCAGCCGGGAAGCACGCGGTCGTGGAGTTGGAAATGCTCGCCCGGGTGTTCGGTCAGGATGACGTAGACATTCTGCGGCGGCACCTGCCAGACCCGGCCCAGCTCGGCGATGAAGGCAAGGCAGAGTCGACGCTTTTGCTCCTGGCTGCGGCCGCCGCGGATGTCGGCGTTGACGAAGGCGATACCGGCCTCCGGGTCATCGGCATGGCCGAAGGAGAGATCGTTACGCCCGAGACAGCGCAGAGTGACGCCGATATGGTCGGTGCCGGTGTCCATGATCTCGGCAAAGTGGGCCTTGATCCGGGCGGCAAAAAGAACCTTGTCGGCCTCCTCGACGGGGAAGTTTATTTCGAACTGGAGATGGGGCATGGGTCACTCCTCCTCTCTGGTGTTGAATGCTGCCGGAAGTTCGCGTGTATATAGCATTCAGGTACGGTCCGATCAGGTTTGGATCAGGCAATCGCGAAAGGCTCGATCCGAATTTTAACTGAAGTGATCGGACTTGATCCGCGGGAAACGCCTGGGGTCTTCTTCCCACCTTGTCCTCAAGCGAACAACCTGTCAATCGCTTCAAAATCGAAGCGGAACTCGGCGAGCTTGCGCACCAGATCGAGCTTTTCCTTGTCCTCGGCGGTCAGCTTGGAAACATCCTCGACGATGGTCTGGTAAAGCTCGGCGGTGGTATTCTTCGCGGTGCGCAGGTAGGGGATATTGCTGCGATCGAGGATCTGCTGGGTGATCTTGTTGATCGGCAGAATCCCGGGGATAACCAGGCCGACGATACGGGAGCGGTACTCGGGAATCTGGTAGAGGTTGGCCATCGTCACCAGCAGTTCGTCGCGGCTGCTGGTGACGATCAGCAGCGAGTCGTTCTTCAGCAACTCGGCGACGCGCTGGGTGGAGGCGGCGCCGATCTGGACGTGGTGAAGGATCCGCTTCGCCTCGCGCCGGTTGCCGTGCAGCTCAAGGCCGAGCAGCCGGGCGACGCGCCCCAGGGTCGGGTTGGCGAGGATCGGCTGGTAGTTGAAGCCGCCGAGGAGCGCGAAGGGCTCCCGGGCAAAGGCCCGGCGCAGGTAATCGAGGGTGGGGTCGCGCTTCTCGGGGATCAGCTTGTTCGCCAGCACCGCACGCACCTCGACCCCTTCCTTCTCGAACAGCGCCCGGTTGAGGGTGACCGCATCGATGACGCTGCCGACGCCACCACCGGTGATGAGCAGGACCGGCGCCCCGACCAGGCCGGCGATAGTGGCATTGGAGAGGCCGACCACGGAGCCGACTCCTGGGTGCCCGGAACCCTCGATGACGAGGAAATCGCACTGCTTTTCGAGGGCGGCGCAGGCCGCGACGATCTGCCCACGGTAACCGGAGGGATCGAGCTGGCCGTCGATGACCTGGCGCGTGGTTTCCGGAAAGAGAACCACCGGTGACATGTGGCGCAGGACTTTCTTCAGACCAAAGACCTCGGCCATTAACGCCGCGTCCTTGTCCATCGGCCGCCCGTTCAGCAGGGCCGGCTTCGGTCCGAGCGGTTTGATGAAGCCAACGCGGGCGTATTTTGCCTGCGCCAGGTGCAGCAGCGCCAGGCAGACCGTGGTCTTGCCGCAGTTCTGGCCGGTCGCGGCGACAAAGATCTTGCGGGCCATCTTGCATGCTCTCCTGGGAAGGGTTGCGCTCTCGTCGTGGCGCTTCGACCCCCTAAGCTTACCAGAAGAATTGCAACCGTCAGCCCTGGTCCAGGGGAAGGGAGCGGCTTCGCGCGCGCAGGGGGCAGGACCGACGATTTGACCTTTCCTGATCATTACGGTATATTCAGCCATTGATGGTGGCGCCCCGCCAGGGCGTTCCGACCTCAACCCGCTATGAGGCTTTCTGCCCGTGTCGCCCGACCCGGGATCTTAACGCCTCAACCTCTCTGGGCAGCACCGAATGACGGGAGTCCCCCGTTATTCCGGTTGCGGGTTGCCCAGCCGCAAAAACCAGTTGATTCATCCCGGGCACGCCGTCGCGTGCAAAGCTCCCCATTAGCCAGTGGATATTTTCCACGCGGCGGCCTGTCCCTATTTTCGCAGCGCATTCCCCAGGTGCCACCGTTTCTGGCGCCCGGGAAGTCGCAGGACAGGAGTCTGCATGCCATCGCACGTCAATAAAATACGGGTCGAAGCGGTCAGCAAGATCTTTGGACCGCACCCGAAAAGGGCCCTGAAGATGCTCGCCGACGGAGCGGACAAGGAGACGATTCATAGCAAGACCGGCATGACCGTCGGCGTTCACGAGGCGAGCTTCGAGATTCGCGTCGGGGAGATTTTTGTCATCATGGGCCTCTCCGGCTCCGGCAAGTCGACCATGGTGCGCATGCTCAACCGGCTGATCGAACCAACCGCCGGCGCCATCTACGTCGATGGCGACAACGTATCAACCATGAACGACCAGCAGCTGCGAGAGCTGCGGCGCAAGAAGATGGGGATGGTTTTCCAGTCTTTTGCCCTGATGCCGCACCTGTCGGTCCTCGACAACGCCGCCTTTGGCCTGGAGATGTCCGGCATGCCCAAGCCGGAGCGGCATGAACGGGCCCTGCAGGCCCTCGCCCAGGTCGGCCTCGACGGCTATGCCAACAGCTTCCCCCGGGAGCTCTCCGGCGGCATGCAGCAACGGGTCGGCCTGGCCCGGGGGCTCGCGGTCAACCCCGACGTCCTGCTGATGGACGAAGCCTTCTCCGCTCTCGACCCGCTGATCCGCACCGAGATGCAGGATGAACTCCTCAAGCTCCAGGCCCGCGCCCAGCGCACTATCGTCTTCATCTCTCACGACCTCGACGAAGCGATGCGCATCGGCGACCGCATCGCCATCATGGAGGGAGGCCGGGTGGTCCAGGTCGGCACACCGGAGGAGATCCTCCAGCACCCGGCCGATGACTACGTGCGCGCCTTTTTCCGCGGCGTCGACCCGACCAATATCCTCACCGCCGGCGACATCGCCCGCGATACCCAGGTCACCGTCATCCGCCACCAGGGCGAGGGACCGCGGGCCGCCCTGCAGCGGCTGATCAGCCAGGACCGCGCCTACGGCTATGTCCTCGATTCCGAGCGCCAGCTCAAGGGGGTGGTCTCGACCGACAGCCTCAAGGATCTGATCGATGGTGGGGGGGGGAAGGATTTGAGCCCGGCCTTTCTGGAACAGGCGAAGGCCGTGACCGCCAGCGACTCGATGCAGGATATTCTCCCGGAAATCACCGCCCACCCCTGGCCGATCCCGGTGGTAAACGAAGACGGTCGTTATCTCGGTGTCATCTCCAAGAACCTCTTTCTGCGCACCCTGCACCGGGGTCAGCAGGAGACCGCCGAGGCCGAAGCGGAGGCGCAATCTGAAAAGGTGATCGCATGAGACTGCTCAATTTCGATGAAAAACTGATCCCCCTCGACGACTGGATCCAGTCCGGTGTCGACTGGCTGGTCTATAACTACCGCGATCTCTTCCAGTTCATCAAGGTCCCGATCGAAAAGACCCTGGAAGGGCTACAATGGCTGTTTGACATTATGCCGCCGAGCCTGCTCATCCTGCTGCTTGCCCTCGCCGCCTGGCGTTACGCAGGGAAACGGATCGCCGTCTTCACAGTTCTCACTCTGCTCCTTATCGGCTATCTCGGCCTCTGGGAAGAGACCATGATCACCCTGTCGATGGTTATCTGCGCGGTCCTTTTCTGTGCCCTGGCCGGCATCCCCCTCGGGATCCTGGCCGGGCGCAGCGACCGCTTCCAGGTGCTGCTGCGCCCCTTCCTCGACGCCATGCAGACCACCCCGGCCTTCGTCTACCTCGTCCCGGTGGTCATGCTCTTCAGCATCGGCACCGTTTCCGGGGTCCTGGCGACTATCGTTTTCGCCCTGCCGCCGATCGTTCGCCTCACCAGCCTTGGCATTCGCCAGGTCCACCCGGAGCTGGTCGAGGCGGCCCTCGCCTTTGGCGCCACCCCCTGGCAGGTGCTGCGCAAGGTCCAGTTCCCCCTCGCCCTGCCGTCGATCATGGCCGGCCTCAACCAGACCATCATGATGGCCCTGTCAATGGTAGTCATCGCGGCGATGATCGGCGCCGGCGGTCTCGGCGGCCCGGTGGTCCAGGGGCTCAACACCCTGGAGATCGGCCTGGCGACGATTGGCGGTCTGGCCATCGTGCTGCTGGCGATGATCCTCGACCGCATCACCCAGGGGATGGGGCAACCACGCAGGTCCAACTAAAATCAATGCAACTGTATGTTTCGCACCCAATAAAAAGGAGCTGAAGATGAGAAAAAGCTTGAAACTGTTCACCATCGCGCTCGCCCTGATGCTGGCCGGACCGGCCCTGGCAGCGAGCGAGCAGCCCGGCAAGGGCGTTACGGTCCAGCCCGCCCGCGCCACCTGGAACACCGGCTACTTCCAGGAAGTGCTGGTACGCAAGGGGCTGGAAGAGCTCGGCTACAAGGTAAAAAACCCGAAGGAGTTGACCAACCCGATTTTTTACCAGTCGCTGGCCCTCGGCGACCTCGACTACTGGACCAACGGCTGGTTCCCCATGCATGATGGCCAGCTGCCGAAACACTTTTACGAACGGGCGGAAAAGGTCGGATACGTCTCCAAGGCCGGTGGCCTGCAGGGCTATCTGGTTTCGAAGCGGGATGTGGAGAAATACAACATCCGCTCCCTCGATGACTTCCGTCGTCCCGAAGTCAAGCAGGCCTTCGACGCCAACGGTGACGGCAAGGCGGACCTGACCGCGTGCCCCCCCGGCTGGGGCTGCGAGAAGGTCATCGCCCACCACATGAAGGTGTACGGCCTCGACGATGATATCAACCTGATCAAGGCGTCCTACTCTGCCAGCATGGCCGAGACCCTGGCCAGATACCAGGCCGGAAAACCGGCGTTCTTCTACACCTGGGCACCGAACTGGACGATCTTCAAGCTCAAGCCGGGCCAGGATGTCATGTGGATCAACGTACCGGAGATCAACCCCACCGAATCGCAGCTGACCGGCAAGGAGCGCATGACTGTCAGCGGCGTCCAGGGCGCGGTGAGCGATCCGGCCAAGCTCGGCTTCGTCGTCAGCGACATCCGGATTGTCGCCAACAAGAAATTCCTCGCCAAGAACCCGGCGGCAAAGAAGTTTTTCGAGCTTTTCACCCTCCCCCTGGCCGATATCAACGAGCAGAATGCCCGCATGGAGAATGGCGAAAAGTCGCAGCATGACATTGAACGCCAGGCCGATGAGTGGATCGCCAAGCATCGCCCGCAGTGGGATGGCTGGCTGGCGGAAGCCCGCAAGGCCGCACTATGATCCCCCATTCACTTGATTGCCAAAAGGAGACTCTCTTGCATTTGAAAAGACTGTTGCATCTTGCCCTGACCATGATTTTCCTGCTGGCGGTCGCTTCACCCGTCCTCGCCGCCGATTCGGCCCTGGACGCCCTCGACAGCCGCCTGCAAAAGCTCGAAGACGCTACCGGCATCAGGCTGGGGGGCGCCCTGCGGGTGAACTACGGACTCCAGGACTGGAGCGCGGCATCCAAAGACAAGGGGGGCGATTTTGCCTTCGACCTGTTCCGGCTCAATCTCGATGGCGAAGTCGCCGACATCCTGCTATCGGCGGAGTATCGCTTCTACCCCGAATATGACTTCGACACCATCCATCACGGCTGGATCGGCTACAACTTTTCCGACGACCTCCAGGGACAGATCGGCATCCAGCAGGTCCCCTTCGGTATCCAGCCCTACGCGTCCCACAACTTCTGGTTCAGCGGCGCTTACTACCTCGGCTTGGAAGATGACTACGACATGGGGGTGAAGTTTCTCTACACCCCCGGTCCCCTCGATATCGCCGTCGCCTTCTACAAGAATGCCGAGCTCGGCAACTCCAGCGACAAGGAGCGCTACTCCATCGACCTGATTACCGAAGGGGTCAACGCCAACGAGGAGACCAACCAGGGGAACCTGCGGCTCGCCTACACTCTGCAGCACAGCGAAACCTGCGCCACCGAATTCGGCTGGTCGGGTGAATACGGCCAGGTCTACAACACCGCCACCGGCGACATGGGCGACCACTGGGCGAGCGCCGTGCACCTGGTGGGAAATTACGGCAACCTCAACGTCCAGCTCGAATATGCAGCCTACGAGTACGCCCTGGAGAACCCGACCGGGGTCGACAACCGCCTGATTCACGTCGGCGCCTTCGCCGCGGCCTGGGACGCGCCGGCAAAAGCGTCGATCGGCATCTTCAACGCCGCCTACACCTTCCCCCTCGACTGGGGTCCCCTCGACAGCATCCAGGTCTACTCCGACAACACCGTCATCGAGCCCGACGAGGGCTCCTTCGGCACCGCCTGGCAGAACGTCGTCGGCGCCATGGTCGCCGCCGGGCCGCTCTATACCTATTTCGACGTTATCTCCGGGGAGAACATGATCTTCATGAACGGCAATCCGACCACCCCGGACAACGAGCGCAACACCCGGATCAATATTAACTTCGGCTATTATTTCTAACGGCCTCGCGGCCGGTTGGCTGGTCATTACTACCGCAGCACGAATCCAGCCAAATTACCCAAAAGGGAGTTTAACCTTGCCCATTTACAGCAGCAAACAACAGGATATCGCCCATCGCATCAGTGACATCGACGCGTCCCTCTCCAACTGGAAGGACTGGCGCTGGCAACTCAAGCATTCAGTCCAGGATATCGATACCGTCGAGGAACTGCTCGGCACCCGTTTCAGCAGCGCGGAGAAGCAGAAACTGGAGCTGACCCTGAAGCGTTTCCCCCTCTCCATCACCCCCTACTACCTTTCCCTGGTCGATGCTGATGACTTCCGCAACGATCCGGTCTTCATGCAGGCCTTCCCGTCACCGCGGGAGTTGGAGATCGAAAGCTACGACATGAGCGACCCGCTTGCCGAGGACAAGGACAGCCCGGCGCCGGGGATCACCCATCGCTATCCCGACCGGGTACTGCTGCAGATCAGCAATGTCTGCTCCATGTACTGCCGCCACTGCACCCGCAAGCGCAAGGTCGGCGATGTCGACTCGATCCCGAAAAAAGCCGAACTGTTGGCGGGAATCGACTACATCCGCAACACCCCGGTGATCCGCGACGTCCTCCTCTCCGGCGGCGACCCGCTGATGCTCTCGGACAGCTACCTCGACTGGATCCTCGGCGAGCTGAAGACGATCCCCCACGTGCAGGTGATCCGTATCGGTACGCGGATGCCGGTGGTCCTCCCCTACCGCATCACCGATAGCCTGGTGGCGGTGCTGAAAAAACATCAGCCCCTCTGGCTCAACACCCATTTCAACCACCCCCGCGAGATCACCAGTTCCTCCCGCGAGGCGCTGCGGATGCTGGCCGACGCCGGCATCCCCCTCGGCAACCAGTCGGTGCTCCTCGCCGGCATCAACGACTGCCCGCGCATCATGAAATCGCTGGTCCACAAGCTGGTGGAGAACCGGGTCCGCCCCTACTACCTCTACCAATGCGACCTCTCCGAAGGGCTCTCCCATTTCCGCACCCCGGTCGGCAAGGGAATCGAGATCATGGAGAGCCTGCGCGGCCACACCAGCGGCTTTGCCGTGCCGACCTATGTCGTCGACGCCCCGGGCGGCGGCGGCAAGATCCCCCTCTCTCCCAACTACCTGATCTCCATTTCGACCAACAAGGTGGTGCTGCGCAACTACGAAGGGGTGATCACCACCTACCAGGAGCCGAACAGCTACGAGCCGATCTTCTGCGACCGCAAGTGCGACGACTGCCGGCTCCACCTGAAACTGGGCGATGCCGAGGAGTGCCGCTCGACCGGGATCGAGATGCTCCTCTCCGACTTCGACCGCACCATCTCCCTCACCCCCGAGAACAACAGCCGCATGGAGCGCCGTCATGACCACTGATCGGATCGAGTCCTTTGGCAATTCCACCATCCAGCACGGCAAGCATAGCGACCGGGTTTACCTGATGAGCCTGGCGCGCAACGATCTGCCGGAGCTCCTCCCCTACCTCGAAGAGTTGGCCGATGAACGGGGCTACTCCAAGATTTTCGCCAAGGTCCCCGACGACCGGGAAGAACTTTTCCGCCGGCGCGGCTACCAGCCCGAAGCGACGGTGCCGGACTTTTACCGGGGGGAGGTCGATGTCCACTTCATGGGGAAATTCCTCTCGCCGGAACGGCGCCGGGAGACCCGGCCTCAGCGGGTGACCGAAGTGCTGGAGCTCTCCCGCGAGAAGAGCGCGGCGCCGGAGGAGCTGAGTCTCCCCCCTGGCTACGGGTACCGGGCCCTGGGCCCGGAGGACTGCGAGGCGATGGCCGCCGTCTACCGGGTGGTCTTCGCCACCTACCCCTTCCCGATTCACGACCCGGCCTACCTGCGCACCACCATGGCGAGCCACATCCGCTACCACGGTATCTTCGCGGCGGGGGAGCTGGTTGCCATCGCCTCGGCGGAACTCGACCTCGCCGGACGCAACGCCGAGATGACCGATTTCGCCACCCTCCCCGAACAGCGGGGGCGCGGTCTGGCCAACTACCTCCTCGCGCGGCTGGAACGAGCCGCGGCTCAGGAAGGGATCGTCACCGCCTTCACCATCGCCCGGGCCTATTCCTTCGGCATGAACATCACCTTTGCCAAGAGCGGCTACCGCTTCGGTGGCACCCTAACGCGCAACACCCAGATCTCCGGTGAGCTGGAGAGCATGAACGTCTGGTATAAATCGCTGGTGGAGTAACCCGATGCCGGACCACCCATCCATCCATCCACTCGGTCCTGCAGGGAGTAGCAGACGGGCTCCCCTACCTGGCGCCGGCTCTGAAAGAATCAGGGCCGGCGCCCTGATTCCCGGCTGAAAAAGCCCACCGGTTGGCTATAATCTGTAAAAGTGATTCCGCCCACCGAAAGGCTCCCATGTCCCGCTGGAAGAAAATCGTCGCCAGCCTTGCCATCCTGGTCGTCCTCCTCCTGCTGGCGATCACCCTGTTTTTGCCTGGCCAGCTGCGCAGCCGCGCCAGCGCCTGGGTCGCCGACCAGACCGGGCGCAGTCTGAGCATCGGCGCCATCGGCGTCAACCCCCTGACCCTGACCCTGACCATCCGCGACCTCGATCTCAAGGAACCCGGCAGCGAGCAGAGTTTTTTCTCCTGTCAGCGCCTGCTGGTTTCGCTGAGCAGCCGCTCTCTGCTCGAACGGGCGCTGATCCTCGACGCCGTCGAACTCGACCAGCCCTACCTGCTGCTGCAGCGCACCGGACCGGAGCGCTTTAACTTCTCCGATCTCATCCCCGCCAACGACCCGGCAGCACCGCCCGTCCCCGCCGCTGAGCCGCTGCGCTTTTCCATCAACAACCTGGTGGTCCGCGCCGGCTCTGTCGACCTCGCCGACCTGACCCGGGAAGACGGCGGCCGCCATACCATCCGCCAGTTCGATTTGAGCGTTCCGGTGATCGGCAATGTCCCTTACCTCGCCGACCGTTATGTCGAGCCGGCGCTCAGCCTGCGCTTCGACGACTCGCCGCTGCGCGCCGAAGGACGCAGCAAGCCCTTTAGCGAGTCCGAAGAGACGACCCTGGCGCTCAAGCTGCAGGATCTCGATCTTGCCCACTACGCCCGCTACTCTCCGGTACCGCTCCCGTTGACCGTCGCCACCGGTCGCCTCGCCCTCGACATCGAAGCCTCATATCGGCTCAGCGCGGCCAAGACGCCGCAACTCCTCCTCAACGGCAGCGTCGTCCTCAGCGGCCTCAACCTCGACTTCCCCGATGGGACGCGCTGCTTCACCCTGCCGCTGCTGAGCGCCGACATCGATTTTATCGACCTCGCCGAGCGCCAGCTCGCCCTGCGGGAGCTTTCGATCTACAGCCCCGAGCTCTACCTCGACCGAAACCGGACCGGAGAGTGGAACTTCGAACGCCTGCTGCCGCAACGGACGGGGGAGATGGCTGACGCTGCTGCACCGGCCACCGCCGCCCCCGAACTGCGGGTGGCGATCGAAACGCTGCGGCTGCGCCTCGGCAAGGTACATTTCCGCGACGCACTCCCCCCCGGCGGCTTCAGCGAAGAAATCCGTGAGATCAACCTCCTCGGCCACGACTTCTCCAACCTTGCCGATGACCGGGGCGATTTCAGCTTCGGCCTCGAAACCGAACGGCGGCTACGGCTCGCCATTTCCGGCACCGCCGGTCTCATACCCCTGGCCGCCAGGGCCGAGTTCAAACTGGAGGATCTTCCTCTCGCCCCCTACTACCCCTACCTTGCCGACCGCCTCACCGCCCCGGTTTCCGGCCGCTTCGGGACCGCCGGGGAGGTCGACTACGGTCCGCAACCGAACCAGCTGCAATTGCGCGGGGTGACGGCAACTCTTGCCGGAGTTGACGCCCCCTTCGGTGGCGGCGATCATTTCGCCCTATCAAGCCTCGCCCTGGCCGGGGGGCATTTCGATCTCGCCACACGCACCACCGGCTTTGCCGACCTGGACCTGGAGCAGGCGGAACTGGTCGCCTCGCGCCAGGCCGATGGCCATCTCACTCCTTTCGACCTGCTGCGACCGCAGCCAGCAGCCCCGGCGCCTGTTCCGGCGGCCACCACCGACCCGGAATCGCCCCCCTGGCAGGTGACGCTAGGGCGGGTGGCGCTCGCTGGTTCGCGGGTGCAGTTCCGCGACGCCACCCTGCCGCGGGAAGGGGTGCTGGAGCTCGAAGATTTGCACGCCTCCATCGCCAACCTGACCCTGCCGCAGGCGGGTAAGAGTCCCTACCAGCTCGGTTTCCGCCTCGGCAAGGGAGAGCTCAACCTGGCCGGAGAGCTGGTCCATACGCCCCTCGCCGTCAACGGCACCCTGCAGATCGCGCACCTGCCGCTGCCGGACCTCAGCCCCTGGTTCCCGGCGCTGGTCAAGGTCGACTTCGTCGACGGCCGCCTCGACAGCCATCTTCAGTACCACCTGCGGCAGAAGGAAACGGGCCTCGGCGGAACCATCTCCGGCGCGGCCGGTATCCGCCGCCTTGCCCTGCACGATCCCCTCGCGCATGAACCGCTCCTTGCCTGGGAGAGCCTGCAGCTCGACGGTCTCCGGGTCGATCTCCAGCCGCTGCAGGTCGAGATCGCCGGCGTCGCTCTCAACAACTACCAGGCCCAGGTCCTGGTCACCAAGGACGGCCGCGTCAATCTCGCCAGCGTCGCCAACGCGGCTGCAGCGGAGGCTCCAGCCACGACACTGCCGGCAGCGGCGCCAGAACCCGCCCCATCGCCCCGGGTGCAGATCACCAGAGTGACCCTGCAGGACGGTACCCTCACCTTCACCGACCACCACCTGCCGGAATTTTTCGCCACCACCATGTACCGCCTCGGCGGCCGCATCACCGGCCTGGCCAGCGACGCCAAGGCCCCGGCTGCCGTCGATCTGCGCGGCGAGCTGGAGAATCGTTCGCCACTACAGATCAGCGGTTCCATCGATCCCTTCCGCGACAGTCTCTACCTCGACCTCAAGGTGACCTTTAGCAACATCGACCTGGTGCCGGCCACCCCTTACGCCGGCACCTATCTCGGTTACGTCATCGCCAAGGGGAAGCTCTTTCTCAACCTCGATTACCACATCGAAGACCACCAGGTGACGGCCAGCAACCAGCTTTTCCTCGACCAGTTCAGCTTCGGCGATGCCGTGGCGAGCGACGCGGCGACGTCGCTGCCGGTGCGCCTGGCGGTCGCCCTGCTCAAGGACCGCAACGGGGAAATTCACCTCGACCTTCCGGTCTCCGGCCGCACCGACGACCCCCAGTTCCAGATCTGGAGCACCCTCTTCACCATCGTCAAGAATCTGCTGGTCAAGGCTGCCACCGCCCCCTTCTCGCTCCTCGCGGCGATGCTCGGCGGCGGCGCCGACGGTGACTTCAGCCAGGTCACGTTCCCCTTCGGGAGCGCCGCCCTCACGGCCGCCGCCCAGGAAAAGCTGGCCAAACTTGCCCAGGCGTTGCAGCAGCGACCGGCCCTGAAGCTGGAAATCAGCGGGTTTGTCGATCCCGATCAGGACCCCGAAGGGTACCGGCAACTGCAGTTACAGCAGCGGCTGATTGCGTTCAAGCGGCGTGAACTTGCTGGCGCAGGGAAGGAACCGTCCCCAGCAGGAGCGATCGAAATTGGCCGCGAGGAGTACCCGCGGCTGCTGCGCCAGGTCTATAAACAGGCCAAGTTCCCAAAACCGCGCAACTTTTTGGGATTTGAAAAGGATTTGCCGGTAGCGGAAATGGAAAAACTGTTGCTCGCCAATATTCCGGCCGGTCCGCAGCAGCTCCAGGAACTGGCCAGCGCGCGTGCAGAGGCGGTGCAGACCTACCTGCAACAGCAGGGTAGCGAGATTGGGCCGCGTCTCTTCCTGAAGAACGCGCCCATCGAACAGCCGCCGGCCAAGGCCGGGGAGGCGGCGAGCCGGGTCGAGTTCGGACTTTCGCTCAACTGAATGGGGAGGTGAAGCGCGGGCGGGATGTTTAAAGGGGAAAAGGTTAAAACCGGTTCCGGCCCAGGGCCGAGGCGTGTCGACGTTTAGCTCTCTTGCGCGGCCAACCGCTGGGCACATCCTTCGGCCCAGGCCAGGATCTCCGCCAGATGAAACGGCTTCTTGATATACGCTCCGCCAAACTCAGCTATTTCCCGCTGCAGTTCCACGGTCAGACTGGCACCCATTATCGCCTTGTTGGCGTCAAGGGCCTTGCACCCGCGCAGGCGTTGCAGTTTCAGGAAATCGAGGGCGCTGATATGCGGCAGGTCGAGATCGCTCAGCAAAGCATCAGCGCAGGGGACTTTGCTGGCGCAGCAGGCTTCCTCGTCATCCCGCCGATGAAAGAGGGGACAGGCGGAAGGATCAGCGAAAGTCTGAACCTGATACCCCGCCCCGGTGAGGACGACATTCAACAGTTCCCGCAAGCTTGGTTCCCGTTCAAAAATCAGGATTCGCAACCCCATCGCCAACATCCCTCCCCACAGTACAGGGGCGAAACCATTGCCGCCCAACGGCAAACGCCCGCCTCCAGAAAATCCGAAGACGAGCGTCTCAGTGCCTGCAGCAGCTCAACTCTCTTCGGCAACCCGGCTGTCCCCGTGGGACCCGCAGCTTTGCGTCACCGGCTCGCGCCGGTTTTGCCAGTATCGGAGAATAATGTCGTATACATTACCGAAACCAGATCAGGTTGTCCATCCCATTTCTGCACTCCCATTTCTGCGCCGCGGCAAACGGGAGAGTAACCTGGCCGCACCAACCTATTGTTCTGTCCTCATTTTCAAGCCTCCTCAATCTGGGGGGGCTTGCTGTTTTCCGGCAATGCCGTTCTGGATTTTTTCGTTAAAATCCGGATACAATTTTACACCACAGTCCGGACATAGCCCATGTGAGAACAGGGTGCCGGAATTGTTTGATATGTAAGTTTCAATCTGGTGCCAGTACCCGCTGTCATCACGTATTTTTTTACAATTGGCGCAAATAGGCAGCAACTTTTTTAAGATTTTGACGTTGGCCAAGGCCTCCTGAAGACTCTCAGCTAAAGCTTGCTGTTTTTTCCCCGCATTTATGATCAATGAATCTCCCCGCAGCAAGCTACGGGGTATCAAAAGTTTAGATTGATCGCTTTCATCGAAGCAAGCTTCGGGGAATTCGACCCACCTGAGATTAAAAAAAGGGGTCTTATTGCAATCACGCCGCCAACCATCATTGCAGAACCAAAAACACCTATAATTTCAAAAAGATAATCCACTGACCCGAAGTGTACCGCTGGGCCCGACAATAATGTCACCAGAGTAATGAAGCGACGGGCAGCCATGGTGCCTATTCCCAACGAGAGGAGTAACCAGGCTCGGGTATGGCCCGTAAGGGGGATGAGCCGGAAAGAAAAATATACGGCAGTGCACTGCAGGACGAGAGAGATGAAAACAATGGCGGCAAAGGTCAAGGAGTCCTTCCTTCCTGGTTATTTTCGAGGGAAAAACAGAGACCTGTATTTGGTGAGGATGGCACAGGAAACGAGGGGGCGCCCTCCCCGTCCCAACGGCCCCGGAGGCCGGCAAAGGCGAGGTGTGATCGGTCGCGGCTGCTGATGGAGCGGGGGATCCTGCCGGTTGCTGTCTGTTGCCACAGGTAGAAACCGGCGGCGAAGAGATTCCCGAAGCCCTTGGAACGGGTGCCGATGCAGGCAGGGAGCGCAAATCGACCGCTCATGACGCAGACTCCTGGCTGATGCGACCCTGGCCGGCCGGGATTCGATTCCCGACCCGGATAGGCTGGGTTGGGGGAGAAACTATTCGTCGGCGGTCGGAGCGGGCCGCGGTGGCAGCTCCGGAAAAAGATCGAGTTCCTTGGCCCGGACCCACCAGGGGTCGGCGTAGTAGGTGGCGGCCTGACGGTGGGTGACCGGAAAGGCGCCCGGCTGGAGCGGCGGACGGTAGTCGTCGAAGAGGTCAAGATAGACCGGGTCAAGAATGACCACGTCCAGGCTGTTCAGGCGCTCCTCAAGCAGGGCGCGAAGAGCGCCGACCGGAACCAGGCGGGAGCCGTTGCAGACAACTTCGCCGCCGAAACGGTCATAGAGGGCCTTGTCGAGCTTCCAGCGTTTGACCCCGGCACGGGCTTCCGACGTCTGCGGCATCGCCGTCCGCGCCGGGTTGAGCTCGGCGCTCTTGGTGTCCGTCGTTTCCTGGCTGAACCAGGCGATCAGGGAATTGAGTCTTTCGAGCCGCAATTGCAGCCATTTTTCATCTTTCCCCCCCGGTTTGGCCTGCTCGAGCTCGGCGGTAAGCGCCGCGCTTTCACGAGTCAGAATCGTCAGGCGGGTCTGCAGTAGCCAGCGCAGATAATCGAGGTAGGCTGCAATTTCCTCATCCCGGGCCTCGACTTGTTGCTCCTCGGCAAAGGCGCTGACAACCGCCTCGACTATTTTGTTGCGCAGGATAGTCCGGCGTTCTTCCTGCTGCCAGAGCTCGGTCAACTCCTGGCCGAGGTGAACCTTTTGCCGCGTCATCGTTTCCGGCGAAGGGTCGAGATCAGCGACGCTGATCAGCTTCTGGAAGACTTGGGCTACCGGCGCTGCCGCGCTGCTCTCGGAACTGAGCGCCGTCGACGGCAGAATGAGGAGAAAAAGGGCGCTCAGGACTGGCACTACCCTCCGGTAGCTGCTGTACCCGCGCCCGATTCGATTTTTGGTCTGCTGTTTCATGCCCCTCCCCCTCCCCGGCCTGCTTTCCAGCGAATAGCCTGTGGTTTAAATAGCGCCCTTCACCCCTGATGTCAAGCCGCCGGTCGGTCGCGGGTCAGCCTGGGAGCCAGGAAGAGTCTTCACTCGCCAAGAGTTCCGCAATCCTCTCGGCGGCAAGGGGGCGACTGAAGAGGTAGCCCTGCATTTCGTGGCACGCCTCACCGCGCAGGAAGCGGAACTGGTTCTCGGTCTCGACCCCTTCGGCGATCACCGACAGGTTGAGACTCCTGCCCATGGCGATGATCGCCGCGGTGATGGCGGCATCGGTCGGATTGTCGGCGACATCGCGGACAAAAGACTTGTCGATCTTCAGGGTGTTGACGGCAAAGCGCTTGAGGTGGGCGAGGGAGGAGTAGCCAGTGCCGAAGTCGTCGATGGAGAGATGGACGCCGAGTCGGCGCAGCTCGGCGAGAAGCTGGGCCGCGAAGTCGGGATTCTGCATGATAACCGTCTCGGTGACCTCGAGCTCGAGGAAGGCGGGCGGCAGCCGGGTCTCGTCAAGGATCCGGGCGACGACCTGCGGCAGGTTCTTCTGCTGCAGCTGGTAGCCGGAGAGGTTGACGGCGACGCGGACCGGGGGCAACCCCTGCTCCTGCCAGCGGCGGTTCTGCGTGCAGGCGGTGCGAAGCACCCACTCGCCGATCGGTACGATCAGACCGGTCTCCTCGGCGAGGGAGATGAACTCCCCGGGGGGGAGGAGCCCGAGAGTTGGGTGCTCCCAGCGCAGCAGCGCCTCCAGGGCGGTGACGCGGCCACTGTCCATCGCCACCTTCGGCTGGTAGTGGACCCGGAACTCCTCCCGTTCCAGGGCCTTGCGCAGGCCGTTCTCCATGATCAGGCGGCGGTCGGCGTCGGCGTCCATGCTTGGCTCGTAGAACTTGCAGGTGTTGCGCCCGCCGGCCTTGGCACTGTACATGGCGAGGTCGGCTTTTTTCACCAGGCTGGGCGGGTCTTCGGCGTCGCCGGGATAACGGGCAATGCCGATACTGGTCGTCACGTAGAGCTCGTGGCCATCGATATGCAGCGGCTGGGCGAGGGCCTTGAGAATCTTGGCGGCGACCCGCTCGGTATCGTCCGCCTCCTGGAGCTGGCCGAGTATGACGGTGAACTCGTCGCCGCCGAGGCGGGCGACGGTGTCCGACTCGCGCACGTTCACCTGCAACCGCCGGGCGACCTCCTGCAAGAGCTTGTCCCCCACCGCGTGCCCGAGAGTGTCGTTGATAATCTTGAAACGGTCGAGGTCGAGAAAGAGGACCGCCAACGGGTACTTGCCGCGCTTGGCCAGGGCGAGGGCATGGTGCAGGCGGTCGAGGAAGAAGGTACGGTTCGGCAGACCGGTGAGCATGTCGTGATGCGCCATGTGGTAGAGCTGGTTCTGGGCCAGCTTGCGCTCGGAGATATCGCGGCAGATCCCCCACAGGGCTGTCGGCCGGGCGTCCTGGAAACTGCAGGAGACGCTCCCTTCGACATCGACCAGGCGCCCGACCTTGGCGACCAGTTGCCCCTCGATGGCGTTGCCGCGGTCACCGGAGAGGGCTTTTTGAAACTCGACCAGGCACTTGCCGATACAGTCGCGATGCAAGACGTCGCGGACCCGCAGGGTCGCCAGCTCGTCCCTGCTGTAACCGGTGGCCCGCAGCCAGGCCCGGTTGGCAAAGAGAAAACGCCCCTCGGGGGTGAAGCTGAAAATCAGGTCGTTGGCCGACTCGAGAAAATCGACCAGCCTAGATTCGCTCTGCTGCAGCGACGCGTTCTCCTTGCGGATGACCCCCATCAGAAAAGCGGCGACCACCGCCACGGTGGCGTTGAGGAGACTGACCCAGAACCAGATCAGGCCGAGATAGAGGGCGTCGTGGTGCAGACCCGGGTCGACGAAGGGCATGCTGACCGCGGGAATCAGGCTGAAGTAGGTGGCAACGAGCAGGGCACCGAAGAAGAAACCGCCGAGGCTGCCGAGAAACCAGACATCCTCCCGGCGCTCGAGCAAAACCGCGGCCTCGATGGTCACCACCAGGTAGACCGGCCAGAACCAGCTGGCGCCGCCGCCACTGAAATGGATCAGGACCGTCACCAGCAGCAGGTCAAGCAGAATCTGGACCTGTTCAAAGGCGGCAATACGGGCAACCCGTTCCGGGATACTGTGGCAGGCGGCATTATAAGCAAGCACCACCAGGACGGTGCTGCAGAGAAAGACCACCTGGGCATGGGAGAGGAAGAAACCGTAGCGGCTGAGGGAATAGGTGCTGGCGGCAAAGGCGGCGTAGATGCCGAAGAGGATCAGCAGCAGCCAGCGGGCCCTGGCCACCAGCCGGGTGCGGCCGTAGCGATCGGTAAACTTGGGGGTGTTTTCCCGGCCAGTGGTGGACCGGGCCCTCGTCCCGGCTTTCAGGCCATCGAGCCCATCGGCCCAGGAACCGGCCTCGGCCAATTCGTTTTCCATTCCTTACCTCGCAGGACTTGTTCCACACGAACGGTCGCCCCGGGGAAAGGGGTCACCGGCAATATCCCCCCTGCAAAAAGTTCCAACGCCTGAACAGATATGCAAAATCAGAACCGGCAGCCAATTGGCTGCCGGTATACGACCTCATAGAGTTGCAGTATTTCGGTTGGAGGCTAACGGGTCAGCTGGCGATACTTGATACGGTGCGGCCGGTCGGCCTCGGCGCCGAGCCGTTTTTTACGGTCCTCTTCGTATTCGCTGTAATTCCCCGCAAACCAGACCACCTTGCTCTCCCCCTCGAAGGCGAGGATGTGGGTGGCAATGCGGTCGAGAAACCAGCGATCATGGCTGATCACCACGGCGCAGCCACCGAAGTTCTCCAGGCCTTCTTCGAGGGCGCGCATGGTATTGACATCGAGATCGTTGGTCGGTTCGTCAAGGAGAATGACGTTGGCCCCCTCCTTCAGCATTTTCGCCAGGTGTACGCGATTTCGCTCCCCTCCCGAGAGCATGCCGACCTTCTTCTGCTGGTCCGCCCCGGAGAAATTGAAGCGGGCGACGTAGCCGCGCGAGTTGACCAGCTGCTTGCCGAGCTGCAGCTGCTCCTGGCCACCGGTGACTTCCTCCCAGATGGTCTTGTTCGGGTCGAGCTCCCGGCTCTGGTCGACGTAGGCGAGTTTCACCGTCTCGCCGAGGCGGATGGTCCCGGCATCGGGCTGCTCCTGGCCGGTGATCATGCGAAACAGGGTGGTCTTGCCGGCGCCGTTGGGTCCGATGACGCCGACGATGCCGCCGGGGGGGAGGGAAAAATCCATCTGCTCCACCAGCAGCTGGTCGCCATAAGCCTTGCTGACCCCCTTCGCCTCGATCACCAGGTTACCGAGGCGCGGTCCCGGCGGAATGTAGAGTTCCAGCTCGCGGGCGCCCTTGTCGGCCTCCTCGGCAAGGAGTTTTTCGTAGGCGCTGATCCGGGCCTGGCTCTTGGCATGGCGCCCCTTGGGCGACATGCGAATCCATTCCAGTTCGCGCTCCAGGGTCTTCTGCCGGCCGCTCTCGGCCTTCTCCTCGCGCCGCAGCCGTTCCTGCTTCTGCTCCAGCCAGGAGGAATAGTTTCCCTTCCAGGGGATCCCTTCACCACGGTCGAGCTCGAGAATCCAGCCGGCGACATTGTCGAGAAAATAGCGGTCATGGGTGACGGCGATGACGGTCCCCGCATACTGCTGCAGATGCTGTTCGAGCCAGGCGACACTCTCGGCGTCGAGGTGGTTGGTCGGCTCGTCGAGGAGCAGGATGTCCGGCTTTTGCAGCAGCAGCCGGCAGAGAGCGACGCGGCGCCGCTCGCCGCCGGAGAGGACGGCAACCCGGGTATCGCCCGGAGGGCAGCGCAGGGCGTCCATCGCCATCTCCAGGCGCGCGTCGAGATCCCAGGCATCGAGGTGATCGAGCTTCTCCTGGACCTGGGCCTGGCGGTCGCAGAGTTTTTCCATGTCGGCGTCGGGGTCGGCGAAGGCGGCGTTGATCGCCTCGAACTCGGCCAGAAGGTCGACGGTCTCCTGTACCCCTTCCTCCACCACCTGGCGGACGGTTTTGACGACGGCGACCAGGGGTTCCTGTTCGAGGAAGCCGACGCTGTAGCCGGGGGAAAGAACCGCCTGCCCGTTGAACTGCTTGTCGACGCCGGCCATGATGCGCAGCAGGGTACTCTTGCCCGAACCGTTGAGGCCGAGTACCCCGATCTTGGCGCCGTAGAAATAGGAGAGAGAGATGTCCTTGATGACCGGCTTCTTGTCGTAAAACTTGCTGACCCGCATCATCGAGTAGATCACTTTGGTGGTGTCGGTGCTCATAGATCCTTGCCTCCAGGGGGAACGGATTTCTGCCGCGGTCGCTGCCGTCGGGGCGAGAATCTTAACCCGATTCCGCTGCCGCTGCCAAGGAGAAAGGCCAATGCGCTAGAGTACGTGAGCCAGCCTTGGCATCGGCGGTAAGGTGATTGTGGTTAGTGACCCCTAATTATTTTCTTGACATGAATTTTTTATATGCTAAATTCCGAATAATCCTATTTCCCAATGTTTGGTCAGATTTTTGCGCAGTGGGCCGGGGCTCCCACCGCCCGGCAGGGTCCGAGGACTCCTACAGATCAGGTGATTTTTTGCGGCCAACGTGGGACCGGAAAGAAGAAATTGGGCAATTGACGGAGTAATCGGGACAAGCTTCGCCATTAGGCGTTTCTCAGGAAGAGTTGCAGAATTCAATCATTGGGTAAAAATATCCATCCAGGCGGGCCCCGGGCGGACACGAGACACTTCGGCATGGATTGTGAATTTCAAATATTAGGAAATATGGATCTATTGACGCCGGACAACCAGACAACGGAGGTAACACCATGAAAAACCTGCAAAAACTGATCATCGGCATGCTCCTGGTCGCCTTCGCGACCACCAGCGTGTTCGCCGCCGAAGGTGGCAACCCCAAGAAGGGGAAGTACCTCTTCAAGAAAAACTGCAAGAGCTGCCACTCTGAAGGTGCCAGCGGCGGCGATCTGACCCCCCTCGCCAAAACCCAGGCCCAGTGGGACCGCTTTTTCGACAAGGACAAGCACGAGAAGAACCCCGAAGGGTTCAAGGGGCTCTCCGAGAAAGACCTCAAGGACATCCAGCAGTTCCTCTTCGACCACGCCGCCGACTCGCCCCAGCCCCAGACCTGCGGCTGATCTGCCGGCGGCGCCGATCGATCGGAATTTTCCGGGAGCACAAACCCCGCGACCGGCAGGTATCGTACCGTCATTCCGGCCCGCCAGCCCCCCAAAGCGGGGGCGGTGAGGTCGGAACGGAAAGGCCCGCACCCTGCCGGCCGTCTTCTCAAGGAGGCAAGAGATGCGCAAACTGTTCGCCCTGATGCTGGCCATCCTGCTGATGGCCCCTGCCACCGTCCTGGCGGCCGACTCGCTCGAGGATCTGCAGCTCAAGGTCAAGGATCTGACCCAGGAACTCGAGGAACTCTCCAAGCGGATTGACAAGAACGAGAAACACACCGCCCTCGACCGCATCCAGTTCAGCGGCGACTTCCGCACCAAGGCCGACACCCTGCACTACCAGGATGTGACCTTCTATCCCGGGGTTCTGGTTGACTTTGACCAATTCGTCGCCGATGCCATGAGTGGCACATTCGGCGACCCCGCTGACCCGAACTCGCCTATCGCCAAAATGATGGCGGCCAATCCTTCCTTGGCCACGGCTTTCGGCATGGGACTTCTCTCCGGAGTCCAGCCTTACGCCATGGCCCCGGCCCCGAAAACCAGCGACATCAACAATGACATCCTCTACACCACCCGCCTGCGCCTCAACATGAAGGCGAAGGTCTACGATAACGTCAACTTCAGCGGCCGCCTTACCATGTACAAGAACTGGGGCGACTCGACCGGCTCCAAGGTCTTCGACTCCTGGAACTCCTACACCATGGACGGCACCGACAGCGGCAGCACCAGCGGCGACTGGCTGCGGGTCGAGCGCGCCTACTTCGACTGGAGTAACATCGGCGGCAGCAACGCCTACCTCTCCATCGGGCGCCGCCCTTCGACCTACGGACCGCCGACCCAGTACCGCGAGAACGAAATGCGCGGCGGCACCCCGACCGGCCACCTCGTCAACTTCAACTTCGATGGCATCACCGTCGGCTACCATCTCAGCGACCTGACCGGTATCGAAGGCCAGACCATCCGCTTCTGCTACGGCCAGGGTTTCGAGTCCGAGTGGGGGAACGGTGAGCTCTTCAACGACAACTCGGTCAACACCAAGGACACCCACCTCGGCGGCATCAACCTCGATGTCCTCAATGACGGCACCAACTTCCTGCAGTTCACCATGTTCCGGGCGATGGATGTCAATGACGGCTTCAAGGGGGTGATCGCCTTCCCCAACCAGTTTGCCGCCCTCTTCGCGCCGACCCTCTACTCGGATCTGCAGAAGTTCCCCAACTTCAACTTCGTCACCCGCGTTCAGCCGAGCACCGTCATCGGCGACATCAACCTCGCCGCCATCGGTTTCAGCCGCGAGGAGATGAACGGCATCAACTGGTTCGCCTCCCTCGCCGCCACCCAGACCGATTCCAACGGCAAGGCCGGCATGTTCGGCGGCATGAACTCCGATGCCATTTTCCAGGCGGAATTGAATACGACCAACACTGAAATCATCATGACCCCTGCCCGCGGTACCGCCAGCGACAAGGAAGAGGGTTACGGCATCTATGTCGGTCTCCAGGTCCCGGCGCCCCTCGGCAAGATCGGCCTCGAGTACAACTACGGCTCCAAGTTCTGGACCCCCTTCACCCAGGCCCAGGATGACATGATCGGCAGCAAGCTTGCCACCCGCGGCCACGTCGGCGAGGCTTACTACATCTTCGACGTCAACCCCAACATGTTCATCAAGCTCGGCGGTCTCTACTACGACTACCAGTACACCGGCAGCGGCTCCCCGGTTGGCGCGCCGCACAAGATCGGAGATGTGCAGAACGGCACCGCCTTTTCGATGCTGCCGGCGGTCGATACCGCCTGGGACGGCTATGCCAGCCTGACCGTGCGCTTCTAAAGAACCCGGCGCCTTGTCACGGGGAGAGAAGCAGCGCTTCTCTCCCCACTTTTCCGGAACATATATTCAGATATGTTAATAATTGGAAAAGGAGCCTGAACGTGTCCAGTCTGTTCGATAAGAAACTGAACCGCCGGCGTTTCCTGGGACTCTCCTCCTGTGCCCTGGCCGGGGTTGCCGTCGGCTCGCAGGTCAAGGTACTGCGGGCCCTGGCCGAGACCGGCCAGATCGCACCCCCGACCGCCATGGTGACCAAGGATGTCTTCACCAGCTGCGGCATGTGCGTCAACAAGTGCGGCGTCATTGCCCGGGTGAAGGACGGGGTAATTCACAAGCTCGACCCCAACCCTCAGTTCATCAAGAGCCGCGGCATGCTCTGCGCCCGCGGCAACTCGGGGGTGAAGGTCACTTACGATCCCGATCGCCTCAAGTATCCCCTGATCCGGGTCGGCGCCCGGGGCGAAGGGAAATGGCGGCGGGCGAGCTGGGAGGAGGCCCTCGACCTGGTGGTGAAGAACATGAACGAGATCGCGGAGAAGTACAGCCGCGCCGGGATGATGTTCGCCTCCACCGAAGGGACCTTCCAGGAGCACTTCTTCCTGCAGCTGGCCGAGTGCTACGGCTCGCCCAACACCCTGCGCCACCCCACCCTCTGCCTGTCTTCCAACCTGCAGGGATTCGGCGCCACTTACGGCACCAGCCCGACGCCGGACGTCCTGAATGCCGACTACATCATCATGAGCGGCGCCAACCGCAGCGAGGCGCTGATCACCCCCGACTCCATCGACCTGCTCAAGGGGGACGGCGGCAAGCGCAAGCTGGTCTACCTCGACCCGCGCTTCACCAAGACCGCCGCCAAGGCCGACGAGTGGCTGGCGATCAAGCCGGGGACCGACATGGCCTTCATCCTGGCGATGCTCAACGTCATCGTCTTTGAGGAGCGCTACGACAAGAGCTTCGTCGCCGAGCGCACCGTCGGTTTTGACAAGCTCCTCCCCCATATCCAGCCCTACACCCCCGAATGGGCAGAGGCCGAGTGCGACATCCCCGCCGCTACCATCCGCCGCATCGCCCGCGAATTCGCCGCGGCAGCGCCGAAAGCGGTCTACTACCAGGGGCGGCGCTCCTCCTTCTTCGCCAACGACACCCAGATGCGCCGGGCGATGGCGATCCTCAACGCCGTGGTCGGCAACTGGGACGTCAAGGGGGGCATGGTGCCGAACCGCGGCATCAAGCTGCGTTCCCACGACTACCTCGCCCCCTGGTACGACGATATCCCCGACCGGCTCGACAAGGGGAGTGTCGCCTTTCTCTCCGAAAAAGACGGCTCCTGGCCGATCTTCCGCGACCGGGTCCTGGAAGGGAAGCCCTACCCGGTGAAGGGGATGATGATCTACAAGCAGAATGTCGTCTCCTCGGTGCCGAACCGCGCCAAGACCCTGAAGATGATGGAGCAGATGGATTTTATCTGCACCATCGACATCACCATGAGCGACACCGCCTGGTTCTCGGACGTCGTCCTCCCCGAAGCGACCTATCTCGAACGGCTCGATCCGCCCGAGGTACTTTCCGGCCTGGTGCCGGTGGTCGCCTTCCGCCAGCCGGCCATCGAGCCCCTCTTCGAGAGCAAGCCGAACCTCTGGATCATGCAGCAGCTTGCCAAGCGCCTCGGCGACGAGGTCTACGAGCAGTTCGACTTCACCATGGAAAAGCACATCGAGCATATGGTAAGCCACAACCCGCAGATCCTCACCGACCTGAAAAAAACCGGGGTCTACTTCATCGAGGGGGAACCGGTCTACGGTTCTACCCGCGGCCAGAGACTGAAGACGCCAAGCGGCAAGGTCGAGATCTATTCGGAGCGCTATGCCGAGAACGGCCTTGACCCGCTGCCGGTCTACCAGGCGCCGGCTGCGGCTCCCGGGGGGCGCTACCGGCTGGTGGTGGGGCGCCATGCCTACTTCACCCACGGCACCACCGCCAACAACCCTTACCTGCACGACCTCATGCCGGTCAACACCCTCTGGCTCCATCCCCGGGAAGCAGACCGCCTCGGACTGAAGAACGGACAGCTGGTCAAGGTGCGCAGCGGCGTCGGCGAAGAACAGCTGCCGCTGGAGGTCACCGAGAAGATCCGCCCCGACACCGTCTACATGGCCCACGGGTTTGGCGTCCTCTCTCGCGGCCTCAGCAATATCTACGGCAAGGGGGGCTGTGACGCCGCCCTGATCGAGGAGAAGACCTGTCCGATCTCGGGCAACGTCGCCATGCATGAAACTTTCGTCGAAATCCTGCCGGCCTGATCGGAGCCAAGGAGAAGGAGTCGCGACCATGAAGAACAAACGCTTCGCCATCGTGCTCGACACCCGGCGCTGCATCGACTGCAAGGCCTGCACGGTGGCCTGCAAGGCGGAAAACAGCGTCCCCCTCGGGCGTGACAACTATCGCAACTGGGTCACCGAGGAGCCGCTGCGCGGAAGCTACCCCAACCTCGGCCAGAACTTCGCCCCGGGCCAGTGTATGCAGTGCGCCAACACCCCCTGCAATCGGGTCTGCCCGACCCGGGCCACCGGCGTCAACCCGGACGGCATCGTCTTCGTCGAAGTCAAAAAATGCATCGGCTGCAAGTACTGCATGACCGCCTGCCCCTACAATGCCCGTTATTACAACGAGGAGACCGAGGCAGTCGACAAGTGCACCTTTTGCAGCCACCGGGTTTACCAGGGGCAGATTCCGGCCTGCGTCGAAACCTGCCCAACCAAGGTTCGGGTCTTCGGCGACCTCAACGACCCCGGCAGCGAAGTCTCCCGCCTGTTGGCCAAATACCCGACCCGGGTCATGAAGCCGGAGATGGGGACCAAGCCGTACCTCTTCTATATCATTTAAGGAGAACCTCATGCCTACGATAGCCAAACGGCCCGGCGAGTTGCTCTGGTTCGCCCTGCTCGGCGCAGGAATGATAGCGGGAGCCGCTGCCGTCGTCACCGTCCTGATCAAAGGGCACGGCGAGGTCTACAACCTGACCCGGGAAATCCCCTGGGGGATTCTCATTGCCACCTATGTCTTTTTCGTCGTCTCCAGTACCGGGCTCTGCCTGGTTTCGAGCCTCGGCGATGTCTGGGGCTTCGAAAAGTTCACGGTGATCGGCCGCCGCGGCCACCTGGTCGCGATCCTGACGCTGCTGACCGGCTTCGGCACCATCGCCATGGAGCTCAACCATCCGCTGCGGCTCGCGCTCTACGCCATCATCAGTCCCAATTTTCAATCGCCGATCTGGTGGATGGGGACTCTTTACGGCTTTTACATGTGCTGCCTGATCGTCGAGTTCACCTCGCTGATGCGGGGCTGGACCCGCACCGCCTTTATCTCCGGCCTGGCCGGTTTCTTTGCCGCCATCACCGCCCATTCCAACCTCGGTGCGGTCTTCGGTCTGCTCGAGGCGCGTCATTTCTGGTACGGATCGTTTCTGCCGATCTACTTTATCGTCTCTGCGCTCGCTTCGGGTGCGGCGCTGACCGCCCTGATCGTCTATTTCAATCACAAGGCCCGACACATCGACCTCTCTCCCCAGTACAAAGAGTTCATGTACACCATGGGCAAGCTCCAGGCCTTGTTCCTCGGCATCCTCCTCTTCTTCGTGATCTGGAAGTTGATCCCGGGGCTTTACGGCCAGCCGCCGGAGAAGTACGAAGCGACTATGGCGCTGTTGACCGGTCCGCTCGCCTTCAACTTCTGGTTCTTTGAAATGGCGCTCGGCATCCTGATCCCGCTGGCGATCGTCGCCAACCGCCGAACCCGTACCGTCTTCGGGGTCATGCTTGCCTCACTGCTCTCGACGATCGGCATCTTCTTCATGCGCTACGACCTGGTCATCGCCGGGCAGATGGTTCCGATGCGCGAAGCGGAAGGGAGCCCAAGCCTGCTCAGCTACGTGCCGTCCGTTGCAGAGATCGCCATTGTCGTCGGGGCGCTTGCGACCTGCCTCTTCCTTTACACTATGGCGGAAAAGTTCTTTGACCTCGAGGGCGGACACCGCCACTAGATAGAGGACCGGCAAAATGCTTCATGTCAGCCAGCGTCGACAGCTCTACGCCATGTTCAGCACCCTGTTCAGTTATCCCGACCGGGTTATACTGGAGCAACTGGTTTCCGGCCAGTTGCTCCAGCCGGCGCAGCTGCTGGATCAGGATGCCCAGCTGCCGAAGCTGGCCGGAGAGAATGACCTTGAAGCCTTGCAGGTCGCCTTTACCGATCTCTTCATCAACCGTCGCGGCGGGGTTCCGGCCCCGCCCTACGGATCGGTCTATCTCGATGCCGGCGAACAGCTGCATGGCCCCTCGACCGGGGAAGTCGCCCAGGCCTACCAGGCTGCAGGTTTAGTCTTTGAACAGAGTTCCACCGAACCCGCCGACTTTCTCGCTACCGAGCTTGAATTCCTTTATTTTCTGGTCGGCAAGGAAGAGCAGGGGTTCGAACGCCGTGACCTGCAGGCTGCTCAATCTGCCGTGATCCGGCAGGCCCGTTTTTTTCAGCGCCTGTTTGCACCCTGGATTCCTGAATTCTGCGGCCGCATTGCGGCAGAACCCTCAGCCCACCCCGTCTATGCCTGGGCTGCTGCCCGACTGGCCTGTTTTTGTGCCACTGAACAGGAATGGCTGACAAAGATCGCCCCGGAATAACCCCGAGGACCTGGCAGAACGCCCGTTAATGGACCGACTTTAGCCGTGGGCAAAGGCAGCGGGTTGGTCAGGTTGCGGCAAGTTTCGCAGCAGTATATTCGAAAATACATATTATTGGAATGAACTACCCCGCAGCAAGCTACGGGGTATCAACAGCCTACACCCTTAGTAAAAATCGCGCAGCAAGCTGCGGGGAATTGAACCCAACTTTTGATTAAAAAGCAGTCAAGTTCACCCCACACCACCAATTTTTCGAACAAAGGAGCTCATCATGAACAGACCAAGCCGCAATTGGCAAATTACCCTGGTCGCGGTAGCCGCCGTCCTGCTGACAGCCCTGCCGGCCCTGGCGGTCGATCACTCCAAGCTGATCACCGGACCGATCGAAACGGGTTCAGACGCCACCAAGCAATGTCTCAAGTGTCACGACACCGAAGCCACCGCCATCATGCAGACCGCCCACTGGACCTGGACCCGCAAGCAGGTGATCAACGGCAAGGAGGTTGATCTCGGCAAGCTCAACGCCTTCAACAACTTCTGCACCTCGACCTCGACCAACCGGGTCCATTGCAGCGAGTGCCACATCGGTTACGGCTGGCGCGACAAGAGCTTCGACTTCAGCGACAAGACCAAGGTCGACTGTCTGGTCTGCCACGACACCACCGGCACCTACCACAAAGATGGCGACAATGCCGGTGAAGTTGAGAAGGAAGTCGATATCCTCAACATCGCCCAGAACGTCGGCAAGCCGGTCCGCTACAACTGCGGGACCTGCCACTTCTTCGGTGGCGGCGGCGACTCGGTCAAGCACGGCGACCTCGACTCCACCATGGAGTACCCCGACAAGAGCCTCGATGTCCACATGTCCCCCGACGGCCAGGACTTCGCCTGCCAGACCTGTCACGAGACAAGCAACCACCAGATTTCCGGCGCCAACATGGCGACTTCGGCCGACGGCAAGGGCGAATTCGGCTGTATCAACTGCCATGACGCGGCCCCCCACCGGCAGAGCCGTCTGAACCGGCACACTGCCACGGTCGCCTGCCAGACCTGCCACATCCCCGAATTTGCCCGCGAGCAGCCGACCCAGATGGACTGGGACTGGTCGACGGCCGGCCAGGACGTCAAGCTCTCCACCAAGGCCAACGTCACCTATCGCAAGACCATGGGGACCCTGACCTGGAAGAAGAACGTCGTTCCGACCTACGCCTGGTTCAACGGCAAGTCCGGCCTCTATCTGCGCGGTGAAAAGATCGACCCGACCCAGGTGACCCGGCTCACCTACCCCCTCGGCGACATCAAGGACGCCAGCGCCAAGATCTATCCCTTCAAGGTGCATACGGGGAAACAGATCTATGATTCGAAAAACAACATCCTGATTACCGCCCACATTTACGGCAAGGATGGCTTCTGGTCGACCTTCGACTGGGCCAGCGCGGCGAAAATCGGTATGACGTCGACCGGCCTCCCCTACAGTGGCGCATACGGCTTCGCCCCGACCGCCATGTACTGGCGCATCGACCACCAGGTCGCGCCCAAGGAGAAGGCCCTTAAGTGCCTCGACTGCCACGGCGACAACGGCCGCATGGACTGGAACGGCCTCGGCTTCGGTGGCGACCCGATTGACAACCCCCAATTCGCCCGCAAGCAGTAGCAACAGCAGACCTTGTCACACCAGGGAATGACGGTTCCCTGCCTCCTGGGGCCGGCTTCGGCCGGCCCCTTTTTTTAACCAGATAGCAGCAACGGCCCGATATTGTATACGTTTGCACTTTTCCCGGGAGGCGTGTATCATTCGCTCAACCCTTTGCTCAGGAGAGTCACGCCATGTTCGGTCTCGGAACCCAGGAACTGATTATCATCCTTGTCCTCGTGCTGGTTATTTTCGGAGCCGGCAAGCTCCCCCAGGTCGGCGGCGCGCTCGGCAAGAGTCTGCGTAACTTCAAGGAAGGGATCAAGGACGACGAAGAGGCGCAAAAAGAAGAGAAGACCGGGACGATTGAGGACAAGAAGGACGACTGACTCTAACGCTGCCCGACAAAAACTATCCTGATTAGGTCCAATTCTCAGCTCGGCGAAGCCAGGCCTCGGGCCGCTTGCCGATTGAGACACAGGCGAACAGCAGTCTTGGCAGCATGCTGCGCAGATCGAACCGCCGGTTGAACCGGTACTGAAACTCGGCCAGATAGCGATGCGCATATTTGTCGAAGTCAAACGCATGATACGTTCCGGCCATGGCCGTCTTAAGATTGCCCAGGATGGTGTTGATCCAGTGGAAGCAGCCCATGTCGGTACTTCTGCGTTGATCACCAACCACCTCTCGCTGATGGTAGCACCCAGTCTTGGTGACGGCGCGGAAGCAATTCAGGCCATCAGAAACGACCAGCGCCGTCGGTGCCAAGTGATTCTTGGCCCATTGATCAACGTCATGGCTGCTGAAGGTCGTCACCCGGCTAAAAACAGCTCGCAGCGGATGGCCCTCGTGACTGGTCTCCACTGCCGCAATGAAGGGAACTTTGTTCTCCGAACCGCGACCAACCTTACCGCCGGAGCGTTCCCCGCCCAAGTAGGCGTCGTCGATCTCGACCCGCTGGGCCAGAACCGTTGTCTCTTCGCGCTCGAACATCGCCTGCATGAGCTTGTGCTTGAGCCGCCAAGCCGCTTTGTAGCTCAAACCCAGCATTCGTCTCAACTCCAGCATCGACAGGCCGGACTTGCCTTGTGTCATGAAGTAGAGGGCCAGAAACCACTGGGTCAGCGGCAGATTGCTCCCATGGAAAATCGTTCCGGAGATCAGCGAGATCTGTTTGCGGCAGCGACAGCACTGGAAGATGTTCGACCGTCCTCGCCGAAACTGGACCGCGCGGCTTGCACCGCATGCTGGACAGACAAATCCTTGGGGCCAGCGCGAGTGCTCAAGGATCGCCTCGCATTGGGCCTCCGTACCATAGTCTTTGAGAAAATCAGCCAAGCTCAGCCCCGGTTGGAACTGGATACGATTGATGGCCATGGATGCTAACCTCCTTGTTATTCATGAGTTCCATGGCCAAACTCTATGCTCCCTGTGCGACAGAATGTGTCATAGCTGAGAATCAGACCTAATCAGGAAAACTATTGAGAACAAGACACGACACCCCGCCAATCGGATTCCTGCGGGGTGTCTCATTTTGAGCGCGAAGGTCCGGCGCTCAGTGTGGACGACCGATGCAGGATTCCCCCAAAGAGAGATATCACGATGTCACCGGCGTGTTGCTGGCCGGGGGCAAGAGCCGGCGCATGGGCCGCGACAAGGCGTTGCTGGAGCTGCAGGGTGAGCCCCTGTTCGAGCGCGCCCTCGCCCTGTTGCAGGATTACTTCCCCCGGGTGCTGATCGCCGGCGACCGCCCCGATCTCGCCCGGCCGGAGGTTCCGGCGCTCGCCGACCACTATCCCGGCAGCGCGCTGGGCGGAATCCACACCGGGCTGCGCGCCGCGGCCACCGAATGGATCTTCGTTGTTCCCTGCGACATGCCCTTTCCCGACCAACGGATCGTCGAGGCGCTATTGCGTCTCCGCCCGGGCGCCGATGCCGTGGTGCCGCGCACGGCCCACGGCTACGAGCCGGTTTTCGCGCTCTACCACAAGAACTGCCTGGCGTTGATGGAAGCGCAGCTGAACCAGGGACGCTTCCGAATCAACGAACTCTATACACAGCTGCGCCTCAACGTCCTCGACGGAGAGCAATTGCCGCCGGGTTGGCAGCGCAGTTTGACCAATCTCAACACCCCGGAGCAGTACACCCGGGCCCAGGAGGAACGGATGACCCCACCGGTTGTCTCCATTGTCGCCAAAAGCGGCACCGGCAAAACGACCCTGCTGGAGAAACTGATCACCGAGCTGAAAGCCCGCGGTTACCGGGTCGGCGCGATCAAGCATGACGCCCACAGTTTCAGCATCGATCACGAGGGGAAGGATTCCTGGCGCCTGACCCAGGCCGGCGCCGACACCATGCTGATCACCTCCCCAGCCCAGATCGCCATGGTCAAACAGAACCCGCCGGGGGCGGAGCCGTCCCTGGCGGAAACCATCGCCACCTATTGCAGTGGCCTCGACATCGTCCTCACCGAGGGCTTCAAGCGCAACGCGATGCCAAAGATCGAGGTCCACCGCCAGGCCTGTGGCGAGCCCCTGCTCTGCCGCGGCGAGGCGCACGATCCGCAGCTCTTCGCGGTAGCCAGCGACCAGCCTCTCGAACTCGACGTCCCGGTTCTTGACCTCAACGATGCCCGCGGCCTCGTCGACCTGATCGTCGCCCGCTTCCTGGCCTGAACCACCGCGAGTCCGGTTCCGGGGACAGACCCGGTTCCTCTGACCTTTTGCACTGGAGATCGAAATGCTCAACTATGACGCTGCGCTCGAGATGGTTTTGCAGACCGTCCAGCCGCTGCCGCCGCTGGAACTGCCTCTGAACCAGGCGGTCGGAAGTGTGCTGGCAGAAGGGATTTTGGCGCGCTGGGATCTGCCCCCGGCCGACAATTCGGCCATGGACGGCTATGCCTTTGCCTTTGCCGGGCAAGAGGCAGGCGCCACCCTGAAGCTGGTCGGGAGCAGTTTTGCCGGACACCCGCACCCGGGCACGATTGCTCCCGGTGAAATCATCCAGATCACCACCGGCGCGCCCCTGCCGGCGGGGACCGACACCGTGGTGCCGCTGGAGGAGACGACGCAGCAGGAGAACCTGGTCTGCTTGACGCGGCAACCAAAACCCGAGCAACACGTTCGCCGCCGCGGCGAGGAGTTTCACAAGGGGGACCAGCTGCTGGCGGCCGGCACCAGCCTGGCGGCGGGCGCAATCGCCCTGCTCGCTTCAGCTGGCATCACCCGGGTGCGCACCTATCCGCGGCCCCGCGTCGCCATCCTTTCCACCGGGGACGAGTTGGTTGAGCTGGGGGAAACCCCGGGACCCGGCCAGATCGTCAACTCCAACCTGCACCTGCTGGTAGCGCGGCTGAAGGAACTCGGCTGTGACCCCCTCCCCCTCGGCATCGCCCGCGACACCCCCGATGGTCTTGAGAACGCGATCCGCTCCGGTCTCCAGGCCGACCTCTTTCTCTCCACCGGCGGTGTTTCGGTGGGCGAAAAAGACCATGTCCAGGCGAGCCTGAACCGCCACGGTTTCCAGCGCCGCTTCTGGAAAGTTGCGATCAAACCCGGGAAACCGGTTCTTTTCGGCACCATCGGGACGACCCCGGTCTTCGGTCTCCCCGGCAATCCCGCGGCCACCGCCGCCACCTTCGAGCTCTTTGTCAAACCGGCACTGCGCAAACTTGCCGGCGAAGCCGAAGCCCGGCCCGTTACCCGCAAGGCGAGACTGACCGCCGCCGTCAAGGGAGGCGGAAACCGCCAGGCCTTTCTCTGGTGTCATCTCGACTGGGATGGGGAGGAGTACCAGGTGAGTGTTTCCGGTCGCCAGGGCTCGGGTCAAAACCGCAGCATTCAGGGTGCTAACGCCCTGCTGGCCCTTCCGCCCGGGACCGATTCGCTGTCCGCCGGGGAACGGGTGGAAGTTTTGGTGCTGTAACAGGCTGGTTCCCAAATAAAATTAACGCCCCCCGGACAAAATGTTCGGGGGGCGTTTGCGTTGGGTCGACTGCGAGGGGAAATCTCCCCCCTAGTGCCTGGCCCGAACCTCGTTGATCAGTTCCAGCTGGATATCCTGGACCTCGACCAGTCGTTCCCATTGGTGGGAGAAGAGATGGTCGAGTTTCTGGTGCAGGTGACGAATTTCGAGCTCGGCCTTCAGGTTAATCTGGCAATCGCGCTGAGCATGGAGCCGGTCGCGGGTTTCCTGACGGCCCTGGCTCATCATGATGACCGGCGCCTGAAGGGCGGCGATGATTTTCTGGTCATGGGGCACCTTCCTTTGTAGGAGTTGCGGAATGTTTCAACACCCGGGCAAGAAGAGAAGTCTCTTTACTGGCCGGATTGAGCCGCAGTGAAGATCAACTCGACGAGCCGGACATAATCATTATTGAAATGGTGACCTCCGCCCAGTGCCAGGGGCTGGAGCCCGACGTCTCCCGGAGGGAGGTCGCGGCAGAGGGTCTCCTGCTCTTCCTCACCGTAGAGACAGAGCACTTTTGTCCCCTTCAGCTTCGCCAGTTCCGGAGCGATCGGCAATTCTGCCGGGTTCTTCCCTCCCAGCCAGTCGTTGAGGTGGAATTCGAAACTGGCATTCCGGCCGGGGGCGAGTAACGCAACGACCGCGACCCGTTGCTGCAGATCCTTTGGCAACCTTGCGAGCATGAACGGAAGCACGTCGGCCCCAAATGAATAGCCAATTAGCACCACCTTCTGACAGTTCCAGTCAGCAAGGTAGTGCCGCAGGAGACGGACCAGATCCCGGGTCGCCGTCTCCGGGGTGCGGGGTGTCCAGAAATATTGCAGGCTGTTCAGACCAACCACGGCAATCCCCCTGGCGGCCAGACGCTCCCCGACCTCCCGATCGATGGAAGCCCAGCCACCGTCTCCACTGAGGAGAACGGCCAGCAGGCCGGTAGCCGCACCCTGCGCCGGGAGTTCGACCACCGGCAGGTCGCTGAGACTGCCCGCATCCGGCGGCGCGGCTGATCCAGGCACCTCATTCCGCACCAACCGAGCAAAAGCATCCCGGAACTGGGGCAGCCAGTTCTGCTGAACCGCAAAACCATGCCCAACCCTGGGCAGGAGGACCAACTCACCGCCGCGGACCTGCTTGACAAAAGTTGCTACGTTCTCGGCAGCGCAGGTCTGGTCGCTCGCCCCCTGAAAGGCGATCCAGGGAACTGCCAAGGTCGTGGCAGGAAGAAATTGGTATCCCGGAGCTTTGGGGTAGGGCTCACTCTTAAGTCCATTCCCGACACAGAAGGGTTTGTTCAGCGGCAGGTCCGGGCAGAACCCCATAGAGATGGCGCCGCGAAACGTGGTTGGAGGCGCCTGTGCCAGCAGGCCATAGACCAGAGTAGCCCCCGAGGAATAACCGACCAGTACCGGCGTGCGATACCGATCAAAACCGAGCTTTTTCTGGACAAACTTTGACAGGTTTTCAAAATCTGCAGCGGGATAGGAGCAAGTTTGATTCCTTTTGGCGAGTTGCCGCAGATAGTGAGTGACATCGATACCGACCACCAGAGCGTCGAGACCAGCCAGACTGCGCGCCATATCGACAACTCCCAGGTTCCACCCGCCGTCGCCGGAAACAAAGAGAACAACGTGGCTCGGCTGGGGGCGGTTTTGATAAAGGGTCAGTGTGCCAAAAGGACCGTATTGAAGAGTTTTCTCTCCGCCGAGAGCGGTGGCGGCATAGAGCAAAAAAACGATGACAGGCAATACCAACCTACTCATTTGCTGACAACTCCTTTAAGTCCACCACTGATCAGCGCCGCGACATTGAGGAATATTTTTGGCAGCGCCAGGCCTCCGGGGCAGGCAAGATAGCGCGGCTCCCAGACCGGATTAAACTTCTCCTTGTACTCGCGCAGGCCCTCGAAGTTGTAGAAGTGTTCCCCATGCTGGAAGATGACCGCGCCGAGCCGGTTCCAGAGCGGAGCGAAAGGGCGGTTTTCCATGCCGGAGAGCGGCGCCATGCCGAGATCGAAGTGCTGATAGCCCGCTTCCTGTCCCCACAACAGCAGACAGATAAAGAGGTATTCCATGACGCCGCTCGGTGCGGCCGAAGCGAAGCGCATCAAGTCAATGGAAAGTTCCTGGTGATCGGCGCCCGGCCAGAGGTTGGCAAAGGCGATCACCGCTCCCTGGCGCCGGACCACGGCAACCGGAAAATTCAACAGGTAGTCCTCATCGAACCGTCCCAGGGAAAATCCCTTCTCCCGGGTCTTCTTCGCCGCCAGCCAGGCGTCGGAGATCTGCCGCAGCTCCGGTAGCAGCGTGGGCACTCCCGTCGCCGGCACCACCTCGAACTCACACCCTTCCCGGGTCAGGCGCCGGTAGGTATAGCGCAGTCCCTTGCTTGCGGACCCTTCCAGGGAAAAGTCGACCAGCGGCACCCGGGCCACTTCCCCGAGTTTGAGGAGGGTCAGCCCCATGTCGAGATAAACCGGCAGCATGGCGGTCCCGACCTCGTAAAAGACCGGTTCGCCACCATGCCGTTCGACCAACTCGCGGAATTCCCAGGCCAGTTCGGCGGCCCCGTCCGGGGCCCCGATCGGGTCCCCCAGTGCGACCCAGGAACTCCCCTCCACCCCGTACATGACAAACCCCGGCGCCGCCTCATGAAAAAGAAGTGCTTTGTCGCCAAGCAGGGCTAGGTTGGCCAGGGTCTCCGGCGCCTGGCGAATAACCTCCCGGGCACGAGCGATCTCCGCCGGACCGGGGCGATCCGGGTCCCGGGACGCCGGCCGCAACAGGCGGGTCACGGCCAGCACCAGCAACAGGGTGCTGGCGCCGACCGCCGCCCGCAGGAACCGCGGCGCATCCCCAAGCAGGGCGAAATGCCACCAGAGCTCCTGGCGATAGGCGACATGTTTGTAGGCAAAGATTCCGAGCCAGACCGAACTCGCCAGAATCAGCAGGACCGTCACCCCCCAGCCAACGCTGAAGGGCTCACTGAAGAGGGAGGCCTTGCGGTAGAAGTGGCGGCGACAGGGGAGGAGCGCCGCCAGCATCAGCCCGAGGAGCAGGGCTTCTTCGTAATCGCCACCCTTCAACAGTGACAACAGGCTGCCAACGCCGAGCAGGACGGCAGCCAACAGGTAGGCAGCATCGAGCCGCCGTTGCAGCCCGCGCGCCAGCAGCAGCAGGCAGACTCCGACCAGACTGCCAAAAAAGTGGGAGAGTTCGATGACCGGCAGCGGGACCATCTCCTTGAGCCAGTGCAAACGCCCGGGCAGCGCCGGGGTCGCCCCGGAAAAGAGCAGCACCGCGCCGCTGACCAGAGTGGCCGCCGCCAGCAGCTGCGGCATCAGGGCGCTCCCCCAACGCCCTGCCAGAAGCACCGCCTGCCCGATCAGGCGCCGACGCTGCAGCAGTTCATTGCCGGCCAGCAGCAGGGTCGCCAGGGCGAGGGGGAGCAGGTAATAAATCCCCCGGTAGACCAGCATCGCCCCAAGCAATGTCGCGGGGGGAATCCCCGGCGCCGAGAGGAGAATCATCGACTCGAAGACGCCGAGGCCACCGGGGACATGGCTGATCAGGGCGACGACCTGGGCGAGCAGAAAAATGCCCAAAAACTGCCAGAAGCTGAGGGGAGAGGCGGCGGGGAGCAGGACAAAGAGGACACTTCCGGCCAGGAGCCAGTCGAGGGACCCGACCAGAAGTTGCCCCGCGGCCAGACGCAGGGACGGTAGTGGCAGCTCCCAGCTGCGGAACCGGAACGGCTCCTTGCGCCAGGCGACGGTAGCAAGGTAACCGGCCACCAGGGCGATGAACAGCAGGCCGAGGGGCCAGCTCGATGCGAAAGGGAGCTTTTCGGTCAGCGGCAACGCCACCGGCAGGGCGACGAAGATCCCGCCGGCAACGGTAATGATCCCGAGCCAGAAGGTCAGGGTGGTGAAGGCGACCAGACGGGCGATCTCTTCCGCCGACAGCTCCCAGGCCGAATAGAGCCGGTAGCGGATCGACCCCGACGTCAGCAGCGAGAGACCGATGGTATTGCTGAAGGCGTAGCTGACAAACGCGGCCAGGGTCACCTTCCCCGGTGGCAGCGGATGCCGGACATAGCGCAGCGCCAGCCGGTCGTAGCCGGTCATGACCAGGTAGCTCAGCACGGTCAGCCCCAGCGCGGCAAAGATCCGGCGTCCGGGGATAGCGCGAAGCTGAACGAGAACGTGCTGGTAGTGAATCTGGCGCAGGACATCATGCAACACCCAGAGCGCCACCGCGAACAGGATCAGGGCGAGGAGCGGGAGCAGGCGATGCGCGAGGGCGGATTTTTGGTGGACCGGGGACATTCTGGTTCAGTCCTCCCTTTCAGGCAATGGAACGGTCGGAAACAATGACTAGTGCAGTGCCGACCCCATTGGCGCCACTGCACACCGGAGGCAGCTCGGGGTGCCTCCGACCGAACAGGAATTTCAACCGCCGTCAGGCCGCGCTTCGATCCGGATCATGAAGTCGGTCCCTTCCCAGTTTCCCGTATCAGGCCAGTAGAGGGTAAACAAGATGGCTGTTCCCGCCGGCAGGGCGGCGGTCGGCAAATCGGCCAGATGGATCCCCAACCCGCCATCCCGGGTCCTGGCATCCGCGGTGGTCGCCCAGGCGTCCTGACTCCAGTGAACGACCGCAGCCGCCAGCGTCTCGATGCGCAGCGTCCGCCCGACCGGCAGGGTGCGCAGCTTGTGATTGAAGCGCCACACCGCATGGCCGGCAGTGGTTTTGTCGACCAGATAGCGCTGGACCGTCTGCGGCGGCAGATCGAAAACGGCCCCGTCGTGCAGGGAGCGCAGCAGCTTGAGGTATTCGGCGTGCGCCCAGACCAGCGGCATGGCCGAACCGGAAGGGCGCCCGAACCAGAGTTCGCGCTCCGCCAGATCGGGCGCGTCCCAGACCTGCTCCGGAAGCAGGCCTTCGGCGCCGGCAAACGATTCCAGGGCCACCTGTAACCGCCGGGCCTCGGATTCGCGTCCTGCCGCCAGTTCGAAATGGGCCCGTTCGCCGGTCAGAAGCGGCCAGGCGCGGCCGATGCCGGTTCCGTCGAAGGGCGCGCCGTCCGCATGCTCGCCGTAGCCGTCGCCATTATAACGATGCCAGACCGGACCCTGCTTCGTCTCGGTCCGGAGCAACGCATCGACGACCTTGACCGTATCGAGGATGCGCGGATCATCAGCGCGCCGCAGCCCGAAGCGGACCAGCGCCAGGGCGTCGGGGCTGATCAGGTGACAGGCAGGACTTTCGGCCTGATCGGGAGCGACGTTCTTGACCGGGATGCTCTGCTGAAAGCGCGACACACCGTCTTCACTCTCGACCGGAGCGATGCGTACGTAATAACCGGCCACCTCAAATTGCCGGCACCAGTCGGTATCGGTGACGTACATCCAGTGATCGATCGCCGCGTACCAGACATCGGCAGTCTCGCGCAGGTAGCCGGCAATGGCCGCTTCCTGCTGCAGCTCGGCCAGTTCCGCCGCCGCCAGCAGGGCGGCGATCTCTGCGGCGATGGTGAAGGGCGAATAACCGGGGTCTTCCTCCCAGCGGTCCTGCATGCTGACCGGCCCGCAGCGTATCAGGTAGGCGACGGCGGCACGAACCATCGGCCAGAAGCGCGCCACCGCCTCAGCGCTCAACGCCTCTTCGCGCCGGGCCAGGTCGACCAGGAGGACCGGCAGGGCGGTCTCGTCCATCTGGATGCCATTCCAGTAGGGGGACCCGTCAAGCCACATATTCTGCGCCCAGTGGCCGTCCGCTTCCTGGGTGGCCTGCAAAAAAGCAAGGACCCGACGCACCTCGGCCGCAGCTCCAGCCGCCAGCAGCCCGCCTGCCGACTCCACCAGATCGCGCGGCCAG
Organism: Desulfuromonas sp. DDH964; assembly: GCF_001611275.1. Lineage (GTDB taxonomy): Bacteria > Desulfobacterota > Desulfuromonadia > Desulfuromonadales > DDH964 > DDH964. The sequence goes on along the minus strand of NZ_CP015080.1, from coordinate 911,084 downwards.
GCGAGGTGATAGCCGCCGAGGTCGTTGTCGCCCTTGCTGAAGCCCCAGGGGATCGATAGGCTGGCAATCAGCCCGCCGGGAAAATTACCGGACTCATGGAGGGCCACCACGGCGGTACTGACCCGGTAGAGGTTCTGCTCTCCTCCCTCCGGGTCGAGGGGAAGGAGCTCTTTTTGCCAGTTCTGCCAGCCTTTGCCATAGTCCGCCTGCGCCGCCGCGAAGCCACTCTGCAACGCGGCCCGGGCACGATTACCGGCCTCGGCGCAGTTGCTACCAAAACCGAGGACGATCAGACATTCGCCACTCCCGACAGCCAGATCGAGTTCGGCAGCGAGAGCGACATTACCGTTTTTGGCCCGAGTGTAGTCCCAGGTCATGCGGTTGTGAGCGAGCAGGTCCTGCCAACCGTCCGAAACCCCGACAAAGCCAACCGAACGCTGCAACCAGGGGACGGAGCAGGCGAGCGCAAGGGCGATACCGTCCTGATCGGCGAAGAGCATCGGCAGCCCCTTGTAGTCCCCGAGCCAGGCGTTGTTACCGCCCCCCTGGTTGCCGAGGTGCGGCGCCAGCACCAGGTGCAGGCGATAATCCTCAATCTTGCCCTGCTCGGCGATGAAGCGGGTCCGTTGCAGTATCGCGTCCCGATGCGGGTCGGCGAGAATCTCCTTTTCAATGCGGTAACGCCCCTGGCGGCAGCGATTTACGACGGCAAAGGCCGGGACACCCGGAGCCAGCCAGGTGACCGTGGAGTCGGCGTCGCGTTTTTCTTCTGACAGGAAGTCGGTGCCGGCGGTGACGATCATCCCACAGTCGCGCACGCAGGCCTGATCGATACGCGGATAATAGATTTCATTGAAGATGCCGTGACTGAGGGTGAACCAGACCCGGCTCTGACTCCCGAGGGCGGTACCGACCCCCGACTTGGCGCTGGAGGTCCAGCGTGCCGGGATCCCCGGCCAGCCCGGGGCGTAACGTTCAAGACTTTTCATCGCATTCCCTTTCAGTGTTGGCCGGGTCACCCGCCATGGGCGAAGTCGGGATAGTCGGTCATCCCGCCATCGACAAAAACGGTGCAGCCGGTCACGTAGGAAGCAACCTCAGAGACCAGCACTACGACCATCTGCGCAATCTCGGCAGGCTCGCCGATCCGTTGCAGCGGAATCTTCTCCTGCAGATCCTGCAGACTCTGCGGATCGCTCCAGACCGGACGATTGATCGGCGTCTTGATCGCGCCCGGCGCGACCGCCAGCACCCGTACCCCGAAGGGGGCAGCCTCCTGGGCCAGGGTCTTGGTCAACATGCCGACCGCCGCCTTGCTGGCGGCATAGGCGCTGTAACCGGACCAGGCGATCTCTTCGTGCACCGAGCTGAGGTTGAGCACCACCCCGCTCTTTTGCTTCACCATCCGCCGCGATGCTTCACGCGCACAGCAGAAGGCACCGACAAGGTTCACGTCGATCACCTTGCGCCAGGCAGCGATATCGGCCTCCCAACTCAGGGCGCGGGCGCCATCGATACCGGCGTTGTTGACGAGAATGTCGATCCCGCCCCAGGCGGCATCGATGGTAGCGAACATGGCGGCAACCGCGCCGGGGTCGGCGACATCGGCCTGAACTGCCAGGGCGCTGCCGCCCCCCCTCTCGATCTGTGCCACCAGTTGCTCTGCCGCTGCCGGATCGGCGACATAGTTGATCGCCACCCGGGCTCCAGCTTCGCCCAGGGCCAGTGCGATCGCCGCGCCGATACCCGAGTTGCCACCGGTAACGAGAGCCCGTTTGCCATCAAGTCTGATGTTCATGGTTGTCCTTTCATTTCTGCTGCCGAGGATGATGTCTGGGGTGAAATACGCCGTAACGGTCATGGCCGAAATGGTAGAGCTTGGCGACTTCGATCTGCAACCGATCAAAACCGGACAAGTGGAAGGCGGCCACCCCCAGCAACGTCCCCAGCAGGGGCCCGAGCCAATAGATCCACCACCCCTGCCAGGCGCCGGAGATGACGGCGGGACCAAGGCTGCGCGCCGGATTGGTGCTGGTGCCGGACATTGGTGCTTCAAGGAAAACCATGACCGCGTAGAGGAAGGGGAAGAGTGCAGGGGTGAAGGGTCGCAGCGAGGGATGCCGCAGGAAGCTGAACAAACCGGTGATGAGGAAGAAGGTGGTCACGACCTCCCCGAGCAACGCTGCCCAGATGCCGTAGCCAGCGCCGGGAAGCGTCGCCCCGAAAGCGACACTGCGACCCATGCGCCCCCAGAGGAGCAACGGCCAGGCGCCGAGCAGGGCACCGGTCAACTGCGCCAGGAGATAACCGAGGGCATCCCAGCCGCGCAACTTCTTCATCAGCCAGAATGCCAGGGTGACGGCCGGGTTGATGTGTGCGCCGCTCTCCCGGCCGAGGGGCGAAAGGGCAATCAGGGCGCCGGTGGTGCCGAACAGGAACCCGGTGAGGAGTCGGCGGTCGCCGGGATCCGGTAGCCAGCCGACCACCGGGCTCCCCGCACCAAAATTGAGGATGACCAGCGACAGGCCGATACCGACCAGCAATGCCGTGCCGAGAAACTCTGCGCCGAACAACAGCCAGGGGACTGGTCGGCCAGGATCTTCCATAGGGAGCTACCCTCAGGCACCGGGCATATTTACCAAACTCTTCTTCACCCGGGCCGAGCAAAACCCTCCGGCCAACGGCCGGAGGGTTCGCGCGATTGCGGTTGAAACTTGCCGCATCAATTTAATTATTGCTGCGGGGCGATGGTGATCTCCACCCGGCGGTTCAGCTGGCGACCGGCCTCGGTGTTGTTGTCGGCAATCGGCCGGCTCTCGCCATAGCCGATCGTGGTCAGGCGCGCCGGGTTGACGCCCTGGCCAGCGAGGGAGTTCATCACCACCTGGGCGCGACGTTCGGAGAGCTGCTGGTTGTAGGCCTCGGCGCCGCTGCTGTCGGTATGGCCGGCGATCAGGATGTTGGTCTGCGGATACTGGACCAGGACCTGGGCGACCCGGGAAATTTCATCGTAGGCGCCCGGCTTGAGCTGGGCCGAATCGAGGTCGAACAAGAAGTCGGACTTGAAGGTGATCGCCAGCAGGTTGGCATTGCGTTGCACGTTGGCCGCTTCGACGCCGGCCAGTTGCTGGCGCATCGCCGCCTCCTGGTTATCCATATACTTGCCGATCGATCCTCCGGCGAGGCCACCGACGACCGCACCGATTCCAGCGCCGATCAGGGTCGACTTGGTGTTGCCGCCGATCGCCTGGCCTAGCCCGGCACCAGCCGCCGCGCCGACGCCGGTGCCGATCATGGCCCCCTGCCCGGTTTTGGTCTGGGGCGCCGTGCAACCGAGAGCCAGGATCGCCGCAATTCCAATGCTCACTATGAGCCTGTTCATACCGTGTTGTCTCCTTCCGGGTTGAGACCGGCAATAGCCGGTGTCGTGGTTTAAACTTCCATATCAAACGGTACCACCGCGGGGCCGGAAAGCAACCCTTTTCCTGCTGGTGAAAGACGCTGAAAGCTTGAACAGGCCGCACATCCCGTGTTAACTTAACGGTTTAAAATTCCTGCCGCAGCCAAACCAAGGAGCACCCCATGAAAATCAGCCGTGCCGAAGTCGATCACGTCGCCCGCCTCGCCCGCCTTGCCCTCGCCGAGGAAGAGCTGGCGGCCCTGACCGGTGAAATGGACGCCATTCTCGGCTACGTCGACAAGCTCAATCAGCTCGATACCGCCGGCATCGTCCCGACCGCCCACGCGGTTCCCCTCGAAAACGCGTTCCGGGACGACACCGTGACCCCCTCGATCGGCGCCGGCAAGGCACTGGCCAACGCTCCCGATGCGGCCCAGGACTGTTTCCGGGTCCCCCGTGTGATCGAGTAACGTCCCCTCCCCCGTCCAGCCGGGTAATGTTTCGGAGCCTTTATGAACCTGATCGATCTGCCTATCCACGATCTGCGCCAGCAGCTGCGCAGCAAAAGTATCTCCGCCCTCGAGCTGACCCGCGCCTACCTGATGCAGATCGAGGCCAGCAACCCGCAGCTCAACAGCTTTATTACCGTCTGCGGCGAGCAGGCCCTGGCCGCTGCGGCGACAGCCGATAACCTGCTGGCAGCCGGCGAAGCCCAGCCGCTGACCGGCATTCCGCTGGCGCTCAAGGATATCTTCGTCACCGCCGGTGTGCGCACCACCTGCGCCTCGCGCATTCTCGAGAACTTCGTGCCGCCCTACGACGGCACCGCGGTCGCGCGGTTGCGCAGCCAGGGCGCGATCCTGCTCGGCAAGCTCAACATGGACGAATTCGCCATGGGGAGCTCCAACGAGAACAGCCATTTCGGGCCGACCAGGAACCCCTGGAACCTGGCCTGCGTCCCGGGCGGCTCTTCGGGCGGGAGCGCCACAGCGGTCGCCGCGTGTCAGGCGGCGGCGACCCTCGGCACCGACACCGGCGGCTCGATCCGCCAGCCCGCCGCCCACTGCGGCGTAGTCGGTCTCAAGCCGACCTACGGCCGGGTCTCCCGCTACGGAGTGATCGCCTACGCCTCCTCCCTCGACCAGGTCGGGCCGCTGGCCCGCGACGTCGAGGATTGCAGCCTGATGCTGCAGGCGGTGGCAGGCTTCGACCCCCTCGATTCGACCTCCGTCGACACTCCGGTCCCCGACTACGGGGCGACCCTGAAAAAGGGTGTCAAGGGGCTGCGCATCGGCCTGCCCCGGGAATATTTCATCGACGGCCTCGACCCCGAGGTGCGCAGCGCCGTCGAGGCGGCGATCGCCACCTATCGCCAGCTCGGCGCCGAGATCGTCGAGGTCAGCCTGCCGCACACCGATTACGCCGTCGCCTGCTACTACCTGATCGCCACCGCCGAGGCCTCGAGCAACCTCGCCCGCTACGATGGCGTCCGTTATGGGCTGCGCGTCGACCGCGGCCAGGGGCTGATCGACATGTACAGTGCCAGCCGCGCCGCCGGCTTCGGTACCGAAGTCAAGCGCCGCATCATGCTCGGCACCTACGCCCTCTCCTCCGGTTACTACGACGCCTACTACCTCAAGGCACAGAAGGTCCGCACCCTGATCCGCCAGGACTTTCTCGACGCCTTCGAAAAGGTCGACGTCATCCTCACCCCGGTGGCGCCGACCGCCGCCTTCAAGATCGGTGAGAAGACCGCCGATCCCCTGCAGATGTACCTCTCGGATATTTTCACCATCCCGGTCAATCTCGCCGGCACCTGCGGCATCGCCCTCCCCTGCGGCGCGACCGCGGACGGGCTGCCGATCGGTCTGCAGCTGATCGGCAGGCCCTTCGACGAGGCGACCCTGCTGCGCAGCGGCTACGCCTTCGAACAGGCGACCGAATGGCACAAGCGCAAGCCGGAACTCTCATAGGTCCCATCAGTCCCATGGGTCCCATAAGACAAATGGGATCTATGAAAAACCACAGGAATCAACTTCATGACTACCAGCAATTACGAAATCGTCATCGGCCTGGAAGTGCATGTCCAGCTCACCACCCGCACCAAGATCTTCTGCGGCTGCTCGACCCGCTTCGGCAACACTCCCAACTCCCAGACCTGCCCGGTCTGCCTCGGCCTGCCCGGGGCGCTGCCGGTCCTCAACCGGCAGGTGGCGGAGAATGCGATCATGGCTGGGCTGGCGACCAACTGCCGGATCGCCCCGCGCTCGATCTTCGCCCGCAAGAACTACTTCTATCCCGACCTCCCTAAGGGGTACCAGATCTCCCAGTTCGAGCTGCCGATCTGCGAGCATGGCCACCTCGACATCGAGACCGAGGCCGGCGGCAGGAAACGGATCGGTATCACCCGCATCCACATGGAGGAGGATGCCGGCAAGCTTCTCCACGGCGACAGCCCGGAGAGCGCCGGCAACTCCCTGGTCGACCTCAACCGCGCCTGCACCCCGCTGCTGGAGATCGTCTCCGAGCCGGACATGCGCTCTCCCGACGAGGCAATCGCCTACCTGAAGAAACTGCACCAGATCGTCGTCTACCTCGACATCTGCGACGGCAACCTCGAAGAGGGATCGTTCCGCTGCGACGCCAACGTCTCGATCCGCCCCTGGGGGCAGAAAGAATTCGGCACCCGTGCCGAGCTGAAGAACATCAACTCCTTCCGCTTCATCAAGCAGGCGATCGAGTACGAGGTCGAGCGCCAGGCCGAGCTGATCGAGGACGGCGGCAAGGTAATTCAGGAGACCCGTCTCTACGACCCCACCACCGGCACCACCCGCTCGATGCGCGGCAAGGAGGAGGCCCACGACTACCGCTACTTCCCCGACCCCGACCTGGTGCCGCTGGTGGTCGATGGGGAGTGGATCGAACGGGTTCGCGCAGCGCTGCCGGAGCTCCCCACGGCGCGCCTGCAGCGCTTCATCAGCGACTACGGTCTTCCCCGCTACGACGCCGAGGTCCTCACCGCCGAACGGGCGGTCGCCGACTATTACGATGCCTGCGTGGCCCGCCACAACAACCCCAAGGCCTGCTCCAACTGGGTGATGGGGGAGGTGACCCGCGGCCTCAATAATGCCGGGATCGGCATTGCCACCTGCCCGGTCACCCCGGAGTTCCTTGCCGGCCTGTTGAAGCGCATCGATGACAACACCATCTCCGGCAATATCGCCAAGAAGGTCTTCGAAACGATGTGGCAGAGCGGCGAGAGCGCCGATGAAATCATCGAGAAGCAGGGATTGAAGCAGGTCACCGACAGCGGTGCCATCGAGGCGATCATCGACGAGATTCTCGCTGCCAACCAGGGGCAGGTCGAGGAGTACCGCGGCGGCAAGGAGAAGGTCTTTGGCTTCTTCGTCGGCCAGGTGATGAAGGCGAGCAAAGGGAAGGCAAACCCGGCCGCCGTCAACGAGCTGCTGAAAAAGAAACTGCAGGGATGAGGGACGGGAGGGAAACCATGTCGATCAAGCCGATCCTCTTCGAAAACGACACCCTGAAGATGCTCGACCAGCGCCTGCTGCCCACGGCGGAGGTCTGGCTCGACTACCGTGACTACCGCGAAGTCGCCACGGCGATCACCACCATGGTGGTGCGCGGCGCGCCGGCGATCGGGGTGGCGGCGGCCTTCGGCGCGGCACTCGGCGCCCGCGACATCTTCGCCGCTTCCTTCGACGAGTTCCAGACCGAGTTCAACCAGGTCTGCGCGGTACTCGCCGCGACCCGCCCCACCGCGGTCAACCTCTTCTGGGCGCTGGAGCGGATGAAGGGGTGCGCCCGGGAGCATCGGCAGCTGGCCGGCATCGATCTCAAGGAGCGGCTGCTGGCCGAGGCGCTGGAAATCGCCGCCGAAGATGAGCGCCGCAACCGGGCGCTGGGAGCCTTCGGGGAGAAACTGATCCCGGACGGCGCCCGCATCCTCACCCACTGCAACGCCGGGGCGCTGGCGACCGCCGGCTACGGGACGGCGCTGGGGGTGATCCGCGCTGCCGTCGAAGCGGGGAAGAAGGTCGCGGTCCTCGCCGACGAAACCCGCCCCTGGCTGCAGGGGGCGCGCCTCACCGCCTGGGAGCTACAACGGGACGAAATTCCGGTCACCCTGATCTGTGACAACATGGCCGGGGCGCTGATGGCTCAGGGGGCGATCGACTGCGTGATTGTCGGCGCCGACCGCATCGCCGCCAATGGCGACACCGCCAACAAGATCGGCACCTACACGGTGGCGGTGCTGGCCAGGGAGCACGGTCTCCCCTTCTATGTCGCGGCGCCGACCTCGACTGTCGACCTCGACCTCGCCGACGGCAGCGCCATCCCCATCGAGGAGCGCGCGGCGCAGGAGGTGACTCACACCGCCGCCGGCGTCCAGCTCGCGCCGACCGGGGTCGCGGTACGCAATCCCGCCTTCGATGTCACCCCGGCGCGACTGATCACGGCGATCATCACCGAGCGCGGCGTCGCCACCGGGGACTACGAGAAGCGGCTGCAGGAGCTGGTCAAGGGAGCCTGAGCGATGGATCGGACCGAGATCAGCCAGGCCCTGCAGAAGGCCGCGCGCAATGAAACCGCCCTGGCGACGCTGGCGACCCGCCTCGGCTTTGCCGAAAGCCGCAAGACCGCCGCCAACCTCCTGCTCCTCTCCGACCTCCTCGCCGACCCGGCGCTGCTGGCGTCCCTGGTCGAAATCGCCCGCGACTGCGCCGACCCCGACCTGGCGCTGAACAACCTGGAGCGGCTTGGCAACGTCGTCCCAATCAACACCCTGCGGCCCCAGCTTGAGGATGCGGTGTCCGCCCGGCGCCTGCTGACCGTTCTCGGTGCCTCCCCCTTTCTGACCAGTATTTTCTGCCGCAAACCAGTCTATTTCGAGGAGCTCTTTCCCGGCGGCGAGATCGAGCGCGCCAAAGACGAGGCGACGATGCTCACCGAGCTGCGGGAACGGGTCGCCCTGGAGGTCGACTTCGCCACCCTGCAGCAGGGGCTGCGCCGTTTCAAGTGCCGCGAGATCCTGCGCATCGGCAGCCGCGATCTCTGCGGCCTCGCCGACCTCGCCACGGTGACCGCCGAGCTCTCCGCCCTCGCCGCCGCCACCCTGCAGCGTGCCTACGAGGTCTGCGACCGGCAACTGCGGGCCGAGCATGGGGCGCCGCTCCTCGCATCCGTGGCGGAGAGCTGCCCGCTGGAGGCGGAATTCACCATCCTCGGCATGGGCAAGTTCGGCGGTCGCGAGCTCAACTTCTCCTCCGATATTGACCTGATCTACTTCTACACCTCGGAACGGGGCCAGAGCACCGGGGTCCCCGACGCCGCCGGGAAGGTAAAGAACAGCATTCCGCTCCACAACTACTTCTGCAAGCTGGGGGAGCTGGTCACCCGGGCCGTCGGCCAGGCGACGGAGGACGGGTTCGTCTTTCGCGTCGACCTGCGCCTGCGCCCGGAGGGGAACAACGGCGAGATGGCCAACTCGTTGCGCAGCGCCGAAGTCTACTACGAGAGCTGGGGGCAGAGCTGGGAGCGGGCGGCGATGCTCAAGGCGCGACCGGTGGCCGGCAGCCATACCCTCGGTGAGCAGTTGCTCCGGGATCTTGAGCCCTTCATCTACCGGCGCTTCCTCGATTACGCGATGATCGAGGATATCAAGCTGATGAAGCAGAAGATCGACCGCAGCCTGACCCGCGAGCGGGAGGGGGAACTCAACCTCAAGCTCGGCCAGGGGGGGATCCGCGAGATCGAGTTCTTCATCCAGGCGATGCAGCTGATCTACGCCGGCAAGAACCGCTCGCTGCGCGAGAAGAACAGCCTCAGGGCCCTTGATCTGCTCCTCAAGGAAGGCCTGATCAAGGCGAAAGAGCACCAGACCCTGCGCGAGGCCTACATCTTCCTGCGCACCGTCGAACACCGGATCCAGGTGGTGCAGGAGCGCCAGACCCACAATCTGCCGGTCAAGAGCGATGAACTGCGTGCCCTCGCCCGGCGCTGCGGCTTTGCCGACGAGCCCGCCTTCCGCTGCGAACTCGACCGCCATCGCCAGGCGGTGGCGGCGATCTACCATGACCTCTTCTACACCAGCGAGGAGGAGAGTCGCGACCAGGTCCGCCCCGAAATCGCCTTCCTCCTCGACCCCAATGCCGACAGCGACCTCGCCAAGGACATCCTCGAAGAGCGCGGCTTCAAGAATCCCGATGCCGCCTTCGAGAGCCTGCAGCTGCTGCGCGGCGCGCCCCATTCCTTTCTGACCCCCCGGGCCCGCCGCCACCTCGAACGGATCGCCCCGTTCCTGCTGCAGGAGGTGGTCGACTCCCCGGAACCGGAAATGGCGCTGCTCAACCTCGAGCGTTTTCTCGGCGCTCTGCGGGCACGGGCGACCTTCTTCGCCCTCCTCGACGAGAACAAAGGGATCATCCAGCTCCTCGTCTCCCTCTTCGGCACCAGCCAGTTCCTGTCACGGATTTTCATCCAGCACCCGGAGATTCTCGACTCCCTGGTCTCCCGTTCCTATGCCGCCCCCTTCAAGGACCGGACGACCCTGGCGCAGAACCTGGCGGAGCTGATGGATAGCGCGGTCGACTATGAACAGAAGCTCGATGTCCTGCGCCGCTTTCGCAACGAGGAGTTCCTGCGCATCGCCATCGGCGACATCCATGGCCACACTCCCCAGGGGCAGGGGACATTGCAGCTCTCCCACCTCGCCGAGGTCTGCCTCGAACAGGCCCTGGCCATCGCCCGCGGCGAGCTGCTGCCACGCTTCGGCCTGCCGATCGCCAAGGCGACCGGCGAAGAGGCCCAATTCGCCATTGTCGGCATGGGCAAGCTCGGCGGCCAGGAGCTCAATTACCACTCGGACCTCGATATCATCTTCATCTACGAGGGGGACGGCCAGACCGCCCCCGGCCCGGGGTGCGACCCGGAACGCTTCCGCGAGCAGAGCAACCAGGAGTACTTCTCCCGCCTCGCCCAGCGGATCATCTCGGTATTGACGTTGATGACCCGGGAAGGGACGGTCTACCAGATCGACACCCGGTTGCGCCCTTCCGGCAACCAGGGACCGCTGGTCACCTCCCTCGCCGCCTTCGAGCGCTACCATGACGGTTCAGCGCAGCTCTGGGAGCGCCAGGCGCTGACCAAGGCCCGCGCCGTGGCCGGTGCACCGAGCCTCGCCGCCCGCGTCGACCAGCTGATCGGGCGCTGTGTCTTTGACCGCCCGGTCCCCGACGGCCTTAAAGAAGAGATCTACCGCTTGCGCGGCCGCATGGAGGCGGAAATTGCGCGGGAGGGGGTCGAACATTTCAACATCAAGACCGGCCGCGGCGGCATGGTCGATGTCGAATTCATTGTCCAGTACCTGCAGCTCCTCTACGGCGGCAGCCATCCCGGACTGCGCACCACCAACACATTGCAGGCCTTGCACATCCTTAATGAAGAAGGTATTCTGAGCGCGGCGGACTACTTCGTGCTCGAAAGCGGCTATAAATTCCTGCGGCGCCTGGAAAACAAGCTGCGCCTGGTCCATGACCAGTCGATCAACGAACTCTCCGGTGAGCGGGACTACCTGCTGCGCCTCGCCCGGCGCCTTGGCTACCCCGAGCGCCCGCGCCATCCCGCCGATCTCTTCCTGGCCGACTACCGGCGCATCACTGAGGAGATTCGCAGGGTCTTTGAACAATATCTCGGCGCGGCGACGCCAACCCCGGAATAACCAACGCCCCCTGAGCAAGACTGCAGATGAGCAAAAAAATCGCGATTATCGATGAAGACCAGAATATCTGCCGGTTTCTCAGCGAGTCGCTCAAGCTCAAGGGCTACCAAGTTGAAGTCTTCAACAGCGCTGAGGCGGCCCAGGAAACGATCGACGCCGGCAAGTTCGATCTCGCCCTCGCCGACATCCTCCTCCCCGGCATCTCCGGGCTCGAGCTCTGTCGCAACCTGCGCAACGCGGAGGCGACGGCGACCCTGCCGATCATATTGATGACCGCCTTTCAGAAGGAGACCAGGCAGATCAACGCGGCCCGGGAAGAATTCGGTGCCAACGACTACCTGCTCAAGCCCTTCACCCTGGCGACCCTGCACGAGAGGATCGACAAGTTGATCGGAGTACCGGCGACCAGGGGCCCGGCGCGCCAGCTCCATGTCGAGGGGGATCTCGCTGTCACCCCCCTCCCCGCCCTGCTGCACAACCTCTACACCCTGCAGGCAACCGGCCTGCTCCACCTCGAACGGGGCGAGCGGCGCAAGATCGTTTACGTCAAGGACGGTTACCCGATCTTCGTCCGTTCCAACCTGATCCGCGAATGCCTCGGCAAGATGCTGGTCCATGACGGCCTGATCAGCCAGGCCCAGTGCGACGACTCCCTGCAGAAGGTCAAGGAGAGCGGCCGGCTGCAGGGGACCGTCCTCATCGAGATGGGGCTGCTGACGCCGGAGCAGCTGCACCGATTTCTCAGCCGCCAGGTTACCGAAAAGCTGCTCGAGGCCTTCGGCTGGACCGACGGCAGTTTTCGCTTCCTGCAGGGAAAAGACTTCAAGTCCGGCGTCACCAGCATCGAACTTTCACCCGCCATGCTGATTCTGCAGGGGATCCGTCGCTATTTCTCCGATACCCGAACCGCCGAGCTGCTGGCGCCCCACCGCCACCACTACCTGGTGCAGACCGAGAACCCCCATTACCGCTTCCAGGACCTGGAACTCAACCGCCGCGATGCCGAGGTACTGGCCCTGTGCCGGGGCGGGTTCACCCTCGAAGAGCTCCTCGCCCAATTCCCCCTCAGCCACCGCGAACTGGAACAGTTCCTGGCGGGGCTGCTCACCGCCGAAATCCTCGAGAGCCGGGAGGCGCCGGTGGTACAGGCCGGGGAGGAGGATCTGGCGGTGCTGCACCAGTTCGCCGACACCCGGGAGCTGCGTCAGAGGATTCTTGCCGATTATGCGCGGCTGCTTTCCCTCGATCACTTTGCCCTGTTCGAAGTAACCCGCGATGCCGGAGCGGATGAGATCCGCCGCAAGTACTTTGCCCTTGCCAAGAAGTACCACCCCGACCAGTTTCTGCAGAAACACCTCTCCGAAGATCTCACCGCAAAAATCAACGAGCTCTTCAGGCACATCGGCGAGGCCTACCAGGTCATCAGCAACCCGAAAAGCCGCCAGGATTACCTCGATCAGATCAGCGGCAGGAAGAAGGAACGGCAACAGGACGTGACAGACATCCTGCAGGCCGAAACCGCCTTCCAGAAGGGGATGGTTTTCCTCCGGGCGAAAAATTATCCGGAGGCCCTCGAAGCCTTCAGCTGGGCGGTCAAGCTCAGCCCCAAAGAACCTGAGTACCTGACCAGTTACGCCTGGGCCAAGTTCAAGGCCTATCCCGGCGACCGCGAACGCCTCGGCGAGTCGATGCAGGCGCTGCAGCACTCCCTCGACCTCAACAACAGGCTCGACCGCAGCCACCTCTATCTCGGCTACCTGCTGAAACAGGAAGGGCGGGAGCGGGAGGCCGAAAAACAGTTCGAGATGGCGATCAAGTGCAATCCGCGCTGCACCGAGGCACTGCGGGAGTTGCGCCTGATCAACATGCGCCGAACCCGTCCCGACGGCGGAGGACTGCTGGCCAAGGTTTTTAAAAAATAATCTGCTCCAAAAACGACGATGGCCCGGGAAATCCGGGCCATCGTCGTTTCTGTCCTGAGAGCGGGGACCACCTTACTCCGCAACCAGAGCCTTCCGGGTGGCAGAGGGGAGCGCAAAATGGGCCAGTCCGGCATAAAACAGCTCGGAGGGAAGACGCCGGGCAACCCGCTCCAGGTAGCGGCGAACCACCAAATTCCGCAACTCCCCCCGGGTCTCGATCGCGGGATGGATAAAGAGCATGCCGATATCAAATGCGCCGGAGCCATCGAGATCGCCGCGCGGGATGACGTAGATAACCCGCCCTTCCAGGTGCCAGGTCCTTCCGTCAAGCTCGACATCGAGCTGCAGCTGCTCGTCGTTGACCAGTTCCCGCGTCAGGGAAAAGCGGGTACCGAGATCGGAAAGGCTGACGATCCGGGTCGCCTCCCGCTCACCGCGCACCGAGACCACGGCAGGACGGTCGAGATCGATGCGGATATGGGCGCGGGGCGGCCGGTGGAAGCGGGGCTCGAGGGCGGCCCAGAGCTCTTCCACTACGATGGGCAGCGCAATCCGGTCGCGGCCGGAACTCGGAAACCGGGCCAGCCGTACCACTTCCACCCCCGAAGCAGAAAACGCCAGTCCTTCCTCCAGCAAAACCAGGGTCGCTTCTTCCGCTCGCGGCACCACCGCGTACAGCCACTCCTCCAGCAGGGCACCGAGAATGGCCTGCAGCGCCGGATCGCGGACCGCCACGGCCAGTTGACGGTTTTTCCCGGCAGGCATCCGGCTATGCAGCATCGAGGCCTCCGCGCGGCGTATGAAAATCGATCACAATGGCGGTGCAGTCATCCTCCGGCGCAGTGTCGCCGGCAAAATCCCCCCGCACCGCGAAGAGCTGGTTAAGGAAATTCCGGTAGTCGCCGTCCTTTTCCCGCAGCACCTGCTGCAGCCTCTCGGTACCGAACAGTTCCCCCGCGGGGTTGGATGACTCGGTTATGCCATCGGTGTAGAGGAGCAGCCGGTCCTGGGGGTGAAAACGGAACGAACCGCTTTGAATCTCCGGTGCGTCGAAAAATCCAACCGGGGCCGAGGTGGCCGGCAGAGAGAGGATATCGTCGCCACGGCGCACCAGCGGCGCCGGGTGGCCGGCGTTGACGTACTCCATCCGCAGCGATAACGGGTCGATGCTGGCGCAGAAGAGGGTGGTGGAAAAATAATGATCGAATTCGGCGGAACGACGGGCGAAGGACTGCAGGAAAGCGTTGATTTCCCGCACCAGATCGACGGGCGAGCAGAAGGATTGGGAGGCGCGGTGAATATAGCCGTAGAGGAGTGCCATCACCACCGAGGCATGCACGCCGTGACCGGTCACATCACCGACAAAAACCGCCTGGCACCCGTCGGGCATGGCGATGAAATCGAAATAGTCCCCGCCCAGGCCGCGCGCCATCAGGTTCTTCACGCCGATACAGGCCCAGTCGCAGTAGGGGGAGCTCTTCGGAAAGAGAAGCTGCTGGACATGGCTGGCCAGGTTGAGATCGAAATCGTCGCTGATGTCGCTGCTAACCATGATTCCCCCGGAAATTCCTTACCTGAAGTTTAACCGTTTTTCCGCCCCGTTCCAGGGAGTTTCAGGATGGTTGCAGGTGAAGATCGAGCAGGTGACGGGGCTGGACGTTTCCCATCGCACCGAGCAGGCTGCGCCGCAGCTGCGGAATCTCCTGCGCCAACTGGCCGACCAGGCTCTTCATCCGCTGGCGCTGCTGTTCTTCTGTCCCCTGCACCGGGCAACCACAGTCGATAATCGGCACCTGCAGTTCGGCGGCGAGGGCGGCCACGGCCGACTCCTCGACGTAGACCAGCGGCCGGATCACCGTCTGGCGGCCGTTGTCCGCCAGCATCCGCGGGCTCATCGCCGCCAGTTTGCCGACGAAGAACTGGTTGAGGAGCAGGGTTTCGATGAAATCGTCGAGGTGGTGACCGAGTGCCAGCTTGTTGCAGCCGAGCTCGTCGCAGATGGAATAGAGGACGCCGCGCCGCAGACGGGCACAGAACGCACAGTAGGAAGAGCCGGGGCGCAGCTTGGCATCGATAATAGTGGCCATCTCGGTCGATTGCAGCCGCGAGGCAAATCCGTGTTCCTGCAGATGGGCCGCCAGCACCTCCTGCCGGTAGCCGGAAAAGCCGGCGTCGACGTTCACCGCCACCAGCTCGTAACGCACCGGCGCCCGCCGGCGCAGGCTTTCCAGCAGGTGCAGCAGGACGTAGCTGTCCTTGCCACCGGAAACCGCCACCGCGATGCGGTCGCCCGCCTCGATCAGATTGAAGTCGCCGATCGCCTTGCCGACCAGTTTGCGCAGGCGCCGGAATTGGGAGCTCTCATCGATTGCCACGGAAGTTTCTCCAGTTTTTCAACTCGTTAGGAATCGTTTTTTTAATCTATCCCGGGTAAAAAAGCAAGGGGCCGCCAGGGAAAACTCCCTGGCGGCCCCTTGCCGTCCGGAATCGTCACTTTATTGGCCGGAATCGAGCTCCCGCAACTGCCCAAGGGCGAAATTTTTTGCCCGCCCCCCGGGAGCGATCATCCCGTAGGCCATCGCTTCCCGAAGTTCTTCCCGGCTGGCGCCTGCCTGCTCCGCGACCGCGAAGTGTTTCTGCAGTCAGTCGGGGCAGCCGACCGCCACGGCGCAGGCAACCCGGATCAATTCCCGGGTGCGGATATCGAGAACTTCTTCGTACTCAAAATCGAGAAATTTCTTGCGCAGTTTCATTGCCACCTCCAGGAACAGGTTAGGGGTCAATAAACTTCCTGATTAGGTCCAATTCTCAGCGTGGCGTAGCCACGCCTCGGGCCGTTTGCCGATTGAGACGCAGGCAAATACCAGCCTCGGCAGCATGCTGCGTAGGTCAAAGCGGCGATTGAAACGGTATTGAAACTCCGCCAGGTAGCGGTGCGCGTACTTATCGAAGTCAAACGCGTGATACGTCCCGGCGATGGCGGTCTTAAGATTGCCCAAAATGGTGTTGATCCAGTGAAATCATCCCATGTCGGTACTTCTGCGTTGATCCCCGACCACCTCGCGCTGGTGGCTGCACCCCGTCTTGGTCACCGCCCGGAAACAATTCAGGCCGTCCGATACCACGAAGGCCGACGAAGAAAGGTGGTTCCTGGCCCATTGGTCAACATCATGGCTGCTGAAGGTCGTCACCCGGCTAAAAACCGCTCGCAGAGGGCGCCCCTCATGACTGGTTTCCACGGCAGCAATGAACGGCACTTTGTTTTCCGAGCCTCGTCCGACCTTGCCACCTGTGCGCTCCCCGCCCAGGTAGGCGTCGTCGATCTCGACCCGTTGCGCCAAGACGGTTTTCTCTTCGCGCTCGAACATGGCCTGCATGAGCTTATGTTTGAGCCGCCAGGTCGCCTTGTAGCTCAGTCCCAGCATCCGTCTCAGTTCCAGTATCGACTGGCCGGATTTACCCTGAGTCACGAAATAGATTGCCAGGAACCACTGCGTAAGCGGCAAGTTGGTCCCATGAAAGACCGTTCCCGAGATCAGAGACGTTTGCCTTCGGCAGCTATTGCACTGGAAGATCTTCGACCGGCTACGCCGAAAGATGATGGCACGCTCGGCCCCACACGCCGGGCAGGCAAAGCCTTTGGGCCAGCGCCATCGTTCGACAACGGCCTCGCATTGGGCCTCCGTCCCATACTCTTTCAGAAACGCGGCCAGGCTCAAGCCCGGTTGAAACTGAATGCGATTGGTGGGCATGGACGATAACCTCCTGTATTCGGGTGGGTTCCATGCCCAAAACATACGGCCTCAGCGCGACAGAAAATGTCATAGCTGAGAACCGGACCTAATCAGGATAAACTTTACCAGCCGGCAACTCAGGCCGCACGCTCAGAAGCTCTCCCGCTGCAGGTTCGACTGCTGTACACTGCCGCAATCGGGGCAGCGAAATTCCCGGGTGTCCTGCCACCAGGGCTCGGGTCCCCAGTAGGAGGGATTTTCGATGCTGCGCAGGTGTTCAACCGCATTGAAATTTTTGGTTTGCTGACAACTCTTGCAGTAGAGCCAGACTTCGCCTGCGGCGCAGGCCTGGAGGAATTCACCGGGGGCCATGCTATGACGCTCCTGGGTTGGGGGGCATTAAAAACCGGAACCTTGGGAAGAAAGATAGTCCAGTCGAGGGGAAAAAAGCAAGGGGGAGCGGGGCCTTTGACGGGGGCGGCGGGCCGGGCGGCGGTACTGGTCCCGGTGGTTGGCTGCCTGGGCAGAGGGTAGTTGGAGAACCTGACAGTGGCAATGATGGCCACAGAGAGGGCAGATCTCCTTTCATGGCATTCCCCTCTCCCCGGGGCTCCTGTAGACGAAGAGCCCGGGAGGCGGTTTCCCGGCCGCCGCACATTTATCGAACCGCCGCCGAAAAAACGGGAATGAAATCTTCCGTTTGACTTCGGCAGGTCCTGGCTCATAATTGTATTTCCATTTTGGTAATAAATCGGCGCCCGCACGGCTGTGAAGCGGTGCACTTCCTCCTTCCGACCATGGATCACGACGATGAAGCAGACCCTTTACGACAAACTCTGGGAACGTCACCTGGTGCGCTGCGACGAAGACGGCACCTGCCTGCTCTACATCGACCGGCACCTGGTCCACGAAGTCACCTCGCCGCAGGCCTTCGAAGGGCTGCGCCTGGCTGGCCTCCGTCCTTGGCGATCCGGCGCCAACGTGGCGGTACCGGACCATAACGTCCCCACCACCGACCGCAGCGGCGGCATTGCCGAGCCCCTCTCGCGGCTGCAGGTCGAAACCCTGGACGCCAACTGCGACGAGTTCGGCATCAGCGAGTTCGCCATGAACGACGTGCGCCAGGGGATCGTTCACATCATCGGCCCGGAGCAGGGTCTGACCCTCCCCGGCATGACGATCGTCTGCGGCGACTCCCATACCTCGACCCACGGAGCGCTGGGGACCCTCGCCTTCGGTATCGGCACCTCCGAGGTCGAGCACGTGCTGGCGACCCAGTGCCTGAACCAGAAGAAGGCCCGCAACATGCTGGTCAGCGTCGACGGCGAGGTCGGCCGCGGCATCACCGCCAAGGACATCATGCTGGCGATCATCGGCGCCATCGGTACCGCTGGCGGTACCGGCTACGTCATCGAATACGGCGGCGACGCGATCCGGGCGCTCTCCGTGGAAGGGCGGATGACGATCTGCAACATGTCGATCGAGGCGGGGGCCAAGGCCGGCATGATCGCCGTCGACGACAAGACCATCGAGTACGTCAAGGGACGGCCCTTCGCGCCAAAGGGGGAGCTCTGGGCGCGGGCGGAAGCCGACTGGCGCACCCTGCACAGCGACCCTGGCGCCCGTTACGACCGCACCGTGCATCTCGACGCCGCCGCGATCGAGCCCCAGGTGACCTGGGGGACCTCGCCGGAGATGGTTTCCAGCGTCGGCGGCCGCGTCCCCGACCCGGCCGCCGAGCCCGATGCGGTCAAGCGCGAGGGGATGAAGAAGGCCCTTGAGTACATGGGGCTGGCACCGGGCACGCCGATCACCGCCATCTACCCCGATACCATCTTTCTCGGCTCCTGCACCAACGCCCGCATCGAGGATTTGCGCGCCGCCGCGGCCATCGTCAAGGGGCACAAGCTGGCCGCCAACATCAAGCGGGCGCTGGTGGTGCCGGGTTCGGGGCTGGTGAAAAAACAGGCCGAGGCCGAAGGGCTCGACGCGATCTTCAAGGCCTGCGGCTTCGAGTGGCGCGAGGCAGGTTGTTCCATGTGTCTCGGCATGAACGAGGACCGGCTGGCGCCACAGGAGCGCTGCGCCTCAACCTCGAACCGCAACTTCGAGGGACGGCAGGGGCAGGGCGGGCGCACCCACCTGGTCAGTCCGGCGATGGCCGCTGCCGCCGCAATTACCGGTCATTTCGTCGATGTCCGCACCCTGGAGGACTAATATCATGCAGTCATTTACCCGGCTCAACGGGCTGGTCGCACCACTTGACCGCTCCAACGTCGATACCGACGCCATTATCCCCAAGCAGTTTCTGAAATCGATCCAGCGCACCGGATTCGGGCCGAACCTCTTCGACGAGTGGCGCTACCTCGATCACGGCGAACTCGGCATGGACTGCAGCAAGCGTCCCCTCAACCCGGACTTCGTCCTCAACCAGCCGCGCTACCAGGGGGCGCAGATCCTGCTGACCCGCGACAATTTCGGCTGCGGCTCGTCCCGCGAGCATGCCCCCTGGGCGCTCCTCGACTACGGCTTCCAGGTGGTGATCGCGCCGAGCTTCGCCGACATCTTCGCCAACAACTGCACCAAGAATGGCATCCTGCCGGTCGTTCTGACCCATGCCGAGGTCGACCGGCTCTTCGCCGCGGTGACGGCAACCCCCGGCTACCGGCTCCAGGTCGATCTGGCCGCGCAGCAGGTCACCACCCCTTTGGGAGAGGTGCTGCGCTTCGAACTCGACCCGTTCCGCAAAAAGTGCCTGCTCGAAGGGCTGGACGAGATCAGCCTCACCCTTCAGCACGCCGACGCGATCCGGGCCTTCGAGGAGCAGCGAAGACGTGCCGAACCCTGGCTGTTCGCATCGTGATGCCTGTTGAACTTACGACTTTGACCTTTTGACAGCAGACCGGCCCTGGCCGGTCTCCCTAGCGACGAGGTAACCGATGCAAGGAACGGAACTGGTTTTGAAGGCGCTGCGCGCCCGGGGCGTGAAATACATCTTCGGCTATACCGGCGGCGCGATCATGCCGGTCTTCGACGAGATGGGGAAGCAGGAACATTTCACCTTCATCATGCCGCGCCATGAGCAGGGGGCGACCTTCATGGCGCAGGGGCTCTCCCGCGCCTCCCTCTCCACCGAGACCCCGCAGATCGGGGTCTGCCTCTCGACCTCCGGACCGGGCGCCATGAACCTCGTCACCGGCGTCGCCGACGCCCACATGGACTCGGTGCCGATCGTCGCCATCACCGGCCAGGTGGCGACCGGGGTGATCGCCACCGATGCCTTCCAGGAGAGCGACGTGGTCGGGGTCATGATGCCGATCTGCAAGCAGACCTACATGCCGCTTGCCGCCGCCGAGATCGAAAAGAGCATCCACGAGGCCTTCTATGTCGCTACCACCGGGCGCTTCGGGCCGGTGGTGATCGACATCCCCAAGGATGTGCAGCTGCAGCAGACCGAAGAAGGGTACAAATTCAACCCGAAGAGTTTCCGCCCCGAGCTGCCGGGCTTCTTCTACCACCCCTCCCCGGAGCGGGATGTCCTGACCCGGGCGATCGGCATGATCAACCGCAGCGAGCGGCCGGTGATGTTCTGCGGCCACGGCGTCATCGCCAGCAACGCCGGCCAGCTGCTGCAGCAGTTCGCCGAGAAGACCAACATCCCCATCGCCTTCACCTTGCACGGGCTGTCGGCGCTGCCGGTCGATCACCCCTTGAGCCTCGGCATGATGGGGATGCACGGCACCGTCGAGGCGAACCGGGCGGTGATGAACGCCGATTTGATCATCAGCTTCGGCATGCGCTTCGACGACCGGGTCACCGGCAAGCTCAATGAGTACGCCAAAAATGCCGACGTCATCCACGTCGAGATCGACCCCTCCGAGCTCGACAAGAACGTGCGCACCACCGTCGCCATCAACGCCGACGTCTACCGAACCCTGCATGTCATGCTCGGCGACCCGGAGCTGATCTACAAGCCGCGGCGGCGCTGGCTGCAGGAGATCGCCGCCAACCGCGAGACGACCCGCGCCGAGGTCGAGGCCGAAATCGCCGCCGGGGTCGGCAGCGGCGGCAGACTACTGATGAAGAGCATCATCCGCCGTCTCTCCGATATCACCGCCGGCAGGGACATCATCGTCCCCGACGTCGGCCAGCACCAGATGATCTGCGCGCGCTTCTACAATTTCCAGACCGAGAACAGCTGGTTCACCTCGGGGGGGGCCGGCACCATGGGCTGCTCGCTGCCGATGGCGATCGGCGCCAAGCTCGCCCGGCCCGAGGAACGGGTCTGGTCGATCAGCGGCGACGGCGGCTTCCAGATGAACATCCAGGAACTCGGCACCATCATGGAGCAGCAGACCGACGTCAAGATCATCATCCTCAACAACGGCTATCTCGGCATGGTGCGCCAGTGGCAGACCCTCTTCTTCGACGGGCGCTACTCCGGCACGCCGATGCAAAGCCCCGATTACGGCCTGATCGCCCAGGCCTACGGCATCCCCTACCAGAAGGTGACGACCCTCGACCAGGTCGATGCGGCGCTGCAGGGCGCCATCGACCACGCTGGTCCCTACCTGCTCGAATTTGTCTGCGACCCGTCGGAGATCGTGCTGCCGATGATCCCCTCGGGGGGGGGCTTCGGCGACATGATCGTCTCGCGCTCCGGCAAGTGACCGGGACGCTGGCAATGAAGGCGCTTCTCCTTTAATTTCTAGCCGGGATGGGAAGAGACCCATGACAGAAAAACCGATGAAACGCCGGGCGATACTCGCCTTCGTGCAGGACAAGCCGGGGACCCTGAACAAGATCTCGATGCTGATCCGGCGCAAGATGTACAACGTCGACACCCTCACCGTCTGCAAGGCGAAGGCGCCGGGGACGAGCCGCATGACGATCACCCTGCGCGAGGACGACGAGGCGCGGGTGACCCAGGTGATCCGCCAGATCGAGAAGTTTACCGAGGTGATCCGCGCCAAGGAGCTCGATCGGGACGACAGCTACTGGCGCGAGGTGGCGATCGTCAAGTTCGAGCTCGAGGCGAAGCAGCTGGAGAAGCTGGAGAAGAAGTACCAGCTCGAAATCCTCGACAGCCAGCCCCATGACATCCACATCATCCAGATCGCCGGGCCGACCGACCGTCTCGACGGCTTCCTCCGCGACCTCGGCCCCGAGCACCTGATCGAGATCGCCCGCACCGGCGTCACCGCGCTGGAGAAATGAGGCGGGGATGAAGAGGCGCAGTACAGAGATCACCGGGCGCAAGGGGACGGAAAAATGGGTGGAACGGACCGCCGCGCGCACCATGCTGCGGGCAGTGCGTTTTTCCGACGCCGACTTCGACAAGCCGCTCATCGCCCTGGCCGTCCCCTATACCAACGGCACCCCCTGCAACGACCATCTCCGGGCGCTGGGGGACCTCGTCCAGCAGGCGATCGAGGCGGCCGGCGGCAAGGCGATCGTCTTCGGCACCCCGGTCGTCTCCGACGGCATCTCGATGGGGAGCGAGGCGATGAAATACTCGCTGGTCAGCCGCGAGGTGATCGCCGACAGCATCGAGCTGATGACCGAAGGCTACCGGGTCGACGCGGTGATCACCCTTTCCGGCTGCGACAAGACGATCCCCGCCGCCCTGATGCCAATCGCCCGCAACAACCTGGTCGGCCTGACCCTCTACGGCGGCAGCATCCTCCCCGGCGAGTACCGCGGCCAGGCCCTCAACATCGTCAGCGCCTTCGAGGCGATCGGCGCCCACTGCGCCGGAAAGATCGACGCCGATGAGTTGCACGCCATCGAATGCCGCGCCTGTCCCGGTGCCGGCTCCTGCGCCGGCATGTACACCGCCAACACCATGGCTTCCGCCATCGAGGCGATGGGGATGAGCCTCCCCGGCGCCGCCTCCAACCTCGCTGTCGATGCGCATAACGCCCTCTCCGCCGACAAGCAGGAGGACGGCGTCCGCGCCGCCCGGGCGGTCATCGCCCTGCTCAAGGCCGGCATCAGCGCCCGCGCCATCATGACCCGCAAGGCCTTCGAGAACGCCCTCACCGTCGCTTGGGCGCTGGGCGGCTCGACCAACGCCGTCCTCCACCTGCTCGCCCTCGCCCACGAAGCCGGCAACGAACTGACCCTGGCAGACATCGAGCAGATCACCGCCCGGGTCCCGCTGCTCGGCAACTTCAAGCC
This sequence comes from Desulfuromonas sp. DDH964, assembly GCF_001611275.1. Taxonomy (GTDB): domain Bacteria; phylum Desulfobacterota; class Desulfuromonadia; order Desulfuromonadales; family DDH964; genus DDH964. Next base: position 888,107 of record NZ_CP015080.1, on the reverse strand, counting down.
CTTCGGCCAGTACGTGATGAACGACCTGCATGCCATCGGCGGGCTGCCGATGGTGATGAAGCTGCTCCTCGACGCCGGCTTCCTCCACGGCGATTGCCTGACGGTGACCGGCAAAAGCCTGGCGGAAAACCTCGCGGATGCGCCACAACGCCCGCCGGACCAGGAGATCATCTTCAGTCTGGAACAGCCCTACGCCCCGGCCGGCCGCCACATCCGCGTGCTGCGCGGCAATCTCGCCAGCGAGGGATGCGTTCTGAAAATCAGCGGCAAGGAGATGGCCAACTTCAATGGCCCGGCGCGGGTCTTCGAGCGGGAGGAGGAGGCGCTCGCGGCGATTCTCGCCGGCCAGATCAAGGCCGGTGACGTCGTCGTCATCCGCTACGAAGGCCCCAGAGGCGGCCCCGGCATGCGCGAGATGCTCTCCCCCTCTTCGGCGCTGATGGGGGCGGGGCTCGGCAAGAGCGTCGCCCTGGTCACCGACGGCCGCTTCTCCGGCGGCACCCACGGCATCATGATCGGCCACGTCGCCCCCGAGGCCCAGGTCGGCGGCCTGCTGGCCCTGGTGCAGGAAGGCGACCGGATCGAGATCGATCTCGACCGTGGGGAATTGAACCTCGAGGTCCCGGAGGATGCGATTGCGGCACGCCGGGCCACCTGGCAGGCGCCAGCACCTCGCTATCTTCGGGGCGTACTGGCCAAGTACGCTCGGCTGGTCTCATCGGCCTCGATGGGAGCGGTGACCAGCTAGGGCCCAGTCCACCCGAACTGAATCGATTGTTAGTCTCCGTCGCTTCGCCCTGGTAGTCCATCCCCCCGGGCCGATTTCCCAGGCTCCCGAATCCGAGGCTGCCGCCCTTGGCGATTTCGGGTAGCCGGTCCAGCGGTTCGGGTCCCCTCCAATTCCCTGCTCGGCTACCCCGAAGGGAAACTGATCCGCCGCCCCTTCGGATTCGAGGTGGTCGGTAAGCCTTTGGCGCGAGAATCGCAAGATCCACCCGTGAGCCTGAATTCCTCCAGAATGGAACGGCATCAAAAATATCAGGGCGAAGCCTCCTCCGGCTCCGCCCTGATATGTTAATCCTGCAAATTTCGAGGATCACGCCCCCGGATAGGTTTCCCGGAAGTATGGACTACCTCGGAAACCATCCGCTGACAAGCTCCCAAGCGCGTCAATGAATGTAATTCTTGAATTCCGGATAGACCTTCACGGTAGAATCGAGCGCCTTAGTGAAATGCTCATGCTGGTTATAGGTCACATAGAGATAATCGGCCATGTCTTTCAGGCTGTTGAATGAAAGGCAGCTGGTCTTCTTGACATAGTCCCACCCGCCTGCCAGTTCGAAACCCGACTTCTTCCCAATGGTCTTGCCGGCGACGTTTCCGGCAACCCCGCCGACCAAACTTCCGAACAACCCTCCGAAGGGGACGCGCGACAGAACCTCCTCCGCGACCTTCTTTCCTGCATAAGCCCCCGCTACCGCACCGATGGTTCCACCGGCGGTGGAACCGACATCCATGCTGAGATCCATATCGACCCAATCGGTCAGGGTGCCATCATCGGTGAAGGGACACATGTACTTCCCGCTGGTTCCAACGATGGGCCGGGGTACCGGAGGCTCCGCCGGTGCAGGAGGCGCGCTGACTACCGGGACTGCCGCTGCTGCCACCGCCACCGGTACCGGTGGCGGTGGGGGCAGATTGACCATAGGTCGAGCGGCGGGAGGGGGGGAAGCCGCGACGGCTGCAGGTGCCGGTGATTGTTTCTGGGTTACGGCAAGCATCGCCGCCATGACGTCGACGGTGATCCCCAATTCGTTGGTCAACAGGATGATTTCGTCCGTTTCGAAGTTCTTGTATCCCCCCTTGGCCATATTGATCTTGGCAACAATAACGCTGTCACCAACATGGCTTTCAATCAACTTGACGATATCGAAGACCGTCATTCCGGGAGGTCCCACGGTCAGGAGCTGTAACCGCTCGGGCAACAGGTGAGTATCCGCTGGGTACTTTTCCCTGATTTTAGCGAAGAAGTCGAGCTCCTCCTGGCGATTCTTCAGACGGGAGACCAACTGGTCAAAAATGATCCGCTTTTCCTCGGCCCCGGGGTTCGTTGCCAGATAGTCCCAATAATCTTCAACGGTGATGGCGTCCTTGCGGGTCAGCAAGGTCTGAACAATCTCTGTATGATTATTGCTGGCCGCCAGAGTCAGGGCCGTCTCGCCCTGAAGGTTCCTGCCATTGGCCTTGGCCCCTTCTTCCAGCAGCAGGATTAGCAGCGGGGCGTTGCCTTGCAAGGCCGCCTCCATCAGGGCCGTGTTTCCGCAACTGTTCTTCGCCTCCAAGACGGCGCCCTGGTCGAGCAACAGGCGGGCCATGAGCGGTTCCATCAGAGAGACCGCTGCGATCAGGGGGGTGTTCCCCCTTTCGTCCTGGCTGCTGGCCTGCACATCTGCCCCCTTCTGGAGGAGGAGCTTGGCCATTTCAGGCTGGTTGCCCTCGATTGCCAGGAAGAGATTGGGGGTCAGAACTTCCGCAGAGGCATCGTTCATGGTTGTTTCCAAGAGATTTCTCGCGAACTCCAACTGTCCCGAGACAACGGCCTCTTTGAGCAAAGCGGGGCCGGCCTGCCGGTTCAAGGTCTCATCTCCGGCCGTCAAAAGCAACGACGCCATCCGGAAATCCTCCTGGCGGGCAGCGACTACGACAAGCGGGACCCCCTGCGGATCGAGCAGGCCCAGTTCAGTCTGCATGCTGAGGAGGGACGCGACAAAGTCGTGCTGACGATTGCGAACGGCGAGGGAGACCAGCGTCTCCCCGTCCCGATCGGTCGCATTAACATCGGCTCCCTGCGCCAGCAACTGCATTGCCAGCGCCGCCTGTCCTGCCTGCACCGCAAGCAGGGCCAGTGAGCCGTCCTCGCCGTCATTGACGTGAATATCGGCGCCCTTGGCCAGGAGCAGAGAGAGGATTTCCGATTGATTGGCGGTAACCGCCAGACTGACCAGAGCTCGACCATGCTTATCGCGGGCATTAATATCGGCGCCATGCTCAATCAGCAGGGCCGCCATGATCGGGTCGCCATCCCGGATTGCCGCGATGACCAACGGCTCCCCGGCAGAGTTAACAGCCTTGGCATCGGCACCATGGGTTAACAGGGCCTTGGCCAGGTCCCCTTGACGACGAGCAACGGCCATCCCCAACAGGGACTCGCCGTTTCCGGCGGTGACTCGAGCATTGGCACCATGATCTAACAGAGCCATGACCAGGGACAAATCGTTATCTTCCAGAGCGATGAAGAGCGGCGAGTCCCCATGGCTGTCCACCGCATTGACATCGACATTGCGCTCCAGAAGGATGGACACAAAATCGGACTGCCGCTTACGCATGGCGACGACCAGGAGCGGGTCGCCTTTGGCGCTTTTGGTGTTGACGTCCGGAGCAAACTCCAGCATTTTGACCGCCAGATCTGCATGGCCGTTATTCAGCGCCAGGATAAGCGGGGATTCTCCCCGGGTAGCGATGCCGCTTTCCAGAATCTGTTGAACAATTTCCTGTTGATTATCGGCAATCGCCCGATTTAAGAAGAGGACTACCAATTCGTCTTCTTCGGCCTGCAAGGCGAGTTCGAAGGCCCGTTTCCCGGGCTCGCCGGCGGTGGAGAGCTTTGCACCCCGATCAAGCAGAATCTTGGCGATCTCAACCTGCCCGGAAAGGGTGGCCAGGCTCAGGGCGTCCATGCCGCTTGCATCCCTGGCATTGACATTCGCACCGCGATCCAGCAGTTTTTGGATGATTTCGAGATTTGCCACCGAAACGGCCCAGTTCAGCGCGGTACCGGTCGGATCGGCGGCATTTGGGTTGGCTCCCTTGGCCAATAGCTCGCCAGTCTGGGCCGAGTCGCCGTTTTGGATAGACTCCAAAAGTAACTCTTCCTTGCTCCGGGAGAAACTGAACCCGGAAGAGGCCGGATCAGGTGGCAGGGTAAAGAGGCAAGCGAGGAGCAGGATCAGGGGCAAGGAGCCTCTCTGAAGTGCCCAATGACTAGGCTTCATGTCAAATCCCTCCCTGGGCCGAATGGCGGTCAAAGAAATCAATGGCTGGCGCGCCTGCGGCGAAACCCGAAAGGCAATCTCCCCTCCCGGGAATGGACGACGGACTGGCGACCAAGAACAGTGAATCGGGTTGGAAACAATTTACATTGCATTACTTGGGTGGTGCAGAGGCATCAGTGGCAATCTGAGTGCCGATCTTCTGGACCAGGGCGCGCCCCTGCTCGTTCAGTGGGAGATTACGCAAGTCCTCCACCCCCAAAGCCTTGCCGATGGCATGCAGACGGCTCTCGGCTTCCAGAACGACCGACTCAAATTCATCCTTCTTCAATCCCTTGAGCCGACGAGTCTCCTCACTGAGGTTACGTGCCCGGGTACTCCAGAAAAGAGCTCCGGACCCGGCCCGGTCCAGAGTCTCCTGGTCCCGACAATTTTGCCAGATGGCCGCCTCCCCGGCGGCGTAAACATCCTTGGCCTTTTGCAGCGACAGGGGAGCTTCCTCGTCAAGATCCCGTTCCTGCATGTCATCGAAAACCTTCTTGGCAGGACCCAGAACGATCTCAATGGTCACCTGTGCCTCTAGTTTCTGCATGTCCCCCAACAGGGCGCCACGATCCTTGAACGCGGCCGGGGTTCGATCTTCCTCGAACTGCTGGATCATGTCCGCAGTCCGTTCCTGAAAGCTGGCGAACTCTTTCGGGTAGGAAACATGGGCGTTGAGTTTTTTCAGGAACTGGTTCACCTGGAGAATTTCTTTCAACTCCAGGGTGAGGGTATCCTTCAGGTCATAGGATTCCTTGAGATACTTCTGGAGCAGCTCCGATTCCCGGATAATTTCCCGACGATTTTGATTTCCCTGAATGTTTTTCCTTACCTTGTCCCGGTAATATATGCTACGACTAAAAGTCGCGGGGGCAAAAAATTCCAGGCCATCCACCTGTCCCTGGTGGATACTCTGATCGTTGTTCTGCCCGATCTGGTCTACACTCAGCTTGGCATATTTTAGGGCCTCTGCGGCAACAACCCGGAACCCTTCATCCTTTTTTTCAAATTGCGCACACCCCGCAATAAGGCCCAAAACAACCAGCAAAAAAAGGAATTTCAATCTCATGTTCCAATACCCTCCCAAAGATTTTTAATTTGAAGAAAATTGATGAATAGCGCATATTTTATCAGTAGTGTCCGGTTAGCAAATTGCATTCACCCAAAGTTGCAGATAATTGTAAATATTTTCACAAGTTAGCGTATTTTTTGCTTGACAAATCGTCGTGAAGTCGGCGCGGTGATTTTCGTAAATACCTATTTTATATGAGGATTTACGAAAATGTCATTACTTGTTCGCTGCCACCGTACCCGGCTTAGCAGGCGCTCCATTGTCCGACTTTTTACCCCGTTCAAGGGCGCTCTCGAACATGCCCCGGTTCTTGAGGCCCGAGGCAACAGGCCACTGCAGATGACGTTTGAAGATCAGTTGAAAATCCTGACCTACTATCACCTCGAAGAGCATTCTTCGGGGCGTCATCTGCTTCAGGTTCTGACGCAGGAAGATTTTGCCGCGACTCATATTGCACCGCCCGGCGGTATCCGGAAAAGCGCCTTCTTTGAGGCGATCAATACCCGAGGGCTGGAGCAGATGATTCATGTTTACGAAGACCTGCAGAAACAGGTCTCACAAAAGATTCCTGTCGCCAAAGACATCTCCGATCTCGGCGATCTGATCGCCGTCGATGGTTCGCTGATTGACGCTACGCTGTCCATGCTCTGGGCGGACTATCGAGACGGAGCCAAAAAGGCCAAGGTTCACCTGGGGTTCGATATCGGTCGTGGTGTCCCCCAGAAAGTCACATTAACCGACGGCAAGGGCGACGAGCGTCCTCAGGCGGAACGGCTCGTGGCTCCCGGTCAGACAGGTGTCTATGACCGCTATTACCAGTGTTACAAAAACTTTGACGACTGGCAGGATCAGGGACGCCACTTTGTCTGCCGCATCAAAGCCAGTTCTCGTAAGACGGAGTTGAGCGCCAATCCTGTTGTCCCCGGCAGTCATGTTTTCTATGACGCCAGGGTGTTGCTCGGCACCAAAGATGTCAACCAGACCGAACGAGAAGTGCGTGTGGTCGGCTACAAGGTTGACCAAAAATCCTATTGGGTCGCCACCGACCGCTTCGATCTGACCGCCGAGCAGATTGCCTTGATCTACAAGCTACGCTGGACGATCGAGTCCTTCTTCGCCTGGTGGAAGCGCCACCTCAAGGTGTATCACCTGATTGCCCGCAGTCCCTACGGCCTGCTGGTGCAGATCCTCGCAGGGTTGATTACTTATTTGCTGCTGGCCATCTACTGCCACGAAGAGCATGGCGAACGTGTCAGCATCAACAGGGTGCGTGAGCTTCGCAACAATATTCGCAACGAGGCCGCCGAGGATGCGGCCGCAGGCTTAGGGCCTCCCGATATCATTGACTTGGACTTCGGAGCCTATGCAACTTCTTAACCGGACACTACTGATATTTTATCGGAATATAAAAACAAATTACAAATAATTTTTCCAGCTCACGCCAACTACAGTCCGGGACGGCAGGAATTTCGGCCCATTCCCCCAAGGAGTCAGAGCAGATTCCCCGGGGGACAAGAAATCCGCCCCTCCCCAGCAAAGAGGTGATCATGTCCACTCGATTTCTGGCCTTCGCCCTCGCCAGTCTCCTGACATCCGGCTGCGCCGCGACCGGTCGTCCCAGCGACAGCGGCCGGGCAGTGATATACGAAGATCCGTCTGCCGGTGGTACCCTTTCGGGTATCGGAATCGACAGCCAGGACATCATTGCCATGACCAGCAGCATGGTGAACACCATGCTGCAAAATCCCCTGCTCACCAACAGACCAAAGGCACCGCGTATCATCGTCGACTCCCAATACTTCAAAAACCAGAGCGCGACGCGGATCGACAAGGACCTCATCACCGATCAGTTGCGGGTCGAACTTAACCGGACGGCCAACGGCCGAATCATCTTTATCGCCCGTGAATATCAGGAGATGGTGGCCGCGGAGCGGGATCTCAAGCGGTCCGGAACTCTGACCAAGGGTTCGATCGGCATGGCTCAGGCCCAGGCCGGCGCCGATTTTCGACTGGTCGGCCGGATCACTTCCCAGGACAATCTGGGCGCCACCAGCGGCTTCAAGAGCCGTTATCATCAGATCGTTTTCGAACTGGTCGATCTCGAAACCTCCGGCATCATCTGGAATGACAGGTACTCTTTCAAAAAGACCGGACAGGACGATGTCGTCTACCGCTGACAAGGACGGGGAACTATGAAACCCTTGCGCCCAAGAACCGCCTGCATCTGGCTGCTGGCCTTGTGCCTGGTGACGATTTACTCGGCCTGCACTGCCGCCCCCAGCCGAACCGCAGCCGCTCCCCTCCCCTCTCCGCCTGTCCCGGATGCCGCCGCCCTGGAACGAAACCTCATGGATCTTTACGGAGGCCAAACTGTCCAGCAAGCCGGGGACGGATCCCCCTCCGGGGAGCAAGAGACGAGTGCATTGGCGACTGCCCTGGAGAAGGTCCCCACTTTCACCCAGGCTTTCAGCGAGGATGACCTTGCCATCATTATCGGTATCGAAAAATACAAGGGTCTTCCTCCGGTCGAATTCGCCGCCAACGACGCAAATTCTGTCCGTAGCTATGTCGAGAAACTGGGAATCCCTCCCCGCAATACCCGTTTTCTGATCAATGGCGACGCGACCGAGTCCGCTATCCGCGTCGCCATTGAGCGCTGGGCGGTAAATGTCAGCCGTCCAACCAGCCGGCTTTTCTTCTTTTATTCCGGGCACGGCGCCCCGGAGCCCGACAAGGGAGATGCCTACCTCATGCCCTACGACGGTGATCCCGAGTATCTGGCCGACACCGCCTACTCCCTCCAGCGCCTTTACACCAACCTGGGGCAGCTGCCGCTCAAATCAGTCATCGTCGTCATTGATGCCTGCTTTTCCGGAAGCGGGCCCCGTTCGGTGGTCGCCAAGGGGGTCCGCTCCATCTCCCTGAGGAAAAAAGAGACCCGCCCTGCCAACATGGCGATCCTCTCGGCGACCCAGGACCTGCAGATCGCCACATCGCTGCCGGAAAAACAGCACGGCCTCTTCTCCTATGAATTTCTCAACGCCCTTAACTCCGGCCAAAAAACCCTCGAAGAGATATTCACCTTTGTCGAGGCACGGGTCGCCGATGAGGCCAAACGGCAAAACGTCTCCCAAGTTCCCCGCCTGCAGGTTCCAGAAGGTGCCGATCCTGACCTGTTCCGTCTGGCCCGTTGAAGACCATGTCAGCCAATCCGGCCACCAGTTTGGGTCTTCCAGACCGTCAGGGGAAACCTCGTGCCATGGGGCGACGATGCCTGGCCGGGCTGCTTGTGCTGCTGTTGTTCGCCAGCAGCTGCGCCCCACGCCAGCATTTCGAGACCCAAGCCGTTCCCGAAGCCACCCTGCAGAGTTACCTTGCGGACAAGTCCCCCCGATTGAGTCCAGCCTATCGCCGACTTCTGGAGGAAGGCAAACGAAACCAGGCGCTAAACCTGATGCGCCTGGGGCTCGATGCCTTGCAGCTCGGATTGACCGAGGAGGCGACCCGGGCCTTCTCCGAGGTCACCCAGATCATCGACGCCATCTATGCCGACGACCCGGAGGCGGCCAAGGCCAGAAGCCTCTGGTACGAGGAGGGTCAAAAGGACTTTAAAGGGGAACCCTATGAACGTGCCATGGCCTATTACTATCTGGGCCTTATCGATGCGTGGCACGGAGATCTGGAAAACGCGCGGGCCTCCTTTAAGAGCGGGATTCTGCAGGATGCCTTCGCCGAGGAGGATCAGAACCGCTGCGACTTTGCCTCGCTGATCTATCTGGCCGGCTGGGTCTCGCGGAAAAACGGGGATGAGGAGTTGGCCAGGACGGCCTTTGAGGAAGTCCGCCAGCTGCGTGGCGAGCTGGCTCCTCCGGACTCGGGGAACAGCCTGCTCCTGATTGAAACCGGGACGGCGCCGCGCAAGGTGGCCGATGGCCCCGGGCACTCGGAGTTGAAGTTCCGGCGCGGCCGTCACTTCCAGGAAAATGCCGTCTTCGTCTCGATCGATGGCGGGGACTACACCCCGGCCTATCTGTTGGAAGATCTCTATTGGCAATCTACCAGTCGGGGAGGACGCCCGGTGGACAAGATCGTCAAAGGGAAAGCTCAGTTCCGGAACACCAATGCCGAAATCGGCGGCGACCTGGGAAGCGTTTCCGACCATCTGCTCATCGCAGGAGCGGCACTCTCTTCCACGCCGGGGCTGACCTATGCCGGGGCGGCTCTCGGCCTGGTCAGTGTCACCCAAATTGCCCTGGCCGCCCGCTCACGAACCTACGCGGACGTACGCTATTGGGACAACCTGCCGGACAAAATCCATGTTCTGCCGATGGACCTCCCTCCCGGCTCCCATTCCCTTTCCATAATCTTTACCGACAGCAACGGACAGCACCTTGCCGACCTCGATCACACCCTGAAATTGGAGGCTGGCAAAGGTGGCGCCCCCCTGACCTGGGTGACCTCCCGGCAGCGCCTCAGCACCTCGCCCTAGTACCAATATTCTTCGGGATTCTCTACCGGCTGAAACCTGTGGTTTCCCGGATTGCAGCCGACCACTCTCACCGCTCGAAATGCATCTGAAAATCCAGTGTCTGCCGTCCCTCAAGAGCTTGTCCAGCCTGGCAACCCTAACTCCCCACCGCATTTCCTTCGCTGCGCCAAAATAACCCTTAAGCGAGATTCCCCCGTCTATCTCAAAAGAATGGGAACGCGGGACGACTTGTCGTCCCACGGTCCCATCGAAAACTTCCTCAATTGCGGAATTCCGAATCCTCAAAGAAGGAACCTCGCTGGCCGGTCAAACAGCGAATCCCTATAAAAACGCCGTTTTACAAATTGGCCTTTCCCTTGCTGTTCACCAGTTTACCACTCTCGGGGTGAGCCCGGGGTGGAAGATCACAGCGGATCTCAAAGGGGAGACATGCGACGATGAAAAAGAGGATGTTACTGGTTTGGGTCGGGTTGGTCATGGTCAGCTTGTTGACGGCTTGCAACAATCCCCCCAGCACGGACCTGGCCGACGCACGGGCGGCTCTCGATGCGGTGGTCGCGGCAGGTGCCGAGCAGTATGCCCCGGAAGTTCTGGTCAGGATCAACAACAAGATGGACGCGGCTCTCAAGGATATCGAAGCCCAGAATGCTTTTACGTTCAGGGATTACTCGGTGGCCAAGTTCAACCTCATCCAGGTCTATGACGACAGCAATCAGTTGCGGGCCAAAATCGCCGAAATGAAGGGTGAGCCGAAAGTGGTAGTGGCGATGAAAGCGAAGCCCTTCGCCGAGCAGTAAGCCCGGCGGCGATCCGCCCGGACGCTGCTGATGACAAAAAAAATGCGGAGCGCGCGGCAGGTTGCACCTGTCGTTCGCTCCGCATTTTATCTCCGGGCTCCCCGTACCTCGATTATCGGCGTGGGGGCCCTTTTCTGAGACGCCAGACCCTCTTGCCAGGCAGCTTGTACCCTGCCCCTTACACCACCTGCTCCATCGCCCATATCCCGCAGGGACAGATTCCGGCGCAGATGCCGCAGCCGATACAGAGGTGATCGTCGGAAACGTACTCGAAGCCGCCGCCGACGGTCTCGACGCGCCGGATCACCCCTTCCGGACAGGCCTCGAGGCACATCGAGCAATCGCGGCAGGTACCGCAGGAGAGACAGCGGTTGCTCTCGTCCTTGGCGTCGGTGACGCAGAAACGGCCGCGATTGCGCGGTTTGAAGAGCTCCTTGGAGAGACAGCTCTGCGGGATCAGCTCCGGCTTCTTGATCGGCACCAGCGTCCTGCCGGCAAGGTAGTCGTCCATCAGCAGGGCGACCTCGGCGCCGGCGCCAATGGCGTGGGTCAGAAGCCCCGGCTTGATGGTGTCGCCGATGGCGAAGACGCCGGGAGCCTTGACCGCCTGCCAGCAGCCGTCGACGTCCATCATCCCCTTGTCGGTCAGCCACTCGCGGGGGACGTAGGAGAGGTCGGGGCGCTCGCCGATGGCGATGATTACGGTATCCGCCTCGATCAGTTCCCCCTCCTTGGTCAACAGCCCCTGCTCGGTGATCTTCTCGGTGAAAACCGGCCAGCGAATCTCGCCGCCGAGTTCCTTGACCCGGTCGATCTCGTGCTTGTAGGCGGCCGGGCGCTGGACGTCGATGGCGATGACCTGCTTCGCCCCCACCGCGTAGGCGCCGAGGCAGACATCCATGCCGGCATTGCCGGCGCCGATGACCACCACTCGCTCGCCGACCTTGGGCCGCCCGCCGAGGTTGATCTCCTTGAGAAAATCGAGCCCTTTCAGCATCCGCTCGTGGCCGGGGAAGGGAATCACCACCGGGTTATGAGCGCCGCTGGCAATGACCACGGCATCGTTCTGTTCGCGGATGCTGGCAAAGAGGGCCGGGTCGACCCGGGTCGACGTCTTTACCTCGACGCCGAGGTTCTTGATGCGATCGATCTCGTTATCAAGGACCTGGCGCGGCAGGCGCTCGGTGGGGATGACCTGGCGCAGTTTGCCGCCGACCTCGCTGTCGGCCTCGTAGACGGTCACCCCATGCCCGGCAAGACGGAGCTGCCAAGCGGCGGAGAGCCCGCCGGGGCCACCGCCGATGACCGCGACTTTTTTCCCGGTCGACGCCTTCGGCACCGGCGCGGCGGCGTCGTGGGAGAGCCGGCCGAGCTCCTTCATCGCCACCGGGTGGTCGATGAAGCGCCGGCTGCAGGCGTCCATGCAGAGGTTGGGGCAGACTTCACCGCAGACACTGGCCGGAAAGGGGGAGTAGTTGAGCACCAGTTCCAGCGCCTCCTGGACCTTCCCCTGGCGCAGCAGGTTGATGCGGTCCTGGGTCGGGATCGCCGACGGACAGGTCGCCTGGCAGGGGGCGCCGTAACGCTTGTCCTGCCAGCGGGGAATCTTCAGGCGGTCGTCCCCGGCATTGACCAGCCCGGCGACGTGGGAGTAGTCGTCCTTGACGATATCGCCGAAGATGCCGTTCTGCACCCACTTCTGGGTACGGAATTCGCGCATGGTGATGCGGTGGTGGACCTTGCGCTCCTCGTAGGTTTTGGCGACGATCTTGCGCCACTGGGAAAAGTCACTGAGCTGCGGGAGGAGCTGGGGGCGCTCGATTTTGCCGAGGAAGACCGGCAAGCCGGTGCTCAAAAAGTCGCGGTCGGCGTCATCGAGGTCGAGGAGCCAGACATCCTCGGAAAGACCCTGGACCGGTCCGCGCACGTAGATCGTCCCGCCGACCATGCCGGCACAGCCGCGGTCACCGAGAATCGAGTCGAGGCCTTCGCAGCCGAGGCCGCAGATCACCGCCAGGCCGCCGCCCATGAATTCGAAGGAGAAGGAGCCGGTATTCTTCAGCACCCAGAACTCCGGCGGCTCATAGGCCGGGTCGTGCTTCATCAGCGAGCCGGAGCGGGTGCCGACGCGGCCGGCGACGTAGATCTTCCCGGCCGCTGCGCAGTGGGCGGTGGTGTCGCCGCCATCACCGAGGATGGTCAGGGTGGCGCCGGCGTTGAGCCAGCCGGCGTCGGCCGGCGCCGAACCTTCGACGACGATCTCGGTGCCATCGAGGCCGAAAGAGCCGACCCGCTGCCCCGGATTTTTGACCCGGAACTTGAGGGGAGTGCCGTCTTCGGTCCACAAGGGTCCGCCGATGTCATGGTGGCCGGAGGAGAGGACCTCGAACTCGGTCTCCCCCGCCTCCAGCGACTTGTAAATCTGCTGCAGCAGCTGCTGGGTGGAGATGCGCTTGTTGTTGGTGTCGAAACCGGATATCTGAGCCATATCGAAACCTCAAAGAAAATTTTGAATTACGAATTTTGGATTTTGAATTGAATTCAAAATTTCGAATTCAAAATTCAAAACTGGTTTGCGTCAGCAAACATACTGAATCTGCAGCCGCTCGGCGACCGCCCGGTCGGTGGCGACCAGGGCGTCGGCACGGCCGACGGGGAGCGAGGAGTTGCCGATGGGGGCCATCAGCTTCTTCAGCTCCTGGTCCATCGCCAGGAAGTAGTTGACGATGTTCTGCGCCGCGCGGTCGACGTCGAAGCGGTGCACCAGCGCCGGCTCCTGGGTGGTAATGCCGACCGGACAGAGGCCGGTGTTGCAGGCGTTGCAGCGCCCCATCTCGTTGCCGACGCAGCCGGCCATCTGCAGGATCAGCTTGCCGGTGAAGACGCCGTTGGCGCCGAGGCAGATCATCTTGAAGGCGTCGGCGGCGAGATCGCCGGTCTTCCCCAGCCCCCCGGCGGCCCAGAGCGGAATCTGCCCCTGGCGCCCCTGGTTGACGGCGGCGAGGTAGCAGTCGCGCAGCTTGGAGACGATGGGGTGGCCGGTATGGTCGAGGGAGACCTCGTGGGCGGCACCGGTGCCACCGTCGATGCCGTCGACGAAGAAGCCGCCGACGATGTTGTAGGGGTCGCGCACCAGGTTGTTGAAGACGCTGACGCTGGTCGCCGAGGCCGCCACCTTGATTGCCACCGGCACCCGGAACTTGAAGGCGGCGTTGAAGGAGAGGAACATCTTCTGCACGCTCTCCTCGATGGAGTAGAGCCCCTGGTGGTTGGGGGGCGAGAGGAGGTCGGCCTTGGGGACGCCGCGGATCGCCTGGATATGCTCGGCCACTTTCTGCGCCATCAGCAGGCCGCCGTCACCGGGCTTGGCCCCCTGGCCGATCTTGATCAGCACCCCGGCGGGGTCCTCGATCATGTGCGGCATCGCCTTGGCGATCCGGTTCCAGCCGAAGTGGCCGGATGCGATCTGCAGAATCATGTACTTGAGATATTTCGATTTCAGCAGCTTGACCGGCACCCCCCCCTCGCCGGAGCACATCCGCACCGGCAGGCCGCACTCCTCGTTGAGGTAGGCAACCGCCATCGCCACCGCCTCCCACATCCGCCAGGAGAGGGCGCCGATCGACATGTCGCCGATTATCACCGGGTAGATCCAGTGCACCGGCGGGGTCTGGCCGTCCGCCTGCAGCAGCCCTTCGGGGCTCACCCCCAGTGGCAGCTTGCGCGACGGCAGGATACGCCCGAAGGGGGCGAGCATGTCGAAGGTGTGGCGCTGGGCGTCGAGGGAGGGGTCGGTCATCTGCGAAATGCGGCCGACCCGGAGCCGGTCGAGGGTGCGCGTGGTCCCCTCAAGGTTTTTGCGCCCGCCGCGCTTGATCGAGTCGCCACCGAGGCAGCGGGTGACGATGGGATGACGCGAGTCGACGTTGCGCACCGGACCGATGGCGTCGTTGGGGCAGACCTTTTCGCAGATGCCGCAACCGCGGCAGTAGTTCTTGATCGAATGGGCCTGGCGGATCACCGGCACCGCACTGAAGCGCTGCTTCGGCTCGGGAAAATCCCCCTCAGAAAAAACCATCCGACGCCGCTCGACCTTGGGAATAATGGCGCGGAAGGAACAGGCGGCGACGCAGGAGCCACAGAGGGTGCAGCGGCTGGCGTCGTAACGGATCTTCCACGGCAGGTCGTTGGCGGTGATGTCGTTCACTTTCATTGTTTCCATCTGTGCACCTCCAGACTGCTGTCGATCGCCACCACTTCGCGCTCGTGCGGGTAAATGTCGGTCTCCCAGTCACGGTCGGGGAGGATCTCGTTGACTCCGCAGACCTCGGAGGAGAAGACCACCATCTCCGCCGAACGGCCGATCACCACCGGCCGCAGCTTCTTGGCGTCGCAGCAGGTAAAGAGCGTATTGTCCGGCAACACACCGATAATCGTATTGGGGCCGTTGATCTCCAGGTGCGCCAGCGACTGGCGAATAGCCAGCAGCGAGGCCTGGTCTTCCCGCTTGCCGATCTCCTCGAAGGGGAGCGGGGTGATGACATGCTTGAAGTAGGAGAGGGGCCAGCCGAGCTCGCGGTGGACGTAGTGCAGGGTGTAGAGGAAGCACTGCGAATCGGATTCAAAGCCGATGTAGCCGCGATGCAGCTTGCGCTGGTATTCGACGTTTTTCAGGTAGAAGGTATTCTCGCCGTTGGCCAGCGCGGTGTACCCCTGCAGGAAGAAGGGGTGGGCGGCGTAGCGGACGATGTCATAGTTGGTATTCTGCCGGCACTGGGCGGTGATCACCTTGGCGGTGAACTTGGTGTCCGGCTCCCAGAGGTTGAAGTAGGTGCCGATATCCTTCGGGTCGCCGATCTCCTTGAGGGTCAGCACGTCGGGCCAGAAAGAATAGACGAAGCCGAGCTCGTCCTTCTCCAGCGCCTTGCGCAGCTTCAGGCGCATGTCGAGAAGGAGGTCCTCCTTCTCCTTGGCTTCCGCCTTCTTGTAGTGCTTCGGATAGTCGAAGGTCTCGAAGACGTAGTTGGGCATGGCGATGATATCGAGACCCGGCTGCTGACTGGTATCCGGCACCCACTGCAGCACGCGCTGAAAGCCGGCGGCATGCAGCATATCTTCAGCGATCTTCAGCCCTTCGTCGGTGCAGGCCAGCGACAGCGTGGGAAGATGCTTGTAGCCTTCGAAGATCCCGCCGAGGTCGTGCATGACCATGGCGAACCCCGAGTTGTCATGCCCTTTTTGCTGCGACTGCATAAGCAGCAGGGCCTGGCTCGGATGTACATAGTTAAGGCTCTTGATGGCGCCGATGCGACACATGGCCATTACCTCCACAAAGTTGATGTCCCGCGGATGAAACGCGCGGGCGGACAGATCTTTTGCAAACCTGGTACCAATTTCTCATCCCCTTCCCGGGCCCCACAATTTAATCACGCCATTAATGGATTTCCGCTATTTTTTCAATATGTTTTCGCTTACGTGCAGGCCTGTTCCGGGAACTCCCCCCCCCTCCCAGGAGCCGCCTAACCCGCGCCCAAAAACTCACTTGAGTACCTTTGGCACACAAAAAAGGCAGCGCCGCGCGGCGCTGCCTTTCAGCCCGATCTCTGACCGGATCAGATATTGTAACCCGCCTCGGAATGCGCGGATTGATCGAGGCCCATGACTTCCTCGTCTTTCTCGACCCGCAATCCCATGGTCGCCTTGAGGACCACCAGGAGCACGGCGGTCACGACCACAGCGTAGGCGCCGGCAGCCACCACGCCGATGATTTGGACCCAGAGCTGATGGCTATTGCCGGCCAGCAGGCCGCTGGCACCGACGCTGGCAAAGACCCCGGTCGCAAGGGCGCCGAAAGCGCCGCCGACCCCATGAACCCCGAAGGCATCCAGGGAATCATCGTAACCAAGTTTGTGCTTGAGCATCACCCCGCCGTAACAGACCCCCCCCGCGAGCAGACCCATCACCAGCGCCGCGGCTGGCGTGACGAACCCGGCCGCCGGCGTAATCACCACCAGCCCGGCGACCACCCCCGAGGCGGCGCCCAGGGCGCTCGGCTTGCCGGCTCTGATCCACTCGACCAGCATCCAGGAGAGGGCTCCCGCGGCGGCGGCCGTCTGCGTGGTGGTAAAGGCGAGGGCCGCACTTCCCCCGGCGCTGAGGGCACTGCCGGCATTAAAGCCAAACCAGCCGAACCAGAGCAGGCCGGCCCCGAGCAGGGTCATCGGCAGGTTATGCGGCGCCATCCGCTCGTGGGGGTACCCCTTGCGCTTGCCGAGAAAGAGGGTCAGAACCAGAGCGGAAATTCCCGAGGAGAGATGGACGACGGTCCCGCCGGCAAAATCGAGGGCACCCAGCGACAGCAGCCAGCCCCCTTCACCCCAGACCCAATGACAGAGCGGGTCGTAGACCAGGATTCCCCAGAGGAGAATAAAGACGCAGTAGGTCGAGAATTTCATCCGCTCGGCCACCGCCCCGGAGATCAGCGCCGGGGTAATGATGGCGAACATCCCCTGGAACATGACAAAGACGTAGGTCGGGATGGAGCCGGAGAGGGAATCGGGCGTGATGCCATTCAATAGCAGGTGGTCGAGGCCGCCGATAAAGGCGCCGGCACCGCCGAAGGCCAGGGTGTAACCGAGGACAACCCACTGCACGCCGATGATCGCCATCGCGGCAAAGGTGTGCATGGTCGTGGAGAGAACATTCTTCGAGCGCACCATTCCGCCATAGAAAAGGGCCAGGCCCGGTAACATCACCAGGACCAGGGCCGAGGAGACCAGCATCCAGGCGGTATCTCCCGCGCTCAGGAGATCCCCGGCAAAGGCCGGCAACGGGGCGAGCAGCAATCCGGCAAGCAGGAGTGGCAACGAAACCGATATTTTTTTCATGATCAGGCCTCCGCGTTGAAGTCAGGACGGCTGCACCCTTGCAGCAAACCTCCTCCCTCAACACTTCAGCAAGCGGCGTGCCACCACTGTTTCTCTTTAATTTTCGGATACCTGGAGATATTTACCGCCAGCCGGCCGGACCTGGTGCCCAATTTTTCGGCACAGCTGCCTGCCAGCCGGGCGGGAACGGCGGTGAGAGAATTGTCAGAACGGGCTGTTATAAGAGGAGCTCATCTATAGGAGGGGAGACCTTATGCTTTTTGGATACATCGTTGCCGCCTCGCTTGGCGCCCTGGCCGTGATTCTCGGTCTGGTCATTCACCACCTCTTGCAAGGGGACCCCGGCGAGCCGCGCCGCAAAGACCTTTAATTCGCCCTACCCCCGACAAATCGGCGAGCTGCCCCCGGCCTCCCTTGCGGCAGCGGCGGGAATTGCACTCGCTCACCAGCGGCTAACGGGAAGCGGATATCGCCATGCGCATCCTTTTGTTTGAAGACGACAGGGACACGCGCACCCTTTTCTGCATCTTCCTGCGCGGGAAGGGGTTTGAGGTGCATGAATTCGCCTCCCCTGCAACCTGCGCCCTGGTCTCAGCCGACCGATGCAAGTGTCCCGGGGAATTTGCCTGCGCCGATATCATCATCACCGACATGAGGATGACTTCGATGAACGGCCTGGAGCTGGTTCGCCACCAGCTGGAGATGGGGTGTCAGGTCCCGTCCGCCAACAAAGCGGTCCTCTCCGCCGCACTGACCCCGGAACAGGAGGACGAATTCCGCGCTCTGGGTTGTCGACTCCTGCGTAAACCAATAAAGCTGAACACCCTGCTCGACTGGATCAGGGACTGCGAGAAGAACATCCCCGCCGGCCGCAAACTTCTCCCCCTTGAAAAGCTCCAGGAAAGGGAAACCGATACCGCCTAGCCGGCGCAGGTCAATCTTCGACGGCACAGGGAACCGCAGAAAATGCAAAAAGCCCCCGTCGGCTCGACGGGGGCTTTTTGCATTACAGTTATATCGACCCGCCTAAAGCAGCGTCACCCAGCCGTGGGGGTCAGGAAGCCGCCCATACTGGATGCCGGTGAGGGTATTGAACAGCTTCATGGTCAATTCGCCGGCCGCGCCGCCACCCAGGGTCGCGGTGCGCTCGCGGTAGGTAAACTGGCCGACCGGTGAAACCACTGCCGCAGTACCGGTACCGAAGGCCTCGGTGAGCCGGCCGCTTTCCGCGCCGTCCAGGATCTCACCAATGGAGAGCGCCCGCTCTTCGACCTGGTAGCCCATCTCCTTGACCAGGGTAAGAATCGAGCGACGGGTAATGCCGTCGAGAATGGTCCCCTTAAGGGGCGAGGTAACCACCTTGCCGTCGTAGAGAAAGCAGATATTCATACTGCCCACTTCCTCGACATATTTGCGGTGTACCGCATCGAGCCAGAGCACCTGGTCAAAGCCATGCTCGGCAGCTTCCATCGACGCCCGCAGGCTGGCAGCGTAATTGCCGCCGGTTTTGGCCTCGCCGGTCCCACCCGGGGCCGAGCGGACATATTCATCACTGATCCAGATCTTCACCGGACTGAACCCGCCCTTGTAGTAGGCCCCCACCGGCGAGAGGATGACATAACAGAGGTAGGTATCGGCCGGCCGGACCCCGAGGTAGGGGTCGACGGCAATCATCGTCGGCCGGATGTAGAGGCTGGTCCCCTCGCTGCGCGGCACCCAACCCGACTCGAGCTTTACCAGCTGCTTGATGGCATCGAGGAAAAAACCGGGGTCGACCTGCGGCATGCACATCCGCTCGGCGCTGCGATTGAAGCGGGAGACGTTGTCGGCCGGGCGGAAGAGGGCAATGTTGCCGTCGGGACGGCGAAAGGCCTTCAGCCCTTCGAAAATCTCCTGGGCGTAATGCAATACCGCGGCCGCCGGGTCGAGGCTGAAAGGACCGTAGGGCTGGATGCGCGCCGTATGCCACCCTTTGCCGGTGGCATACTCCATGACCAGCATGCGATCGGTGAACTGCTTGCCGAAGGCAAGCTTCGATTCATCCGCGAGCGGGGGTTTGGGTGCGGTGACAGGCAGAATCTGCAGTTCCATGGGGCGACCTCCGGAGACAACAGGATGGGAGCAACGGGTCAGATTATTTAGCATACAACCACCCACCCTGGCAAGGAGCATTGAGCGCCAACGCGAAACGCCACCGGCGAGGGGCCGGAGGCGTTTCGAAGCGGAGTGGTGACGCGCAGAAGGTCAGCCGGGCTTTTTGTCTTTCTCGCCCGCGGCGAGACTCGCGTTGCCATAGAGGAGGTTGCGCATGTTGCTGACCTTTTCCTCGTCGTGAAAACGCCGCAGCAGCAGGTCGTACTCGGCACGGTCACCGAGGTCGTTGACGCGGTAACCTATGTCGCGCAGTTTCCAAAGATTTTCCATGACTATTCTCCTGATTTGGGGTTGAACCACCCTGGAGCAACCGGTCACCATGCTAGCACTCGAAAAACGTCCGTCAAGGTAATTTTTACCCGAAAAAGTATAACACCGTTCGCAACCAACCGCCGGTGGCATTGTCCACCACCATTAAACGTGGTAACAGTGGCAATCGGTCGTTCTAAACTCGCACCGGGAGCCGGAAATGAATTTTCAGGAATTGGTCCAGGCGCTAGGCACCCTTGAACTCGGAGAACGGGCGAGCCTAGCCGAAATCCGCCGTCGCTACCACCAGTTGGTGCGACGGCACCACCCCGACGCCGGGGGCGAAGATGCCGCGGCCATCCGCCGCGTCAATGCCGCTTACCAGCTGCTGACCAGCTACTGCCGCAATTATCGTTTCAGCTTCAGTCATGAGGAATTCCTCGAACAGTTTCCCGAAGAACGGCTGCGGGAACAGTTCAGCCAGGATCCGGTATGGGGCGGGGGGAACTCGGAGGGATGAGTGCTGAGTATCGGGCAGGGAATCAGGAGATCAGCTCGAAGAGCTGACTTTCATCGTTAAAGCTGAAGATTTCGCCGGTTTCAATAATGTAGTGCCACCCATAGATACTGAGCGTCCCCTTTTCGAAACGCTCCCTGACGTAGGGATAAGTCAGCAGGTTGCGCATCTGCACCAGGATATTCACCTGCTCCGTCAACCATTCCCGTTCTTCCGGCGAATTCCCGGTCATCAGCCGGTCGACCCGCCCCCGCACCTCCTTGGAAACATCGAGCCACTTGCGCACGTGGGGAAGATGCGACAGCTCGGCGGCACTGAGATTCATCGCCGCACAGCCGCCGCAGTTGGAATGGCCGCAGACGACGATGCTGTCGACCTTCAGGGCCTGCACCGCATACTCCACGGCCGAGGTGGTGGCGACATACTCCTCGGTTTTGCGGTAGGGCGGTACGATATTGGCAATATTGCGGACGATGAAGAGCTCGCCCGGATGGGTGTTGGTGATCAGGTTGGGAACCACCCGGGAATCGGAGCAACCGATGAAGAGGGTATGCGGCGCCTGGCTCCGCCCCAGCTGCTGGAAGAGCTCCTGGTGACCGGCAAAGTCCTCCTGGCGGAATTTCATGTAGCCCTTAAAGAGTCGTTCCATGGCGCATCCCGAACAGCTTTTTCAGTTTCGCTAAAATAATCCCTCCCGCTAAATACCCCAGCGCATCCAATCTTGGCAACAAAAAACCACCGCCCGCACCCGGGCGCCCCGGGGTAGATTTGAGTCACGCCCTCAAGGGTTCTTGCGCAACAGGGCCAACTCTTCCTCCTGGCGATGCACCAGCTCGTGCAGGCGCCGGTTCTCGCGGATCAGCTCCAGATAATTCAAGGCGCTGCGAATGGCGCTCTTCATGTCCTCGTTATCCCAGGGCTTGGTGAAAAAGCGGTAAATTTCCCCCTCGTTGATGGCGCGGATGATGAACTCGGGGTCGGCATGCCCGGTGAGGATAAACCGCATCGTCTCCGGATGGCGCTGGCGTACCAGCTTGAGAAATTCCAGACCGCTCATCCCCGGCATCTTTTCGTCGGAGATGATCAGATCGACCGGCTCCTCAAGGAGAATCTCCATCGCCTCGGTCGCCGATGACGCCGTTACCAGATCGAACCCCTCCCGTCGCAGCAGGCGAATCAGGGAATTGCGGACGTTCTCCTCGTCATCGACGATCATGATCTTGTAAGCCATACCTTCCTCCTTGAGTCATTCCGGATTCAGCCGGCGGCCGCCCGTTGCAGCGGGAGCTCGACGACCATGCAGGTTCCCTTGCCCGGCAGCGACCGGACCCGCAGCCGGCCGCCGTGGCGTTGCACGATTTCATAGGTCAGCGAGAGACCGAGACCGGTCCCCTCGCCGGGGCGCTTGGTGGTAAAGAAGGGATCGAGAATGCGTTTGCGCAGCTGGGCCGGAATGCCGCACCCGGTATCGGCGACAATCACCCGCACCTTGTCCTTGAGCGCCCGGCTGCGCAAGCGCACCACCCCCTTGGTCTCGATCGCCTGGGCGGCGTTGACCAGCAGGTTGAGAAAGACCTGGGAGAGCCGGTTGGGGGCACAGAGGACCGGTGGCAGCTCGGCCAGCTCCTTCTTGACCTCGGTCTTGTACTTGAGCTGGTTCCAGGCGATGGTCAGGGCACTCTCCAGAGCCTTGTTGACATCGGCCGACACCATCTCCCAATTGTCCTGGCGGGAGAAAACCTTGAGGTCGAGGACGATCTTGCTGACACGGGCGATCCCCTGCCGGCTCTCCCCGACCAGCTTGGGGATATCGTCGAGCAGAAAATCAAGGTCAAGATCCTCCAGCGCCCGCCGCAGTTCGGCGAGCTGAGCCTGCGGATCCCGTCCGGCGGCGAAGACGGCCAGAGTGTCGTGGCTCACCCGCAGGTAGCGGTTGAGGTCGGTGAAATAGTCCCCCAGGGTTTCCAGGTTGGAATTGATAAAGCCGATCGGGTTGTTGATTTCGTGGGCCACTCCCGCGGCAACGACCCCGAGCGAAGCCATCTTTTCCTGGGAGATTAGCCGGTCCCGAGTCTCCCGCAACTGCCGGTTCGACTGCTCGAGATTGGCGGTGGTCTGGACCAGCCGGGAATGGGCCGCCTGCAGTTCGGAATGGCGCTGTTCGAGCTCCAGGGTGCGCTCCCGCACCTTGGCCTCCAGGGTCACGGAATATTCCTCGACGATCTCCTTTGATTTGCGCAGATCCCGGGTCAGGCGGGCATTCTCGGTAGCGATCGCCAGGAAACTGACCAGCGCCTTGTAGATCTCGAAATCCTCCGGGTCAAAGGCACGCTGTCCCGGCTCGCGGCTTACCCCCATCACCCCGATCGGCCGGTTGCCGACCACCAGCGGCGCGACCATTGCCGGAAACTCCCGGTCGAGGCAGAGCGGCGTGCCGTCTTCCATCACCTGCCGCGCCAGCTGGACCACGGCCCGGGTTTCGCTCCCCTGGCCACCATAGAGGAGGAGCTTGCGCCCCTGCTCCTGGCGCAGCCAGAGCTGCACCCGGCAATGAAAAAGCTGGCCGAGAGTTTCGCGGGCCAGCGCGATCAGGTCATCGAACTGCAGGGTAGCGGTGACCGCCATGCCGACCTGGTTGACGAGATCGAGACGCTGGACCCGTTCCTCCAGGCGGCGGATCAGCTCCCGGTTGGAGCGGATCAGGCCGTAACTGGCGAGGGCCTTGTCGATGGAGTTGCTGAGCAGGACCGGATCGAGGGGCTTGGTGATGTAATCGTAGGCCCCCTTCTTGATCGCCTCGACCGCCGAATCGAGGCTCGCATAGGCGGTCATGATGACCACCGGCAGGTCGGGACGCAGCTGGTGAATCCGCGGCAACAGGTCGAGGCCGTTATGGTCGGGGAGGATCAGGTCGAGCAGGACGGTGCTGAATTCCTGGCTGGCGATGACCTGCAGGCACTCCTCCCCGCACTTAGCCGTCTGCACCGCAAGGCCGTTGCGGACCAGCAGATCTTCCGCCATGTTCCGCAACAGCCGGTCGTCATCCACCACCAGGACCTTGTCCACGCCCGTCAACTCCTCAAAATTATTCGACTTCACTGGAGTTTCCCGCGCAGAAGACCGATTGTCAAGCAGCCGCGGGCCGAATCCTTTCCGATATATTAAAAGGCCTTGTAACTGCGGCTGCCATCATGATATTTTTTCTGTTTCACAACTTTTGCCCCGAAAGCTTTCACCATGAATCTCGACCAGCTCCTGGGCCAGATCAATCGACCGTCCCGTTACCTCGGCGGTGAGCGCGGCAGTGTGCACAAACCGGAAGCGCAGGTCGACCTCCACTTTGCCCTCGCCTTCCCCGATGTCTACGAAGTCGGCATGAGCCATCTCGGCTTTGCCATCCTCTACCACATTCTCAACGGCCTCGACGACATTGCCGCCGAGCGGGTCTACGCCCCCTGGCCCGACATGGAGGGCCACCTGCGTGAAACCGGCGCACCGCTGGTCTCTCTCGAAAGCGAGCGACCGCTGGCCAGCTTCGACATCGTCGGCTTTACCCTGCAGTACGAACTCTCTTACAGCAATATCCTCAACATGCTGCAACTCGGCGGCATCCCCCTGCGCCGCGAGCAGCGCGGCGCCGCGGATCCGCTGATCGTCGTCGGCGGCCCCTGCGCCTTCAACCCCGAGCCGCTCGCCGATTTCATCGATTGCGCCGTCATCGGTGACGGTGAGGAGGCGGTGGTCGAGCTTTGCGCCGCCCTGCGCACCTCCCGTGCCGCGGGCGAGGATCGACCCGCCCTCTACCGGCGCCTGGCGCAGATCGAGGGGCTCTACCTGCCGGCCCTGTTTGACGTCGACTACCAGCCAGATGGCAGCATCAAGGCGATCCAGCCGCAGCAACCGGGCTACGCAACGGTCCGCCGCCGTTTTCTCGCCGACCTCGACGCCGTCCCCTACCCGACGGCGCCGATCGTTCCCTTCATGAACACCGTCCACGACCGGGTCGCGGTGGAGATCGCCCGCGGTTGTACCCGTGGCTGCCGTTTCTGCCAGGCCGGCTACATCTACCGGCCGGTGCGCGAGCGTGCACCGCAGCGCATTGCCGATGTGATCGAGGCCTCCCTCGCCAGCTCCGGCTACGAGGAGGTCTCGCTCCTCTCCCTCTCCACCGGCGACTACAGCTGCATCGAACCGCTCCTCAAGGGGCTGATGGATCGCTACGCGGCGGAGAAGGTGGCGATCTCCTTCCCGAGCCTGCGGGTCGGCTCCCTGACCCCCGAGCTGATGGAGGAGATCAAAAAAGTGCGCAAGACCGGCTTCACCCTCGCCCCGGAGGCGGGGAGCGAGCGGCTGCGCAACGTCATCAACAAGGGGATCAGCGAGGACGACCTGCTCGCGACCGCCCAGAGCGCCTTCGGCCTCGGCTGGCGGATCCTCAAGCTCTACTTCATGCTCGGCCTGCCGACCGAAACCGACGCCGACCTGGCGGCGATTATCGATCTCGCGGCCCGGGTCAAGCGCAGCGGCAAGGGGACCGAAGGGGGCGCCGACGTTAACGTCGCGGTCTCCACTTTCGTCCCCAAGGCGCACACCCCCTTTCAGTGGGAGGCGCAGCTCGGCATCGAGGAGACCTTGCGCCGCCAGGTGCTGCTGCGCGACGGGTTGCGCCAGAAGAAGTTGCGGCTCAAGTGGCACGAGGCGGAACTCTCCTTCATGGAGGGGGTCTTTGCCCGCGGCGACCGGCGCCTCGCCCCGGTGCTGGAACGGGCCCAGCAGCTCGGCTGCCGTTTCGACGGCTGGCGCGACCATTTCCGCTTCGAGCTCTGGCAGCAGGCGTTTGCCGACTGCGGGATCGACCCGTCCTGGTACCTGCGGGAGCGGGATGAGGCCGAAGTTCTCCCCTGGGACCACATCGACTGCGGTATCCCCAAGGACTTCTTTGTCCGCGAACGCCGCCGCGCCAGGGAACTGGCTTACACCCCCGACTGCCGGGGAGGAGACTGCAGCGGCTGCGGAGTCTGTGACTTCGAGGCGTTGCGCATGCGCCTGGTCGAGCATGGCGAACTGCTGCTCCCCCCCGCCCCACCGGCACAGCCGGCCGGCGATGAGGAACGTTACAAAATCCGGCTACGGCTGCGCAAGGACGGCAAGGCGCGCTTTGTCGGCCACCTCGAGTTCATGACCGTGATCCACCGCGCCGCGCGCCGCGCCCGGTTGCCAGTCCGTTTTTCCGGTGGCTTTCACCCCCAGCCCCGCATCTCCTTTCCCGATGCCCTGCCGACCGGAGTGGCGAGCGATGCCGAGATCATCGACATCGAACTCTTCCAGCCCCTCACGGCCCAGGCCGTGGTCGAGGGGCTCAACGCCGAGCTGCCGCAGGGCTTCCGGATTCTCGAAGGTGCGGCTCTCCATTGGCAGACCCCGTCCCCCTCTGTTAGCATTAGGGAAGTTGTTTACCGGGTCCTGCTCCCCGCTTCGGCGCCGCAAGACCTTGCCGCCCGGGTGGCGACGTTCCTCGCCGCCACCAGCCTGCCGGTGACGCGCAGCAAGGGACACAAGACCGTCACCGTCGATTTGCGTCCCGAGGTTCTCGACCTGGTACTCGAAAAGGATGTCCTCTGGCTGCACCTGCGCAAGGGGAGTCCGGCGCTACTCGCCGCCCACCTGCTCGGCATCACCAGCGAGGCAGCCCGGTCGCTGGAAATCCGCAAGACGGCGGCGCTGCTGGGGGATTGAACGGCAAAATCGTCTCTCACTCGCTCCTTGCTTGCAGTCGCTAGAGGGCACAGAGGTCACAGAGGAATATCCGCCCCCAAAAGCCTGGGTTGCTCCGTCTCCTCTGTGATCTCAAGTGAGCAAAGCGAACGAGTGAGAGCCGCATAATCGAATTTTTCCGCTTTCGCGGTTTTCTTTTTACATCTTTCAAGAATCCGGAGGTTATATGGCCAAGGAACTGGTCATCAACACGACCTCCCACGAGACCCGCGTTGCGCTGCTGGAGGCCGGCCACATTGCCGAGCTTTACATCGAGCGCAGCCGGGAGCGCGGGATCGTCGGCAACATTTACCAGGGGAAGGTGATCCGGGTGCTGCCCGGGATGCAGGCGGCTTTCGTCGATATCGGCCTGGAGAAGGCGGCGTTTCTCTACGTCGCCGATGTCCATGACGAGATGGAAGCGGTGGAGCAGTTTGTCGAGGGCGCCAGCCAGCACGCCAAACCGGCCGAGGGGGGGGACGAGGAGCGGCAGCTGCCGCCGATCGAGGACCTGCTCCAGGAGGGGCAGGAGATCCTGGTCCAGGTCGCCAAGGAACCCCTCGGCACCAAGGGAGCCCGCATCACCTCCCACATCTCCCTCCCCGGCCGGCACTTGGTCTACATGCCGACCGTCGACCATGTCGGCATCTCGCGGCGCATTGAGCTCGAGGAGGAGAAAAATCGCCTGCGCGAGCTGATCGAAGCGATCCGCCCGCCGGGTACCGGCTTCATCGTCCGCACCGCCGCAGAGGGGAAGAGCGAAGAAGATTTGCGCGCCGACATGGAATTTCTCGTCGGCCTCTGGCGCGAAATCGTCCGCCGCCGTGAAAACTGCGGCGCTCCGGCGCTGATCCATTCCGATCTCGACGTCACCAGCAAGGTGCTGCGCGACATCCTCACCGAGGATGTCGCCCGCATCGTCGTCGACACCCGCGAGGAGTATGCCAAGATCGTCGGCTTTTTAAGCACCTTCATGCCCAAGCTCAAGTATGCCCTCGAACTGCACGACGGCGACGAGCCGATCTTCGACAACTTCGGCCTCGAGGTGGAGATCTCCCGGGCCCTCGGGCGCAAGGTCTGGCTGAAGAGCGGCGGCTACATCATCATCGAGCAGACCGAGGCGCTGACCGCCGTCGACGTCAACACCGGGCGTTTTGTCGGCAAACACAACCTCGAGGACACCATCCTCAAGACCAACCTCGAGGCGGTCAAGGAGATCGCCTACCAGCTACGGCTGCGCAACATCGGCGGGCTGATCATCATCGACTTCATCGACATGGAGAAGGAAGCGCACCGCGAAAAGGTCCATTCCGCCCTCGAAGAGGCGCTCAAGAGCGACAAGAGCAAGACCAACATCCTCAAGATCTCCGAGCTCGGCCTGGTCGAGATGACCCGCAAGCGGGTGCGGGAGAGCATCGGCCGCACCCTCTGCGAGCCCTGCCCCTACTGCGAGGGGAAAGGGTACGTCAAGAGCCGCACCACCATGGTCTACGAGATCTTCCGTGAGCTGTGCCGGGAGCTGCGCGACCTCCCCGGTTACCGGGTCACCCTCCTCACCCACCCCGACGTCGCCGCTCTCCTCTCCGACGAGGAGCACCCCGGCATCGAGGAGATCGAGCGCCAGTTCGAAAAACAGATCGCCATCAATGCCCGCCCCAACTTTCACATCGAGCAGTTCGAGATCATGCTCGGCTGAAGGGGACGGACAAACAATCCCGACAGAAACCTTGATTGGACAACAGCAGCGGGGGCGGCCGAAATGGCCGCCCCCGCTCTTTTTCCCCTGCTGATCCGGCCTGCCAGCATGTCCCGTTCAGACCGGCACCAGCAGCAGCGGACGACTGGTTTTAGCCTGCACCGCCCCGGCGACGCTGTTGGCCCAGAACGCCTTGGCGCCCGCCTTGCCGTGGGTAGCCATGACGATCAGGTCGGCAGCGCCGGCGCTGGCCGCCTCGGCGATCACCACCGGCACCTTGCCGGCACGGAGTTCGGCACTGGCGGTGATCCCCTCGGCTGCGGCCCGTGCCAGGGCGGCATCGAGAAATTGTCGCAGACCTTGCTGCGCCAGTTCCTGGAGTTTTTGCGAGGAGGCCGGCAGAAACCGGGAGAGGGTTGCTTCGGTCCCGGCCAGGGACGGCAGCGTGGCGACGATCGACAGCAGCTGCAGGCAGGCGCCGGCGGCGGCGGCCAGTTCCATGGCGAGGTCGAGACCGGCGCCATGTTCGGCCCGGCCGTCGAGGGGTACCAGGATCTGCTGCAGGGAAAAGATGTCCTCACGACCGCTGCTGTCAGGACGCACCAGCAGCAGCGGGGTCTGGCCGAGTTCCACCACCTGCTGGGCGAGGCTGCCGCGCATGCGCCGGGCAAGCCCGGCCGGACCATGGGTGCACATGACGATCAGGTCGGGACGAAGTTCCTGTTGGTGGGCGGCAATGCCGGCGGCGACGTCGACGACGGCGGTGGCGTGGACGTGGCAGTCGATGCGCAGTCCCGCCACCTGCAACCGCTGCTGCAGGCGCTGCAGGTAGGCCGCGGCCGCGGTCGCTTCGGTCAGGTGCGGTTCGCCATGGATCAGCTCTGCGGCGTCCTCTTCGATGACATGCATCAGGGTGATCCGGGCATCCAGCGCCAGCGCCAGCGCCTGGGCCACGGGGAGGGCCGCTTCGGCCAGGGTCGAGCCGTCAAGGGGGACCAGAAGATGTTGAATCATGGTCGTCAGGCTCCCAGGAAAGTCTGCCAGAGCAGATAGAGATTCAGGGCAATGACCAGCAACGCCACCCCCCAGGCGAGGAGGTTGGTCGGCCGGCTATTGACCAGGTCTCCCATCAGGTCGCGCCGCTGGCAGAAGAGGATCAGCGGCAGGACGGCGAAGGGGAGACCAAAGCTTAACACCACCTGGCTGATGACCAGGGTGCGGGTCGGGTCGAAGCCGAGGAAGATGATCACCAGGGAGGGGACGATGGTGATCAGGCGCCGCAGCCAGATCGGAATCTGCCGCTTCAGAAATCCCTGCATGATCACCTGCCCGGCCATGGTGCCGACGGTGGTGGAGGCGAGGCCGGCGGCGAGGAGCGAAATGGCGAAGACCCAGCCGGCGGCGGCGCCGAGGAGCGGCTCCAGGGTGCGGTGGGCCTCTTCGATGGTGGCAATGTGACTGTAGCCGGCGCGGTGAAAGGTAGCGGCCGCCATCATCAGCATCGCCGCGTTGACAAAGCCGGCGATCGACATGGCGATCGTCACGTCGACGATCTGGAAGCGAAAGAGGCCCCGTTTCTGCACCGGGTCGGTCACGACGATGCGTCCCTGGGTCAGCGAAGAGTGCAGGAAGATCACGTGCGGCATCACCGTGGCGCCGAGGATCCCCGCCGCCAGCAGCACGCTTTCGGCCCCGGCGAAGCGCGGCGTCACCGCATGGAAAATCACCAGCGACCAGTCCGGCTTGTCGAGAAAGGTCTCGATCACGTAACAGACTGCGATCACCCCGAGCAGGGCGGTGATAACCGCCTCTAGGGGGCGGAAGCCGCGGGACTGCAGGGCGAGGATCAGGAAGGTGATGACCGCGGTGAGCAGCCCGGCGATCCCGAGCGGCATGCCGAAGAGAAGGTTGAGGCCTACCGCGGCGCCGATGAATTCGGCGAGGTCGGTGGCCATCGCCACCAGCTCCATGACGACCCACATCCCCCACACCACCGGCCGGGGGAAATGGAGCCGGCAGAGCTCGGCAAGGTTGTACCCGGTGGCGATGCCGACCTTGGCGGCGAGAATTTGGACCAGCATCGCCATCAGGTTGCAGGCGACGACGACCCAGAGCAGGGTGTAGCCGAACTTGGCGCCCCCCTCGATGTTGGTGGCG
This sequence comes from Desulfuromonas sp. DDH964, assembly GCF_001611275.1. Lineage (GTDB taxonomy): Bacteria > Desulfobacterota > Desulfuromonadia > Desulfuromonadales > DDH964 > DDH964. Next base: position 858,244 of record NZ_CP015080.1, on the reverse strand, counting down.
AAGTTGCCGGGATCGACATAGGCGATGCTGGCGATGAAGGCGGGACCGAGGAAGGGGAGGAGCCGCGCCATTCCGCGCCGCGGCCCGGCCCCGGTGAGAACCCTGGTGGCGGCGGCGACGGTACGGACGTCGCCGGGGGCAGGCTGGGGCGCTGGAGGACGGTCGTTCATTGGTCGTCTATCCCGTAAATCTGTCAATTCTGTTTCTTGCCACCGCTGGGCGCCAGGTCTTTTCCGCACCGTAACAGCTCTGCAAGTTCACCACATTTGGCGCCGTAATACCACCTGCCACCATGATATTATTCTTCGCGCAGGTACCCGGCCGGCTTCTGCCCCAGCGCCCGCCAGGTGCCGGAGAGGCCGAGCAGCAGGGTCAGGCCGATGCCGGCACCGAGCGTTGCCAGTACCGTGGTCACCGGCAGCTGAAAGGGGGTCTCCATCAACCCCTGGAGGATGCCCCAGGCGGCGAGACTGCCGACCACCGCGGCGATCGCCCCGGCGGCCAGCCCCAGCAGCAGAAATTCGGCGGCAAAGGCGGCCAGCAGGTCGCGCCGGGTTGCGCCGCAGACCTTGAAGATCACCGCGGCATGGATGCGCCGGTGCTGGTCAGCGGAAAGTGCGCCGGCCAGTACCAGGAAGCCGCTCAGGAGCGCCACGGCGGCCACGGCGCGAAACGCCATGGCCAGCCGGCCCAGGGTGCGGGCGACATTGGCCAGCACCTCGCGCACGGTGACCGCCGAAATATTGGGAAAGCGGTCGGTGACCGCCCGGTAGACCCGGGCTTCGTCGGCCGCCGCCAGGTAGGCGGTGGCGATATAGGTCTGGGGTGCCCCTTCCAGGACCCCGGGCGAGAAGAGGAGGGCGAAGTTGAGATCGAGGGTCGACCAGTCGACCTCGCGCAGGCTCGCGATGCGGGCGGTTATCTCGCGGCCGAGCAGGCTGACGGTCAGTTCGTCGCCAACGGTGACGCCGAAACCGCTGGCGAGATCGGCGGTCAGCGACAGCTGCGGCGGCCCCTGGTAAGCGGCCGGCCACCAACTCCCGGCCACCAGCCGGGTCTGCGCCGGCATCGCTGCCGTGTAGCTCAGCCAGCGGTCGCCGCGCACCGCCCACTCGACATTGGGGGCGATATTCGCCGCCTCGACCGGTACCCCCTTGATCGCGACGATCCGTCCGCGCAGAGTCGGGAAGCGTTCACTGCGCCGCACGCCCGGCAGGGTTTCCATGAGTTCGGAGAAGGCCGGCACCTGGTCGGGCTGGAGGTCGAAAAAGAAGAAGGCCGGCGCCTCCGCCGGCAGGGTTTCGTCCACCAGCCGGGTGAGGTTGGCCTGGACCAGGGCGAGGATCACCAGTGCCGTCAAACCGAGACCGAGGGAAAAGATGGCGCTCGCAGCCGGTGAGCCGCGGCGGTGAATATTGCCGAGAGCGAGGCGCAAAAAGGGGCGTTTGGGCCGCGGCGCCAGGCGCGAGGCAGCGACCACCAGCAGCGCCAGGCCCCGAAAAAGGAGAAAGCAGAGCGCGGCGCCGGCCAGAAACCAGAGCGCCAGACGCCGGTCGGCGCTGCTCGCCACCGCCACCGCGACCAGTGCCAGAGCGACCCCTCCGGTTAGCAGGCGGATCCCGCTCCCGCTCCCCGACGCCACCTCGCCGGCATAGCCACGGAAGAGCATCGCCGGCGACACCCGACGGGCCGCCGCCAGGGGACCAAGACTGAAAAGGAGGGCGACCAGCAGGCCGCAAAGGGCGGCGGTGACGAGCGGGAGAGGATAAAAGCCGGGCTGCAGCGGCAGCGGCAGGGCCGCGCCGGCCAGGGTCACGGCGAGCCAGGGGACCGCTGCGGCGAGGAGGAGCCCGGCACCGGCACCGAGCGCACCGAGGAACAGCACCTGCACCAGGTAGCCGGCAAAGATGGTGCGGCCGCTGGCGCCGAGACACTTCATGGTCGCGATATGGTAGACCTTGCCGGCAAGGTAGCCCCGGACCGCGCCGGCGACACCGACCCCGCCTATGAGGAGGGCACAAAGCCCGACCAGGCTGAGGTTGACGCTAAGCCGGTCGAGAATCCGCCGCACCCGCGGCGCCGCCTCGCGCCAGATGTGAATCCGCCATCCCGCCCGGGGATAGGCGGCCTGCAGGCGGCTGCGCACGTCTTCGGCACTTCCCCCCGGCGCCAGGCGCAACCGGTAATTGTAGGTCACCAGACTTCCCGGCTGCAGCAGGCCGCTCGCCGCCAGCGCGGTGCGACTCACCAGCAGCCGCGGCCCGAGGTTGAACCCGCGCAGGCTCCGGTCCGGCTCACGGGTCAGCACCCCGACCAGCCGCAGGCGGATCGCGCCGAGCTGCAGCTCATCCCCCACCGCAAGCTGCAGCCGTTGCAGCAGCGCCGCCTCGCCGAGGGCGCCGAAGAGCCCGTCCGCCTCCCTCTGCAGAGCGCTGGCGAGGGGCTGGGGCGGTGCACTCTCAACGCTGCCATAGAGGGGATAATTGCCGTCGACCGCCTTTATCTCGACCAGGGCCCGGGCCGGGTTGCCGATCGCCCGCGCCATGGAACGCAGGGTGGAGACCTCCGAGACTGAACCGGCGCTGCGCAGCCACTCCAGCTGGTCCGGGTCGAGTTCCCGCTGCGCCCGGTGGACTTCGAGATCGCCGCCAAGCAGGGCCCGGGCATCGTTGAGGAGCCCCTGGCGTGCGCTTGCCGAGAAGGTGCCGATGGCGGCGATGGCAAAGACCCCGAGAAAGAGACAGCCGAGGAAGACCCCGAAGCCGTGCAGACCACCGCGCAACTCCCGCCGCGCCAGTCGCCAGGCCTGGGGAAGGAGGGCCGGGTCTGTCATCGGCTTTTCCCGGGGCCGGCCAGCAGGACCCCGTCGCGCATCAGCAGGCGCCGGCTGCAGCGCTCCGCCAGGGCCGGGTCGTGGGTCACCAGCAGCAGCGTCGTGCCCTGCTCCGCCTGCAGGGCGAAGAGGAGCTCCATGACCCGGGCACCGGTTTCGGCGTCGAGATTGCCGGTCGGTTCGTCGGCCAGCAAAAGCGCCGGGCGCGCGACAAAGGCCCTTGCCAGGGCGACCCGCTGCTGCTCGCCGCCGGAGAGCTGCCCCGGGTAGTGGTGGCGGCGCGCCGCAAGGCCGACGCTGGCAAGGGCCGCCGCCGCCTGTTCGGCGGCATCGGGGATACCGGCGAACTCGAGGGGGAGCGCGATATTCTCGGCGGCGGTCATCGTCGCCACCAGGTGAAAGGATTGGAAAACAATGCCGACATGACGCCGCCGAAAGCGGGCCAGGGCGTCTTCGTCGAGCCCGGTGATATCGACTCCGGCGATGCGGATGCGTCCGGCGCTCACCTGCTCCAGGCCGGCAATCGCCATCAGCAGGGTGGTCTTGCCCGCCCCCGAGGTGCCGGCGACGCTGAGGGTCTCCCCGGCCGCGAGCTGCAGGTCGATCCCGCGCAGGATATTGACCCGGCCGCTGCCGCCGACTAGACTCAGATGCAGATCATCAATTGCAACCAGGGGATTCCCCATGCCGGTTCCTTTCCTTCTGCTGCTGCTTCTTCTTCTCTTCGCGCCAGCCCCGGCCCAGTCCGCGACGCCGCCTTTTCGCCTCACCGTCCTCGGTGACAGCCTCGTCGCCGGCTACGGGCTGGACGCCGCCGATGCCTTCCCGGCCCAGCTGGAACGGGCCCTGCGCGAGCAGGGTTGCCGGGTCGCCGTGAGCAACGCCGGGGTTTCCGGCGACACCACCGCGGGGGGGCGCGCCCGGCTCGACTGGGTGCTCGCCGAGCCACCAAAGCTGGTGATCGTCGAACTGGGAGCCAACGATGCGCTGCGGGGGCTCCCCCCGCAAGCGGCGGCCGACAACCTCGGCGCCATCCTCGCCCGCCTGCGCGAGCGGGGCATTCCGGCCCTGCTCGCCGGCATGCGCGCCCCGCGCAACCTCGGCGCAGAGTATTATACCAAGTTCGACGCCCTTTACCCCCAGCTTGCGGAGCGCTTTCAGGTCCCTCTCTATCCCTTTTTCCTGGAAGGGGTCACTGGGGTGGCAGAGCTGAACCAGGAGGACGGCATCCACCCGAACCGCCGGGGAGTGGCGGAGATCGTGCGGCGGATGCTGCCCTTGGTGACAACCACTCTCGGACCGGGAGTGTGTCCATAGGTCCTATGCGACCCATACGACCTATGATCAAGACCAAAAAGAATTTTCCCTTGACAGGTCCTGGACCCAGGGTCTAGACTGCGGCGTTCAAGATTCAGATAATGCACAGAGAGTGAGGTGAAGCGGTATGTACGCGGTGATCAAGACCGGAGGGAAGCAGTACAAAGTTTCCGAAGGAGACCTGGTAAAGGTCGAGAAGATCGAAGGCACGGTAGGTGATGCCATCGAGTTGAACGAGGTCCTCATGGTCGGCGGAGAAGAGGTTAAAATCGGAGCACCTCTATTGCCGGGCGCGAAAGTCAAGGCGCAGATCGTCGAGCAGGACAAGGACAAGAAGATCCTTGTTTTCCACTCGAAACGGCGCAAGGGCTATCGCAAGAAGTATGGACACCGTCAACCCATCACCCGCCTGAAGATTACAGGCATCGAAGCTTAAGGAGGCATCCCATGGCACACAAAAAAGCTGGCGGCAGTACCCGCAACGGCCGCGATAGCGCCGGCAAGCGCCTGGGCGTAAAGCGCTTCGGTGGTCAGCAGGTCACTGCCGGCTCGATTCTGGTGCGGCAACGGGGCACCACGTTTCACCCGGGCAATAATGTCGGCTGCGGCAAGGACTACACCTTGTTCGCCCTGGTCGACGGCGTCGTCAAGTTCGAACGCAAGGACAAGACCCGCCAGAAAATCAGTGTTTACCCCGCCTGAGGGCGCGGGCTTCATTCTGATAAAAAGCCCGGGGTTCGCAGTGCGAGCCCCGGGCTTTTTGTTGAACCCCGGCAACCGTGATCCAGGCTCGAACTCCTGACCGGACATCTTTTCCCAGGACCCTTATGCGTTTCGTCGATGAAGTCAAGATCAACGTCAAGGCCGGCGACGGCGGCCGCGGCTGCGTTTCCTTCCGCCGCGAGAAGTTCGTCCCCTTAGGCGGCCCCGACGGCGGTGACGGCGGTGACGGCGGCAGCGTCTGGTTCAGCGTCGATCCCGGGCTCGGCACCCTGCTCGATTTTCGCTACAAGGTCCACTACAAGGCGCAGAGCGGCGGCCACGGCATGGGAAGCAACCGCCACGGCAAAAACGGCGACGACCTTGAGATCCGGGTGCCGCCGGGAACCCTGGTCTATGACTTCGAAAGTGGTGAACTGCTTGCCGACCTGACGGAACCCGGCCAGCGCCTCAAGCTGCTCGCCGGCGGGCGCGGCGGCCAGGGAAATGCGCGTTTCACCACCAGCACCAACCGCGCCCCGCGCTTCGCCCAGCCCGGCCTCCCCGGCGCCGAACGGGTCCTGCGCCTCGAGCTCAAGCTCCTCGCCGATGTCGGCCTGGTCGGGCTTCCCAACGCCGGCAAGTCGACGCTGATCGCCGCGGTCTCCGCGGCACGGCCGAAGATCGCCGATTACCCCTTCACCACCCTGGTCCCCAACCTCGGCGTGGTGCGCTACGGCGGCTACAAGAGTTTCGTCATGGCCGACATTCCCGGCCTGATCGCCGGGGCGAGCGAAGGGCACGGCCTCGGGACGCGCTTTCTGCGCCACATCGAGCGCACCGACCTCTTTCTCCACCTGGTCGACCTCTCGGGAATGCAGCAGGGCGATCCGCTGGAAAACTTCGCCACCATCAACCGTGAGCTCGAACGGCACAACGCCGAGCTGCTCGCCAAGCCGCAGTTCGTCGTCTTTACCAAGGCGGACATTCCGGAAGTCCGCAGCGCGGCCGGGGAGCTGAAACCCTGGTTCGAGGAGCGGGGGTACCGGACCTTTCTCCTCTCCGCCGTCACCGGTGACGGCACCGCGCCCCTGGTCGAAGCGGTCGGCGCGGAACTGGAGAACCGGCGGAAAGCCGCGCCCACCGCAGCAGAGCCCTGGGTGCCTTGACAAGCCCCCCCACCGGAGTTAAGATTTCGGCCGGTTTTGCTTAAAATACGGCCACTTCCGCGAAAGCTTCTGGCAATGCGCAAAAACCTGCTCTCCCATGTTCGCCGGGTCGTCGTCAAGGTCGGCAGCGGCGTCATCTCCGGGCCGGAAGGCCTTGACGAGGGGATGCTCGCCACCCTCTCCCACGACCTCTCCGAGCTGATCCGCCGCGGTTACGAGGTGGTGCTGGTCTCTTCCGGCGCCGTAGCCGCCGGCAAGGGTGCCCTCGGCATCAGCGGGCGACCGGCGACCATTCCCCTCAAGCAGGCGGCGGCGGCGATCGGTCAGAGCCGGATGATGCACGCCTACCAGGGGGCCTTCGGCCAGGCCGGCCACACCGTCGCCCAGGTCCTGCTGACCCGCGACGACCTCGCCAACCGTCGGCGCTATCTCAACGCCCGCAATACCCTGATGACCCTGCTCGACTTCAAGGTCGTGCCGATCATCAATGAGAACGACACCGTGGTGGTCGATGAAATCCGCTTCGGCGACAACGACAACCTCTCGGCGATGGTGACCAACCTTGTCGAGGCGAACCTGCTGGTGATCCTTTCCGACGTGAACGGCCTCTATGATCGGGACCCCAACCTGCACCCCGACGCCAAACTGATCCCGCTGGTCGAACGGATTGGCGAGGAGATCGAAGCCGCCGCCGGCGACACCGGCACCGACCACGGCACCGGCGGCATGGCGACCAAGATCAAGGCGGCCAAGCGCGCCACCCTCTACGGCGTCGGTACCGCCATTGTCAACGGCCGCACTCCCGGCGTCCTGCAACGCCTTTTCGACGGCGAAGAGCTCGGCACCTATTTTCTGCCGGCCCGCGACCGGATGGCGGCGAAGAAGCACTGGATCGCCTTCACCAAGAAGCCGCGCGGCAAACTGCTCCTCGACGACGGCGCCAAGCGCGCCCTGGTGGAACGGGGCAAGAGCCTGCTCCCTTCCGGCATCCAGGGGGTTGAGGGGGGATTCGATCGCGGTGACGCGGTGCGCATCTGCGATCTCGCCGGCGAGGAGTTCGCGATCGGCGTCATCAACTATGCCCTCGCCGAACTGCTGCGCATCATGGGCAAGAAGACCTCGGAAATCGAGGGGGTGCTCGGCTACAAGTACTACGACGAAGTCATCCACCGCGACAACCTCGTCCTGAAAAAATAGGCAAAGCCAACGGAAGTCAAAGGAGTTTGCGCATGAACCTACGCGAAACGATGCTCGCCCTGGCGCAGGAGGCGAATGCGGCCGCCCGGGTTATGGCCAACCTTTCGACGACGGTCAAGAATGAGCTGCTGGAACGGATGGCGGCAGCCCTCGAGGCGCGCAGCGCCGAGCTGCTGGCGGCCAACGAGCTCGACCTGAGCGCTGCCCGTGATCGCGGCATGGCGCCGGCCATGGTCGACCGCCTCACCCTCGATGCGGACCGCATCCGGGCGATGGCGGACGGCCTGCGCGAAGTCGCCCTCCTCCCCGACCCGGTCGGCGAAGTGACCGGCATGTGGCGGCGCCCCAACGGCATCCAGGTCGGCCGCATGCGCATCCCGCTGGGGGTGATCGGCATCATCTATGAGTCGCGCCCCAACGTCACCGCCGATGCCGCCGGGCTCTGCCTGAAGAGCGGCAACGCCGTGGTGCTGCGCGGCGGCTCCGAGGCGCTCCACTCCAACAGCGCCATCGGCAGCGTGCTGAAGGGGGAACTGGCCCGGCTCGGCCTGCCACCGGCCGCCCTGCAGGTGGTCGCCACCAGCGACCGCGAGGCGGTCCTCGAACTCCTCAAGCTCGAAGAGGAGATCGACCTGATCATCCCCCGCGGCGGTGAAAGCCTGATCCGCTTCGTCAGCGAGCACTCGCGGATTCCGGTGATCAAGCACTACAAGGGGGTCTGCCACACCTTCATCGACGCCAGCGCCGACTACGCCATGGCCGAGGAGATCTGCGTCAACGCCAAGGTACAGCGCCCGGGCGTCTGCAACGCGATGGAGACCCTCCTCATCCACAAGGACATCGCCGAGACCTTTGTGCCACTCATTGCCGCCACCCTGCGGGCCAAGGGGGTGGAGCTGCGCGGCTGCCCGATCACCCGGGAGTTCGCCCCGGATGTGGCGGCTGCCAGCGCTGGCGACTGGGGGATGGAATTCCTCGACCTGATCCTGGCGGTCAAGGTCGTCGACGATCTCGACGAGGCGATCGCCCATATCCAGCGCTACGGTTCGCTGCATACCGAGGTGATCGTCACCGGTGACTACCGCAACTCGCAGCGCTTCCTGCGCGAGGTCAATTCGAGCGTGGTCATGGTCAACGCCTCGTCGCGCTTCTCCGATGGCAACCAGTTGGGACTCGGCGCCGAAATCGGCATCTCCACCACCAAACTCCACTCCTTCGGCCCGATGGGGCTGGAGGATCTGACCACCCGCAAATTCGTGGTCTTCGGCGACGGACAGATTCGATCGTAACGCGCCACGAGCGCCGAGGTGCGAGAACTCTCCCCCTCCTGGCTCGTGGCCCATCGCTCATCGCTGGCCCTATGCGCATCGGCATCTTTGGCGGCACCTTCAACCCGATTCACCTCGCGCACCTGCGCGTCGCCGAAGAGGTGCGCGAAGTCTGCGCCCTCGATCGGGTAATGTTCCTCCCCGCGGCAACGCCGCCGCACAAGTCGGTGGCTGAAGAAGTCCCCTTTGCCGAACGCCTGGCGATGGTCGAGGCGGCGATTGCCGACCATCCCGACTTCTTCGCCTCCGACCTCGAGGGGAGGCGCCTCGGCAAGAGCTTCTCCGTCGATACCCTGGAGATCCTCCGGCGCGAGCAGCCAAGCGATGAGTTCTTCTTCCTCATCGGCATGGACTCCTTTCGCGACCTCCCGACCTGGCGCGACTACCGCCGGCTCTTCAGCCTGGCCCATATCGTCGTTGCGCCGCGTCCCGGGGTGAACAGCGAACAACCGCAGGAGCTGCTCCCCGTTGCCATGCGCGACCAGTTCTGCTATGATGCGACGTCAAAAACCTGGCGGCATGCAGGCGGTACTTCGCTGATTTTCCTGGCGGAAACCTACCTCGACATTTCCTCGACGCGGATTCGCCAGCTGGTCGCCGCCGGCCGCTCGATCCGCTATCTCGTTCCGCCCGCCGTGGCGGAGCATATCCGACACCGGGGGTTCTATCGCCCCCTGGAAAGGTAACGCCGTTGCTGTCCAAAGACCGCGCCCTGCTGGCCGCCGATTTCGCCCTCGACAAGAAGGCCTTCAATCTTCGCATTCTCGAGGTCAAAGAGCTCTCCTCCCTGACCGATTACCTGCTGCTCGCCTCCGGACGCTCGGACCGGCAGGTGCAGGCGATCGCCGAGGGGGTGCGCCTCGGCCTCAAAAACGACCATGCCACGGCGCCGCTGGCGGTGGAAGGGATGAACGAGGGGCGCTGGGTGCTGCTCGATTACGGCGACGTCATGGTCCATATCTTTCAGGAGCCGGTCCGGGAGTTTTATGACCTCGACGGTCTTTGGAGCGAGGCGCCGACGGTGCCGGTTCCGGAACCGGAAGGCGCCGCGGCGCCGCGCTGATGCGCCTGACGCTCTACTGCATCGGCAGGCTCTCCGAGCCCTGGCTGCAGGCCGGGGTCGCCGAGTACGCCGGTCGGATCGGGCGCTACCTTGGCTTTACCGAGGTGGAACTCAAAGAAGAGAAGGGGGGCCGCAAGCACGACCAGCGGCTGATCCGCGAACACGAAGGGGAGCGATTGCTGGCGCGACTGCCGGCGAAGGCCTTCACCATCGTCCTCGACGAAGGGGGGCGCCAGTTCAGCTCGGAGATGCTGGCCGACCTGCTCGGCAAACAGATGCTGGACGGGACCGGTGAGGTGGCGCTGGTGATCGGCGGCGCCTACGGGCTGAGTGATGCAGTGAAGGCGCGGGCTGACCTGCTCCTCTCCCTCTCCGCCCTGACCCTGACCCACCAGATGGCCCGTCTGCTCCTTTGCGAGCAGCTCTACCGCGGGCTGACGATTCTGCGCAACGAACCCTACCACAACCGCTGACCATGCGCGGCAAGGAGAGGTCATGACCGAAGAGGAACTCGAGGGGGCGCGCCGGCGGTTGCTGCAGTTGCGCAAGGAATTGTTGCAGGAAGTCCGGGATGCCCATGCCGCCAGCCGTGAACTCGGCCAGGACGGCGTTCCCGACCTCGGGGACATGTCCGCCAATACCTACAGCCGCGACGTGCTCCTCAATCTCAGCGAGACCCAGCAGCAAACCGTGCGCGACATCGATGCGGCGCTGGAGCGCATTGAAAGCGGCGATTACGGCATCTGTCTGCGCTGCGAAGAGGAGATCGCACCGCGCCGCCTCGACGTCCGGCCCTTTTCCCGCTATTGTATCGAATGCAAAACCGACATCGAAAAGTTCGGTGAATAAGGTTTTTATCTCGGGCGCCGTCCCCAGGAGAAGCTCATGACCATCATGTCATTCCTGCTGCTGATCATCCTGTTTCTGGTCTTCTTCCTTTATTTTTCCGGCCTCAACCCCCAGGACTTGACGATCTATTTCTGGCCCGAGCACAGCGTCACCTACTCGGTTGCGATCATCATCGTCGGTGCGATCCTGATCGGGCTGATCGTCGGTTACGCCGCCCACCTCTATGGCACCGTCAGCCACATGCTCAAGCATTGGCGGCGCGACCGTCTGGAGAAAAAGGCCAAGGAGGTGGGGGCGATCTACCGGGAGGGGGTCGGCCGGCTCCTCTCCGGCGACATCAAGCGCGCCCACGGTCTGCTGCAAAAGGCGCTGGAGCGCGATCCGGCCCGGGTTGACACCTATATCGCCATGGCCAACGTCCACCTCCAGGAGGGACACCCCCAGGAGGCCCTCAACCAGCTCCTCAAGGCGCGCAGCATCGAACCACGCAGCCTCGAGGTCCTCTTCAAGCTCGCCACCACCTACGAAGAGACCGGCCAGGACGACCAGGCCACCCAGGTCTACCAGGACCTGCTGCAGATCGAAGGGGACAACCGCAAGGCGCTGCGCTGCCTGCGTGACCTGCATATTCGCCACGGCCGCTGGACCGAGGCCCTGGCCCTGCAGAAACGGATCCTCAAGGCGGGACCGGGGGCCAACCGCCTCGCCGAGGAGAAACAGAAGGCGCTATACCTGCGCTACGAGGTGGCCCAGCAGGGGCTGGAAACCGCGGAGGCCGACCAGGCCAAGGGCGAACTCAAGGAGATCATCAAGCAGGACCCGGCCTTCGTCCCGGCCCGGGTTACCCTCGGGGACGTCTACCGCCTGCAAAAGCGGAATGATGCGGCCGTCGAGGTCTGGCAGGAAGGGTACCGACAACTCGGCAAGAGCATTTTCCTTTCGCGTCTGGAGGAGATCTACCTCGCCAACGAAGACCCGGCAACGCTGCTCGGCCTCTACCGGAACTTTCTCAATGACCGCAACGACGACCTCGTGCTGCGCCTCTTTTACGGCAAACTCTGCCTGCGCCTGGAGATGGTCGACGAGGCGCTCGAACAACTCTACGCGGTGGAAAGCACCGGCGTCGAATCGCGTCAGCTTCACCTGCTGCTGGCCGAGGCGCACCGCCGCCGCAAGCGGATGGATGACGCCATCGCCGAATACAAAAAGGCCCTCGGTATCGACTCCCACCTCCGCCTCGGCTATATTTGCGATGTCTGCGAAGAGACCGTCGACGAGTGGCGCAGCCGCTGTCCCGCCTGCGCCACCTGGGGGAGTTTCAGCCTCGCCGGGCGCAAGCAGATCCAGGATATCCCGCCCGTCGAAATGCGGGCCATCCACCATGGCGAGAGGGAAGAATGGAACGAGGACCAGGATTGAACGGCCCGGTCGCCCTCATCATCCTTGACGGCTGGGGAATCAACCCCGACTGCACCGCCAACGCCGTCTGCCAGGCCAGCACACCGCGCCTCGACGGGCTGTTCCGGGACTATCCCCACACCCGCATCGGCGCCTCCGGTGAAGATGTCGGTCTCCCCGCCGGCCAGATGGGGAACTCGGAGGTCGGCCATCTCAACCTCGGCGCCGGACGGATCGTCTACCAGGAACTGACCCGCATCAGCAAGAGCATCGCGAACGGCGAATTCTTCGCCAACCCGGTCTTCTGCGCCGCCCTGGCGCGGCTCAAGCACAGCGGTGGCAAGCTGCACCTGATGGGGCTCCTCTCCGACGGCGGCGTCCATTCCCACAACGAGCACCTCTATGCCCTGGTCGACCTCGCCCGGCGTCAGGGGATTGCCGACATCTGCATTCACGCCTTTCTCGACGGGCGTGACACCCCGCCGCAAAGTGCTACCGACTACCTGAAACAGCTGGAAACGAAACTTGCCGATCTGAAATGCGGCCGGGTGGCGAGCATTACCGGCCGCTACTATGCCATGGACCGCGACAATCGCTGGGAGCGCGTCGAGCGGGCCTGGCGGGGGCTGGTTCTCGGCGAGGGGGAGCTGGCGGCATCAAGTGGCGCGGCGATCGCCGCCGCCTACGCCGCCGGCGAAACCGACGAGTTTGTCAAACCACGCATCATCGCGGACAAGGGGGCAGCGCCCGCAACCGTGGCCGACGGCGACGCCATCATTTTTTTCAACTTCCGCTCCGACCGCGCCCGGGAACTGACCCGCACCTTCACCGAGCCGGCCTTCAACGGCTTTGTCCGCCCCCGGGTCCCGCGCCTGGCGAGTTACGTCTGCCTGACCGAGTACGACGAGACCTTTGAGCTGCCGGTCGCCTTCCCCTCCCAGAGCTATGCCCACCTCCTCGGCGAGGTGGTCGCCGACAGCGGGGGAGGCCAGCTGCGTATCGCCGAGACCGAAAAGTACGCCCATGTCACCTTCTTCTTCAATGGCGGCAGCGAGGTTCCCTTCCCGGGGGAGGAGCGGGTCCTGATCCCGTCGCCCAAGGAAGTCGCCACCTACGACCAGAAACCGGAGATGAGCGCGGCGACGGTCACGGACGAGGTCGTCGCCCGCATCGCAACCGGCGAGTTCGCCCTGATCGTCCTCAACTTCGCCAACCCGGACATGGTCGGCCACACCGGCCAGCTCAGCGCCGCCATTCGTGCCATGGAGTGCGTCGACGGCTGCGTCGGCCGGGTCGTCGACGCGGTGCTCGCAGCCGGCGGGCGCCTGCTGATCACCGCCGACCATGGCAACTGTGAGCAGATGGTCGATGCCGAGGGGCGGCCGCATACCGCCCACACCGCCAACCCGGTGCCGCTTCTGCTGGTTGATCCCGATCGCCGCGACGCCACCCTGCGCAGCGGCGGCATCCTCGCCGATATCGCACCGACTCTCCTCCACCTGCTCGGCCTGGAGCAGCCACGGGAGATGACCGGCAAGAGCCTGCTGGAGCCCTGATCCGCAATCGCCGCCCACCGGGCGGCAACAACCAGATCGCCCTGGGGGGGGAAGAAATGCGCCTTGCCGCCTGGCTGACGCAGGCCGCCAACGAACTCCTCGACCTCCTGCTCCCGCCGGCCTGTCCCCTCTGTTTCGACCTGCTCCCCCCCGGCCCGGCCACCGTCTTCTGCCCGGCCTGCCGCGCAGAGATCCCGCCCCTTTCCACCCCCTGCTGCAGTCGCTGTGCTCTTCCGTTTGTCACCGCAGGCGGTCAGAACCATCTCTGCGCCGAGTGCCTCGGCGAGCAAGACCCGCCCTTTTCCCGGGTGCAGGCCGCGGGACTTTACGACGGATTGCTGCGCCGGGCCGTACAGCGCTTCAAGTACTCCGACGCGATCGGCCTCGACCACCCCCTTGGCGCCCTCCTCGCTGCCCGTCTCGATCCCGGCCCGGCGCAGCTGCTCGTTCCGGTCCCGCTCCACCCCTCCCGCCTGCGCCAGCGCTGCTACAACCAGTCACTCCTTTTGGCCCGCTGCCTCGGCCGCCAATTCGGCCTGCCGGTGGCGGCCGGCCTGCTGCGGCGCACCCGGGCGACGCCGTCGCAGCAGGGATTGCCGGCCGTTGTGCGCCGCCGCAACCTGAAAGGCGCCTTTGCCCTTGCCGAGGCACCCGGGCCCCGCCACATCCTCCTGGTCGATGACGTCATGACGACCGGCAGTACCGCACGGGAATGCGCGCGGACCCTGCGCGCCGGCGGGGCGCTGGGGGTCGAGGTCGCCATCGTCGCCCGCGCCGGAAATCTCCTTGCCCCTTGCCCTCCGGGAGGGATATGTTAGATTTTCCATGAATTCGGCGCCTTCATCACTGGCCGCACCGGCCGCACTCTCCTCTGGAGCCGTTGTGACCCGACTCGATCCGCTTGTTGCAAGCCTCTCCCTGGAGAAAGTCCTCGAAACCATCCCCAGCGGCCTCTTTGTCGTCGATTCCGGGCAACGCATCGTCTGCTGGAATGCCGAAGCCGAGCGCATCACCGGCTATTCGGCTGCCGAGGCGATCGGGCAGCACTGTTCGTTTCTCTCCGGCATCCCCTGCGGCAAGGGGTGCGGTCTCTTCGACCCGCTGCAACAAAAGCCGATCATCGGCACCTCCTGCTCGATCCGCCACAAGGACGGCGGCCGCGTTTTCCTCACCAAGAACGTCGACTATTTGCGCGACGAGCAGGGCGCCATCATCGGCGGCATCGAATCATTCATCGACGTCAGCCGCCAGCGGCGGCTTGAAACACGGCTGCGCAGCCATAGCCGGCGCCTGGGAAGGGCGGTCCGCCAGCGCACGGCCCAGCTTGAGGAAGAACGTTCCCGCCTCGGCATGCTCCTCGACTCCATGGAAGACCTCGCTTACCTGGTCGGCCCCGAGTTCCGGATCAGCTTTACCAACCGGGCGCTGCAGAAGGTATTCGGCGAAGTGCAGGGGGCGATCTGCTATCAGGCCCTGCACCAGCGCAGCTCGCCCTGTTCCTGGTGCCCCTTCGAGCGGGTCCGTATGGGGGAAACCGTGCGTGAGGAGCGCGACGTCGAAATCAACCTGCGCAGCTACGAAATCATCCATTCACCCCTGCGCACCGTGGACGGAGCCATCGGGAAGCTCGCCGTCTACCGCGACATCACCGCCCGTAAACTGGCCGAGGAGAAACTGATCGAAGCCAACCAGGAGCTCGATGCCTTCGTCTACACCGTCTCCCATGATCTGCGCAGTCCCTTGACGCCGATCATCGGCTTCGCCGAGTTTCTGCGCGAGGAGTATCGCGACCGCCTCGACGCCCAGGGGATCGAGCTGCTGACTGAAATCGAGACCCAGGGGCAGAGGATGCTCGCCCTGATGGAGGACCTGCTGACCCTCTCCCGGGTCGGGCGGGTCACGCCACCATCGGCCCCCCTGCCGCTGGGGCCGATCCTGCAGGAGGTTCTCAACGAACAGAGCCTGGAGATCAACCGCCTCGGCCTGCAGGTCAGCGTCGAGGAGCTGCCCGAGCTGCAACTCCCGGCGACCCTGGTCGGGGAACTCTTCACGATCCTGCTGGAGAATGCCATCCGCTACGCGGGAGCAGTGGATGCCGGCATCGAAATCGGCAGCCGCAGCGCCGGGGAACGGGTCCGCATCTTCGTGCGCGACCATGGTCCCGGGGTTCCCGAGGCGGAGCGCCAGCGCATCTTCGACCCCTTCTATCGGGGCTCGACCGCGACCGGCAGTCGCGGCACCGGGATTGGCCTCGCTACGGTACGCAAGATCGCCCGGCTTTATAATGGCCGCTGCTGGGTCGATGAGACTCCGGGGGGCGGCGCAACCTTTTGGATCGAACTCCCCCGCCACGTCACCTGAACCCACCCCGTGTGCATCTGTGCAGTCGCCGACCGTCCCCCCAAACCTCAATTGCTGCGCCGATCACCGTGGTCAAAGGTCCCGACCGAGGCTATTTTTCAAGGCAGAGATACTTCCCCCGCACCCGTACCGGAGGAGACCATGCCCCTGCAAGCCGCATCGACCCTGCCACGCCCACCCCGTACGTCCGTCAAATCCCGTAACTGGGAGAGCCTCAGCCGCGAGGAGCAGCAGCGCCAGATCCGGGACCTGATCGGCAGCCCTTACTGGGTGGTCCTCCCCCTCGACATCCAGGAACGCTTCCTCGATCTCTACCGCAGTAACTGATCGGCGCATCGCGAGGATACGCGGCGGACCTTGCCCGAATTCGCCGCGCGTGCTATCTATCCCCCATGCGCCTGCGTTACTACATCAGCGGCCATGGCCTCGGTCATGCCAGCCGCTCCCTGCAGATCATTGCCGCCTTGCGGCGGCGCCACCCGCAGCTGGAGGTGGACGTCGTCACCAGCGCCGCGCCCTGGTTCCTGCGCGCCGGCGGTCTCGCCGCGACGGCGGTGCGCAGCGCGGCCTTCGACATCGGCGTGATCCAGCGCGACAGCCTCGAGATGGATATTCCCGCGACCGGCGGCGCCTGGCGGGAACTCCTCAGCCAGCGCGACGTCCAGCTCGCCGCCGAGACCGCCTCCCTGCAGCGGGACCGGGTTGCGCTGGTCGTCAGCGACATCCCCGCCCTCCCCCTGCTGGCGGCGCGCCAGGCCGGCATTCCCGGGGTCGGCGTCAGCAACTTTACCTGGGACTGGATCTGCCGCGGCTTTGTCGCCGAAACCCCGGAGCTGGCGGCGGTCGCCGCCAGCCTGGCCGCCGACTACGCCGCCGCCGCGCGCTTTCTCGCCCTCCCCTTTTGCGGCCCGTTTCCACCCGGCCCAACCGTCGAGCTGCTGCCGCTGGTGGCACGCAAGGCGCGGCGCCCCGCCGCGGTCATCCGCAGGGAGCTCGGCCTCCCCACCGACAAGCGCATCGCCCTGATCTCCTTCGGCGGCTTCGGCCTCACCGAGTTCGACTCCGCTCCTCTCGCCCGCCTTCACGACTGGATCTTCCTCAGCGAACCGGCCCTCGGGGCGGCGGCACCCAACCTGCGCCTCATTCCTACAGGGAGTTGCTATTACCCGGACCTGGTCGCCGCCGCCGATGTCGTCGTCACCAAGCCGGGCTACGGCATCGTTGCCGAGGCGATCGTCAACGACACCGCGGTGCTCTACACCGAACGGGGGAATTTTCGCGAGCAGGAACTGCTGATCGCCGGCCTGCGGCGCTATGCCCGGGCCCTCCCCATCGACAACCGGCAGCTGCGCAGCGGCGACTGGGGAGAGGCTCTCGCCACCCTGCTCACCCTCCCCGCAGCGGGCGAAGCTCTGGCGAGCGACGGCGACACGGTTGCCGCCGATCGTCTCGCCACCCTCGCTACCGGCAGGTCAGAGTGAAAGCGCAGCTCCTTGCCATCTTTGAACTGCTGCAACACCACTTCGGCCCCCGCCACTGGTGGCCGGCCGAATCCCCCTTCGAAGTGGTGATCGGCGCCATCCTCACCCAGAACACCGCCTGGCGCAACGTGGAGCAGGCGATCGCCAACCTGCGCGCGGCCGACGCGCTCACCCCGCGAGGGATCCTCGACCGGGAACTGGCCGAGCTTGAAGCGATGATCCGCCCCGCCGGCTTTTTCCGGCAGAAGGCAGCGCGCCTCACCGGTTTTGCCCGCTACCTCGAAGCCCACCACCACGGGGACCTCCCCGGCTGGCTCGGCCGCCCCCTCGACCAGGTGCGGGCCGAGCTGCTGAGGCTGCCCGGCATCGGGCCGGAGAGTGCCGATGCCATCCTCCTCTATGCCGGCCAGCGCCCCTCCTTCGTCGTCGATGCCTATACCCGGCGACTTTTGGGTCGCCTCGGCCTGCTGCGCGGCAGCGAATCCTACCATCAGGTCCGCTCCCTTTTCATGACCGCCCTGCCGCCTGATACGCAGCTTTTCAACGAGTTCCATGCCCTGATCGTCGAAGAGTGCAAGGTCTACTGCCGCACCCGTCCGCGCTGTCCCTCCTGTCCGCTACGGTCCCGCTGTCCCGCCGCCCTCCCCGGCTGATTATTCCTTCCCGACAGCTTGCATCCTGGTGTCAGCGGTTACACTTGGTAACACCCCTCCCACCTTGTCACGGAGATCACCATGGATACGCTGCCGCAACGGATCGACCGACTCTTCCCGACCGCCGGGCAAATCCCCGAAGCCTACCGCCTGCCCCCCCTGGAGCAGGACGAATATCTGATCAACGGCGAGTTGCGCCACTGGCCCGGCCCCTACGGTGAAGCCCGTTCGCCGGTCTGGCTCGAAACCCCGTTGGGGGCGAGCCCGGTCGTCATCGGCCACTACCCGCTCCTCGACGAGGCCGAGGCCCTCGCCGCCCTGGTGGCGGCCCGCGATGCCTACGGCCAGGGGCGCGGTCCCTGGCCGACGATGGCGGTGGCCGACCGCATTCGCCACGTCCAGGACTTCCTGGTCCGCTTCCGGGAAGTGCGCGAGGACGTGGTACGACTGGTCATGTGGGAGGTCGGCAAGAGCGCCGCAGACGCCGGCAAGGAATTCGACCGCACCGCCAGCTACATAGCCGACACCATCGAAGCGCTCAAGGACCTCGACCGCAGCTCCTCGCGGCTGGTGATCGAGGAAGGGATCATCGCCCAGACCCGGCGTGGTCCCCTCGGCGTCGTTCTCTGCATGGGCCCCTTCAACTACCCGCTCAACGAGACCTTCACCACCCTGATCCCGGCCCTGATCATGGGCAACACCGTGGTCCTGAAGCCGCCGCGCCTCGGCATCCTCCTCTACCGGCCGCTCCTCGAAGCGTTTCGCGACTGCTTCCCCCCCGGGGTGATCAATACCGTCTACGGCGAAGGGCGCAAGGTACTCGGTCCGCTGATGGCCACCGGCGACGTCGATGTCCTCGCCTTCATCGGCTCGGCCCGGGCCGCCGACGCCCTGAAAAAGGCCCACCCCGCCCCGCACCGGCTGCGCGGGGTCCTCGGCATGGGGGCCAAGAATCCGGCCATCGTCCTCGCCGACGCCGATCTCGACCTGGCGGTGCAGGAGTGCCTCCTCGGCAGCCTCTCCTTCAACGGCCAGCGCTGCACCGCGCTGAAGATTCTCTTTGTCGAACGCTCCATCGCCGCCCCCTTCGTCGCGCGCCTTGCCACTGCCATCGGCAACCTTTCCTTCGGCATGCCCTGGCAGCCCGGGGTCGCCCTCACTCCGCTGCCGGAAGCCGACAAACCCGCCTATCTCAGCGAACTCGTCGCCGATGCGATCGCCCTGGGGGCCGAAGTCTGCAACGCGGCCGGCGGCCGAATCCGCCACAGTTTCTTCTATCCGGCGCTGGTCTACCCGGTCACCCCGGCCATGCGCCTCTATCATGAAGAGCAGTTCGGCCCGGTAATCCCGGTGGTTCCCTTTGACCGCGTCGAGGAACCGATCCGCTACGTCGTCGAGTCGAACTTCGGCCAGCAGCTCAGCCTCTTCGGCAGCGATCCGCAGACTCTCGCCCCCCTCATCGACCCGCTGGTCAACCAGGTCTGCCGCGTCAACCTCAACAGCCAGTGCCAACGCGGCCCCGATATCTTTCCCTTTACCGGCCGCAAGGGCTCCGCCGAGGGGACGCTCTCGGTCAGCGACGCCCTGCGCGCCTTTTCGATCCGGACCCTGGTCGCCGCCAAGGAGGGCGAACTCAACAAGGAGCTGATCCGCACCATCACCCGGGAAGGGCGGTCGAACTTCCTCTCGACCGACTTTCTACTCTGAGCTCGGCGCCGGACCGGCCCTTGCGCCTGCGCGCCCTTCTGGCAGACTTAACAGTAGAAAGCGCTGTCGCTCCGAACGCCCCAAACCCAATGTGAAGAAAGGCCGTCATGCCGGTCCGCCTTTCCAACCTGCTGCGTCCCTTCGAGGATTTTTTCAAAAGCCAGGTGGCCGGGGGAATCGTTCTCCTCGGCGCCACCCTCATCGCCCTGCTCCTCGCCAACTCCAGCTGGAGCGGCTATTACCACCATTTCTGGGAAATGGAACTGACGGTCGGCTTCGATCACTTCGGCCTGACCAGGAGCCTGCATCACTGGATCAATGACGGCCTGATGGCGGTCTTCTTTTTCGTCGTCGGCCTCGAAATCAAACGGGAACTGCTGGCGGGGGAACTCGCCAGCCTGCGCAACGCGACCCTTCCCATTGCCGCCGCCCTCGGCGGCATGCTGCTGCCGGCGCTGATCTACCTCCTCCTCGCGCCCAATCCCCCCGCCGTTGCCGGTTGGGGGATTCCGATGGCGACGGACATCGCCTTCGCCCTCGGCATCATCGCCCTGCTCGGCGACCGCATCCCCCGTTCCCTCGCCATCTTTTTGACCGCCCTGGCCATTGTCGACGACCTCGGCGCGGTCCTGGTCATTGCCCTCTTCTACACCAAGGAGCTCGCCCTGCTGCCCCTGGCGATCGCCCTGCTCGGGCTGCTGGTGCTGGTCGCCGGCAACCGCTTCAGCCTGCAGAATCCCAACTTCTTCGCCCTGGTCGGATTCTGCTTGTGGCTCGCCCTCCTTAAATCCGGGATTCACGCCTCCATCGCCGGGGTCCTGATCGGCGCCACCATCCCGGTCCGGCCGCGCCATTCCAAGGAGGAGTTCCTCCAGCGGGTGCAGAAACTGCTCGATCGCTTTCGCAGCTTCGAATCGATTGAAGGTCCCTTTCACAACGAATCGCGCCTCGGCACCCTGCTCGCCCTGGAACATGTCTGTCACGACGCCATGAGCCCGTTGCAGCGGATGGAACACGTCATGAGCCGCTGGGTGATTTTCGGCGTCATGCCCCTCTTCGCCCTCGCCAATGCCGGGATTCCCCTCAGCCTCGGCGACCTCCAGGCCGCCGTCAGCAACCCGGTCACCCACGGCGTCGTCTGCGGCCTGCTCATCGGCAAGCCCCTCGGCATCTTCACCTTCTCCTGGCTGGCGGTGCGGCTGAAGCTCGCCGACCTCCCCCGCGGCACCCGCTGGATTGACATTCTCGGCATCGGGATTCTCGGCGGCATCGGCTTCACCATGAGTCTCTTCATCTCCAACCTCGCCTTCGAACTCCCCGGCCAGGTCGAAGACGCCAAGGTCGGCATCTTCAGCGCCTCGCTGCTGGCCGGCGCCATCGGCTACCTCCTGCTCAGCCGGCGCCACCAGAGTTCGCCGTAATTTGGGTCATCCTGACCACAATGCCGCCCATGTGCGTCATTTTGTCCAAACTGTCCCCGAGCACACTCCCGCCAGATCGACCCAAAATCGACCCAACCTGTTGAAATTTAAATAATTGTAAAGTTACAGAAAAATAATTTTCCCGCTGGCAGCACCTTTGCACTTATGTATACGCAACATTTTGACGCAATACCCCGATCGGGGTGCGTCGAGCAAATCTTTCCCAGCAAAGGAGCAGCAGCCATGGGCCGACCGGTGGAAAACCCCAAAAAGTACATCATCTCCTGCCGTATCAATGATGACGAAATGCAGGTGCTGCAGGACCTGGCCAGACGTGCCGACACCAGCATCTCGACCCTGTTGCGGCGCAGCCTCGACCTCCTCCAGCAGGAGAGTGGCGCCGAGTTCCGGCTCAGCGCCTGAGCGCCGACCCGGGATGACGCGGGGATGGCAAGGCGATGGCGCCCTGCGTCCCCCGCCCGCCTCGCCCGCCGCCAGCTGCAACCACCTCCCGTCACCTCCCCCGCCAGGCCCGGTTTTCCCTTGACTTATCCTGCCATTTTGCTACCTTACATGACTTGATTTTTCCCACCCCAGGGCTCCCGGGAGGACCACCAATGGATTACAAAGAGACCCTCAATCTCCCCGTCACCGACTTTCCGATGCGCGCCAACCTGCCGCAACGGGAACCGGCGATGCTGCAGCGCTGGCAGGAATTGGGGCTCAACGACAAGCTCGAGGGGGCCGACGCCGGTCGCCCCACCTTCATCCTTCATGACGGTCCCCCTTACGCCAACGGCCATATCCATATCGGTCACGCGCTCAACAAGATCCTCAAGGACATCGTCGTCAAGAGCAAGCGCATGCAGGGGTATTACGCCCCCTACGTGCCGGGCTGGGACTGCCACGGTCTCCCCATCGAGCTCAAGGTCGACCAGGAACTCGGCGAGAAAAAGCGCGGGATGAGCAAAGCGCAGATCCGCAAGGAGTGCCGCCGCTACGCCCAGAACTGGATCACCACCCAGAGCGAGGAGTTCCAGCGCCTCGGTATCTTCGGCGACTGGCAGCACCCCTACCTGACGATGACGACCCGCTACGAGGCGGCGACCGCCCGCGAGCTGGCCCGCTTTGCCGAGCGCGGCGGGCTCTACAAGGGGAAGAAACCGGTCCACTGGTGCCCCTCCTGCGTCACCGCCCTGGCCGAGGCCGAGGTCGAGTACGATGACCACACCTCGCCGTCGATCTACGTCAAGTTTCCCTTCGTTGACACCCTGCCGGCCGAACTGGCGGAGTTGGCCGGGCAAAAGCTCTCCTTCGTGATCTGGACCACCACCCCCTGGACGATCCCGGCCAACCTCGCGGTCTGCCTCCACCCGGAGCTCCCCTACGTCGTCATCGAGACCGGCGGTGAGCTGCTGGTGATGGCCGAAGGGCTCTACCAGCAGGTCCTCGGCAAGCTCGGGATCAGCGACTTCACCCTGCGCGCCACCTTCCAGGCCCCGATCTTCGAGAAGCTGCGCTGCAAACACCCCCTCTTTGCGCGCGACTCCCTCCTCGTCCTCGGCGACTACGTCACCCTCGAAGCCGGCACCGGCTGCGTCCACACCGCCCCCGGCCACGGCCAGGACGACTACCTCACCGGCCTGCGCTACGGCCTGGAGATCTACAACCCGGTCGACGATTACGGCCGCTACCGCGACGACGTCGAGTTCTTCGCCGGCCTCAACGTGCAGAAGGAGGCCAACGCCGCCGTCAGCGCCAGGCTGAAGGAGGTCGGGGCGCTGCTCGGCGAGGGGAAGGTCTCCCACAGCTACCCGCACTGCTGGCGCTGCAAGAAACCGATCATCTTCCGCGCCACCGAGCAGTGGTTCATCGCCATGGAGGCGAACGACCTGCGCGGCAAGGCCCTCAAGCACATCAACGACGTGCAGTGGATTCCCCACTGGGGCCGCGAGCGCATCTACAACATGATCGAAAACCGCCCCGACTGGTGCATCAGCCGCCAGCGCACCTGGGGGGTGCCGATCACCGTCGTCTACTGCAAAAAGTGCGGCGAAGCGATCGCCGACGGCAAGCTGATGCACCACATCGCCAACCTCTTCGAAGAGGGCGGCAGCGACATCTGGTTCGAGCGCGAGGCCAAAGAGCTGCTGCCGGCGGGGACCAGCTGTCCCAAGTGCGGCCACGACGACTTCGACAAGGAGCAGGACATCCTCGACGTCTGGTTCGATTCGGGGGTCTCCCACGCCGCCGTGCTTGAGACCACGCCCAAGCTCCACAGCCCCGCCGACATCTACCTGGAAGGGAGCGACCAGCACCGCGGCTGGTTCCATTCGAGCCTTTTGGCCTGTGTCGGCACCCGCGACGCCGCCCCCTACAAGGCGGTGCTGACCCACGGCTTCGTCCTCGACGAGAACGGCCGGCCGATGTCGAAATCGATGGGGAACGTCGTCGCCCCGGAGAAGGTGATCCAGAAATTCGGCGCCGAGGTGCTGCGCCTCTGGGTCGCCACCCAGGACTACCGCAACGACACCCGCGTCGGCGACCAGATCCTGCAGCAGGTCTCCGAGGCCTACCGGCGCATCCGCAATACCGCCCGCTACATTCTCGGCAACCTGCACGGCTTCGACCCGAGCGCCGACTCGGTCCCCGACGGCGACCTGCTCGAGATCGATCGCTGGGCCCTCTCCAGACTGGAAGGGCTGGTCAAGCGGGTCGAGAAGTCCTACAACGACTACGAGTTCCACGTCCTCTACCACGCGGTCCACAACTTCTGCAGCGTCGACCTCTCGGCCTTTTACCTCGACGTCCTCAAGGACCGCCTCTACATCTCGCCGGCCAAGAGCCTGGCCCGACGAAGCGCCCAGACCGCCATGTACCGCATCCTCGATGCGCTGACGCGGCTGATCGCCCCGGTCCTCTCCTTCACCGCCGACGAGATCTGGCAGGAACTGCCCGGCGAGCGGGAGGAGAGCGTCCACCTCGCCGCCTTCCCGGCCTTCGAGGCGGCCCTCTTCGACGCCGATCTGGAGGGGCGCTACAGCAAGCTCCTCGCCGTCCGCTCCGATGTCTCCAAGGCGCTGGAACTGGCCCGCGCCGAGAAGCGCATCGGCCACTCCCTCGACGCGCGGGTGCTGCTCGCCGCGCCGGCCGGCCCCTGGCGCGAACTGATCGAAGCCTACCAGGGGGAACTTGCGACCCTCTGCATCGTCTCCCAGGCGGAACTGGTCGATGAACTTCCCGACGGCGGCGCCGGCGAAGAGGTGGCGGGGCTGCGCATCAAGGTCGAGAAGGCCCAGGGCGAGAAGTGCGAACGCTGCTGGAACTACGCCACCACCATCGGCGAGAGCGACCAGCACCCAACCGTCTGCCACCGCTGCCGCGAAGCGCTGGTCTGACCGTAATGAGCAATGAGTAGCGGGCGACGAGAAACCTCATTGCTCATTGCTCTTTACTCGCCCCTTTCCCTGAGGTTATCCGTGTCCCGTTACCGCCTGCTCGCCATCGTCACCGCCGTCGTCCTCGTCCTCGACCAGGCGACCAAGCTCTATGTCGACAGCCATTTCCGCCTCCACGAGTCGGTGACGGTGCTGGAGAACTTCTTCCACTTCACCTATGTCCGCAACAAGGGGGCCGCCTTCGGCATCTTCGCCGACAGCGCCATCCGCATCCCCTTTTTCATCACCGTCTCCCTGGTCGCCGCCGTCGGCATCCTCTGGTACCTGCGCCGCCTCAAGGACAACCAGAAGCTGGTCTGCTTCTCCCTGGCGCTGATCTTCTCCGGCGCCCTCGGCAACCTTATCGACCGGGTCCGCTTCGGCGAGGTGATCGACTTCATCGACGTCCACTGGTACCAGTATCACTGGCCCGCCTTCAACGTCGCCGACTCGGCGATCAGCGTCGGCGTCACCCTGCTGCTGGTCGACCTCTGGCGCGAGGAACGGGCCCGCAAGGCGAAGTGCTGATCCGCCCCTTTCGGAGTCAGGCCATGGCCCGTCTCACCCCTCTGTTGCTGCTGATAATCCTCGCCCTCGCCGGCTGCGAAACCCTGGTCGGCGCCCGCAAGGATCTCCACGCCGTCGGCCATGTGCTGAAAGAGACCGTCCACGAGGTGAACGCCAGCCTCAAGCAGTAATCCCATACCCCGCTCTGCCCCCCTGGCAGGGGTGAAATCCATCACGCCGGTAGCGGCCGCTGCGGTCCGGCCTGGATCGACCGTCGCCGCGCCATTCGGCACAGGAGACCGCCATGAGCCTGCCCCAACCGCCCTGGCAAAAACCCGAGACTCCCTACCGCAGCAATTGGCGCCAGGCGCTGCACGAGGTCATTTTCGAAGCCGACACCCCGGCCGGCAAGGCCTTCGACGTCTTGCTGATCGGCTCCATCCTCGCCAGCGTCGCCGCGGTGATGCTCGACAGCGTCGCCGCCATCCGCACCAGCTACGGTCCGCTGCTGACCGCCGCCGAATGGTTTTTCACCCTCCTCTTCTCCGTCGAGTACCTGCTGCGCCTCCTCTGCGTCGGCAAACCACTGCGCTATGCCCGCAGCTTCTACGGCATCGTCGACCTGCTCGCCATCCTCCCCACCTACCTCAGCCTGCTGCTGCCGGGGAGCCACTACCTGCTGGTGATCCGCATCCTGCGCATCCTGCGCATTTTCCGGGTCTTCAAGCTGGTCCAGTACCTGGGCGAAGCGCGCATGCTCGGCCAGGCCTTGCGCGCCAGCGGCCGCAAGATCGTCGTCTTCCTCTTCACTGTCCTGACCCTGGTGATCATCTTCGGCTCGCTGATGTACCTGATCGAAGGGGAGGCGAGCGGCTATACCAGCATCCCGCGCAGCATCTACTGGACCATCGTTACCCTGACCACCGTCGGCTACGGCGACATCTCGCCGCAGACCGGCCTCGGCCAGAGCCTCGCCTCCCTGATCATGATCTGCGGTTACGGCATCATCGCCGTCCCCACCGGCATCGTCACCGTGGAGATGAGCCGCTCCTTCGGCCGCGGCGTCTCGACCCAGGCCTGCCCCGAATGCGCTGCGGAAGGACACGATGCCGACGCTGTCCACTGCAAGTTCTGCGGGGCCGCGCTGTAGCCCCATTTTCCTGCAAAAGCTGCTTGCATTTTTCCGACCCGCGTGCTAAAAGTCTCGTCTGTTGTCGCAAGGAAAGTGATGTCGGGGCGTAGCGCAGTCTGGTAGCGCACCTGCTTCGGGAGCAGGGGGTCGGAGGTTCAAATCCTCTCGCCCCGACCAAATTTCCCAAATAGAATCATAGGTTTTCGGTCCCGAACCCGGAAGCCAACCCAAACACAAAGCGAGCCTCCGGTCCTAGTATGGTCCGGGGGCTCTTTGTTTTTGTTCGACCTCGTTCTTTTTTTGCCCAAGGTCCCTGCTGCAGTCGGTGCGGGACATTGGGACCTTGGGACCTTGCCAGCGTAAAGTTCCCCCCGCCTGCTGCAACCGCAAATTGCCCCAACCTCCGAAAACCTCTGGACGAATCGGCCGCCCGTGGCTATTCTAGGGTGTCTTTTTTCCATGCCTGTCGGGGGGAACATGTCCGAGGAACGCACCAACTACGTCCGGGCGCACGCCAGCATCGACGCCTTCATCACAGCCTGGAAAGCGTCCGGCGGTGCCGAGCGCGCCAACTACCAGCTCTTCCTCACCGAACTCTGTCACCAGCTCGACGCCCCCCTACCGGAACCGACCCGGCCCGACGACAGCGAAAACGCCTACGTCTTCGAACGCACCGTCACCCTCCAGCACGGCGACGGCAACACCTCCCCCAACTACATCGATCTCTACAAGCGCGGCTGCTTCGTCCTCGAAGCCAAACAGGGGAGCGACAAGCAGGAACCTGCGCAGTTCAAGGAGACGGAGAAGAAGTACAAGACCGGCACCGCCAGGCGCGGCACCCAAGGGTGGGACCGGGCGATGCAGGCGGCCAAGAACCAGGCCGAACGCTATGCCAAGGCCCTGCCGACAGGCGAGGGGTGGCCGCCGTTCCTGCTGGTGGTTGACGTTGGCCACAGCATCGAACTCTACAGCGAGTTTTCCTGCACCGGCAAAGCCTACCTCCCCTTCCCCGACCCCCGTTCCCACCGCATCCATATCGGCGATCTGGCCCGCCCCGAGGTGCGGGAGTTGCTGCGGCGCGTCTGGGTCGACCCACACAGCCTCGACCCGGCGAAACGCTCCGCCAAGGTTACCCGCGAGGTGGCCGACAAGCTGGCCCGGCTGGCGAAGTCGCTGGAGGCGGCCGGGCACTCTTCGGAAAAGGTCGGCAACTTCCTCAAGCGCAGCCTGTTCACCATGTTCGCCGAGGACATCGGCCTGATCCCCAACAACAGTTACACCGAGCTGCTGACGAGCCTGCGCGGCAGTACCGACAAGTACGTGCCGATGGTCGAAAGCCTCTGGCAGACCATGAAGGAGGGCGGCTTCTCCCCGGTGCTGCGCGAGAAGCTGCTGCGCTTTAACGGCGGCCTGTTCGAGGGGTCCGAGGCACTCCCCCTCAACGAGGACCAGCTGGAGATGCTGATCCAGGCCGGCAAGGCCGACTGGAAGGACGTCGAGCCGGCGATTTTCGGCACCCTGCTGGAGCGAGCCCTCAACCCGACCGAACGTCACCACCTCGGAGCCCACTACACCCCCCGCGAGTACGTCGAGCGGCTGGTGCTGCCGACCGTGGTCGAGCCGCTGCGCGTCGACTGGGAGGCGGTTCTCGCCGCCGCCGTCGCCCTCGACACCCAAGGCAAACGCGACGAGGCCGTGGCCCAGCTTCAGGCCTTTCACCATCACCTCTGCGGCGTCCGTGTCCTCGATCCGGCCTGCGGCAGCGGCAATTTCCTCTATGTCACCTTCGAGCACCTCAAGCGTCTGGAGGGGGAAGTGCTCGACGCGCTGGAGGGGTTCGGCGAGACGCAGGAACTGATGGGCCTGGCGGGGACCACCGTCGACCCGCACCAGCTCCTCGGCATCGAGGTCAACCCAAGGGCAGCGGCCATCACCGACATGGTACTCTGGATCGGCTACCTCCAGTGGCACTACCGCACCCGGGGGGACGTCCAACCTCCCGAGCCGGTCATCAAGAAGTTCCGCAACATCGAGTGCCGCGACGCGGTGCTCAGCTGGGAGCGCACCGAACCGGTGCTCGACGAGGAGGGCAACCCCGTCACCCGCTGGGACGGCGTCACCACCAAGACTCACCCCGTCACCGGCGAACAGGTCCCCGACGACACCGCCCGCGTGCCCCTGCTGCGCTACGTCAACCCCAAGGAGGCGAGCTGGCCGGAGGCCGACTTCGTGGTGGGGAATCCGCCGTTTATTGGCGCAAAAAGTATGCGTATGGCATTGGGTGACGGCTACACGTCAGCTTTGCGCACTGTTTGGAGGGATGTCCCGGACTCAGCCGACTTTGTTATGTATTGGTGGCATAAGGCAGCCGGGCAAACCCGACAAAGGAAGATTCGGCGATTTGGTTTCATAGCGACCAATAGCATTACCCAGACTTTCAATCGCAAGGTTGTGCAACACCATCTCGACAGCACTCCTGCCCTTCGTTTGTCCTTTGCCATTCCCGACCACCCATGGGTGGACTCTACTGACGGGGCTGCCGTTCGAATCTCTATGAGTGTCGGACAGTCGGCCCTCGATGGAGAGGAGGGGGTACTAGCAAAAGTCATCGCCGAGCGGGAGGGTAGTGGTGAAGGTATCTGGGTCGACCTGCTCACTCGGCGTGGAAAATTGAACGCGGATCTTTCGTCTGGGATCGATGTAACTAGCTGCAACCCGCTGCGGGCGAACGTGGACATTGGAAACCGTGGAGTTCAACTGATCGGCACAGGTTTCGTGATTTCACCGGATGAGGCACAGCAGCTTGGACTTGGTCGAATTGCTGGACTTCATACCAACATTCGCCCCTACTTCAATGGCCGTGATCTGACTGCTGCTCCTCGTGGAGCTATGGTAATAGACCTTTTTGGGCTCGGTGCTGGGGAGGTGAGAACCAAGTATCCTGAGGTTTTCCAGTGGGTCGTTGAGCGAGTGAAGCCGGAACGTGACCACAATGCTCGTGATGCCTACCGGGAAAACTGGTGGCAACTTGGCGAGAACCAGCCACGATTGAGGGAGAGCTTGGTTGGTCTTACACGCTTCATTGCTACCGTGCTTACTGCAAAGCATCGTGTCTTCATGTTTCTCGATAGTGCGATCCTTCCCGACCAGACCCTAGTTTGCATCGCCAGCGAGGACGCCTTCCTCCTCGGTGTATTGTCGAGCCGCATTCACGTCGTCTGGGCGCTGGCGGCCGGCGGACGTCTCGGAGTCGGCAACGACCCCCGCTACAACAAGACCCGCTGCTTCGAACCCTTCCCCTTCCCCGCCTGCAGCGACACCCAGCAGCAACGCATCCGCGACCTGGCCGAACAGCTCGACGCCCACCGTAAGCGCCAGCAGGAGCAGCACCCCGACCTGACCCTGACCGGCATGTACAACGTGCTGGAGAAGCTGCGGAGCGGAGCGGAATTGACCGCAAAGGAGAAAGTCATCCACGAGCAGGGGCTGGTGTCGGTGCTGCGGCAGCTGCACGACGAACTCGACGCGGCCGTGGCCGATGCCTACGGCTGGCCGGCCGACCTCACCGACGAGGCGATCCTGGAACGGCTGGTGGCGCTCAACAAGGAGCGAACCGGGGAGGAGGAGCAGGGACTGGTGCGCTGGCTGCGCCCCGAGTACCAGAACCCCTCCGGGAGGATGGGAGAGTCGCAGGGGAAACTGCCCGGCAGCGAGGAGACCGCCGCACCCGTCGCCGCCAAGGAGAAGCCGGTCTGGCCCAAGACCCTCCCCGAGCAGGTCGCCGCCGTCCGTGCCGCCCTCACCCAGCGCAGCGTACCGACAACGGCCCTGCAACTCAAGGAGGCCTTCAAGCACGCCCGCGAGCCCAAGGTCCAGGAAATCCTTACCGCCCTCGCCTCCATCGGCCAGGCCCGCGAGGTGGAACCGGGCGTATACGCGGCCTGAGCTTCGGCAGGGTGCGCCGGCCATGGAAGCGACACAAAAAACACAAAAGTTGTTTTTATGACAACTTTTGTGTTGCTCGACCAAAATAGGTGTATTATATAGATGCTCCTCGAACCTCTCAGACCGCCCGAGACCAAAAAACTGATACGCAAGATCCTCAGCGAAGGCATCGTGACCTACGCGCAACCGCATGCCGAAGAGCGGATGCGCGAGCGTGATATCAGCACTGTCGACTGCGTCAACGTCCTGCGGGGCGGCAAGGTGGCCGAAGGGGAGCAAGAAAACGGGACGTGGCGCTACCGGGTCTATACCGGCAGGATGTGCGTCGTCGTCAGGTTCGAGTCAGAAACAATCCTGCAAGTCCTGACTGCATGGAGAGTCAAATGAAATGCGAACGCTGCGAACACGGTGAATTTGTCGAGTCGCAGGAGAATTACCATTACCGTGAATGTGGGCTGGATAACGTGACCCTGGTGGGAATCACGGTTCGCAAATGCCCCGATTGCGGCAACATCATGCCACTCATCCCCAGCATCGAGGGACTGCATGATGCCCTGGCCCGGGCGATCATCAGCAAGGACGGTCCATTGGCGGCAGCGGAGATTGTCTTCCTGCGCAAGTCCCTCGGCTGGTCGGGCACGGATTTCGCGCGCAACATGCACTGCGACAAGGCCCAGATCTCCAAATGGGAGCACGGCACGGTGACGATGTCCAAGTCCAACGACCTGCTGTTGCGCGAAAAGGTGGCCTCCGGCAAGAAGATCTCCGACTACCATAGTGCGGACCTGACCCTGGAGAAAAGGGTCAAGCCGCACCCCTTCAGATTACAACTCCAGAAAAAACGGTGGAAGGAAGCGGCCTAGATTTTTCCTTGACCGTGACGCAGCAAAGGGCTACTGTTGGCTAGCTAAACTTAGCTAGGTCCAAAACGGAGATGTTTATGCAAGTCAATATGCACGAAGCAAAAAGCAAATTGTCAGCCTTGGCAGAAAAAGCCTGGGAAGGGGAGCCTGTTGTCATCGCAAAAGCTGGAAAACCCTACCTTGACCTCCTTCCGCACAAGGAAGGGCGCCGTCAGCGTGCGCCAGGCCGCTTCAAAGGCCAGATTCGCATTGCAGATGACTTTGACCAGACGCCGGAAGACGTTATTGAGGCGTTCGAAGGGAAAAGCTGATGCAACGCTTCCTGCTCGACACGCACGTTTTGCTCTGGTGGCTTGATGACGCACCAAGGCTAGGCCCACGTTGCAAGGAACTCATCGCCGATCAGCGCAATGAGGTTTTTGTCAGTGCCGCAACCACCTGGGAAATTTCAATTAAAAAAGCTCTTGGTAAATTGGAGGCCCCGGAGGATATAGACTCCATTGTAGAAGATGAAGGATTCAGTAAGCTCCCCATCAGTCTCTACCATGGCCAATTGGCCGGTAGCCTTCCGGTGTTCCATCGTGATCCATTTGATCGAATGTTGATTGCGCAGGCCCAGTCAGAGGGTCTAACCCTGGTGACATCTGACGAGAATATGGGCCTGTATAAGCTCCGTCTTCGGAATCCCGAGGAGTAAAAAGTTACTCTTCAAGGCCTTGCTGAGCCTGCTTGACGGCAAATCACCCCCAGGAGGTTCAAATCCTCGCGCCCCGACCAAATTTTCCTTCAGAACCAAGCATTTAAGGCCACCCATGCCTGGGTGGCCTTATTGCGTTTCATCTCTTTGGTCCGTGTCCGGTCCTGGTGGACGCCGGGCTGGAGTCTACACGGTCATTCCGCGACCGGAATCAGGACTTCATTGCGGCGCATGAACCACGGCACAAAAGGGGCATTGTAGCGGGCCCAGATCGGCTCGCCGACCGCCTCCAGGCCCTGCTGCTGAATCCAGGC
Organism: Desulfuromonas sp. DDH964; assembly: GCF_001611275.1. Lineage (GTDB taxonomy): Bacteria > Desulfobacterota > Desulfuromonadia > Desulfuromonadales > DDH964 > DDH964. Next base: position 826,317 of record NZ_CP015080.1, on the reverse strand, counting down.
CTCCAGTTTCGTCAGGTTCTCCGTGTAATTATCCTCGCTCCAGAAGCCCGAATATCGCACAGCGGCAATGCGCCGGGCCGGGACCTCGCGCAAGGTCACCGTCGGGTCGTCCGGGATCGGCAGCGTTGCCATGCCATAGGAGGCGGGCATCATAAAACTGACCAGCCAGCGGTCACCCGCCTTCTGCTGCCCGACCGGAGCGGTCATCGCTATCTTCTCACCCTTGGATTGCGACACCGGCGCGGTCATCGCTATCTTTTCCTGCGCCTTGTTCGCTCCCGAGATGTAGCGGAAAAGATTCTGGAAAGCATTGCTGCCGGCACTTTCAAGATCACCCGCGACGGGAGTCTCGGCGACGATGTGGGGGGCATAGTCGCGGAGCTCGAAGGGGCTGTCGGCTTTAACGACGGTGTAGGGTGCTTCTTCGATGGCCATAACGGAATCGACTCCTGAAAGAAGGATGACGAGCGCAAAAAGGATCTGTCGGGTTGGTATTTTCACGGGCTATCTCCCATCAAGGTTTTAAACATCAGCTTACCCGTTGAGGATATCAACTTTTGGCAAGTCAAACGGAGCCCCCTTTTTGTCGGCGGGAAGGATCGCCTCTTCAATGCGGATGGGGGGGAAGTTCATGAACGCCCTCTTTCGCAAGGGCCTCGGCAAAACCCTCCGTCAGTTTCTTCAACTTCAGCATCGTCTCGTCAAAGGAATCCTTGATTCGGACGCCCCTTACCATGTCGGTAACCAGGCGACAACGCTGCCGTTCGTCTATTTCTTGAAGCAGAATCATCTTTACCGCTTCCCCCGTCTCCTTGTTGGCCATGGCGGCCATATCTCGACCCAACAATCGAACCCCGGCCTGGGTTAAGTCGAATTCTTCTTGCTTCAGCAGTTCCGTTTCCTCATCGAACAGCCGGTCGACATTGCCAACTTCGGCGTAGTTCACCATAAGGAACAACAGGTCTTCCGCGTCCTTGGAGCGATGCGGATAATCGTCATCCCAGGAAATCAATTTCATTAGCGCCATCCCCGGGATGGTCGGCACCTTGACGTCGAGTGGCGGGTCGGCACTGAGCCGGACAATCACTCCAGACTCGTAGGCTTCCTGAAAAGCCATAATGTTCATCATCACCTGATGTTCTGGCGGCCAAGAGATATTCCGCGTATCGGCACTGACTCCACCATAGGGGACGATGTCGACGAAGTAATTTTCGCAGGAGAGGCGATGCGGCTCCCTTGTCGGTGCAAACTTACCCGATTCGATCAAAGCGTCCTTGAGCTGTTGGAACTCCTCCCAGCCGGCAACCTCAACGCCGATATCAAGATCAAGTGTCCCTCTTCCGACGGGGATGTTATGTCCATGATAGATCAACCAATCACGGGCAGTGGCGCCGACGACAACGAAGGGGATTCCCCTCGCGGTTGTCTCCTGCTGAATACACCCAAGGATGTTGACCAGAAGCGGGTTAATTCTCCCGGACAAGTTGTAAGAGATGTCGGTCATAAATCATCTTTGCGGTTTCGATGTTGCGCTGATTACCCGTCGCCAGCAAATCGGCATAGACCAGGAGCGGGTGAACCATGTCCCCGTTGGGGGGGATCGTCTCCGGCTGCCAGAAGCGGGCAACCAACTCCACATCCCCTTGCGGATTCTTTTTCAGCCGATTCGGAATGAGAAGGGCAGCGGGATCATCCCGGTCCACGTAAACGGTGACCGTCAGCGGTTTCAGGTAATTGGTAAGCTTTGCCGCCGCCACCTCTCCGCCCCACAATGCCTTATCCGGTTTCAAGGTCGCCTGCTGCCACCACCCTTCCACGCCGTCATAGCGTCCGAGTACCAGTTTCGGGCGCAACTGCTCGGCATAGGCGGTGACCCAACGATTAAGGAGGTGCTCTTTTTCAATCAAGCGCAAATTCCGGGCGCGACCGGTCGTCCCCATTGTGGCTAAGAAACCCAGTTCTTCAAGATCCCTCACCACCCTGTTGACCATTCCCAGAGCAACATCTGTCTTGTCGGCAATAGTGCGATAAGTCTCGTTCTCGAGACCTGGCTGACAGAGAAATGCGTAAAGAACTCGCAGCCCGGTCTGTTTGAAGACACGGGGTGTTGCGGAGGTTTCAAGGATGTTTCGGGCCTTGTTCCCTTTGACAAAGAGGTAAACCGGTGGCTGGTCAATGTAGCCATTGCCGGCGGCATCGATAAACTGGATGCCATCCTGGCGAAATTGGTCGGCCCTGTTAGCTGTGACCTGGGGCAGTGCCACCACATAGCGTTCGGGATTTTGCAACCACTTTCGAAAAATTAGAGCTGCAGGGATATTCTGTGCGCCGCCTTCATCGACAACCACTTGAAGGTCGGCATCTACCCCCGGGATTTTCAGAAATGTTTCCTGCTCAGCCCCCTTCTCGACCAGCTCAATTGCCACGCCTGTCTGTTGGGCAAAAGCCCCCCGAGCCGCTTCCAGAATCCTTTTTTTGCCCTTTGTCAGCTGCATATGTTCACCTTTTTAGTTTGTTCACTTTTATTGAACATATATATTTTGTGAACTTTATGCAACTGGTAAATCACTCCGGCAAAAGGACGAAATCCCCGGGCAGGTCCATCAGCAGCACCGGATGACGAAAAGTAGAAAAGGGTCAAGTCTCCGTTTGGCTCTTGTTCGCAGCAACAAGCAGCATCTTGATCTTGTTGATTCGCCTCTGACGGAGGGTGTAAAAAAGATTGTGTAAATGGCCATTCAGGGGTACACCGGGACCCCACCCTCTAAGGAGCCCCCATGGCCATCGAAAAAGATCTGCTGGACCGTCTGCTTGCCGACTACAAGAAGCCCGAAGACCTGATCGGCGAAACCGGCTTGCTTAAACAGCTCACCAAGGCCCTTCTGGAACGAGCTTTGGAAGCGGAATTGACCCAACACCTGGGGCACGAGAAGCATGCTCCCGTGGCCACGAAAGGCGGCAATGCCCGCAATGGCAAGTCGGCCAAAACCATCAAGGGCGAATTCGGCAAACTGCCGATCGAGGTTCCGCGTGACCGGGACAGCAGCTTCGAGCCGCTCATCATTCCCAAGGGCCAGACCCGCTTCGCCGGCTTCGACGGCAAGATCATCTCCCTCTACGCCCGGGGGATGACGACCCGGGAGATCCAGGGGCATCTGGAAGAGATTTATGGCGTCGAGGTCTCTCCCGCCCTCATTTCCAGCGTGACCGATGCCGTCGCGGACGAGGTCAAGATCTGGCAGAACCGACCGCTCGACGCCCTCTATCCCATCGTCTATATGGACGCGGTCCGGGTCAAGGTGCGAGACAACGGCCACGTCAGCAATAAAGCGGTCTACCTGGCCCTGGGCGTCACCCTGGACGGCATCAAGGAGGTCCTGGGCATGTGGGTGGCCGAGAACGAGGGCGCCAAGTTCTGGCTACAGGTGGTGACCGAGTTGAAAAACCGGGGTGTCGAAGACATCTTCATCGCCTGCGTGGACGGGCTCAAAGGTTTCCCCGAGGCCATCGAAGCAGTCTTTCCTCGCACCCAGGTCCAGCTCTGCCTCGTTCACATGGTGCGCCATTCTCTCCGCTACGTCTCCTGGAAACAGCGCAAGGAAGTGGCGGCCGATCTGAAGTCCATTTACCAGGCCGCGACGGCCGAGCAGGCCGAAATGAACCTGACGGAGTTCGAAGCGAAGTGGGATAAAACCCACCCCTCCATCGGCCAGTCCTGGCGGCGCAACTGGGAGAGAATCACCCCTTTTTTCGCCTACCCGGCGGAGATTCGCAAGGTGATCTACACCACCAATGCGATCGAATCGCTGAACATGTCGCTGCGCAAGGTCACCAAGAACCGGGGCTCATTCCCCAACGACGCAGCCATGTTCAAACTGCTCTACCTGGCGCTGAACAATATCGCCAAGAAATGGACCCTGCCGATTCGGGACTGGAAGGCCGCCCTCAACCAGTTCTCTATCTTGTTCGAAGGCAGGTTGCCGGTTTACTGACGACAAAAACCCAAGCCATTTACACAAACTGATTTACACCGCCCCCTGACGCCCTCGATCGGTTGTCAGTCGATGCCTTATTCGCTCTGTCGCACTGCTTGCGTAACTGTAGCCGCACATGCCGAAGAGAGTACCGATCGACAGCAAGCCGTCCGCATAAATTGCGGATGCACCAAATTGCGAGTATCATTGTTTTATCTTCAGGTTACACAAATCGAAGAAGGAGGTAACCGAAAAATGAAATGCCCGTTATGCAAAAGCAGGGAACACGTCGAGATCGACCTTCATGCTGAAGGCTTTGCCCAGGACGCACGGGAATGCGGCACTTGCGGAGGCGTCTGGACCTTCTCCGATGGCAAGCTGAAGATCATCAAGGGGCAAGTTGCAAAAAGACAGCTGGTTCAAACCGAGTTCGTCTGCCCCACCTGCCGATTCATGGTTAGTCAGGAGACCGAGCTGCATGCTTTCCAGTTCCATGAAGAGTTGTATGAGTGCCTGATTTGCGGGACGGTTTGTTCGGTTGCTCATGACAAGGTTGAGGTCGTGAAAGATTCGGCGAAAGACTCGTTCCTGGATTCCACCGGCGACAAGGTGGAAGCGGATGACTACAACACCATGTAAGTGAACCGCACCCCTTTTTGGGGGCTTAACTTTTTCAGCAAAAGGGGTGCGTCGGGTTCAAATCCTCCCGTCCTGACTATCCGCACAACGGCCGCCGCAACCAAAGCCGGCATTGGGAAGATTCGGTATAGGCGGTCACCGAAAAAGCAGAGCACATTGCGGGTCGTGTGGCAGGAACGACCTGGGCGGCCGCGAGAGATCAAGGCCCAGACTGCCATCCGGGAGCATTAACCTTGGGCAGGGACAGCCCAGAGGGTCCCGGACACTTGACCCGGCAGAGTTTGACCTCTTTGTTCTGGTCTTGAGGTTGAGATCCGCAAACATATGCATTCAACTTGATCGACAACCCTGGATCGCGTCACAGGAGGACAAGATGGGAAATCCATTGCAGGACAGCGGACAATATATGGACACATTGATCAATCTATTCGTGGTGTGGGGGCCCAAACTGGTCGGGGCAATACTGGCTCTGATTGTTGGCCTTTATCTGGCGACCTGGGTTGCCGGCACGGTTGGCAAACAGATGGAGAAAAAAAAGATCGATCCGTCGTTGCAACCCTTTTTGAAAAGTTTGATCAGTACCTTGCTCAAAGTTCTGGTCGTTGTCAGTGTTCTCGGCATGGTCGGCGTCCAGATGACCTCCTTCATTGCCATTCTGGGTGCGGCAGGATTGGCGATCGGGCTGGCTCTCTCCGGAACCCTTCAGAACTTTGCCGGCGGGGTCGTGCTCCTGATCTTCAAGCCCTTCAAAGTTGGTGACTACATCGAGGCCCAGGGTTTTGCCGGCACCGTTCGGGAGATCCAGATATTCAACACCATCCTTAAGACACCCGACAACAAGACCATTATTATTCCCAACGGCGGGCTTTCAACCTCGTCCATGGTCAACTATTCCACAGAAGCCACCCGCCGGGTTGACTGGACCTTCGGCATTGCCTACGGTGATGACATCGACAAAGCTAAGAAGGTTCTGACTTCTCTCCTTGAAGGCAATGACAAAGTTCTTCAGGATCCGGCCCCGTTCGTCGAATTGGGTGAACTGGCCGACAGTTCCGTGAACTTTACGGTCCGGGCCTGGGTCAATACGGCGGATTACTGGGCGGTATATTTCTTCATGCTGGAGAATGTCTACCGGAAGTTCGGCGAAGCGGGACTGAATATCCCCTTCCCGCAAATGGATGTGCATTTGCACAAATAGCCTGGATGAACAGATTAAAGAACAATCAAGGGGCCGGTTTCTGCCGGCCCTTTGATTGTTGCTCTGGGAAATTTGAGTGATCAGGCGCTCAGATCATCCACCCTGGCTTCGGGAGCATTTTTCTTGACCGATGTGGTCCCATTCCCCAGGGCCGAATAGGAGGATTCATCTTCGCGGAACTTGATCTTCCCCTCCTTGTACCAGGGTGCGCATCTGGCCGAAGAATTCGCCGTAGCGATGCCCGTAGTCGTCGAAGATAATGAAGCCCTGCGTCCTGATCCGCCTGGTGAGCAGGATCCGGGTCAAGAGGGGAGGTCCGGCCCCGGGGGAAGTTCGGTATCGTTGTAATGGACAATCAGCCCACAGACCGGAATCCGGGCTCTCGGGTTCAACAGGGGGAGGACGGTGTCAAAGACGGCGCTGCCGACCATCACCGCGCCGAAGGCGACAGGTGGGGCATAGGATGCGGCCCCGCATGTAAGGATCGAGGGAGAGGTAGACGGCATGGGGGTTCTCCTGCAGGTTGCAGTGGGTCAGGCGATCGCGCATGATCATCGCCAGGGTGCCGTCCGCCTGCAGGTGGGGGCGGGCGTAGATCGCCGCATCGACCTCTCCCTGCCGATCCGCGGTCGAAAGAGTTCCGGTACCCTGCCGGGTGGTAAAATATTCTTCCAGGTCCATTGGTCTGATCCTTCCCGTCGGTTGAAATTTTCCGGCACCGCGCTGCCGGGCGGCTCACATCGCCGGGCAGCATCCCCCACACTTTACAACATCACCGCCCATCGTTTCCTCTCCAGCGCAGGATTTTGCCTGTTTGACAACCCCGGAAGATGAGGTTTACTTCATGCAACAAAAGCAAGCTTGCCTCCGATAATGGCAAACCCGGAGAAATCCGGGGACGCAAAGCCATGGGTCCTCGGTTCCGCTGAACGCGGCACACGGATCGCCAGGTCGCCGAAGAGGATGATGAACGATGTCCACTTTCCCGCCAGCGGCGCTCACTTATTTCACACAAGGAGTGCCGTTTTCGTTGGCGGAATTCCTCTGGCGGAACCTTTACCTGCAACCATCCCCCAAACCAAGGAGAGAACGCCATGAGAGTTGCCTGCTGCCTCCGCCTGCTGCCGTTGCTGGTTCTGCCCTTTTTCCTCGGTTGTGGAAACGACTCGGACGCTACCCTCGTCCGTGGGGTGGTGGCCGACGGTTACCTGGAGAACGCCCAGGTTTGCGTCGACCGCAACCAAAACCGCCGCTGCGACCCTGACGAACCGGCGGCGATGAGCGACGCCCAGGGAGCCTTCCAGCTCATTGCCCCGGCCCACTGGCTGGACGAGTCGCCGCTGATCGCCGAAATCGCCGCCGGGACGAGCATCAACCACGAGCCGGAGGGTGACGTAGTTGCTGACCGTGACTATCTTCTCTCGACCCCGCCGGGGGCCTGGCGCCGCGCTCCCGCCGACGGCCGGATCTTTATCAGCCCGCTCACTGCCATGGTCCACGAGCGGATGGTCAGCTATCCGATGACCCTGACGGAGGCGGTCGCCTACGTCAGGGCGCAGATTGCCACCGACGCCGACCTCTTCGTCGACTACCTGGCCGGCGAGAAGGGTGGGGAGCAGGCGGAGGAATACGCACGGCTGCACCGCATTGCCCGGGTCGCCGCCCTTTCGCTGCAGGACCAGATGGAGATCTTCGCCACAACCGCCGCAGCCAACGGCTTTCCCTGCGACAAGGCCAATCTCTACGCCGCCACTACCCGCCAGGTGCAGCAAAAGCTCGTCTATTACACTCAGATGACGGAAACCGCGAGAAACAACCCCGATCCGCGGGCCATCCTCGATGCCAATTCCACCACTCCCGGGGTTGACGAGATCAAAGCCAAGCTGGCGATGATGGCGATCCCGGCGCCAGCCGCCGATCCCCAGCCGATCTACGCCGCCGGACTCTACTGGGCCGACCTCGACATGGATCAGGATGGCAACCTGGTCGCAGAGTACACCCGCGACGGCCTCGGCGCCCCGAAACCGGACGGGGGTTACCAGCTCGACCGCTCAAGCTACCGTTTCGACATGGCAAGCACGACCTGGACGGCGGTACCGGCAGCGGAGCTCCAGAACGAGTACCACCTCCACCTCACCCCCGAGGGGTGGGTGCGCTGCGATCCGACCATCGAGCAGACGCTGGAATTCCCGGGGAATAACCGCGTGCTCTGGACCGACGTGCCGACCGGCCTGCGCTACAGCGAAGCCCTTGGCGTGAAGAAGGCGAGTGGGGAGGCGATCAATACCTTCCTCTACGGCTACGGCCTGACCGCGGCGGAGACAGCCATCTTCCCCGCAGCGGCAGAGTTCTACCAGGCCATCTCCGTTCCGCTCCAGGACATCTACACCATTTACCCGGAACGGGCGATCCCCATTGACGGAGGCTCCCTTTTTCCTCCCGGGATGACCAGCCTCCGGGAGATTGCGGCGCTGGAGGATTTCCCCTTCGCCAACGAGTTCCGCGAAGTCATGGGGGAGGAGGTCCTGATGGTCTATTTCGTGCGCGGAGCGCCCGGCGCGGTCCAGATGAATACTGGGTTGATGGTGCTGATCGACGGCCTGCTCTATCCCGGTGAATCCCGGGCCCAGGGGGTGCCAGAGACCTACCTGGATTTCAACCGTGCCGCCCTCGACGCCATGACCAGCGCGGCGATCGCGACTCTCCCCTGATACCGCCATCCGGTTCCGCCGGGTGATCGCCAGATCCAGGCAGATTTCAGGTCGCCCGCGGAACCGGGACAGGAGAAAAACGATGACCACTCCGTGCGCACACCTGATTCGGGTGGCCCGGGGGGAGGCCCCGGCGGACCTGCTGCTGCGCAACGCCCGTCTGGTGAACGTCTTCACCGGCCGGATCGAAAGCACCGATGTCGCCCTGGCCGGGGGCCGGGTCGCGGGGTTTGGCGACTACCGTGCCGAACGCGTACTCGACCTGCGCGGCCGCTACCTCGCCCCGGGCTTCATCGACGCCCACGTCCATCTCGAGAGCGCCATGGTCAGCCCGGCCCAGTTTGCCCGGGCGGTATTGCCCCACGGCACCACCGCGGTGGTGGCGGACCCCCACGAGATCGCCAATGTGCTGGGACTTTCCGGCCTCGACTACATGTTCGCGGCCAGCGCCGACCAGCCTTTCTCCTTTTACTTCACCCTCTCCTCCTGCGTACCAGCCACCCATATGGAGACTTCCGGTGCCCGCCTCAGCGCCGCCGATCTCGCGCCGCTGATGAAGGACCCACGGGTGGTGGGCCTGGCGGAGGTGATGAATTTCCCCGGCGTGATCGCCGCCGACCCCGAGGTGCTGGCCAAGATTGCCGGGATGCGGGCTCTGGGCAAGGCAGTCGACGGCCACGCGCCGGGGCTGGGGGGGAAGGCACTCTGCGCCTACCTCGCTGCGGGTATCGGCAGCGACCACGAATGCTCCACCCTGGCCGAAGCCCGGGAGAAGCTCGCTGCCGGCATGCACATCATGGTGCGCGAGGGGACCGCGGCGCGCAACCTCGATGCCCTGCTGCCGCTGGTCGATGCCCAGACCGCCCAGCGCATGATGTGGTGCAGCGATGACCGCCATCCCCAGGATTTACTCGCCGAGGGGCACATTGACAGTATCCTGCGGCGGGCGGTGGCGCAGGGGCTCGACCCGGTGACGGCCATCCGCATGGCGACCCTGACCCCGGCCGAGTATTTCCGGTTGCCGGGGCTGGGGGGAGTGGCACCGGGACGGCGCGCCGACCTGGTGGTGCTGGACGATCTGGCGCGGCCGACGGTTCGCCAGGTCTTTGTCGCCGGCCAGCTGGTGGCAGAAGAGGGAGAACTGGTGGCGGGGCTCTCCTTCCCAGCCACTCCCAAGGCGCCGACCAGCATGCGCGTCCCCCTCGACCGTCTCGATTTCCGGTTGCCGGCCGCCGGCGAACGGCTGCGGGTCATCGAGGCGAGTCCCGAGCAGCTCACCACCGGAGCCGGATCGGCCACACCCTGCGTGCGAAACGGACTGGCGGTCGCCGACCCCGCGCGCGACCTGCTCAAGCTGGTGGTGGTAGAACGGCACCGTGGCAGCGGCGCCACCGGCATCACCTTCATCCGTGGCTTCGGCCTGAAACGGGGGGCGCTCGCCTCCACAGTCGCCCACGACTCCCACAACATCGTCGCCGTGGGGACCAGTGATGCCGAACTGCTGCTGGCGGTGAAGAGCCTGGTGGCCGGGGGTGGGGGGATGGTGGCGGTTGCCGCTGGTGAGGTGCTGGCCCGGGTTGATCTTCCCATCGCCGGGCTGATGACCGACCAGCCGGTGGAGGTGGTGCGCGACCGGTTCCAGGCCCTGGTCGCCGCCGCCCGCACCCTCGGCGCCACCCTGCCTGATCCCTTCATGACCTTGGGCTTCATGGCGCTGCCGGTGATCCCCTCCCTCAAACTCACCGACCAGGGACTAGTCGATGTGGAACGCTTCGAAATCGTCTCCCCTTTTTGTTAGGAGGGATGGATCGATGACCCGGAAAGCGGCGACTGGTGGGTCCTGGTGCAGAATTGCCAATTCGGGCGAACGGGGGATTCTTTTATACTACGCTATGGCGTCATCGCGACGGGGGACGCCGCCAGCGACCTGGTGAGCGTCCAGCCGGACCGGACCGACGGTTCTCCTTTCGGCCTCGACCTTGCCTGGGACCTGACGGGCGCCGTGGTCGGCGCTTCCTGGTACGGTGCAGTGCAGCTGGGTCCTGCTGCGGGCCGCCCCGGGGAAATCGGCATCCTGCCGCTGCGGCTACTGGTGACGGAGTAATCGGCCCCCTGGAACCGCGAGCAAAATTGGCATTCCGGGCCTGCCCAGGAAAAGTCGGGTTTGAAGGTTTCGCTGGCATGAAGATAAATTATTTACCATCGCTTCACGTTGCAGCGGCGGCCTCAGTTTCGTCGATGGGCTGGATTCTTCATCGGCACTGCTGCGATCGACATGGTTAATCGCCACTTGATTCCAGAACCCCGGCATCGAAACAAACCAGCTCGACCGAATTGCCGTCGGGGTCGAACAGATAAATGGAGCGCCAGCCGAAGCGGGGGTGGTCGGCCAACTGGATCGGGACACCAAGGGCCATCAGACGCCCCTGCTCGGCTTCAAAGTCCGCCTTTTCCATGGCAAAAGCGAAGTGATGCAAACTGCCGGCACTGGCATCGGCCAGTGCCGGCTGCAGGTCCTTCGGGCCGCTGAAGGTGTGCGACATCTGGAAAATGGCGAGCAATTGCGGGTGCCCCGCAAAATCGTCGGCGACCTTGAGAAAGGTTGCACTACCAACGGTGGCAAAGGGTTCAAGGCCAATGATGTCCCGATAGAAGGTTACCAGCGCCTGCGGATCCGCACTGCGCAGTACCAGCTCTCCCAGACGTTTGCGTGTTTTTGCCATTCCCGAGCTCCTTTTTCGAAGCCAGCCCCATGCAGACCTTACCACCGCAGCCGGGTTATCTTTACGATAACCTCCCTCCCTGCGGGGAGGTAACCGGTTGCCGGGGTATCCGGCGTTTGCAACTCACCCACGCTCCCATCTTAGCGACTCAGCACGATGCGGTAGCGCGCCTGACCGCTGCGTAACCTCTCCAAGGCCGCGTTGACCTGCTCGAAGGGGAAGGTCTCGATCACCGGACGGATCTCGTGGCGGGCGGCGAACGCGAGCATGCGGGCGATGTTGGCCGGGCTGCCGACCGGGGAGCCGGAGATGGAACGCTGACCGCCGATCAGGGGGAAGACGGCGAGGTCGAGCGGTTCGAGAGAGGCGCCGACGAAGTGGAGCCGCCCCCGGGGCCGGAGGGTGGCGACGTAGGCGTTCCAGTCAAGCTTGACGTTGACCGTGGAGAGGATCAGGTCGAACTGGCCGGCCGCCGCCTTGATCTCTGCCGGATCACGGGAGTTGATCGCCTGGTGGGCGCCGAGCTGCAGCGCTTCATCCTTCTTCGCCGCACTTGAAGTGAAGGCGGTCACCTGGCAGCCCCAGGCATTGAGGAACTGCAAAGCGATATGGCCGAGCCCGCCGATACCGATGACCGCCACCCGGTCGGTCGCCTTGACGTCGAACTGCAGCAGCGGGTTGAAGACGGTGATGCCGCCGCAGAAGAGGGGACCGGCGCTGGCGCTATCGAGGGCTTCCGGCAGCGGGACGACACTGGCGGCCGCCGCCCGCACCCGTTCGGCGAAACCACCGTGGTGACCGATAATGGTCCCGGCCGCAGCGGAGCAGAGGTTGTGGTCGCCGTCCATGCAGCTGGGGCAGGTCATGCAGTAGCCGGCGTGCCAGCCAAGGCCGACCCGCTGGCCGACTTTCAGATTGTTTACCGACGCCCCCACTGCGGCGAGAGTACCGACGACCTCGTGCCCCGGGACCAGTGGATAGCGGGAGATTCCCCACTCGTTGTCCACCATGCTCAGGTCACTGTGACAGATGCCGCAATGTTCCACGGCGATTTCAACGTCGTTGGCAGCGAGGGGGCCGGGATCGTATTCGAAGGGCTGCAATTGGCTACCGGCGGCAAGCGCGGCATAGGCTTTGATCATGATACAGACTCCCTGGTTGAGGTTGGTGATTCCCTATCAGTCAAGTATAGGCTCTTCACCGCTCCCGCAACCCTTCCCGGGGAAATTTTCCGTCGTGGCCATGAACTACCCCGCAGCAAGCTACGGGGTATCAACAGCCTACACCCTTAGTAAAAATCGCGCAGCAAGCTGCGGGGAATTGAACCCAACTTTTGATTAAAAAGTGGATGTGCGGGTGCCAATGCCGACTTTAATTAATTCTGTTTGACTTTAAATGTTTTGGTGATATTAGTCTCTCTTATCCACGGCCAAATGGTAGGAAACCTTTTCCAGGGAGGATGGAAATGAGTGAGGCAGCCGCCGTTATCGAAGAGACCGCAACTTCGACGACCGAAGGGGAACTGACCCGCGCCGAGCAGGCCGGTCCCATCATCAAAAATCACATGTATATGGCCGCCGGACTGGGAGTGGTCCCGGTCCCCCTGGTCGATCTGGTGGGCTTTATGGCGGTGCAGTATGACATGACTAAAAAGATTGCCGGCATCTACCAGGTCGAATTTTCCAAGGAACGGGTCCGCAGCATTGTCCTTTCGCTCCTCGGCAGCGTCCTGCCGGTGGCCCTCACCCACACCACCGCCAGCCTCCTCAAATTCGTCCCGGTTCTGGGCACCTTTGCCACCGCCCTCTCCGTCAGCACCCTGGGAACCGCCAGCACTTACGCCATCGGCAAGGTCCTGGTGCAGCATTTCGAAACCGGTGGCACCCTCCTCGATTTCGACGCCGTAAAGATGCGCGACTATTTCAAGCAGCAGTTCGAAGTCGGAAAGAAAGCGGCCAAAACGACCAAGTAAAGTTGCCATCAAATGACCGTTCGGGGCTCCTTACGGAGCCCCGAACCTTTCCGGGAGGGCTCCATGGGAATCATCTTCTCCCCCTATTTTCTGCTCTATCTGGCGCTTTCGGTTATTATTGCCACCCTCGGCTATCGGAAGAAGCTCGGATTCTGGGGCTACCTTTTCGCATCCCTGCTCCTCACCCCCCTCATGGGGCTGTTGCTGGTCATCGTCACCGACAAACGGCCGGGGCCGGCGTGATCGACCTGATCTGCCTCCCGTTTGCCGGCGGGAACCAGGCTTCTTTCGCCTTTCTCAAGCCGTACCTCCCAGCCAACGTCAAGCTGTCGTGCCTGGAGTATCCCGGCCACGGCCGGCGCCTCGAAAGCGCACCCCTGTGCGATCTCGACGCCATTGTCCGCGACGCCCGGAGCCAGCTTGAGGAGCGCCTGCAAGGGGACTATCTGCTCTTCGGTCACAGCCTGGGGGCGAGCGTTGCCTTCCTCCTCGCCGAGCAGGTGGCCAGTTCCTTCTTCCCCCCGCCCCGGCATCTCTTTCTGAGCGGACAGGGCGCCCTCACCCAAAGAGCGCCCAGCCGCCGGCACCTGCTTCCGCGCCGGGACTTCTTCGGCCTGATCGCCGATCTTGCGGGGACCCCGCCGGAAGTGCTGGACTGCCCGGAATTGCTCGACCTGCTGGAGCCGGTGCTGCGGGCCGACTTTGCCGCCCTCGACGACTATCCCCGCACCCGGTTCCCGACCCTCCCCTTTCCGACCACGGTCCTGTACGGAGATGCTGACCCCTGCGTCTCCCGCCCCGCCATCCAGGCCTGGCAGGAACTCTGCGGCGGAGAATTTTCCCGGCGCGAATTCTCCGGCGGACACTTTTTCATTCATGAGCATGCCGCGGAGATTGCCGCCCTGATCGGGGCCGCCGCGACTGCGGACACTCATTGCCATGCCTGCTGAGACGACGGTCGTCGTCGCCTTTGCCAGGCCCGCACTCCACGCCGCAGCGGAGGACGTGTTGCCCGAACCGTTGTGGGCCGAGGTCCGGCGCCTGCAACGCCCCATCGACCGCCAGCGCTCGCTGACCGGCAAGCTGTTGTTGCGGGAAATCCTGATCGGAGCCTTCGGCTACCCGGCCGACATTCTCCAGCTGTTGCACAGAACGCCAGAGGGGCGCCCCACTCTCGGTCCGGCAGGTCCCGGACTGAGCATCAGCCACGCTGGCGAACTGGTCGCCTGCGCGGTGAGCCGGAGCGCCGTCGGCATCGATATCGAAGCCCGGCCCGTCGCCGACCTGGAGAGCTGCCTGCAGGTTTTCGCGCCGCCGATCGCTGCCCTCATCCGCCGTTCTCCCGATCCGGAACAGACTTTTCTACGCTACTGGACCCGCACCGAAAGCGTCCTGAAAGCCCTGGGGACCGGATTGGCCCTGGCTCCGGACCAGCTCGCTTTTGCCGCGGAGACCGTGGCGGTCGCCGGCCGAACCTGGCACACCCGGGAACTCGACCCGGGGCGGCCGGGGCATACCTGCTATCTCGCCACTCCCCAACCGGCCCGGGTAGTGGAATTTCCCCGGCCTTGCCCAACTGCAGGGGCCACCGCGCCAGCCTCCGGTCGCCCCTGGGGGGGTCGACCGGAGGCCTGAGGCAAGGATCCGCCAACCAGGATTTCCCCCCGAAGAGAAAGGCTTCCGATGCCAGCCCAGACGCGACTGCTCCTTCTGATTCCGATACTCCTGCTCCTCTTTGCCGTATCGTCGGCGGCGGAATCCGGGGGGCCAGCCGCGCCTCCGGCCGACTGGTGGAAAAAGAGTTCCCTCGATCCCGCCGCCCGCTATCCGGGGCTGCTGAAGAAGTTCGACTTCTCCTTCAATTACACCAACATCACTGGCAATACCGACGGCTACGCCTTGGGGGTGGGGACCGCCCTGACCCTCCGCCATGGGCGCTGGACCGGCCTGGCCTCCTACGACAACGCCAAGAAAAAATACACGCAAGGGACCGACCATATCAGCAACCAGAACCGCACCACCAAGGTCGAAGGGCAATTCGACCTCTGCCGCTACGGTTACCTCGCCGGGGCGGCGATCTGGGAGAAGGATACCAACAACGATCTCGACCAGCGCCGCTTGCTCATCGGCGGTCTCGGCAGCTATCTGGTCAGCAGCGAGGCCCTCAACCTCGGGGCCTTTCTCGGCGGCGGCCAGGCCAACGAGGAGTATGACGCGGTAGTGCAGCGCTATACCTCTCTGGATCATCGCACCTACAACATCCTCTACTTCTACCAGACCTTCGACTGGCAGCTGAGTCAATGGCTGCAGTTCAGCCAGGGCTTCCGCTGGATCCGCTCCTTCTCGGAGATGAACGAATTCGGCCAGGACCCCGACTCGGCCGCGGTCTTCGTCTCCGGTCGCAAGGCCCGCAGCCTGATCAAGGGGAAGGCCGAAATCCAGGTGCCGATCCGGAAGAATTTCAACCTTTTCGTCTCCTACCAGGTGAGCTACGACTCCCACCCCTGGCCCGGCAACCACTCGACCGATGCCATGACCACCTACGGCATCCGCTTCTCGTACTAGGACCGACGCCATGGATCGACCGATTCTCCAGCATCTGATCGAGGCGAGCGTGGCGGCCAACCCCGACGCTGCGGCCATCATCGAGGCAACCGGGGTCGTCAGCTATGGCGAGCTCAACCGCCGCGCCAACCGCATCGCCTGGGCCCTGAAAGAGGGGGGACTGGCACCCCAGGGGATCGTCGCCATTGCCCTGCCGAGCTCGGCGGCCTATGTCGCCGCCCAACTCGGAGTGATCAAGGCCGGCGGTGTTTTCATGCCGATCCCCCTGGACCTCCCGGGCAGCCGCCTGGCCCAGGTCTTTCGCCCAAACACGCCGGCCGCGCTGATCTGCGCCGAAGCCGATGCCGCCGCCTTGCTGCCGCGCCTTTGCGAGCTCCCCGCCTCACCGCCGCTGCTGCTGCTCGGTACAGTACCCGACACCCTGCTCTGGCACCAGACCAGCCCGCCGGACACCCCTCTGCCGGAGGAGAACCCACCGGTTACCGTCGATGCCGAAGGGGCCGCCTACGTGGTCTTCACCTCCGGCTCCAGCGGCGAACCGAAGATCATTCTCGGCAGCCAGAAGGGCCTTTGCCACTTTCTCGCCTGGGAACGCCAGGAGTTCGGTCTCGGCGCTACCTTGCGCACCCTCTCTCTGGCCCCGCCGACCTTCGACGTCAGCCTGCGCGATCTCCTGCTGCCGCTGACCTGCGGCGGTGCGGTCTGCATCCCCGATGCCGCCACCCGCAGCCAGATTCCGGAACTGGTCCGCTTCGTCCGCGCCAGCGGGGTCAACCTGATCCACTGCGTCCCCTCCCTGTTCCGGGAATTGACCAGCCATCTCGCCGAGCAGGAACCGGACGGCTTTGCCGGCGTCAACTACCTGCTGCTGGCCGGCGAACCCCTCTACGGGGCCGACGTCCTGCGCTTTCGTCAGGCAGTCGGGGGAGCGACCCGGCTGGTCAATCTCTATGGGCCGTCGGAGACGACCCTGGCCAAATTTTTCTTCCGCATCGACGACGAACCTCTGGAGAGCGGGCAGATCGTCCCGGTCGGCCGCCCCCTCCCCAACACCGCGGCGATCATTCTCAAGGGGGAACGCCTCTGCAAGATCGGGGAAACCGGCGAAATCCACATCAAGACCCCGTTCCGCTCCAAGGGGTATCTCGGCGCCCCCGAGCTCAATGCCCGCGCCTTTATCCAGAACCCCCTCAGCGCCACCCCCGACATCCTCTACAAGACCGGCGACCTCGGCCGCTACCGCCCGGACCGCAGCGTCGACTTCGTCGGCCGCGTCGACCGCCAGGTCAAACTGCGCGGCCACCGGGTCGAACTGCCCGAGGTGGAAATGGCCATCGCCGCCATCGCCGGGGTGCGCCAGGTGTATGTCCGCCCCAACCTGCGGGACGGGCTGGTCGACGGCCTGACCTGCTACTATACGGTCGCCACCCCGGTGAGCCGCGAGGAAATTGTCGCCGCGCTGCGCCAGCGCCTCCCTGGCTACATGATTCCCGCCTTCTTCCTGCAACTGGAAAAGTTCCCTCTCAACCTCCACGGCAAGGTCGATGCCAACCGTCTCCCCAAGCCCGAGGAACTCCTCTGTCGGCAGGAAGATTTTGTTCCACCGCGGACTCCCCGGGAGCGCGCGGTCGCCGCCCTCTTCGCTGCCACCGTGGGGATGGAGCGGATCAGCATCGACACCTCGCTGCTCGAAGCCGGCGCCAACTCCCTGACCCTGATCAAGCTCGCCGCCCGCCTCTACCGGGAGCTGGGGGTGCAGGTCGAGGTGGCGACCCTGTTTGCCCGGCCGACCGCCCGGGAGCTCGCCGCCTGGCTCGATGCCGCCGCGTGCGCCGGTTTCGAACCGATCCCGCGTACTCCGGCCGCCGCCGACTACCCCCTCTCCCCGGCCCAGCGCCGCCTCTGGGTCCTCGACCGCCTGGAGCCGGGCAACCCGGCCTACAATATCTTCGCTGTCGATCGCATCGACGGCCCCCTCGCGCCGGCCGCCCTGCAAACCGCCTTCGCCGAGCTGGTCGCCCGTCACGAGATCCTGCGCACCTGCTACCGGGAGCGGGACGGCGAGCCCCGTCAGCAGGTCCTGGAGGCGGTCGCCTTCCGCGTACCGCTGGAGGACCAGCCAGACGAAGCGGCGGCCCTTGAGCGCTGCCGGGAGCTGGCACTGCTCCCCTTCGCGCTGACCGACGAGCTGCCGCTGCGGGTGCGGCTGCTGCGCCTCGCTCCCGAGACCCACCTGCTCCTCTTCACCCTCCACCATATCGCTGGCGACGGCTGGTCGCTGGGGGTGCTGCTCAAGGAATTCCTCCTCCTCTACCGCGCCGCTTGCGCCGGAGTTCCGGCCGAGCTGCCGCCACCGGCCCTGCAGTATCGCGACTTCGCCGCCTGGCAGAACGCCCGCCTCGCCGATGGCACGCTGGAGTCGGCGCGCTCTTACTGGCGAGCGCAGTTGGCCGATCCGCCGCCGGCGCTGCCGCTGGCGACCGACTTTCCCCGGCCGCTGCGCCCCGACGGCCGTGGCGGGGTGATCGCTGCCACCTTCGACGCTGCCCTGACCCGCCGCCTCAACGACCTCGCCGTCGCCCAGGGCGCCACCCTCTTCATGGTTCTGCAGGCGCTGCTGCGGGTGCTGCTCTACCGCTACACCATGCAGCGCGAGCAGATCATCGGCACCGTCAGCGCCGGCCGCACTCACCCCGAACTGGAGGAGCAGGTCGGCTTCTACGTCAATACCCTCGCCCTGCGTGAGACCCTCGCCCCCGAGGAGGATTTTCTCACTCTGCTGCAACGGGTTAAAACAACGACCCTGGTGGCCTTCGCCCACCAGGACTACCCCTTCGACCGCCTGGTCGATGAACTGCGCCTCCCTCGCGACACGGCCCGCGCCCCCCTCTTCGACGTGCTGCTGGTGCTGCAGAATAACGAGGCGCCCCTCTTCGCCGTCGACGGCTTGCGCATCGCGCCGCTGGAACTCCCTGAGCAGACCAGCCGTTTCGATCTCTCCTTCCTCTTTGCCCCGCAGGGAGAGGAGCTGGGGTTGCAGATCAACTACGCCAGCGCTCTCTTCGAGGCCGCTACGGTCGCCGCCCTGGCCGGCCACCTGCAGCAGCTCGCCCGCTCTTTGAGCGCCGCGCCGCAGGAGGCCGTCGGCCGGGCGCAACTTTTGTGTGGTGAGGAGCGTGAGCGGCTGCTGGCCCTCTCCCGCGGCCCGTGCCGACCGCTGCCGGAGGGGCTCACGGTGATCGATCTGATCCGCGACCAGGCCCGCCGTCGGCCGCAGGCGCCGGCGCTCATCGCCGGGGAGGAGGGCTGGAGCTACCGGGAGCTCGACCAGATCAGTGACCGGATGGCGGCGACCCTGGTCGCTGGGCACGGCGTGACGCCGGGCAGCCGGGTCGCTCTGCACTGCAGCCGCGGACCCTGGACGGTGCTGGCGGCCCTGGCGGTCCTCAAGGCGGCGGCGGTCTACCTCCCCATCGACGCCCGCTATCCGCAGGAGCGCATCGCCCTGCTCGCGCGCGATGCCGCACCGGTGCTGGTCATCCGCTGTGCCGAGACGGACGCGCCGTCCTGGCCGCAGAGCGGCCCCTCCGTCGCCGCCCGGCAGCTGGCGGAAGGGGACGCCGCGCCGCTACCGCGACCGCCGCGGCCGGAGGAGGCCGCCTATGTGATCTACACCTCCGGCTCCACCGGACGTCCCAAGGGGGTCGTGGTCCCCCATCGCGGCATCCTCAATCTGGCCCGGGAATTGCCGGTTGCCCTCCATTTCGGCGCCGATGATCGGGTCCTTCAATTTGCTTCCCCCGGATTCGACTCCTTCGTCGCCGAGGTCTTCCCGGCCCTGGCCCAGGGGGCGGCGGTGGTCTGCAGCAGCGAGGCGCAGATCGACGATCCGCCGAGCCTGGCGGCCCTGCTGCAGCGCCAGCGAGTCACGGTCCTGATTGCTCCGCCCGCCTACCTGGCCAACTTCGAACCCGGTGACCTGGACGGACTGAAAACGCTGGTCAGCGCCGGCGAACGGCCGAGCCCGCAGCTGGTACGCCAGTTCGCACCCAGGCTGCATTACCTCAACGGATACGGTCCGACCGAGAATACCGTCTGCGCCACCCTCTACCCGGTCGCGGCGACCCAGCCGATCCCCGAGCCCCTCCCCATCGGCCGCCCCATCGCCAATGTCAACTGCTATCTGCTCGACGACCAGGGGGAGCTCGTCCCCGACGGCGTCGTCGGCGAACTCGCCCTCGGCGGCAGCGCCCTGGCCGACGGCTATCTCGGCCAGGCGGAGCTGACCGCCCGCGCCTTCGCCGCCAGCCCGGCCCTGCCGGGGGAGCGCCTCTACCGCAGCGGCGATCTCGCCCGGCGCGGCAGCGACGGCGAGCTCCGCTTTCTCGGTCGCCGCGACGACCAGGTCAAGGTCCGCGGCTACCGCATCGAACTGGAGGAGGTCCGCCAGGCCCTCGCCGCCCATCCGCAGCTGCGCGACGCGGCGGTGGTGCCGGTGGGGGAGGCGGGGATCTACAGCAGCCTGCTGGCCGCCTACGTCGCCGCCGAGCCGGCGCCGGGCAGTGCCGAGCTGCGCGCCTTTCTCGCCGCACGCCTCCCCGCCTTCATGGTCCCGGAGCAGCTGCTGGCGGTGGCGCAGCTCCCCCTCAACCGCCACGGCAAACTGGACGGCACCGCCCTGCTGGCGCTGGCGCAACCGCCGGCGAAGGTCACGGCGCCGCCGCAGACGCCCGCCGAGAAGCTGGTCGCCGCCCTTTTTGCCGACCTGTTGCAGCTCACCTCCCCCGGCCGCGAGACCCATTTCTTCGAAGCCGGTGGCCAGAGCATCCGGGCAATGCAGCTCGCGGCCCGACTCCACCGCCAGTGCGGCGCGCAGGTTCTCCTGCGGGAGATCTACGCCCATCCGACCGTTGCGCGCCTGGCCGCCTTTCTCGACCGGCAGCGGCAGGGCCATTTCGCGCCGATCCCGCGCCGCGCCACGGCGGCCGACTACCCCCTCTCGGCCGCGCAGCAGCGCCTCTGGGCCATCGATCAAATGCGCGCGGATGCGCACACGCCCTATACCCTCTTCGGTGTCAGCCGCCTGCACGGCCCCCTTGACAGCACTGCCCTGGCCGCGGCCTTCGCCGCCATGGAGGTGCGCCATGAGTCGCTGCGGACCCGGTTCGTGCTGCGGGACGGCGCCGTCCGCCAGGTTGTCCGGCCCGCCGGTGCTTTCCGGATCGAGGAAGTCGACCTGCGCTCGGTCAGCGATCCCCAGGCCGCCGCCGCAGCCCTGGCGCGCCAGGAGGGGGAAAAACCCTTCGATCTGGCGCAGGGCCCACTGTGGCGGATCAAATTGCTGCACACTGCTCAGGACGAAGCCTGGCTGCTGCTCCACCTCCACCATATCGTCGCCGATGGCTGGTCAATGGGGGTGCTGCAGCGGGAAGTCAGCCACAGCTACGCCGCCCTCGCCAGCGGCGGCGCCCCGGCGCTGCCGGCGGGAGGGCTGCACTACCGCGACTTCTGCGCCTGGCAGGCGGCCCAGGTCGGCAGCGCCGAGCTGGCGGCCAGCGGCCAGTGGTGGCGCCAGCAGTTCGCCGGACCGATCCCGACCCTCGAACTGGCGACCGACTTCCCCCGCCCGCCGGTACAGAGTTTTGCCGGGGAGACCCTCGATTTCTGCCTGCCGCCGGCGCAAGTCGCCGCCATGCAACAGTTCGTCGACCGTTTGCAGGTGACCCTCTTCGACCTGCTGATGGCCCTGGTCAAGACCCTCCTCTACCGCCTCAGCGGCACGACCGACCTGATTGTCGGCGCCCCCGCCGCCGGCCGCCGCCATCCCGACCTGGAGGGACTGGTCGGTTTCTTTGTCAACACCCTGCCGCTGCGGGATCGGCTCGATCCGCAGGAGCCCTTTGCCGAGCTGGTGCGCCGCGTCCATCACACCCACACCGCCGCCCTGGAGCATCAGGATTACCCCTTCGACCGCCTCGTCGACGAGCTGGGACTGATCCGCGACACCTCCCGCAATCCATTGTTCGACGTGGTCCTGGCATTGCAGAACAGCGCGGCAGTCGCCTCGGACCTCGGCCCACTGCGCCTGGAGCCGCTGCCCCTGCGCCGCCCGGTCAGCCATTTCGACCTGACCTTCTATTTCAGCGCCGATGCCAGCCGGGTGGAGATCGAATACTGCAGCGACCTGTTTCGCGCCGCCACCGTCGCCGGCTGGTTCCGTTGCCTGGAGACCCTCCTCGAAGCGGCCCTCGCCGCTCCCGAGACCGCCGTCGGCGATCTCGAACTGCTGCCGCTGGCGACCAGGGCGGCCCTCGCCCGGATCAACGCCACTGCCAGAGAGCTGCCGCCACAAAGCCTGCCGGAACTCTTTGCCGAGCAGGTGGCACGGGATGCGGAGGCCTGTGCCCTGGTGCATCGCAGCGGCCACTACAGCTACCGCTGGCTCGACCAGGCTTCGGACCTGGTCGCTGCGACCCTGCAGCAGCGCCACGGCGACCTGCATGGCCGGGCCATCGCCCTCCTCTTCGAACGCGGTCCAGCGATGCTGGCGACGATCTTCGGGGTGCTCAAGCTCGGCGCCGCCTATGTCCCCCTGGAACCGGAGACTCCGGCCGCACGCCTGGCGTTTCTCCTGGCGGACTGCGAGGCGGTTCTGCTGGTCACCGACCAACGCAACGAGACGGTGGCCCGGCAGCTGCCGACAGAGGGGCCGACACGGGCGACAGTCGTCGCCGTCGAGACCCTGATCCGGAACCTGCCGGAACAGGTCCCGCCTTTCCCGTCCCGGGCCCGCCCCGGCGACCTCGCCTATCTCATGTATACCTCCGGTTCCAGCGGCCGCCCCAAGGGAGTGGCAGTCGAACACCGCAACGTGGTGCGCCTGGTCAAACAGACCGACTATTGCCAGGGCCGGCCCGGCGACCGCTTTCTGCAGCTCTCCAGCTACGCCTTTGACGGTTCGACCTTCGACATCTTCATGAGCCTGCTCAACGGCGCCACCCTCTGCCTGCCGGAAACATCGGTACTGCGCAGCCCGGAGACCCTTGGCGCCTACCTGCGCCAGGAACGCATCAGCAAATTCTTCCTGACCACCGCCCTCTTCAACCAGCTGGCAGAAACGGTCCCGGAGGCGCTGGCGGGGTGCGAACAGATCTTCTTCGGTGGGCAGGAGGCGAGCCTGCGACCGGTCCGGCATGCCCTGGAGCAGCTGGGGGAAGGGACCGAACTGGTACACGTCTACGGCCCGACCGAGACCACCACCTTCGCCACCTTCCATCCGCTGCCGCGCAGGCTCCCGGCCCTCTGGCGGCTGCCGATCGGCAAACCGATCGCCAACACCACCATCCGCGTCCTCGACGCCGCGGGCCGCCCAGTGCCGCCCGGCGCGCTCGGGGAGCTCTTCATCGGCGGCGCCGGGGTGGCGCGCGGCTACCATCGGCAGGCCGATTTGACGGCGGCCCGCTTCGTGGCCGATCCGGCGGGGAGCGGCGAACGCCTCTATGCCAGCGGCGACCTGGTCCGCTTCGAACCCAATTTTGACCTGGAGTTCGTCGGCCGCATCGATGCCCAGATCAAGCTGCGCGGCTACCGGATCGAACTCCAGGAGATCCAGAACCGCCTGCTGGCCATGCCGGACCTGCGCGAGGTTTATGTCCATCCGCTGCGCGACCCGGCCAGCGGTGCGGTGGAAACCCTGGCGGCCTACTTTACCCTGCAACCCGGCGCTCCCGCCCCCGACGCCGACGAATTGCGCCGTTACCTCGGCGCCTGGCTCCCCGGCTATATGATTCCCGGCTTCTTCATCCCCCTGGACGCCCTCCCCCTGAACCGCAACGGCAAGGTGGAGAGCGCTGCGCTCCCCTCCCCCCGCCAGGCCGAGCTGCTGTCGACCACCGCCCCGGCCAGCCTCCCCACCACGGACCTGGAGCGGGAACTTTCGCAACTGCTCGCTCAGGTCATCGGCCGCGACGGGCTCGGCGTCGACGAGGACTTCTTCGCCGCCGGCGGCGATTCGATCAAGGCGATTGTCGCCGTCGGCCGCCTGCGGGAAGCAGGCTGGCAGCTCCAGGTTCTCGATCTCTTCGAGGCGCCGACGGTACGGGCTCTCGCCGGCCGGGTGCAACCGCTGCAGCCCCAGGCCCAGCCGCAACCGCCCCGGGTCCATGGTCTGGTCCCGCTGACCCCGGTGGAACGCTGGTTCTTCGCCACCCAGCCCGCGGCCCCCGGCCATTTCAACCAGAGCGTCCTGCTCGCGGCAGCGGCCAGCATCGATCCCGCGCCCCTGCGGGCGGCCCTGGAGGCGCTGGTGGCCCACCACGATGCCTTGCGCAGCCGCTACCGATGCTGCAAGGAAGGCTGGGAGAAGTCCATTCTGCCAGCGGATGAACTCGATCTCTGCATCTGTCCGCTGCCGCAAGGGGCCGAGATCAACAACGAGATCGAACGGGTTTACCGCCGCATGGACCTGGCTGCCGGGTCCCTGTTCAAGGCGGTCCTGTTCCAGCGCCCGGAAGGGGACCGTCTCTTTCTGACTTGCCACCATCTGGTTACCGATGGCGTCTCCTGGCGTCTGCTGCTGGCGGACCTGGAAAACGCCTATGGGGCGGCGAGTGCCGGCCGGCCGATCGAACTGCCGGCAGCGACCGCCAGCCCCGGGGACTGGGCCCTCGCCCTTGACAGACTGGCCGCAACCGACAGCGTGCAAGCCGAGCGGAGCTATTGGGAGGCCCAGGTGCAAGCGCCCGTCGGCCCCGCCATGATCGACCCGGGCCGTTTCGCCGACAAGCGGACCCATGCCCTGCAATTCGGCAGCGACTTCACCGCCCAGCTGACCGGCGCCGCCAACCGGGCCTACCAGACCCGCACCGAAGAACTGCTGACCGCAGCTCTTGCCAAGGCCCTGGCTGTAGCCGCAGGCGCGCCACGGACGGCGCTGACCCTGGAAGGACACGGCCGCGAACCCCTGGTCGGCTGCGACATCTCGCGTACCCTCGGCTGGTTTACCACCCTCTGGCCCCTGACCCTCGATGTTGCCGCCCAGGACCCGGGACGCCTCACCGTAGCGGTCAAGGAGCAGCTGCGACGGGTGCCGTCGCGCGGGTTGGGCTTTGGCCTGCTTCACCCACCGGAAAGGTGGCCCGCACTGCTCGGGTCGGAACGGGTCGGCTTCAACTTTCTTGGCGAGTTTGCCGCCGCGCCGGGGAGCTTCTTCACCCAGGCTCCAGAGCCGACCGGCGCCGAAATCTCCCCGGCGGCCCGGGCCTGGCATCTCCTCGACGTCGCGGCACTGATCGCCGATGGTCGCCTCAGCGTCCAGTTTCACTATCACCAGGAGCATTATCCCCTGGCGCGAGTCACGGCTCTGGCGGCCGGTTTCACCGCCTGGCTGGAGAGTCTCGTCGAACATTGCTGTGCCCGCCAGGGGAGTCAGGCGACCCCGGTCGACTTTGACTTTTCCGGTCTCTCTCTCGACCAGTTCGACGGCCTGGTCGAGGGTCTGGCACACCCCCGGGGCGAGGGTTCATGGTAAGCAAGGAGAACATTCAGAATCTCTACGTTTTGACACCCCTGCAGGAAGGGATTCTTTTCCATCAGCTGCGGGAGGGGGGACGCGCCTATTTCGAACAGGCCCGCTTCCGGTTGCAGGGTGTGCTGGAGCCGGAGCTGTTTCGCCAGGCCTGGGAGCGCCTCGCCGCTCGTCACGACATTCTGCGCACCCTCTTCGTCCACGAAAAAGTTCCCCGACCGCTGCAACTGGTCCTGCGCCAGGCCCCCCTCGATTTCCGCTTTGAGGATCTCTCCGGCCTCGGCACCGCCCGGGCCGAGGAACGCCTGGCGGAGGAACGCCGGGCCGACCTCGCCCGTCCCTTCGCGTTGCCGCGCCGCCCGCCGCTGCGCCTGGCCCTGTTCCGACTTGGCCCCGAATGCCATGAATTCCTCTGGAGTTTCCACCACATCCTCCTCGATGGCTGGAGCCTCGCCGTCCTTCAGCGCGACTTCGAAGCCCTCTATCTCGAGCTGCTGGCCGGCCGCGAAGCGCAACTGCCGCCGGCCCGGCAATTCCGCCACTACGTTCAGTGGCTGGAGAGCCGGGACCAGCAGGCCACCCTCGATTACTGGCGTCAAACCCTCGCCGGTTATGAGGAACTCGCCTCCTGCGCCGCCACCCCCTTTTTGGCGACCGGCTATGCCGGAGGCGAGTTCGAACTGACCCTGGAGCCGGAGCTCGGCGCCGAATTGCGCGCCCTCGCCCGCAGCCGCGGGGCGACCCTGAACAGCCTGTTCCGGGCGCTCTGGGCCCTGGCGCTGGGCGCCTGCGACGGCAGGGAGGAGGTGGTTTTCGCCGCCACCGTCTCCGGCCGGCCGCCGGAGCTGCCCGGCTGCGCGGAAATGGTCGGACTGTTCATCAACGCCGTGCCGGTGCGGGCCCTGCTGGCGCCGGAGCAGACCCTCGGCGGACTGGTCGATGCCCTGCACCAGGAGGGGGCCCGGGCTCTGCCCCATCACTACGCTTCTCTGGCCGAAATCCAGGCCCAGACCCCGCTGGGCGCCCACCTCCTCGATTCCCTGCTGGTCTTCGAAAATTATCCGGAAGGGGAACCAAGCCGGCTCCCCTTTCGCCAGGTCGATTTTGGCGTCGCCGAGCACACCAACTACGCCGTCGAGGTCCAGATCTTTCCCGAACCGGTACTGCGACTGCGGCTGCGCTACAACCGCAAGGCCTGTCCCGCGGCCCTCCCCGGAGCGTTGCAGCAGGGACTGCCGCTCCTCGCCGCAGCCCTGGCCCGGGAACCGGAGCTGCCCCTGGCCGAGCTTTTCGAACGCTGGCGCCAGGCGGGATTGCCGCGGCGCCGTCCGCTGCGGCTGGGGGTGGCCGCCAGCTTCACCGCGGAGGAACTGGAGGGCTATTGCGTCGCCCAGTTGCGCCCCTTCGGCGTCAATGCAGTATTGCGTTTCGCCGGCTACAACCAGGTTTTTACCGCGCTCAACGATCCGGCCGGCAGCCTGCGCCACGACTGCGACGTCGCCCTGCTGCTGGCCCGTTTCGAGGATGCGCTGCACGACCGGCCGGCCGAGCCGGAAGCGGCCCTGGCCACCTTTCGCCAGCTGCTGTTTCAGCTCCTCGCTAACTGGCCGGGACCGGCGCCGCTGCTGGTCGGCCTCTTCCCCGTCGACCCGGCTCTCGATCCGCAGCTGCGACAACGGCTGCAGGAACTCGGCAGCGAACTCGCCGAGCACCTGGCGGCCACCCCCGGCTGCTTCCCCCTCGACCTGCGCCAGAGCGCGGTCCGCTTCCGGGTGCGGGAGGTTTTCGATCCGAGCAGCGCCCAGGAAGGGCATATCCCCTTCAGCCGCGAGTTTTTCGCCGCCATCGGCAGCGAGACCGCCCGCGCCTGCCTCGCCCTGGCCGGCCACTCCTTCAAGGTGCTGGTCGTCGATGCCGATAACACCCTGTGGGGGGGGATCTGCGGCGAAGTCGGCCGGGAGGGGATCGACACCGGCGGCGGTTATCGCGCCCTGCAGGAGTTCCTCCTTGCTCGCCACCGGGAGGGGATGCTCCTCGCCCTGGCGAGCAAGAACCAGGCGGCGGATGTCCTGGATATCCTCGATCACCACCCCGGCATGCTGCTGCGCCGGGAGCATTTCGCCAGCTGGCGCATCGACTGGAACGACAAGCCGGCCAACCTGCGTGCCATCGCCGCCGAGCTCGGGCTGGGGAGCGACAGTTTCATTTTCCTCGACGACAGCCCCGCCGAATGCGCCCGGATGCTGCACGAATGCCCGGAGGTGCTGACCCTGCAGCTCCCTGCCGCCGCCGACCGGTTCGCTCCTTTTCTAGACCGGCTCTGGGCCACCGACAAACTGCTGCTCACCCGGGAAGACGCCGACCGGCCGGCCCGCTACCAGGCCGAACAGCAACGCCGTGCCGCGGAGCAGCGTTGCGGACGGGATGAATATTTGCGGGAGCTCGCCCTGGAGCTGGTGCTGCGACCGGCCCATCCGGCCCAGTCCGAGCGCATCGCCCAACTGACCCAGCGCACCAATCAGTTCAACCTCAACCTCGCCCGGCGCACGCCGGCGCAGATTGCAGAATTCCTCGCCGCCCCCGGCCAGTGCGGCCTGACTCTGGAGGTCAACGACCGCTTCGGCGCCTACGGCCTGACCGGAGTGGTGCTGATGCAGCGCCGCGCCGACACGGCTGAGATCGAGACCTGGCTGCTCAGCTGCCGGGTTCTCGGCCGCGGCGTCGAGGAAGGGCTCCTCGCCGCCCTCGGCGACTGGTGCCGGACCGCAGGGATCGCCACCCTCGGTGCCCGCTTCGTCCCCGGCCCCCGCAATGGCCAGGTGGCCGACCTGTTGCGCCGCGCCGGCTTTTCCGCTCTCCCGCTGGAAGATGGTGCCTGCCATTTCTCTCTGCCGACCAGCAGGCTGCCGGCGCTGGCCGCCCAGCTGACCCTGCGCTGGGAGGAGCCCTGCACCACGCCCGAAGCACCGCCGCGGCCGCTGCCGCCCACGCCCCTCCAGCCGCCGTCGGAACTGGCCGCCGACGCCCCGGAGCAGGGAGAGTCCTGGGAGCCGCCCCTCCTACCCGCCGGGGTGCGCCATGACGCCTACTACCATCCACTCGCCCTGGCGAACGCCGGCCAGCTGGTGGCACGGCTGCGTTGGCGGCGTCCGAACGCGGCCCCAAGCCCCTATACCCCCCCCCAGACTTCGACAGAAGCCAGCGTCTGTGCGATCTTCGCCGAGCTTCTCAACAGCCCGCCCCTCGGGCGCGACGACAACTTCTTTGCGGCCGGCGGCCACAGCCTCCTCGCCATTCGGGTCCTGGCCCGCCTCTACCGGGAGCTGGGGGTGCAGGTCGAGGTGGCGACCCTGTTTGCCCGGCCGACCGCCCGGGAGCTCGCCGCCTGGCTCGATGCCGCCGCGTGCGCCGGTTTCGAACCGATCCCGCGTACTCCGGCCGCCGCCGACTACCCCCTCTCCCCGGCCCAGCGCCGCCTCTGGGTCCTCGACCGCCTGGAGCCGGGCAACCCGGCCTACAATATCTTCGCTGTCGATCGCATCGACGGCCCCCTCGCGCCGGCCGCCCTGCAAACCGCCTTCGCCGAGCTGGTCGCCCGTCACGAGATCCTGCGCACCTGCTACCGGGAGCGGGACGGCGAGCCCCGTCAGCAGGTCCTGGAGGCGGTCGCCTTCCGCGTACCGCTGGAGGACCAGCCAGACGAAGCGGCGGCCCTTGAGCGCTGCCGGGAGCTGGCACTGCTCCCCTTCGCGCTGACCGACGAGCTGCCGCTGCGGGTGCGGCTGCTGCGCCTCGCTCCCGAGACCCACCTGCTCCTCTTCACCCTCCACCATATCGCTGGCGACGGCTGGTCGCTGGGGGTGCTGCTCAAGGAATTCCTCCTCCTCTACCGCGCCGCTTGCGCCGGAGTTCCGGCCGAGCTGCCGCCACCGGCCCTGCAGTATCGCGACTTCGCCGCCTGGCAGAACGCCCGCCTCGCCGATGGCACGCTGGAGTCGGCGCGCTCTTACTGGCGAGCGCAGTTGGCCGATCCGCCGCCGGCGCTGCCGCTGGCGACCGACTTTCCCCGGCCGCTGCGCCCCGACGGCCGTGGCGGGGTGATCGCTGCCACCTTCGACGCTGCCCTGACCCGCCGCCTCAACGACCTCGCCGTCGCCCAGGGCGCCACCCTCTTCATGGTTCTGCAGGCGCTGCTGCGGGTGCTGCTCTACCGCTACACCATGCAGCGCGAGCAGATCATCGGCACCGTCAGCGCCGGCCGCACTCACCCCGAACTGGAGGAGCAGGTCGGCTTCTACGTCAATACCCTCGCCCTGCGTGAGACCCTCGCCCCCGAGGAGGATTTTCTCACTCTGCTGCAACGGGTTAAAACAACGACCCTGGTGGCCTTCGCCCACCAGGACTACCCCTTCGACCGCCTGGTCGATGAACTGCGCCTCCCTCGCGACACGGCCCGCGCCCCCCTCTTCGACGTGCTGCTGGTGCTGCAGAATAACGAGGCGCCCCTCTTCGCCGTCGACGGCTTGCGCATCGCGCCGCTGGAACTCCCTGAGCAGACCAGCCGTTTCGATCTCTCCTTCCTCTTTGCCCCGCAGGGAGAGGAGCTGGGGTTGCAGATCAACTACGCCAGCGCTCTCTTCGAGGCCGCTACGGTCGCCGCCCTGGCCGGCCACCTGCAGCAGCTCGCCCGCTCTTTGAGCGCCGCGCCGCAGGAGGCCGTCGGCCGGGCGCAACTTTTGTGTGGTGAGGAGCGTGAGCGGCTGCTGGCCCTCTCCCGCGGCCCGTGCCGACCGCTGCCGGAGGGGCTCACGGTGATCGATCTGATCCGCGACCAGGCCCGCCGTCGGCCGCAGGCGCCGGCGCTCATCGCCGGGGAGGAGGGCTGGAGCTACCGGGAGCTCGACCAGATCAGTGACCGGATGGCGGCGACCCTGGTCGCTGGGCACGGCGTGACGCCGGGCAGCCGGGTCGCTCTGCACTGCAGCCGCGGACCCTGGACGGTGCTGGCGGCCCTGGCGGTCCTCAAGGCGGCGGCGGTCTACCTCCCCATCGACGCCCGCTATCCGCAGGAGCGCATCGCCCTGCTCGCGCGCGATGCCGCACCGGTGCTGGTCATCCGCTGTGCCGAGACGGACGCGCCGCCCTGGCCGCAGAGCGGCCCCTCCGTCACCGCCCGGCAGCTGGCGGAAGGGGACGCCGCGCCGCTGCCGCGACCGCCGCGGCCGGAGGAGGCCGCCTATGTGATCTACACCTCCGGCTCGACCGGACGTCCCAAGGGGGTCGTGGTCCCCCACCGCGGCATCCTCAATCTGGCCCGGGAACAGGGCGCGGCCTTCGGCCTGGAGGAAGACGACCGGGTGCTCCTCTTCGCCTCCCCCGGTTTCGACGCCTCGGTTTCAGAGATCTTCGTCACCCTGGCCAACGGCGCCGCCCTGGTCTGCCCGGTCGAAGCCGACCTTCGCGACCGCGCGCGGCTGATCGCCCTGCTGCACCGCCAGCAGGTGACCGTTGCCACTTTCCCTCCTTCCTATCTGGCCCACTTCGGCGTCACCGACCTGGCCGGGCTGAAAACCCTGGTCACCGCCGGCGAGAGTCCCCGCGCCCAGCAGGTCCAGGAGTTCGCCCCCCGGCTGCGCTACCTCAACGCCTACGGCCCTACCGAGAATACCGTCTGCGCCACCCTCTACCCGGTCGCGGCGACCCAGCCGATCCCCGAGCCCCTCCCCATCGGCCGCCCCATCGCCAATGTCAACTGCTATCTGCTCGACGACCAGGGGGAGCTCGTCCCCGACGGCGTCGTCGGCGAACTCGCGCTCGGCGGCAGCGCCCTGGCCGACGGCTATCTCGGCCAGGCAGAGCTGACCGCCCGCGCCTTCGCCGCCAGCCCGGCCCTGCCGGGGGAGCGCCTCTACCGCAGCGGCGATCTCGCCCGGCGCGGCAGCGACGGCGAGCTCCGCTTTCTCGGTCGCCGCGACGACCAGGTCAAGGTCCGCGGCTACCGCATCGAACTGGAGGAGGTCCGCCAGGCCCTCGCCACCCATCCGCAGCTGCGCGACGCGGCGGTGGTGCCGGTGGGGAAGGCGGGGATCTACAGCAGCCTGCTGGCCGCCTACGTCGCCGCCGAGCCGGCGCCGGGCAGCGCCGAGCTGCGCGCCTTTCTCGCCGCACGCCTCCCCGCCTTCATGGTGCCGGAGCAGCTGCTGGCGGTGGCGCAGCTCCCCCTCAACCGCCACGGCAAACTGGACGGCACCGCCCTGCTGGCGCTGGCGCAACCGTCGGCGAAGGTCACGGCGCCGCCGCAGACGCCCGCCGAGAAGCTGGTCGCCGCCAGCTTCGCCCGCGTCCTGAATTGCGGTGCCGTCGACCGTGAAGGACATTTTTTCGACCTCGGCGGCAACTCGCTGAGTGCCCTGCGCCTTCCCGACCTGCTGCGACCCCAGTTCCCGACGGCCACTGTCGCCGACCTCTTTCTGCACCCGCGGGTCTGCGCCCTGGCCGCGGCGCTGCAATCGGGCGCCAACCACCCAGAATCCGGGGTTGGTACCGACGTTTTCCTCTTTCCGTCCATCGACAGCCTCTTTTCGCCCATCAGCGCCCGAATCGCCGCGGCCCTGGCGCCGCGCCGCGTTCTTCCCCTCGAATTTTCCCCGGGGGGATTTGCCGAGTACTGCGAAACGGTGGTTCGCGACCGTATGACCCTCCCCGAAAAGACTCTCTTCCTCGGTTATTCGGGGGGCGGCAACTTCGCCTTCGAGGTCGCCCGCCGTCTCGGGGCCCGGGCGCCGCGGGCGCTGTTGCTGGTCGACTCCTGGATCTTCGAGGAGCCACCGACGCCGGACGACTACCTGGGCTGGTACCGGCAACTCTGCCGTGAGCAGGGGCTCACCGACGATTCCGAACGGCTCGCCGGCTATATCGCCACCCTCCCCCCCTGCTGTGAGCCGGAACCAGTGGCCAGTGACATCATCCTCATCACTTCCAGCGATCCGGAGCCTGCCAACGGCCGCTGCCACCGCCGCTGGTCCGGCAAGACCCGGGGGGACTGCCAGACGCTAACCGGTTCCGGTGCCCATATTGACATGTTCGCTCCGGGTCATTTTCAGCTCAACCTGCAAACCGCAAAGGGGATCATCGATGGACTCTTCAAAGTCTAGCCATTTCCGGCGTCATAGTTCCCTCCGCTGCCCGGCGGTCGGTCTGCTGCTGGTCTTCCTCCTGCTCCTGCCGGGCTGTTCCGGCGAAGATCTTGGGGACTACAAACAGCAAAGCCTCGATCAACTGGCGGCCGAACGTACCGGGAGCCTCAACGTCCCCTCGGTGAGCATCGCGGTGCGGGAAACGGACGACCAGGTCACCACCGTGGTCTACGGGGTGGAGGATCTCGCCAGCGCCACCCCGGCCACCATCCATTCCCGTTACCGGATCGGCAGTCTGACCAAGACCTTTGTCGCGGCCCGCATTCTGCAGATGGTCGAAGCCGGTATCCTCCGGCTCAGCGACACCCTCGAAGAGCTCCTGCCCGACGAAGCGCAGCGGCTGGCCAACTACCGCCCGGGGCGGATTCAGCTCACCAACCTGCTCAACCACACCAGCCTGATCTGCAGCTTCACCGAAATGCCGGAATGGAGCGGCAAGTTCACCAGCGATCCGACCTATCGCTGGAGCCCCGAGGAGCTGCTGGAGGTGGTTGCCCCCTACGCTACCGACTCCTGCAACGAGCCCGGGCAGACCTGGCACTATTCCAATACCAACTACGTCCTGCTCGGCAAGATCATCGAAAAATACGACCCGCAGCAGCGCCCCTACGGCCAGCAACTGCGCGAGGAGCTGATCGATCCCCTCGGCCTGACCGATACCTTCGTCCCCTCCTCCGACTTCCCCGACCAGATCCGCTGGATTCACGGTTACGTCAACTGGGATCTCCAGTTTGCCCCGCTTACGGACATTACTGACCTCGACTGGTCCTTCACCTGGTCCTCGGGGGAGATCATCTCCACCCCCACCGATCTCACCCGCTGGATCAAGTCGCTGCTGACCCCGGGAGTGGTGCTGCAAGCTGCGACGCTGGCGCTGATGGAAGATATGGTAACTACCGGCCTCGAAGGCGGCTATAATTACGGTCTTGGCCTGATGCAGATCAGCATCTACGGCACGCTGGGCCATGCCGGTGGCCATCCCGGATTCGACTGCACCGCCCAGTACCTGCCTGAATTCGACCAGGCGGTGGCCATGTGCGAAAACCGCACCCTGGCCCATCGCCAGAAGAGCGACACCGCCTTTCTCGGTTCGGTGCTGAGAAGCCTGCACCCGGAACGGAACTACCCTCTCATGCCGGGGACGATCCTGGCGACGGAATGATGCAATGGACCTGACAATTTATCGTTTTCTTTTCAGCCAGGCCGGCCCCGCGCGGAGCAGGATTCTGGCCGCGACTCTGGTCGCCGGGGTCGCCAACGCGGCTTTCATGGTCATCGTCAATTCGGTGGCCAGCGACTTTTCGGAGATCAGTGTCCGCTACTTTTTGATGTTCATCCTCTGCATTCTGGTCTACGTCCAGGCCAAGCGCTATGCGCTGCTCGGCACCACCCGGGTGGTGCAGCAAAATCTCTCCGGCACCAACCTGCGGATCATCGGCTCGGTACGGCGCATGGGGCTCGATGGCTTCGACGCGGTCGGCGACCGCACCATCTACCGCAGTCTGCTGGAGCATGGCGAGATCATCTACGAATCGTCGCGAATGGCGGTCTCGGCCTCTTCCGGAGCAATCATGCTCCTGGTCTCCTCTGTCTACATTTATCTCCTCTCCCCGACCGCCTTCTGGATTGTTCTGCTGGTCATCGGTGTCGGGGTCATGGTCTATCAGCTCAACCAGGCCCGGACCGCCGCCGCCCTGCGCGCCTACCAGGCCAACGAGGTCCGCTTCTTTGCCCTGCTCGACCATTTCCTCAGCGGCTTCAAGGAGCTCAAGGTCAACGTCCGCAAGGGTGACGACCTTTATCACCATTTTCTGGCGACCACTCTGGAGGAGACCGACCGGCTGAAGCAGGAGACGGAGAGGAGCTTCGTCTCCTCCATCGTCCTCTCCCAGACCCTCTTCTTCCTGCTGATGGGGGCGATGGTCTTTCTGCTGCCCAATTTCGAGCTGACCACCCCGGAGACGACCATCGCCATCGTCGCCGTCGTCCTCTTCGTCGCCGGGCCCATCGGCATCATCGTCGACTCGATCCCGATGCTCTCCAAGGCGCGCCTCGCCATCGACAGTCTGCAGAAACTGGAGACGCGGCTGGCGCAGCACGACGACCGCTCCGACCAGACAGCGGCAGCAGCCCCCGACGATTTCGCGCGGATCGTTCTGCAGGGGGTGACCTACAATTACCTGCGGGACGACCAGACCCTTTTCACCCTCGGCCCCCTCGATTTGACCATCTGCAAGGGGCAGATCCATTTCGTCACCGGCGGCAACGGCAGCGGCAAAACCACCCTGATGAAACTTTTGGCCGGCCTCTACTATCCCCAGAGCGGCACCATCCGCCTCGACGGCCCGCCCCTGAAGCGTGCCGACTACGGTCCCTACCGGGAGCTCTTTTCGGTCATCTTCACCGACTTCCATCTCTTTGACCGCCTCTACGGCTACCGGCAGACCGATCCGGAGCAGGTCACGGGATGGTTGCAGCGGCTGCAGATCGCCGACAAGACCGGCTACAGTCCGCAGGAGGGTTTTGGCAACCTCAATCTCTCCACCGGCCAACGCAAGCGGATCGCCCTGGTCTGTGCCCTCATCGAGGAACGACCGATCTGCCTCTTCGACGAAGTCGCCGCCGACCAGGATCCCGAGTTCCGTGAGTTCTTCTACCGCGAGTTCCTCCCCGAACTGAAGGCGAAGGGAAAGACGGTCATTGTCATCAGTCATGACGACCGCTATTTCGACATCGCCGACGAACTGATCAAACTGGACTGTGGCACCCTCCAGCACAGGAGCGAACGTTCATGACAATCTCGGTAAAACAACGGCTCAAGGGCTGGATTCGGGGCAATCTGCCGAGCCTGGCCATCCTCGCCATGCTGCTCGTCTTCTGCGTCCTCTTCTTCTGGCCACGGATCTTCATCACCATCGATGCCGGTCATGGGGGGGTTCTGTTCCGCCGCTTTTTCGGCGGGACCGTCACCGATCGGGTCTTTGCCGAAGGCTTCCACGTCATCGCCCCCTGGGACCGGATGCAGATCTACGATGGCCGGGTGCAGACCAACTATTCCGACTTCGAGGCCCTCTCCAGCGAAGGGCTGCCGATCAAACTGACCCTGGCGATCCGTTATCGCCCTCTTTACCAGACCCTCGGTCTGCTGCATAAAAACATCGGGCCCGACTATCTGGAGAAGATCGTCCTGCCAGAAACCGAGGCTGTCATCCGCCAGGCCGTCGGCCAGTATACGGCGGAGGAGCTCTATTCGCAGAAGCAGGCGGTCGTCGAGGGAATTCTCAAGGAGTCGCTGGAAAAGGTGATGCGGCGCTTCGTGCTGATCGAGAGCGTCGTCATCCGCCAGGTGATCCTGCCGAAAGTCCTGGTCAGTGCCATCGAAAACAAACTCGAGCAGGACCAGTTGGCCAAGGCCTATGAATTCAAGCTCCGGCAGGCCGAGAAGGAAGCCCGCCGCAAGGTCATCGAAGCGGGCGGGGTCAAGGGGTACAACGATTTGGTGAACAGTTCCCTGACCGACCGGGTCCTGACCTGGAAAGGGGTCGAGGCGACCCGCCAACTGGCCGAATCGAACAACGCCAAGGTGATCGTGATCGGTTCCGGCAAGGGGGGGCTGCCGATCATCCTCAATACCGGCGAAACCGCTCCGGCGGGCGGCGGCCAGCAATGAAGCTGATTCGCAACTTCCTCCTTCTGGCCCTCGCCATTGGCGCGCTGCAGATCTGGTTGCACCAGCGCGACAGCGATATTGCGGACCAGCGTCCCACCGAACTTTCCCAGGTCGAGCAGGTCAAGGTCGCCCTCCTCTGGCCCTTCGAGCTGCCCGGAAAACCGCGCGATCTCACCCGGGAAGGCGCCCAGTTGGCTGCCGAGCAGATCAACGCCGCCGGCGGCATCGGCGGCAAACCGCTGCAACTGGTCTTTTTCAACAACGGCGGCGATACCGACCGCAATGCCGAGCTGTCGCGTAAAATCAGCGGCGACCCGAGCTATAACGCCCTGGTCGGCTCCTACTATTCGAGTCTCGCCCTCGACACCCTGGTGGCCACCGAAGCGAAGAACCTCTTCTACGTCATCATCGGCGCCGAACTCCCCTCCCTGACCGGCTACTCCTTCCAGCATGCGGTCCGGCCCCACTTCAACACCAGCGACTACACCCGGGCGCTGGCCGAACTGCTGCGCTGCCGGGGGGATAAAAACCTCGCCATCATCGGCGACCAGAGCAGCTTTTCGGCCCAGAGTGCCGCCGATCTGATCAAGGCGTTTCGCGACCTCGGCGGGAACCCGCCGATTCAGCGCACGGTGCCGGCCTGGGTCCGCGATTTCCGCCACGTCCTCTCCGAAGACGCGATGGCGACAGCCGACGCCATCTACTTTTCCGGCAGCTATCAGCAATTGCCCGATTTCGTCAAGCAGCTCAGGGAATTCGGCCTGCGCGGCCGCGTCTATGGCGACAGCTCGGCGCTGCGCAAAGAGACGCCGCAGCTGCTCGGGCCGGCCGGCGAGGGGTTCGAGGCACTGACCACCTTCCATCCCGGGGAAGAAGGGAAGACTGCTGAATTCGTCCAGGCCTTTGTCGCCCGCTATGGGACCGAACCCGACCTCTGGGCGCGGGACACCTACGACGGGATCATGCTCCTGGCCGAATCGATCCGCGCCACCGGATCGCTGGAGGCGCGGACCCTCTTCGCCCATGTCCGCTTCCTCCCCGACTGGGACCTGGTCAGGGGAAAAATCTCCTTTGCCCCCGACGGCAGTCTGGAAGGGGAAAGGTTCTATCGGGGGCAGATCCGCCAGGGTGCCTGGATCTTTCCGGACGGCACCGTCCCGATCCAATCCTGCCAGCCCCCGCCCACGACGCCCGGGGGAAGCAAGGGGGGGCCGTGAAACCTCTGATTTTCGTCTTTCCCGGGCTGGGAGCCCAATGGGCCGGCATGGGCCAGGCCCTGCTGAAGTCGGACCCGGTCTTCGCTGACGCCGTGGCGGAACTCGACCCGCTCTTTGTCGCCGCGGGGGAACCGCCGCCGGGCGAGTTGCTGCGGCTGGCCGATCCGGCGCTGATCGACCGTTCCGATTACTCCCATCTGCAAACCTTCAGCTACCAGACCGCCCTGGCCCGATCCCTGATAAGGCGTGGCATTGTGCCGACCGGAGTGATCGGCCACAGTTCGGGGGAGGTCGCCGCCGCCGTCACCGCCGGCATTCTCACCCCGGCCGCCGCGGTCGAGCTGGTCGTTGCCCATCTCGCCCTGATTCGCGCCGTCGCCGGCCAGGGGGAGATGCTCTTCGTCGCCCTCCCCCCGGAGCGGGCCGCAGAACTGGCCAGCGCCCGGCCGGGGCTGGAGATCGCCGCCTGCAACAGCCGCAACTCGGTGGTCTTCGCCGGCAGCGCGGAACAACTGGCGCAGCTGACCGTTGAACTCGGCGCCAACCAGGTTTTCTGTCGTTCGCTACGCACCAGCATCGCCTTTCACAGCCAGATTCTCGACCCTCATCTCGACCGGTTTTCCGCCGCCATCGCCAAACTGGCGACCGCACCATCCCGGTATTCCTACTATTCATCCCTGACCGGCGGCCCCTTTGCCGGGCCCTGGGACGCGGCCTACTGGCGCCGGCATATCCGCCAGCCGATCCTCTTCAGCCAGGCGGTGGCGACGATTCTGAGCACCGATGCGGCCGTCGATTTCCTCGAAATCACTCCGCACCCGACCCTCGCCCTCGGCCTGCGCGCCGATCTTGCCGGATACGGCGCCGCGGGCCGGGTCTTCGCCCCCCTGGAGCAGGGGTGCGACGAACCGGCCCGGCTCGCGACCCTGGCGGATGAACTGGCGGCTGCGCCAGCCCCGGCGGCGCGGGAGGAAACGGCAGCCGCGACGTCCCCGCGCGAGGCCCTGGTTGCGGAGCTGACCCGCCAGCTTGGCAGGAACCCGGACCTGGAAGAGGAAGCGAGCTGGTCCGAGCTGGGGCTGACTTCCCTGCAGCTGATGGAACTCGCCCAACGGCTCGGCGCCCGTCTCGGCCGGCGCATTTCTCCGGCCAGTTTTTTCCTGCATCCGCTACCGGCCGCTTTCCTGCGTTTCCTGGAGGCCGCGCCCCCCCCTTCCGTGCGGCGGGGAGCCCCCCAGGCCGCCGCGGGGACTCCCGTGGCGATCATCGGTATGGCTTTTCGCTTTCCGCCCGACCTCGATTCGCCCGGGCGGCTGTCCGCCTTTTTGCGCAGCGGCGCCAATGCCGTCACCGCCGCCCCGGCCGACCGACCGGAGCTGGCCGGAGAGAGTGCTGCCTTTCTGCAACCGCTGCCGATCGGCTTCGATGCCCGTTACTTCCATATCTCCGCCGCCGAGGCCGCTGACCTCGACCCCCAGCAGCGGCTGCTGCTCGAAGTCTCCTGCCAGGCGCTGGAGTCGGCCCGGATCGCTCCCGGCAGCCTGCGCGGCGCCAACGTCGGCGTCTTCCTCGGCATCAGCACCGACGATTTCAAGGAGCTCGGCCAACGCCGGCCGATCGACTCCCCCTACCTTGCCACCGGCGCCATGTTCAATACCGCCAGCGGCCGGCTCAGTTATTTTCACGATTTCAGGGGCCCGGCCCTCTCCATTGACACCGCCTGCTCCTCCTCCCTGGTCGCCCTGCACCAGGCGGTGCGCGCCCTGCGCCAGGGGGAGTGCGAGCTGGCCCTGGCCGGCGGCGTCAACCTGATCCTGTCACGGCGTCTTTTCGACAGTATGCGCACCCTCGGCGCCCTCTCACCGACGCAGAGCT
Source organism: Desulfuromonas sp. DDH964 (assembly GCF_001611275.1). Lineage (GTDB taxonomy): Bacteria > Desulfobacterota > Desulfuromonadia > Desulfuromonadales > DDH964 > DDH964. Next base: position 787,051 of record NZ_CP015080.1, on the reverse strand, counting down.
GCAAGCCCTTTGCCGCTGCCGCCGACGGCTACGCCCGCGGCGAGGGGTGCGCTCTGCTGGTCCTCAAACCCCTTGCCGCGGCGCAGGCCGCCGGCGATCCGATCCTGGCAACGATCCGCGGTTCGGCAGTCAACCAGGACGGCCGCAGCAACGGCTTGACCGCCCCTAACGGCGCCGCCCAGAGCGACCTGATCGGCCGGGCCTTGGCCGATGCCGGACTCGATTACGACGCCGTCGGCCTGATCGAGACCCACGGCACCGGCACCCCCCTCGGCGATCCGATCGAAATCGGCGCCCTGACCGCGGCCTTCGCCGCCCGCGATCCGGCACTGCCGCCCATCCTGCTCGGTGCCTTGAAGAGCCAGTTCGGTCACCTGGAAGCCTGCGCCGGCGTGGCCGGGGTGATCAAAACGATCCTCGCCCTGCAGAGCGGCGAGGTCCCCGGCATCTGCCATCTCACACCCCCCTCCAGTCAGATCGACTGGCAGCACATCCCGTTCCGGGCCTCGCCCGATCCCCAGCGCTGGCCGGTCGACCGGCCGCGCATCGCCGGGGTCAGCGCTTTCGGCTTCAGCGGTACCAACGCCCATCTGTTGCTGGAGGCGCCCCCGCCGGTACCCGCCCCCCAGGCGGCAGCTGCGGTCCCACCCTGGCTGTTTGCCATCTCGGCCCGCAGCGAGGGCTCGCTGCGGGCCCTGGCCCGGCGCTACCGGGAGGAAATGCAGGCCGGGACGCTGAACTGCGATCACCACCTCGCCTTTTCCCAGTTGACCACCCGCGACCACCACCCCTACCGATTTGCCACCCTGGTCGAGGACGCCGAACAGCTCGACGCCCGCCTCGAACGGTTCCTGGCCGGGGAGGGGGCACCGCGGGTAGCGTCCAACCGCGGCCAGCTCGCCATGCTGCTGCCGGGCCAGGGAACCCAGTATTCCGCCATGGGCGCGGAGCTCCACCAGACCTATCCCAGCTTTCGCGCGGCCGTCGACGATTGCGCCGCGCGCTGCGCCGCCCAGGGGTTCCCGATCCTGCCCGTTCTCTGCCCCGCCAGCGCCGCCGACCGCGCCCGCATCGACGAGAGTCCCTTCGCCCAGCTCGCCTACCTCTGCTTCGCCTGGGGGGCTTTCGCCCTCTGGCGCTCCTTCGGGGTGACTCCCGACCTGCTGATCGGCCACAGTCTCGGCGAATATGTCGCCGCAACCCTCGCCGGCGCCCTCGACCTCGACACGGCGATCCGCCTGATCGTCAAGCGCGGCGAGCTCACTGCCGCCCTGCCGGTCCAGGGGCGCATGGCGACGGTCATGGCCGCACGGGACCGGGTCGAGGCGATGCTGGCCGAATTCCCCGGTCTCGATTTGGCGGTCATCAATGGCCCGGCGCAGCTGGTGGTGGCCGGCGCCGAGGCGGAACTGGCCGACTTCTGCCGCCGTCTGGAAAGCGAGGGGATCGACTGCACCCAACTGGCAATCCACTTCGCCTCCCACTGCCGGCTGATCGAACCGGCTCTGGAACCGTTTGCCGCCTTCTGCGCCGAAATCACCCATCGACCGCCGCGGATCCCGGTGATCAGCAACCTCAGCGGCGAACCCTTTGCCGCCGGGGAGGGATTCAGCGCCGACTACTGGTGCCAGCATCTGCGCCAGCCGGTCGATTTCGGCCGCGGCCTGGCCAGCGCCGTGCGCCTCGGAGTGACGGAGTTCATCGAACTCGGTCCCTCCTCGGTCCTGACCAGCCTGGTCCGCAGCGCGGGCCCTCCCCCGGGAACGGGGCTGATGCAGACCGCCTCCCGCACCCGGCCGGGGCTGACGCCCCTGTTCGAATCGTTACGCGAGCTCTACCTGCGCGGCTTTGCAGTCGCCTGGCCCGAGGTCTTTGCCCCCTTTGCCCCGCGCAAGCGGGCACTCCCCCTCTACCCCTTCGAGCACCAGCTCTTCCCCCTGCCAGGAGGTGCCCCGCCGATGACCGTCCCTGCGCCCCCCGCCAACCCGTCCACGCTCTCTACCCCTGCCGGAACCTCGGCCGTCGCGGCGAGCCTGGCGGCGCTGCACCGCATCGTGCAGCAGATCACCTGGAAAGAGCCGGCCGAGCTCGATCCGCAGGCCAACCTGTTCGAACTCGGACTCGATTCGCTGATGCTGGTGCAGATCCGCCAGCAGATCGCCAAGGAGTTCGACATCAACATCCCCCTGGGCGACTTTTACGAAAGCTTCGACACCCTCGGCAAACTTGCCGGGCACCTCGCCGCTGCGGCGCCGCCGCCAGCTGCTTTGGCGCCAGCGCCTGTCAGCACCGCGGCGGCACCCCCGGTCGCACCGGCCAGCGACAGTCCGGACCTGGTCGAACTCTGCGCCCGCCAGCTGGAGACGCTGCGCGAGCTCTGCCATCGTCAGCTCGACCTGCTGGGAACCACGGCGGCCGTCGCCCCCCCTGCCGCCGGGCCGGAAGCCGGAGAGGCGACCGCCACCCCGAAATTCAATTTCCGCTCCATGCGGTTGACTCCGGACCAGCTCAGTGCCGACCAGCAGCGCTTCATCGCCGATTTCGCCACTGATTTCAACCGCAAAACCGCCGGCTCCAAGGCGAGGGCCGCCCGTTATCGCCGGGTCCTGGCCGACTGGATCAACTCCCTCGGCTACAAACAGAGCCTCAAGGAGCTGGTCTATCCGATCGTCGCCGCCCATTCGCAGGGGGCTCACTTCGTCGATATCGACGGCAATACCTATATCGACCTCGCCATGGGTTACGGCGTCACCTTTCTCGGTCATCGCCCGCAGGAAGTGGTCGCAGCCCTGCGCGAACAGCTTGAGTCGGGCTTCGAACTCGGCCCCCAGTCGCAGCTGGCCGGGGAGGTCGCCGAGCTGATCAGCGAGCTGACCGGGGTGGAACGGGTCGCCTTCTGCAATACCGGTTCGGAGGCGGTAATGGTCGCACTGCGGCTGTCGCGGGCGGTTACCGGTCGGGACCGGGTGGTGATATTCGGCAATTCCTACCACGGCACCTTTGACGGTGTCCTGGCGACGGCGGTTGACGGCACTACCTATCCGACCGCCACCGGCATTCCCCGCAAGATGGTCGAGGATGTCCAGATCCTCACCTACGGCGACAGCGCGGCCTTCGAGCAGATCCGCCGCCAGGCCGGCACCCTGGCGGCGGTACTGGTCGAGCCGGTGCAGAGCCGCAACCCGACCCTGGTGCCGGTCGAATTCCTGCGCCAGTTGCGGGCGCTGACCCGCGAGTTGGAGGTTCCGCTCATCTTCGACGAAACCATCACCGGCTTCCGCATGCACCCGGGGGGCGCTCAGGCCATCTTCGGGGTGCGCGCCGATCTGGTGATCTACGGTAAGGCAATCGGCGGCGGCCTGCCGCTTTCCGTGGTCGCCGGCAGCGCCCGCTACCTCGACGCCATCGACGGCGGCGACTGGCAGTTCGGCGACGACTCCCATCCCGGCGATGAACTCACCTTCTTTGGTGGCACCTACGTCAAGCACCCCCTCGCCCTGGCCGCGGCCCGGGCCGCCCTGACCCGGATCCGGGCCGAAGGTCCGGCGTTGCAGGCCCGGGTCGGAGCGCTTCTCGACGATCTGGCGCAGCGCCTCAACGCCTTTTTCGCCACGGCCAAGGTGCCGGTGAAACTCGCCCATTACGGCTCCATGTTCCGTTTCGAAGGGCAGGGGAAGTACAGCCTGGCCCTCGACCCGATCGAAATGGATCTCTTCTTTCACCTGCTGATGGAGCAGGGGATCTATACCTGGGAACGACGGATCTGCTTTTTGAGCGCCGCCCACAGCGCCGCCGACATCGACCGGGTGGTTGCCGCGGTGGAGCAGGCCGTCGCCCGGCTGCGCGCCGGCGGGTTTGCCTTTGCCCACGCCGGCGCAGGGCCGGCGGCTGCGGCGCCAGCCAGCGCTCCGCTGACCAGCGCCCAGCAACGCCTGCTGGTCTACGACCAGCTCAGCGCCGAGAAGACCCTCTACAATCTCCCCCTCGCCTACCAGCTCGACGGCCCCCTCGACCTGCAACGTCTCGAAGCCGCCATCGCCGCCCTCCTTCCGCGCCATCCGGCCCTGGGCGCCCGCTTCCTCTTCGCAAACGACCGCCCGTGCCAGCTCTTCGACGCCGAACGCTCCTTGCGCCTGGAACGCCGGGCCGCCGCGGGTCGCCCGATCGCCGAGCTGATCGCCGAATTCGTCCGCCCTTTCGACCTCGCCGAGGAGTTGCTGGTCCGGGCGGCACTCTTCACCCTGGGCGAGGATAGGCATCTGCTCGTCTTCGATTTTCACCACCTGGTCGCCGACGGCCTGGCCCTGAGCCTGCTGGTGCAGGAGGTCATGGCCGGTTATGCCGGCCAGCCCCTCCCGGCCATCCCCCCTCACTTCGCCGCCTTCGTTGCCGCGGAGGGGAGCTACCCTGATTCGCCAGCCGCCACGGCCGACCGGACGTTCTGGCTGCAGGCCTTCGCCGAACCGGTACCGCCGCTGGCACTGCCGACCGACTTCCCGCGTCCGGCCGAGCAGGATCATCGCGGCGACAACCTCTTCTTCGACCTGCCAACCGCCACCACCGCCGCTCTCAAGGGTGCGGCCGGCAGCGCCGGGGTCTCCCTCTTTGCCTTGCTGCTGGCCGGCTACGGGGCCCTGCTGAGCCGGCTGAGCGGCGAAGCCCGACTGGCCATCGGGATTCCCGTCGATGCCCGGCCGGCCGGCTGGGAGCGCAGCGTCGGCATGTTCGCCAACACCCTGGCGCTGCCGCTGCAGATCGACGACACCCTCCCCTTCCGCGACCTCGCGCGCCAGGTCCAAAAGGACTTCCTGCGCGCCTATGAACATCAGGCCTACCCCTTTGACAAGCTGCTGCAGGACCTCGACGTCCCCCGCGACCTCGGCCGCAACCCGCTCTTCGACACCATGTTCATCTTCGAAAAGGGGCAGGACCGGCTGCTGCAGCTTCCCGGCCTGGTCTGCACCCCGGTCCCCTACAACAAGCCGACGGCGATGTTCGACCTTACTTTCGAGGCGATCGAGGCCGACGGCGAGCTCCATTGCCGGCTGGAGTATGCCACCGCCCTCTTCCGGCGCGAGACCATGGAACGGCTGGCGGGCCGGCTGGTGCGGCTGCTGACCGCCCTCGCCTCCGAACCGCGGACCGCCCCGGCAGCCATCGAACTGCTGGACGAGGACGAAGTGCAGCGCCTGGCCGCCCTCAACCGCACCACCCGGCCCTTCGCCGCCACGGCCACCATCCCGGGACTCTGGGCCCGGCAGCTGGCCGCGAACCCCGCGGCGACGGCGCTGGTCTTTGCCGGCCAGGAGTTCTCCCGCGCCTGGCTCGACCAAGAATCGAACCGCATCGCCCGGGCGCTGACCGCGCTGGTCGCGCCGCAGCCCGACGAGCGGGTCGCGTTGCTGAGCGAACGCAGCCCCCAGGCGGTGGCCGCGCTGCTCGGCATCCTCAAGGCCGGCGCCGCCTATGTCCCCATCGCGCCCGATTTCCCCGCCGAGCGCCGCAATGCCATCCTCGCCGGCAGCGACGCCCGGGCCCTGGTCGCCAGCCGTCATCAGTGCGACGCCTGGAGCGCGGCCTGCGGCCGACCGCTGCTGGTGATCGAGGAGTGCGCCGGCGCTGACGACGCGCCGTTGGCGTCACCAACCCTCGATGCGGGAAATCTGGCGTACATCATGTTCACTTCCGGCTCGACCGGGGCCCCCAAGGGGGTGATGATCAGTCACCGCAACGTCGTCGCCATGACCGACAACCTCCCCCAGGTCTACGGCATCGACGAAAGCGACACCCTGCTGGCAGTCACCACCTTCACCTTCGACATCTCGGTGCTGGAAATTTTCTGCTGTCTGCTGGTCGGCGCCCGCATTGTCCTCGCCAGCGACGATGACAACCTCGCCATTACGCCGTTGGCGACGCTGCTGCGCGAAGCAGGGGTCACGGCCTTCCAGACCACCCCCTCGCGGCTGAAGCTGATGCTGGAGCTGAGCGGCGAGGAGGCAGTCCTGGGTGGACTGCGTACCCTGCTGATCGGCGGTGAGGCCTTTCCGGCCGATCTTTTCGCCCGGCTGCGCCACGCCCGGCCACAGATCTTCAACGTCTACGGTCCGACCGAGACCACCATCTGGTCGACCTCGACCCGGATCAACGGCAAGGAGCGCCCGAGCATCGGCCGGCCACTATGCAACGAGCAGGTCTACATCCTCGACCGGAGGTTGCGGCCGGTGCCGCCGGGGACGGTGGGTGAACTCTATATCGGCGGGGCCGGCGTCGGACGCGGCTACCTGGGGATGGCCGAGCTGACCGCCCGCAAGTTCGTGCCCGACCCCTTCGGCGCGCCGGAGGGGCGCCTCTACGCCACCGGCGATCTGGCCCGCCTGCAAGAGGATGGCGAACTGGAGTTTCTGGGTCGCGGCGACGACCAGATCAAGCTGCGCGGCTACCGTATCGAGCTGCAGGAGATCGAAAACTGCCTGACCACCCACCCGGCGCTGCTGCAGGCGGCGGTGAAGACGATCCGTGAGCCGGCCAGCGGCGAGGTCCGCGACCTGGCCGCCTGCTACACCCTGCGCGGCGGGGCGACGCCCCCGAGCGTGGAGGAACTGCGCGAGCACCTCGGTCGCTGGCTCCCGCCCTACATGCTGCCGGCGAGCTTTCAGCGGCTGGAACGGATGCCTCTCAACCCGAGCGGCAAGATCGACCGCAAGGCGCTCCCCGCCGCCGCCCCTCAGGACGGCCCTGCCGTCGTGACGGCGGTGCCTGCAGAGTGCGCCCCCCTGGCGACCATCTTCGCCCAGGTCCTCGGGGTCGCGACGGTCGGCGCCGACGATAATTTCTTCACTTTGGGCGGCGATTCGATCCGCGCCATTCTGGTCGCCGCCAGGGCCCGGGACGCAGGAATGGCGCTGGACGTCCGGCAGATCTTCGCCCATCCCACCCTGCGCGAGCTCGCAGCGCAGCTGGCCATCCATGCGCCGGCACCGCTTCCGGCAGGCGCCAGCCCCGCTCCGGAGCCAGCGCGCCGCGACCGGGTCCTGCCGCTGACCCCGATGCAGGAGGGGATGCTGTTTCATACCCTGCTCGACGGCGACGCCGAAGCCTACGTCAACCAGGCCCTCTTTCGCCTCGATTGCGAGCTCGACCCGGAACGCTTCGCCGCCACCTGGCAGGAGCTCACCGATCGCCACGCCATGCTGCGCACCCGCTTCGTCCCCCAGGGGGACGGCGCCCCCAGCCAGGTTATCCTGGCGGCCCACCGTGCCGAACTGCGCCAGGAGGAGCTGAACCAGGACAACACCAGCGACCCGGAATCGGCGCTGCTGGAACTGGCCCGCGCCGAACGGGCCCGGCTGGTCCGGGTCGAGGCGGCGCCACCGATCGCCATCGTCCTTATCCGGCGCGGTCCGCGGGACTGGCAGGTGCTCTGGACCTTTCACCACATCCTCTTTGACGGCTGGTCGATCGCCCTGTTGCTGCGCGAATTCGTGTCCCGCTACCAGGGGGGTGAACTGGAACCGCTGCGGGGTGATTTCCCGGACTACCTTGCCTGGCTCGGCCGGCGCGATGAGCTGCCGACCCTGGCGTACTGGGAAGAACGCCTCGCCGGGGCGCAACCGCCCCGCTTCTTTCCGACCACCGCCGGCGTCGGTTATCGGCAACAGCAGCTCGATCTCGGCCTCGACGCGGCCATCTTCCAGCGCCTGGCCGGCCTCGCCCGCAAGGAGGGGCTGACCCTCAACGCCCTGTTGCAGGCGGCCTGGGCGACGACCCTCCATAGCGCCGGCGGGGACGACGATCTCCTCTTCGGCGTCACCGTCTCCGGCCGGCCGCCGGAGCTGCCGGGGGTGACCGGGATGGTCGGGCTCTTCATCAACACCCTGCCGGTACGGGCCCAGCTCCCCGCGGCGCCAACCACCCTGGCGGAGCTGGCACGCACCCTCCAGGCGGCGAACCTCGCCGCCGGTCCTCACCAGCATCTGAGCCTGGCCGCCCTTCAGGCGCGGATCGGTCATCCCCTCTTCGACCATCTGCTGATCTTTGAGAACTATCCCCTGGCCGATGGAGTGGCGGAGCTGTTCGGAACCGGGCTGGAGACTTCGCCGGTGACGGCGGTCGACTACTTCGAACATACCCACTACCCCCTGGAAGTGATCCTCTTTGCGCAGCAGGAACTGGCCGTCACCTTCCGCTTCAACGCCGCGCAGGTCGCCGTTCAGCAGATCGAGGAGCTCGCCGAGGGTTTTCTGGCGATCCTGACCGCCGCGGCCGCCGAACCGGCCCGTACCCTCCGCGCCCTGTGCGGCGACCGCCCCCGGCTCGCCTTCGCCCCCGCAGCAGCCGCCCCGGAAGCGGCGTCCTCTCCTCCGGCCGGGGCCCCGCCGGGAGTCAATGAAACCCTGCTCTGCGCCCTCTTTGCCCAGGTGCTGGAGCTGCCGATGGTGCGCCGGGACGACCATTTCTTCACCTGCGGCGGCCACAGCCTCAAGGTGGTGCGGCTGGCCGGCCGGATCTGGGAGGAGCTGGGGATCCAGGTGCCGCTGCGGCTGATCTATACCCATCCGACCCCCCGGACCCTCGCAGCGGCCCTGGCCCTACCGAGCGCTGCGACCGTTTTGGATCTGCAACCCGGGCCGACGGCGGAGCATTATCCCCTCGCCGAGGGGCAGAAAGGGCTCTGGCTGACCCAACAGCTGCAGGCCGATTCCTGCGCCTACAACACGGTCGGCTCCTACCGCCTGCACGGTCCTCTCGACCCGGCCGCACTGGCAACAGCCCTCGCCGGCTGCGCCGCCCGCCACGAGGCCCTGCGCACCTCCTTCCAGCTGCACCAGGGGGAACCCTGCCAGACGATCCTTCCCACCATGACCGACCTGCTGACCACGGTCGACCTGCGCGGCGACACCGATCCCGAGCAGACGGCGCGGGAGGCGATCCTGACCCAGCTGCGCACCCCCTTCGACCTGACGCGGGCGCCGCTCTTCCGCGCTACCCTGTTCCAGCTCGACGAGAAGGAGCAGATCCTCGCGCTGGTCTTCCACCACCTGATCAGCGACGGCTGGTCCGATACGGTCCTCGCCCGGGAACTCGCCCAGGGCTACGCCGCCGCCGTGCGCGGGGAAAGTGCGGAACTGCCCCCACCGGCGCTCCATTACCGGGACTTCGCCCGCGCCCAGCAGCGCTACCTTGCCGGTGACGCCAGCGCAGCCGATCGCCGTTACTGGGGCGCTACCCTGGCCGGCGAGTTGCCGCAGCTCGACCTCTTTGCCGATTTTCCGCGCCCGGCGGTCCGCGCCGGCCGCGGTGCCCGCCATCGTTTTGACCTGGCGGAGCAGGCAAAGGGGATACGGCAGCTCGCCCGGCAGGCACGGGTCACCCCCTTCGTGGTCCTGCAGGCCCTGCTCAAGCTTCTCATCTATGCCCTCGCCGATGCCGAGGAGTCGATCATTGGCGTCCCCAGCGCCAACCGCAGCCATCCGGCCACCCACGACCTGGTCGGTTACTTTCTCAACCTGCTGCCGATCCGCTCCCGCCTCAGGGGCGAGCAGTCCTTTTCCAGCCTCCTCGACGAGCTCCAGCAACAGACCCTGGCGGCATTTGAACACCAGGACTACCCCTTCAGTAGCCTGGTTGCGGATCTCGGCCTGCCGCGCAGCCGCAACCGCCATCCCCTGTTCGACGTGCTGCTGATTTTCCACAACAATCGCCCCCTGGTGCTGGAGCTCCCCGGTATCGACTGCGAGCCCTTTTTCGAGGATTCGGTCAGCTGCCGCTTTGACCTCGATTTCGAACTCTTCGACGACGAACCTCTCAGCGGCTTCATCGAATACGACTGCGAACTCTACCGGCCCGAAACAGTGGCGACCCTCGCTTCCGCCCTGGCGCGCCTCGCCGCGGTTGCCAGCGGGGCCCCCGAAACCCCGCTGCGGGAGCTGGCCCAGGAAATCACCCGAAATCTCGGCTGCGACGACGCCGATTTTCTCGCCGAGCTGAACCGGATCGGAGACGATTGCTAGATGTGCGGCATCACCGGCTACTTCGCCCTCGATTTTGCCACCGACTGCCGTGACGCCGCCGTAATTCTGCCGCGGATGGCGGCTGCCCTCGTCCACCGCGGCCCGGACGGCGAAGGCTACTTCACCGGACCCGAGGTCTGCTTCGGTTTCCGGCGCCTGGCGATCGTCGATCTGGAGGGGGGGGGACAGCCCCATTTCAACGAGGATGGCTCGCTGGTCTCGATCTGCAATGGCGAGATCTACAACGAGCCGGAACTGCGCGCCGAACTCCTCGCCCGCGGTCACACCTTCCGCTCCCGCAGCGACGTGGAGGTCCTGGTCCATCTCTATGAGGAGTACGGGGACAACCTCGTCGACCACCTGCGCGGCCAGTTCGCCTTTGCCCTCTACGACCGCCGCGCGCGGCGATTTCTCGCCGCCCGCGACCAGATCGGCATCTGCCCCTTCTACTACGCCATCCACCAGGGCCAGCTCCTCTTCGCCTCGGAGATCAAGGCCCTGTTGCAGTATCCCGGCTTCCGCCCGGCCATCGACCCGGCCGGACTCGACCAGATCCTCACCTTCCCCGGCCTGGCCAGTCCCCAGACCATGTTTCAGGGGGTCAAGTCGCTGCCGGCCGGCCAGCTGCTGCGGGTGGCCTCTGGCCGGCTGGAGGTGCAGGAATACTGGGACCTGGACTACCCGCTGGCGGCAGAACCGGCGCCGTCGCGCGATCCGGCGCTGCTCTGCGAGGAGCTGCTCGCCACCCTGACCCGGGCGGTTGAGCGACGGCTGCGCGCCGATGTCCCGGTCGGCTTCTACCTTTCGGGGGGTCTCGATTCCTCCCTGGTGGCGCGGCTGATCCAGCGCCTGCGTCCCGCCGACCACTGGGACTGCTTCTCCATCGGTTTCGCGCAGGCAGAGATCGACGAGCAGGCTTTTCAGGAACTGGCGCTGAGTGGGATGGACGCCCGCCGTCATCTGACCGTCTTCGACTGGCAGGGGATCGCCAGTCGCCTCCCCCAGGTGATACGCGCCGCCGAAACTCCCCTCAAGGAGTCGTACAACACCTGCTCGCTGGCCCTCTCGGCGATGGTTCGCGACCAGGGTTACAAGGTTGTTCTCAGCGGCGAGGGGGCCGACGAGCTCTTTGGCGGCTATGTCGGTTACCGCCTCGACCGGCTGCGGCGCCCCGCTCCCTTTCCGACCCCGGAGCAGCTCCTCGAAGGGGAGACCCGGCAGCGCCTCTGGGGGGACGCCGATTTTTACTACGAACGGGATTATCATGCGTTTCGGGAATTGAAGGGCGCCCTCTATGCCCCGGCGCTGGCCGCCGCCCTCGACACCTTCGAATCGACCGGGAATCCCGTTTTAAACCGTGAGCGACTGCGCGGACGCGATCCTTTTCACCAGCGCTCCTACATCGATTTCAAGCTGCGCATCGCCGACCATCTTCTTGCCGACCACGGCGATCGGGTGGCCATGGCCCATTCGGTGGAAGGGCGCTACCCGTTCCTCGACCTCGACCTGATCGAACTGGTGCGCGGCATCCAGCCGCGGCTGATGATCGCCCAGGGGGTCGAAAAGGCCCTGCTCAAACAGACCGCCACCGACATCGTTCCCCCCGCGATCGTCAACCGCGAAAAATTCGCTTTCGTCGCCCCGGGGAGTGATTATCTGCTGCGCCACGACCGCCAGTTCGTCCTCGATTACCTCTCCTTTGAGCGGGTCAAGCGGGAAAATTATTTCAATCCGGAGACGGTGGAACGTCTCAAGGAGATGGCGCTGGAGGAAGGCTTTTCCCTCAATCAGACCTTCGATAACGACCTGCTGATGGTGGTCCTCACCTTCAGCCTGTTTCTGGAAGAGTACGGGGGGTAAGGCGGGCCGGCGGCGCAGCATCCTGACCTTGCCGGCAACGCCCCACCTGTTCCGAACCCTGGAAATCCCTTGCTTTTCCGGGGTTCGCCATGCTAGATAATGGACCTTCGGGCGGGCGACCATTCACCGCCCGCGACCGTTTTCTGCCGTGGAGTTCACCGTGACCTTCCCTCTGCTGCTGGCACTCTGCTACCTGATCGGCGCCATACCCACCGGCGTGATCCTGACCCGCCTCGCCGGCCGTGGCGATGTCCGTCAGGCGGGGAGCGGCAACATCGGCGCCACCAACGTCTACCGGGTCGCGGGGCGCAAGTTCGGCATCCTCACCCTGATCGGGGATTGCCTCAAGGGGCTGCTGCCGATGCTGTGGATCGTCAAGTCCGGCGCCTGGTCTCCGGAGCAGGTTGCCCTGGCTGCGGCCGTTACCTTCCTAGGCCACCTCTACCCGGTCTACCTCGGCTTCAAGGGGGGCAAGGGGGTGGCGACTGCCCTCGGCATCTTTCTCGTCCTCTCTCCCCTCGCCGTTTTCATCGCGCTGGTTGCCTTTGTCGCCATCCTCTGGAAGTGGCGCTACGTCTCGGCGGCCTCGATCGCCGCCGCCGCTCTGATCCCCTTTCTCGCCGGCGGGATCGCCCGCTCACTCCCTCTTTTCGCCGCCAGCCTTTTCATCGGCGGGATGGTGATCGTCCGCCACCGCGCCAACATCGAACGGTTACGGGCCGGCACCGAGAGTCGCTTCAAGGCTTGACCCCTTCCGCTTGACGCCCCGGGTCAAAACCTCTATATTGACGGGAATTTACCCTTTTCCGTCCACCCCGGGGCCGACCTCAAGACCATGAGCCGACGAACCGCCCTCCTCCTCTTCGCCCTGCTGCTGCCGCTTCTGATCGGCACCCTGCTGATCGGGCAATTTTTGTTGACGCCGATCACGCCACCGCCCGGGACCGAGGTTACGGTCCACCGCGGCGCACCCTTCGCCACCATCGCCCGCACCCTGGCCGCCAACGGCGTTGTCAGCGAGGCCCTGCCGTTGCAACTCCTGGCCCGCTGGCGCAGCGCCGGCAACCGGGTGCAGGCCGGAACCTACCGCTTCAGCAACGCAGCGACGCCGGGGGAAATCCTCGACCGGCTGGTGGCGGGAGATGTCCTGCGGACCACCCTGACCATCCCCGAGGGGTGGACCCTGCGGGAAATCGCAGCCCGGATTGAAGCCAAGGGGCTCGCCGATGCCCGGGAGATTTTACGCCTCGGTCAGGACGCCAGCTTTGTCCATACCCTCGGCATTCCGGCCGGGAGCCTCGAGGGCTACCTTTTTCCGGAGACCTACAGCCTGGCCGCGGGCACTTCACCCGAGGCTATCCTGCAGATGATGGTCGCGGAATTTCGCCGCCGCCTCACCCCGGAACTGATTGCGGCCGCCCGGGAGCAGGGGCTCGACGAACACCAGCTGGTGACACTGGCATCGATCGTGCAAAAAGAGGCAGGCAGTGAGACCGAGATGCCGCTGATCGCCGCCGTATTCAGCAACCGCCTGCAGCGCCGGATGCCGCTGCAGGCCGACCCGACGGTGATCTACGGGATTACCGATTTCGACGGCAACCTGACCCGCGCGCATCTGGCCGCAAAGACGCCCTACAATACCTATCGCATCGCCGGTTTGCCGCCAGGGCCGATCGCCAGCCCCGGCAGCGCGGCCCTGACCGCGGCGGCCCATCCGGCAGCGGTCGACTATCTTTACTTTGTCGCCCGCGGCGACGGCAGCCACGCCTTCTCCGCGACCCTGGCCGAACACAACCGGGCGGTTCGCCGCTATCAGCTGCACCGCTGACTCGCAAGGAACTGGCATTGGCATGGCCATCACGATCCTGATTGCCGAAGACAACGAATCGGTCGCCAAGGCCGTCGGCGGCCTGCTGGAGCGCAACGGTTTTGCGGTGACCCGGGCGGCCGACGGCGTCACCGCCCTCGGCATGATTGTTCGGACTCCGCCCGACCTGCTCCTGCTCGACCTCAAGCTTCCGGGCCTGCACGGCGTCGAGCTGCTCAAAAAGCTGCGCCAGAGCCCCCGGACCCGGGACCTGCCGGTGGTCGTCATCAGCGGCATCTACCGTGGCGACAGGTACGTCCAGGCCGCCCGGGCTCTCGGGGTCAGCCACTACCTCGAAAAACCGTTTCGCGCCGCCGCACTCCTTGCAGCCATTCAGGAAATGCTCAGCGCAGCCGGCCGCCCCGCCACAGCGCCCCCTGCCGCAACAGAAGAACCGCGGAACAATATTCCACCTGCCGGCGAAACCCCGACCGCGGTGCCAGCGGCGGTCGAACCTTCACCTCATCCCGCCCCCTTCGACCAGCATCTTCTGCGCGCCTTTCGGGAGCGGTTCAGCGGCAACCTCCGGTTCCACTACGCGGACGGCGAACGGACGCTGACCTTTGTCAATGGGTCCCCGGTCGCCTTGCGGCCGGGATTCACGGCGGCCAATTTCGGCGATTACCTGCGCCAGCGCGGCAAGATCTCGGCCGAGGAGTACGCTTTCTACACCAGCAGCGGCGGCGAGCGCCACGATACCCTGGTCCAGCTCGGCTGTCTCGATTACCCGGGGCTCCTCGAGGAGAAGCTCGGCTACCTTTCCAACGAACTCCTCGCCGGCTTCGCCCGGCCGCCAGTGACTATCGGGATCGAGCCAATGCCCGCTCCCGACTTCCTTCAGGTCGTCACCATCAACGTGCCGCGGCTGATCTACCAGGGGTATCACCGGACTCCGCCCCGGGAGCGGTTGCGCCGCTTTCTTGCCGAATGCGGAAGCCACTATATCGCCCCCGGCGGTGACTACTATCGCTACATCAACTTCCTCCCCCTCAGCGAGGAGGAACGCCAGGCGCTGCTCAAGATCGACGGCTCCCGCACCCTTTTCGCCCTTCTCGATCGCCGCGAAGGGCTGCTCCCGCTGGTGCAGACCCTGCAGTCGTTCGACATGCTCCAGTTCGCCCCGGCACCCCTGACTCCGGCCGGCCCCGGGCCGATCCCCCTGCGCACCCTCTTCAACGCCATCCAGGAGGATGACGAGGAGGATGCGGCGCCGGAAGAAGAGACGCTGGAGAGCTTTGCCGACGTGGTCGAAGCGGAAGGGTCGGCGGAACTGCCGACACCGGCGCAGGCCCCTCCGGACGATGAGCGTTACGAGTTCGCCCTGGCGAAAAAAGTCCGGCAGATGGCGAGCGACCTGAAGGGGAAGAACTACTATGAGATCTTCAACCTCACTCCAGCCCGTTTCAGCTTCGACAAGGTCAAGGAAAGGTACTTCGCCATTACCCGCGAATTCGGTCCCGATGCCCTGATGCGCCTCGTCGGTGAGGAAGCGGCCATGGTTCAGGACATCCTCGCCACCGTCGCCAACGCCTACGACACCCTCTCCGACGTGGTCAAGAAGGAGCGCTACGACGAACTGCTCGGCTCCGAGCGGGTCGGCCTCGGCCAGAAGGGGGACGACCGCTTTCAGGCCCAGGTCCAGTCCCAGTCGGGGAAGGTCTTTATCGAGATGGAGGAGTGGGACAACGCGGAAAAGGCCCTGCAGGACGCCTGTAACATCGAACCTCAGAACGGTGATTACCTGGCCCACCTCGGCTGGGCCATTTATCGCAATCCGAAGAATGGCAACAGCCGGGCGATGATGGAGAAGGCCAAGCAGCTGGTCAATCGCGCCCTGACCCTGGAGCGCACTGCCGACGGCTATGCCTTCAAGGGGTGGATGCTCCTCGATGCCGGCCAGGATTCCCTGGCAGAAGGGGACTTCAACAAGGCGCTCAAGCTCGACGCCCGCCACGGCCTCGCCCGGCGCGGTCTGCGCACCCTCCTCGATCGCCGCGAGCAGGAGAAGAAGGGGCTCTTCCGCCGCATGTTCAGCTGAAAACTGTCTGATCCCCAGGCATTCGCCGCAATCATCGGCGCAGGCTCAAATCCATTTACCCGGATAATTTCCCATGCCCCCACTGCCGCAAAAACCGAAACGGGACCCCCGCCTGACCCGCACACTGGCCACCATCTACGGCATTGCCATGGTCAACATCGGCGCCTTCTTCCTCTATGACAGCCTGACCGCGCCAAGGTTTGCCCTCGACACCAATTTCCGGGTCGGCTTCGCCTGCCTGATGCTCGGCGCCATCGCTCTCTTCTTCGTTCGTCGCAGCAGGAACAAGGGGGACTGAGCCTGCTGCGCCGGTTCGCTGCAGAGTCACTGGAGGTTGTTGTGGCAGAGCATAGGGGATTTCTGGCGGAATGGAAACGGCTGCCGTGGCTGCTCGGCAAGCTCCTGGGAGGGATGACGGCGGCGGGCGGCTTCACGGCCGCAGTGATATTTCTGACGCGGTGGCCGGACCCGGGCCCGGGTGTTGTGATTCCCGCCCTGCTGGCCGGGGGCGCCGGCATCGCCCTTTTTCTCTACGCAAACCGCGGCCTGCCGCTCAGGCCCGCAGTTTCGCCGCGCCACAGTGCGTTGGCGTGGCTCCTGCTGCTCCTCTTTGCCGGCATCTTCCTGCTCGCAACCTGGTTGACCACACGCTGAAAAGCGGCCTCAGCAAGCCAACTCCCCAAACCGTCCAACTCTTTGCCGACCAGTTCCTTTACGGCGATATGCCCGTCCCGGTTGGCGTCAGGCGCCCTACCCCGATCAGTTGCGGTGTCTGCTCGTTGTTGTACTCCCTGCGGGCCACCCTCTCCACCTGCGGCTGCAGGTAGGCGAAGAGGTCGTCGAGACGCAGGGTACCATCCGCCATGACCACCTCTTCGTTCTTGATCCCCTTGAGCAGGAAGTAGGTAAAGAGGCCGTGTCCTTTCTCGGCGTAGGTCGAGCTGGTCTGTTCGCCGCTCGACGCCGCGAGGACGGTCAGGTTTCCAGCCAGCGGCGTCTGCGCTTTCAAGTTGAGCGCGATGGAGCGGGTCCCCTGGGCGATGACCGAGCGCCCACCGGCCCCGGAGAAGCAGGCATCGAGGGCGACGGTGATCTCTTTCGCCGGGAGTCTGCCAAGGGCGGCATAGAGGCGTTTCAGCGAGTAACCGGTCTCTTCGAGAAAAGCCGGATCGCCGTCGTAGGGGACGAGGTAAGCATCTCCGCTCTTTGAATTCGGCGCGCCGTGACCGGAGTAGTAGACAAAGAGGGTGGCGCCGGGCTCGACCTGGTTGGGAAGCCACTTTTCGAAATATTTTTCAAAGTCGCTTTTGGCGGCCCGATCGTTGGTCAGGGTGACGACATGTTCTTCAGGATAGCCGAGGGTCTCGATCAGATAGGCGGTGACCGTTTCGGCGTCATGCCGGGCAAAGGGGGCAGCTGGAAGATTCTGCCGGTAGTTTTCGATACCGATGACCACCGCGTAGGCGTTGGCACGCTCGGGCCGCCGGACGACCGGCAGTTCATCGACATCCGAGGTGATGACGGGGGGCGGTGCCCCTGTGGCCGAGGGAGGGGCCGCTGGTTGCGCCCTGGTCTGCCCGATCACGATCGGCTCGTCGCTCTCGTAGATGAGCGTGCAACCCGCCAACTTCTTGCGGGCTGCCGCCTCTGCGACCTGGGCATCTCCCCCGGAGACCGTCGCCTCGATAAAGTAGGTCTCTCCAGCCTTGGCATACAGGGGAATGCCGCTGCTGCCGCGTTTGTACAAATGCTTTCCCGGTTCCAGTTGGGCCACCAGGAAATTCCTGGGTGCCAGGCCACCCAGCCTTTGACCATCCACCTCCGGCTCAGCCACAACCGCCGCGCCAGCGGGGGAAAACCCACGGTAAACATAGAGCAGCGCCTTCCCCGGCGGCGGGGTCAGGCGTTTCATCTGGGCGTCTGTCTCCGGAAGGGCCAGCGGCACTCTCGCGCAGGCCGTCAGGAGAAACAACATTCCAAGCACAAGCCAGCGCATCCTGCTCGATCCCTTCATGGCAACCCTCTTCCCGGATTAATCACTTATTACTTGATCGCCCCGATCCATTGCGGCGTCTGCTCATTGTTAAACTGCCTGCGCGCCACTCGCTCGACCTGCGGGCTGAGGTAAGCGAAGAGATCGTCGAGGCGCAGGGTGCCGTCAGCAGCAATGACATCCTCGTTCTTGATTCCTTTGAGAAGGAAGTAGGTGAAGAGGCCGTGCCCCTTCTCGGCGTAGGTGGAACTGGTCTGTTCACCACTGGATGCCGCCAGCACCGTCATATTCTGAGCCGCAGGGGTCTGCGCTTTTAAATTCAGGGTAATCGACCGGGTCCCCTGGGCGATGACCGAGCGACCACCGGCACCGGAGAAGCAGGAATCGAGGGCGACAACGATGGACTTTGCCGGCAACTTGCCCAGTGCAGCATACATCCGTTTCAGCGAATAGCCGGTCTCGTCGATGAAAGCGGGATCGCCATCGTAGGGGACCAGATAGGCGTCGCCGGTCTTGGGATTGGGCGCGCCATGGCCGGAGTAGTAGACAAAGACCGTCGCGCCGGGCTCGACGTTGTTCGGTAGCCATTTTTCGAAGTATTTGGCGAGATCGACGTTGCTGGCGCGGTCGTTGAGAAGGGTCACCACGTTTTCTTCGGGGTAGCCGAGAACCTTGGTAAGATAGGTGGTCACGGTCCGCGCATCGGCGATAGCGAAATCAGCAGGGGGGAGCTTCTGCCGATAGTGTTCGATGCCGACGACAATAGCGTAGGCGTTGGGCAGTGATTTGACCGCTCCCGGCGGTAAGTCGTCCACATCGGACTTTACGGCCGGGACGGCTGGTTGAGCAATGGCAGGTGCCCCGGCTGGGAGTGCAGGAATCGCCTCAGCCTGTTGCTTCATGACCAAAAGGGCATTAGCCAAGGTGATGGCATCTTCCCTTTTTTCGAACCAAAAATCGACACCGCACATTTCGCCGAGCCCGACTCCAAAGCGTTGACCCGTCGCCATGATGCCATAATCGGCAACCGCTGGGGCCATGTACTCGAACGGACAGGAGATTATGCCGACAGAATCGAAATTGAGATCGATCCGGTCAGTCTTGATCTCGAAACCGCGCAATGGTCGAGAGTAATTCGAAGTAGCACCTACACCCAGTTGAACCAGCTGACCGATTGCTTGCTTAGCCTCAGCAGGGCTGAGTTTCGCGACGTTCTCAGGTGCTGCCCGGTAGATAGGTGTCCCGCTGCACGCCGTCAAGGAAACAAGGCCGAGGCCCAGGATTATGGCAAATCGAAGCACCTGTAACGACCAGCGTGGCAAAGTATTCATAATGTTCCTTTTGACAATGGATGGGGCATCGCCAGTCATTTGCCAGCCCCAATCAGCTGCGGCGTCTGCTCGTTATTGAACTGCTTGCGCGCCACCCGTTCCACCTGTGGTTGCAGGTAGGCGAAGAGATCGTCGATGCGCAGCTTGCCGCTCGGAGCGACCACGTCTTCGTTCTTGATCCCCTTGAGCAGGTAATAGGTGAAGAGGCCGTGCCCCTTCTCGGCGTAGGTCGAGCTCATCTGTTCGCCACTGGATGCCGCCAGGACTGTCATGTTCGCGGGCGGCGGCGCGGTCGCCTTAAGGTTGAGGGTAATAGCCCGCGCCCCTTTGGCGATCACCGAGCGCCCGCCCGCCCCGGAGAAGCAGGAATCGAGGGCGACGATGATTTCCGCCGCCGGCAGCTTGCCGAGGGCGGCGTACATCCGCTTCAGGGAGTAGCCGGTCTCGGCGATGAAGGCCGGGTCGCCGTCATAGGGGACGAGGTAGGCCGCTCCGCTCTTCGGATCCGGCGCACCGTGGCCGGAGAAATAAACGAATACCTTCCCCCCTGACTCGACCTGGTTCGGTAGCCACTTTTCAAAGTATTTGACGAAGTCGCCGAGGGCGGCGTGGTCGTTGGTGAGGGTGACGACGTTCTCTTCCGGGTAGCCGAGCACGCCGGTGAGATACTTGGCGACCATCTCGGCGTCGTGAACCGCGAAGTCAGCAGCGGGAAGCTGCTGCCGATAGCGTTCGATGCCAATCACCAAGGCATAGGCGTTTCGGTCCAGCAGTGGTTCGACGGTGGGCAATTCATCAACATCCGAACGGATGACGGCAGCCGGTGAAGCACTGCGCACCGCGACCGCGGCATAGCTCTCCTGATGCTGATTACGGTTCAACAGGAAGCTGGCAAGCTGCGGGGACATGGTCAGCTCCTGGGCGAGCCTCCCAGCCAAAGTGGCGAGCATGTTACCAATGTCTGTATCGACCTGATCCGGTCCCTTCCAAGACTGGTGGATTCCCTCCTTGACTGATCCCTGGTAGCCCGACCAGATCTCCCGATACTGGCTGTCATAGAGCTTGACCTTGCCGTCTGCCTGGAAAAACAACCCCGGATCCGCGCCGCACCCGAGCTTGTAGCCGAGGAAGGTCAGGTTCGCCTCTATGACGAGATCGAAAGACTCATCGGCGGAGAACCCGCTGATTACCTCGACGCTGTCAAAGAGTTGGGAGAAAGTTCCGGTGAGAATTTCTCGAAAGGAATTGCCAAACGGGTATTTGGTCACCTCAAGGCTCCCCCAGCAGCTGTTCGGCAACTGGGTCATGGAGTTGAGATCGAGGGTAGAGCGGGGGATAAGGAGGGCAGCCTTGACCGGGTATTTCTTGCGGATTTGCATATCGGGTGGCTGCGGCTTGACCGACGCAACTTCCAGCGTGGCGCAGCCGGCCAGAACCAGACAACCCAGCAACATCGCCAGCAGATGAACCCGTCCTCTCATGTGGCGCCTCCTGAGGCTGAGACATAGCAGAGATTTTCCATATTTATTCACTCAACCGGACAAATGTACATCAAATTCTTTCATGGAACCGGGGTTTTCCATAAAAAACAGCCGCCCGGCAGCGGGACTGCCGGGCGGCTGTTCATTTCAAAGCACATCCTGATTCTACCTGGCAGCGAATCCCTTGCCGCCGGGATTTCCCTTTACGGCACGATCGCTCCAATAAGGTCAAGCAAGGGCCCGGGGTAGAAACCGAGTAACAGAGTGGCGAAGAGGCAGACCATCAGCGCGGCATGTTCGCGGGGATGGCCGGGATGGAGGTCGGGAGCGGTCTGGTCGCTCATGAACATGATAATCACCAGCCGCAGGTAGTAGTAAGTGGAGATGACGGAGGCGGCGACACCAATGATCGCCAGCCAGTGGTAGCCGGCGCGCATGGCGGCGTAAAAGATGCCGAACTTGCCGATGAAGCCGGCGGTGGGAGGCACCCCGGCGAGGGAGAAGAGGAAGACCCCCAGGGCTCCGGCGCGGAAGGGGTAGCGGTAACCGAGACCGCGCCAGTCGTTGTAATTCTGCGGTTCACCCTCCGGGCCGGAACAGGAAGCGATGACCCCGAAGGCGCCGATGCTGACGACGCCGTAGGCGACGATGTAGAAGACCACGGCGCTGCGTCCGGCCGCGCCGCCGGCGAGCAGACCGGTCAGCACGTAACCCATATGCGCCACCGAAGAGTAGGCGAGCATGCGTTTGACGTTCTGCTGCGGCAGGGCGCTGAGGGTCCCGATCACCATGGTGACGGCTGCCAGCATCCAGAGCAGCGAATCGAGCTCCCCCACATTCTCAAAACCGGCAAAGAGGAGGACCAGGGCGGCGAAAACCGCGCCCTTGGAGCCGCTGGAGAGAAGCCCGGTGACGGGCGCCGGCGCCCCCTGGTAGACATCTGGAGTCCAGAGATGGAAGGGGACCAGCGAAACCTTGAAGCCGACCGCCACCAGCAGCATTCCCCAGCCGAGCAGCGCCACCGGACGCAGGGTCCCGGCCGCGGTGACCGCACCGAGGGCCTCGGGAAGGTGGAAGCTCCCGGCACTGACATAAATCAGGGCGATGGCGAAGGCGGTAAAGCCGGTCGTCACCGCGCCGAGCACCAGATACTTGAGCCCGGCCTCGGCCCCCATCTCTCCCTGCTTGTCGAAGGCGATGAGAATGTAGAGGGCGAGGGTGAAGGATTCGAGACCGAGAAAGATGCCGACCAGCGAAGTCGCCGCGGAAAGGAGCGCCATGCCGGCGGCGGCAAAGAGGACCAGCGAAACGAACTCGCCGGCCGGGAAGGCCCGGTCCTCGGCGTAGCGCAGCGACAGCAGCAGGGTCAACGCCGCCGTCAGGCTCCAGAAGATGGCGAAGAAGCGGGCATAGGGACCGGCGCTGAAGAGACCGGCGACTTCCAGCTGCGCCGGAGGAACGGCGCCGGCAACAAAGGCGGCGACCAGGGCGAGGCCCGCTCCGGCGATAAAGAGCGGCCGGCGGGCCGGCCACCAGGCGCCGAGCATCAGCAGCGCCGTGGCGCCAAGGGCGAGGATCAGGATCGGCAGCAGGGCTTGCAGCTGAAGGGCGGTCATGGGGCGCCTCCCGCCTGGGCAAGGCTGGCACCGCTATGAAGAAGATTGGCGAGGGTGCCGTCGAGGGGAGCGAGGAAGGTCGCCGGATAGAGCCCGAGCCAGACCACCAGGATCGCCATCGGCACCAGGATCAACCCTTCCCGCAGGGTCAGGTCGGGCCAGGGATCGGTGCCCAAGGGGGGGCCCCAGAGGATCTCCCGCACCAGCCGCAGCATGTAGGCGGCAGCCAGCACCACACCGGCGGCGGCAAGGATCGTCAGCACGGGGTGCACCTTGAAGGTGCCGAGGAGGATGATGATCTCGCCGGTAAAGTTGTTGAGCCCCGGCAGGCCGAGGGAAGCGAGCGAGAAGAAGAGGAAAAAGCCCGACAGCACCGGCATCCGCGCCCAGAGCCCGCCCAGACTGTCGAGCTGCCGGGTTTTGGCGCGGGAATCGATCATGCCGATCATGCAGAAGAGCGCACCGGTGGTAATGCCGTGGTTGAACATCTGCAGAATGCTGCCGGAAAGGGCGGTGGCATTCCAGGCAGTGAGGCCGAGGATGACGTAGCCGAGATGGGAGACCGAGGAGTAGGCGACCAGCCGCTTGGCATCGACCTGGGCGGTGGCGATCCAGGCGCCGTAAAAGATGCCCCCCACGGCCAGGGCGCCGAGGAACGGCAGGAAGGCCGCAGTCGGCCCCGGGAAGAGGGGGAAGGCGATGCGCAGCAGGCCGTAAACACCGGTCTTGAGGAGCAGGCCGGCCAGATCGACAGAGCCGGCGGTCGGCGCCTCGGTGTGGGCGTCGGGGAGCCAGGTGTGAAAGGGGATCAGCGGCGTCTTGATGGCGAAGGCGAGCATGAAGCCGGCAAAGAGGAGCCAGCTCTGGCCGGTCGTCAGTTCGGTCTTGAGCAGGTCAGCGAGGGCGAAGCTGTAGAGGCCGGTCTGCTCGCCATGGAGCAGATAGAGGGCGAGCAGGGCCACCAGCATCAGCAGGCTGCCGGCGAGGGTATAGAGGAAGAACTTGATCGCCGCGTAGATGCGCCGTTCGTGCCCCCAAACGCCGATCAGGAAGAACATCGGGATCAGCATCACCTCCCAGAAGAGGTAAAAGAGGACCAGGTCGAGGGCAAGAAAGACCCCCATCAAGCCCGATTCGAGCAGCAGCAGCAATGCAAAGAAGAGGGGTCCGTGGCGTTTCACCGGCCAGGAGACGAGGACCGCCACTACCTGCAGGAAGCCGGTCAACAACACCATCAGCAGCGACAGGCCGTCGAGGCCGAGGGTGAAACGGATGCCGAAGCGGGGAATCCAGGCGAAATCCTCGAACAGGAACCAGCCGTTGCTCCCGGCGTGAAAGCGGATGAAGAGCCAGAGGGTCACCCCGAACAGGACCAGGCTGGTCGCCAGCGCCAGTGCCCGGCATTCGACCGGTTCGTGGCGGCGCAGCACGCAGAGGAAGGCGCCGGCCAGGGGAAGAAAGACCAGCAGCGACAGCCAGGGGAAGCTCGGCAAAGGGTTCATCACGCCCCTCCCCCGCCGACGGTGGCCAGCAGCAGCCAGCCGAGGATCAGCAGCAGTCCCCAGGCGAGTCCCAGCAGGTAATGGGAGACCCGGCCCGTGGTCAGTTGCCGCAGCCGGTCGCCGAACCCGGCGCAGCTGCGCGCCAGGCCATTCAGGATGCCATCAATCAAGGCGCCGTCACTCCCCTGCCAGCAGAAGGCAGCGACCCACCGAAACGGTTTCAGCAGCACCAGTTCGACCAGGGCATCGGCCCGCCAACCCTGCAGCAGGAAACGACTGCCGGCGCCGGGGAGTTCCCCGGCAAAGCGGCGATAGCGCCAGTGGGCGAGGAGCCAGCCGGCTGCGACCACCAGCGCCGAAGCCCCGGCCAGGAGCAGTTCAAGGTGGTGGTCGGCGTTGATTTCCCGTCCCCCGGCAGAACCGAAAAGCTGCGCGAGCTGTTCACTGCCGCCAAAGAGCGGGGGGAGGTTGAAGAGACCGCCGCCGAGGCCGAGGAGCGCCAGCAGCGGCAGGGTCCAGATCATCAGACCGGGGAGGGAATGGGGATGAACCTCACTGCGTGGCGTCCCGGCAAAGACCAGGTAGACCAGACGGAAGGTATAGAGGGCGGTCAAGAAGGCGGTCAGCAGGCCGACCCCCCAGAGGATGTGGTAATAGCTGCCGCCGCTGTAGGCGGCGAGCAGGATCAGGTCCTTGGAAAAGAAGCCCCCGGTCAGCGGTACGCCCGCCAGGCAAAGGGCGCCGGCGAGGAAGAAGCCGAAGAGGAGCGGCGCCCGGCGCGCCAGGCCGCCCATGCGATGGATGTCGTTCTCCCCGCCGCAGAGGTGAATCACGCCGCCCGCCCCCATGAAGAGGAGCGCCTTGAAAAAGGCGTGGGTGAAGAGGTGAAACATCGCCCCGGTCACTGTCCCGGCACCGACCGCCAGGAACATGTAGCCGATCTGGCTCATGGTCGAGTAGGCGAGCACCTTCTTGATCTCCCGCTGCGCCAGGGCGCAGGTCGCGGCATAGAGGGCGGTGGCGGCACCGACGGTGGCGATCGCCGCCAGGCCGACCGGTGAGAGGGAGACCAGCGGGAAGAGCCGGCACAGCAGGTAGACTCCGGCGGTGACCATGGTGGCGGCGTGGATCAGCGCCGAGACCGGCGTCGGGCCGGCCATGGCGTCGGGGAGCCAGGTCATCAGTGGCAGCTGGGCGCTCTTGCCGCAGGCGCCGCCGAGCAGCAGCAGGGTGAGGATGGTCAGGGTCAATGCCGGCAGGGTTGTCGCCTGGCTGTTGATTTCGCTCAGCGAAAGGGTGCCGAAGAGAGCGAAGAGCCAGAGCAGTGCAACGGCGAGGAAAACATCGCCGACCCGGGTAACGAGGAACGCCTTGCGCCCGGCGTCGGCATTCTCCCCTTTTCGGTACCAGTAGCCGATCAGGCCGTAAGAGCAGACGCCGACCCCCTCCCAGCCGAGGAAGAGGAGGAGCAGGTTGTCGGCGAGGACGATGGTCAGCATAGCGAAGACGAAGAGGTTGAGCAGGGCAAAGAAGCGCGCGTAGTCGGGCTCGTCGCGCAGGTAGCCGACGGCGTAGATGTGGATCAGGGTCGAGACCCAGCAGACCATCAGCGTCATCGTCGCGGAGAGGTGATCAAAGAGGATCGTCACCGGCACCGCCAGCTCGCCCGTCGCCACCCAGGTGTAGAGGGTGACGCTGGTGCCGTCACCGGCAGCACGGAAGGCAAAGAGAGTCGCCAGCACCGCCGCGACGAGCACCCCGCCGACCGCCAGCGTTTCGGCGAGCAGGCGCGGCAGACGCATGCCGAACAGCGCGTTGATCACTCCGCAACCGAGCGGGAAAAAAAGGATCAGGAAAAGGAGCGACTCGTTCATCCCTGCATCCCGTCGAAAGCGTCGGCGTTGACCGTCCCCTTGCGCTTGCGCAGGTAGACGACCATCGCCAGAGAGATGGAGACCTCCGCCGAGGTCATGGCCATCAGAAAGATCACGAAGATCTGGCCGTCGACCTGCTGCCAGAGGGCGCTGCCCCCCACCAGCGCGAGGCCGACGGCGTTGAGCATGATTTCGGCGCCGATCAGGATCATGATCAGGTTGCGCCGCGCCAGGACGCAGGCGAGGCCCATAATGAACATCGCCCCGGAGACCATCAGGATATGTTCGATCGGCACGATCATGATTCGCTCCTGCGACGGCGGCCGCCGTCGGTCCGGCCGACATAGAAGGCGCCCACGGCGGCAAAGAGGAGCTGGAAGGAGACGATCTCCACCGCCAGGGCGTATTCCTTGAAGAGCGCATAACCGAAGACCCGCGGCGACGCGTAGTAGCGGGGGACGCCATCGGCGCCGCCGGGGTCGGCTACGACCAGCAGCAGGGTACAGCTCACCAGCACCAGGGTCAGGGCCACCACCGGCCCCCAGCGCAGCCAGCCGGGCCCTTTCAGGTCCTGATCCGGCGTCAGCTCCAGCATCATGATGATAAAGAGGAAGAGGACCATGATGGCGCCGGCGTAGATGATCACCTCCCAGGCCGCCACCAGCGGCGCGCCGAGCAGGTAGAAGAGGAGCGCCAGCGCGAAAAAGGCGTTGACCAGGTAGATGACCGCATGCACCGGGTTGCGCCGGGTAATGCACAGGCCGGTAGCGACCAGGGCGGTAGCGGAAAGGATGTAGAAAAGTGCTGAGGCCATAAGTGCTAATTTCGAATTGTGAATTTTGAATTTTGAATTGAATTCATAATCTGCCATTCAAAATTCAAAATTGCCCCTTCAGGGCAGGTTGGACTTGATATCCGCCACCGGCGATTCTTCCGCCCCCGCGCCGCGGGGTTGGCCGACGCCGATACCGGCGTGAGCGTAGAAACTATACTCCTTGTCCTTGCCGCCGTCGGCGATCAGCAGGTCTTCCTTTTCCCAGACCAGCTTCAAAGGGTCGCGGTTGCAGATCTCGTAATCGGGACTCATCTGGATCGCCAGGGTCGGGCAGGCCTCGGCGCAGAGTCCGCAGAAGATGCAGCGGCTGAAGTTGATCCGGAACCAGGCCGCATAGCGCCGGCCGTCCTCCCGCTCCGCCGCCTGCATCGAGATGCAGTCGACCGGGCAGGCGGCGCTGCAGAGATAGCAGGCGACGCAACGCTCTTCCCCCCCGGGGTCGCGGGTCAGGACCATGCGCGCCCGGTAACGCGGATAGGGGGTGCGCTTCTCTTCCGGGTACTGGATCGTCACCGGCTTGCGCAGCATGTTGCGCAGCGTTACCCAGAAGGGCTCGATGGTGCCACGGATGTCACGCCAGAGATTCAAAATCTATCCCTTCAGCCAGAGCATTACCGCCCCGGTAATCACCACATTGACCAGCGCCACCGGGACCAGGAATTTCCAGCCGAAATGCATCAGCTGGTCGTAACGCAGCCGCGGCATGGTGCCGCGCACCCAGATAAAGACGAAACAGACCGCCATCACCTTGAGCAGGAACCAGAGCACCGGCGGCAGCAGCGGCCCGTGCCAGCCGCCGAGAAAGAAGACGGTGGTCATCGAGCCGAGGATGATCATGTTGATATATTCGCCGACGAAAAAAAGCCCGAAGCGCATCCCCGAGTACTCGGTGTGAAAGCCGGCGACCAGTTCGTTCTCCGCCTCGGGGATATCGAAGGGGATACGCTTGCTCTCGGCGGCGACGCTGACCAGGAAGATCAGGAAGGCGAGGGGATGGGTGACCGCAAAGGGGTAACTCGCCTGGGCGTTGACGATATCGGTCAGGGAAAAAGAGCGGGACGCAAGGATCACCGGCACCACCGCCAGCCCCATGGAAAGCTCGTAGGAGATCAGCTGGGCGAGGCCGCGGATTGCGCCGAGCAGGGCATACTTGGAGTTGGAGGCCCACCCCCCCAAGGCGATGCCGTAGACCGCCAGGGAGGAGAGCCCGAGAAAGTAGAGGACGCCGACGTTGAGATCGCAGACCACCATCGGCACCGTCTGTCCGAAGAGGGTCAGCGGCGGGCCGAAAGGGACGACGGCGAAAGCGAGCAGGGCGGTCACCGCCGCCAGGCCCGGCGAGATCATGAAGAGCCATTTGTCGGCATGGGCCGGACAGACATCTTCCTTGGTGAGCATCTTGATCAGGTCGGCGAGGGGCTGCATCAGACCGAAGGGGCCGACCCGGTTCGGTCCGTAGCGCAGCTGCATGCGCCCCAGAAGCTTGCGCTCGGCGAGGACGATGTAGGCAGCCATGGTCAGGATCACGCCGAAGACCAGCGCGAGCTTGACGAGGATCAGCACCAGGGTGACGAGCAAGGGCGTCATGGGTCCTCCCCTCGGGCGATCTCACATTCATCGGCCGGGCCGCCGGGGACGAGACAGGCGAGGCTGCTGCCACGCAGGCGCGGAACAATCACGAGCCCGGAGGCCATCTCGGTCACCACCCGGACCCGGGCCTGAAGCTGGCCGAAGCGCGTGGCGATGCGGACCGCCGCGCCGGAGACGAGACCGAAGCGGCCGGCGTCGTCGGGGTGGAGCAGCACCTCCGGCTCCGGACGCAGCGGCGCCAGCGGCGCCGAGAGGCTGGCCAAAAGTTCCGAGCCGACAAAGCTCTCGACCGGCAACAGCCGCAGCGTCCCCTCCGGGACACAGTGGAGCCGCGGCCGGGCCGGCGCTGGAGGCTGCTGGCCGGGACCGCTGACGCGCATCCCCTCCCCTTCGGGATCGAGGCCCGCCAACCCGGCGAAACGCGGGTCGGCAGCGGCCAGAGCGGCGCGCACCGTTTCCAGCTCCGGCTCCAGGCCGGCCAAAAGGGCGAGCAGCTGCCAGGCCGGGCGCGGCTCGTCGCCGGGGGTATCGAGCCGGAAGCTGCGCGGCGGATGGTCGCCAGCGCCGGTCACGGAAATCGGGATGCCGGGGGGAAAGGCAGCGGCAAAAGCGAGCATCCGCCCCTCCTGGTTGACAAAGCTGCCGGCGCTCTCCGCCGGCACCGTGGTCGGCAGGAAAATCGCCGCCCGCGGTCCGGCCTGCCCCGGAACGGCATCCAGCACCACCAGCAGTTCGAGTCGCGCCAGGGCGGCCTCGACCCGGCCGGGGTCGGGGTGATCCTGAAACGGATCGCATTCAAGGCAGACCAGGCTGCGGACCGCACCGGCGAGCATGGCGTCGAGCAGATGGTCGGCGTCGGGGCGATCGCCGGCGAGGAGCGCGGCCCCGTAACTGTTGGGCGCGGCGAGGAGCAGGGCAGCGCCGCAGCGGCGCTCGGGGCGGTCAAAATGGCGGGCCGTCGCGAGCAGGGCATCAACCCCCGCGGCGCCGAGCAGGTCGCTGCCACCAAGCAGCACCGGTCGCTGCGTCTGGTCGAGGCGCGCGGCGATTCCGGCGAGCAGGCTCTGCTGCTGGCGGCTGAAGGTGGCGAAATCGCCCGTGACCAGGGCGGTCAGAGCGAGGGGCAACTGCTCCGGCAACAGCGGCAGGTGGGTTGCGGCACCGGGGAGAGCCACCGGCCGTGGGTCGAGGATCGCAACCCGGGCGCCGCGCAGGACCGCCTGGCGGATCGCCAGCGCCAGCATCGGCCCCTCGGCGAGGGGGTCGGCGCCGACCAGCAGGATGAAATCGCTGTGACGGATCTCTTCCTGGCTGCGGGTGAGATCGCCGAGACCGGCGGCGAGGGTGCGGGCGGCACGATCACGCTGCGGATGGGGATCGAACAGGATCCGGTCGCTGCCGATCGACCCGGCCCAGCGCCCGAGGAGCCAGTTCGCCTCGAGGGTCGCACGGGGGGAACCGAGAAAAGCAATGCTGGCCGGACCGTGGGCCTTGACCTGGGCGGCGATCCGGCCCCCCAGGGCCAGCAGCGCCTCGCGCCAGTCGACCCGGTTGCCATCCACCCGGGGATGGCGCGGCCGTTCGGGGTGGTTGGCATGACCGTAACCGAAGCGGCCGCGATCGCAGATGAAGAAACCGTTGGTCTGGCGGTTGATGCCGGAGCGCACCCGCTGCAGCTCCCGGTAGCGGGCGCCGGGGATGACGGCGCAACCGAGGCTGCAGTGAGGACAGATCGACGGCGCCTCCTGCAAGTCCCAGTAACGGGACTTGAAGCGATAGGTCTTGTCGGTAAAGACCCCGGTCGGGCAGGCATCGACGATATTGGCGGAGAAGGGGCTCTCCAGCCGTCCGGCGCGGAAACGGCCGAAGAAGAGGCGGTTGCGCGTCCCCATGACGCCGAAATCGTCGCCGCCGCAGTAGTCCTGGTAGGTGCGCACGCAGCGGTAGCACTGGATGCAGCGGTTCATCTCCTGAACGACGAAGGGCCCGAGGTCCTGGTTGTTCCAGGTCCGCTTCGGACCGCGGTAACGGCGGATACCGTGCCCCCCGGCGATGGTCATATCCTGAAGCTGACACTCCCCCCCTTCGTCGCAGACCGGGCAATCGTGGGGATGGTTCATCATCAGCCATTCGATGACATGGCTGCGCTGCTCGGCGGCGTCGGCATCGACGGTGGAGACGACCATGCCGTCCTTCGCCTCGACCATGCAGGCCATCTGGATCCCCTTGACCGGGCCGTCTTCAAAACGCATGGCGCAGAGACGGCACGCCCCCACCGCTCCCAGCGCCTCGTGGTAACAGAAGTGCGGGATGACGATGCCAAGCCCCTTCGCCGCCTCGAGGACGTTGGTCCCGGCGGGTACGGTGACGGATCGGTTGTCGATGGTCAGAGTCGGCATAAGACCTTTTTGCCACAGAGACACAGAGACACGGAGAAAATCTCTTCAGAGCACAATGCGCTTAACCCCATCCTTGAGGACGGGGACGTTGAAATTGATCAACAGCCCCAGGGGTTTGTTGGCGAGTTTCATATAGCCAAGCAGCTGTGCCTGATGAACCGGGTCGAACCGGTCGACCGCCTTCAGTTCAACAACGATCTGATACTCCACCAGCAGATCCAGGCGGTGCACCCCAAGCCTTTGGCCTTTGTACAGGACCGGGACTTCCAACTGGTTTTGTACTGACAGACTGCGTCTTTCCAGTTCAAAACAAAGAGCTTTTTCGTAAAGAGATTCCAGCAGCCCCGGCCCGAGTTCGCGATGAACTTCAATCGCCCCGCCGATAATCTGTTCCGACAACAGATTAAGATTCTGCATTTACTCTGGGTTTCCGTGTCTCCGTGGCTGATCAGCTTTTCAGGGGACACTTCCCCCGCTTGATATGATCCTCGACCTCTTCGCCGAAGAGCCGCAGCAGGCTCTCCACCGGTCCCATCGCCCCCATCGCCAGGGCACAGAAGGAACGGCCGTTGATATTGCGGATCTGGCCGCGCAGGTTTTCGATATCGTCAAGGGCCCCCGCGCCGGTCTCGATCTTCTCCAGCAGCCAGTTGACGTAGGGGAGGCCGTCGCGGCAGGGGGTGCACCAGCCGCAGCTCTCGCGGGCGAAGAAGCGATTGAGATTGAGGGTCGCCCGCACCATGCAGGTGGACTCGTCGAAGACCGTCACGCCGGCGGTGCCGAGACGGCTGCCGAAGGCTTCCGGCCCCTCGAAGTCGAGGGGGGTATCAAGATGCGCCGCCGTCAGGTAAGGGGTCGAGGCGCCGCCGGGAAGGCAGGCCTTGAATTTTTTCCCCTGCCAGACCCCGCCACCATGCTCCTCGACGATCTCCCGCAGGGTGGTGCCGAGGGGGAGTTCCAGGCACGGGGTCCGTTCGAGATGCCCGGAGAGGCCGTAAAGCTTGGTCCCCGCGCCGCGGTCGGTCGCCGCCAGCTCCTTGAACCAGTCGGCGCCGTTCATGACGATATGCGGGACATTGGCCAGGGTCTCGACGTTGTTGACCGTGGTCGGCAGATCGAACAGCCCCCTGACCGCCGGAAAGGGGGGTTTGCTGCGCGGGTTGGCGCGCTTCCCCTCGAGGCTGTTGAGCAGGGCCGTCTCCTCGCCGCAGATGTAGCGCCCGGCGCTGCCGTGGAGATGGAGGGCGAAGGAAAAGCCGCTGCCGAGGATGTTCTCCCCCAGGAAGCCGGCGGCCTTCGCCTCGGCAATGGCGCGCTCGAGACTGCGATGGGCGGCCGCGTAGGCGTAGCGGATGAAGATGTAACCGACGGGGGCCTGCAGGGCGTAAGCGGAGACGATCATCCCCTCCACCAGCTGGTGGGGATCGGCCTCGAGCAGCACCCGGTCCTTGTAGGTCCCCGGTTCCATCTCGTCAGCGTTGCAGACCAGATATTTTTCCCCGGGGGTGTCGGCGGGGAAGAAGGACCACTTCAACCCGGTGGCAAAGCCGGCGCCGCCCCGCCCGCGCAGGCCCGAGCTCTTGACCAGTTCCCGGACTTCGGCCGGCGTCATCGCCTTGAGCGCCTTGCCCAGCCCCTCGTAGCCGCCGCTCCTGCGGTAGTCGTCAAGGAAGGCCGTCCCTCCCGGGCGGCGGTTCTTGAAGAGGACCTGTTCGCTCATGCCTTGCGCTCTCGTTCCAGGATCGTGTCAATCTTTTCCGGGGTCAGGTCCCCGTAGGTGGTGAAACCGATCATCATCGCCGGGCTTTCGCCGCAGGCGCCGAGACAGCAGGTCGGCAGCAGGGTGAAGGCGCCGTCGGCACTGGTGCCGCCGGGGGCGATACCGAGCTTCTGCTGCAGGTAGGTGTAAATCTCCTCGCCGCCGCGACTCCAGCAGCAGATCGAGTCGCAGATATGGATCACCTTGCGTCCCACCGGCTGCCGGTAGAGCTTGTCGTAAAAGGTCGCCACCTCGTCGATTTTCAACGGGCTGGTACCGAGAATCTGCGCCGCCAGTTCGATCCCGGCATCCGGAATCCAGCCGTGTCGTTCCTGGATCGCCCGCAGCACGTCGATCACCATCTCCATCGGATGCGCGACGGTAGCGGCGCGGGTGGTGAATTCATCAACCTGTTCCGGAGTCAGCAGTTGGTCCATAGCCAGTTCATTTCCCTGCGGTTTCAGCGGTCCAGGTCCGCCAGCACGAAATCGATGGAACCGAGGATGGTGATCAAATCCGCGACCAGCCAGCCGCGGGTCAAAAGCGGCAGTGCCTGCATGTGGGCAAAGCTGGGGGTGCGGATGCGCATGCGGTAAGGGACGTTGTTGCCGTCGGAGACGGCGTAGTAGCCGCATTCCCCCTTGGCCGATTCGATCCCCCGGTAGCATTCCCCCACCGGCGGCGTCATGCCGCGGGTGACGTTGACAAAGTGGTGAATCAGGCTTTCGATATCGCGCAGGCCATCCGATCGCTGCGGATAGACATAGCGGTAGTCGTCGGCGATCCAGCGACCGGTCGGCATCTGCGCCGCCGCCTGCTGGACGATCCGCAGACTCTGGCGCATCTCCTCCAGGCGCACCTGGTAGCGAGCGAAAGAGTCGCCGCCGGTCGCCGTGGCGACCTCGAAATCGAACTGCTCATAGCTCGAATAGGGCATCGCCCGGCGCAGGTCCCAGGCCATCCCGGTGGCGCGCAGGTTGGGGCCGGAGAAGCCCCACTCGATCGCCTCGTCGCGGGAGATGACCCCGATCCCCTCGGTACGGGCGCGAAAGATCGGTCCGTCGGTGAGGAGTTTTTCGAACTCGGCGATGCGGGCGGCGAAGTCCCGGGTAAAGGTGTCGACCACCGCCTTCCAGCCGTCGGGAAGGTCGGCGGGGAGTCCGCCAATGCGGAACCAGGAGGGGTGCATGCGCCCGCCGGTGATCATCTCGACGATGTCGAAGATCTTCTCCCGCGACTCGAAGGCATAGAAGACCGGGGTCATGGCGCCGACATCGTGACCGAAGGTGCCGAGCCAGACCAGGTGGTTGCTGATCCGGAACAGCTCATCGAGCATCACCCGGATATATTGGGCGCGCGGCGGCACCTCGATGCCGAGCAGGGTCTCGACCGAGTTGAGGTAAGCGTGATTGTTGAGCACCCCGGAGAGGTAGTCAACACGGTCGGTGTAGGGAATGAACTGGTTCCAGTGCTGGCGCTCCCCCATCTTTTCGGCGCCGCGGTGGTGATAGCCGATGTCGGCGTCGATATCGACAATCTCTTCCCCCTCGAGCTGCAGCACCAGGCGCAGCACGCCGTGGGTGCCGGGATGATGCGGCCCGAGATTGAGGATCATCGTCTCGCTGCCGTCGGGGAGCTGCCGGTTCTTGAAGAAGCTCCCCCCCTCCCGGGGGATCATGGTCGCCGCCGTAGCTGCGGTATAGGGTTCCATCTCGGTGGCGCGAAAGGGGTGCTCCTTGCGCAGCGGATGGCCGACCCAGGAGTCGGGCATGAGGATGCGGCGCAGATCGGCATGGCCGGCAAAGCGGATGCCGAACATGTCATAGACCTCCCGCTCGTACCAGTCAGCGTTCTTCCACAGCCCGGTGATCGAGGGGACTTCCGGTTCCCTGCCGGTCAGCGGCACCTTGACCCGCAGGTAGCCGGGATCGTCAAAATTGAGGAGATGGTAGACCAGGGTAAAGTCATGCTCCGGGCGATTCGAGCGGGCGCTCTCGTCAACGGCGGTGAGATCCTCGAGGCGCCGGAAGCGCTGCGGCGCCTCCTCTTTGAGGAACCTGAGCAATTGCGGGGCGGTGGCGGCGTCGGTGACCAGGGTCGGCATGTCCCGTCCCTGCGGGTCCTCCGTGACGCTGGCGCCGAAGCGCTGGGCCAGGGCGTGCTGCAGGCCGCCGGTCGACGCGGGGAATTCGATCTGCGGCTGGTCGGGCCGCCACATCTGCTCGGAGCGACTCTGCCAGAAGTTCGGCTGCTGCAGCGAACTGCCGCGAATCGCCGCGTTGCCGTAGCCGGGGCCACGCGGGTCGCGGCTCTTGCTCACCCCGTCGACCAGCACCGGCACCGTCGTCCCCTCGCTGCCGCCGGCCAGCCCCAGCACCGGCCGCGCCGGACGCTCCTCGCGGGCAATCTTCTCCTGGAGAAGGAGAAGCCCCTGCATGAAGGCTTCGGGGCGGGGCGGACAACCGGGGATGTAGACGTCGACCGGGAGAATCTGGTTGACCCCCTGGATGACACTGTAGACATCGTACATGCCGCCGGAGTTGGAGCAGCTCCCCATGGAGATGACCCACTTGGGGTTGGCCATCTGCTCGTAGAGACGCAGGATCGATGGTCCCATCTTTTTGAAGGGGGTCCCGGAGATGACCATCAGGTCGGCTTCGCGGGGAGAGCCGCGCAGCACCTCGGCGCCGAAGCGGGCGAGGTCGAAACGGGGCGTCATACTCGTCATCATCTCGACGAAACAGCAGGAAAGGCCGAAGAACATCGGCCACAGGCTGTTCTTGCGCCCCCAGTTGATGGCATCGTCGAGGGAGGCGAGGAGCACACCCGGCGGCAGCTCGCTGCTCATGACTCCCTCCCGGGACGTGCCTTGAGGTGCATTCGTGGCCCCCAGTCGAGCCCGCCCATCTTCCAGAGCCAGGCGAGGCCGGCGAAGAGAACGACGATGAAGAAGGTAATTTGCAGGAACCCGGCCCAGCCGAGGAGATCCCAGGCCACCGCCCAGGAGACGACAAAGATCATCTCGACGTCAAAGACGATGAAGAAGATCGCCACCAGATAGAAGGGGACCGGCTCGCCGAGCTTGGCGGCACCGGTCGGCGCCACCCCCGACTCGTAGGCCTCTCCCTTGAGGGAACTATGGCTGCGCTGACCGAGGTTACGGGCGAGCAGGAGCAGCAGACCGACAATGAAGACCGCAATCCCGGCATAGAGCCCGAGCGAGAGGAGCGCGGCGAAATCGGGCGGCGCTTCCCCGCCGGAGGGGGCGGCAGGCAGATTGCTGGCGGCGACGGCAAAGGTCATGAAAAACCCGGGCAAAGGAAGGGGCGAACGGGTGGGTCAGCTGTCCCGGCGGGGGAGCAGAGCACAGCCGGTGGGACCCGTCCGGCACCGTTGTGGCGAACGTAAAAACGGTCCAAATCATACCACAGAATAATTCGATGTCTATCGGCAGAGAGGGGCGAGAAGGATTGCGCCCGCCCCCGGGAAGGTCCCTTGAAAAGGGCACTTTCTCCGCTAGACTTCAGAACATTCGAAGCCCTTTGGCAAAGGAGTGCCTGCCCATGAAAAACTGCGTTCGCTTGGTATTGGCCCTGACCGTCCTGCTGCTGGCAGGCGGCTGCAGTATGACCTGGCGAGCGGAGTGGCCCGTTGCCGGCCGGAACCAGCCGACGGCTGCGTCCAAGGCATTGCTGGACCAGGCGGAAAGCGAGTTTGCGACGGCGGGCGATGCCGGCGGCGTCCGGCGGGCGATTACAGCATATCAGCAGGTACTGGCGGAGAACCCTGCCGACTACCGGGCCCTGACCCGTCTCAGCACCCTGCATATCCTGCTCGGCACCGCCTACACCAAGGGGCGCTCGGAGCAGAGCGAGATTTTTCACCGGGCGATGAAGTATGCCGAGCGGGCGATGTATACCAATCCCGACT
Source organism: Desulfuromonas sp. DDH964 (assembly GCF_001611275.1). Classification (GTDB taxonomy): domain Bacteria; phylum Desulfobacterota; class Desulfuromonadia; order Desulfuromonadales; family DDH964; genus DDH964. The sequence continues at coordinate 750,966 of NZ_CP015080.1, read as the reverse complement.
TCCGCGCTGCCGTCAGCGATGGGACCCCGCCCTGGGAGGCCGCCGGCAGTCTCACAGTGCGGGAGGTCGAGGCGATCTCTGGGTCACGGCCGTGCAGTACGACTTCAAGGACGGCATGTCGCTGCCGGGTAAAATCGTCAACATCGGCTGGCTGCAGCATTGCCAGAAGATGCTCGACTGCATCGAGGCGGTGGCACCGGAGTTTGGCGGTGGCGGGGTGGAATTCGCACGGGTGATCTGCTACTACGCCCTCCCCGAGTCGATGGGGGGCTCCAAGGCGAGGGGGGACGAGTACATGCAGCAGGCGGTGGCCAGGGGCGACCGGGAAGGGTGGCTGCTCCCCCGCTGGGCACGGGGGAAATATTATTACGAGATCCTCGACCAGACCGAGCTGCAGCGGCAGGACCTGGAATGGGTCGCCAGCCAGGACCCGGCCAGGATGCGGGACCCCTACCCCTGGCGGATCCACTTCCAGGAGAACGCGCGGGAACTCCTCTGACGCCACTTTCCCGCCACGCCGTTACGCCTGACGATCAGACCTGCGCCCGGCGGCGATCGCCGCCCGGGCGAGCTCGTCGCAGCGCTCGTTCTCGGCATGGCCGGCATGCCCGCGCACCCAGTGCCACTCGACCTGGTGCCTGCGGCTCTGTTCCAGCAGCTCTTCCCAGAGGTCGCGATTGGCGACGTCTTTCTTCTGGCTGTTCTTCCAGCCCCGTCGCACCCAGCCGTCGATCCACTCGGTGATCCCCTTTTTGACATACTCGGAATCGGTGGTCAGCTTCACCCGGCAGGGACGCTTCAATGCGGACAACCCTGCGATGGCGCCGGTCAACTCCATGCGATTGTTGGTCGTCTCCGGGGCATAGCCAGAGAGCTCCTTGACCTTGCCGTCGTAGCGCAGGATCGTGCCCCAGCCGCCGGGACCGGGATTCCCGGAGCAGGCGCCGTCGGAGAAGATTTCCACCAGTTTGTCGTTTGCCATTCGGATCGTCCCCGGGTTAGAATGCAGAGCCGCACGATACCGGAATCGTTCCGAAAAGAAAACCCTCTTCACCGGTCTTGTTCATGCCTGGAATCCTGCTCGACATCCTCGCCGCCTGCTGGCAGATCCTGGCCGAATCGGCCCCCTACGTCCTCTTCGGCTTTTTTGCCGCGGGGCTGCTCCGGGGCCTGATTTCCGACCAGGCAATAACCCGGCACCTCGGGGCGAACTCCCTGGGAGCGGTTCTCAAGGCCTCCCTCTTCGGCATCCCCCTCCCCTTGTGTTCCTGCGGAGTGATCCCGGCTGCCATCGGCCTGCGCCGCCAGGGTGCGGGAAAGGGCCCGGCCGCCGCATTTTTGGTGTCGGTTCCCGAGACCGGGGTCGACTCCATCGCCATTACCTGGGCCCTCTTTGATCCGCTGATGACCCTGCTGCGGCCAGTGGCGGCCTTTGTCACCGCCACCGTCACCGGAGTGCTGATCAACCTTTTGCCCGAGGACCGGCCCGCGCCGCCGGTGGCAACAACGCCCGGCTGCGGCTGACCGGGCAACGCTGGCGGGAGTTCCCCGTCGCCGCCCCGACCAGCCACTCTCGGCTTGCGCCTGCGCGCCGGCCTTGACTATGCCTTTGGTGAGCTGCTGCACGACATCGGCCGCTGGCTTCTCCTCGGCATCCTCATCGCCGGCACCCTGAACGCCCTGCTGCCGGCCGATTTTTTCACCCGCCACCTCGACAACGAACCACTGTCGCTGCTCATCATGCTTGCCAGCGGCATCCCTCTCTACATCTGCGCCAGCGCTTCGACGCCGATTGCCGCGGCCCTGGTGCTCAAGGGGCTCTCCCCCGGCGCCGCCCTTGTCTTTCTCCTTGCCGGCCCGGCCACCAACGCCGCGACCATCACCGTCGTTCGCCGCTACTGGGGGGGCGCTGCCACTGCGGTCTACCTCGCGTCAATTGCCGGTTGTTCCCTCATCCTCGGCTGGCTGGCAAACCGCATCTACGGCTATAGCGGCCTTGAAATCACCCTGGCGATGAACAGCGGGCAGCCGTCGGGCCTGCGCCTCCTGGAGCAGGCGGCCGCGGCCATGCTGATTATGCTCTTGCTGCGGGCCTGGCGACGCCGGCGCCCCAAGTCGGACCCAGCCCCGGGCTAGGCATTGCTTCGGGAAATGCGGAGGCGAGATAAGTCCTGCTGGAATTGGCGGGGCCGGTGCTGAAAAGGAAGCGCTGGCCGACGCTCCGACCTGCGGCTAGGCGCCGAGAACCTCCCGCACCTTGGCGCCCAGCGCCTTGAGCGTGAAGGGTTTCTGGATGAACTGGACACCCTCGTCCAATACCCCGCGGTGGGTAATGATATCGGCGGTATAGCCGGACATGAAGAGGCACCTGAGCCCCGGATAGCGGGCCTGGAGTTTTTCGGCCAGCTCCCGGCCGTTCATTTCGGGCATGACCACATCGGTCATCAAGAGGTGGATTTCGCCGCGGTGTTCCTGGGCCAGGCGAATGGCCTCACCCGGGGTCGCGGCGGCCAGTACCCGATATCCCTGCAATTCCAGCATCTGGGTGCCGACATCGAGGATGTCCGGCTCGTCCTCCACCAGCAGCACCGTCTCCTTCCCCCCTTCGATCGCCTCGGTTACTTCCGCGGCACCGGCAGGCACTTCCTCCCCCTGGTAGCGCGGGAGATAGATCTTGAAACTCGTCCCCTGCCCCGGCTCGCTGTAGACGTCGATAAAGCCGTCATTTTGCTTGACAATGCCATAGACCGTCGCCAGCCCGAGCCCGGTCCCCTCGCCGACCCCCTTGCTGGTGAAAAACGGTTCGAAAATTTTCGCGCGGGTCTCCGCGTTCATGCCGCAGCCATCGTCACTTACCGTCAGCAGAACGTAGTCACCGGGAACCAGGCCGGTGTGGTGGTGACTGAACAGTTCGTCACAGCTGAAGGAGCCGGTCGCCAGGGTGATCCGGCCGATGCCGTTGATGGCATCCCGCGCGTTGATGCAGAGATTGGTCAGAATCTGGTCGATCTGGGATGGGTCGATCCGGATCGGCCACAAATCGGGTCCCGGGAGCCAACGCAGTTCGATCTCTTCACCGATCAGCCGACCGATCATTTTAAGGGCGTTGTTCACAGTTGCGTTCAGGTCGAGCACCTCGGGGGCGACGGTCTGCTTGCGGGCGAAGGCGAGCAGTTGGCGGACGATGTCGGCGGAACGGGTCGCCGCCCGCTGGATTTGTTCCAGATGCCCCTGCAGGGTGGGAGAAATCGTCTCCTTTTTCCGGGCCATCTCCACGTGGCCAAGAATGACACTCAGCATGTTGTTGAAATCATGGGCCACCCCGCCGGCGAGACGTCCCACCGATTCGATCTTCTGGATCTGACCCAGCTGAGCCTCAAGTTTGTCCTTCTCCTCCTCCCTTTGCACCTGTTCGGTGATGTCCTGGATGGTCCCCCGCAAATACAGCTCCTGCCCTTCTTTTTCCGCCCGGAGGGCGCCGCGCCCGCTCACCCAGCGGATGACCCCGTCATTGTTGCGAATGATCCGGTACTCCCGGTTAAACGGCTTTCTCTGCCCGATGACCTCTTCCTGGAGATAGCGCGCGAGCGAGTCCCGGTCCTCGGGATGGACGAGAGCAAGCCACCCTTCGATGCTCCGCTCGTAATCGGGACCGATGCCGAAAATGGCATCCAGAACCTCCGAGGACTGCCAATACCTCGCCACCAGGTCGGCCTTGTACGAACCGATGGCGGCGGCGCGCTGCGACTCCCGAAAGAAAAATTCACTCTCCCGCAAGGCAGCTTCTGTTTTTTTGCGGTCATCAATGTCGACATGCACCCCCAGCATGCGCAGGGCTTTGCCCTGGTGGTCCCGCGCCATGATCTTGCCGAGGGACAGGATCCATTTCCAGCCGCCATCCCTGGTCCGCTGCCGGAACTCCACTTTGTATTGGGGCAATTTCCCTCGCAGATAGTTCCGGAAGGTGGCAATCACTGCATCCCGGTCATCGGGGTGCAGGCGCGCGGTCCACCTGGCGTTGGTCTCGTGAAAGGTCGCCGGATCATAACCGAGCATCAGGGCGTAACCCGGGTTGACCACCGCCTCGCCCGTCTGCAGGTTGAGGTCGTACAGCCCCATATTGCCGGCCTGCAGGGCCAGTGCCATACGCTCCTCGTTGGCCCGCAGGGTGGCTTTTGCCGCCTGCTCTTCGGTAATGTCGCGCGCCGTGGCAAAGGCTAGCCCCGCCGTTTTATCGTAGGTCACCCGCCACGACAGCCACTTGACCGAACCATCCTTGCAGTAGTAGCGGTTTTCAAAATTATCGGTGAACCCTGCCTGCTGCTGGCGGCGGATTTCCTCCACGGTGGCCTGGCGATCGTCGGGATGAACAAATTCGAGGATCGGTTTGGCAGCGATCTCGGCCGCCGAATAACCGAGGGTTGCGGTGAAGGCCGGGTTGATCTTCAGAAAATAACCATCGGGGTCGGCCATGCACATCAGGTCGGTGGAGGTCTGGAAAAAGCGGAAGTACTCCTCCCGCTCTTTCTCTGCCTGCCTGCGCTCGGTGATGTCGGTCAGGGTGCCGGCAATGGCGACGGTTCTCCCCCCCTCGATGATCGGCGTTTCGTTGACCTCGACCCAGATCTTCCGCCCTTTTTTGCCGATGCACTCCAGCGAATAGGGGGGCTGGCGTACGCCGGTTTCGATCGCCCGCTGGGTCGCCGCGACGCCCGCCTGGTTGAGGGGATGATCGGTGATCAGGTCGGTCCAGCGCACCATTGCTTCCGCGGGTTCGCAGTCAAAAAACTCCCGGGATTGCGGGCTGACATAGGTCAGGAGCTGGTCGGGGGTGTGTATGTAAAAGAGGTTGGTGCTGTTTTCGACGACCAGCCGCAATCGCTGCTCGGTCTCCCGGAGCCGCTCTACGGCCTGCTTGCGGGCGGTGATGTCCTGGAGATAACCGCTCCAGATCACTGTCTCACCGGCCGGCGCCGGGTTGGGCCGGGAATGGACCAGCAGCCATTTCAAACGGCCGGAAGGTGTGATGATGCGAACCTCGGTGGAAAATTCCCGTCCCGCCCGGTTGGCCGCCAGGTCGGCCTGGTGGAAACGCTCAATATCCTCGGGATGCACCAGCTGCCAGGCCAGGTTCATGTCCGCGAGGAGCGCATCCGGGTCGAGCTCCAGCAGGGCCCGGCACGGTCCCGGGGCGACGTAGAGAAAGCGGCTGGTCCCGGTCGCGTCGATGAAAGAATCGTAGAGCATGACCGGCAGGGTATTGACCAGCCGTTCATAGCGCTCCTGGCTGGCGAGCAGGGCCGCCTCGCGCTGCCGGTCGTTCGGCGCCTCGTTTTCCATCGTCGTTCTTTCGTTGTGCCCCTAAGTCGGGCGGATGGCAATAATTTTGGAAGTTTAACAGATTTTTCCGCGCCGCAAAGGGGCGCAGCCGAAGGCGGGCAGCCATCCCCCGGGCGGCCCCAAACCGCCCCTCAGGCCGGGGCGAGCAGCGCCTGGTATTCGGGATGCTTGCGGATATAGGCCGCGACGAAGGGGCATTGGGCGACGACCTGCAACCCCTGGCTGCGGGCATAATCGAGCGCCGCTTTTGCCAGCTTCCCTCCCAGTCCGTTCCCTTCCAGCTCGGACGGGACCAGGGTATGGGTCAGGACGATTCGACCCGCTGCCAGGGTAAAATCCAGGTAGGCGACATGCTCCCCGACCTCGACCTGGAACCGGTTTGCTGACGCCTGCCGGATGACCGTCATATCCATCTGTGCAATCCCTTTCTGCTGTGCTGTAAAGTCAGGTTCCGCCTGCGCTCAGGCATCAGGCACCGCCCTGCTTGGTCGGCGCCGAATGCTCGCGATCGGCCGCAAATCGGAGGCGATGCAGGGCGCTCAGCACCTGATCGAGCTCGGGCGCCGGCCCGCCGCCCATATTTTCCTCATCCGCCACCATCAGTTCGCGCGCATCGTACTCCCAGCGCTGCAGCATGGCGATCTTCTGCTCCCGCGTCAGGAGCGGATCGTCGACGATGGCATCAGGCGTGGCGAAATACCTGGCCGGGTCATGGATGGCCTGGTCGATATTCATGGCCCAACTCCTTTCCTTGTGTGAGTTATTATACACCAAGCGGCAATATCGCTGCCGGCCGGCGGGGATGCCAGCAAACGACCGCTGCCACCTCCGCACTCACCTTCGCCCGCATTGAGGGAAGCTGATCGCGACTATTCTGGCACGCGCCACAGTTTTGCAGTTGACCATATCCTGCGCTTCCCTTACAACGGCAATCAGGAGGGGGGGGCGGACGGTGCTGGGCATCGCGAAAATGCGGGGGGCTTGCGACCTGATTATCGGTCGGACGGGCCGAGGAGGCGTAGTTCCCGGCGGCGCAGTTGAGATTTTTTCAGACCCACTGGCCTAAGGAGGCAGCGGAACAACGATGTCGATCGCCATTATCTATCCCGGCCATGATCGTAGCGCCTGGGTCCAGGCACTGCAGTCTCGACAGCCGGACCTGGAAGTCGAAGTCTGGCCGCAGATCACCGCGCCGGAACGGGTTGAACTTGCGCTCTGCTGGAACCAGCCTTCCGGCTGCCTGCGCCAGTTCCCCAACCTGAAGCTGATCTCTTCTTTCGGCGCCGGGGTCGACCACCTGCTTAACGATCCCCAGCTCCCGGACGACATTCCGATCGTGCGGCTGGTCGACCCGCAGCTGCAACAGTCGATGGCCGAATATGTCCTGCTCGGTGCCCTCGGCCACTTCCGCCGCTACCAGGATTATTCCTCCCTGCAGCGGGCGAAAAGCTGGCAACCGCTGGCGATTCCGCACATTTCAGCGGTGCATGTCGGCATCATGGGTTGCGGGGAGATAGGGCGTTTTGTCGGTGAAAAACTGGCTGCGACCGGCTTCACGGTTCACGGCTGGAGCCGAACCCCGCGGCGAATCGAGGGGGTAGTCACCTATAGCGGCGAACAGGAATTGGCGACCTTCCTCGGCCGCAGCCACATCCTGGTCTGCCTGCTGCCGCTGACGGCGCTGACGGAAAATATCCTCAATGCCGAGCTCTTCGGCCAACTTCCCAAGGGGGCCTACCTTATCCAGGTTGGGCGCGGGGCGCACCTGGTTGAGGACGACCTGCTGGCCGCTCTCGATGCGGGACAGCTGGCCGGCGCGCTGCTCGATGTTTTTCGCCAGGAACCCCTGCCCCCGGAACACCCCTTCTGGCGGCATGCCAAGATCCGGGTGACCCCGCATATCGCCAGCATTACCAACCCGAATTCCGCCGTTGAGCAGATAATTGCCAACTATCACCGCTTGCGCCAGGGAAAAGAGCCGCTGAACCTGGTGGACCGCCACCGCGGCTACTGACAGCCTGGCCCGATTCGATTGAAAAGGCCCGCCCCAAGGGAGGGCCCCGTGACCACTAAGCGATCAGCTTGCTGGCGATGCGTGCCACATGCGCCCCCTGGAAACGGGCCCCGTCCAGTTCGTTGGCGCTCGGCATCCGCTCACCCTGTCCCCCGGCGATGGTCGAGGCACCGTAGGGGCTGCCGCCGGTGATTTCGGAAATCCCCATCTGGCCGGCGAAACTATAGGGCAGGCCGACGACCACCATCCCCTGATGCAGCAGCGTGGTGTGAAAGCTGAGGATGGTCGATTCCTGGCCGCCATGCTGGGTGGCGGAACTGGTAAAGACACTGCCGACCTTGCCGACCAGCGCCCCCTTCAACCAGAGCCCGCCGGTGGCGTCGAGGAACTGGCGCATCTGGCCACACATGTTGCCGAACCGGGTCGGGGTGCCAAAGATAATCGCATCCGCCCCGGCCAGATCTTCAACGGTGGCCACCGGAAGATGGGCCATGCTTTTTTGCGCCTCCACCGCCCCCATTTTTTCCAGAACCTCCGCGGGCAGGGTTTCCGGGACACGCTTGATCACCGCCTCGCACCCCTCGACTTCGCGGACCCCGGCGGCAACGGCCTCAGCCATCTTGTAGATGTGGCCATAGAGACTGTACTGGACGATCAATACCTTGCACATGTGATTCTCCTTTCAGCGGGTTCTCATCAGGTTGATCCGACCTGTACTACCAGCATCGAAACCGAGCCGCCATCCATTCCTTGAACCGGAAAGCTGATCAGGTCCTGGGGCCGGCGCGCACCCAGAACGTAGAGCAGCGGCAGATAGTGGTCAGGCGTAGGTATGGAGAGCTGGGCATCACGGCCGAGCGCATCGTAGGCAACAACCTCGGCATCCTTGCCGTCGCGCAGCAACTGCCGTACTTGCGATTCGAAGCGCACGGCCCAATCGAAGGGCTGGACACCGCCCCTCCCCCAGGCGTAGGTGTGCAGGTTGTGCACGAGGTTGCCACTACCGACGACCAGAACCCCCTCTTCCCGCAACGCTGTGAGCCGTTGGCCCAAGGCGTAATGAAACTCCGGCGGTTGTCTTTCGTCGATACTGAGTTGCACCACGGGAATATCGGCATCGGGAAAGACGTGGGTCAGCACCGACCAGGTGCCGTGATCCAGCCCCCAGCTTGAATCGAGGGCCACCGGGGTCGGCGCGAGGAGCTCCTGGACGCGCCGCGCCAGTTCCGGACTGCCGGGGGCGGGATACTCGACCTGATAGAGTTCCTGGGGAAAACCGCCGAAATCGTGAATGGTTTGCGGCGCGGCCTGGGCCGTCACCGCGCAGGCCGGCAGGTACCAGTGGGCGGAGACGGACAGCACCGCCCGGGGGCGGGGAATGTTTTTCCCGATGGTCGCCCAGCCCGCCGTGTAGGCATTCTTGGCGATGGCGTTCATCGGGTTTCCGTGGCCGAAGAAGATGACGGGCATCCGTTCAGTCATAACTGGCCTTTGCGTTGCCGAGGGTCTGGCCGCAGCATTCGAAGAACGCGTCCTGTGCCTTGAACGACGGTGCGGCCATCCCTGGCTCGTCGGTCAGCGCAATTGTCCCCGTATGCTGAATATTCGATCCTGGGGATGAACCGGTCCAACGGGTGCAGCATATTTTGGAAGTATAGGTGATCTTCCTCGGGTTACAACCGCCGGCCCTGATCGACCCCTGGCTGGTGCTCTGTTGGCTAATGGCTCAGAAACCCGGGCGGCTATTGGCCCGGGAGTGTGATGCAGAGGCATTCGGCCTCGGCGAAAACCGTCTCGCCCAGACAGATCCGGCCATGTACCATCACCTTGCGCCCTTCAGCCGAAACCACCCTGCTTTCCACGGTCACGACCTTGTGCAGGGGGAGCAGATTGCGGAAACTGATGTTGAGATTTCCCGTCACCACGGAATAGCCGGCCGCCCAGGCGGCAAGGCCGAGCACCTCATCAAGCACCGCCGCCATGGCGCCGCCGTGGGAATGGCCGGCAGGCCCCTCGGTTTCCGGGCCGAACCAGATGCGCGCCCGCAGCTGCAGATCAGCGTTTTTATAGTAGCGAACCCGATAGCGGTTGCCATCCGACTCCCCCGAGACGAAACGCAGCGAGGCCCCGACCAGTGACTGCGCATTGAAGGGAATCCACCCGTTATCACCGCTCAGGTCGACCTGCGGACACACCTCGCCAACCACCGGTTTCTTTCCCACAAAGTTTCTCCTTTAATCGCTTGGCAGCTTTTACGGCTTTCCCACCCCGGCCAGCGCTTTACCCGGCCATTGGCCGCGCCGGATCTGGTCGGGCTCATTACCTCGATCATCTCGCCTTCGTTCAGATCCACCCCTTCAACGCCCCTGGCGATCGCTTTCTTGATCCTGCCAAAAAGCCCTAATCGCCTGCCGACTAAAGTTTATGCAGCAACCGTTGCAACTGTTTACGCTCGCCGGGAACCAGCCGTTCTTCGATCCGGTGCCTTAACCTGTAGGCGGCGTGACAGAGATCCTGTTCGAGACTCCGTCCCTTGTCGGTGAGCCACAGCCGGCGGACACGGTGGTCCACCGGGGTCTTTTTGCGTTCAAGGAATTCGGACTCTTCCAGCCTGTCGATAACTCCACTTATCGTGGTCCGGTCGATTTTGGTTTTTCTGCATATCTCATTCTGGGACAAACCGTCAGTTTTCCAGAGCATCGCCAGTAGAATGAACTGCGTTGGAGTGATGCGGAATTCTTTGAACTCGTCACGGAAAATGTCGGAAGTCCGTTGCCTGGCCTTGGAAAGTGCAAAGACCAGGCTTTGTTCGATGTTAAACATCCTTCGCTCCTAAATTTGGCTGTAGCTACCCTTTTTGTATTGTCAGACATCCCGGACTGGACGAAGGTCGCCATCTCGTTCGGGATCTTGGGCCTCTTTTCGACCCGGCCCATGGCAGAGGCCGATGGGGAAAAGGTAGCGCCGAAAGGAAATTCACCGGGCCGGAATCATGGCCGCAAACTGCTGTTCAACCTGCTTGGGAGCGGCCATCAGCTTGCGCTGGACATCCTCGGACATGGGATCGGGATAAATCTCTTCGTCCCCGTTCGCCAGCCCGGCGATGATGGCGCCGGCGACCTGCATAGATGTGGCCTTGGGCATCGCTTGCCCCGCCGTCATCGAGGTATCGACCGGGCCGGGATAGATCCCCACCACCCGGACGCCCGCGGGCGCCAGTTCGGCCCGTATCCCCTGGATCAGGGAGTGGCCGGCGGCCTTGGAGGCGCAGTACGAGCCGTTGACCGGAAGATTGACCAGGCCGATGATGGAACAGACGTTGGCGATCGCGCCATTGCCACGCCTGGCCAGGATGGGTGCGAAGGCTCGGCACATGGCCAGGGTACCGAAATAGTTGACTTCCATTTCCGCGCGGGCCGCTTCCATCGCATGGGGCTCCAGCAGCCCCATGCAACGGTTCACCCCGGCGTTATTGACCAGCAAGTCCACGTCCGAGCACTGCCTGGCTGCTGCTGCGACGCTGGCAGGCACGGTGATGTCGAGTTCGACGGGGATGATCCTGACACGATCTATTTGTAACAGCTCCTCCAGGGCGGGGGTGGAGCGGGCACCCGCATAGATTTTCGCCGCGCCCTTCTCTAGCAGTGCCCTGACCAGTGCCGTCCCGATCCCGCCGCCGGCTCCACTCACCAGGATGGTTTTTCCCTTGAGATTCATGTTGATTCCTTTCTTGAAATGACCTGTGGCCTGTCGGTATAGGTTTCATACGGCCGCCAGGGAATCTCCCTCGACGGCAGCCCTTCCTTGGAATAAAAAACCGCACAAACAGGACGTGGACGCCGCGACCGCCCGGCCGGTGGCACCTGCGCTTCAAAGTTACGGCAGTGGCGTCCCGTCTTTCCTTTTCCCGCGGGAACTGCTCATCGAACCCCATGAATCTCAGGAAGGGTGTGGCCGGCTCCGGCCCGCAAAAAAGCAACATTCCCGCGGATCAGGCAACCAGCGTCGCGCAGCGCATCGGCAACGGTCAGCTCGGGCGCGCGCTCCCGATCAAAAACCGCTTCCACACCCCCGTGGCAGGCGTTGGACACTGCGGCCGGAAAGGGCAAAACACCTTGCGGACTGCGGACGAAAAGGGCCAACGAGTGCAGGGTATCTTCGATGAGACTGGCGGCAGAAGGGGCGCGGCTTTCGCCCTTTTGCCCCTCCTGCAGGCGCTGGATGCATCTGCAGATGGCGAGGGACGCCAGCCCGCCTTCCACCATCCTGAGATGGTCTTTATCATATTGCCTGGCCATGGCCACCAGGCGGAGCACCCGGTGCTGCACCCGAGCCTGCAGTCTTTCCTGCGCGGCCGGAGCAACCGCCGGAAGCAGGGCTTCGATGTCGCGTGCAATGGCGTCCAACAGCGAGCGCATGCGGGTTGCCGGGCTGACTGGCACCAGGAAGCGGTAGGCAAGCCAGGCGCCCCCCACCCCCATCACCATGGCGATGGCAGCAAGGACAAGGTCCTGCGGCACAACGTCCATCGCGACCCCCGGTTGCGAAACGAAGAGGAAAAACAGTGTGGCATCGGTGGCGGATATAGCTGTTCGTCGCTGGGACATGGCTAAAACGCCGAGCAGCAGGAAGGGGGCGAGAAGGGCGCCGGCCAGCAGCGGATCGTTGATCCCCGGCAGCAGGATAAGACGGCAGAAAACGGCCGTTGCCGATCCGATGGCCGCGCCGATGAAAATCTGCCCCACGAAGGCAACCGGGTGTTCCTTGCTGGAAAAGATGCTGAGCATGATCGACATTGCCATCAGCATCAGCGGCCCTTGCGTCCACCCCGTGGCCGACCAGGTGATCCCGACCGCGAGAATGGCCAGGGCGGCACGGATGGCAGCACGGCAGGCCTCGCGCCGGTCCTGCTGGCGAACGAGCCCTGGCAGCGGTCGCTCCTCAGCAAGGACCGTCATGCTGCCAGAATGGGTAAGCACCCGTTGCAGGGAGGTGACGATTTCCTCCAGGGTCGCTCCCAGCAGCGGAAGATGGGCTTTAGCTTCCGCTGCTGCTGCCGTCATTGCGGCAAGACAATTCACCCGCGTGGCGCTGGCCAGTTTGCCGGCGACCTCATCCAGGTGACAGGCCAGCAGATCCCGCCAATAGGCCTGTTGATGAGCCACATCAGGGTGCCTGGCAAGCGACTCAGCAGCCAAACGGCCTACCGCGAGCAGGGCGAGTTGGGCCGCCATGAGACTGCGGATCTGGCGTTTTTGGTTCTTGAAACGAAGCGAGCCGGCACCGACGACATCCAGCTGGTGCTCGATCTCAGCGATTTCAATGAGAATTCCCTGTTCCAGCGACACCAGTTGCCCCGTTCGCCGCTGCCGCAGCAGCAACGCCAGCCAGGCCACCGACTTTCCCGCCACCTGCCGCAGCCGGCTCCCCAGTTCATCCCGCGGTTGGCGCGGGGTAAAAAATACGGTTCCGGCCGTCGCAACGATAATTCCGATGAAGACATCGGCGATGCGGCCCAAAGCGATACCGTAGAGATGGGATGAATGATGGTAGCCGCTCATGGCGATGACGACAGAGGTGAACCCCGCCATCATGCAGGCGTAGGAGCGCAGGCCGTAGAGCAGGTTGCCGATGCCGACGCAGCCGGCAATCCACAGCGCCAAGGCGATGGTGAGCACCAGCGGTGATTCGGTCTGCCGCAGCAGCAGCAGGCCAGCCACAGCCCCGATGGCCGTCCCGACCAGGCGGTAAAAGCTCTTCTCGAACAACAGCCCGCGGGTGGGTTGGATGACGATGAGCGCCGTCATCGCCGCCCAATAGGGGTTCTCCAGCTGCAGGAACATGGCTGCCATAAGCGCCGCAAGCGCGGCGGCGGTGTTACGGAGAACGAGGGCGATCGTTGGCCATGGCACGGCGATGTGGAAGCGGGATTTGTGCTGGATCATTGCTTGCCTGGCCTTCGTGCAGCGCTGACGCAAAATTCCAGACGTTCAACCAATTTACCCAGCAGGGAAACTTCCTGGTCACTGAACGCGCCGAGAAGTTCATGCTCCAGAGACATCACGGTTGCCTGGACCTGCTCGACGAGCAATTGTCCCGCAGGCGTTAAGAAAAGCAGCTTGGCGCGCCGATCGCTCACATCTTCGGTCCGGAGAATCAGCCCCTTCGCGAGGAGGGTATCGAGGATTCGGACAATGGAAGGGCCCTCGATACCAAGGGACGCGGCCAACTCTTTCTGCCTTGTCCCGTCCCCAAGACGGCTGAGATGCAAAAGTGGGCGCCAGGTGGCACCGGTCAGACCGGAGGCCTGAATCTCCGTGTCCAGAACCTGTCGCCACTGCCGGGTCAGGAGGGCAAGATGGAAGAGAAGATTATCGCGATTAATTTTTGAGGCAGGTTTATGCATCCGAAATAGATAGCATGCTAACTATTTCGGATGCAATCTTTTTCAGGGCAAGGGGGGACGCTCCTATCAGGGGACAAGGGGGGACGCTCCTATCTAGGGACAATGGGGGACGCTCCTATCTATTTTTCTTTTCACCTTTCAGATACTCCATCAACTCCGGTGACCTGCGAACAGCCTGCTCACCCCGGCGCGCCGCAAGCGTGACTCCTGTCGAGCCCAGACTTAGAAACCGTCCGACCTCAATCCCTTTGTACCCCAGCTCTCGCACAGCGACATAGCAGACGATCCCCCAGATCTCGGCAAGGCGTCTGACTTTCGACGGTCGCAACGTTCGATGCCACGGATGATCACGTGGGGCAGAAGACTTGGGATGTCGAGGCGGGGGGAACGAGGCATGTATCGTTTCTAGCCGACACCGGGGGGGGCGGAATCGATGGGAAAGTAAATAGGATGTCCCTCGGTGCTCACGCTTAGCCGGCCTAAGTTGATATTTTTCAATAAATCTCTACTGCTAAAATCCTTAATCCCAAACCTAATGCAGCTCATTGTCATCATGCCATCGTGCTGATTGTTTTTCGGAAACGTGCCAGGGATAGGGCAAATAGTATCGAACCGATCAGTGCCAGGGCGACGAATTGTGGCCAGACGACCTCAAATCCGGCACCACGGTACAGGATGGCCTGGGCAAGCTTGACGAAATGTGTGTTTGGCGCCGCCATCATGACAAACTGAACGAATTCGGGCATGCTTTCGCGAGGGGTGACGGCACCGGAAAGGATCTGTAGCGGCAGCAGGACCAACATCAGCAGCAGACCAAACTGGGGCATCGAGCGCGCAATAGTGCCGAGAAAGATGCCGAGCGACGTGGTGGCGAAGAGCTGCAGCGCCGCGCCGGCCAGAAAGAGAGGGCTGGAGCCTACGATCGGGATCGCCAGCGCTCCCTTGACAACAATGAATAGTGAACAGGTCGAAGCTGCGAGGACCACCAGAGCCATGGCCCAGACCTTGGCAGCCATGATCTCGAAGGGAGTGACCGGCATCACCAGCAGGTGCTCCACTGTGCCATGCTCGCGTTCACGGAGCAGCGCGGCGCCAGTCAGGACGATGGAAAGCATGGTGATGGTGCTGATCAGCTCCATGACCCCCCCGAACCACGATTTGTTCAATTCGGGGTTGAAACGAGCCCGCAGGGCCAGGTCCACCGCTGGCGTTGTGTTTGGTCGGTATCCCTGCAGAAAAGTGATCACTTCGCTACCGATAATGGAATGGATGTAGCTGTTGCCGGTGAAAGCCTGGCTCATCCGGGTGGCATCTACATTGAGTTGGATGGCCGGACTGCGTCCGGCCAGCACGTCACGTTGGAAACCGGGGGGGATGTCGAGGGCAAAGGTGTCCAAGCCGGCATCCATCCTGGCATCCATCTCGTCCTGCGTGATCAGTACCGGCGTGGTGAAGTACGGCGGGTAAAAGGCGTCGACTATCCGCGTGGAGAGTTGGGAGCGGTCTTCGTCGACAATGGCGATGGGTGCCTTGTGCAGGGTATCGGGCATGGCTGTCGCGGCAGTGTAGATCGAGACACTGAAGGCATAGACGATCAGGACAATCATCATCGGGTCACGCAGCAGGCTGCGCAGCTCTTTGATGCCGAGATGGAAAATGTTGACGGCGCGCATGGTCAGTGATCCTGTTTCTTGAGCAGGGCGACGCCCAGGGCGGTCAACAGGGGTACAGCCAGCAGCAATGGAATAAATGAGGCGTGGAGATCCTGGAAATTGAGCCCCTTGGAAAAGGTCCCTCGAGCGATGATCAGAAAGTAGGTGGTTGGGTATACCCGGCCAATAGCGGCGCCAGCACCTTCCAGCGAGGAGACCGGATCGAGCATGCCGGAAAACTGAACCGCCGGCAGGAGGGTCAGGACGGCGGTACCGAACAGGGCGGCGATCTGGCTGTGCATGAAGGTCGAGATCACTAACCCGAAGGCAGTGGCAGTAATAACATACAGCAATGCCGCACTCGCCAAGGCCAGGAAGCTTCCCTTGAGGGGCACCCCGAAAACGAAAACGGCCAGCGCGGTGAGAAGCAGAAAGTTGAGCATCGCCAGGGCAACATAGGGCAGCTGTTTGCCAAGCAGGAACTCCAGCCGGGTCACCGGGGTGACGTAGAGATTGACGATGGATCCCAGCTCTTTTTCCCGCACTACCGACAGCGCACTTAACATGGCCGGGATCATCATCAGTAGCAGCGGAATCACGGCCGGCACCATGGCCGGCAGACTCTTGACGTCGGGATTGTAGCGAAAGCGCGTCTCTATGGTGGAAGCTCCCGTTGTCGCTGAGGCACCCAGGGTATGCCGCGCCAGAGTCGCCAACCACTGGGCATGCATTCCCTGCACATAGCCGCGCACGGTCTCGGCGCGGGTGGGCATGGCGCCGTCAATCCAGGCGCCGATGGCAACCGGCATGCCCCGTTTCAGGTCGCGGGCAAAACCGGGGGGGATCTCGATCGCCAGACTGATTTCGCCGGCACGCATGCGTTGGTCCAACTCGGCGTAGTCTGTGATCGGAGGTCGTTCGATGAAGTAGCGCGATCCGGCGAGATTGAAGGCATAGTCACGGCTGATGGCGGTCCGGTCCCGGTCGAGCACCGCAAAAGTAAGGTCCTCAACATCCATGCTGATGCCGTAGCCAATGACGAACATCAGGATCACGCTCCCCAGCATGGCCAGGGTCAGGCGGATCGGGTCGCGGCACAGTTCCAGTGCTTCGCGCCGGTTGTAGCTGAACATGCGGCGAAGGCTGAAGAACCCACCCTCTGCAGCCGGGGTCGAGTTTTGTTCCCCGGGTGGCACGGCAACGGTTGCGGTCTCGCCGGTCGCCGTTGCAGGAATCTCGACTGTCTCATCGGCCGCCTCTTCGAGGTAGCTGATGAACGCCTCCTCCAGTGTGCCTGCCCCGCGCTTTTCGATCAGCGCCGCCGGCGAGTCGCTGACCAGCACCCGGCCCGCGTGCATCAGCGAGATCCGGTCGCAGCGCTCGGCCTCGTTCATGAAATGGGTGGAGATGAAGATGGTCACCTTGTCCCGGCGGGCCAGGTCGACCATGATCTGCCAGAAGGCATCCCGCGCAACCGGGTCGACCCCCGAGGTGGGCTCATCGAGGATCAGCATCTCCGGTCCGTGGACCATGGCCACCGCCAGGGAGAGACGCTGCCTCTGACCGAGCGGCAGGGCGTTGGGCATACTGTCCATCACCTCGTCCAGGCCGAAGCGTTGGGCCATTTCCTGCACCCGCCCGTTGATCCGCTCTTCCGGCATCCTGAACAGCCGGGCATGCAGCACCAGGTTCTGCCGCACTGTCAGCTCGCTGTACAGGGAAAAGGATTGGGTCATGTAGCCGACCCGCCGCCGGGTGTCGATATCGTGGGGGTCCACCGGACGGCCGAACAGCCAGGCCTCTCCTTCACTGGCCGGCAGCAGGCCGGTCAGCATTTTCATGGTGGTGGTCTTGCCGCAGCCGTTCGAGCCCAGGAAACCGAAGATTTCACCCCGTCCGATGCGGAAGCTTACATGATCAACGGCGGTGAAATCGCCAAAGCGCATGGTCAGATCGTGGGCCTCGATAGCAGTCTCGCCGGTGGTGTCCGTTCCGCGGGGAGGAATGATGACCGGCCGGTAGTCGTCCCGTTGCGACTGGGGCAGCAGGGCGATGAACGCCTCTTCCAACGAGGAGGCGCCGGTCTGGGTAAGCAGCTCCCGCGGTGTGCCGGTGGCCAGAATCCCTCCGGCATTCATGGCCACCAGCCAGTCGAATCGGGCGGCCTCCTCCATGTAGGCGGTGGCCACCAGTACGCTCATGCCGGGCTGTCGGGCACGGATGCGGTCGATCAGCTCCCAGAACTGTCGCCGCGACAGGGGGTCGACCCCGGTGGTGGGTTCATCCAGGATCAGCAGGTCGGGATCGTGAATCAGCGCGCAGCACAGCCCCAGTTTCTGCTTCATGCCGCCGGAGAGTTTGCCGGCCGGCCGGTCGGCAAAGGCGCTCAGGCCGGTGGCTTGCAACAGTTCAGCGATGCGGCGTTCACGTTCCCGACGCCCGTGTCCGAACAATCGAGCGAAAAAATCCACATTCTCGAAAACCGAGAGGGTCGGGTAGAGGTTTTTGCCGAGCCCTTGGGGCATGTAGGCAACCCGTGGGCAGACCGCCTGACGATGGCGCTTGTCAGCCATGTCGCCCCCCAGCACCTCAACCTGTCCGGTCTGGATCGCCCGCGAGCCGGCAATCAGCGAGAATAGACTGGATTTGCCCACACCGTCGGGACCGATGACACCGACCATGCAGCCGGAGGGCAGCTCCAGATTGATGCCGCCCAGGGCCAGGGTCTTGCCGTAGCGCAGAAAGACTTCTTCCATCCTGACTACGGGCGGCGCTGGTGGTGCGTACTCGTCTATGTGTGCGGGTCCGCTCATTGCGGCAGCTTGACCTGCAGATGGTCCGGCCACGGCTTAGCGGCATCCAGCCGTACATAGGCCATGCCAGGCAGGCCGGTCTTGACTTTGGTGATGTTTTTTTTGAGGAGTTCCACCGGGACCTGCGACCGGATGCGGAACATCAATTTCTCCCGCTCGCTGGCCGTCTCCACGGTTTTGGGGGTAAACTGGGCCACATCGGAAATGAACGACACCTGTGACGGTATGACATACTCCGGGGCGGCATCCAGCACCAGCCGTACCTCCGTGCCGAGCGCCACTTTACCGGCCGCAGCCGTCGGAAGGAAAAAGGTCATGTAAACATCGCTCAGATCAACCAGGCTTAGCACCTTGCCGCCGGCGCCGACTACCTCGCCGGGTTGCGCCACCCTGTACTGCACACGGCCATCACGGGGAGATACAAGGGAACTGTCATTAATGTCCGCCTGGATGCGCTCGACGTTGGCCCTGGCCGCCTTGACTGTCGATTGAGCCCCGGCAATCTGGGTGCGCACTGCCATGACCGCTGCCTCGGCAGCGGAGACCTGGGCGCGGGCCGAGTTCACTGCCGCTTCACTGCTCTGAAGCTGGGCGTAATCGTCATCGGCGTTCTGTTTTGCTATCGCTCCTACTTTGACCAGTTCCGCTGAGCGGGTCGAGTGCTGCCGGGCCTTGACGCGCTCGGCCTGCCGCTGCCCAACCACCGCCAAAGCCGCCCCCTTTTCACTCTCTCGCTGGGCCAGCTGACTCTGGGCTGTAGCAACCGAACTGTGCGCCTGCTGCAGTTGCGCCTCTGCCTGGCGCAGCTGGGCTTCCATGGTCTCGGTGTCCATCGTGGCCACCACCTGTCCGGCCGTGACGAACTCCCCTTCACGGACCAGAATATCCTTCACCCGGCCGGCTGACTTTGCCGCTACGTCTATCTCAACCGCCTCAATGCGGCCGTTGCCGCTGACCAAGCCGTCATTCCTATCGTTTGTGCCAAATTTTTGCCAGACAATAGTGCCTACGACAGCTAGAAACAGCACCCCGGCAACTCCAACCATCCATTTTTTCAATTGTTCGTTCATGGTGCTCCTCCTCGCCTTCAGCCCTTCACATGACTCAATATTTGGAAAGCAGATAAATCAAGTTTATCGGCCAACCCGGGGGAGGTTCCTTGACCAGTTCACTGTAGGCAATTATTACGGGGCAATCAGTACAGTGAGAATGTACAGTGTCATTCTGTATGGTTTCATGGTGTACTTTTTTTAAAGCATACCAATCTATTCGAGCTCGGCAAGGCGTCTGACTTTCGATGGTCGCAGCGTTCGATGCCACGGATGATCATGTGGTGCAGAAGATTTGGGATGTCGAGGCGGGGGGGACGAGGCATGTATCGTTTCTAGCTATCAACGCATGCCCCAGGGGCAATCCATTTCATAGGTCAATCAACCTCAACAACTTCAAGCTCGCTGTCATGGGCGATGGAGGAAGGAAGGTCTTCGCCTTCGTCAGGTGATTCGGCAACAACCGGGGAAGCATGCCCGGTGATTTTAGTCACCAGTTCCAGCAGCCTGTACTGGTGTTCTTTAAAGAAACCTTCAAAATCGTTGGCGTAAAGTTTCGGAGCGGGGATCTTTTGCGAAGAAGACAGTTTGATCGTAGGTCTGCCCGCTCCGGAAGTCGCGGGCACCTTCTCGCATCAGCAACACATGAAACCCCTTGTACGCGGCGGAGAGTCGAGAGCGCATGGTCAGGAGACGATCGGCAAGCAACACCCCGTCCAAAACGGTGACTGGTTCAGGGCTGCCGTCGAGCCAGGCGGGAACCTCCATGATGTCCTTGGCAAAGCGCGTCTCGGCGGCTGAACCGTACAATTCGCCGAAAACTCCACACCAGTACCAGCGGGCGATCTTCTCATTATTCGTGGTGTGCTCGGCCTTCTCACCGATATCGGCAAAGATGGCTGCCAGTGGGACGAGTTGCGACTGATAAGGGAGATCATTAACGCGATGGACCTGCTGCTGGCGGAGGGATTTGGCTGAGCGTTCGAAGCCGAGACGCACCACATCCCGGTATTTTTTGTACGCCGCAAGGGGAAGATCCAGCAATGATTGGCGCGTTGCCCTTACCGCCGGCCACTCACTTTCTTTCCCAGGTTTATACTTCATTGCAGCAAGGCGTAGTTCCGTGGTATTCAACAGAGCGATCGCCTGCAGAAAGTCGGTTGCAGGAACATTCGCCAGACCCCCCTGTGCCGGACCGGCAGTCCCACCAAAAGAGGCCAGCCGCTTCTCGGCTTTTGGCAGAGAGTGCGCCGTGCAGCCTTCCTCTCGAAAGAAGGAGCAGGGAGGCTCAGCCAACCTCACATGGGGGCTCTTAGCGTCTCCTGGAGAGGGACTAACCGGGCGAGGTGACCTATCCCCAGCCAAGGTCGACTAGCCTGCGGAAGGGCCCTCTTGGCGCCGCCACGACAGTATCCCCCCTAGGCCCCCTCCCCCCCAACGTTCAACACCTTGCCCTACCCTAGCTCGTCGGGAAATCGGTACTCAGATACGGAACGTTGTCGACCAGGAAGAGGCACCGACTTTGAGCATAAGAGCGTGCCTTGGAGGGTCTCCCGAACCAACCTAAAGCCAACCTCGATCCCAAAAACACAGAAGCCCCGCCGTGGTTTACGGTAGGGCTTCTGTGATCAACTTTTGGCGTCCCCAGGGGGATTCGAACCCCCGTCGCCGGCGTGAAAGGCCGGTGTCCTGGGCCAGGCTAGACGATAGGGACCTGATATCTCAAGTCCCCAGCAGGAAATGAACCTGCTAGGACGCTTTTGTAAAATGGTGAGCCGGGGGGGGATCGAACCCACGACCATCTGATTAAAAGTCAGATGCTCTACCAACTGAGCTACCGGCTCACAAGGAATGACTTTATACAGAAATCCTTCCGCTGCGTCAACCCTTTTTTGCTTTTTTCGTGCTGCGGATCAGCCGAAAGGATTGAGCAGCTGGATGGTCTCGTCACGGCGCGGGCCGATGGAGACCAGCACCACCGGGCAGCCGGTGACCGCTTCGAGCTTGCGCAGGTAGGCCTGCGCCTTCGCCGGCAGTTCGGCGAAACTCTTCGCCCCGGAGAGGTCGCTCTGCCAGCCGGGGACGTCTTCGTAAATGGGGGTACAGCGGCTGAGCACCTCAGCATCGCGCGGGAAGGTTTCGAGGCGCTTGCCGTCACAGTCATAGGCGGTGCAGATACGGATCGTCTCCAGCTCGTTGAGGACGTCCATCTTGGTGATCGCCAGACCGGTCATGCCGTTGGTGCGGACCGCTTCGCGCAGCGCCACCGCGTCGAACCAGCCGGTGCGGCGCGGACGCCCGGTGGTGGCGCCGAACTCCTGGCCGGTGCGGCGCAGCTGCTCGCCCATGGCGTCGTTGAGTTCGGTCGGGAAGGGCCCTTCGCCGACCCGGGTGACGTAGGCCTTGGAAATGCCGATCACGGCATCGATGAAGCGCGGGCCGACGCCGGTGCCGGTGCAGGCGCCACCGGCCAGGGTCGAAGAGGAGGTGACGTAGGGGTAGGTGCCGTGGTCGACATCGAGCAGGCTCCCCTGGGCCCCCTCGAAGAGAATATTGTGGCCGGCGGCGATATTCTCATTGAGCAGGGTCGAGGCGCAGCCGAGATAGCGAACGAGGCGCTGCGCGTAGGCAGCGTACTCGGCAACGATCTCCTGGGCGTCGAGGGGCGCTTCGCCGAGGAATTTTTCGAGGAAGAAGTTCTTCTCCGGGAGAAACTCCTCCACCTTGCGGGCAAAGATCTCCGGCCGCACCAGGTCACTGAGGCGGATGCCGCGGCGGCCGATCTTGTCCTCGTAGGTCGGCCCGATACCACGCCCGGTGGTGCCGATCTTGCGGGCGCCGGTTGCCGCCTTCTCGCGGGCGATATCGATCGCCTTGTGCCAGGGCATGATGATGTGGACGTTGCCGTCCACCACCAGCTGGCTGTCGTCCTTGAGGTACCCCTTGGCCTTGAGGTTGTCGATCTCCTGCAGGAAAACCTTGGGGTCGAGCACCACGCCGTTGCCGATGATGCAACGCTTCCCCTCGTGGAGAATCCCGGAAGGGATCAGGTGGAGAACGGTCTTCTCGTTCCCGACCACCAGGGTGTGGCCGGCATTGTTGCCGCCCTGGTAGCGCGCCACATCCTGGGCGTATTCGGTGTAGATATCGACAACCTTGCCTTTGCCTTCATCGCCCCATTGGGCGCCTACGATTACTACAGTGGCCATGTTGGGTTTCGTCTCCTGAGCAGTTACAGCGAAAAGTCCGCGGCCAGCACCTGGGCCGCGGTCAGGCGTTGCCGATGGTTGTCGGCGAGCCGGATGAGTTCCAGGTCCGCGTCGGGCGGGCCGAGGACCAGGACATAACGATAGTTCATCAGCAGCGCATAGTCGAGAGTCGCCTCGAGGGCGCGCGGGATGATGTCGCGGGCTACGGACAGGCCCCGACCCCGCAGGGTTTTGGCGATGCGCTGCGCCTGCTCCTTGTCGACCCCGGACTGGAAAATCAGCACGTCGGTGGCCTGGCGGGCGACAGCGTCGAGCTCGCGGTCGAGGGCGAAGAGGAGGTTGAGCAGGTTGAAGGTGAAGCCGGTGGCCGGCGCCGGGTAGCCGTAGCGGGCGGTCAGGTTGTCGTAGCGCCCGCCGCTGCAGACCGCGCGCCCGAATCCGGTGAGGTAGCCCTGGAAGGTCACACCGGTATGGTAGTCGAGCCCGCGCAGCTCGCCGAGATCGAGGGTGACATGCTCTTCGACGCCATAGACGGCAAGGATCTCCAGGATGCGCGCCAGGTTGTCGAGAGCCCGCCGGGAGCGGTCGTTGCTGACCACCGCGGCGGCACGGTCGAGGACATCGCGGCCACCGAAAAGGCGCGGCAGGGCGAGCACTTCCTCGCGGGCACGGTCGGAGAGCGGGGCATCGTGCAGCAACTGCTGCAGGGTCGAGCTGTCCTTGCGGGCGATGGCGCTCTGCACCTCCCGGACCAGCTCGGGGGCGAGCGTCAAATCGGCCATGACCCCGCGGAAGAACTCGACCTGGCCGACATCGATGGTGAACTCGCTGGCGCCTAAGGCCTGCAGCGATTCAACGGCCATGGCGATCATTTCGGCATCGGCCTCGGGACTGGCCAGCCCGATCAGTTCGACCCCGGCCTGGAAAATCTCGCGATCCTTGCCGGCCTGCTGCTCGGTATGACGCAGCACCTGCCCGCTGTAGCAGAGGCGCAGCGGCAGCGGCATCTCGTGCATGCGGGTGGCGACAATGCGGGCAATCTGCGGGGTGATGTCGGGGGAAAAGGCGACCAGCCGCCCCCCTTGGCGATCGTCAAAGCGAAAGGCCTTCTCGCGCAGGCCGGCGCCGAGACCCCGCTCCAGGACATGGAGAAACTCCAGGGAGGCCGGGATGATCGGCCGGAAGCCCCAGCGCTTGAAAAGGTCGGACAGGGTCTGCCGCAGGTAGGCAATCCTGGCCGCCTTGACCGGCAGAAAATCTTTGACCCCCTTGGGGAGCATCACCTCGGGAGGCTTATCGGTAACAGTCATGAAAATATCCGGTTACAGGCGACAGGCCGGGAGGAAACCCGGCTCCTCGCTCAGATTTCGACCTGGACCGCGGAGAGGATGTGCTGGTTTCCCTGCAGTTCCTTCAGCACCGCATCGGGGATCGGGCTGTCGATATTGATCAGGGAAATCGCCCGCCCCTTGATCTTGCGCCGGGAGAGATTCATCATCGCAATGTTGACATTGGCGCCGGCCAGGACCTGGCCAATGAAACCGATGACCCCGGGGCGATCGTCATTGTGCAGGACCAGGATGTATCCTTCCGGAACCGCTTCGACATGGTAGTCGTCGACCCGGACGATTCGAAAGTCGTTCTCGCCGAAGACGGCCCCACAGACGGAATGTTCGCCGTCCAACCCGGAAACGGCGACCCGGATAATATTGGAAAACCCCTCGGTGGCATTGCTGCGCGCCTCGACGACCCGGATGCCCCGCTCCTGGGCGATATGCGGCGCGTTGATGTAGTTGACCATGGCGCCGCTGCCCGGGGTCAACAGCCCCTTGAGCAGGGCCATGGTCAAGGGCCCGGTCGGATGGTCGGTGACGGAGCCGGCATACTCGATCGACACGGTCTGCAGACCGCGCCCGCAGAGTTGGGCCAGAAAGGTGCCAAGCCGCTCGGCGAGGTCGACCCAGGGGCGAATCTGCGCCAGCAGCTCACTGCTGACCGAGGGAACATTGAGCGCATTGACGATCTCCCCATGCTGGAGAAAATCGACGATCTGGCGGGCCACCTGGACCGTAACATTGACCTGCGCATCGACGGTTGCGGCACGCAGATGCGGGGTGCAGATCACCTGATCCAGGGTCCACAAGGGGTTGTCCTGTTCCGGCGGCTCCTTGGCAAAGACATCGAGGGCGGCGCCGGCGATCCGGCCCGACACCAGAGCGCGGTAGAGGGCGCCCTCATCAACAAGGCCGCCCATGGCGCAATTGATGATCCGGCATTCGGGTTTGACCCGGGCCAGCGCCTCCTCGCCGAGCAGGCCTTCGGTCTCGGAGTTGAGGGGGATATGGAGGGTGATGAAATCGGAGCGTTCCAGCAATTCGTTGAAGCCGACCGGCTCACCGCCGGTCTGGCGAATCATCTCCTCGGCCAGATAGGGATCGTGAACGATGACCCGCATCTTCAGGCCGAGCGCCCGCTCCACCACCAGGCGGCCGATCTTGCCGGCGCCAAGCACGCCGAGGGTTTTGCCACAGATTTCAACCCCCAGGAAACGGTCTTTTTCCCAGCGACCGGACTTGGTCGAACGGCTCGCCTCGGGAATTTGTCGCGCCAGCGACATGAGCATGGCGATGGTATGCTCGGCGGTGGTGGTGGTACTGCCGAAGGGCGTGTTCATCACCACCACCCCCTTGCGGTTGGCGGCGGCAAGATCCATATTTTCGATGCCGATCCCAGCCCGGCCAACGACCTTCAGCCGGGCGGCGGCTTCAAAGACCTCGGCCGTCACGTGGGTGCCACCCCGGACGACCAGGGCATCGGCGTCGGCGACCTCGGCGAGGAGTTCGGCAGCGGAGATTCCAGGATGATAGGCGAGTTCAATGCCGGCGGCCTGTTCAAAGACCGCGAGCCCTTCGGGGGAGAATCTGTCGGAAACAAGTACCTTCATCGGGCCCCTGTAAAACTCGGAAAGGCCCTGATTTACCGGGCCACCGGGGTTGCGCGCCAACGTGGTACGTTAGCAATCCCCCAAAGGGATGTCAAGGCCAAAGCCCGGTCTGCGGCTTCGCCGGGGGGATTCAGCCCCCTGTTCCTGCCTGGGGAAAATCTCCCCTTCCCGGAGACCATCACCGGGAGCAGGAGGTATGGATGGGACAGAAATTTTTGCCTGGATAAGTGCGCGGTTCTCCATCCCCCGAGCCGGAAAAAAGGGAAGCGGACCCCCGGGGGAGTCACCGCTTCCCTTTTTTGCATGCACCGTCTCCAACCGGCCCGGTCAGGTCCAGCTCTTTTCCCGCGTCGGGATTTCCTTTTTGACCCGCTCCAGGCAGGCGGGACAGATGGTGGTGGTATCGATCTCGCAAATGTTCTTGCGGATCTGGTGACCGGTTCCGCTGGTTGCTCCCTGATAAGTTCCACACCAGGCACAGTACCTGAGCACGCCGTCTCCTTCCTGCCCCTCCCGCTGCACAGGATCAAATCTAGCAGTCGCCCATAAGCTGTCAATCGCGGGGAAGAAAAAACCCTGTTTTTTGGGAAGTTAGCGTAAGTATTCGATCAGCAGGCGCACCCCGACCCCGGTCCCCCCCTTCGGCGTACCAGGCCGCCCCTTCTCCTCCCAGGCCGTTCCCGCGATATCGAGGTGGGCCCAGGTCAGGCCCTCGGCAAACTTCTCCAGGAAGGCGGCGGCCGTGATGGTGCCGGCCGGTCGACCCCCGGTATTTTTAACATCGGCCACTTCGCTCTTGATCTGGGCGCCATAATCGCTCCACAACGGCAGCTGCCAGAGCCGCTCGCCACTCGTTTCGCCCGCCTTGAGCAACTGCCGGACCAGGCCGTCGTGATTGCCGAGAACGGCGCTCGCATGGTGGCCGAGAGCAATAATGCAGGCACCGGTCAGGGTCGCCAGGTCGATAACGACCCGCGGTTCGAAGCGCCGGACATAGGTCAGGGCGTCGGCGAGGATCAGCCGCCCTTCGGCATCGGTATTCATGATCTCGA
This sequence comes from Desulfuromonas sp. DDH964, assembly GCF_001611275.1. Lineage (GTDB taxonomy): Bacteria > Desulfobacterota > Desulfuromonadia > Desulfuromonadales > DDH964 > DDH964. Next base: position 724,487 of record NZ_CP015080.1, on the reverse strand, counting down.
TGGTCCGGCCGGAAAGGGAGGTGAGGATATCGCCGGGACGGATGGCGCTGCCGGAGGGGAGGTTTTCGACCGCCGGAATCACCCCGACCAGGTTGACCGGCAGCTTGAGCAGGGCGGCGGCCAGCAGGGTCCCGAGGACCGCCGCGCCGCCGGCCATGTCCATCTTCATCTCATCCATCTTTTCCGCCGGCTTGAGGGAAATGCCCCCGGCATCGAAAACCACCCCCTTGCCGACCAGCGCCACCGGCCGGGCCTCGTCCAGCCCGCCGCGATACTGCAGGACGATCAGCCGCGCCTCGCGAATACTCCCCTGGGCCACGCCGAGCAGCGCCCCCATTCCCAACGCTTCAAGCTCGGGTCGTTCCAGGATTTCGCAGTGCAGGCCCACCTCCTCGGCAATTTCCCGGGCACGGCGGGCGAGGTAGTCGGGGGACTTGATATTTCCCGGCTGGTTGACGAGATCGCGGGCAAGACAGACTCCCCGGCAGATCGCCCGGCCGACTGTCATCCCGGCGCTCAGTTCACGGCCGGCCGCCGGAGTAGTGGCCACAAACCGCACCTCGTCGAGGGGGGGCGGCAGTTCGGCACTCTTCTCGGTGCGGAAGTGGTCGAAACGATAGGCCCCAAGTTCCACCCCCTCAGCCAGGGTCTGTCCGAGCAGAGCACCCTCCAGGCGGCGCACCGAAAAGGAGGCCGCATCGATGCTGAAACGGCTGATCCGACGCCCGAGGAGGAGGCCGGTCGCCGCTCCAAGGGCCTGGCGCAGGCCTTCCCGGTCGGCCCGGCGCCCGTCCTTGCCGAGGCCGACCAGGAGCAGCCGTTCGGCAGGCAGGGCCGCCCCCGGATAGAGGAGGAGGGTCTCCCTCTGGCGGCCGCTGAATTCGCCGTCCCGGAACGCCCGGCTCAGAGCGCCGTCGAGACGGGTATCGAGTTCCCGCAAGGGCGGGGTGCGCAAGCGTCCCTCCCACACCCCCATCACCAGACAGGGAGTTTTCTGTTTCAGGCTGTCGCCATGCTTGACGAGGATCTCCATCACGTTTCCTTTCAGTAACGGGCGTATTTACGCCGATAAGCTTCAATCCACCCCTGCCGGCTTTCCGGTCGGCCGCGACGCTCGGCGAGCAGGATGGCAACCCCCTCCACTTCGGCCAGCCCGCGCCCTTTCTCCAGCGCCAGCGGCGTCCGGCGGCGCAGAACGTCGTCCGGCGTTCGCGCCAGCTCTTCATCACAGGCAAAAGCCACCTCCAGGGCCAGCAGGGGCGACCCCGGCGCCACCGGCGCAGCCAGTTGCGGCTCCCTGCCGAGCAGTTCGATCAGGCGCCCGGCCCGCGAACCATAACGATTGAGCAGGCGGGTGATGACAGCTGCGGAAAGGCCCGACCGCCCCACCAGGTCCGGCAGGGACCGGCGCAGGTAGGCGCCGAAATCCCCGGTGGCACCGCCGGGGAGGGGGACCTTGGCGGTCAGGCAGCGCCCATAGCCGCCACCGAGAAGAGCGCTGACCCGGTCGGCGACCTCCGCCGCCACCCCCCGGTAGGTGGTGTACTTGCCGCCACCGATGGAAAGCATCCCGCCAGAGGAGGTGAAGATCCGATGTTCCCGGGAAACCCGCGAGGCCCAGCGCGTCGCTTCCTCCGCCACCAGCGGGCGCAGGCCGGCAAAGGCGGCGACCACCTCGGAGCGCAGCGGCGCCCGGCCACGCAGGTGACGCCCGACCTCCGCCAGCAGGTAATCGATCTCCTCCTCGGTCGGCGCCACCGTATCGGGATCGCCCGAAAAGTCGATATCGGTGGTTCCGACCAGCGACAGGCCCCTCCCCCAGGGAATGGCAAAGAAGAGCCGCTGATCCTGGCCGGCGGTGAGGTAGAGTGCCTCATTGCCGTGATTGAGGCGTGGCACCAGGATGTGCGTCCCCCGGGTCGGCCGCAGCCGCGCCGGCGCTGCCTCCTCCAGGGCGCAGACCTGGTCGAGCCAGGGGCCGCTGGCATTGACCACCAGGCGGGCCGCCACCTCCAGTTCCTGGCCGCTCTCGCTATCGACCAGGTGTGCCCCGCAGATTTTCCCCTGGCGACGCAGCAGCCCGGTCACCTGCAGGTAGTTGTGCACCACCGCTCCGGCCGCCCGGGCGGCAAGGACGTTTTCCAGGCAGAGCCGGGCATCGTCCATGCTGCAGTCCCAGTAGTGGGCGACGCCGCGCAACCCCTCCGCGCGCAGCGCCGGCTCCGCGGCCAGGCCGGCGGCCGGTTTCAGCATTCGGTGGGCGTGGGTATTGCGAAACAGGGCGAGCAGGTCGTAGAGGGTGAGACCGGCTCGAACCATCCACAACGGCCGGGAATCGCCGGCATAGACCGGGATGAAGAACGGCAGCGGCCGCACCAGGTGGGGGGCAATCCGCTGCAATACCCGTCGCTCGCGGCAGGACTCGAAGACGAGCCGCAGATCGAAACGTTCCAGGTAGCGCAGGCCGCCGTGGATGAGCTTGGTGGAAGCGCTGGAGGTTCCGCTGCCGAAATCGCCCTGCTCGACCAGCAGCACACCGATGCCGCGCAAGGCGAGATCGCGGGCGAGGCCGGCGCCATTGATACCACCGCCGATAATCAGGACGTCATGACGACGGGAAGAGAGGGGGGCGAGCTCACGCTGGGGCGACAAGGAGTCCATGGTTGGCAAGTCTAACGGCCAGCAACCGCGCTGGCAATCGGCCTTTTGACATTTTCCGCCCGGCCGCTAAACTTGGTTCCATTCCCTGCCCTGCCGCCCGTTCGGCCATTCCGTTGTCAAGGAGGCTTCCATGAAGCGATTCTCCCCCCTACGTATCCTGCTCCCGCTGAGCCTGCTGCTCCTCGGCGCCTGCACACCCGCCCGGGAGCTGCCATCGGCAACCCGCACCGACCTGACCCGGGTCACCAAAAGTGTCGACGGCCAGGGGCGGACCGGCATCGATGGGCAGGTCCTTGTCAAGGAGACCGGGGAGCCCCTCGCCGGCGCCTACATCAACATCTACCCCGATGCCTTCACCAACCTGCTCGGCCCATCCCAGTTCATGTCGCGGCCGACGGACGCCAACGGCCGCTACCAGATCGATCTCCCCCCCGGCACCTACTACGTCGTCGCCCGCAAGCGGATGACCGGCGAACCGACTGGCCCTCTTTCGCCCGGTGACTACTATTCTTCGGAACATCACCGCGTCATCACCACGGTCACTGCCGGCCGGGTGGCGCTGGTTGACCTGAGCGTGGTGACGATGCGGGCGCCGATGTTCTTCAAGAAGGGGAGCATGGACCAGGAGACCCGCACCGGTATCCACGGCGTCCTCGTCGATGGCGAGGGGAACCCGGTTTCCGGTGGCTTTGCCATGGCCTATCTCGACGATAACCTGCAGCGCCTGCCCGATTTCCCTTCCACCCTCAGCAACGAACGAGGGGAATTCACCATCTACCTCCCCAAGGGGGGTACCTACTACCTGGGCGGCCGCATCCATGTCTGGGATATGCCCCGTCCGGGCGAGCCATATGGCAAGTTCGGTGGCGAGCCCCCAACCCCGGTGACCGTCGCCGACGATACCTTTGTCGATGGTATCCGCATTGTCCTGACCCCCTTTACCGGGACCTACGAGCCGGGCAAGAGTCGCCGCCCTTTCTAAGCCATTGCGACAGGGCAGATCGGGTAGGAGGCGGGGTCGCCCCCGCCGTCCTCCCACACCACCGTGCGTACGGTTCCGTACACGGCGGTTCACAAGGCGCTCTGAAAGCGGCGGTGCTGATCGGTCAAGCGGATCAGCCCCAAGTAGCGAAAGAAGGATGTCGGATACGCTTCATTCATGTGCGAGGCCCCTGAGTTCCACCAGGGGCCTCGCCCGTTCGTGGCCGATTTCCACGCCCGGGCTTCCGGCAATCCCCGCTGCATCAACCTCTTGGCCCGGGTATAGGGGCGCTTCCACTGTCGCCATAGAATGCAGCGCAGCTTCCGCCGCAGCCATTTGTCCAGTTCTTCGAAGATGCCTTTGACCTCCGCCAGGCGGAAGTAAGAGGCCCACCCCCGTAGCTTCGGGGTGATTTCTTTGATGACCTGAGCGAGACTGCGTCCCCTGCCCCGTCGGCAGACCTTCCTGAGTCCGGCCTTGAACCGCTTCACTCTCGACTCCGCCACTTTGAGGCGGGGTTTCTTGTGAAAGGTCATGCTGTAACCCAGAAAGACCCTTTTCCAAGGACGGTCGACGGCGCTTTTGGCGACGTTGACCTTGAGTGCCAGCCGCTCCTCCAGGAACCGGGTGAGACTGGCCATGACCCTTTGGCCGCTGCGCCTGGTCTGCACGTAAATGTTGCAGTCGTCGGCGTAGCGGCAGAAGGCGTGACCGCGCCTCTCCAGTTCCTTGTCGAACGCGTCGAGCAGGATGTTCGACAGAAGAGGTGAGAGGGGACCACCCTGCGGCGTCCCTTCCACCCTCTGCGACACAAGCCCGCCTTCGAGCACTCCGGCTTGCAGGTACCGCCGGATGAGCAGCAATACCCGCTTGTCTTCGACCTTACGGGCGACCCGCGACATGAGGATGTCGTGGTTCACCCGGTCGAAGAACTTCTCCAGGTCGATATCGACCACCCAGCGCTTGCCGTCGGCCACATGCCGACGGGCGGCTCTAACCGCCTGCCAGGCACTCCGTCCGGGACGATACCCGTAGGAGCTCTCGGAGAAGTCCGGATCGAATAGCGGCGTCAGCACCTGATGCAGCGCCTGCTGAATGAGCCGATCGCACACCGTGGGGATTCCCAGGGTGCGCACTCCCCCGTCGGGCTTCTCGATTTCCACCTTCCGCACCGGCTGGGGGCGATACGTCCCATTCAGCAACTCTTCCCTGATGGTCGGCCACTTCTCCTTGAGAAAACCGCGAAGCTCGCCCGTCGTCATCTCGTCGATGCCGGGGGCGCCCTTGTTGGCTTCCACCCGCTCTAAGGCCGCCATCATGTTCGGGCGGCTGACGACGTCTTCCATCAGCCCCCTTTCCGCTTTCGTCCAGGAAGGGTCTCTCGTTGCCGTGACGTTTGACGCACCGCTCCCATGCTCTGGCGGCTTCCGGCCGCTGCCCTCCGGGACGGCTCCCGGTATCTCGACCGGGACTTCTGCTGCTCTTGTCGTCATCGAAACGCGAGTCTCCTGAAACGACGCCTCGTGTTCGGCCCTTTGCCGGGTGGTTACTCCGGCTACTACGGCCTCTGCTGACTTCTGCCGGCCCGTCCCGACACCTTACGGTGACGGTAGCACGAGGCAGACCGACAGATCTCCCAGGGTAATGCGCGTGACCTTCCTCCCATCTACCCGCCGCATCTACAGCCCCACCCTCCCGGATGGCTATCGGGCTTTGAAGATATTGGCCTTCTCGCCCGGATGAGACTGCCTCATGCGGTTTCTGTTCGTCGGACCGGGATTTTGCCTGCGGCTTCCTTCAGATTCCACCTCGCGATGGACACCCTTGCCGTCCGGCTAGCGGTTCCCGCCATCAGGGTCCGCAGGGGACTTTCACCCCCAAGTCACTGATTCACCACCACAGTGAATCAGACAGCGCCAGTCAAGGCGCTACGCGCCATGCCTGGCGCACCAGCAAAAAGACGGCCGGGTTTTATTCCCGGCCGTTCCTTTGCAATGGCGCTCCCATCCCGGGTCCGCGGCAGGCTGGGGCCGGCCTCAGCCCCGGTTGAAGCGGTGGCGCAATTTCCCCGCCAGGCGGTTGAGGGGATGGGCGCGCTCCAGCGTCGGAAAGAAAGGGGGCCGTCGCACCCCGAGCAGTTTCAACTCGGCAACCAGTCGCGGGTCACGACCAAACTTGAGCCCGCGTCGAAGGGTGGTGATGGCCCGGCCCTTTTGCCCGGCGAGGAGGTAGATACGGCCGAGGTTGAGATAATGGATCTGGTTGGCGGCATCCTGCTGCAGCGCCTGCTGGCAGAAATTGACCCCCCGACGATACTGCCGGCGCTCCCGGGCAATGCAGTAGCCGAGATAGGACCAGGCCAGGGGCGGCCGGCAATCTTCGGGGAGATGTTCCAGGTGCATCAGCGCCAGCATCGTATTCCCCTCCTCGGCGGCGGCGACCGCCCGTTCCAGCAGCCCCCGGGAATGGTCATAAGCCATGACGATACGCTCCTCCATCAGAGTGCCAAGATTCCGGAAAACCCGTTGCCGTTGCCAACCAGCTTAGCCGAAGAGAATAATAATGGAAATCGCTCTTCCTGCAACAAGCCCCGACCCCAGCTTTCCGGCAGCGCTCTGCACCGGGACCCTGCGGCTCAGCGACGGCCGCCAACTCGGCTGGGCTGAATTCGGCGCCAGCAGCGGTCTCCCCCTCCTCTACTGCCACGGCACCCCCGGCTGCCGGCTGGAGGCCGGCCTGGCGGCAGAGGCTGCCGCCCGAGCCGGGTTCCGACTGATCGCGGCCGACCGGCCCGGGTATGGCCTCTCGACTCCCGCATCGGGGCGCCACCTTGCCGACGTCGCCAGCGACCTGGTGGAACTCTGCTGCCACCTCAACCTGCAGCGGCTCTTTTTGCTCGGGGTATCCGGGGGCGCTCCCTTTGCCTGTGCCACCGCCTGCCGCCTTGGAACCCGGGTCGCTGCGCTCGGACTCGTCTCACCTGTCGGCCCGCTGGACGAATTTCCCGCCGCCACTCCCCTCCCCCCGATCTGGCGGGGGCTACAGGCCTGGAGTCGCCGCCAGCTGCTTCCTCTCGGCCTGCTGATGGCGCCGCTGCGCCTGCTGATCCGCGCCTTCCCGGAAACTTTCCTGCGCGCCCAGGCCCGCCGGCTTTCGGCCCGGGACCAGGAGGTTCTTGCCGCGCCTCGCGTTCGCCAGTTGCTGCTGACTTCCTGGAGGGACGCTCTGCAAAAAGGGTATGCCGGCCTGCGTGACGACATCGCCAGTTTTGCCCGACCCTGGGGATTTCCCCTTGCCGGGATCGACGCGTCGACGCTGCTCTGGCATGGGTCCGCCGACCTTCTCGTCCCAGCAGCCTTCGGGGAGTTACTGGCCGGGCGCCTGAGGTCGTGCAGAACCACCCTATACCCCGGAGAAGGCCACTTCTCCCTTCCCGTCAACTACGCCGCAACCATCCTGCAGGGGTTAACCGCGGCCAGCCGTTTTCCCGCCAGCGGTGAAAAGAGCCAATGGTATACTTGCGATAAGAAAACCACACCAGCCACCGGGGAGGAGATTTCCATGGACCAACGCATTGCGACCTTTCTTGCCGCTTCCGCCTTTGGCGTGGTCGGCGCTTCGTCCAACCGGGACAAATATGGTAACAAGGTGGTTCGCTGCTACCAGCAGCGCAACCGAACGGTCATACCGGTCAACCCCCGGGAAGAGGTGATCGAAGGGATTCCCTGCGTTGCACGGGTCAGCGACCTGCCACCCGAAGCAACCAGTATCTCGATCATCACGCCACCTTCCGTTACGGAGCAAGTGGTGAAAGTGGCGATCGCCCACGGAATCCGCAATATCTGGATGCAACCTGGCGCCGAGAGTGCCGCCGCCATCGCCACCTGCGAAGCAGAAGGGGTCAACCTCATTGCCGATGGCAGCTGCCTGCTGGTCGTTCTGGGTTACCGCGAGCACTGACCACAACCTGCCCCCAGTCCTGACGGCAGCGGCCGCCCTTTCCCGGGCGGCCGCTGCTGTAGCGTCCGATTTTATGGCCAGGGCCACGCCCTGAAGCCAAGGGTTTTCGTCCAGCCACCGCGGGCGGAGAGGGGTCAGCCTGCCGAGATACTGACAAAGACCAACCCTTCTTGCGACTTGTTTTCAACCCCATGGGGGCGCCCCTGGGGCGCGACCAGCAGGGTTCCCGGACCAACCGGACGCGGCCCGCCAGCGCCGAGGAAGGTCCCTTCCCCCTCGAGCACGATCCAGATATGATCTCCGGCATGTTCATGCGGGTGGATATGCTGCCCCGGCAGAAGGCACCAGAGCGTGGTGCGCGAGTGCGGGGTTTCCGCCAATTGCACCTTGTTGGCCTTTTCCTTGTGATACGCGACCTGGTCCTGATAATCCCAGAAGGTGGTTTCCATGGCTGACTCCCGGCCAAGTGAAAGGGGCGCCGCCGGGAGAATCCCGGCGGCGCCCTGATAGTACGGCAGAAAAAGTGGCAAGGTCAAGCTTTGGCCACCTGGACGGAGACCCGGTTGCCGGCCGCGGTCAGCAGTTGCTGCACCGGGGTATCGGCAAAGTGACAGGGCGCGAACAGCAGACCGTCGGGCAACTGGGCACTGAGCTTGACCGGTGCCAGCAGCGACCCGGAACCCGAGGTAAGTTTGACCCGTCCACCATCTTTGACCCCCAGGGCCTCGGCATCACGGGGGCTCATGGCGACGTAGCCGGAGGGTGCCACGGCCAGGCAGCCGTTGGCGAAGGTGGTGGTGGTTCCGAAATGGAAGAGGACCTTCCCGGTTACCAGTTGCGGCCCGGTGGCGTTGGGCGCAGTCAGGACCACCGGGGTGAAACGAAGGCTGCCGGGAGCCGGAGCAAAGGGCGCCTTGAGCCCGGAACGGGCATCCTTGGTGGGGAAGCAGGTGTCGGCGTAAGAGGGGACCAGGGCCGTGATCTCGCTGGCGACCTGGTCGAGCTGGGGGATCTGGCTGGTGCCGGCCAGGCGCTGGTAGAGCTCCGCGAGGATGGCAAAATCCTCCCGCGCCGCGCCAGGCGCTCCGGTCGCCCGGACCAGGCGGTTGATGCGCTGGTCGAGAGACGTGACGGTGCCATTCTTTTCCGCGAAACCAGCTGCCGGGAGGACGACATCGGCGAGGGCGGTCAGCTCGGAGGCGAGGATATCCTGCACCACGAGGAACTCGACCTTTGCCAGGGCCTTGCGCCAGCGCCCCGCCTCGGGAAAAGAGACCAGGGGGTTGGTCGCCGCCAGGTAGAGAAAGCGGACTTCGCCTTTTTCGATCCCCTCGAGAATAGCCAGGGCATCCCTCCCCGCGGTGGGCAGAGTGGCCCCCCAGACCTGTTCGAAGGCCGCCTTGGACGTGGCAAACGCCTGCTGTCCGGGGAGGTTTTCGGGGCAGACGCCCATATCGAGCAGGCCCTGCATGTTCCCTTTTTCGTCGACCGGGAAGAGACCGCCGATCTCACCGTGCAGGGCGCCACAGACCAGGGCGAGGTTGGCCAGGGCCGCCGTGGCGGCTTCCGCTTCCGGCCCCTTGCTGATGTCGGCACCGAAGATGAGGGCGACGCTCCTGGCCGCGCCGAGATAACGGGCCGCCTCGTCGATCAGCTCCGGCGCCAGGCCGGTGGCGGCAACCGTCGCCGCCAGATCGACCCCTTGCAGACCGGTCAGCAGCTCGTCGCCGTTGCCGACATACTGCTGCAGATAGGCCTTGTCGGCGAGTCCGGCATCAAGGATCATGCGGGCCAGGGCCGTAGCCAGGGCCGCTTCACTGCCGGGCCGATAGCGCAATACGGTGTGAGCATGGCGGTCGAGTTTGACCCCCCGTTGTCCGGCCAGCACCAGCTTGCCGTCACGCTTGCGGCAGGCTTGTTCGATCTGCCAGTCGATAGCCGGCGCCTCGGCGGTCACATCGCAGCCGAATACCAGGACCGCTTCCGCCGCGCCGATTCGATCGATCCGGTTGCTCGCCCCGGAAAGGCCGAGGGCCTGGCGCAGTACGCCATTACTGCGCAGGGCGCCGAAGCGGGCCTCGGAATCGATATTGTTGCTGCCGAGCAGCACCCGGAAGAGTTTCTGGAAAAGGTAATTCTCCTCGTTGGTCAGGCGTGGTGAAGCGAGGCCGGCCACCGCCTCCCCCTTGGCGGCGCCCAGGGACTGCAGCCGTTCGACGATGAGAGCAAGCGCCGTATCCCAGCTCGCCGGCTGTTGACTCTCCCCCTGCTTGACCAGGGGGGAGGTGAGGCGCGCCGGGGAACGCAGATAGTCGGTGCCGAAGAAACCACCGATGCAGAGGTTGCCGTCATTGCGGGTGACTCCGTCCTCGGAGGTGACCCGATAGACCTCGTCCTGCTTGACGTTGAGATCGACCTGGCAGTGGCTGCCGCAGGCGGTACAGACCGAAGCAACCTTGCGCAGTTCCCAGGGACGGGCCCGAAACTTGAAAGGCTTGGAGATCATGGTACCGGTGGGGCAGACCTGTACGCAATTGCCGCAGAATTCGCAGAGATCGAGATGTTTGTCGATAAAGGCGCGGTCGCCCTTGTCGTTGACGAAGAGCGCACTCGACCCGACCACCTCGTGACAGACCTTGACGCACTTCTCGCAGAGGATACAGCGGTTGGGAACCTGCTGGATGAGCGGCCAGCGATCGATGACGCCGGGGTTGACATCCTCGGCCCCAAAGGGCTGGCTGGTGACATCCTGGGCGTAGCAGACATTCTGCAGGTCACACTCCCCGCCGGCATCACAGACCGGGCAGTCGAGGGGATGGTTGACCAGGAGGAGTTCGACGACCTGGCGCCGGATCTTGGCCAGGCGCTCGGACTGGGTGGTGACCGCCATGCCTTCGACCGCTACCGTGTTGCAGGCGGTCATCGGCTTATCGACCCCGGCGATATCGACGACACAGATGCGGCAGGCGCCGGTCGGCGAGACCTTCTTCAGGAAACAGAGGGTGGGGATGGTGACCCCGATCTTTTCGGCCGCGGCCAGAATCGTCGCGCCCTTCTCGATCTGCACCGCCTTGCCGTCGATCTTCAGATTGACCATGGACTCATCACCTTTGCATGGAGCGCGGCCGGATCCTGAGATCCCGCCGCAGCATTCATATCGGTCGCTTCGCAGTAATACGCGTCAATTGACGGCTACCATTCCAACCCGGTAGCAGCGCAGGCAGCGTTCGGCTTCGCGCACCGCCTGGCTCTCTGGCATTGCCAGTTCGATCTCCTCGTAGTTCTTGGCCCGCTCGGCGCCGGAAATCTTGGGCTGGTGCTCCCGGTGCAGACCGCCGAGGATGCCGACATTCTCCTTCTCGTCAAAGACGCCGAGCTGGTTGACCAAATCCTCCATGGCGTCTTCCTGGTCGAGATAGGCCTTCCCTTCGGTCAGCCAGCGATCCATGACCCGGGCGGCGCGCCGGCCATGGCCGACCGCAACCACGACGGTCATCGCCCCATACTCGCAGTCGCCCCCGGCGAAAACCCCTTCGCAATCGGTCATCATCGTCCCGCCATGGGTGACGATGCTGTTCCAGCGGGTCTGCTTGATGCCAAAATCCTCCTCCCCGAGGTAGGAGAGGTCAGGATCCTGTCCGATGGCCGGGATGACCAGATCACAGGGGATGATGTACTCGCTCCCCGGCTTCGGCGCCGGCCGGCGCCGTCCCGACTCGTCCGGTTCGCCGAGCTCCATCACCACCACCTCGACGCCGACGACCTTGCCGTTCTCGGCGATCAGGCGGGTCGGATTGCGCAGGAATTCGAATTTGACGTTCTCTTCTTCAGCGTCGTCGACCTCATAGGACTCGGCCGGCATCTCCTTGCGGGTCCGGCGGTAGACCAGGATCGATTCCTCGGCCCCTTCGCGCAGGGCGACCCGGACACAGTCGATGGCGGTGTTGCCGCCACCAACGACGATCACCCGTTTCGGCGTCTCGATCGGCTGGCCGAGGGCCACCGCCCGCAGGTAATGGATACCACCGGGGGAGAAGCCTTCATAGCCGGCGTCCTCGCCTTCGACCCCCATCGGTTTCGACTTGAAGGCGCCGGTGCCGAGGAAGACCGCGTCGTACTCTTCCTTGAGCTGCTTGAGGGAGACATCGCGGCCGAGCTTGGTATTGTAGCGGATTTCGCCGCCGAGACTGGTGATGATCTCGATGTCGCGCCGCAGCAGGTGGCGCGGCATGCGGTAGTCGGGGATGCCGACGGCCACGGTCCCGCCCGGCTCATTGAGCATCTCGAGGATCGTCACCTGGTAGCCCTCGAGCAGCAGGTAGTAGGCGCAGGTCACGCCGGCCGGCCCGGCGCCGACCACGCAGACCCTCTTGTCCTTGCGCGGTTTCGGAAGCATCGGCGGCTGCCGGTGATGCATCCATTCATGGTCGGAGGGGACGCGCTTGAGCACCATGATGCTGATCGGATCGTCGACCAGGGCCCGGCGACAGGCCTTCTCGCAGGGATGCGGGCAGACCCGGCCGCAGACGGCGGGGATCGGCATGTTGCGGCGGATCACATCGAGAGCCCCGTCGAAGCGGTAATCCTTGATCTCTTCGATATAGGCGGGGATATCGATATGGGCCGGGCAGCGGTCCATGCAGGGGGCGGTGAGCTTCTCCCGGTATGCCTTGGCCGGGCTCGGCTTGCGCTTGCCGCCGATATAATCGAGAAAATCCTGACGGAAATGTTTCACCGCGTCAAAGACCGGAATCGCCGAAGTCATGCAGAGGGTGCATTTGCAGGTTTCCAGCAACGACGCCAGGTCTTCGATGATCTCCAGGTCCTGTTCTTCGCCGTGACCGGCGACAATCCGCGCGAGGGTGTCCTGCAGTACCCGCGTCCCCTTCTTGCCCGGGGTACACTTGGCACAGCAGTACTTTTCCTGGACCCGTTTCATATACTCGGCCGCCATGGCCACCACGTCGGTGGCGCGGTCGATCAGCACAATGCCGTCCCAGCCCATGAAAGCGCCGATCTTGCCTTCACTGAGATAGTTCTCGGCGAGCTTGAGTTTCAGTGACGCCAGATCCGCCTCGCCACCCTGGCGGTTATCGACGATCTTGCGTCCCCAACTGGAAAAAACGACCTGAGCCAAAACGACCTCCTGTCAACTCGCGCGCCATCCCCGGAGACGGCACGGAGAACTCCCTTAAAGGGCGCGGAAACCAAACTATTTCCCGCTCTTTTCTAGCAGTTGCCCGTATCTATTTTGTATACAGTATGCAGCTAAATACCATAAAGGGGAAGTGCAAATCAAGGGAAAATTTATGTTTCCGCTGGCAGCGGAACCACCGCCGCCCCTGTCTGCCCCCCCTCTTTCCGGCCCCGTTCGAAGCCACGGCGACTCACGGAAAATCCGGGAAGGGGGTTGCAATCCGCCAGTATCCCGACTGCCACCGTCCCAGGTCGACATATTCCCAGGCCAGGGTGAACTGCCAGGTCCTGACCGTCACCGATGGCAGTCGGTAATAATCGATTTCCAGCCGGCTGTCAATCTGTCCGGAGGCCGTTTCGTCCCGGCTGACGAAGCGGGTATCGGTGATGTGGAGACCATCGAGGGCGGCAAACTGTTCGCGAAAAGCTTCCTGGTACTCGGGGCGCAGGTGACGGGCCGCGCCGGGAAAGTCAAGCCAGCGCAGCCGGGTCGAAAAATCCCGCTCGGCATCGGCAACATCGGGACGCGGCACGGCCATCCAGCTGCACCCCCCCAGGAACAGCCCGAACAGCACCAGCAACAGCCCGTATCTCGATATTTTGGCCATAATCTTCTCCTCATTGGCCGACGCCACCTTGCATGTCGGCTCGGCTCGGCTAAACTGTAGTACTTGTCAATTTCGGCCCCGGAGAGCGACCATGAATCAAGTCGAAATCTACACCAAGAGCTACTGTCCCTACTGCCAGCGCGCCAAGGAACTGCTGCGCATCAAGGGGGTCGAGTTCGCCGAATATGACGTTACCGGCGATCCCGCCAAAGAGCAGGAGATGCGGACCCGGTCAGGAAGGACCACCGTTCCCGAAATTTTCATCGCCGACAACCTGATCGGCGGTTGCAGCGAACTCTTCGACCTCGATGAAAGGGGCGAACTCGACCGCCTGCTTGATCTCAACTAGCCCCCCGCGCGAATCCTGCGCAACAAGCCCAGGGCGAGTTCGACCTTGCCGAAGGGTGGCATCAGGTACCAGCCCGCCACCCGCCCCTCCCCTGCGGTGATCAGCTCTTCCGCGATTGCCATCCCCGCCGCAACCCCGGCAGCACCGCTCAAACCGCGCATCCGCTTGCGCACCTCCTCCGGCAGCGAAATCCCCGGCACCTCGTTGTGCAGGAATTCGGCGTTCCGCTCACTGACCAGGGGGAGGATGCCGACCAGCACCGGTACGCCGAAATCAGCCGTCCGTTCCAGCAGCCGCTCCAGAATGGTCCGCGAATAGACCGGCTGGGTCTGGACGAATCGAGCTCCGGCGGCCAGCTTCTTTTCGAGCCGGCGCAGTTGCCCCTCGATGCTGGGCAGGTTGGGATTGAAGGCCGCACCGAGCAGAAACTGACTGTGGCCGCCGAGTTCGCTGCCGAGCAGGTTGCGTCCCGCGTTGAGCGCCGCGAGGAGTTCCAGCAGGCCGATCGAGTTGAGGTCGAAGACGCTGGTGGCCCCGGCCTCCCCCCCCACCGCTACCGGATCCCCGGTTACCGCCAGCACCGAACGAATGCCGAGCAGATGGGCCCCCATCAGCTCCGAGTGGAGTCCGATCAGGTTGCGGTCCCGGCCGGTGACATGCACGATCACCTCGACCCCGGTCGCCTCCTGGATCTCCCGGGCGAGGGCGAGGTTGCCGAGGCGGATGCGGGCGAGGGGATTCTCCGCCAGGTTGATGGCATCAACCCCCGCCGCGGCCAGCTGCCGGGCAGCGGCGAGGACCTTGCTGCAGTCGAAACCCCGCGGCGGGTCGAGTTCGACGGTGACGACCGCCCCGGCGGCGCGACGTTCCAGCCAGCGCCCTTCGGAAACAGCGGCGACCGGTCGCGGTGCCGGCCGCGGCAAGGGTGCAAGCGGCCGTGGCCGCACCACAGGCTGCATCCCCGCGAGGCTGGCGGCCAGGGCGGCAATATGTTCCGGGGTGGTCCCGCAGCAGCCGCCGACCAGGGTGGCGCCGGCCAGCACCAGGTCACGGCCGGCGGCAGCAAAATACTCGGGGGTGGCGAGGTAGATGTAACGCCCCTCGTGGTACTCGGGAAAACCGGAATTGGCAAAAGCCGTCAGCGGCAGGGTCGAGACCGCTGCCAGCCGCTGCAGCACCTGGTGCAGTTCCCGGGGCCCGGAGCCGCAGTTGGCACCCAGACCAGCGGCACCGGCCGCGGTCAAACGTGCAGCGGCCGCTTCGGCGCTCACCCCTTCCCGGGTACGTCCCCCTTCGAGAAAGGCCATCTGCGCGATCGCCGGCAGGCCGAGGGCCGCCGCTACCGCCAGCGCCAGTTCGAGATCGTCGAGACCGGCAAAGGTCTCAAGGAGAAAGAGGTCGACGCCCCCTTCGGCGAGGGCTTCCATCTGCTGGTGAAAAATCGCCCGTTTCTGCTCACGGGGCAGTTCACTGGTCTCGCCGCGGGGAGGGATCAACGGTCCGACGGCGCCGGCGACCAGCCCCTCGCGGCCGGCGGCCTGGCGGGCCAGACGGGCACCGGCCAGATTGATATCGGCAGTGCGGTGCGCCAACCCGACCGATCCCAGGCGCAGGGCATTGGCGCCAAAGGTGTTGGTCTCCAGCAGCCGGGCACCGGCCCTGAAATAATCTTCATGGACCTGGCGTACCAGTTCCGGGCGCACCAGGTTGAGGTGCTCGAAATTGGTCTCCAGCGGCACCCCGCGGCTGTAAAGCAGGGTGCCCATGGCGCCGTCACCAATGACGATCTCGGTGACCAGGCGCGCTGGCAGCGGCAGGGGATTTTTTCGGGTCATGGCCGGGTCCAGTCGGGGCAGGGCGGAAACACTAGCGCTTTATGCCATATCCGGCTGGAAAGATAAAGGCGCTTGCCACCCCCCGCTCGGCGCAATCAGTCCTGGGCGCGGAGGATCGCGGTATAGAAGAGATGGCCGTCGGAGTCGGCCACCGAAAGGGAGAGCTCCAGGGTGAGGGGCGTTCCATCCCGGCGCCGGCCGGAGATGCTCTGCACTTCACGGAGCAGGTTCCCGGCGTGGGCGGCCAGATACTCTTCGACCTCTCCCCCCGGCCAGGACGGGCAATTGTCCGGCAACAGGCGGGCAATCGAGACCCCGAGGATTTCGCGTTTGCTGTAGCCGAAAATCCGTTCCGCTTCCCGGTTGAAGAGGATGATCTGGCCGTTGGCGAGGAAGGAGACCATGGCATCGCGGGCAGTATCGGTCATCACCCGGAAGCGCTGCTCCGACTCTTCCAGTTCCCGGGTCCGTTCGCCGAGATGATCGATCATGTCGTTGAAACCATCGATCAAAACCCCGATTTCATCCCGGCTGCGGCGGGAGATCTTCTCCTCGAAGCGGCCGGTGCGGATGATGGTGCCGATGGCGGCGCCGAGCTGGGCGAGGGGCCGGGTAATCGCCTGCCGGGTGAGGAGGCCGAGACAGGTGATCAGCGCCAGGAAGATGCCGCCGCTGTAAAAGAGATCCCGACGCAGGTTGGCACTCACCTGGCGCTCTAAGCGGTCCATGGGGATGGTGATCGAGGCGGCCCCGATCAACTCACCGACCTGGTAGTTGTAGGCGCGGTCGCTGGCGGGCGGAAAGAGGGTCTTGATGAAGTCGGGAGCGTCCGCCGGCCGGCCGTGGCATTCGAGACAGCTGGCCTCGGCGGAGAACGCCTGCAGGTAGCGAAACACCGGTTCGCCGTCGAGGGTGGTTATCGTGTATTCCTCGTGCAGATTCGGGGCGCTGCGGAACCGTTCCAGCGCCAGGCTTTCGTATGCGTCCGGGGCGTTCTGCGGATTGCGGTAGCGGTCGGAAACCTGGTGAATGCGGTAATCGAGATCCCTGGCCACCAGCTGGCCGATCCGGTTGGCGGCAACGATCGGTATCAGCCCGTAGCGCTCGGGCGAAAGCTGAATCTTCCCTGCGGTGAGCTCGGCCGAGAGGTACTCGCGGGCGCGAATCACCTCGAAGGCGATGATCCGCGACTTTTCCACCGCCTCCGCGATCGTCACCGCCCGCTGCTGGCGGTAGTTGATCCAGGTGGCCAGGGCAAAAAAGACCAGCAGGATGCCGGCAATGATCAGGTTGATCTTGGTGAGGAGCCCAACCGGGCGGGATGATCTCATCGGCAGCCTGTCTGCAAGGGCAAAACAAGGATCAGTCTAGCCGCTAACCGCTCCATTGCAACTTGAGCGGTCCGGTTCTCAAACGGTAAGGTCAAGATACTGTTTCAGGATCGCCGCGGTCAGACCCCAGATCTGCTGACCGTCGATGAGATAGAAATGGACCGGGTGGCGCCGCCCCTGGTGCAGCCAGTCCTCGCTGTGAAAGATGGCAGGGTCACGCAGCCGGGCGACCGGGATTTCGATCACCGAGGCGATCTCCTCCCGGTTGACCCGGAACGGATAGGGCCAGGAGAAGGTACCGACGAAGGGGACGACGTGGTAGCCGTGGATCGAGTAGAAATCGTCGAGCCGCCCCAGCAGGGTGACGTCGGCGCGGGCAATTCCCATCTCCTCTTCCGTCTCCCGCAGCGCCGTTGCCGCCAGGTCGGGGTCTTCCGGATGCCGGGCGCCGCCGGGGAAGGAGATCTCCCCGCTGTGATGTTCCAGATGATCGGTGCGCCGGGTAAAGAGGATCGTCTCCTCGTCGCCGCGCCGGTAGACCGGCAACAGTACCGCCGCCGGCCGCAGCCGCCCCAGGGGGATCTGCTGCGGCTGGTGGCGGGCGAGGATATCGCTGATCCGCCTGAATCGTGCCATCAGACCTTGACCGAAACCGCCGCGCTCCGCAACTCGGCGATGGTCGCGGCGTAGTCACCATTACCGAAGACCGCGCTGCCGGCAACAAAGACGTCAGCCCCGGCCCGGGCGATCAGCCCGATATTGTCGGTCTTGACGCCGCCATCGACCTCCAGCTCAACGCGCAATCCGCGACGGTCGATTTCGCGCCGCAGCTGATCGATCTTGGTCAGCGCCGCGGGAATGAAGCTCTGCCCGCCGAAACCGGGATTGACGCTCATCACCAGCACCAGGTCGACTTCATCAAGGATCACCTCCAGGGCCGCAACCGGGGTCGCCGGGTTGATCGACACGCCGGCCTTTTTGCCGAGCCCCTTGATCAGCTGGACCGTGCGATGGAGGTGGACGGCGGCCTCCTGGTGGACAGTGATGATGTCGGCCCCGGCGGCGGCGAAGTCGGCGATGTAGCGATCCGGGTTTTCGATCATCAGATGAATATCGAGGGGGAGGTCGGTGACTTTGCGCAGCGCCGCCACCACCGGCGGGCCGATGGTCAGGTTGGGGACGAAATGGCCATCCATGACATCGACATGGACATAGTCGGCGCTGGCGATGGCACGCACCTCCTCACCGAGGCGGGCGAAATCGGCGGAGAGAATCGAAGGGGCGATCTTGATCATGGCGGGCTCCAGATCGGGTCAGGGGGTGGCGAACAGGTCAGAAACGAAAATTGCGGCCGGACAATCAGGACTGCCGCTGCAGCCGTACCGCCCAGAAGGCATCCATGCCGTCATGCTGGTGGGGCAGGGTACGAAGGGCCCCGCTCCCATCGAAGAGGGGACGCCAATGCTCCGGGACCAGGGGGCGCAGGTCCTCGCGCGCATATTCCGGATGGGCGGCAAGAAAAGCGGCCACCACCTCCACGGTCTCTTCATCCGTCTGGGTGCAGACCGAGTAGAGCAGATGCCCGCCGGGTTTAAGCAACGGGGCGGCGCTGGCGAGAATGCTCCCCTGCAACCCGGCCAGCCGCCGCGGGTCATCGGGCTGGCGGCGCCAGCGGAGTTCGGGATTGCGGCGCAGGACACCCAGGCCGCTGCAGGGGGCGTCGACCAGTATCCGGTCGATGCTGCCCGCGGCGATAAAGTCGGGGCGGCGGGTCATATCCCAGGCCCGCACGCTGATCTCCTTGCAGCCGAGCCGGGCGGCACCGTTTGCCACCAGCGCAGCACGCTGCGGGTGGAGGTCGAGAGCCGTGATCCGGGCCTGGTTCGCCGTCAGTGCGGCGAGCTGGGTCGTCTTCCCCCCCGGGGCCGCGCAGGTGTCGAGCAGCATCTCCCCCGGCTGAGCACCGAGCAGGTGCGGAATCAGCATGCTCGCCTCATCCTGCACCTGGAACCACCCCTCGGCCTCCCCGGGCAGGGGTGCATCCGCGCGTCGCAACAGGACGATCCCCTCGGGGGCGAAGGCGGTCGGCGCCACCTCGTGGCCGGCGGCGGCAAATGCCGTCAGCAACGCCTCCCGGCTGCAGCGCAGGGTATTGACGCGCAGGCAGAAGGGTGCCGGCGCCTGCAGCGCCTCCCCCAGGGCGAGCGCCTCGGCAGCCCCCATTTCGGTCAGCCAGCGCCGGGCCAGCCAGTGCGGCAGCGACAGGCTCTGTTCCAGGCAGGCGAGGGGCTGGCGCTCGGGGTCGGGCCAGGGGATCTCGCTGCGGCCGCGGTCGAGGCTGCGCAGGACGCCATTGATAAACCCGGTCGCCCGCTGCAGGCCAAGCTCCCTGGCCAGTTCGACGCTGGCATGCACCGCGGCCCGCGCTGGCACCCGATCGAGTTCGAGTAACTGGTAGGCGCCCAGGCGCAGCAACCGCAGCACCGCCGGCTCGAGTTTGGGGAGCGGTTGTTTGCAGAACCGGGCCAGGGCGAAATCGAGCTTCCCCTGCCGGCGCAGCACGCCGTAGACCAGTTCGGTGGCCAAGCCCCGATCCCGGGCGTCAGCCAGGGCATCAAGGGCGGCAGAGAGGGCGAGATCGGCAAAGGCCCCGGTCTCGACCCGGGTGAGCACATCGAAGGCGGAGCGGCGGGCGTCAGGTTTCGGCATGGCGGGTCCCGTGGGAGGAGCGTTCGAGGGTGGCGCGCACGCCACCGGGAAATCAGACAAGCGACAGGACCGGGAAGTGCCGAGAGTAGCTACCGCGCGCCATGGAAAGCGCAGCCCGTTGCCGCCGGGCACCGGGTGGAAAGATTGCAGGTCAGCCGATCGTCATGCTCTCCAACCGGCGGATCCGTTCCTCGACCGGCGGGTGGGTGGAAAAGAGCGACCGCAGGCCGGCACCCCGCAGCGGGTTGACGATGAACATGTGGGCCGTCGCCTCGTTGACCTGGGGCATCGGCGCCCGGCTGTTGGCTGCCTCCAGCTTGCGCAGGGCGCTGGCCAGCTCGAAGGGGCTGCCCGCCAGCCTGGCTCCCCCCTTGTCGGCCTCGAACTCCCGGGAGCGGGAAATCGCCATCTGCACCAGGACCGCGGCAATTGGCGCCAGGATCATCATCAGGATCATGGCGATCGGGTTGCTATCCCGGTCATCGCGACCGCCACCGAAGATCAGGGCCCACTGGGCCATGTGGGCGAGATAGGCAATCGCGCCGGAGATAGTCGCCGCCATCGAGCCAATGAGGATATCGCGGTGGCGAACATGGGCGAGTTCATGGGCCATCACGCCACGCAACTCTTCGCGGCTGAGAATCTGCAGGATCCCTTCGGTGGCCGCAACTACGGCATGTTCCGGGTTGCGGCCGGTCGCAAAGGCGTTGGGGGTCGGCTGCGGCAGGACATAGACCTTGGGCATCGGCAGGTTGCCGCGCAGGGCGAGATCCTGAACCACCTCATAGAGCGTGCCGCTGGTCACCTCCCGGCCGCGGTACATCTTGATGACGATCTTGTCGGAAAACCAGTAGGAGACAAAATTCATCACCCCGGCCATGATCAGCGCGAAGAGCGCGCCGCCGCGGCCGCCGATGGCGCCACCGGCAAGGACCAGCACCAGGGTCAGAACCGTCATCAGCAGAATCGTGCGCAGGGTGTTCATGAAAAACCTCACCTTCGAGTGGACTACCGAATTATCAGCAGGAATCACCTGCCCGCCTGGCATTCAATATAAGAATTGCCCGGCAAAAATGCAAGATGGACTCAGACCACGAGATGTTCATCGAGGGCGGCACGCACCTCCTCCAGCACGATGCGGGTATTGAAACAGGGGCCGTTGGGGCGATGGTTGAGAACACCGATCACCGGCAGGGGGTAGGAATCCCGAATCCCCGAGGTCAGGTCCCGCTCGCAGGCGACCGCCAGGATAAAGCGCGGCCGCTTCTCGACGATCAGCTTGCGCGCCAGAGTGCCGCCGGTGGCGACGGCAATGTCGATACCCCGTTCCCGGGCCAGTTGCGCCAGGCCGCTGATGTCGCAGCGACCGCAGCGGACGCACTTTTCCACATCGCCGGTGATCTTGATGGCACAGTCGAAGAGCTGGATACAGTGCGGCAGCAGGATCAGGGCCCGGTCCGCTGTGACGCGCACCTTCTTGGCCCGGACCAGCTGATTGTTGAGGGCGATAAAGGACTGTTGCAGGCGGTCCCGGTCGACGCCGATCAGCCGGCCAAGGGAGATGATGCCCGGAAAGAGGTAGCGAATGACGATCTTGCGCAGGCGTTCGGAGAAGAAGAGGTCGCGACCGGTGAGGAGCGTCAGGACCAGCAGTGACAGCCCGCCGAGGAGCAGGAATGCAAGGGTCGCCAGGACCACCCCGAGGATGACCGGCAACAGTGGGTGAATGTTGGCCAGGCCGACACTCGGCACGTACCAGAGGAGGAAGGCTCCGACCAGTACCAGGGCGCAGGCGCCGGCGAGCAGGCCGATAAAGACCCGCTTGCGCGGCTGCTGCAAAGGCGTGTTCGCCGCGGATTTATCCAACCTGCACTCCGAGGCGAAGCCCCGCCGGGAGCGGGTGCCCGCGCAGAAATTCGGCCGCGGGAAGGCGTTTCTTGCCGGGGAGTTGCAGCGCCCCGATGCGCAGCACCCCCTCACCACAGGCGATCCGCACCCCATCGGCAGCGGCAGAGAGGACCGTTCCCGGTTCCCCCTCCCCGGCCTCGGGAAGGGTCGCCGCCAGCTTCAGGGTCTCCCCGTCAAGGGTGGTATAAGCCCCCGGCCAGGGGTCGAGCCCCCGCACCTGGTTATGAATCCGGGAGGCTGGCTGGCTCCAGTCGATGCGGCCATCTTCCTTCTTCAGCATCGGCGCGTAGCAGCTCTGGCTGTCGTCCTGCTTTTCCGGCTGCAACGTCCCGTCGCAGAGCTGGCGCAGGGTCGCCTCGATCGCCTCGCGCCCGAGCCGGGCCAGGCGATCATGCAGTTCGCCCGCCGTCTCCAGGGGATCGATGGCGGTGGCGCGCTTGACCAGCATGTCACCGGTGTCGAGGCCGACATCCATCAGCATGGTGGTGATCCCGGTCTCGCTTTCGCCGTCGATGATCGCCTTGTTGATCGGCGCCGCACCGCGGTATTTCGGCAGCAGCGAGGCATGCACATTGATGCAGCCGTAGCGGGGAATCTCGAGCACGCTCTGCGGCAGGATCTGGCCATAGGCGACGACCACGATCAGGTCCGGGGCGAGGGCGCGCAACTCTGTCACCACCTCCGGAGCCCGCAACCGGGCCGGCTGGAAGACCGGAATGCCACGCGCTGTCGCGAGAAGTTTCACCGGTGGCGAGGTCAGCCGGTTGCCACGGCCACTGGGACGGTCGGGCTGGGTATAGACGGCGATCAGGTCGAGACCGAAGTCGAAGAGCCCCTCGAAGGTTGCCAGTGCGAACTCGGGGGTCCCCATGAATACGGTGCGGATCGATTTGGGGGGGATCACATCTGCTCCTGCTGTTGTTCCATGATCTTCTTGTATTTCTTGCGGAAGAGGCTTTTTTTCAGTGGGGAGAGATGGTCGACAAAGAGAATGCCATTCAGATGATCAATCTCATGCTGAAAGCAGATCGCCCACAGCCCCTCCGCTTCGAGTTCCTGGCTGACGCCGGCAAGATCCTGATAACGGACCTGGACGGTGGCGCTGCGCTCGACCTTGGCATAATACTCGGGGACGGAGAGGCATCCCTCCTCCTCGCAGCTTTCGCCCGCGCGGGCGATGATCTCGGGGTTAACGGCGACCAGCAGCTGCCGCGGCTCCTCGCGGCCGGCACAGTCGAGCACGATCAGCCGCTGCGAGACACCGACCTGTGGCGCCGCCAGACCCACGCCCGGAGCAGCATACATCGTCTCCGCCATGTCCGCCGCCAGCCGCTGCAGCTCGGCGTCAAAAACGGTCACCGGCGCTGCCGGCTGCTTGAGAACCGGCTCCGGATAATGATAGATGCGCAAAATCGCCATCTTTTCGTCCTGTCAGCAGGGCGTTAAGGTCGGGCCGGGTCGGCCCGTTCAAGCTGTTAATAATACGTGGAGCCCGGGCGGAAAGTCAACCGCCGGCAAAACACGGCCTTTTGCTGCTTAGGAAAACGGAAAAACGACAGTAGCGGAGCCTTTTTCCGCTCCGCCGCTGTCCTACGATCAAACTCCAGGTTCGCTACATCAGGGGGCCAGTGAAACAACGTAAGGGCGCATCATCTCGTTGTCCTCGTGTTCCAAGATGTGGCAATGCCAGACGTACAGGCCAGGAATATCGAATGTCGCTTTCACTGTGGTGATTTCGCCGGGATAGGCAATGACCATGTCCTTGTAGCCAGTTTCCCAGAGCTGAACGCTATTGTGAGGGCTGGGAGTCGCCCCGTCAAACAGGGT
Source organism: Desulfuromonas sp. DDH964 (assembly GCF_001611275.1). Lineage (GTDB taxonomy): Bacteria > Desulfobacterota > Desulfuromonadia > Desulfuromonadales > DDH964 > DDH964. The sequence continues at coordinate 701,121 of NZ_CP015080.1, read as the reverse complement.
GCGGCCGACCACCTGGAACCGCACCAGGTGCAGGTGAATCGGATGGGCGTCCTCAGTAAAATTGTAAATCTGCCACTCCTCGGTATCGCCCACAGTCGGGTTTTCCGTTACCTTAATCCGTACGGTAGATCCATCTGCCATCTGCACATCGACAGGCAGACTTTCCCCACCCTTGTCGGTCCAGCGCAGCGGCACTCCCAGCGGATAGACTCCACCCATAGCAACGGTCCCCAGCAGAGCCGCCTTTGGCGCAAAAGGAGTGCCTCCTGCGGCCGCGCAGCTCTGGGCAAAATTGTTTGGGTCGATACTATCGAGTTGCAGGATGGTCGTGCCGCGGAACCCGCCGACAGCGCAGACTTGGCCTGACTCCTCTTCATTGAGCGAAACCTGCCGGGACCTAGTGGTAGCGCCCAGTGGAATTTCCGGATTCAGAATCAGATTCTCTACGGCAGTGGCCGGTGTTGCCCCGTTAGGGTCGGTCGGACTGGCACCGGTCAAGGCCGAGTTAACAACAAACTGCATGATCTGACCCGTCGTCAGTGGGTCGGCCACGGCCTCTTCTCCCGCAATGCCGTTGAATCCACCAAAAGGGTCGTCCGGTGCGGAATTGATCATCCGCACCACGGTACCGTTGGGCAGACCGGAGAAATCGACCAGAACGTCCGGGCGTTCCGCTGGCGCCATCAGCAGGGCCTGGTCCGGATCAGGCGAGGCCCGGTCTGCCGCCGGGACGCTGCCATCCCCTGCAAGGGCGGTTGCGAACCCGGTGGAAATCTTGACGACCTTGGGCAGCGGGCCCTGTTCGTAGCCGATCACATAAAAAGGGATTTCATGGCTCGGATCGATTCTTCCCGTCGCCGGATCAACAACAAATAGAGCCAGGTTAAGAAAACGTGAGTTGCACCCGTTAAGCAGACGGAATCGATATTTCGCCTGAGCCACTTCCAGCTTCGGCCAGCTGACGCCATTGACGACCATGACGTTAAAGAACGCCTCGGGGTTCCACAGGGGCGCGATGTCCGAATCTGGGGCAAAATCGATCAGCAGGTTGTCAGGGTTTTCCAGTCCTTCGAAGAAAGAACGGTTAGTGGGGTAAAAGAACGACCCGTCGGCGTTGAAGGAGCGATCCTGGATCAGGATCGGGATTTCGCGCAGAGCATTTCGAACCGGGTCGCCAGGGCTGTTCACCGCCAGTGTCGCCTCCCCTGCTGTCGGAGCCGGCCCCGGAAGCACGCCGTCATTGGCTGCCGGGCTCCCGAAATCATCGGCGCTATCGATCACCGTCGCGCCCCCGCCTACCGGGGTATGATCTCCACGAATCAACCAGTAACCGGCCAGACCGGCATAAACATTGGTGCGGGTCATTCCCAGGGCATGATCGTGATACCACAAAGTGGTCGCTGGCTGATCATTGCGGTATTCGTAATCGGCAAAACCGAGGTTGCCCGGGTTGGTGCCGGTCGCATCACCGAACAAGCCGCCTTTTCTGGCATAACCGGAGGGAATATCCGTGGCGGCCGGCAACCACCAGGCCTCCGGATAGCCATCGCTGGTCCAGTCGACATGAGCCCCATGGAGATGGGTAACCAGCGGTATCGGACCGGTATAAGGCGTCGGGTCGTTTCCCATGCAGTCGGTGGACGTCCGACCGTCGGCACAGACCTGAGGAGGGTTGGCCCAGTGCAGTGTCTGGTCAACGGCAAGAAGCGGCGGCAGATAGTTGCCGTTGTCATCGACCAGGTCGTTGATCCAGCGCACCTTGACCGGAACATCGGCACGAGTTTCCAGCGTGTAACCAGGGAAGTTGAACTGGGAGTTTGCCGCTGGCGCCACGCCAGGTGCACCGCCAAGCGTGGATGAATCGGGGAGCGGATCGGCGTCCGGGCCGTAGCCCCAGACAGTCGTCGGCGGAAAGGCATCCGCCCGGCCATCGAGTGTGTTCCAGATGCCACCGGGGAGAATCTGCTGCTTGAACTGGCGGGCGGCAATGGTGTAGTTGTCCGCACTGCCGTTGTTCCTCATCACCGGCGGAATCACCAAAGGTGTCACGTATTTGGGGATGGCAAGTGGGTTGAGAGTCCCGCCTGGCAGAGGAACCGAGTCATCCACCGTGGCGTCGGGTAGGACTTGCACGGCAACGACAGCCTTGGCGCTCAACAGCCCGTCGCTAACCGTGAAAGTGATGGCGTGGGTGCCAATCTCGTCGAAGGTCGGGGTCCAGGTGAAGACCCCGGTCAAGGAATCGATGGCAGCTCCTTGCGGAGCTCCCTGCAGTCCATAGTGGAGAAGGGTACCCGAATCGGGGTCGCTCCCTACCGCCGTGAATGAGAAGGGCTGGCCTTCCGTTACCGTCTGGTTGGCCGGCACTGAAATCGCCGGGGCCTGGTCGTTTCGATTGCTGCTACCGTTGCAGGCGATCAGCCCCCCCCCCGCAGCAATTACCACAAGGAGCCAGACACAGCTCCTTCCAATCCACCGTCTTCTTCTCATCGACACACCTCCGAAATGAAAAATGGGTTGAAGTTTTCGATCCCCTACCCCCAGAGGCCACGGCAAAAGTATTGCATACGATTTATCAAGGGGTATGATCGGCTTTTCCCGGCGACCGTTGGCAGAACGACCGTCCAGTGCTTTTGGATTAAAAACCAAGAAAAAGCAATAATGGCGCCAGAAATTGGCCTTGGTGTAGGGTGAAGCCTTATTGCATTACGAGAAAGGGGGTTTCCGGGGAAGAGAAAATGGATATTGCTAATAGAGCCAAAAAAGGGATCCTGCGGGGCCGAGCGACGGGAGAGTCCCCCGGCAGGTATCAAAAAGACGGATTAACACTGAGCCAGAATCCATACCGCTGGCACCACCGTGAATCCCTGGGGAAGGGTGCAAAAAAACAGGCAAAGAGTAAAAAAAACCGATCCAGGCGTTCCGTCCGGTGCCCTCCTGCCCTTCGGGCGAGGGTAGCATTTCCCTTGAATCAGGCCAATCGGCATACAGAAACATCGGCATACAGGAAAGTTAACGCCGCACATATTACGGCAACGTTGGAATGCCCAACAACAAACCGTCCCTTAGCTAGTGTTTAATTGCAAAACTAAGCGTTATAATATAGACTTCTTTCACCCCCACCATCGTGAAAGGAGTCGCTTATGCCGAGAAAATCTCCAATACCCCTGTGCAGCGAAAAGGACCGCCAGACACTCAGGGAATGGGCAAGCAGTCGAAGCATGGAGGCGCGCCTTGTTGAACGTGCCCGGATTATCTGCAAACTCCTTGACGGAGAATCCGTCAGCAAGGTCGCCATGGATCTTAACGTGCGCCCGAACACGGTTATTGAATGGCGGAACCGTTTCTCCGCTGCGGGTATTGCCGGGCTATATGATCGCCCGCGCTCTGGCAAACCGCCGAAATATGACCAGGCGTTTCAAACGCGAGTTCTGAAAGCGTTGGAACTTCCGCCACCGCCCGGCCAGGCATGTTGGGACGGCCCGGCGCTTGCCAAGCAGTTTGGCGCTTCGGATGATGCCATTTGGCGAGTGCTGCGCAAGCACAATATCAGCCTTGCCCGACAACGAAGTTGGTGCGTAAGCACTGATCCAGAGTTCGCACCAAAGGCGGCTGACATTATCGGGCTCTACCTGGCGCCCCCCGAAAAAGCCTTGGTGATCTCAGTCGATGAGAAACCGAGCATCCAGGCGCTTGAGCGCGCCAAGGGGTATGTCTGTACCAGTAGCGGCAAAGTCGTCCAGGGCCTAAAGAGCACCTACAAACGGCATGGAACCCTGAACCTTTTTGCGGCGCTCAACGTAGCGACAGGCGCCGTGCATACGCAGACAACCGAGTTCAAGAGAAGGGTTGATTTCCTAGCCTTCATGGATCAGGTCCTCTCAGAACTTCCGGACAGCGACCAGCGAGAAATTCACGTGATCCTGGACAATTATTGCATTCATAAACGCAACGACGAATGGCTTGCGCAGCACCAAAACGTCATGTTTCACTTTACACCGACTTCTGCAAGTTGGCTCAATCAAGTCGAGATATGGTTCGGCATTCTTTCACGTAAGGCACTGAAGAACGCCAGTTTTCAAAGCATTGACCAGTTGCGTGCGGCCATCGAGGCCTTTATAGAAGCCTATCAGCCCAACGCCAAGCCTTTTGTATGGCGTAAGCGAGAGGTCAAGGGGTCGCAACTGAGAAACACTATCGCTAACTTTTGCAACTAGACACTAGTTGGTCAGCGGACCGTTTGTTGTTGGGCCTAGTTAGGGGGGAGGGTTCAGCCCTTTAATGCCGCCAGCATCGCCTCCCCCATCCGGGTCGGGCTGGTCGCCACCGTGACTCCGCACTCCTGCAGGGCGGCAATCTTGTCTTCGGCACGCCCCATCCCGCCGGAGATGATCGCCCCGGCATGCCCCATGCGCTTGCCGGTCGGCGCCGTGACGCCGGCAATGAAGGCCGCCACCGGCTTTTTCATGTTGGCCTTGATCCAGCGCGCTGCTTCTTCCTCGGCGCCACCACCGATTTCGCCGATCATGAAGACCCCCTCGGTATCCGGATCTTCCTTGAAGAGCTGCAAAACATCGATGAATTTCATGCCGATGATCGGGTCGCCGCCAATGCCGACACAGGTCGACTGGCCGAGGCCGGCATCGGTCAGTTGCTTGACCGCTTCGTAGGTGAGGGTGCCGGAGCGGGAAACGACCCCGATCTTCCCCGGCGTATGGATATAGCCGGGCATGATGCCGACCTTGCACTCACCGGGAGTGATCAAACCGGGGCAGTTGGGACCCACCAGACGCGTTTTCGTCGTGTCGATGAAGCGTTTCGCCAGGACCATGTCGCGGACCGGCACCCCCTCGGTGATGCATATTACCAGCGGCACCTTGGCCTCGCAGGCTTCGAGGATGGCATCGGCAGCGCCGGGCGGCGGGACGAAGATCATCGAGACGTTGGCGCCGGTAACCCGCACCGCCTCCTCCACCGTATCGAAGACCGGAATCCCTTCAACATGAACGCCCCCTTTGCCGGGGGTGACCCCGGCCACGACCTGGCTGCCATAGTCCCGGCACTGCTTGGCATGGAAGAGGCCGGCCTTGCCGGTAATCCCCTGGACCACGATTTTGGATGTCTTATCGATCAGGATCGCCATCTGCAGATCTCCTTCTGGAAGTGATCAGGGAGGGTGAAATCAGTCGCTGCCCTCTTCGCCATCCCTGGCACCGAGCATTTCAACGATACGCTTGGCCCCGGGCCCGAGCTGGTCGAAGCATTCGACATTGAGACCCGAATCGAGCAGCAGCTTCTTCCCTTCCTCGACCTGGGAGCCGTCCATGCGCACCACGATTGGCAGGGTACAATGGATCTCCTCTGCCGCTTCGATGATTCCCTGGGCAATAATGTCGCAGCGCATGATGCCACCAAAAATATTGACGAAAACGGCGCGGACATCCTCATCCTGAAGAATGATCTTGAAGGCTTCGGCGACCTTCTCGCGGGTTGCTCCCCCCCCAACGTCGAGAAAGTTCGCCGGGTTCCCGCCAAACTCCTGAAGAACATCGAGGGTCGCCATCGCCAGACCGGCGCCATTGACCATGCAGCCGATGTTGCCGGTCAACTTGATGTAGGCGAGATCGAACTTGCCCGCCGAGATTTCCAGCGGATCGAGCTGAGAATAGTCCATCAGGTCGTGGTATTCCCAATGGCGGAAGATCGCGTTGTCATCGAAGCTGATCTTGGCGTCCATGGCCAGCAGCCAGCCGGCCTTGGTCACCACCAGCGGATTGATCTCGATCAGGGAACAGTCCTTGTCCTGCAATGCCCGGTAAAGATTGAGAATCAGCTGCACGCAGTCCTCGGCCAGGCTGCCGGAGAGGCCGAGGGCGAGGGCGATGCGGCGGGCCTGGTAGGAGCGCAGCCCGGTAAAGGGATCGATGACCAGCTTGTGAATCTTCTCCGGGGTACGGGCGGCCACCGTCTCGATGTCGACCCCGCCTTCCGCCGAAGCAATCACGCAGTAGCGGCTGCTGGCGCGATCGAGGGTAAGGGAGAGGTAAAATTCCCGCGCAATCTCCACCGGTTCTTCGACCAGGATGCGCCGGACCTTGAGCCCTTCGGGGCCGGTCTGGTTGGTGACCAGGCGCTTACCGAACAATTCCTTGGCCAGCTCGTGGGCCTGCTCCGGATGGTAGACGAGCTGCACCCCGCCGGCCTTTCCCCGCCCGCCCGCGTAGATCTGGGCCTTGATCACGCACTTGCCGCCCATCATCTTGGCTGCCCGTTCGACCTGGTCGGCCGTCAGGCAAAGGCGGTTGCGTGGCACCGGGATGTCGAAAGTGCCGAGGATCTCTTTGGCCTGGTACTCGTGAATGTTCATAGGCTCCTCTTCCCTGGTTAAGGATCACGGTCTGGACTCGGCGCGGGCTGCCGGCCAGCTGCGGCAGCAAAGTCGGTCCCGGCGGGGCAACCGCCCGGGTTTCCCCTGGTTGGCAGCCTTCCCCTTCACCGCCGGATCGCGGGTTGACGAGGGTACGCACCAAGAGAGCGAAAACTGGTATGACCATTTTTATTAAGAGGTTATATAAAACGCAAAAATTCGTCTGTCAATGACAAATTTCGTCGTTACAGCGAAGAAACCTGGCCAGTTCTTGCCAGGGAACCGCATTTCTCCGTTACTTCTTGGAGGGCAAAGAAAAATGGTCTGACCTGCCCCCCGGTTCCGGTTCGACCCCGCGGATGGCGACCACCCGCGCCATGGGGATTTCGCGCCAGCCCGTCCTGGCGCGCAGGCAGACCCGCTCTTCGGTGACCTCGCGCAGCACCCCGCGGTAGCTCACATCGCCGGTCTCCACCAGGACCTCTTCCCCCACCAGCTCATGCAAAGGTCGCTTCATCGCTCCCTCCCCTCTCCCGGTCAGGAACAAAAACGCCGGCCGGTCACTGCTGAAAGTCTAGCAGAGACCGGCCGGCAAGCCAGGGTGAATTTCGGTTGGCGCTGGCTACTTGTTGACCTTGGCCCAGTCGGCGAGAAATTTTTCGATGCCGATGTCGGTCAGGGGGTGCTTGGCCAGTTGCTGCATCACCGACCAGGGAATGGTGCAGATATCGGCGCCGATCAGGGCGGCGTTGAGAACGTGCAGCGGGCTGCGCACCGAGGCGACGATGGTTTCGGTGGCATAGCCGTAATTGTCGAAGATGGTACGGATCTGCTCGATGCCTTCCATGCCGTCATGGCCGACATCGTCGAGACGGCCGACGAAGGGGGAGACATAGGTGGCGCCGGCCTTGGCGGCAAGCAGTGCCTGCAGTGGCGAGAAGACCAGGGTGACGTTGGTCCGGATTCCTTCAGCGGCAAAGACACTGGTCGCCTGGAGGCCGGCGCTGGTCATCGGCACCTTGATGACCATGTTGGTCGGATGGATGGTGGCCAGCTCGCGCCCCTCGCGGATCATCCCCACGGCGTCGAGGGCGATCACCTCCGCCGAAATCGGACCGTCGACGATTTCAGCAATTTCGCTGACCACCTCGCGGAAGTTCCGGCCGCTCTTGGCAATCAGGGACGGGTTGGTGGTGACGCCGTCGACCAGGCCGAGGTCGTGGGCGGCGCGAATTTCGCCAACGTCGGCGGTGTCGATAAAAAATTTCATGATCTGCTCCTCGTTAGTTGAGTTGATCCGGCGGGCTTGAAAAGTCCGCGATCAGGTTGCCTGTTGTGGTTATCCTTGCCAGCATCGGCCGGCGTTATCACCCCTTGCCGCGGTAAGCGTCGCGACAGGCGCTGGAACAGAAATAATGGTCTTCACCGGCAACCATGGCCGCGACGGCATCGCTGCGGGGAAGGAAGGTTCCGCATTGGGGATCGCGCACCATCTCTTCGCCTTCACGGGTGTGGGCCGGGGGCGGCGCGGGACGGGTGAAGAGAACCCGGCCGACCAGGGCCAGGAGACGATACCCGAGATAAAAAAAGAGCGCGAAGAGGAGCAGGCGGGTCATGGAATCACCATTGTTGATTCAGCCGTTCGACCCGGTCGTCGCCGGGGAGCTTTGCCAGCAGTTGCCGGAGCGGCACGCCAAGCCGGGGATGAAGGAGTTCCGCCGCCAGCTCGCAGAGCGGTTCGAGGACAAAGCGGCGCTGATGCAGGCGCGGGTGCGGCAGCTGCAATCCGGGAAGATCGAGCAAGCGCTCCCCAAAAAGGAGCAGGTCGATATCGAGGGTCCGCGGCCCCCAGCGCTGCAACCGTCGGCGGCCGAAGCGCCCTTCAATGGCCAGGGCATGCTCCAGAAGGAGCGTCGGCTCCAGGGCGGTGGCAAGCGCCAGCACGGCATTGAAATAATCGGGTTGCCCGGCCGGTCCGCCCACCGGTGCGGTCCGGTAGAGGGCCGAGGCGGCGACCAGCCGGCTTTGCGGCAAGGCGGCCAGCTGATCGCGGGCAGAGGCCAGCGTCGCCACCGCCGCGCCAAGGTTGGCACCGAGACCAAGATAGGCCATCTCCAGGTTTTCCGGCGCGGGCTGCGGCATCGGTCGATTTAAGCACACCCATCCCCCGGCCGTCAACGCGGCAGACCGGCCTGGCCGGAGCGACGCTTGCGAACCCCGGCCTGGCCATGGTAAGAACGGACCGGAAAGGAGCTGTCGATGCCGAACTCTCTGACCCTCACTCTGGCCGTGGCCGACCTCGACACCACCGAAGCCTTTTACGGTGCAACCCTCGGTTTTGCCCTGGAGCGCTTTCGCCCGCTCCCCGGGAGCCCGCCACTGTTGCTGCTGCGCAGGGGCGATGCCACCCTGCTGTTTCGCGAAAGTGCGGTCCTCGAAGCCCTCCACCCCGCCCTGTTGCAGAACCTCGAGCGCCACCCCAAGGGGGTCGGCGCCAGCCTTGAACTTGCGGTGGACGATCTGGATCCTTTGCTGCGCCGGCTCGAGCGCTCTGCCTGGCCGATCCTTTACGAGCTGGAGGATACCGAGTTTCAGCGGCGGGAGGTCTGGGTGCACGATCCCGACGGCTACCTGCTGGTCCTGGGCGCCCCGCGCGCCTGACCCCCCCGGGCCGAAACGGGTGCCAACTGGGAATTTCTCCCGGGTTGGGATATAATTCCAGCCAGCAGCCCGCGCCGGTCACCCCCTGGAGCCGAAGCTATGCCCCCAGCCAAGCATGCCGAAGTACAGAAGGTCATCGACGCTTTGGAACACCGGGTGCTGCACGGCAAGGAACGCGCCCTGCGTCTCTCCCTGATCGCCCTGCTGGCCGGCGGCCACCTCCTGCTCGAAGACATCCCCGGGCTCGGCAAGACCACCCTGGCGCTGGCCCTTTCCGCCGCGCTGGGTCTCTCCTTCGGGCGCATCCAGTGCACCAGCGACCTCCTCCCCTCGGACATCACCGGACTGTCGATCTATGATCGCGACGCCGGGAAATTTCGCTTCATCGAGGGCCCGATCTTCAACAACATCCTTCTCGCCGACGAGATCAACCGGGCGATGCCGAAGACCCAGAGCGCCATGCTCGAGGCGATGGAAGAGCGCCGGGTGACCGTCGAAGGGACGACCTACCCGTTGCCGGAACCGTTTCTGGTCATCGCCACCCAGAATCCGGTGGAGCAGGTCGGCACCTACCCCCTCCCCGAATCCCAGCTCGACCGCTTCCTGATCGCCACCGGCATCGGCTACCCCGGCGCCGATCTCGAAAAGGCGATCATCCGCCGCGGCGGGATTCGCGAAGAGCTGCGTGACATCGCCCCGCTCCTCTCCCGTGACGACCTGCTCGAAGCCCGCCGCACCGTGCGCGAGCAGATCCAGCTCGGCGAACTGCTGATCGACTATATCTATCGCCTGGTGGAAGCGACGCGCAACCACCCCTATATCCTCTCCGGTCTCTCGACCCGCGGCGCCATCAACCTTGCCGCGGCGGCCCAGGCCGCCGCCTACCTCGAGCGGCGCGATTACGTCATTCCCGAGGATGTCCAGCTGGTGGCGGTGCCGGTCGGCGCCCACCGCCTGATCCTGCGCCCCCAGCACGAGGCCCTTCCCAAGCAGGAGGTGCTGCAATCGATCGTCGCCAGCGTCCCCGTGCCCCGGGGCTGAAGCTGACCCGGGCCGGCGGCCTCTACATCCTTCTTACCCTGCTGCTCGGCTTCGGCGCCGTCAATACCGGCAACAACCTCCTCTACCTGCTGGTTTCGGCCCTGCTCGGCTTCATGGCGGTCTCGGGCCTGCTCGGTCGCGGCAACCTCTTCGGCCTCGACCTCGACCTGGAGACTGCCGACGAGATCTATGCCGGGATCGAGACCCTGGTGATCGTGCGCCTGAAAAATCGCCGCCGCCACCTTCCCGCCTGCCTGCTGCGGTTTGAAATCGCCGGCGGCGCCGCGGTCTGCCCGGTCCTCCTGCCGGCCGGCGAACTGCGGTTGCCGCTGCCGGTCACCTTTCCCCGGCGCGGCCAGCAGCCGCTGAAGGAGATCCGTGTCAGCTCCCCCTTCCCGATCAACTTTTTCGTGCGCAGTATTGTCCTTCCGGTGGTTGGCACCGCGACCGTCTTCCCCGCCCCCCGCGCCGTGCCCCGGCTCCAGCGGGACGGGGCACGACATGCCGCCGGTGAGGTCTGGCAGGGCAAGGGGTACGAAGGGGAGTTGACCCGCATCGGCGACTACCTCGGCCACGAGCCGCTAAAAATGATCCACTGGAAACTCTCCGCCCGCCACGGCCAGCTCAAGGTCAAGGAGCTTTCGTCCGCAGCGGCGCCGCCGCTGCTCGTCGATCCTGCCCGGCTCCCGGGGCGGGGCCTTGAAGAACGCCTGGAAGCGGCCTGCTGGCTGATCGACGCCGCCAGCCGTGAAGGGCGGCCCGTCGGCCTGCAGCTCGACGCTGCCTCCTTCCCGGCCGCGGTCGGGCGCAGCCACAAACTTACCCTGCTGGGAGAACTGGCCCGCTATGGTCACTCTGCGTCGGCCCCTTGAGCTGTTGACCTACGCCAGCTGCATTCTCGGGGTGGCACCGCTCTATCTCTACCTGCAGCCCCTGGCCCAGATCGCGGCCCCGGCAGCACTGGCCCTCGGCATTGCCTGCGACCGGCGCGACCGTTACCCGCTTGGTCGGCACGCGGCGACCCTCCTCTCCCTCCTTCTCTTCGCCTGGTATGCCACCCGCATCGACCGCACGGTTCTGGTCGAGCCGGTGGTCAACATCCTGGTGCTGCTGCTCGCCATCCGCCTGGTGACCGCCAAAACAGGGCGCAATTACCTGCAGATCTTCCTGCTCGCCATCTTCGCCCTGGCCGGTTCCTCGCTCCTTTCGCTGAACCTCCTCTTTCTCCCGGCACTGGTCCTGCTGGTGTTCTGCGTCACCATCGGCCTGGTCCTCCTCTGCTTCTTCGGCAGCGACAGCACCATCGCCCTGCGCTGGAAGGAATTGCGCAGCGTCCTCGGCACGGCCCTGCTGCTGCCAGCCGGCTCCCTGCTGTTGATGCTCTTCTTCTTCGCCATCCTCCCCCGTACCGAGCATCCCCTCTGGAATTTCCTCAATCCCGCGGCGGCGGCGAGCAGCGGCTTCTCGCAGACGGTCAGTCCTGGCGCCTTTGCCAGCAATGCCGCAAATCCCGAGCTGGTCTTCCGGGTCGAAAGCGCAGAGTTGCCCCCGGAGGAGCTCTACTGGCGGGGAACGGTTCTGAACCACCTGCGGGAAAACACCTGGGTGCGCGAAGAGCCGCCACCGGGGGAGCAGGAACGGCTGCGCGGTGGCCGCCCGATCGAGCAGACCATTTACCTGGAGCCGCAAAATGACCGGTTCCTGTTCGCCCTCGACCTGCCGCAAGATCTGACAGGCATTCGGTCCCGCGTAAGCAGCGACCGGGTCAGCAAACTTGCCACCGCGACGCGCAAGCGGGTCAGCTACCAGGCAACCTCATTGCTCGGTGCGCGGCTGGAGCCGGTCGGCAAGGTCGACACCGATTTTTACCTGCAGCTCCCTCCGGGAATCTCGGAACGGCTGCGCGCCACTGCGGCCAGCCTGGCGGCCGGGAGCAGCAGCGCCGCAGAAAAGGTGGCACGCACCGAGGACTTCTTCCGCGGGCAGCAGCTTAGCTATGCCACCGACGACCTCCCCGGAACGACCGCCCCCATCGACGAGTTTTTGTTCAGCAAAAAACGGGGCTACTGCGAGTTCTTTGCCAGCAGCTTCGCCATCTTGTTGCGTCTCGAAGGGGTGCCGACCCGTCTCGTCGGCGGCTTTTTCGGTGGCACCCGCAGCGAATTCGGCAATTATTACACACTCACCGGGACGGCGGCCCACGTCTGGGTCGAGGCCCTGGTCGACGGCCGCTGGCAGCGACTCGACCCCAGCCGGCTGGCGCAGAACGGCGCGACCATCCTCGCTGCGGCGGGCAACCGTCCGCAGGCCTGGAGCCATTCCCTGCTCGACGTCGCCGAATATTACTGGACCCGGGCGGTCATCACCTACGACCTCGGGAGCCAGCTCCACTTGGCGCGGGACGCCGGCCGCAAGCTGCGCACCCTGCGCCCCGGCCGGCTTGCCGCACCCGACTTCCTGCTGCCGGGGGCCATTCTCCTCTTTCTGACCGGCACGATCTGGCTCGGACGGCGCTGGCGGATCCCCGTGGAGCGCCGGCTGGCGCAGCGCTTCCTGCGCCTGGCGGCACGCCGCTACCACCTGAAGGAAATCCCGGCGACGGCAGGGCTGGAGAGCGTGGCGCGCCGCCTCAAGGATCCCCGTTGCACGGAGTTCGTCGCAATTCTCAGCCGTGCGATCTACCGGGATCGCCGGCTGACCCCGGTGGAACGGCAGCGGCTGCGGGTACTATTGAAGGAGTTGCGTCGGAGGGAAGACTAGCTGGAGAGTTCGGAATTGCCGGGCCCGTCGGTCAAACTGCGCCAGCAGACCCGGTCACGGCCGGCGTGCTTGGCAGCATAGAGGGCGGCGTCGGCGCAGGAGAGCAGTTTCGCTTCGGTGTCGGCGTCGGCGGGGTAGGCCGCGACGCCGAAACTCGCCGTCACCTGGATCCCCTTTTCGCCATTGAAGTCAAACCGCTGCGCCGCCAGGGCCCGGCGGATGCGGACTGCGAGGTCAAAGGCTTCCTGGCCGCCGGTCTCGGGGAGGACCACCGCGAACTCTTCTCCGCCGTAACGGCCGATCAGGTCCGAGGTCCGCAACTGGCGGCGCAATACCACCGCCATGGTGCGCAGGACCCGGTCGCCATTGGGATGCCCGAAGTTGTCGTTGACCTGCTTGAAGTGGTCGAGATCGATCATCAGCAATACCAGGGGGTGACCATAGCGCCGGGCGCGGATCAGCTCCTCCCGCAGCTGGCAGAAGAACTCCCGGTGGTTGAGCAGCCCGGTCAGCGGGTCACGGGTCGAAAGGCGCAGCAGTGCCGCCTGCTGCCGCTCCAGCTTTTCCGCCATCCCGTTGAAGGCCGTCACCAGGGTCCCCAGTTCGTCCTTCCCTCCCCCCGAAATCCGGTAATCAAGATTTCCCTCGGCAAACTGGCGCACCCCGCGGCCAAGGTCCTCCACCGGGCGCAGCACCAGGCGGGCCAGGAGTGCCCCGCTGCCGATCGCGGTCGCCAGACCGGCGAGGAGAACGGCCGCGATCAACAGCATGCTCTCGCGGTTGACCTCCTCGACCGCTCTCCGCTTGGCTTCGATTTCACTGTCGCTGATATCGTGAATGGCATCGAGTTCCGCGGCAATCACCAGCAGGTCCCCCTCCAGGCGCCGCAACAGCTGCAGCGACGTCTCGCTCCCGGCAATCGGATCGGCCAGCAGCCGGGCCGCGAGCGGGGTCAGCTCCCGCCAATGCTGGTGGGCAGCGGCAAGATATTCGCGTTCCGCATCGAGGGCAAAGGGTGCCGAGGCGAGACTGCCAAAGAGGGCGTCGATCTGTCCCGCCAACTGCTGGTAAAGAATCCGGTCCTCTTCTTCGCCGTAGAGAAGAAAGCGGTGCAGGGGGGTGCCGACGGACTGGACGAGAACTTGGAGATGGATTACCGGTTCCTTCTCCTCGATCGCCTCTTCGACCACATCGTCGAAGTGCAGTTTGAGCCGCTCGTGGCTGAAAAAGGCGACCCCGCCCAGAGCGAGCAGCGGCAACAGCATGATGCAGGCCACCAGAATGAATCGGGTGCGCAACCGCGCTCGTGGGGGATGCTCCTCTGCCATCAGCAGGTCCGGGGCGACAGGGGGGAGGGACAATGAATCTTCAAGATTGCTTTGAAGTGTATACCAAGGGAGCGGGGTATGCCAGCTCCGAGGGCGCCGGCCAAAATATCAGGCGCCGGCGGGGGGACGCCGCCGGCCGCCGCGCGAACGCCGGCGCCGCCGCCGACCGGCCGGTTTTTCCCCGGCCGCAGCAGCTGCCACCGGTGCTGCCGCCTGCTCCAGCAGTTGCTGCCAGCGCTCCGCCAGGTCGGAACGGCTGCCACTTGCCTCGGTCCAGAGGCGAAACAGGGCCAATGCCCCCGGGGTGGCCGGATGCTGCAGAAAGCGCCGCTCGCCGCGAAAGCCCGGGCCACGGCTGAGCCGATAGAAACCGACCAGCAACTCGCGCGCCTGGTGCCGGGTGCCATGGGCGATGTGGAAATAGTTGCAGTGGGGGGCCAGGATCAACCCGGCGAGACGCACGACCTCGGTCATATGCTCGGCCGCGGAGCCCTGACAAAGGCGCAGAAACCGGGTGAGGAAGAGGACCGCCAGCGCCACCGGTTCGTCGACCGGCACACCGGTTGCGGTCCGCGCATCGAGGCGGTCGAGCAGGGCGAAGGTTTCCTCTTCGCCCTCGTACCCGGCCAGCAGGTGGGGGAGCAGACCGAGGCCCTGGGCGCTCGCCAGAACCGGACCGGCCACCCTGTGGCGGAAGAGTTCCATCAACTCTTCGCGAATGCGTGCCGGTGCCGCCTCGGCGATCAGCGGCGCCCGCAAATAGATCGCCTCGCGGGCCGCACTGTCGAGGGTGAAATCGAGCCGGGCGGCGAACTCCAGGGCCCGCAGCATCCGTACCGGGTCCTCGGTGAAGCGGACCAGCGGGTCGCCGATCACCCGCAGCCGCCGGGCGCGCAGGTCCTCCAGGCCACCGACATAGTCAATGATGGCGAAGGTCTCGATATCGTAGAAGAGGGCGTTGATGGTAAAATCGCGCCGAAAGGCATCCTGGCGCGGCGTGCCGAAGATATTTTCGGCGAAGAAGAAGTGGTCTTCGGGACTCTCCGGCAGATCGTCCGCCTGTGCCTGGCGACGGAAAGTGGCGACCTCGACGACCACATCACGGCCAAAGCGGACATGGGCCAGGCGGAAACGGCGCCCGACCAGGAAGCAGTTGCGAAAGAGCTTTTTCACCTGGTTCGGGGTGGCGTCGGTACCGACATCGAAGTCCTTGGGCGTGCGCCCGAGCAACAGGTCGCGCACACCGCCACCGACGAGGTAGGCCTTGTGACCATTGCGGGCCAGGCGGTAGAGGACCTTGAGCGTCTCCTCGTCGATCTGCTTGCGGGAGATGGAATGTTCGGCGCGGGGGAGGATAACCGGGGGTGTCTCTTCCCCGGGCAGGGGGTGCGGTGGGGTCATGGTGGGACCAATCTTTTCGGGACTGAATGTGCACGGCACGCTGCGCGCCGCTTCGGCGACGACCTTAGCAAATCTTCCCGGCAAAGGGAAGAGCGCAAATCGGACCGGCGGTTGCCGCCATTGCAATCCCGGACCCGGCAGGCTAAAGTGAGACCGATCAATCCGAAAGATCCTCTCTCCCGTGCAGGTACCATGTCCAACCCCGCCATTCCATTGCTGGTCATCCTTGGGCCGACGGCATCGGGGAAAACCCGACTGGCCGTCGCTGCCGCCCAAGCCCTGGGCGGCGAGATCATCTCGGCCGATTCACGGCAGGTCTATCGCGGCATGGACCTTGGGACCGGCAAGGACCTGGCGGAATACGGCGCCGTCCCTTACCACCTCATCGACATCGCAGACCCCGGCGAGGAATACAGTCTCTTCCGCTTTCAGAAGGAGTGCTTCGCGGCCATCACCCGTATCACCGACCGCGGTCGGCTCCCCATCCTCTGCGGCGGCAGCGGGCTCTATCTCGATGCCGTGCTGCGTGGCTACCGCCTGGTCGAGGTTCCGGAGAATCCCGCCCTGCGTGCCGAACTTGCCGGTGCCAGTGATGCCGAACTTGCGGCACAACTGCGGCAACTGCGCCCGCAACTCCACAACACCACCGACCTTGGCGATCGCCAGCGGCTGCTGCGGGCGATCGAGATCGCCACCGGCGAACGCGCTCTGGCCGCCCGGCTCCCCCCCCTGCCGCAGCTCCGGCCCAGGGTATTCGGCCTGCGCTGGGAACGTTCCCGGTTGCGGCAGCGCATCGCATTCCGCCTGCGGGAACGCCTGGAGCAGGGGCTGCTCGAAGAGGTGACCCGACTGCACGCGGCGGGAATTCCCTGGGAGCGCCTCGAATTCTTCGGCCTGGAATACCGCTTCGTCGCCTGGCACCTCCAGGGACGGCTCAATCGCAACGATATGACCCAGCAGCTGGCCAGCGCCATCGGCGCTTTCGCCAAACGCCAGGAAACCTTCTTCCGACGCATGGAAAGGCAGGGGGTGGCGATCCATTGGCTCGCCGGCCAGGGAGAGCCCGTCGCCGAAATGCTGGCCGAACTCGCTCGCCAGAAGGCGGGACCACTCCCCTCATGAATGCCGCCCCCTGGAAGTCCTACCTCACCAGACGCCAATTCCCTGGCCCCTGGCGCCTTGAAGGCGATCCCGGAGAGGGCTTCGCCGGCGCCGTCATCATCCCGGCCCTCGCCGAGGCTGCCAGCCTGCCGGCCACCCTCACCAGCCTGGCCGCCAACCCGCGCCAGGAGCTGGCGCGCTGGCTGATCATCGTGGTCGTCAACCAGCGGGGCGATGCCGACCCGATCACCAAGGTGGAGAACCAGGCGACCCTGGCGCGGCTCGACAGCGCCGACCGCCGCTGGGACGGGCTGCACCTGGCCTGGGTCGACGCCGCCTCCCCGGGCTGCGAACTCCCACCCGGCGAAGGGGTGGGCCTGGCCCGCAAACTCGGCTGCGACCTCGCCCTGGAGCGCCTGGACTGGGCACGCCGGGGCGGGCCGCTCCTCGCCATGCTCGACGCCGACACCCTGGTGGCGCCGAATTACCTGGCCGCCCTGCAGGACCATTTTGCGACCAGGCCGGAGGGGGCGGCCACCGTCGCCTTTTGCCACCAGCCGGGGGAGAACGCGCTGCTGGATGCCGCCATCACCCGTTATGAACTCTACCTGCGCAGCTACCTCCTCGGCTTGACCCTGGCAGGATCGCCATATGCCTACCCGACCGTCGGCAGCACCATTGTTTGCCGCGCTTTGGCTTACCTCCGGGCGGGAGGGATGAACCGGCGACTGGCCGGCGAGGATTTTTATTTTCTCCAGCAGCTCGCCAAAACCGCCGGTGTCGCACCCCTTGGCACCACCCTGGTAGAGCCGGCGGCGCGCCTGTCGTCACGGGTGCCCTTCGGAACCGGCCCCGCCCTGGAAAAGATCCTTGGTGGCGACCCCGCTCTCACCCTTTGCCATCCGTGGGAAGCCTTTCTGCTGTTGCGGGACTGGCTCACCTGCGCCGCCGGGGCCGGGCCGGAGACCGGCGCGGTGGAGCTGCTGCGCCAGGCGGTTACGCTCGCGCCCGAGCTGGGTGACTTTCTGGCCGCGACCGGTCTGGTCTCCAACTGGGAAAAGCTGCGCCGGAACCATCCCGCCCAGCCGGCTTTGCGGCGCGCCTTTCACGGCTGGTTTGACGCCCTGCAGACCCGCCGCCTGCTCCACCGGCTGGCCGCCACCGGCTACCCCCGCGCAACGGCCGAAAAGGTTTTGCCGGACCTTTTGCAGGCCGCCGGGCTTCCGCCGGAAACAGAAATCGGCAAGCAGCTTGCATTGCTGAGACGCTTGCAGAACGTCCGTCCGGTCACCGCGTCGCCATCGTTCTTTGCGCCCGGTGACGGTCATCGCGGGCTGGCGTCCCCTTGCCCCGGGAGAAAGGCATGAGTCAGCCGCCGAAACAGCAGCCGGAAACACCCGCCAAGGGCGACCTGCGCAAGGACCTGCGCGCGCCGCTGATCATCTACCGCCTGCGATTTGACGATGGTCGGCGGACGTTTTTCGGTTATAGCAAGAATATCAGTCGCAGCGGGCTCTTTATTGCCACTGTCAATCCGCGCGAAATCGGCCAGCGTTTTGAGGTCGAGATTCCGCTCCCCGCGCCCATCGGCCGGACGGTACGCTGCACCTGCGAGGTGGTCTGGAACCGCCAGTTCGACCGTCGTTCGCTGCTTGAGCCCGGCATGGGACTGCGCTTTATCGATCTCCCCGACGACGTCGCCCAGGCGATCGATATCTGGGCCGGCGCCCAGGAGACCTGAACCATCCAGGTGACGCTGACCGCACCGAACCGGACGGGCAGACGCTCATCGCAAGGAGACGCCGATGAAAGGTTTACTGCTGCGCTGGCTGATCCTGACCCTGGCGATCCTCGCCGCCGCCTACCTGATTGACGGCATCGCCGTGGCCGGCTTCCCCAGCGCCCTGGCCGCCGCTGCCCTGCTCGGCATCCTCAATGCGCTCTTGCGTCCCCTGCTGCTGTTGCTGACCCTCCCCCTGAACATTCTCACCCTCGGCCTCTTCACCTTCGTTATCAACGCCCTGCTGCTGATGATGGTCTCCGGCGTAATCGGTGGACTGAAGATTCAGGGTTTTGGCAGCGCCCTGCTCGCCTCGCTGGTGATCAGTCTGGTCAGCTGGCTGCTCACCACCCTGGTCGGCAACGAGGGGAAGATGGATGTCATCGTCCTGCAGCGCCGGGACGAGGATCATTGGGAATAGTTGGAGGAAGAATTGCGCAGGAAGAGTTTTGCGACGACCAGGACCAGGGTCAGGGAAATGATTTCGAGGAAGAGCCGGGGGAAATCGGGAACGAAGATCCAGCCCGGGTTCCGGGGTGGCGACCAGATCCAGGCATAGACCGGCCCGTCGGCGCCGACGGCAGCGACCAGGGGGGGCCCTTGCCACGGCGGGAAAGCTACCGCCAGCAGGAGACAGAGAGCGTAGCTGTCGAATACGCGGCGAATTGGCTGGTTCATGGCGCTCCATGGCCGGAAAATAAGGGCGGGCGGGAGATCGACTAGAGACCGCTGGCGTCCAGGGAGGCCGCAATCTCCAGTTCCCGTAGCTTGAGGACCATCCGCCGCCTGACGCCGGTCGGTATTTCGACATGCAGACAGAGGATATCGGGGTGCAACCGGCGCGCCGCCATCCGTTGCCGGGCATTGCCGCCGGCTCCCGGGATCCAGCGCAAATCTTCCCGCGGCAGGAAGTTTCGTTCTTCCCCGGGGAGGAGCCTGGCGACGTCGCTGTGTGGGTCGAGGACCCGGCCAATCAGCTGCAGGCCACCCAGCAGGGCGAAATTGTAGCATTGCTGCGGCCCCGAGCAGAACTGCAGGTAGATCTCCGGCGACAGCGACCGCAACAGCTGCAGCCCCTGGCGTAAGCGGGGGGCGGGAAAGAGGTGCAGCACCTCGCCATGGCGCTCCAGGCGCCCCAGTTCACTCCCCTCGACCCAGGGCGGGGCACCACCCAGGCCGACCACCAGGCGACTGTCATCGGCCCGGGTGCCGACGCAGCCGTGCAGGTCGATGACCAGGTCCGGCAAGGGGCCGCCAAGTATGCGGACCAGCCCTTCAAATCCCTCTTCCAGCTTGTAGCAACAGGGGTGACCAGCGGCGTCGAGGTAAGGATAGATGACGTCGATATTGCTCGGATTCAGGGGCACCCCCCACCCTTTCAGGCGTTCCAGACTCTCGTCCGCGAGCGGTTCCCGCCCGGAAAAGCCGAGGTTGATCAGCGCCGCCCCGCCGCGGTTGGTGCGCAGGAAATAAAGGGCTACCTCCAGCGTATGGGGATCGTAGGGGCCATGGGTCGCCGTCAACAGCGGCTCCTCGGCACGGCGCCCGGCACTGCGCCGCAGCAGCAATACCCCGCCGGCGCCATCGGGGAGAAAACGGGCCGAAAAACCGGGGAGGGCCGCCCCGGCCTCCTGCCAGCCGCTGTCATCGACCGGGACGGCACCGAAGAACCGGGAGAGGACCCGTTGCCGCCAGGCGGCGACAAAACGCAATACACGGTCAGGCAGGCGATAGTAAACGGCGTAATGGGCCGAATCGAGATAGACCCGGACCCCGAGGCGCTGCAACAGGTCGCGGTTATAGCTGTTCTGGGTGGTCGCAAGGAGACGGTCGGTAATCTCCTCCATGGCGCAAAAGGCTTCCTCGCCCGGGGATTCCGTGAGAAGCTCGACCCGTTTTAGATGCCGGTAATCTTCCCGACCGATCTCCACTTCGAGTCGGTTGAGATGACGGCAGAACGGGGCATTGGCATCGACCTGGAATTCACAGCGGAACAGGTCGGGAATCTTCGGTATTCCTGGTTTCATGGCGTTCCCTTTTCTCATCAGCATAACTCCCGACGGCGGTCTGGACAACTGCCGACTCCGGCGGGGTCCTGAGCAGGGGATGCCAGCAGGCTTTCAGACCTGCTGCCGGGCCGGATAAATGGTTGCCAGCATTGAGTTTGGATGCTATTTTCTCAAAGTTGGCCGCTACCAACCTCAACCCCTTGCCGGACCGCACCGGAATGGCGGCGTCCGCGCCGACCACCAGACAGAGGTGTACACATGTTCAAAGCTCTCAAGTTACGCTGGAAAATCCTTTTCGGAATGATCGGCCTCTCGGTCCTGGCTCTGGCGGTAACGCTTTTTATCGTCTCCGGCCTCAACCAGCGGCAGCTTGCGGGGGCAATGCAGCAGCGGGTAGAAGAGGTTACCAACTTCGTCGAGCAGAGCATCGACTTCAAAGAGCGGGAAATCAGCAACTACATCAAGCTCCTCGGCCGCAACACCGACCTGGTCAACGCTGTCTACTATACGGCCCTGACCGGCGAGAACACACAGATCGACAAGGTCGTTCAGGGAATCCAGGAAATTTTCCAGCTCGACATGGTCCAGGTCCGGGACAAGCAGGGAGAGATTCTGCTGCGGACCCTGACCGGCAACAACGAAATTCCTGCCAGCACCGGCGTCGATCATCCCTTGCTGCAGACCGCCCTCGGCGGCAGCGAAGCCAATGGCGTCACCATGTTCGACGGCCAGCTTTCCATCGTCAGTGTCGCCCCGGTCCGGCTGCAGAACGAGGTCATCGGCCTGCTGATCGGGATCGATTTCCTTGACGACAGCTTTGCCGGCGAGATCCACGCCCTAAGTGGTGCCGAGGTCGCCTTCTATGACTCCGACGGGATCGTCGCCACCTCCAACCCGGCGCTGCGCAGCCTGCCGCTCCAGGAGATCCTCCAGACCGGCCACGGCAAGACCGACATCGGCGGGGTCCCCTACGCACTCTTCACCGCCAAGTTCGGCAACGACGGCCGCGGACTGCTGATGGCCATCGACAGTTCGCAGAGCGTTGCGGCCCGCAAGCATATGCAGGAAGTCCTCTTTGTCATCCTGCTCGTCGTCTCCGCGCTCGCCACCCTGGTCGGACTGGCGATTTCCAGCAACATCACCCGTCCCCTCGCCGAGGTCGTCCACAATCTGGAGGAGATTGCCCAGGGGGAAGGCGACCTGACCCGGGCGCTGGTGGTTCGTTCCCGGGACGAAGTCGGCATTCTGGCCGAAAATTTCAACCGCTTCGTGGCACGCCTGCGGGAGATGGTCAGCCGCACCCGCTCGGTCTCCGGCGGCCTCAACGAGGCGACGGAGAAGATCCGCCTCTCTTCCAGCCAGGTGAACGAGGGGGCCGTCCGACAGTCCCAGGCCCTTGAAGAATCGTTCCGCGCCATCAAGGGAATCGAAGAGAGCATTTCCGGCGTCGCCGAAAGTACCGGTTTTCTGGTCGAATCCGCCGAGGAGAGTTCCTCGGCGACCCTGGAACTTGGCGCCACCATCGAAGAGATCGCCTCGCAGATGGAGAAACTCTTCGCCACCGTCGACGAGGTCTCCAGTTCGATCAACGAGATGTCGGTGGCCAGCCAGCAGATCACGGAAAATGTCGAGATTCTCTCCTCGTCGACGGAGGTGACCGCCTCCTCCATTATCGAGCTCGATGCCTCGATCAAGGAGATCGAGGAGAATGCCGAGCGTACCAATCAGCTCTCCGAGGAAGCGGCCAAGGACGCCCAGAAGGGGAAAGAGGCGGTCGACGCGACCCTCGAGGGGATCAACTCGATCCGCGAGATGGTCGACCGGGCGAGCGGTGCCATCCAGGACCTCGGCAGCCAGTCCAACGCCATCGGCAAGATCCTGACGGTGATCGACGAGGTTGCCGACCAGACCAGCCTGCTCGCCCTCAATGCCGCCATCATTGCGGCCCAGGCCGGAGAGCACGGCAAGGGGTTTGCCGTCGTTGCCGACGAAATCCGGGAGCTGGCCGAGCGGACCGCGGTCTCGACCCGGGAAATCGGCGCCATTATCGGCAACCTGCAGAGCGGCACCCGGGACGCGGTTTCGGCCATGCGCGCCGGCAGCGAGCGGGTCCACCAGGAGGTGGAACGTTCCAAGGGGACCGGGATCGCCCTCGACAAGATCCGCACCAGCACCACCAAGGCGACCGAACAGGTGCGCAGCATCGTCCGCGCGACCCAGGAACAATCCCGGGGCAGCCGCCAGATTACCGATTCGATCAACCAGGTCGCCTCGATGCTCGGCCAGATTGCGGCCGCCATCAAGCAGCAGACCGACGGCACCAAGCAGCTGGCCCGCGCGGCCGAAGCGATGAAGGAGATCGCCTCGCAGGGAAAACTGAGTACCGGCGAACAGGCCAAGGGGAGCCGCCAGATCAATGCCAGCATGGAAAAGATTCGCGATATGATCGAGCGGATCGATGAGGCGACCCGCGAGCAGACCCAGCGCAGCCGCCAGGTCGTCGATGCGGTGGGGAGTCTGCGCGGCATTGCCGAAGGGAATGCTGAGCGTACCGCCGAGCTCGACCAGGTGGTTGAACTCCTCTCCCGGCAGACCGCGACCCTCGAGGAAGAGGTCGGTGCCTTCAAGGTATGAGCCGGGGCGAGCTGACCCTGACCATCCTCGGTTCGGGGACCAGTACCGGCGTACCGGTGCCGGGGTGTGATTGTCCGGTTTGCCGTTCCGGTAACGGAAGCAATCAACGTACCCGCTGCAGCGCCCTGGTGGCGTGGCAAGGGCGCAACATCCTCATTGACACCGCCACCGACCTGCGTCAGCAGGCGCTGCGGGAAGGGCTCAAGACGGTCGATGCCGTCCTTTATACCCATACCCATGCCGACCATGTCCACGGCATCGACGACCTGCGCACCTTCAGCCGCTCGGACCAGCCGCCACTGCCGGTCTTCGCCGCAGCCGATTCGCTGGCCGTGCTGCAGCGGGTCTTCGCCTATATTTTCAGCGAGCCGGCGGAGCCTGGCTACCGGCCAAACCTGACAGCCTGGACGATCGGCGGCCCCTTCTCCCTCTTTGGCCTGCCGATTCTTCCGCTCGAGCTCGAGCACGGGGCCGGCACCGCCCTCGGGTTCCGGATTGGTCCACTCGCTTACCTGACCGACTGCAGCGCCATTCCGCAGGAAGCCGCGCTGCAGTTGCAGGGGCTTGAGGTGCTGGTCATCGATGCGTTGCGATTTCGGCCGCACCAGACCCATTTCAATATCGCCGGGGCGATCGCAGCCGGACGTCAACTCGGCGCCCGACGCACCCTGCTTACCCACCTCAGCCACGAGGTGGAGCACCACCGCGACAGTGTTGGTCTCCCCGCAGGGTTTGAACTGGCCTATGACGGCCAGAGGGTGGCCCTGCCTTTCGAAAGCGACCTGCCCGGGTAACCAGCAAAAGGGTGTTTCCCGGTTTTTCTTTTGCCAGCGCCTCGGTGAAACGGAACGGTATGCATCAGGAAATTCGTCTTCATGGTCATGTCAACGAGACCATCGAATACTTCGCGACGGCCGCCGCCCGTGATGCCTACCGCTGTTACTTCTACGAAGTGGATGGCGCGCGGCTGCGCTTTTTCTCCCCCGGCAACGAGTTCGTCCTCGACTCCGAGGGGGTCAGTCACCGGGGGAACGGCGGATCGTTCTGTGAATACATGTTCGGCGTCGATCAGCCTCTCGCCGACCTCGCCAAGGGGGATGTCCGTAACCGGCTCGTCCTCTACGGCGCTTCCTACCAGGAGAACGGCAGCCTCTGCTTCACCAGCCGCACCGAGGGGGGGCAAAGCTACGAGCGGATCTTCTTCGAGGGAAACGCCGTCTGCAACTACTTCTTCTTTCTCACCGGATCGATCAGCGGATCACTGCGGGAACAGCAGGAAGGGATTCTGCGCCTGCTCGGCAAGCTGCTCAAGCGCAGCCAGGCGGTCGGCGAGGGGGATGACTCCGGGCTCGGTGATGAACTTTTCGGTCTTTTGGGCCACAAGAGCTCTCTTTACCTGGTCAAGCTGATCCACAAGAAGCACAAGGCCTACCGCGAGGCCTTTGAAACACTTTACCTCACCTACAAGGCGATTCCGGACGAGGAGTTCGCCCGCCTGCAACAGCTGGCCGAAAATCTCGGCATCGACAAGTACCAGCAGGAACGGATCCGCATCGATGTCATGTACAAGCACCCGGAAAACCGGCGCATCGTCGACGAATACAAGAACATCCTCATCGAGTGCAACCGGCGCGGCAGCATCAACCGCCTGGAGAATGCCCGCCTGACCCGCCTCAAGACCCTTTCGGTCCGCAACAAGATCCCCGCGGCGCTCTTCTACACCCTCGACGAGATGCTCAAGCACGACAACCTCATCGACCTCGAGGAACAGAACTACATCGCCGAGACCCGGCAGATTCTCTTCGGACTCTTTTTCCAGGAACGCCACATCGATGCCAGCATCGACGACGAGGATATGGTCAAGCTCCTCCAGGCCAAGCGCCAGGCGAGCGAGAACCGTGACCACAGCTTCGAGCATATCCTCCTCGAAACCGGAAAATCGTGCGACGAAAAGATCCGGGACGGCGCCGACATCCAGCTACTGGAGAACTTTTCCTACATCATCACCTATTTCGACCGTTACGATAATGCAGCGGCGGTCATCAACCAGCTCGCCTTCATGGAGAATGTGCGTCTCTCGGAAGAGGTGGTGCGCAGCCTGCTCGGCAACCGCAAGGCGTTCAACGCCATTGCCAGCGGTCTCTTCTCGGAACTCTTCTTTTCCAGTATCTACGCCAACAAGTACCTGGGGCGCTTCGGCGCCAAAAAAATCCGCTGCCTGCAAAAAGGGCTGGAAGAGATCGAGGACGGCCGGCTGACAGTCCAGGGGCTGCTGCAGCGCATCGGCGAGATCGGGGTCCAGGAGGGGACCTACAACATCATCCTCAGCCACGTCAAGGAGCGGATCCGCAACTTCTACTCCCGTTACAATACCCGCGCCGAGCAGGATGCCCTGCGCCTGGAGGTGGCCGAAGAGCTGCGCAACAAGGGCCTGCACAGCGGCGAGATTCCCGACGGCCTGTTCCGCGATGTCGTCGTCAACATCAAGAAGGAAGCGATCTACATCCACAACCTGCTTCCCCGCATCGTCGCCGAGAAGGACACCGCCCTGCGCGAGGATTTCCTCGACAACGGCGGCCTCGACCGCTTCTATGTCGAGGAACTGGAGCGCGAGTACTTCGAACTGAACGACCTCGACATGGAGGAGCTCTATCAGATCCGCAAAGGCCTCAATTCCTGACCC
Source organism: Desulfuromonas sp. DDH964 (assembly GCF_001611275.1). Taxonomy (GTDB): domain Bacteria; phylum Desulfobacterota; class Desulfuromonadia; order Desulfuromonadales; family DDH964; genus DDH964. The sequence goes on along the minus strand of NZ_CP015080.1, from coordinate 675,356 downwards.
GGGACCTCTCCTCTCTCCCCTCCTGCCATTTCCGGAATAATCTGGCAAGTTATTGAAATTATTCCGCGCCAACTTGCCGGAAACCATCTCCCCGTTATAATTGCAGGAATGCCAACGGGAGCTTCGCACCATGACCCATCCCGACATCCGCAGCATCCGCAATATCGGCATCATTTCCCATATTGACGCCGGCAAGACCACGGTCTCCGAGCGCATCCTCTTCTACGCCGGCGAGATCCATCGCATGGGCGAGGTCCATAACGGCGCCGCCACCATGGACTGGATGGAGCAGGAGCAGGAGCGGGGGATCACCATCACCGCCACCTCGACCTCCTGCCGCTGGCGAGATTGCTGGCTCAACCTGATCGACACTCCGGGACACATCGATTTCACCATCGAGGTGGAACGCTCGCTGCGCGTGCTCGATGGCGCCATCGCCATTTTCAGCGCCGTCGAAGGGGTCCAGCCGCAGAGCGAGTCGGTGTGGCGCCAGGCCGATCGCTACCGGGTGCCGCGCATCTGCCTGATCAACAAGCTGGACCGGGTCGGCGCCGATCATGCGGCGGTGCTGACCCAGCTGAAAAAACGCCTGCACGCCCGACCGGTTCTGCTCCAGCTGCCGATCGGCAGCGAAGGGGAGTTCAGCGGCGTCGTCGATCTACTGGAAAGCCAGGCCTGCTACTTCGATGCGGACGACCAGGGACTGACGGTCCGCCGGGAAACGATCCCCGCAGAGCTGGCAACCGCAGCGGCTGCCGCCCGGGAAGCCCTGTGCGAAGCGGCCGCGGACTTCGACGACGAGATCCTGGCCGATCTGCTTGAGGGGCGATTGGTCACCGCGCCGCGCCTGCTGGCAGCGCTGCGCAAGGGGGTACTGCAGTGCCAGATCTTTCCGGTTCTGCTCGGTTCGGCGCTGCGCAACAAGGGGATCCAGCCGCTGCTCGATGCCGTCGCCGCCCTGCTCCCCTCCCCCCTCGATGTCCCGCCACCCCAGGCGATCAATCCGGACCAGGAGAATGCCGTCCAGACGATCACCTGCGATCCCGCTGCGCCCCTCTGTGCCCTGGCGTTCAAGGTCCTGGCTGATGAGGGGCGCAAGCTGACCTACCTGCGCATCTACGCCGGCACCCTGCATCCCGGCACCCTGCTGCGCAACGGGACCCGCGGCGGTGAAGACCGCGTGGCCCGGCTCTTTCGCATGCATGCCCATCGCCGCGAGCGCCTCGACGAAGCCCGGGCCGGCGATATCATTGCCGCCACCGGCCTGCGCGATGTCCTCACCGGGGACACCCTCTCGCCGCCGGAGAGCCCGCTGCGGCTCAGCGGAATGACCATCCCGGAGCCGGTCGTCTCCCTGGCGGTCGAGGCGAAGAGTATTGCCGAGCGGGAAAAGCTGCTGTCGGCGCTGGAGAAACTGCAGTGGGAAGATCCGACCTTTCGGGTCCGGGAAGACGCTGATACCGGCCAGACGGTTCTGACCGGCATGGGGGAATTGCACCTGGAGGTGATTGCCGAACGGCTGGCCAGAGAATTCGGGGTCGCAGTGACTACCGGCCGGCCCCAGGTAGTTTACCGCGAGACCCTGCAGCAGGCGGTAACGCGCCGGGAACGCTTTTCGCGGGAGATCGAGGGGCGGCAGCAGCAGGGTGAGCTGCTGCTGCAGTTGACCCCCCTGGAACGGGGGGGCGGCATCGAGATCGAACTCCCCGCCATCGACCAGTCCCCGCTGCCGCCGCCGCTACGGGAACTGCTTAAGACCAGCCTGGAGGAGGGGTGCGCCGGCGGGCCACTGGCAGGCTATCCTCTGACCGACCTGCGGATCCAGGTCGCAGAAGCCCCCTTCGACCCGGCCGTGACCACCGCGATCGGCGTGCGCGCCGCCGCCCAGCGCGGACTGGCCCTGGCGGCCAGGGACGGATTGCCGGCGCTGCTGGAGCCGGTCATGCGCCTGGAGCTCACCGTCCCGAGCGATCAGGCCGGCCGGGTTCTTGGTTCGCTACAGCAAAAACGGGGGCGAATCGAAGGGATGCTGAGTCGGGCGGCGAGTGAAATCATCGCAGCACTGGTCCCCCTTTCGGAACTCTTCGGTTACATGACCGAATTGCGCAGCGCAACCCGGGGGCGGGGAAGCTTCACGATGGAGTTCTCCCACTTCGACCTGGCGCCGGAAGAAGCCCAGCAACGTTTTGGCGCCCACTGAACTGCTGTCCCCCCCGGCTCAGGATTCCAGAAATTCGATTCCGAGCAGGGTCAGATCATCCTGCTGCACGCCGCCGCCGGCAAACTCCCGCACCGCAGCATAAACCCGACGGCACACCTCGGCCAGCGATTCACCACGCAGGTCATCGAGAAGTTGAAAAAAACGTTCCTCGCCAAACAGCTCCCCCTCCTGATTGGGCCACTCGATGACACCGTCCGAGTAGAGGAAGAGCCGATCCCCCCCCTGCAGTGCGACCTCCCCTTCGGCAAAAGGGCCGCCGACTCCGAGGCCGATCAGGCCGCCGCCGGTACGCAGCAATTCCACGCCGCCACCACGCCGCACCAGGGCCGGCGGCGGGTGGCCGGCGCCGCTGTAGCGAATCCGCCCGGTGGGGATATCCATCAGCAGATAGCTGATGGTAAAGAACTTTTCAAAGCGCTCAAAGGGGTACTCCCGTTCCAGCTCCTCCAGGACTTCCGCCGGGGAGAGCAGCTTGTAATAGGGGGGAGTGATAAAGACCCGCTTGACGATTCTTCCGGTATGCAGGGAAAGGCTCTGGTAAACGGAGACCGAAACCATCGCCGCTGAGACCCCGTGGCCGCTGACATCAAAAAGGTAGGCCATGACCGTGTTTTCGTCGAGCTGCATGACGTTGAAAAGGTCACCGCCGATCTTTTCAAACGGTTCAAAGCTCCAGGCAAAACGGTAATTACCCATATCGGGCAGGCGGGTCGGGATCAGGTTGCGCTGGATCTGGGCCGCCGAGCGCAATTCTTCTTCCTGTTCCCGATTCCGCTCGCGCAGGAGTTTGCGGGCTCCGGCGAGTTGCAGGCGCTGCTGGCGATAACCGGCCAGGGGGGCAATGCGGGCCCGCAGCTCGGTCACCGAATCGGCCTGCAGCAGGACGCCATCGCATTTGGCGCTATGCAGGGTCAGGTCGTGCATCTGCCCGCGGCAGCTGAACAGCAGGGAGGGGATGGCGAGGCGCCGGCCATGGGCAAGGAGTTCCTCCCAGCCCGGGGCGGAAAGGAGGCCGACCTCGAACAACAACAGGTCGGGGCTGCGTTGCAGCAGCTCGTGGGCCTGCACCGGATCTGCGCTGACGACAACGGCGTACCCCTGGCCGCGCAGGATCGCCGCGACATCGATACCGCCGATCTGGTCGTTCTGAAGAAGCAAAATACGCCCGGTCATTGTCATTCCACCGTCTGGTCGGGTAGGCTATCAAGTATACTTGATGTTCAGCTCGGAAGACAGCCCCACCCCGCCGGGAGCTGCTTCCGGGCACCAGCGGGAGAAGAACCATGAAGCTGTTGATCGTTGGCTGCGGATACCTCGGCCGCAGAGTTGCCCTGCGCGCCCAAAATGCCGGCCTGACCGTCACCGCAGTGACCCGCACCGGCACCCCGGATCGGCAGCTGAGCGCCGCCGCCATCCCCCAGCTGGCCGCCGACCTGGATCAGCAGCTGCCCCCCCTGGAGCTGGCCGCCAGCGTCGTTCTCTATCTGGCACCGCCACCCGATACAGGCACCTCCGACCCGCGGCTGGCCGCCTTTTGCAACGCCATCGGGGAGGAGGAACGACCGTTGAGATTTGTCTACCTCGGGACGACCGGAGTCTACGGCGACTGCGCTGGTGCCCTTATCGATGAGGAGGCGCCGCTGCGCCCGGCCACCGACCGGGCCCGCCGCCGCCAGGCCGCCGAAGAAACATTGCGGGCCTGGTGCGGAACGGCCGGGGTACCGCTGGTGATCCTGCGAGCGGCTGGAATCTACGGGCCGGGGCGGCTGCCACTGGCAGCCCTCTCCGCCGGCCAGCCGGTGATACGCCGCGACGAGTCACCCTGCAGCAACCGTATCCATGTCGATGACCTGGCCACGATCTGCCTGGCGGCGGTGCAGCGGGGCCGGGCTGGTGCCGTCTACAATGCCAGTGATGGCGATTCTTGCTCGATGACCGACTACTTTCTCGCCGTCGCGGCGGCCTTCCGCCTCCCCAGCCCTCCCCAGATCACTATGGCCGAAGCGGCGCAGCAGTTGAGCCCGGCCCTCCTCTCCTATCTCGGAGAATCGCGGCGCATTGACAACCGCCGGGTACTCAGCGAACTCGGCGTCACCCTGCGCTATCCCGATTTGGCGCGCGGGCTGGCCGCCTGCCGGGCAGAGCAGGGCTAACCGCGCCTTCTGCTGTTGGCAGTCTGCCAGAGGCGCGGCCATTGTTCCCGGCCCCACGGCCGGGTATACTTTTCATCACTAGGCCGCCACCGGCGCCCATTCCCCCCCTGAGGATGAACGATGCCGCGCTTCCCCCTGATGCTCCTTCTCCTGGCCCTGGCCACCGCCTGTGCTCCCGTCCAGGTGCCGGTTCCGGGCGATGACTGCCTGGCGTTGCTGCGCGCGGTCGACCAGGCCGTGGTCGCCAGCGGCTGCCGCAATGCCGCCTATTTCCCGATCCCGGAAGCGCCCTACCTGCGCACCAGCCGATTCTGGGCCAGCTTCGGCCAGCGCGACCTGACTGCTACCGAGTTCCGGAGCTATGCCGCAGAGCTGCGCCGTCTCGACCGCGAAGCACGTACTGCAGAGTTGAGCTGCCTGGCGCAGCAGGCCACCCCCACCAGCGCCGGGGAGAATGCCGCCACATCCCTGGTCCCTGGCAGCGAAGCCTGTGCCGAGCAGCTCCTGACGGAAGCACTGATCGCTCCGGACACTCTGCGCGCCACCCTGAGGACCACCCGGGTGCCCGATGATTACCGCACCTGGCGCCGGGTCGTCGGGCTTTACCCCCTGGTCAGCCTTCCCGTCGCCATGGCCGTTGCCAATGCCTACGACGACCGGCGCGACTGGTATCGGCAGGAGCTGCAGCAGTGGCTGGAAAAGGGGACCTGGCAAACGGGTGCTCCCGCTGCCGGTCCGCCGGCACCGGCGGCAGAAGTTGCCCGGCGCCTCGCCGGCGCCAGCGCCAACCCCCTCAAGGTCCCCCTGCCGGACCGGGAGGACGCCTGGTGGCTGGCGGCCAACTTCGCGCCGCTCTTCATCCAGCAGCAGGAGAACAACCGTGATCGCTGGGGGCGCGTCGAGCGCTCCGCCACAGGCTTCACCATCGATCCGGAACGACCGCTGGTCTACTGGTACTGGGATCACCTTTTCCGCGGGACGGAACCGCTGCTGCGCCTCAACTATGTCACCTGGTACCCCGAACGCAGCGGCGGCGACACTCCCTGGATCGAGCGCGGCGCCTACGACGGGCTGACCGTCGGCATCACCCTGGCCGCCGATGGCCGACCCCTGCTGGTGCAGACCATGAACAACTGCGGCTGTTACCACCAGTTCTTTCCCGGCGGCCAGCTCCCCCCTCCGCGTCCGCTCCCCTTCGCCCCCGACCCCCTGGTCCCGCAGCAGCTTCCTGAAACCGGGCCTGGAGAGCGGCTCGCCGTCTATATCACCACTGGCTGGCACCAGGTGATCCGCCTCGCCGCCCACCCTGCGCCACCCGCTGCGACAGGCTACGGCCTGGCGGACTACAGCGACCTGGAACAGCTGCCCGGCCCGGAGGGCGGCCGGCCCAGCCTCTTCAACAGTGCCGGCATTCTCCCCGGCAGCGAACGGATCGAACGGGGCCTCTTCTTCTCGCTGGGAATCCCTTCGGTAGGGAGCATGCGCCAGCGCGGCCATCAGCCGATCACCTTGCTCGGTCGCGAACACTATGATGACCCGCAGCTGCTGGACCGGACCTTCGGAGGCGAGTAGTCGGCAGAGAGTTGGGCAGCCGGGACAAGCACTGCCAGCATAGAGGGCTCCGGCGCCCGTTTCCTCCTCGACACCCCGATGTTTTGCGCCTGGCGGTGATCACCATAGTTGACCACCCCATGTAGTTCGACTAGGGCGGCGACCCGATGGTGAAAAGGGAATGGGCGCAGAATCTCTGCAGCCGGAGGACCTCTATTCCCGACCGCTTCGATTCGATAGTGACCAGGCGTTCCTTCCGCGCCGACTCCAATCTTGCCGAGATTTCTACCCCCATCCAACCCCGCTGCCCCCGAATCCTCGCCGAGAATTTCCTCCAGCTGATAAAAAAACTCCCGGTTCCGAGCGAGTGAAAATGCTCGGAACCGGGAGTTTTTTGAAGTAGCGGTGATTGACGCTATTCGACCTCGAGCCAGTCCCGGATCGCTTTCTCCTCTGCCGTCCAGCCACTCCCCAGGCGAAGTTCCAGAAAGGTCGCCAGCAGGCTGTCGAAAAGCTGCTGTCCCTCCTCGAGCAGGGCCATGCGCTCAAAGAAGACAGCGATCTTTTCCGTCTCCGGATCGGTCAGGTCGTCCTTTTCCAGCTTCACCCCGGGAGAGCGGAAAGAGGCGAAGTGGAAGCTCGGCACCTTGAGGTTGAGGCGCCAGTTGCATTCGGCCTTCTCCAGGTGGAGGACCGCCTCGGCAAGCGCCTTGTCGGCGGCCAGGGCGGTGCGGACCTCGGAGAAGCGGTCCTGGGGTCCGGTGACCGCTACCTTCTGCCCCCCTTCGGCGCCACCGGTGAGAACCAGGCGATCGTCGAGCCAGGCCGCGAACCCTTCGCCGGCCAGCGCCGGACCCGATTGCGACACCTGGTACTGGCCGGAACCGGACTGGGAGCGATAAATCAACCAGAGGAGAAACTCGGACCCGAGCCACTGGTTGTCGCGAATCTCTTCGAGGAGACCGTCCCCGGCGGCCCGGTTGGCCCGCTCCAGCGTCGCCTCGAGTTCTGCCGGCACAACGCAGCGGGCACGCCCGAAAGGGTGCAGGGCGACCAGCCGCAGGCCGGCAAAGGTCTGCTTGAAAAACGCCTCGAAGAGGTCGATGACCTTGGGGCTAAGCGCCGTGAAGGTCACCAGATTGCGGCGACTGTCCCAGACCGCGTCCCATACGCTCGGAACCGGCAGGGTGCGCGCAAAGAGGGCGCCGCGCACCGCTTCCTTGAGTTCTTCGCGTTTGACTTTCGGGACCTTGTGAAAGCTCGGGTTGGCGGCCAGGAACTCCTCCTCGGCCCGGGCCAGGTGGGCTTTGAGGAGGGGGGCGGGGAGACGGCGCTGGTCGCGGCGCAGGGCAAAGGTCAGGTAGTGGTCGCGGGCATAAGTCTGGGGATTGACGAAATCACTGCAGCTGGTGTCATCGAGTTGCACCCAACCGATGGAGAGCTCTTCGCTCCCCTTCTCGATGGAGCGGAAGGCATTGGCGGCGAGACATTCACCGGCCCAGGTAACGAGATCACTGCCGGCCGGTGTCCCTTCGACGCGAAACTGGCAGATACTGACGGTATTGGACAAAATTCCCATGGGTCCTCCTTGCGGGTTGCTCGGGTCCCTAGGGGTACACCTTTTCAACCCGCGGAGCAAGGGAATTGTAGAGGCTGACGGAAACTCGATCTCCCGGGCGATCCGGTCCAGATTGTGGCACAACTCCTCGAAGGATGGCCTACCTCTCTTTTCCCTTGCAGTGGCCGGGAGAGGATGGCGGATCACAGGCTTCTCGTCAAGGGCCGTAATCGCGACTACCCTTTTCTCCAATAACGACAAGAGCCCCCCGGAAGCATCCGGGGGGCTCTTGTCCTAAGCAGCTGGCCGGGCTTACATCATGCCGCCCATACCGCCCATGCCGCCCATACCGCCCATGTCGCCCATGCCACCAGGCATGCCGCCCATGCCGGCGTCTTTCTTCGGCTTCTCGGCGATGCAAGCCTCGGTGGTGAGCATCAGGCCGGCGACCGAAGCAGCATTCTGCAGCGCACTGCGGGCCACCTTGGTCGGGTCGATGATCCCTTTTTCGATCATGTCACCATAGACATCAGCCGCTGCGTCAAAGCCGAAGGAACCCTTCTTGCCGAGCACCTTGTCCATGACGATGGAGCCTTCCATGCCGGCGTTATTGGCAATCTGGCGCAGCGGCTCCTCAAGAGCACGCTTCACGATGTTGACGCCGAACTGCTGCTCGCCGCCGAGCTTCATGGCGTTGAGGGCGGCAATGCAGCGCACCAGGGCAACGCCGCCACCGGGGACGATCCCCTCTTCCACGGCCGCGCGGGTCGCATGCAGAGCGTCTTCGACGCGGGCTTTCTTCTCTTTCATCTCGGTCTCGGTAGCCGCGCCAACCTTGACCACGGCAACGCCGCCGACCAGCTTGGCGAGACGCTCCTGCAGCTTTTCACGATCGTAATCGCTCTTGGTCTCTTCGACCTGGGCGCGGATCTGCTTGACGCGACCCTGGATGTCGGCCTCGGCGCCGGCGCCGTCGATGATGGTGGTGTTCTCCTTATCGACAACGATACGCTTGGCGTGGCCGAGCATGTCGAGGGTGGCGTTCTCCAGCTTGAAGCCGATCTCCTCGGAAATCACCTTGCCGCCGGTGAGGACCGCGATGTCTTCGAGCATCGCCTTGCGGCGGTCGCCGAAACCGGGAGCCTTGACGGCGCAGACATTAAGAGTGCCGCGCAGGCGGTTGACGACCAGGGTCGCCAGCGCTTCGCCTTCAACGTCCTCGGCGATGATCATCAGGGGCCGCCCCTGCTTGGCGACCGGCTCGAGAATCGGCAGCAGGTCGCGCATGTTGCTGATCTTCTTGTCGTGGATCAGGATCAGGGCTTCCTCCATCACCGTCTCCATGCGCTCGGCGTCGGTCACGAAGTAGGGGGAGAGGTAGCCACGATCAAACTGCATCCCTTCGACGGTCTCCAGGGTGGTCTCCATCGCCTTCGCTTCCTCGACGGTGATGACCCCTTCCTTACCGACCTTTTCCATAGCTTCGGCCAGGATATTGCCGATGGTGGCATCGCCGTTGGCGGAGATGGTGCCGACCTGGGCGATCTCCTTGTGATCCTTGATCGGCTTGGAGAGCGCCTTCAGGGCCTCGACAGCCTCAATGACCGCCTTGTCGATGCCGCGTTTGATCTCCATCGGGTTGTGGCCGGCCGTCACCAGCTTGACCCCTTCGCGGTAGATCGCCTGGGCGAGGACCGTCGCGGTGGTGGTGCCGTCACCGGCAACGTCGGAGGTCTTGGACGCGACTTCCTTGACCAGTTGGGCGCCCATGTTCTCGAACTTGTCCTCGACTTCGATCTCCTTGGCGACGGTGACGCCGTCCTTGGTGATCAGCGGCGCACCAAAAGATTTCTCGATGACGACGTTGCGCCCCTTGGGACCGAGGGTCACCTTGACGGCGTTGGCCAGGGTATTGACCCCTTTCAGAATCGATGCCCGGGCATCCTGCCCGAATTTGATTTCCTTAGCAGACATGTCTATTAGTCCTCCTCGCGGAATTTGGGTGAATTACTTCTCGACGACGCCGAGGATATCGTCCTCACGCATCATCAGGAATTCCTTGCCGTCAAGCTTGATGTCGGTCCCCGAGTACTTGCCGAACAGCACCTTGTCGCCGACCTTGACGTCGAGGGGCAGAACCTTGCCATCCTCGGTCTTCTTCCCCTTGCCAACAGCGATGACTTTCCCCTGCTGGGGCTTTTCCTTGGCGGTGTCGGGGATGATGAGGCCCCCGGCGGTCTTGGTCTCTTCCTCGAGACGCTCGACGATGATGCGATCGTGCAATGGTCTGATGTTCATGACAACTTGCTCCTTTCCTGTGCACACATTGGATGGAATGAGAGGGCTGTGCCCCGTTTAACGACAATCGCTAACGCAAAAAGGCTCGCGTTCGAAACCGGCAAACGAACCAAGCCTTTTGCGGCCCTGTTAGCACTCGGTGCAGGTGAGTGCTAACAGCTGGGGCTTAATATAATCAGCGGGGAGAGAATGTCAAGGGGTTTGTCGAAAATTTACCGGGAGATCAATCGGCCGGCAGGTGCTTCAACACTTGAACAGAGAGGGTTTCGGCAACCCGGCGGGAGATTCGGGTGCGCTCCTGATCGAGGGTCGAACGATCGTGATCGAACATCTCCTTGACCGGCATTTCATAGTCGAAGACCGGAGACGGCTGGCCCGGACGGAAGAGATGGACGCGGGCACGGGCGCGGATTTCGGTCGAACAGCAACCGGAGTCCTCGACGTAGCCGAAGAGTTCGCCGGTGACATAGGTACGGCTCGCCAGCCAGTCGTGGCCGACCTTCTTGGTGCCGCTCTTGAGAATGACGAACTCGGTGCCGCCACTTTCGCTCGCCTCGTTGAGGAGGTCGACAAAATCGTCAAAGACCCCCTCGGCGACCACTCCTGGGACCATCAGGGTGGTGAAGGGAAGGATATAGACCTTCCGTTGTGGTGGCGCCTCCCGCAGCACGTCGATCGGCTTGGGACCGGGCGGCGGGGGAGAAAGCTCTTCTTTTGCCAGGTTGGCCAGGGCCAACTTATCGGCCGGTGCCAGGGGCAGCCTTTCCTCAGGCAGCGCGGGTGCCTGGCGGAGCTTCAGCAGATCCGTAAGGGGGATGTTCTTCCCTTGGCTGGGCAGTTGTGGGGCTTCCAGGGGGGGCGTTATCACATCGGTAGCCGGTGCAAGACTGTCTCCCGGCGGCGCAACCGATTGGGAGGTTGCGCCCCCCCTGCCACGGGCCAAACCTGCCGAAAGGGGCTGGGGTTGGGGTCCCCTTGGAGCCGGAACCGATTCCTCGACAACGGGGCGAAGAGTAGAAAATGGGGCTATTGGCGAGTTGGGGGTCGGCGGGTTGCCAGCCAACACAGGCAATGCCACCATCGCTGCCGGGGCATGCGGTTCCGTTGCTGCCAGAGGCGCTGGGAAAACACTAACGGTTTCAATACCCGTCTCCCCTGCAGGCGACGGTGGAACCGGGACTGGAGTCGATGGGCGTGGGTTGAGAACCTGGGGGCGCGGGGTCTCGTAAGTCGATCCCAACTGGTCCAAAACGGTCTGTCCTGCCGGGGTCCGACCAAGAGACTGCAGGGCCAATTGCACTTCGCTGAGCAAGGATAAAGACAGCCCTTGACGGGCAACCAGGGGATCAGACAGGCCGGAGCCGGAGGTCTTAAGAGGGAACCGAGCCAGAACCTGGAACTCATCTACAGGTTGTTGGCGAACATAATCCATCGGCAGGATCGCCAGATCAACCTGCTGAACCAGATTGATCCAATCGTGAAGAACATCTGTATTCTTGAAGAGTTGCACATAGACATCTTGGTTCAACTGCCCCGAAAGATAGAGCGCCAGAGCACGAGCCTGGGTTCTGTTCTGGATCAGATCGTTGCCGCCCGGGACAACTCCGAAAGTTATCTGCGCCCTGGCCGGAGAAGACACTGTCGCCAACAGGGCGACAAGAACAACTACCATCAAGATTTTTATCGAAAAGCTTGCGCTTGGCGGATTACTCACTCCCAGTTCTTCTCCTGAGATCGACATGGTAGGCTCTTTACCGGCAAGCCCCCCCCGAAGACAGCCCATTTTCAGCTGCGTTTAAGCATCTCTTCCCGAAAATAACGATCGTACAGAAGATGCCACTGGCGGCTTCCCGGAGTCTGATGCTGCCGCTGGAGGCGGCTTCGTACCAACGAATCGACCTCCTCCACGGCAGCCAGATACCGCGTCGCAGTAGTCTTTAGGACTTGCAACGCACGTCCTTCGTCGAGATAATCGACCAGATCGTCCCGCCACAATCCTTCCTTGATCCGATGGGCCAAGTGGGAAATCCGCGCTTCGCTCAGCATTACCTCGCCCCTCCCTCTTCGGCCAGCCGTCTCTTGATCATCTGCAGCAACTTCTGGCGGTCGACACCAGGAGGAGCATTTTTCAGATGGACCGCCAACAGTTTTTCTGCCTCCAGGTCAAGATCCTTATCGCGCTCTAATTCCTGGCCAATAAGCTCGGCAATCCGCTTGCCGACCCGTTCCCGGTCCACCTTAAGTTGCACCGCCCCGGAATCGACCAAGGCGGCAAGCAGAGCGGCAGCCAGACGTTGTTGATCCTCTTCCCCGAATAACACCCCGACCTCCCGAAATCGGCAAAAAACCTCCTGATTAGGTCCAATTCTCAGCTCGGCGAAGCCAGGCCTCGGGCCGCTTGCCGATTGAGACACAGGCGAACAGCAGTCTTGGCAGCATGCTGCGCAGATCGAACCGCCGGTTGAACCGGTACTGAAACTCGGCCAGATAGCGATGCGCATATTTGTCGAAGTCAAACGCATGATACGTTCCGGCCATGGCCGTCTTAAGATTGCCCAGGATGGTGTTGATCCAGTGGAAGCAGCCCATGTCGGTACTTCTGCGTTGATCACCAACCACCTCTCGCTGATGGTAGCACCCAGTCTTGGTGACCGCGCGGAAGCAATTCAGGCCATCAGAAACGACCAGCGCCGTCGGTGCCAAATGATTCTTGGCCCATTGATCAACGTCATGGCTGCTGAAGGTCGTCACCCGGCTAAAAACCGCTCGCAGCGGATGGCCGTCATGACTCGTTTCCACCGCCGCAATGAAGGGAACTTTGTTCTCCGAACCGCGACCGACTTTCCCGCCGGAGCGTTCTCCGCCCAAGTAGGCATCGTCGATCTCGACTCGCTGACCCAGAACCGTTGTCTCTTCGCGTTCGAACATCGCCTGCATGAGCTTGTGCTTGAGTCGCCAAGCCGCCTTGTAGCTCAAGCCCAGCATACGTCTCATCTCCAGCATCGACAGGCCGGACTTGCCTTGTGTCATAAAGTAGAGGGCAAGAAACCACTGGGTCAGCGGTAGATTGCTCCCATGAAAAATCGTTCCGGAAATCAGAGAGATCTGTTTTCGACAGCGACTGCACTGGAAGATTTTCGACTGTCCTCGCCGGAACTGGACCGCGCGGCTTGCACTGCATGCTGGGCAGACAAATCCTTGGGGCCAGCGCGAGTGCTCAAGGATCGCCTCGCATTGGGTTTCCGTACCGTAGTCTTTGAGAAAATCAGCCAAGCTCAGCCCCGGTTGAAACTGGATACGATTGATGGCCATGGGTGCTAACCTCCTTGTTTTTCATGGGTTCCATGGCCAAACTCTATGCTTCCTGTGCGACAGAATGTGTCATAGCTGAGAATTAGGGCTAATCAGGAAAAACCTTGAAAAAACTACGCCATCCTACCTTTGGCCAAGGGCATTGTCAACGAGGGAATCCTTGACAATGCCATGCAGGATGTGCTATCCAGTGCGCCATCGTCGCCAGGGGATTACCGTCCTTGATTGCCCCGATGGGCAGCCGCTGACCTGCCCCCCTGACGAGTTGTGCGCCTGGACTTCGCAGCAATGCCGGCCCAGGCGTTTTCCGTTCCGCCAAGGAGAAGTGCGCCATGGCCAAAAAACTCTACATTCCCGGCCCGGTCGAGGTCAGCCTCGACGTCCTGCAGGCGATGGCTGCCCCGATGATCGGGCACCGCATGAAGGAATACGCCGAACTTCACGGCCGCGTCACCCGGGCTCTCAAGGCCCTCCTCAACAGTTCCGACCCGGTCTTCCTCTCCACCAGCAGTGCCTTCGGCGTCATGGAAGGGGCGGTCCGCAACCTGGTGCAGAAGCGCTGTGCCAACTTCAGCAACGGCGCCTTCAGCGCCAAGTGGCACGACGTCACCCTGCGCTGCGGTCTCGCCGCCGATCACTTCGCCGCCGAATGGGGGGAACCGGTCACCCCGGAAATGGTCGACGCAGCGCTCGCGACCGGCAAATATGACGCCATGACCCTGGTCCACAACGAAACCTCGACCGGCGTGATGAACCCGCTGGCCGAGATTGCCGTGGTGATGAAGAAATACCCGGAGGTCTCCTTCATCGTCGATACCGTTTCCTCCATGAGTGCCGTCCCCCTCGACGTCAGCGCCCTTGGCACCGATGTCTGCCTCGCCGGAGTCCAGAAGGCCTTCGGCTTGCCGCCGGGGCTGGCGGTCTTCGCCGTCTCGGCCAGGGCGCTGGAGAAAGCGGCGACCACCCCCAACCGCGGCTACTATTTCGACTTTCTCGAGTTCGCCGCCAACGACCTCAAGGACAACACCCCGAGCACCCCCTGCATCAGCCTCATCTACGCCCTTGACCACCAATTGCAGAAGATGGCGGCCGAAGGGCTGGAGCGGCGCTACGCCCGCCACCAGGCCATGGCCGAGGCGACCCGCAGCTGGATTCTCGACCAGGGCTTTGGCCTCTTCGCTGCCGACGGCTATCGTTCCGTCACCCTGACCTCCGGCGCCGATGACGGCCGCACCGACCTGGAAAAACTGAAAAAGCTCGCCGGCTCCGAGGGCTACGCCATCGACAACGGCTACGGCAAGATCAAGAACCGGACCTTCCGTATCCCGCACATGGCCGACATGGTCCAGGCCGATCTCGACGAACTCTTTGACCTGCTTGAGAAGCTGCTGCCCCAGGTCCGCTGAATTTATCGGCGAAAAATCGATCGGTACGCAGAACGGCCCCGGATTTTCCGGGGCCGTTCTGCGTACTTCGCGATTTTTCAGCCGCGTTGACCAGGTCAGGCGACCAGCGCCCCGCCGCAGGAAGATCCACAACCGGCGGTACAGCCGAAGCAGTGCGCGCCGGTGACAATCGGCCGTCCGGCCAAGAGGGGCGGATCGAGGTCGTCGATATGGCGCGGCAATCCCGCAGCGAGACCAAGACCGAGGGCGAGGTTGAAATCGCAATCCCCGAGGGTGCCATCCCAACCGATGCAGATCTGGTGGCGACACATCAGGTCCGCAAGGGTCTCGCCGTTGAAGGAGTCCTCGAGCAGAGTGCGGTACTGGGCGCCCCTGGCCTGCCGGTCGAGCTCCTCCATGAAGCGCCCGATCGGCATATTGGTGATGGTCAGCAGCCGGGTGAAGACGATCCCGAAGCGATCGGCGAGCTCGCGGCGATAGTCCTCTTCGAGGCGTGCCTGGCCGGGGGGAAGGAAGGGTCCGCCCGGGTTGTAAACCAGGCCGAGGCTCAGCTCAGGCGTCTGGCCGTAGCCGAGGCGATTGAGCCGCTGCAGGACGGTGATCGACTTTTCATAGGCCTGCGCACCCCGCTGAGCCGCGACATTTCCCTCCAGGTAGCAGGGGAGGGAGGCGACCAGCTGCACCTGCTGGCTCCGGCAGAACTCCGGCAGATCCTCCTGCCCCGGTTCGAGCATGACCGTCAGGTTGGTACGCACCTGGACCGGATGTCCGGCCCTGCGCAGGGCGCTGACGAAGCGGCGAAAGTCGGGATTCAGTTCCGGTGCGCCGCCGGTCAGATCGACCCGGCTTCCGGGGAGATCCTTTGCCAGTCCCAACACCTTTTCCATCGTCGGCCAGGTCATCACCTCGGGCCTTTGCGGCGCCCCTTCGACATGGCAGTGCCGGCACTGCAGGTTGCAGCGCAGCCCGAGATTGACCTGGATCACGGCAACCGCCGCGGCGGCAAGGCCCCGTCCCAGGGAGCGGCGAACGGCAAGGCTGAATCGATTCATTGTCTTATACTCCTGGTCCCGGCAACCCCCGATCGGCGCCCGGGCCGACTCAGGCCGGTTCGAGACCGGCGAACTTGAGCAGCAGCTTTTTCGGGCCGACCGTGTTGAAATAGACGATCACCTTCTGGTTATCCCCCTGCCCCTCGATACGGCGCACTGTGCCGATCCCGAACTTGACATGGCGCACCTTGAGGCCGATGCGCAGCCCCTCTTCGGCATCCGGAACGACGCGCACCTCTTCGACAAAATCATCACCGTCCCCCCCGGTGACCGGAAGGGGGTCGGGCAACAGCTGCTCGAAGACCGAAGCGAGGTTGTGGCCGGCCACACGCTGCAGGCCTGGCGGCGTCTGGGCCAGAAGCCGGGGCGGGATTTCCGCCAGGAAACGGCTCGGCGGATTGTACTGAAAGGTGCCGTAGACGCGGCGGCGCCGGGCATGACTGAGGATGAGCTTCTCCATCGCCCGGGTCATGCCGACATAGCAGAGGCGCCTCTCCTCTTCCAGGTCTTCTCCGGCACCGGCGGCCCGGGAATGCGGGAAGAGGCCCTCCTCCATGCCGGTCATGAAGACTACCGGAAATTCGAGACCCTTGGCGGCGTGCAGGGTCATCAGGGTGACGCGGTCGAGGCTCGGGTCATAGGCGTCAAGATCGGTAATCAACGCCACCTGTTCGAGGTAGTCGGCAAGGGTCCCCTCGCTGCTGGCGTGCTCTTCCATGCCGGCGAGGAGCGCCTCAAGGTTTTCCAGCCGCCCCCGCGCTTCCTCGGTCCGCTCCTCGCGCAGGAGGGGACCGTAACCGCTCTCCTCGATCAGGTCGGCTGCCAGTTGCGGATAGGGCTGGGTAGCAAGGCGCTCGCTAAAACCATCGAGAAGGGCAAGGAACTCTGCGACCCGGCTGGCGGCGGCCCCGCCGATCGTCCCCTTTTCTAGCGCCAGGCGGCAGGCGGCGAGGAGGCCGCCGGCGGACTCCTCGTATTCGGCGATGCGACCGATGGTCACGGCGCCGATCCCCCGCGGTGGCACGTTGATGATGCGCCGCAGGGCGAGGGAATCGGCCGGGTTGACCAGCAGGCGCAGGTAGGCCAGGACGTCCTTGACTTCCATGCGCGCATAGAACTTGAGACCACCGAACATCACGTAGGGGAGGTTCTGGCTGCGCAGGGCTTCCTCCAGGACGCGCGACTGGGCGTTGGTCCGATAGAAGACCGCGATGTCGCGCAGATGGCGGCCGGCGCCATGGAGGCGCACGATCTCGCCGGCGACAAAGCGCGCCTCTTCGAGATCGTCGGGGAGCGCTTCGAGGCCGATCGGTTCCCCGGCGGGGTTCTCAGTCCACAGGGTCTTCCCCTTGCGTCCACGATTCTGCGCGACGACCTCGCCGGCAGCATCGAGGATCGTCTGGGTCGAGCGGTAGTTCTGCTCCAGACGAATCGTCACGCAGCCCGGAAAATCGCGCTCGAAACCGAGGATATTGCCGATCTCCGCCCCGCGCCAGCGGTAGATCGACTGGTCATCGTCGCCGACGACACAGAGGTTGCGGTGGACTTCGCCGAGTTTTGCCACCAGCTCGTACTGAATGGCGTTGGTATCCTGGAACTCATCGACCAGCAGGTAGCGAAAGCGCTCGCGCCAGCGCTGCAAAACCTGCGGCTGTTCGCGGAAGAGCCGCACCGTCTGCAACAGCAGGTCGCCGAAGTCGAGGGCGTTGGCCTGCTGCAGCCGCTGCTGGTAGCGGGCGTAGATCTTGACCAGTTGGGCGGTGGCAAGGTCGTCGGCAGGGAGGTCGCCGGGGAGCAGACCACGATTCTTGGCGCCATCGATGAAGCTCGCCGCGGCCCGGGGGCGCAGGCTCTTCTCCGGGATGCCGAACTCGTCGAGAATCGATTTGAGGAGCCGCTCCTGGTCCTGGTCATCGTAGATGGTAAAGGCCTGGGTGAAGCCAAGAAGTTCGATCTCCCGACGCAGGATGCGCACGCAGGTGGCATGGAAGGTCGCCACCCAGGGGAGTTCCTCGCTGCCGAGAAGCCGCTCCAGCCTCTCCTTCATCTCGGCGGCGGCCTTGTTGGTAAAGGTCACGGCGAGAATCTGCCAGGGAGCAACCTTCGCCTCGTGAATCAGCCAGGCGACGCGATGAGTGAGGGTCCGGGTCTTGCCGGAGCCGGCCCCGGCGAGGATCAGCAGCGGTCCGTCACCGTGCTGGACGGCCTGGCGCTGCGGTTCGTTGAGAGCGGCGAGGAGACTATGCATCCTCGTCCTCGAGGTGGCGGGCCATCAGCGCCCGGTTGTAGGCGGCGACCATGTCGCGGCGGGAGATGATGCCGACGATGCGGCGGTGGGTCTCTTTGTCCACCACCGGCAACTGCTCGATATTCCGATAGCCGATCTTGCGCATGGCGGTGTCGAGGTCTTCCCCGGCGTGGGCGGTGATGACGTTGGCGGTCGCCAGCTCCTTGACCACCACCAGGTCCATCAGGTCGCGCTCGAAGACGACCCCCATGAAATCCTGCACCGAGATGATCCCGGTCAGTTCGCCGGCGGCATCGACCAGCGGGAAGTTGGTATGCCGGGTCTTTTCGATGAAACGGGCGAATTCCCCCAGGGTCA
This sequence comes from Desulfuromonas sp. DDH964, assembly GCF_001611275.1. Classification (GTDB taxonomy): domain Bacteria; phylum Desulfobacterota; class Desulfuromonadia; order Desulfuromonadales; family DDH964; genus DDH964. The sequence continues at coordinate 657,200 of NZ_CP015080.1, read as the reverse complement.
TCCCCTCGGAGATCGTCTCCACCTCGGTCTCCATCACCTCGCCGACGGTGAGGGACTTCATGATGTTGCGCTCTTTTCCCGCGTCGAGGTCGATCCCCTCCCGGGCCAGCTCCATCGTCTCGAGGCTCTCCTGCTTGAAGTGGCGGGCCACGGCGGTACCGATGACACAGGTCAGCATGATCGGGATGATGACCTGGTAGCTGTCGGTAATCTCGAAGAGGAGAAAGATTGCCGTCATCGGCGCGTGGGTGGCGGCCGCAAGAAAGGCCCCCATGCCGACCAGGGCATAGGCGCCGGGGGAGAGGGCGGCGCCAGGGAAGAGAATCGCCGCAATATGGCCGAAGGCGCCGCCGGCCACCGCGCCGAGGAAGAGGCAGGGAGCGAACATGCCGCCGGGGAGGCCGGAGTTGAGGGTGATGGAGGTGGCGATCGCCTTGGCCAGGATCAGCCCCGCCAGCAGGTACCAGGTGTGTTCGCCGGAGAGGACCGATTCCATGAATTCGTAACCATTGCCAAAGACCTGGGGCAGGACAATGCCGATCAGGCCGACGGTCAGCCCACCGAGGACCGGCTTGGCGAGGCGCGGCAGGTTGATGGCGGCGATGCGGTCCTTGATGCGGAAGTGCAGGTCGATAAAACCGGCGGCGAGGCCGCCGATGGCGAGGCCGAGCAGGAGGTAGAGGGCCATTTCCCAGTAGCTGTGCATGAAGTAGGGGGGGGCAACGATCTCGGAACGGTTGCCGAGCAGGGCGCGGGAGATGACGGTCGCCATCCCCGAGGAGATGACGATGGAGGTGAAGCTGGCGAGTTCGAAAGAGGCAAGCAGGACGATCTCGGTGGCGAAAAAGACTCCGGCGATCGGCGCGTTGAAGGTCGCCGCCACGCCGGCGGCGGCGCCGCAGGCGACCAGCACCTTGAGCCGTTCGCCGCTGACCTTGAAAAACTGGCCGAACTGGCTGCCGATGGTACCGCCGATCACCGCGATCGGCCCTTCCTGGCCGGCACTGCCGCCGGTGCCGAGGGTGATCGCCGCCCCCAGCCCCCGGGTCAGCAGCGGTCGCAGCGGCAGCTTGGCGCCGCGCAGGTTGACCCGAACCAGGAAGCCGGCGAAGCCCCCCTTGAGATCCCTGGCGAAGAAGACCCAAAGCGGGATGACTAGGAGCCCGCCGATGGCAGGGAAGAGAAAGATCAGCAGGCGATTCAGGTTCCAGGTCTCCTGGGAGATCCCGAGCAGCTGCTGCCCCTGCTCCATCACCCCCCAGTGAATGAATTCGATGGTCTTGCGAAAGGCGTAGTTGCCCAGACCGCCGAGCAGACCGATGATCACCGCCAGGATGATCAGAAAATTGTTCTCGCTGACCCGAAAATACTGCAGCAGCGCGGTCAGCCAGCGGCCGAACCGTTCGACGAGGGGGGGCAGAAGGGACAAAATACGCTTACTCCACAGTGACGCTCTTCGCCAGATTGCGTGGCTGGTCGACATCGGTCCCTTTCAGGACGGCGATATGATAGGCGAGCAGTTGCATCGGAATCGAGGTCAGGACCGGCATCAGGTCGTCAATCGCGGAGGGGAGACGCAATACAGCGTCGGCCTTGCCAGTCAGGTCGATATCGCCGCTGGTAATGGCGATGACCCGCCCACCGCGGGCATGCACCTCTTCCAGGTTGGAGAGGACTTTTTCGGAGGTCTCGTTCTCCGGCACCAGCACCACGACCGGCAGCTGTTCATCGATCAGGGCGATGGGGCCGTGCTTCATCTCGCCGGCAGGGTAGCCCTCGGCGTGAATATAGGAGATCTCCTTGAGCTTGAGGGCCCCCTCGAGGGCGATCGGATACTGGTTGCCGCGACCGAGGTAGAGGAAATCGCGGGCGCCCATATAGGTGCGGGCAATCTCCTCGGTTGCCGCATCGAGTTGCAGCGTCTCTTCGATCAGCCGTGGCAGCGCCAGCAGTTCCCGACAGTGCGCCCGGCACTCTTCCGCCGCCAAGGTTCCCCGAGCCTGACTGAGACGCAGGGCGAAAAGGTAAAGGGCGACCAGCTGGGTGGTAAAGGCCTTGGTCGAAGCGACGCCGATCTCCGGTCCGGCATGGGTATAAACCACCCCGTGGCTCTCGCGGGCGATGGACGACTCGACGACATTGCAGATCGCCACTGCCCGTCCCCCCTTGCCGCGCGCCTCGCGCAGCGCCGCCAGGGTATCGGCGGTTTCCCCACTTTGGCTGATCAGCAGGGTCAGGGTGCGCTCACCAACGATCGGGTTGCGGTACCGGAATTCACTGGCGATATCAACCTCCACCGGCACCCGGCAGAGCTTCTCGATCAGGAATTTGCCGACCAGCGCCGCGTGCCAGGAGGTGCCGCAAGCGACGATGAAGAGTTTCTCCATCGACCCGAGTTCGGCCTCATCGAGCTTGAGATCCTCGAGGTAGACCACCCCCTCGTCCTCCATCAGCCGTCCGGCCAGAGTGTCGGCGATGGCCCGCGGCTGCTCGTAAATCTCCTTGAGCATGAAGTGGCGATAGCCTCCCTTCTCGGCCATCAGCGGACTCCAGGTGATGGTCTTGCTCTGCTTCTGGCGGGGGCTTCCGGCGAGGTCAGTGACCATCATAGCGCCGGTGCGAAAGACGACCATTTCGCCGTCCTCGAGGAAGACCATCTCGCGGGTATGGGAGAGCATCGCCGGAACATCCGAGGCGACGAAGAATTCGCCATCCCCCTGGCCAACCACCAGCGGCGAACCAAGCTTGGCGGCGATCAACTTGTCCGGTTCCCCTTCGCAAAGAATCGCTACGGCATACGCGCCGCGCACCTCGGTCAGGGCGCGGCGCACCGCGGTCGCGAAATCGGCGAAGGCCTTGTAGTGTTCTTCGACGAGGTGGGCGATCACCTCGGTGTCGGTCTCTGAGCGAAAGGTGTGCCCTTCCCGGCGCAGCCGGTCGCGGAGCGCCAGGTAGTTTTCGATGATGCCATTGTGAACGACGACGATCCCGCCGGCGTAATGGGGGTGGGCATTGGTTTCCGAGGGCCGGCCGTGGGTGGCCCAGCGGGTGTGGCCGATACCGAGGCTGCCACTCAAGGGGCGCTCTGCGAGGAGCCTTTCAAGGTTGACCAACTTCCCTTGGGCGCGACGGATATCAATCCGCCCCTCCTTGAGGGTGGCGATGCCGGCCGAGTCGTAGCCGCGGTATTCGAGGCGCCGCAGCCCCTCGAAGATGATTGGGGTCGCCTGCTGGGGGCCGATATAACCTACGATTCCGCACATAGATAAATTCCGTAATTAGTGGCTGATGACGAGTGACCGGGCCACAGCAGCAGGCCCATCGGCAATTACTTCTTTTCCCGCGCCTTGCGCTTGCGGGCGGCCCACCCCTCGACGATCTTCTGCTCACTGCGGGCGATGGCGAGGGCATCCTCGGGCACATCCCGGGTGATGGTCGAGCCGGCCCCGATCAGACTGCCGCTGCCGATCCGGACCGGCGCGATGAACTGGACATCGGAGCCGACGAAGACATTGTCGCCGATGATGGTGCGATGCTTGTTGACGCCGTCGTAGTTGCAGGTGATCGTTCCGCAGCCGATATTGACGTTGCGCCCGATCTCGGCATCGCCAAGGTAGGTCAAATGGCTCGCCTGGGCGCCTTCAGCGAGGATCGCCTTCTTGGTTTCGACGAAATTGCCGAGTTTGTTGTGGCCGGCGAGAACGGTCCCCGGCCGCAGGTGGGCCATCGGGCCGATGGCGCAGGCGGCGCCGACCTGCGACCCTTCCAGTACCGAACCGGCCTTGAGGTGAACACCGTCGGCAACCTGGCAGTCGCGCACCACCACCCCCGGCTCGATACGACAGTCACGGCCGATACTGGTATTGCCCTGCAAATGGACGCCAGGGGCAATGACGGTATCGGTGCCAATGCGGACGGCCGGATCGATGTAAGCGGTCTCCGGGTCGACCAGGGTCACCCCCTCCCGCATCAACGCCTCGTTGCGACGCCGCCGCATGGCCACGCCGGCCGCCGCCAGCTGCACCCGGTCATTGACCCCCTGCGCTTCGGCGGGGTCGTCGGTCGCCAGGGCACGGACCCGCTCGCCCCCTTGCCGGGCAATCGCCAGGACGTCGGTCAGGTAGTATTCACCCTGGGCGTTATTGCAGCCGACCGCCTCCAGGGCGGCAAAGACAAAGGGGGCGGCAAAGGCATAGATGCCGGTGTTGATTTCGCGCAGCGCCTGCTCCTCGGCGCTGGCATCCTTCTCTTCGACGATACGCAGGACCTCGGCGCCAGCGCGGACGATCCGCCCGTAGCCCCGGGGCTCGGCGACCTCGGCAGTGAGGACTGTCACCGCCGCCTGTTCACTCTCGTGGTAGGCGAGCAGGCGATCGAGAGTCTCCCGGCGCAGCAGCGGCACATCGCCGCAAAGGAGGAGCAGGGTTCCGTTGAACCCGGCCAAGGCTTCGGCGGCGCAGCGCAGCGCATGGCCGGTGCCGAGCTGCTCTTCCTGGCGCACGAAACCGGCTCCACTGTCGGCCAGATAGGCCTCGACGGTGGCGGCACCGTGGCCGACCACCACCAGCCGCGGATCGCAGTGGAGCTCGGCGGCGAGTTGCAACGGGTAATAGACCATCGGCATTCCCGCCACCTCGTGCAGAACCTTGGGTCGGGACGATTTCATCCGCGTCCCCTGGCCGGCGGCAAGAATCACTGCAGCGCGTTGAATTTTGTTCATGATCCCCCTCTCTCGGGCAGGTTTTTCGAGCGCTTCATTATACGAAACCTCCGGGGGGAGTCAAGGAATATGCCGGTTTCGATCCCCCTTCAAATCCGGAATTTCCTTTTCTTTACCGTGCGTTTTCAGTATAGTTTTGGCCTTGGAGGCCCTTCATGAATGAACGCCGTGACATTGGCAGGATCCTCTCCGACATCGAACAGGAGATGAAGGAGCTGGAAATCGCCTATGAACAGTATTTTGCCGGGGTGGAAAAGCGTGAGCCGATCAAGCTGCGCGAGGCGATGGCCCGGCGGCTGCGGCTGTTTGCCAACCGGCGCATTGTCCAGACCGACCTGCGCTACCGTTTCCAGAACCTTTCGACCCGCTTTCACACCTACTGCAGCTACTGGGACCGGATCCTGCGGCTGATCGAGGAAGGTCGCTACAGCCGCCAGCAGGGTCTTTTGCCCAAGTTCTCCCCGCCAGCGGTCGAGGTCCCTGCCGCCAAGGAATCCCCCCGCCCTCTGGACCAGGCGCCGGCAAATCCTTCGGGCAACGGCAGGATGATCGATTCCATCTACCAGCAGTTGGTCGAAGCCCACCAGGCCTGCAACCTGAAAGTTCCCCAGCGTCAGAAGGTCGAGGAGTTCCTGGCCCAGCAAAAGGACAAGATCCGCGAGAAGTTTGGCGATCGCCCGGTTGAATTCCGCATCGACCTCGCTGGGGGCAAGCCGAAACTGAAGGTCAAGGCCAAATAGGCGGACCGAGTATGGCCAAACGGACAAAGACAGCCCTGGTCCTGGCCGGAGGCGGCATCATGGGCGCCGCCTACGAAATCGGCTGCCTGACTGCCCTGAGCCGGCTCTTCCCGCGCGGTTTTTCCCCCTGCCGGTTCGACCTCTATATCGGCATCAGCGCCGGATCGGTCATCGCCACCCTGATGGCCAACCGGATCGAACCGGAAGCCCTGTTCCGGGCCATCGCCAACGAGGAAAGCAACGTCTTCAACTGGCGCCGCCGCGACATCTACCGGCTCGAAACCCGCGAAACCCTCTTCGCCATCGGCCGGGTGCTGCGCAACTTCTACCGCATCTACCGCTATTACCGGCAGAACCGCTGGGGCTTCTCCCCGCACGATCTGATTCACATCATCCAGGAACAGTTCCCCGCCGGCCTCTTCTCCCTGGACCCCCTGCAGGCCTATCTCTGCCGGTCGTTTCGCCAGGAGGGGATCATCGACGATTTCCGCCTGCTGAAGCGGGAACTCTACATCCCGGCCTACGATCTCGACCGCGGCCAGCGCGTTGTCTTCGGCAGCGAAGGATATCGCGAAGCGCACATCTGCCAGGCGATCACCGCCTCCTGCGCCATCCCCTACTTCTTCCAACCGCACAAGGTGGGGGAGAGCTTCTATGTCGACGGCTCGACCGGGCGGGTTTCTCACCTCGACATCGCCATCGAACGAGGGGCCAAACTGATCGTCGTCATCAACCCGCGGATGCCAATGGACAACGACATGGAACATACCTGCCTCCCCTCCCTCTCCTACGGGCGCTGTTCCAGCATTGCCGAACTCGGCATCAACTACGCCTGGGAACAGTCGCGCCGGATCGAGAGCCGGGAAAAACTCGGCCTGGCCCTGCGTTACTACCAGCAGAATCACCCGGAAGTTGATATCCTGTTGATGCAGCCGGGGCCGGAAGAATCGCTCCTCTTCTTCCAGAGCCCGATGAGCAACCGGGCCCGCAGCATGGTGATGAACTACGGCTACCAGCTCGCTCTCAGCGACCTGCGAACTTCCTATGACCGCTTCCACGCCGCCTTTGCACGGGCCGGAATCGTCACCAGCGCGGCCGAATTGTCGGCCCCGCCACCGGCCGAGATCATCATCTGACGCGATTCTGCCGCCAACGACGCCGGGAGAGGCTATGAAGATCGTCTTTGCCACCCTGCATGTTCGTCCCTCGAACCAGTCGATTCCGCTGGCCGCCGGCTGCCTCGCCGCCGCCCTGCCACCAAAGCTGCGCGAACAGGCCGTCCTCTACGACTTCTTCCCCGGGGAGAGCCCAACCGAAATCGCCGCCACCCTGGTTCAGGCGGCGCCGCAGCTGGTCTGCATTCCCCTCTACAGCTGGAACCGCCAGGTCATGGTGGGCGTCGCCCGGCTCCTTCGTCAGGCACTCCCCGCGGCCCTGCTTGTGGCCGGTGGCCCCGAAGCGACCGCCGCCCCCGAAGCCCTCCTCGCCGCCGATGGCTTTCAGCTCCTGGTGCGGGGCGAGGGGGAGGCCGCCCTGGCCGAACTCTGCCGCGGGCTGGCCGCGGGCGAACCACCGGCCGCCCTTCCCGGCCTTTCCCTGCTCACGCCGGATGGCATCATCCACGGTCCGGAGCGGACGCCGGCGTTGCCAACGGAGCTCCCCTCCCCCTGGTTGACCGGGGTATTGCGACCGACCGAAGGGGGCGGGATTCTCTGGGAGACCGCCCGCGGCTGTCCCTTCGCCTGCGATTACTGCTACGACGGTCGCGGCACGAGTGGGGTGCGCCACTTCCCGGCAGAGCGCCTGCAGGCGGAGCTGCGGCTCTTTGCCCGCAGCGGCGCCAGTCAGGTCTGGGTTCTCGACTCCAGCTTCAATGTTCCTGCCGAACGGGGGCGCGCCCTGTTGGAACTGGCGCGCCGGGAAGCGCCGCACCTGCAGCTCCACCTCGAGGCCAAGGCCGAATTTCTCGATCGCTCCACCGCCCGTCTGCTCGGACGCCAGCCCTGCTCGGTCCAGCTCGGGCTGCAGTCCTTCGACCATAAGGTGCTGCGCCACATCCACCGCCGCTTCGATCCCCAGGTCTTCCGCGAGCGGGTCGACCTTCTCAGCCAGGCGGGCGCGACCTTCGGTTTCGACCTGATCTATGGCCTTCCCGGCGACAACTACCAGGGCTTTGCTGCCAGCCTCGAACAGGCCCTGGCACTGCGCCCCAACCATCTCGACCTCTTTCCCCTGGCGCTCCTCCCCGGCACCACCCTGCATCAGCGCCGCGCCGAATTCGGGTTGCAGGCGGATCCCGACCCACCCTACCTGCTGCAATCGAGCACCAGCATGAGCGCCGCCGCGATGGAGCAATGCCGCCACCTGGCGGCGGCGACCGACCTTTTTTACAACCTCGGTCGTGCCGTTGCTTTTTTCCCCAGCCTGCTGCAGGCGACTGGCCTGGCCGCGGTTGCGTTTTTGGAGCAATTTGCCACCTGGCTCCTTACCAGCCAGGGGGTCAGTGCTGCCGAGCTGGCTACCGCCGAACTCTGGCCCGCCGAGCGCGTCGCCCCGCTGCAGGAAGAGTTCGTTTCGGCACGCCTTGCCGCCTGCGGCCGGGGCGAACTCTGGCCGGCGGCCCAGGATCTGCTGCGCTATCATTACCACTATGCCGAGACGTTGCTCGGCGCCGAGACCCTGCCGGCGAACCCGGAAGAGCTGCGCGGAAGGGATCTCTGGACCACCTCCTGGCGCACCGCCCCGACTCTGCGGCTGGTCCCTTTTCACTACGAAATTCTCGACCTGCAGGAGTTGGCGGAACCCGATCTGCAGCAGATCACCGAGCTGTTTCGCCCCGTCGGCTCGACCGGTCTCTTCCTGCGCCGGGGAAGCGAGGTGCTCTGCGAGTCACTGGAGGAGGCGTTTTTGACCTTGCTGCGCGGCAGCAATGGCCGGCAGTCCCCGGAAACGATTTATGCCGGCAGCATTTCCCGCGGCGAGGGGGAAGAGATTGTGGAGTTCGCGGTGGCGGAAGGGCTGCTGCTGCCACCGGAAGGTTGAACAGGGCGGTTGCGGGCGAACGAAGGGATGGCCTGAGCCTGACCCCGTGCAGCGGTCACTTCAGGAGCAGGTCCATCAACCCCCGGTAGGTCTGCTGCTTGCGTTCCGAAGCGGCATAGAGCGAAGAGGAAAAGATCGCCGTTGCGGCATGTTCGGCAAGCATGGCGAAGAGCTGAAAATCGACGGCCTGCAGCTGCTCCTTCTGGCTGAAGAGGCGATACACCGCCAGCACCCCGAGGGCCTCACCATGAATGGTGAGAGGAATCGCCACCAGCGGTCGCAGGGGGTCATCGGAGCCACCGGCCACCGGCTCCTCGACAAAGTAATTCCGGCAGTCGGCAGCGACCTGGCCGAGCACCCCCTCCCCGAGCTTCACGACCGGAAAACCATTCTTGTCAAAGCCTTCTCCGATTTCGTAGTAAAGGACCGGGCTCTCCCTGTCGCGCACCAGCAGGGCGAATTTTTCGGCGCCGACAAAGTTGATGATGATCTCGCGGATGATCTCGACGACCTGGTCCCGATCGAGGACCGAATGGAGGCGGGAGGAGGCGATATAGAGGTTGGTCAGGTTGTTGTTGATCTCTTCGGTGCGCAGCATCTGGTTGGCAAACTCGATATTCTCCTGCTCCAGCTCCCGGATACGCTGCTGCAGGCGCAGGTTTTCCTCGCGCAGCTCACGGCCGGCCTGCTCTTCCCGGGCCCGCGCAAGGGCTTCCGCCGCCGGACCGGTTGCGGTATCCGCCGCGGGCGGGAGCGGGGCAGGGCACTGGCCGATCAATCCGGCGAGGACTGCCTGCCCTTCGGGTTCGGGATGGATAAAGTAGATCCCCATCCCCCCTTCCGGCCCGGGCTCTACCCGCTTGACCTTGCCCAGCATCACCTGGCTGCGCCCATCCGGGAGTTCGAGGGTCACCTCGACGACCGTTCCGGGATTGAACAGTGCTTCACTGCGGATATAGACGCCATTACGGGAGATATCCCGGGCACTCGCGGAGAGGCAACGGCCAGTGCTGCGCAGTTGCACCCGCAAATCGATCCGGGCCCGGGGCTCGGTGCGAACCCGGAGTTTGCCAAGCAGGCGCTCGACCTTTTCGAGCAGCTCCTTCTTGTTCACCGGCTTGGTCAGGTAGTCGTCACAACCGGCGGCGAGACATTTTCTGATCTCCGCATCCTTCCCGGCCGCCGTCACCATGATGACCGGCAGCTGTGTCCAGCGGGGATCTCGCCTCAAGCGGCGACAGACTTCGTCGCCATCGATGCCGGGCATGTAGAGATCGAGCAGCAGCAGGTCCGGTGCAATCTCGGCGAGCTGCTCCAGGGCCGCTTCTCCGGACTTCAGGGTGACGATGCGATGCCCCATTTCCGCCAGGAAGGAGCGTTCCAATTCGAGGAAGAGCTCGACATCGTCGACCAGCAGTATCGTGGCCATGCTGTTTCATTCCTTTCGAAAATTCGGGTTGAAATTACCCGACCATCTCCGAAAAGTAAAGCCCCCTGGTCTGGGACCGGGGGGCTTGGCAACATACGTATTCCAGGCAGGTTCAGGCCACTTCCTGCATGCGCCGGCGGTAGCGGGGGCGCTCGACAATCAGCCTGGCGATCTCGCTGACCTCCGGGACCCGGCCGGCAATCCGCACATTATCGTCGATCAGCAGTGCCGGCGCGACGTAAACCCGGTAGTCGATCATCTTCCGGCGATCCCGGTAGAGGTGGACTTCCGCCTCGACACTCAGTTCGTCCAGGGCCTGGCGCACGTTGGCGAGGGTGCGATCGCAACGGCAATTGCTTTCGGGCTTGCAGAATATGTCAATACGCATGGCGTCCTCCTCGGTTGCATCGCGTCAGCAGTCGAATCAGGACTGCTTTGGTAATAATTATAGAGAGTATCCGGGATATTACAAGGGATTTCTCTTCCGCGACCCGGTAGTGACGGGACCCGGAGAGCGCCCTATTGCCCCCCGCCACGCGGGTCGGAATGACCGTAAATCGCGCGCAGGGCGCGCTTGGCCCGGGCCACCAGGCGGACCGGATTGATCGGTTTGGCGACAAAATCGAAGTAGCCCATCTCGAGCAGGCGGGCCTCCTCTTCGGCGGCGGCGCGGGAGGAGAGCGCAATTACCGGGATGGCGCGGGTGGCAATCTGCGATTGCAGGGCGCGAAACATTTCCAACCCGTCCATGCGCGGCATCACCGTGTCGCTGATGATCAGGTGCGGCGAATGCTGCATGGCTGCTTTCAGTCCATCGGCGCCGTTGGTGGCCTGGAGCACGACATATCCTTCTTTCTTCAGGGCCGCGGCCACGGCGGAACGGACCAGTTCCTGGTCGTCGACGACCAGTACCGTCCACCACTCCTTGGCGGCCGGCAGGTCGCTTTTCAGATAGTGGCGGTTGACCGCATCGATAATCTCGCTCGGGGTCGTCACATAGGGCATGATCCGCAGCCCGGTGCGGAAGGAGATGTCATCGAGGGTCGGAATGTCGAGGGGATTGACCATCGCCAGGGAGAGGGTCTTCTCCTCGACCTTGAGCGGGAAGATCAGTTTCTTCAGCGCCGTCTCGCTGGTCACCACGGCCAGGGTTTCGTCCGGGAAGGGATGCTTGGAGATATTGCTGACCGTCTTGAAGCCGAATTGCCGGGCGACGACGACAGCGATATCCCGCTCGGCGATGATGCCGCTCTCCTCCAGCACCTGACCGAGGCGTTTGCCCGTCGTTTTCTGCTGGATCAGGGCCTTTTCCAGGGTCTCCTGATCGAGCGCGCCGGCCTCGACCAGAATCTCTCCAAAGCGTTTGCGTTTGCTCATAGCTCCCGTCAGTTCGCCCCCCCGCAGGTCATTTCCATCCTGTCCACCAGAGTCTAACAACCTCCTTAAATTGTTGCAAATTATTTTCCTGGTTCGGGGCTGTCAGGGCTGGCATCCGGAGGATTGGCATGCTGCACGGTCAGTCCATCCTCGCCGGCATCGATGGTCACCCGGGCCCCGTCGCGAATCTCCCCGGCGATCAGCGCCCGCCCGAGGCGGGTTTCGAGTTGATGCTGCAGGTAACGCTTCAGGGGCCGGGCGCCAAAGACCGGATCGTAGGCGACCGCGGCAATATAGTCCCGTGCCGCGTTGGTCAGCTCCAGTTCGATGCGCCGCCCGGCCAGGCGCTGACGCAGATCGGCCAACTGCAAATCGAGAATCGCCTTGATCTCCTCCCGGGCCAGCGGCTTGAAGAGGACAATGTCATCGACCCGGTTGAGGAATTCCGGACGGAAGTTCCCTCGCAGGGCCCGCAGCACCTGCTCCCGTGCCTCCTCCGGGATCTCGCCGCTGGCGGTCGCGCCGCCGAGGAGAAACTCGGAGCCGATATTGCTGGTCATGATGACGACGCTGTTCTTGAAATTGACCGTCCGCCCCTGGGAGTCGGTGACCCGGCCATCGTCCAATATCTGCAACAGGACGTTGAAGACATCGTGGTGGGCCTTCTCGATTTCATCGAAAAGGATCACGCTGTAGGGCTTGCGCCGCACCGCCTCGGTAAGCTGCCCCCCCTCCTCGTAACCGACATAGCCGGGAGGAGCGCCGATCAGCCGGCTGACACTGTGCTTCTCCATGTATTCGGACATGTCGATACGGACCATGTTCTCCTCGGAATCGAAGAGTGCCTCGGCCAGGGTTCGCGCCAGTTCGGTCTTGCCGACGCCGGTGGGCCCGAGAAAGATGAAGGAGCCGATCGGCCGCCGCGGGTCCTTGATACCGGCGCGGGCACGGATCACCGCGTCGGCCACCAGCTGCACCGCCTCGTCCTGGCCGACCACCCGCCGGTGCAGGACCTGATCAAGTTTGAGAAGCTTCTCCCGCTCCCCCTCCACCAGTCGGGTCACCGGAATCCCGGTCCAGCGCGCGACGATGCCGGCGATCTCCTCCTCGGTCACCTCTTCCCGCAACAGGCGCGGTTCGCTGCCGGGGAGGTTGGGCGCCTCGAAACCGGCCAGCTCCCGTTCCAGTTGCGGCAGGCGGCCATGTTTCAGTTCGGCGGCGCGGTTCAGGTCGTAATTGCGTTCGGCAACCTCGATCTGCTGGCGAACCTTTTCGATCTCCTCACGCAATCCCTGGAGCTTGCGGATCCCTTCTTTTTCCGTTTCCCACTGCATTTTGAGGGCTTTCCCCCGGTCCCCCAGCTCGGCCAGCTCCTTGCGCAGGCTTTCCAGCCGCGCCTTGCTGGCGGCATCCTTTTCCTTCTTCAGGGCCGCCTCCTCGATTTCGAGCTGCATGGTGCGTCGGGTCACCTCGTCCAGTTCCTGCGGCATGGAATCGATTTCAGTGCGGATGGTGGCACAGGCCTCGTCGACCAGGTCGATCGCCTTATCGGGCAGGAAACGATCGGAGATATAGCGGTGCGACAAGGTGGCGGCGGCAACCAGAGCATTATCCTGGATGCGAACGCCGTGGTGGACCTCGAAGCGCTCCTTCAGGCCGCGCAGGATCGAAACCGTCTCCTCTACCGTCGGCTGTTCGACCAGGACCGGCTGAAAGCGCCGTTCCAGGGCCTTGTCCTTTTCAATGTGCTGGCGATATTCGTCGAGGGTGGTGGCGCCGATGCAGTGCAATTCTCCCCGCGCCAGCAATGGCTTGAGCATGTTGCCGGCGTCCATCGAACCCTCGGCCTTGCCGGCGCCGACGATGGTATGCAATTCGTCGATAAAGAGCAGAATCTGCCCATCGCTTTCGCGGATTTCGGTGAGGACCGCCTTGAGCCGCTCCTCGAATTCACCGCGGTACTTGGCACCCGCCACCAGGGCGCCCAGGTCGAGGGCATAGACGGTCTTGTTCTTGAGCCCTTCGGGGACATCACCGCGAACGATGCGATGGGCCAGCCCTTCGACGATGGCGGTCTTGCCGACTCCCGGCTCACCGATCAGCACCGGGTTGTTCTTGGTCTTGCGGGAGAGGATGCGGATGACGCGCCGGATCTCGGCGTCCCGACCGATGACCGGATCGAGTTTCCCCTTGCGCACCTCCTTCACCAGATCGCGACCATATTTTTCCAATGCTTCATAGGTCCCCTCCGGGTCGGCGCTGGTCACCCGCTGGTTGCCGCGAACGGCCGTCAGGGCCTGCAGCAGCCGATTGCGGTCGACGCCGAAGCGGCTGAGAAGCTTTCCGGTCGGGGTGCCGGACCCTTCCTCGATCAGCGCCAGGAGGATATGCTCGACGGAGACATAGTCGTCCTTGAGCCGCTTCGCTTCCTCCTCGGCCCGCACCAGCAGCCGGTTGAAACGGGAGCTGACGTAAATCTTTCCGGCTTCCACCCCGGAACCGGAGACCGTCGGCCGGCGTTCCACCTCTGCCCGGACCGCCTCCCGGACCTCCTCCAAGGGGAGATCAAGCCGCTGCAGCAGGCGTGGCACCAGTCCACCCTGCTGCTCCAGGAGGGCCAGCAGCAGGTGCTCGCCGTCGACCTCGACGTGGCCGCGTTTCAGGGCGTGATTCTGCGCGCCCTGCAGAGCTTCCTGGGTCTTCTGGGTCATCCGGTTGATATCCATAAATTTCCTCTTCGCGGGTTGGAGTAGAGCCTGAACAAGGTAAAGAGTATAACAGGAACCAGGTCGCGACCAAGACCCGCTGCCGCTGGGCGCGATCAAGTCTCAGGATGCAAAGGGGCCGGGAAGAAGCCCTTCCCGGCCCCTTTGCATCAGTCTCCCGGTCCGGTCCCTCAATGTACCGTCACATTGATCTTTCGCGGCCGGGCGGCGGCGGACTTGGGCATCACCACCTTGAGGACGCCGTCCTTCAACTCGGCTTCCACCTTGTCGAACTCGAGGGCATCGGGCAACTGGAAGCGGCGATAGTAGCCGGTGGTGCCGAATTCACGGTAGAGCCCGTTCGCATCGCTGGCACTCGGCGCCAGGGCCTCGATCGTCAGAACCCCCTTGTCGATACCGAGATTGAGGCGCCCCTTCGGAACCCCGGGCAGGTCCGCCACCAGGGTCAGCTTCTCGTCGTTTTCATAGATATCGACCGCCGGCGTCAGCCAGCTGTCGACCTGCCGTTCCCCCGAGGCAACCGCGCCTTCTTTTCCTATGGTCAGATCCTTTTCACTCATGACGTCATCTCCTTTAACGGTAAGTTATGCTCCAGATTCGAACGATCACCTATCCCGCAGCGAATCAGTTCGCCTTGATTTCGACCCGCTTCGGCTTGGCGGCGGCTGCCTTGGGCAAGACGACGCTGAGGACCCCGTCGCGGTAATCGGCCTTGGTCTCGTCCACCTCGATATCGGCGGGGAGATCGACCGTGCGCAGGAAGCGGCCGGTGCCACGCTCCCGCCGGTGCCAGGTCACCTGCTGGTCGGCCCCGTTCGACCGCTCACCGGCGATGGTCAAGGTGTTCTTGAGTACCGTCATGTCGAGGGTGCTGGCATCGATGCCGGGGAGGAGTGCCTCCAGGTAAAAATTTTCGTCATCTTCCCGCAGGTTGATGCGGGGGTAGCCGCGTCCGCCGAAAACGGCGGCAAAGGATGGTTCCAGGCTGCCGCCGCGGCCGAAACCGCGCAGCAGGTGGTCCATATCGCGGGTCATGCTTTCCATTTCTCTGAACAGGTCCCAGTTTGCCATGATCGAATCCTCCTTTTGAGTCTGGTTAGCGGAGCCAGCTCGGCTCTCCATTCGACCACTGCTGATTTCAACCGCCATGCCAACCTTATAATTGTAGATTTTCCTTTTATTTCGACAATTTATGATATTCGGCCATTTTCATTGATGCGACTTGCGACGTCGCACCCCTGTCGCAAGCGAAGGTTGCGACGTCGCAACATGGAAATGGTTGGCGAAAAGGGGGAGACTTGGGGAGAAGGAGAAACAAAGGGAGGGTTATAAAAAAAGCCCCGCGGATTCCCGCGGGGCTTTTCAGCTGTCTGAGTCTTTTATAAAGCTCAGATCCGGCGCACGTTGGCCGACTGGGGGCCTTTCTGGCCCTGGGTCACGTCGAATTCGACGCGGTCGCCCTCGGCCAGGGACTTGAAGCCGTCGCCCTGAATTGCCGAGAAGTGCACGAATACGTCCGGACCATTATCCTGCTGGATGAAGCCGAACCCTTTAGCGTCGTTGAACCATTTCACTGTACCTTGTGCCATTTTCTTTTCTCCTCGGTCCCTATCTGTGGACCTTTTTAATGGAGCCGGGTCGGCTGTTTTCCCAATAAAAAAACCACCCAGCCCTTCGGGTCTGTGCGGTCTTCTTTAACTTGCTGACATCAACTGTCGGGCAACTAAATCAATCTGCACAAACTGGCTATGCTCGCTTGTAGCACAGTGGCTTTCAGAAAAGCAAGAAATTTTTGCATTTTTTATTTTCCCGGCCACCACCGGGGCCGAAGGTCAACCCGGCATCGCAACCATCAGCCTGATTCGAGATCGGCCCGGGTCAGACCGAAACGCTCCAGATAACGGTAAAGGGTGGCCCGATGGACCCCGAGCAGACGGGCGGCGGCAGCCAGGTTGCCGCCGGTGGCCAGGTAGGCGCGCCGGATTTCGCCGGGGTCGAGTTCCGCCGGCCGGGTGGAGTGCCGCAGCCGTCCCGCGACCGGCTCGGCCCGCAGAACTTCCTGCTGCGCTGGCGCACCCAGCAGCTGCCGATCCGTCGCCAGAGGATACTGGGGGACGACCGGCAAGGGTTGCCTGCGCGAGCGGGCTTCGAGGTTCCAGTCCCCGGGCAGAAAGTCCTGGCGTTCCTGGATCCACTCGGAAAACGCCCGGGCGCCGATCACTTCGCCGGCAGCTTCCACGTAGACCCGCTCGAGAACATTTCTCAACTCGCGCACGTTGCCCGGCCAGAGATAGGCCTGCAGCAACCCTACCGCTTCCGGGGTCAGGCGCCGCAAGGCGCGCTGGTAGCGGGCATTGAATTCGGCGAGGAAATGCCCAACCAGCAGCGGGATGTCCTCGCGACGCTCGCGCAAAGGGGGCAAATGGATGCGCAACACCGACAGGCGATGATAGAGGTCGGCCCGGAACCGGCCCTGCCCGACCGCCTGTTCGAGGGCAACGTTGGTCGCCGCCACCACCCGAACATCGACCAGGAGCGGGGTTTCGGAGCCAACCCGCTCGATACGGCCATCCTCGAGAACGCGCAGCAGCTTGGCCTGGGTGCGCAGCGGCATATCGCCGATTTCGTCAAGGAAGAGGGTGCCCCGGTCCGCCCGCTCGAAGCGCCCGCGGTGACTGCGCAGGGCACCGGTAAAGGCCCCCTTTTCATGGCCGAAGAGTTCCGACTCGAGCAATTCCTCAGCGATGGCGGTGCAGTTGACGGCAACAAACTCCCGCCCGGAACGGGGACTTTGCCGGTGCAGGGCGCGGGCGACCAGTTCCTTGCCGGTCCCGGTCTCACCGGTCACCACCACCGGGGCTTCCGAAAACGCATAGAGTTGGATCTTCCGCAGCACTTCCTGCAACCCGGGGCTGGTACCGACCAACCCCGCGGCGCCCGGGTCCGCGCCGGCATGGATCCGTGGCTCGGTGAAGAAAAATTGGACTTCGCGACTCCGGTAATCCTCACTGAGTCCGCCGGGGACAACATCGACCGTCAGCGTCATCGCCCCCTGCGCCCCCCGGAGCCGGACCGGGATGCCGGTCAGCGGTTCGTCGCTTCCGGCCGCCTCGCGCGCCAGCTCCGCGAGGTCGGGAAGGCTCTCCCCGAGCAATTGCTCCAGGCGCCGGCCGCTACCGTCATCGGTGGAGCCACCAATCAGAGCCGCGAGCCGGGGGCCGAGGCGCACGACCCGCCAGTCGGCCTCCTGGCCGCGAGCCACCAGGTCGGGAATGCGTGCCGGAAGGTGAGGGGAAATATGCGCAGGAAAATCGTTCATGCAGACTCGCCAACGGGAGATATGGGGCGGTACCAATGTAACCGCTCCATATTCCAAGTGCAAGTCAGGTGAAATTCAGGCAGGTGGAATTCATCCGCCAAAGGGGCAGACCCCTTCGACCATGAGCCCGGCGCTGAGCATTTGGGAAAAGACCGTCTCGGTCTCCGGGCGCCGAAAATAGAAGCCCTGCATTTCATCACAGCGCCGGCTTCGCAGGAATTCGAGCTGCTCCCGGGTTTCCACCCCTTCAGCAATGACCTTGAGGTGGAGGCTGTGGGCAAGGGCGATGATCGCCTCGGCAATGGCGGCATCATCCGCATGTTCGGTGATGTCGCTGACAAAGGAGCGATCGATCTTGAGCCGGTCGATCGGGAAATGCTTCAGGTAGCTGAGGGAGGAATAGCCGGTGCCAAAATCATCGATCGCCAGCTGCAGCCCCATCTCCTTGAAGGTCTCCAGGGCATTGCGGGTGGCCTGCGCATTTTCCATCAGGATCGTCTCGGTGATTTCGAGTTCGAGATATTCGGCATCAAGCCCGGTTCGCTCGAGAATTTCGGCAATCGTCGTGGGAAGGTCGGCCTCGCGGAATTGACGTCCGGAGATGTTCACCGAAACCATCAGCGGCTGGAACCCGGCCAACTGCCAGGCCCTGGCCTGACTGCAGGCGGTTTCCAGGACCCAGCGCCCGATCGGCAGGATCAAACCGGTCTCTTCGGCGAGGGGGATGAATTGGGCTGGAGGGAGCAACCCCAACTCCGGATGGCGCCAGCGGATAAGGGCCTCCATGCCGATAATCCTGCCGGTGGCGACATTGATCTGCGGCTGGTAGACCAGGAAAAACTCGTCCCGTTCCAAGGCCCGGCGCAAATCGTTGCCCAGTAGCAGCCGCTCCAGCGCCTGGGCATTCATCGCCGCGGTGTAAAAGCGGCAGGTATCCCCTTGTTCCTTGGCCTGGTACATGGCCGCGTCCGCATTCCGGATCAGCGCTTCGGCGTCACGGCCATCATGGGGATAGAGAGCGATACCGAGACTGCCGGTGATGAAAATTTCCCGCTCCGCCACTGCCACCGGCGCCGACAGGACATCGAGGACCTTGCGCGCCATGGCGCCGGCATCCGTTTCGCCATTGACCCCGGAGAGAATGATGACAAACTCGTCACCGCCCAACCGAGCCACGGTATCGCTCCGGCGAACGCATTGGGAGAGCCGTTCTGCGACCAGGATGAGGAGCTGGTCGCCGGTGGCGTGACCCAGGGTGTCGTTCACCTCCTTGAACTGGTCGAGGTCAAGAAACATCAGGGCGACCTGCTGACCACCACGCCCGGCCAGGGCCAGCGCCTGCTCCAGCCGGTCCCGGAACAGGCTGCGATTGGGCAGACCGGTCAGTACATCGAAGTAGGCGAGCCGCTCCATTTCACGCTCGGCGTGTTTGCGGTCGGTGATATCTTCGAGCACGGTGGCAAACCGTCCCTCGCCGGGAGAGAAGACCGAGAGATGGAATTCCCGGTCGAGGAGATCCCATTTCGATTCGAAGTTGGCGGGCTGCCCGGACTCGGCGACCCGGGCGAAGACCTCCATGTGGGGAGGTATCGGCTGGCCGTAGATTTCCGATGCCAGCTCCCCCTGGATCGCTTCCGGGGCCTGGCCGAGGATCTGAGCAAAGGCCGGGTTGACGTCGAGGACCCGATAGTCGACGGGCCGGTCGCAATCGTCGTACACCAGCTCGTTGAGAGCCACCCCTTCGCGCATGTTCACATAGAGAGAACGATACTTGCGCTCGCTCTGCTGCAGGGCCTGCTCCGCCTCCTTGCGGGCGCTCAGATCGATGAAGCTTTCGAGCAGATGGCGCCGCCCGCCCAGAACAATGGTCGTCACCGTCTTCAGGACCGGCACCCGCTCGCCATTGGCGCGCAGCAGCCAGCGCTCGGAGTTATCCGCCTCCTGACCGAGATCGGTGATCGGGCATTCCCCGCAGGCGGCCGGGCAGACAAACTCCTGGCAACAATAACCGACGATGGCTGATCGCGGCACCCCGATCAGTTCGACGGCCTTGTCGTTGACGTCGACGATCCGATGATCCTCGGCATCGATCAACAGGATACCGGCCTGCACTGAACCGACAATGGTTCGCAGGCGCTCTTCGGTCTCCCGCAACGACTGTTCCATACGGCGCCGCTGAGTCAGATCGGTATAGACCAGGGCGACCTGGCTCGCCAGGCGCTGGTTATCGCTGAGCGTAGTCGCCACGACGTGAAAGTGGCGTTCATCCAAAGTAAAATCGCCCTCTGCGCTTCTCCCTCCGCCCTTGAGGAGATGGCGCAGCAGGCAATTGGAAGGTGGAACCGGCTGCCTGCAGATAATGTCCTTGCAAAAACGCCCGACCACCCCATCCAGTTCCGGGAAAAAGACTTCCTGGGTCCGCTGGTTGCAAGCCTGGATGCGTCCCTCCCGATCGACCACCAGAATGGCGGCACCGACCGAATCAAAGATTGCCCGTACCTCGTCGCGGGCGAGGGCGAGCTCTTCGTTGGTTTGCTGCAGATGCTCAAGGACCTGGGCGAATGCATCCCCGATGATCCCCAGCGGATCGAGGGCGAAGAGGGTCTCATCGTCGAGCTCCTCGGCTCGCAAGGGCAAGGTCCCCATGACCTGCAGCAGCTGATTGATCTTCTCCCGCAGGTAGCCGACCGCCAGCCGTTCCCGCTTTTGCAGGTCGACCAGCTGGCCCTGAAAATCGTTTCCCGCTTCCCCCGGGGAGAGCTGCAGTGAGGGTGCTCCAGAAGAGGAAGCTTGCCGCGCCCCGCCCATCAGCGACCTTCGCCACTGCGACCGACGTCAATCCGGTAGGTGCCATCGGCATGAGAGACCTGGACCCCATACCCCATATTCCGTACCGCGTCGGGGATGGTACTGGTGGCGGTGCGGTTGTCGGTAACAAAAAGGAGCCGCAACTCTCCCGAGCGCAACCCTTCTTTGTGGCGGTTGACCTCGCGCAGTGCCGTCAGCAGGGTTGACGGACAGATCTGGCCGCGCAGGTCAAACTCCAACTCTTCCGGGACTGTCATGGTCATGTGAATCTCCACAGGAATCTAGGGTTTCAGAACCAGCGCCGTTAACAGCCGACTGCCGACCCAGGCCCCGGGGACGAGGCCACCGAGAAAGAGAAGACTCTGCAGCGCCAGGACAGGCAGCCCGCCGAGCAGGTGCCAGACATTGCAGGCGGGCGCCAGCCGTGCCGCAAGTCCCATCAGGATGCCCCCGCACAACGCCGAAACAACCTGCCGCCATGGCAGATGTCCCCCCTTGGCCAGATCATTCCAGTACCAGGCTGACCAGAACGAACCGATAACGATGCCGACCACCAGCGGCAACTGCATCGCTGCCAGCATGTCGAACTGGGGGCCGGCACCACTTGCGAGCGGGGCCCCGGCAAGAGGGGGTTGAAAAACCAGAGGCTGGCCCTGGAAGTAGGCAAGTGACGCCAGATGTTGCGGCCAGAGCAGGCTCTCTACCCAGGCTCCGCTCTTGGCATAGATGGTCGTAATCCCTAGGGGCATGCCGAGCAGCAGCCAGGAAGCGGCACCGATCAGGGCCAGCCACAGGGCCGCGGTGCAGGGCTGCAGGTCGCCGACGGCGGCCGACGCGCGCAGCAGGCCGCCCTCCCTCCACCGACGCCAGAGCCACCATCCCGCGAGCGCCGCCACCGTGGCCAGCAGCGGCGTCGGCGCCACCCCCAGCAGCTGGCTCAGGGTGATCGCCGAGGTGAGGCGCGTCGTCGCCGCCAGAGCGGCCCAGGCCGGATGGATCTCGGCGTAGAGGGTGCTGCCGAGCAACAGGCCGGCGAAGGCGATCCAGGAGCTGTGCAGCCCCCGCCCCATCTTGTACAGAGTACCAACGACACAGCCACCAGCGAGGACCATGCCGATACCGAAGAGGAGACCACCGGCGATAGTGGTCAGCGCGGGTGGGCCGAGACCGGGAAAGGGATAAGTCGAAAGGAAGCCCAATAGGCGCAGGACTTCGAAAAGGACCATGCTTGCCGTGACCAGCAGCAACAAAGCGCGCAGCATGAAGGTTTGGCGGAAGAGGAAAAAGTCGCGGAACATTCCGGCGAAGCAGAAGTCAGAGCGGAACAGGAGAGATCCGGCCGCCAACCCGAGCAGGAAGGAGATCAGGGCCGGCCAGAGGTATAGGTGATTGCTCATGCGCCACTCCCGCCCCCCCCGGCACCCGCCATAAAATTAAACCTGATTAGGTCCAATTCTCAGCTCGGCGAAGCCAGGCCTCGGGCCGCTTGCCGATTGAGACACAGGCGAACAGCAGTCTTGGCAGCATGCTGCGCAGATCGAACCGCCGGTTGAACCGGTACTGAAACTCGGCCAGATAGCGATGCGCATATTTGTCGAAGTCAAACGCATGATACGTTCCGGCCATGGCCGTCTTAAGATTGCCCAGGATGGTGTTGATCCAGTGGAAGCAGCCCATGTCGGTACTTCTGCGTTGATCACCAACCACCTCTCGCTGATGGTAGCACCCAGTCTTGGTGACGGCGCGGAAGCAATTCAGGCCATCAGAAACGACCAGCGCCGTCGGTGCCAAGTGATTCTTGGCCCATTGATCAACGTCATGGCTGCTGAAGGTCGTCACCCGGCTAAAAACAGCTCGCAGCGGATGGCCCTCGTGACTGGTCTCCACTGCCGCAATGAAGGGAACTTTGTTCTCCGAACCGCGACCAACCTTACCGCCGGAGCGTTCCCCGCCCAAGTAGGCGTCGTCGATCTCGACCCGCTGGGCCAGAACCGTTGTCTCTTCGCGCTCGAACATCGCCTGCATGAGCTTGTGCTTGAGCCGCCAAGCCGCTTTGTAGCTCAAACCCAGCATTCGTCTCAACTCCAGCATCGACAGGCCGGACTTGCCTTGTGTCATGAAGTAGAGGGCCAGAAACCACTGGGTCAGCGGCAGATTGCTCCCATGGAAAATCGTTCCGGAGATCAGCGAGATCTGTTTGCGGCAGCGACAGCACTGGAAGATGTTCGACCGTCCTCGCCGAAACTGGACCGCGCGGCTTGCACCGCATGCTGGACAGACAAATCCTTGGGGCCAGCGCGAGTGCTCAAGGATCGCCTCGCATTGGGCCTCCGTACCATAGTCTTTGAGAAAATCAGCCAAGCTCAGCCCCGGTTGGAACTGGATACGATTGATGGCCATGGATGCTAACCTCCTTGTTATTCATGAGTTCCATGGCCAAACTCTATGCTCCCTGTGCGACAGAATGTGTCATAGCTGAGAATCAGACCTAATCAGGAAATTAAATGTTGCACATTTTACAGCCGAATCGCCCTCCTGTATAGCCCAAAAAATACCGTTTTCCGACAAAAAGGAGACGGGCGTCGCGCGACGCCCGTCTCCCGCTTATCGAAACCGCACGCTTCGTTTACAGCCCGTGGCGCACGATCTCCCCCTCGATCATGTAGGTCACATCTTCGGCAATATTGGTCGCCAGGTCGGCAATCCGCTCCAGGTGCCGGGAGATCGAGAGGTATTGCACCAGGGCGTCGAGGCGCTCCGGGAAGCGCCGGATCTGGTTCTTCACCAGGGTGTAGTTCTGCTTGTGAATGGAGTCGACCTCGTCATCAAGGGTAGTGACCTCGGTCGCCAGCCGCAGGTCGAGATTGACCAGCGCGTCAAGGGCTTTCTCCAGCATGGTCTCGACCTTGGTCGCCATCTCTTCGAGGTCGAAAGGAAATTCACAGTGGGCGACGCTGGCGAGTCCGACGGTCCGTTCCGCCACGTTGGTTGCCAGGTCGGCGATCCGTTCGAGGTCGTTGTTGATCTTCAGTACCGAGACAATGAAGCGCAGGTCAGCGGCGACCGGCTGGTGCAGGGCAAGAATCTTCAGGCACTCCTCTTCGAGGTCGACCTCCATGCGGTCGACCTGCTCATCGCCGGCGACCACCTTTTCGGCCAGCGCCACATCCCGCTTCACCAGCGACAGCACCGCCTGCTGCACCGCTTCCTCGACCACGGCCGAGAGAGCGAGGATCATCTTCTTGAGCTTTTCCAGTTCGCGCTGCATATGCATGGTCATGATGCCACGTCCTTTCCGGAACGGAATGGTTGCCCGACTGCTTTTGCCGAAGTCCCCGGGTCAGCCGAAGCGTCCGGTGATGTAATCCTCGGTCTGTTTCTTCACCGGTTTGGTGAAGATCTTCTTGGTGGCGCCGAATTCGATGATCAGCCCCTGATAGAAGAAGGCGGTATAGTCGGAGATGCGCGCCGCCTGCTGCATGTTGTGGGTGACAATGACGATGGTGTAGTTCTCCTTGAGGGCGGTGATCAGCTCCTCGATCTTGGAGGTCGCCACCGGGTCGATGGCGGAAGTCGGCTCATCCATCAACACCACCTCCGGCTCGACGGCAACCGCCCGGGCGATACACAGGCGCTGCTGCTGGCCGCCGGAGAGGGCCATCCCCGGCTTGTCGAGCTTGTCCTTGACCTCGTCCCAAAGCGCCGCCTGGCGTAGCGCTTTCTCGACCCGCTCCTGCTGTTCACTGCGGCTCATTTTGTAGTGGAGGCGCAAGCCGTAGGCGACATTGTCGAAGACGCTCATCGAAAAGGGGGTCGGTTTCTGAAAGATCATCCCGACCCGGCGCCGCAGTTCGAGCACGTCGCGGGCTGGATCGAGCAGGTTGTCGCCATCGAGAAGGATTTCGCCGGAGACCCGCTGGTTGCGGTAGAGCTCGAAGATCCGGTTGTAGGTGCGCAGATGAGTCGACTTGCCGCAACCGGAAGGACCGATGATCGCCGTCACCTTGTTGCTGGCGATATCGAGATTGTTGTTGATCAGCGCCTGGTGCTCGCCGTAGTAGAAGTTGAGATTGCGCGTCGATATCTTCACCGGCGTATTGCCAACCAGCGAGGGGCGCTCAGCCGACCTGGCACTCGCCAACGGAGGGGCTTCCGCCGCGAAAGATTCGGCGGGTGCGCTGGTTGCCTGCAGGGAGGATACATTGGTCATGACTTGTGGCTCCTGAGCCAGAGGAGAGTACGGGTAAAGAGGGTCGCGCCGAGGACCCCGGCGGTAATCAGAAAGGAGGCGCCCCAGGCCATCGCCTGCCAGTCGGGATAGGGAGACATGGCGTAGTTGAAGATGGTGACGGTCAGGTTGCTGATCGGCTCGTTGAGAGATTCGGGCCAGTAGGGGCTGTTCAGGGCGGTGAAAAGGAGGGGCGCGGTCTCACCACTGACCCGGGCGACCGCCAGCAGGATGCCGGTGATCAGGCCGTTGCGGGCGGCGCGGAAGACGACGCCGAGGGTCACCTTCCAGCGCGGCGCACCGAGGGCGAGCGCCGATTCGCGCAGCGCGCTCGGCACCAGCGTCAGCATATCCTCGGTGGTGCGGGTGACCACCGGCAGCATGATCACCGCCATCGCCACCGCCCCGGCGTAGCCGGAGAAGTTCTTCATCGGCATTACCAGGATGATGTAGACAAAGACGCCGATAATGATCGAAGGCGTTCCCATCAGCATGTTGCAGGTGAAACGGACCCACTCGCCGAACTTGTTGTGCTGGCCGAACTCGGCGAGGTAGACCCCGGCGAGCAGGCCGGTCGGAACGCCGATCACCATGGCCAGGCCGGTCATCAGCAGGGTACCGAGAATGGCGCTGCCGACGCCCCCCCCGGCCATGCCCGGCGGCGCCGGCCGCTCGGTGAAGAAATCCCAGTTGATGGCGCCAAGCCCGCGGGCGAGGACGACATAGAGGATCCAGACCAGAAAGGCGATGCCGATCAGGGCCGCCAGGCTCGCCAGAGCCCGGAACAACAGGTCGGTAAAGCGCCGCGCTGCCATCGACCGCTCCCGCATCACGCCACCCCCATCTTGCGCTTGGTCCGCTTCAGCCAGATCTGGGCCACCAGTTGCAGCAGGAAGGTGACCGCGAAGAGGACCAGCCCGAGTTCCACCAGCGAACTGAGGTAGATCTCCTCGGAGGCCTCGGTGAACTCGTTGGCGAGAGTCGAGGCGATGCTGTTGGCGGCAGCGAAAAGGGAAGCGGAGATCTCGTGGCGGTTGCCGATGACGAAGGTGACCGCCATCGTCTCGCCGATGGCGCGGCCGAGGCCGAGGAAACAGGCGCCGACGATCCCCTGGATGCCGTAGGGGATCGTCACCTTGCGGCTCACTTCCCAGGTCGTCGACCCCATGCCGTAAGCCGACTCCTTAACCACTGCCGGCACCATCAGGAAGATGTCGCGGGTCACCGAGGTGATGAAGGGAAGGATCATCAGCGCCAGGATGATGCCGGCGGTGAGCATGCCGATCCCCATCGGCGGTCCCTTGAAAAAGGGGAGGTCGCCACCGACCCTGGCGAGGAAGGGCTGCACGTAGTCGGCCATGAAGGGGGCAAAGACAAAGAGCCCCCACATGCCGTAGATGATGCTCGGGATCGCCGCCAGCAGTTCGATCGCCGCACCAACCACGCGACTGACCCGCGGTGGCGCCAGCTCGACCAGGAAGAGGGCGATGATCAGGCTCAAGGGGACGGCAAGGACCATGGCGATGGCGGTCGAGACCAGGGTACCGAAGATACTGCTCGCCGCACCGAACTGTTCGGTGACCGGGTTCCACGACTGGGAGAAGAGAAAACCGAGTCCGAACTTCTCCAGCGAGAGCGCCGACCCGCGATAGAGTTCCCAGAAAATGCCACCGACCAGCGCCACAACCAAAATGCCGCAGGCTGTGGCCAGGCCACGGAATGCGGGGTCAAAGTTCCGTTGCTTTTGCAGCTCCATATTCGCTTTCTCAGATCCGTCGCGAGGAACGGGAGAGAGGCCAAGCACCAACGAGCCGGCGTGAAGCGGGGAATCGTCCCCACTTCACGCGACTCGCAGCTTTGCTCAGCTTGTCAATACCCCGGTTCTGCATTCCGGGGGCGAGGGTTATTTCCAGACCGGCTTGCCATGGGCGCGGATTTCCTTGGCCCAGGTCGCCTCGACCATGTCGACGACCTTTTCCGGCATCGGCACATAGTCGAGCTTGAGGGCCGTTTCGGCGCCATTTTTGTAGCACCAGGCGAAGAAATCAAGGACCGTTTTGGCTGTTTCGGCATTAGCCTGATCCTTGTAGACCAGGATGAAGGAGGCGCCGGTGATCGGCCAGCTCTCCTTGCCAGGCTGATCGGTCAGGACCATGTAGTAGCCTTCGGCGTGGGCCCAGTCGGCATTGGCCGCCGCCGCCTGGAAAGCTTCAGCGGTCGGGGCGACGAAGTTGCCGGCCTGGTTCTTGAGCAGGGCATGGCTCATCTTGTTCTGCAGGGCGTAGGCATATTCGACGTAACCGATGGCGCCGTTGATGCGCTGCACGTAGGCGGCGACCCCCTCGTTCCCCTTGCCACCAACCCCGGCCGGCCACTCGACGGCCTTGTTGTTGCCAACCTTCTCCGCCCATTCCTTGGAGACCTTGGTCAGGTAGTTGGTGAAGATCCAGGTGGTTCCGGAACCGTCGGCACGATGCACCACGGTGATGTCCTGGGCCGGCAGCTTGAGGCCCGGGTTGTCGGTGGCGATTTTCGCGTCATTCCACTTGGTGATCTTGCCGAGGAAGATGTCGGCGAGGACCGCATCGGAGAGGCGCAGTTGCCCCGGGGCGATGCCGTCAATATTGACCACCGGCACCACGCCGCCCATGATCATCGGGAACTGGATCAGGCCGGCTTCGTTCAGTTCGGCCGGTTTCAGAGGGGCGTCGGAGGCGCCGAAATCGACGGTTTTGGCCTTGATCTGCTTGATACCGCCACCGGAACCGATCGACTGGTAATTGAGCCGGACGCCGGTCTCCTTCTCGTACTGGTAGGCCCACTGTCCGTAGACCGGGAAGGGGAAGGTGGCGCCGGCGCCGTTGATGGTGGTGGCCGCCTGCACCTTGGCCACGGGAAGGGTCAGCAGCAGCCCGGACACTGCAACCATCAGCAGCAGGGATTTGAGAATCGAAAAGCTCGTCTTCATTTTGCCTGGTCTCCTTGTTGGGGATTGAATGATTTGACCGTTTGGTTTCGCTGCCTATTATCCCCGGAGATGTTAGCGTTCGGTTAGTGCCTCGTGAGAAGCGTGCAAAATCTCCTGAACTGCCGATTTGCACCTTGTAACAGGCCATTGTTAGTTTTTGGTTAGCAGGGTTCCGGTAGGGGGGCAGACACCGACCGGGCCGGGAGAATGATGGTAAAGACGCTCCCTTCCCCGGGCGTACTTGTCACCACCACCCGGCCCCGATGGGCCTGAACGATGTGCTTGACGATCGCCAGTCCGAGCCCGGTCCCTCCCACCTTGCGGCTGCGCGCCTTGTCGACCCGGTAGAAGCGCTCGAAGAGCCGCGACAGGTGTTCGCGCGGGATGCCGCAACCCCGGTCGCGCACCGCGATCGCCAGATCGCCCCCGGCGCAGCGGACACTGACCCCGACCGCCGCCCCCTCGTCGCTGTACTTGATGGCATTGTCGATCAGGTTGACCAGGGCCTGTTCCAGCAGCGGCGGGCTGATCGCGGCCGGAAAGGCTTCCGGGCAATCGATCTCGAGGGTGACCGAGCGCGCGGCCGCGGTCACCGAACAGGACTGGATCGCGGCCTGCACCACCTCCCGCACCGGCCCCGTCTGCAGCGGGATATCGTGTTTCTCGGCGTCCTGCTCGATGCGGGAGAGGGTCAGCAGGTCGTCGATGATCGCATTCAGCCGCTCCCCCTGGCGGGCGATGATGTCGAGAAAACGCCGCCCGGCCGCGGGATCATTGGCGGCGCCGTCGAGGAGGGTCTCGACACACCCCTTGATGGCGGTGATCGGGGTCTTCAGTTCGTGGGAGACGTTGGCAACGAAGTCGCGGCGCAGGGTCTCCAGGCGCCGCAGCCGGGTGATGTCGTTGACGACGATCAGGGCGCCGAGAATTTCGCCGGCGGCACCGCGCAACAGGGTGCCGTGGGCCTGCAGAAAGCGCTCCTGCTGGTCATGCAGGGTCAGATCGGCTTCCACCGGTTCCCGGCTCGCCAGGGTCCGCGCCACGAAGCGCTGCAGGTCAGCCTTGCGCACCACCTCCTGCAGGCGGCGGCCGAGGACCTGGCCGGAGCGAATACCGAGCAGGGTTTCGGCGGCGCGGTTGATACGCAGGATGCGCTCCTCGGTGTCGACGGCGAGCATCCCCTCGACCATGCTGGCGAGCATCGCCTCCTGCTCGTTGCGCTGGTTGACGACGGTGCTGATGCGATCGCCAAGCTGCACCGCCATCTGGTTCATGGCCGTGGCGAGAGCATCGATCTCTGCCGAGCCGCTTAGAGCGAGGCGCTCGCCGAGTTCGCCATTGGCAAAACGCGCCGCACCGCGGGTCATCTCCTCCAGCGGCCGGCTGATCCGCCGCGATAGCCAGAGGCTGATCAGGGCCGTCATCAGAGCCACCGCAAGCCCGGCCAGGGCGACGCGCAGGTAGAGGCCGCGCAGGGGAGCACTGATGGCATCGACCGCCATCGCCGCCCGCACCGCACCGGTCACCTGGCCCTGCTCCAGCACCGGCACCGCCACGTACATCATGTCGCGGGAGAGGGTGCGGCTGTAGCGAATGGAGGTGCCGACGCGGCCGGCGCTGAGAGCGACCTGCACCTCGGGACGCCCGGCATGGTTCTCCATTTTTTGCGGCTCTTCCTGCGAATCTCCAAGGACGGTACCGTCCGGCAGAATGATGGTAAAGCGGGTCGCGGTGCGCACGCCGAGTTCTCGGCAAAGCCGTTCGAGTCGGGGCCCCTCCGCCGCGGTGAGCCCACCCCGCACCTGCTCCTGCAGCAGGATGGCGCGGGCCTGCAGGCTGTTCTCGGCCTGGCGATAGTAGAAGTCATGCAGGGCGCGGGAATAGAACCAGCTGAGCGCCCCGAGGGCGACGACGATCAGTACCAGGTAGGCAGGATAGAGCTGCCAGAGCAGTTTGCGCGAGCGCATGCTATTCATCCCGGAAACGGTAGCCGACACCGCGCACGGTCTCGATATATTTGCCGCAGGGGCCGAGTTTCTTGCGCAGGCCGACGACCTGCACGTCGACCGCACGGTCGGTCACCGCATAGTCTTCGCCACGCACCGCGTTGACGATCTGGTAGCGGGTGAAGACCCACCCCGGTCGGCTGGCGAGGGTGTGCAGAACCCGGAATTCGGTAAAAGTCAACTCGACTGGCGTCCCCTGGACCAGGACCTCGTTGCGTCCGGGGTGGATGGTCAGGTCGGGAAAAACGATCGCCTCGCCGGCCTCCCGGGCGACCGCCTCGGCCGCGCGCCGGCGCAGCACCGCCCGCACCCGGGCAAGCAGAATCCGTGGCGAAAACGGTTTGGTGATGTAATCGTCAGCGCCCAGTTCGAGGCCGGCGACGACATCCGCCTCTTCCCCCTTGGCGCTCATCATCACCACCGGCACCGCCGCGGTCGCCGCCGTCCCCTTCAGCGCGCGACAGACTTCGAGACCGTCGATCCCGGGGAGCATCAGGTCGAGCAGGATCAGTTCCGGCAGTTGTTCCCGGGCGGCCTTGAGCCCCTCCTCGCCGCTGGTGGCGGTGGCAACCCGAAATCCCTCGCGGGCGAGGTTGTAGTGGACCAGGGCGAGGATATCCTCCTCGTCTTCGATCACCAGAATCTGTTCCTTGGCCATGGCGTCCTGTCCCTTCGGTTTTCCCAGTGGTTACAACAGGATTGTTAGGATCATGTGAGTTTGCCGGCGCGGGGGCGAATTGGCGGCCTCGTCCTGCAAGGTCCCGCCCCTGGCCGCGGTACCGAAGGTCCCTCGATACTGCGCAGCGGCTCGGCCAACAGTTTAACGCAAATGCCGGCGCTTGCAGGAACCACTTTTATTGCCGGGGTCCGGCTTTCTGCTATATTTGCGAGGCCCGGATGGCAATAGCGTTCATCCGGCTGACAGGGACGCCCGGGAGTCGGTATGGGAACCGGTCCAGGCGCCCTTTATCGGACAGGAACGGGGAGGTCGACCATGAAAATCGGAATCTGGGGTGGAATGATCCTGGTGCTGTTGTGCCTCGCGACGACGCCGGCCTTCGCGGCCACGGAGATGCAACCGGGAGAATGGGAGATGACGATGAAGACGGAGATGCCGGGGATGCCCTTCCCGATCCCGCCGATGAAGTACAAGATGTGCCTGACGCCCGAGAAGATGGTCCCGCAGCAGCAGGACCCGAAGCAGGAGTGCAAGATGCTTGAGAACAAGGTGGTCGGCAGCACCGTCTCCTGGGTCATGGAGTGCCGCGACAAGCAGGGGGTGACCCGCAGCGAGGGGAGCATCACCTATCAACGGGAGAGCATGGAGGGGACCATCCATACCACGATCGACAGCAAACAGGACGGCGCCATGGAGATGAACCAGAAGCTTTCCGGCAAGCGCCTCGGCGCCTGCGGCAAGTAGAACGGAGCCGGCCCCGGCGGCCGGGAGTGCGGCGGGAGGGAGAGAAGCGATGGATGCATGCCTGTGGCAGGCCGCGGACCAGGCCAGCCGGCTCGCGGAACTGATCGGTGCAGACCCGGAAGGGACCGGCCTGCCGCTGCGGCGCGATGTCCGCAACCTCGGGCTGCTCCTCGGCGTGGTCCTGCGCGAGCAGGCCGGCCAACGCCTGTTCCAGGTCGAGGAGGAATTGCGGCAGCTCGCCATTCGTCACCGCGACCGGATCGAAGAGCAGGGGATCACGACCCTCGACCCGGAAGGGGAGGCCGAGCTGCAGGAGCGCGCCATCGAACTGCTGCGCGGCCTCAGCCTTGGCGACTGCCACCAGATCGTCAAGGCCTTCAGCAATTTTTTTGAGCTGACCAACCTTGCCGAAACCAATCACCGCAAGCGCCGCCTGCGCGCGGCCAGGATTGCCGGCAGCGACAAGCCGGGCTCCCTGCGCGGCACGCTGCGACGGCTCAAGGAGGGGGGGATCGACGCCGCCACCGCCCGCGGCCTGTTACGGCAGGTGGAGCTCGTCCCGGTCTTCACCGCTCACCCGACCGAAGTCGCCCGCCGCGTCGTCCTGAAAAAGCGGCGCCGTATCGCCGCCCTGCTCGCGGGCTTCGATCACCTCCCCCTCGAAACCGGCGCCGGCCTGATCGATCAGGAAGCGATCCTCGCCGCCATCACCAGCCTCTGGCAGAGTGACGAGGTCCGCCGCCAGCGCCCGACCATCCATGATGAAATTCGCATGGGCCTCGATCACTTTCCCCAGGCCCTGCTCCCGCCCCTGCCGGGGCTCTACCGGGAGGTCGCCGCGGCCTTCACCGCCAGCTACGGCGGCGAGACCGACCCGGCCGAACTGCCGCTCCTGCTCCGCTTCGGCTCCTGGATCGGCGGCGACCGCGACGGCAATCCCTACGTCACCCCGGCGGCGACCCGCGAGGCATTGCAGGCGAGCCGGGAGCTGATCCTCGATCACTACCTGGCGACCCTCGACGAGCTGATCGGCCTGCTCACTTCCTCGGCCGGCCGGGTCGCCCCCGGCGCCGCCCTCGAACAGGCCCTGGCGCAGGGGCTGCGCGCCGTTCCCGGCGCGACCGCCGAGGTCGACCGCTACCCGGAGTGCGAAACCGGGCGCCGTTACCTGGTCCTGCTCCGGCACCGCCTGCGCCTCGCCCGCCAGGGCGCCGAGACCCCCGGCGCCTGCCGGGCCGAGGAATTCGCAGCCGGCCTGAAGCAGTTGCGCGCCAGTCTCGCCGGCCATGGTGGGCTGCGCCTGGCGCAGGCCTATCTCGATCCGCTGCTGCGCCTGGTGCAGACCTGCGGCTTTCACCTGCAGACCCTCGACATCCGCCAGCACGCCGAGGTCCACGCCCGGGCCGCCCGCGAGCTGGCGGCGGGGCAAACGGCCGACGACCTGCCGGCCATCCCTGGCGCCGAAACTCGTGAACTCCTCGAAACCCTGCGCACCCTCGCCGCCCTGAAACTGGAATACCCGCCCGCGGCCCTGCGCAGCTATGTCATCAGCGGCGCCCGCAGCAGCGGCGATGTCCTCACCCTGATCTGGCTGCTGGAGCTGTGCGGCGTGCAGGTGGCGGCGAGCGCCGACGGCAGCGATCCCGGCCTGATGCCGGTACCGCTCTTCGAGTTCATCGACGATCTGCGCCGGGCGCCGCAGACCTGCCGGGAGCTCTGGTCCCTCCCCGCCTACCGTCCCTACCTCGACTCCTGGGGGGGGCGCCAGGAGGTGATGCTCGGTTATTCGGATTCGAACAAGGACGGCGGCATGCTGACCAGCACCTGGGAGATCTACAAGGCGCACCGCGCCCTGCACCAGGTCGCCGCCGAATGCGGAGTGACCCTGCAGCTCTTCCACGGCCGCGGCGGCACCGTCGGCCGCGGCGGCGGACCGACCAACCGGGCGATCGTCGCCCAGCCCCCGGGCGCCTTTACCGGCGCGCTGAAGATCACCGAGCAGGGGGAGGTGATCAACTTCAAATACGCCGACCCGGTCCTGGCCGGCCGCAACCTCGAACTGATGGTGGCCGCCGCCCTCGAAGCCCTGGCCCGGCCGTTGCTCGGCCACGGGCCCCTCGCCCCGGACCGGGAACGGGCGATGGAGGAGCTCTCCCACCTCGCCTTTTCCGTCTACCGGGAGAAGATCGCCGAAAATCCCGACATCCTCATCTATTTTGAACAGGCCACCCCGGTACGCGATTTCGAGCTGGCGCGGCTCGGTTCCCGCCCCGCCAAGCGCCGCAAGAGCGAGGGGCTCGGCGACCTGCGCGCCATCCCCTGGGGCTTCGGCTGGATCCAGAGCCGCCACGGCATCCCCGGCTGGTTCGGCGTCGGCTACGCCCTCGAGTGCTATGCCGAGCGCGGCGATGATGAGTTCGGCCGGCTCCGGGCGATGGCCGCCGACCTCCCCTTTTTCGCCGACCTGCTGCGCAACGTCGAGCTCGCCCTGGCGCGGGTCGACATCCCCCTCGCCCGGCGCTATGCCGAGCTGGTCGAGGATCGTTTGCTGCGCGAGCGGGTGTTCGACCTGATCCACGAAGAATTCCGCCGTACCGTTCGGATGCTGCTCAAGGTCACCGGCCAGACCCACCTGCTGCAGCGCCAGCCCGATCTCGCCCGCTCCCTGTGGCTGCGCAAACCCTATGTCGATCCCTTAAGCCTGCTGCAGATCGAACTGCTGCGCCGCCGGCAGGAGGGGGGCGGCGGGCCGGAGCTCGACGAGGTGCTCGCCGCCACCATCAGCGGGATCGCCGCCGGCCTGCGCAATACCGGCTGACAATTGGAACGGTTTCTGCGAAAATGGCAGGACTTCACCCTGCTGCCCGGTGGCCGCCATGAACGACCCGATCAACCCTTCCTCCGCCGACGTCCCTGAAATAGCCGGCGACCTCGCGCTGACCATCCTCGAGAGCATCGGCGACGGTGTCGTCGTCGTCGATGCCGACTGGCGCTTCACCTACCTCAATCCCCAGGCCGAGCGCTTCCTCGGCCGGCTGCGCGACCAGCTCCTCGGCCACTCCCTATGGGACGCCTTTCCCGAAACCCTGGAAACTGCCTTCGCCCGGCAATTCCAGCGCGCCGCCCGGGAGGAGGCCGAAATCGCCTTCGAGGAGTTCTATCCGCCCCTCGAAAAGTGGTTCCAGGTCCGGGCCTTTCCCTTTCGCGGCGGGGTATCGATTCTGTTCCAGGATGTCAGCCAGCGCCGCAAGCAGGAGGACGCACTGCGCGAGAGCGAAGAGCTCTACCGCTCCCTGGTGGAAAACATCGACCTCGGCATTACCCTGATCGGCCAGGATTACCGTGTCCTGATGAGCAATGCCGCCCAGGGGCGGTTCTTTGCCAAACCGGTCGGCGACTTCGTCGGCCGCCACTGTTTCGTCGAGTTCGAAAAACGGCCGGAGGTCTGCCCCCATTGTCCGGGAACCCGGGCGATGGCGAGCGGCAAACCGGTCACCACCGAAACCCAGGGGCTGCGGGATGATGGCACCCAGCTGACGGTGAGCATCAAGGCGTTTCCGGTCTTCGACGGCGATGGCGTGGCGCGCCGGTTTATCGAGGTGGTCGAGGATATCAGCGATCGCCGCCAGGCCGAGCTCGCCCTGCGGCGCAGCGAGGAGCGCTTCCAGTCCCTCTTCGCCCATGCCAACGCCGGCATCAACATCCTCGCCCCCGACGGCCGCTTTCTGCAGTCGAACCAAGCCTTCGAGAAGTTCATCGGTTACAGCGAGGAAGAGCTTAAGGGGATGACACCGACCGACATCACCCACCCCGACGACCTGGAAGAGACCTGCCGCTATTTCAGTGAAGTGGCCAGGGGCGAGCGCTCCACCTTCAGCTACGAAAAACGCTTTCTGCGCAAGGACGGCCGCGTGATCTGGGGCGAGGTCTCGACCGCCTGGCTCTTCGACGAGACCGGTCAGCCGACCTGCGGCCTCGGCCTGGTCCAGGACGTCACCGAGCGCAAACAGGCGGAGATCCAGCTGCGCCGGGCGCTGCGCGACACCGCCGCCTCCCGCGACCGGATCGACGCCATCCTGCGTTCGGTCAGCGACGGCCTGCTGGTGACCGATGCCTGCCAGCGGCTGACCCATCTCAACCCGGCGGCGGAAGAACTCCTCGGACTCAAGCTGACACGGGTTCACCTGGCGCCGGTCGCCGAGCTCCCTCTCGACCCGGCGCTCTGCCGGCAGTTGCAGATGCCGCTGAGCTGCTGCCAAATCCTGCAGTGCGACTTTACCCTGGCCGGCAGGACCGGCCCCCGGGTGATTCAGGCCCGCTCGGCGCCGATCCTGAACACCAGCGGCGACACCGGCGGCGCCATCACCATCCTGCGCGACATCAGCCGCGAGTGGGAGGTTGATCAGATCAAGAGTGAATTCATCTCCACCGCGGCCCACGAGCTGCGCACCCCCCTCGCCTCGGTGATGGGCTACGCCGAGCTGCTGCTGCTGCTCGGCCAGCTGCCGTTGCCCGAGCAGCAGGAATACCTGGGGAAAATCTGCGAGAAGGCGGAAGTTCTCGCCCATATCATTGATGATCTGCTCGACCTCTCGCGCATCGAATCGGGCCGCCTGATCGCCCTTGACCGCGTCCCCGCCGACCTCAACGAACTGTTGCGCGAGGTCGTCGCGCAGTACCGGCAAGGCTCGCCCGGCCATTCCTTCCGCCTTCAGCTGCTGCTGGAACCGGTCATTCTCAGCATCGACCGGGAAAAGATCCACCAGGTCATGGAAAACCTGCTCAGCAATGCGGTCAAGTACTCTCCCGCCGGGGGGACGATCACGGTGCGGACCACCCTGACCGGCGACCGCTTGCAGATTGCGGTCACCGACCAGGGGATCGGCATGACCAGTGACCAGGTGGAGCGGATCTTTGACAAGTTCTACCGCGCCGATACCTCGAATACCGCCATCGGCGGCCTCGGGTTGGGGATGACCATCGTCCGCAAGATCGTCGACGGCCACGGCGGCGAGATTGCCGTCACCAGCGAAAAGGAGCGCGGGACCACCGTGGTTGTCGCCCTCCCCCTGCACAACGAGGCCTGACCGGCAGGAAATACCTGCTTCAGCCGAAAAGAGCGGGGGAGGTCACGACCTCCCCCGCTCTTTTGATGTTAATTCGCTTCGACCAGCTCGGTTCGCCGGTTGCGCCTCCAGCTGCCCGCAACCTGGCCGGAGACAGGGTTAGGAGCAAGGAGCAGGCAGAAAAGGGGAGCCGCCATGGAAGACCAGGCGGAAATCAGGACGGAAGTGCAGGTGAATGCCGGGCCCTTGTCAAGAGCCAGGTGAGGCGGCCAGGGTCTGCTGCAGACAAAAAAAAGGCGCGCCGCCCAGGAGGGTATCGTGCGACGCGCCAAATCGAGAGGTGTGGTGAGAAGGGTTTGAAGAAGGTCCGCAGTACCCGCCTGCCAAACGGGTCGCTGCTTGGTTATGACTATAGCCCTGCGCTCCCTCCGCGGCTACGTGGCGATGCGTATTTTTTCGGGACCGGATAGGCAGACCCAGACTGTGGATTTGCACAGCCGGGAAACGCCGACGGCGGTCCCTTCCGCGATGTTTCATCCTGGCGCCTGTTGCCGGCGCTGCACGGCAGCCGGTTATCGGCTACACTCTTGGCAAACAACACGGCGAAAGGATCGGCGCATGGAACTCTACCTGATGCAGCATGGCCTGGCGCTTGCCAGTGAAGACGATCCGGAGGAACCGCTCTCCCGGGAAGGGGTGGTGCAGATGCAGATGGCCGGGCGCGCCCTCAAGCGCCTTGGCGTCGTTCCCGACCTCCTCGCCTGCAGTTCAAAGAAACGCTCCCGGCAGAGCGCGGCCCTGATCGCCGAGGCGGTCAACTTCCCCTACAGCGACATTCTCGAGAGCGACCTGCTGCTGCCGCTGACCCCGCCCCGGGAGAGCCTGCGCCTGCTGCGCGGCAATGGTGAAAACGGCACCGGGGCGATTATCGTCGTCGGTCACCTGCCGTCGCTGGCCGAAATCGCCTCCCTCCTCCTCGGCCAGGGGAGCCGGGTGCGCATCCATTTCGAAAACGGCGGCCTCTGCCGTCTCGACCTCCCTGCAGATGCCTCCCAACTGGCGGAACTGCGCTACAGCCTGACCGCCCCCCAGCTCAAGCTGATCGCCGCCTGACACGTCATCCTCATCAGGGAGCAGCGCCCCCCGCCGGGAAGAAGGCTTGACAAGGAACGTCGCCTCTGGGATTGTCTGTTAATAATCATTCTCCATGCTTTGCTCCCAATGAAACCGGTGCCCCCGTGAAGAGTCCGCAGACCCGCCTCGATGAGATCCTCACCAAACTCCGCCAGCGGGAATGCCGGATCACCCCGCAGCGGATCGCGATTTTGCGGGCGCTGCTGCACAGCGACCAGCATCCGAGCGTCGAGATGGTCTACCGCCAGGTAAGCGCCCTCTTCCCGACCACCAGCCTCGCCACGGTCTACAAGACCGTCAATCTCCTCAAGGAGATCGGCGAAGTCCTCGAAATCCCCATTAGCGCCGGCCGCAACCGCTACGACGGCAACAACCCCTCCCCCCACCCTCACCTGATCTGCACCCGCTGCACCAGCGTCAGCGATCCCGCGGTCAGCCTGCTCGGACCCCTGCAGGACGAAGTGGCGCAGGCCACCGGCTACAAGATCACCTCCCACCAGGTTCAACTCTTCGGTCTCTGCCCCGCCTGCCAGCAAAAATAATCCTGATTAGGTCTGATTCTCAGCTATGACACATTCTGTCGCACAGGGAGCATAGAGTTTGGCCATGGAACTCATGAATAACAAGGAGGTTAGCATCCATGGCCATCAATCGTATCCAGTTCCAACCGGGGCTGAGCTTGGCTGATTTTCTCAAAGACTATGGTACGGAGGCCCAATGCGAGGCGATCCTTGAGCACTCGCGCTGGCCCCAAGGATTTGTCTGTCCAGCATGCGGTGCAAGCCGCGCGGTCCAGTTTCGGCGAGGACGGTCGAACATCTTCCAGTGCTGTCGCTGCCGCAAACAGATCTCGCTGATCTCCGGAACGATTTTCCATGGGAGCAATCTGCCGCTGACCCAGTGGTTTCTGGCCCTCTACTTCATGACACAAGGCAAGTCCGGCCTGTCGATGCTGGAGTTGAGACGAATGCTGGGTTTGAGCTACAAAGCGGCTTGGCGGCTCAAGCACAAGCTCATGCAGGCGATGTTCGAGCGCGAAGAGACAACGGTTCTGGCCCAGCGGGTCGAGATCGACGACGCCTACTTGGGCGGGGAACGCTCCGGCGGTAAGGTTGGTCGCGGTTCGGAGAACAAAGTTCCCTTCATTGCGGCAGTGGAGACCAGTCACGAGGGCCATCCGCTGCGAGCTGTTTTTAGCCGGGTGACGACCTTCAGCAGCCATGACGTTGATCAATGGGCCAAGAATCACTTGGCACCGACGGCGCTGGTCGTTTCTGATGGCCTGAATTGCTTCCGCGCCGTCACCAAGACTGGGTGCTACCATCAGCGAAAGGTGGTTGGTGATCAACGCAGAAGTACCGACATGGGCTGCTTCCACTGGATCAACACCATCCTGGGCAATCTTAAGACGGCCATGGCCGGAACGTATCATGCGTTTGACTTCGACAAATATGCGCATCGCTATCTGGCCGAGTTTCAGTACCGGTTCAACCGGCGGTTCGATCTGCGCAGCATGCTGCCAAGACTGCTGTTCGCCTGTGTCTCAATCGGCAAGCGGCCCGAGGCCTGGCTTCGCCGAGCTGAGAATTGGACCTAATCAGGAAAATAATTGCCGCCCTTTTTTTGTCTTCTTATGGATAATGATTTTCCACAAAGATTGACAAATGAATAGCGCCTGTTAAAGGTAAAGAACTTCCAATACGACACAGGCCGAAACGCTTTCCCTGTCCCCAACGAGGAGGAGATTCATGAGTACCGATTCCAAGTGCCCGGTAACGGGACATTCGGTCCAGCAGGTCGCCGGCGGCGGTAACGCGAACCGGGACTGGTGGCCGAACCAGCTCAACCTGCGCATCCTGCACCAGCATTCCAGCCTCTCCAACCCACTGGGGGCGGACTTCAACTACGCCGAAGCCTTTAAAAGCCTCGACCTCAAAGCGGTGAAAGCGGACCTCTATGCGTTGATGACCGACTCGCAGGACTGGTGGCCGGCCGACTACGGCCACTACGGCGGCCTCTTCATCCGCATGGCCTGGCACAGCGCCGGCACCTACCGCATGGGCGACGGCCGTGGCGGCGGCGGGAGCGGCAACCAGCGCTTCGCTCCCCTCAACAGCTGGCCCGACAACGTCAATCTCGACAAGGCGCGGCGGCTGCTCTGGCCGATCAAACAGAAATATGGCCGGAAGATTTCCTGGGCCGACCTGATGATCCTCGCTGGCAACTGCGCGCTGGAGTCGATGGGCTTTACGACCTTCGGCTTCGGTGGCGGCCGTGTCGACATCTGGGAGCCGGAAGAAGATATTTACTGGGGCGGGGAGAAGGAATGGCTGGCGACCAGCGACAAGCCCCAGAGCCGCTACTCCGGCGATCGCGAGCTGGAGAATCCCCTCGCCGCGGTGCAGATGGGTCTGATCTACGTCAACCCGGAGGGGCCGGACGGCGAACCCGACCCGGTGGCGTCCGGGCGCGACGTGCGCGAGACCTTTGCCCGCATGGCGATGAACGACGAGGAGACCGTCGCCCTCATCGCCGGTGGCCACACTTTTGGCAAATGCCACGGCGCCGGGCCGGCTTCCCATGTCGGGCCAGAGCCGGAGGCGGCCGGTCTCGAGGAGCAGGGACTCGGCTGGAAGAGCAGTTTCCGCAGCGGCAAGGGGGCCGATGCGATCAGCAGCGGCATCGAAGGGGCCTGGAAACCGAACCCGGTCCAGTGGGACATGGGCTATCTCAAGGTCCTGTTCAAATACGAGTGGGAGAAGGTCAAGAGCCCGGCCGGGGCCTGGCAGTGGCTGGCCAGGGATGTCGACGAGGAGGACCTGGTGGTCGACGCCTTCGACCCGAAAAAGAAGCACCGGCCGATGATGACCACCGCCGACCTCTCGCTGCGCTTCGACACGATCTACGAACCGATCGCGCGGGACTACCTGGCCCACCCCGAGAAGTTCGCCGACGCCTTCGCCCGCGCCTGGTTCAAGCTCACCCACCGCGACATGGGCCCCAAAGCGCGCTACCTCGGCCCGGAGGTGCCGGCGGAAGAGCTACTCTGGCAGGACCCGGTACCTCCCCTCAACCACCCCCTGGTCGACGCAGCGGACATCGCCGCGCTCAAGCGACGGCTCCTCGCGTCCGGGTTGCCGATCCCGCAGCTGGTCGCCACCGCCTGGGCCTCGGCCTCGACCTTCCGCGGCTCCGACCTGCGCGGCGGCGCCAACGGCGCCCGCATCCGCCTCGCACCGCAGAAGGACTGGCCCGTGAACGAACCGGCCCAGCTGGAGACCGTGCTGCAGACCCTGACGACGATCCAGCAAGAGTTCAACCATTCGGGACTGGGCGGCAAGCATGTTTCCCTCGCCGATCTGATCGTGCTCGGCGGCTGTGCCGCCGTCGAACAGGCCGCCCACAAGGCCGGCATTGGCGTGACCGTTCCCTTCACGCCGGGTCGCACCGACGCAACCCAGGAGCAGACCGATATCGCCGCCTTCGCCGTCCTCGAACCGGTCGCCGACGGTTTTCGCAACTACCAGAAGGCGAAGTACAGTGTCGCGCCGGAAGAGTTGCTGCTCGACCGGGCGCAGCTACTCACCCTGACCGCCCCCGAGATGACGGTCCTGGCCGGCGGCCTGCGCGTCCTGGGAGCCAACGTCGGCCGGTCCCGGCATGGCGTCTTTACCCATCGACCCGGAGTCTTGAGCAACGATTTCTTCGTCAACCTGCTCGATATGGGAACAGCGTGGAAGGCGTCCGCGGGGGACGCGGACCTCTTCGAGGGGTATGACCGCGCCAGCGGCGTACCGAAATGGACCGGCACCCGCATCGACCTCGTCTTCGGCGCCAACTCCCAGCTGCGGGCGCTGGCGGAGGTCTACGGCAGTGCCGACGCCCAGGAGAAGTTCGTGTACGATTTTGTCGCCGCCTGGGACAAGGTGATGAACCTCGACCGCTTCGATCTCGCCTGAGCGGTATCGGCGAAACAAGACAAGGGCCCGGCAACATTTCGAAAATGTTGCCGGGCCTTTTTTCTCATCCCGAGCCGGGGGTTTTCACCAGCCAGCGGCACCCCGGACCCTTACCTGAACGTAAAAGTTATGTAAAACTCTTCTTTGGCGCAGCATCTGTCACTGCAAAGTGGTACAACAGGAATGTCCCGGACCCACTCCCCGAAAGTGAAGGCCATGAGCCGACATCCCCAGCAACCCAAGTACAGTCTCGGCGAAGAGATCGCCAACGGCGTCAGCCATGGCATCGGCATCCTGCTCGCCCTTGCCGGCCTGCTCGTGATGCTCTACTTTGCCTCCCGCTACGGCAGCGCCCGCCACCTCGTCTCCGCCTCCGTCTTCGGCCTCACGCTGATCTTCGCCTACACCACCTCGACCCTCTACCACAGCATCCCGCTGCCCGGTCCGAAGCGCATCCTGCGCATCTTCGACCATGCCGCCATCTACCTGCTGATCGCCGGCACCTACACCCCCTTCACCCTGGTCAACCTCTCCGGTCCCTGGGGGTGGTCGCTCTTCGGTGCCATCTGGGGGATGGCGGTTCTCGGCATTGCCTGCAAGGTCCTGCTGCCGGCCCGCTTCTCCCGCATCTCCGTCCTCTTCTACATCGGCATGGGCTGGGCGATTGTCGTTGCCACCCGGCCGATGCTGACGCACGTCGAGGTCGGCGGGCTCTGGCTCCTTCTGGCCGGCGGCCTCGCCTATACCGGCGGTA
The DNA here is from genome assembly GCF_001611275.1 of Desulfuromonas sp. DDH964. Classification (GTDB taxonomy): domain Bacteria; phylum Desulfobacterota; class Desulfuromonadia; order Desulfuromonadales; family DDH964; genus DDH964. Next base: position 615,501 of record NZ_CP015080.1, on the reverse strand, counting down.
TCCTTTTCTATCTCCTCGACCGCCTCCCCTACAACCACATGATCTGGCACCTCTTCGTCATGGCCGGCAGTTCCCTGCACTTCTTCGCCATCCTCTTCTACGTGATGCCCGGCGCGCCGTTAACCTGATACGGAACGGCCTCACCCCGGGAATACTAAGCCGCAACCTGATTACTCGACATCAGCTGACAGTAAAGCGACAATCTTTGTGTCGGAAAAGCTCCGGATCAACGCCGGAGAACACTCTATCGATCGCATAGCGGAGTGAACCTTGGCTCGCATATCATCAGAACCATCTTGCCGATACGGTAGTCCCTGAGTTGATACCAGACCCCTTTATCCGGGTGCAGTCCCGGAGAGCAGGGCGGCAGATAAAAGAGCTTGCCCTCGGATGGCGGTGAGTACCCTCTGGGACACGGAGCCCACAAGCTTTCAAATTGACGATCATCTTTTCCGGGTGATATCCTCCAGACCTTAAAGAGTAGCCTTCTTCCCGTGCAGCCGCAGGTGTACGCAACGTGAATCTCACCCTCACCCCATCCGGTCATCTGCTGATGATCGGCGCGACTCCCGACGTCGACTCCGCTCCTCCCGAATCCTCTCCCTTTAACGGCGAAAAAATAGCGCAGGCCTTCGCCGCTTCGCCATCGGCGGGAATCGTGACGCTGGCCGGCAGTAAATCGGCGCCGGACTGGCCGCTGCCCTGGGTCTTCTGGCGCGACTTCGGTTCCCGTTATCTTCTTCTGCTCTGCCAAAGCCAGCCGACTGCCGACCGCCTGGAGCCCCTGCCGCCCCTCGACTCCGCAACGCTTGCCCAGTTGACACTGAGCCTGCCGCCGATGCCGGGCGGCGAATACTGCACCCCCGCGCTTCTCGCCACCATCTGGAGCGAGCTCGACCGCTGGACGCGCGAGGCGATCGCCGGCGATCCCGAAGGATTCGCCGGTTTCCTGCACCGGCATGCGCCGCTCTGGCGGCAGGTGGGGCGGGTCTGCTTTCACCTGGCCGAGAACAAGAACGATCCCGACTATCCTTTTGCTTTCATGGCGACCTACATCCCGCGGCTCGGTAAAAACGCCCGCGCCCAGCATCTGCCCCTCAGCCAGGCTCTGCGCGAATATGCCGGCGCCAACAATCGCGAAGCCCTGCTGCGCCTGCTCGAACCGGTGCAGGCGGCTGGTGCCCGCTGCCCGTGGGTGAACGAGCTGCTCGAGAGCGGCGACCTCTATCACCCGCTGGCCTGGACGCCGGAGGAGGCTTATCCGTTTCTGAAGGATGTGCCGGTCCTGGAGGAGAGCGGGCTGGTGGTGCGACTGCCCGACTGGTGGAAAAAACGTCCGCGTCCCAAGGTGCAGGTGGCGATCGGCGGCAATGTCGGCGAAACCCTGTCGGCACAGGCGCTCCTCGATTTTCGCGTGCAGCTGACCCTGGACGGCGCCGACCTGACGCCGGAGGAAATCGCGGCGCTGACAGCCTCCGGCGAGGGGCTGACGCTGCTGCGCGGGCAGTGGGTCGAGGTCGATGGCAAGAAACTGCGCCAGGCGCTGGAACAGTGGCAGCGGATCGAAACCGAAGCCGGAGACGGCCTCTCCTTCATGGAAGGGATGCGCCTGCTAGCCGGCGCCCGCCGCGACCTGTCCGCCAACGATCTCACCCTTGAGGAGACCGGGTGGGCCTTCGTCGAAGCCGGGGAGCGGTTGCGGGAGTTGCTGGCCGGACTGCGGGAGCCGGCGCGGCTGGCGGTAGTGCAGGCCGGTGACCGGTTGCAGGCGACCTTGCGCCCTTACCAGCAGACCGGCCTCAACTGGCTCTGGTTTCTCTCCGAACTGGGGCTGGGCGCCTGCCTCGCCGACGACATGGGATTGGGCAAGACGATCCAGGTAATCTCTCTGCTGCTGGCGCAAAAAGGGCGAAGCGGGAAATCCTCCCCCAGCCTGCTGGTGCTGCCGGCGTCGCTGCTGGGCAACTGGAAGAGCGAGCTGGAACGCTTCGCGCCATCCCTCACCGTCGTCTGCCTGCACCCGTCGGAGGGGGAGCCCGGGCAGCGGGAGCGCATTGCCGCCGACCCTGCCGGCAAACTGGCCGCTGTCGATGCGGTACTGACCACCTACGGCATGCTGCAGCGGCAAGAGTGGCTCAGGCAACAGGAGTGGAACCTGATCGTCCTCGACGAGGCGCAGGCCATCAAAAACCCCGCTACCCAGCAGGCCAAGGCGGTAAAAACCCTCAAGGGCCGGGCGCGCATCGCCCTGACCGGCACGCCGGTAGAAAACCGCCTGGCCGATCTCTGGTCACTCTTCGATTTCCTCTGTCCCGGCCTCCTCGGCTCCGCCACCCGCTTCAGGCAGTTCGTCGCCGCCCTCGAAAGTTGCGAGCCGCCCTCCTATGCGCCGTTGCGTACGCTGGTCCAGCCCTACATCCTGCGCCGGCTGAAGACCGATCGCAGCGTGATCGACGATCTCCCCGACAAGGTCGAGATGGTCGCCTGGTGCGGCCTCGGCAAGGTGCAGGCGCGTCTCTACGGGCAGGCGGTCAAGGAATTGGCCGCGGCGCTCAAGGAACAGCGGGAAGGGATAAAGCGGCGCGGGCTGATCCTGTCGTCGCTGATGCGCTTCAAGCAGATCTGCAACCATCCCGGTCAGGCGCTGGGCGACGGCGACTACGCCGAGGAGCGCAGCGGCAAGTTCGCGCGTCTGCGGGAACTTGCCGAAGAGATCGCCTCGCGCCAGGAGAAGGTGCTGGTTTTTACCCAGTTCCGGGAAATGACAGGACCAATCGCCGCCTTTCTGACGACGCTCTTCGGCCGGCCGGGGTTGGTGCTGCATGGCGGCACGGCGGTGGCCGAGCGGAAGAAACTGGTGGACCGCTTCCAGCAGGAGGACGGCCCGCCCTTTTTCGTCCTTTCGCTGAAGGCCGGCGGCTCCGGCCTCAATCTGACCGCCGCAAGCCACGTCATCCATTTCGACCGCTGGTGGAACCCGGCGGTGGAAAACCAGGCCACCGACCGCGCCTTCCGCATCGGCCAGAAGAAGAATGTCACCGTGCATAAATTCATCTGCAAGGGAACGGTCGAAGAGAAGATCGATGCCCTGATCGCCGCCAAAACCGGATTGGCGAGCGAATTACTGGAGGGCGCGGAAACCCTGCTGACGGAGTTGAACGACGAGGCACTGCTGCGGATGGTAACCCTCGACCTGGAGAGGGCGGCGATATAGAATCTGCAACGGAAAACGCCTCGATGCACCGGTGAGATTGCCGGAAGGAAGCTGACATGAGTTATTACGAATGGGCGCCCTACGTGCCGGTGGCGGCGCGACGGGCCAAGGCGGCAAAGCGTATGGAAAAGCTGCGCAAGAAAGGGGTCGACGTGCAACCGGTCGAGCTGACCGGGCGCAAGATCGCCGGCTCCTTCTGGGGCAAGGGGTGGTGCGACCACATGGAATCGTTCAGCGATTACGCCAACCGTCTTCCCCGTGGCCGCACCTATGTCCGCAACGGTTCGGTTTGCCATCTGGCCATCAAGCGGGGGCGGGTCGAGGCGATGGTCAGCGGAACGCAGCTGTACAATGTGGTCATAACCATTTCGCCGCTGCTGAAAAACAAATGGGATCTCGTCAAAAAAGCCTGCACCGGCCGCATCGGCTCATTGATCGATTTGTTGCGCGGCAAACTGGATCATGGCGTCATGGAAGTGGTCGCGGATCGCCAGAGCGGCCTCTTTCCGCTGCCGGGAGAAATGAAATTCGACTGCGACTGTCCGGACTGGGCCGGAATGTGCAAGCATGTGGCGGCGGTCCTCTACGGTGTCGGCGCCCGCCTCGATCACTCCCCTGAAATGCTCTTTGTTCTGCGCGGGGTGAATCACGAAGAGCTGGTCGATGTCTCCACGGCGATAACCGACGCCACCAAGGAGGGTACCTCCCGGCGACGGATCGCCGCCACCGGCATTGCCGATGTCTTCGGCATCGACTTGGCCGATTCTGCCGAAGATATGACGGCGAAATCCCCCCCGCCGGCGAAGATATCGACGTCTGCTGCCGATTCATCGCGGCTGAAAAAGGCGAGACAGCAGCGGGCGAAACAGGAATCAGAAAAAAACCCCGCACCCAAAAGAACGCCCAAGGTGGACACCTTTCCCGCCCCCCTCACCGGCGACGCCATCCATGCCTGGCGGACGGCGCGCGGGGAGACACAGGCGATATTCGCCGCCCGCATCGGCGTCACCGCCGCCAGCATTTCACAATGGGAGAAAAAGGGCAAAAAGGTCATCGGCATGCAGGTGCGCACGCTGGCGGCCCTGCGCAAGGCCTGGCGGCTGACCCACTCATGATGTGCTCTGCCCTTCATCGACGTGGGGGCATTGTCTGATTGTCAATGCGGTGCATTCCGGGCCGGGGAAAAAACCGGAGGAAAACCGGGACACATTTGAACAGTAGTCTATCGGGTCAGGCGAAAATTTTCGCTGAACACAGGGGCTGGTCTGGGTTCGATCGAAGCCGCCGAACTTGCCAGCTCTTGGTAGACTCCCGAAACCGTCCCCACGCCACCAAAGGACCCCCCTAAGTGAAACCGTTGCGCTTTCGTCTGCTGTCGATCCTACTCGCCACCCTCCTCGCCGGATGCGGCAACGACGCCCCGAAACAGGACCCGGCACCAGCCGCCGCTGCGATGGAACACATCGAATATCTCTCCACAACCATCGGCCAGCGGCTTGCGGGCAGCGATCATGCGGCGGCCGCACGGGACTATATCCAGGCGCACTTCCTGCGTTTGGGACTGCTGACGACCCTGCAGACCTTTACCTTCGGTGGGACGGGAGCAGATCACTCGGCCAATGTCATTGCCGTCAAGCCCGGCGTCTCGCCACAGGAGATCCTTGTCGGGGCCCATTACGACTCGGTCGACGTCGGCAGCGGGGCCTCCGACAATGCCTCGGGCGTCGGCCTGCTGCTGGCCTGCGCCGCAGTTCTGGCCAAGGTCGAGGTGCCCTACACCATCCGCTTCGTCGCCTTCGGCGCCGAGGAGCCCGGAATGCTGGGATCGAGTTATTACGTCTCGCAGATGACCGAAGCGGAGATCGCCCATACCGTCGGCATGGTCAACCTCGACACCGTAGTCGGCGGGGACAGGATCTATGTCTACGGCGGACTCGAGGCGGCAGGGTGGTTGCGGGAAGCGGCCTTGGCCATTGCCCGGCAGGCCGGTATTTCTCTGGACACCAGCCCCGGCCTGAACCCGGAAATCCCCGCCGGCACTACGGGCGACTGGAGCGACCATGCCCCCTTCAAATACGCCGGCGTCCCCTATCTCTACCTCGAAGCCACCAACTGGGAGATCGGCAACTTCGATGGCTTCCTCCAGACCGTCGACCACGGCGAGATCTGGCACACGGACAAGGACACCCTGGAGTTTTTCGCTACCACCTATCCCGGCCGGATCGAAGCCCAGCTCGGCGATTTCACGCAAATCCTGACCGGCCTGCTGCTGACTCTCGAGGTCCCGCAAGCAGCCCGCAGTACAATATCGACAAAGGCGCAAACCAGTGTTCCTCGCTTCAGACAGCGCAACGGGATGCCGTTCGAATAGAGGGGAGGCGGGCGGGGCGGAGAGGCGTGCAGGGGGGTCAACAAGGTCGGATTTTGTCTATCGGGTTTGTAAAGTTGGATGGTCTTGTTAATCAAAAGTTGGGTTCAATTCCCCGCAGCTTGCTGCGCGATTTTTACTAAGGGTGTAGGCTGTTGATACCCCGTAGCTTGCTGCGGGGTAGTTCATTTTTCCATTGTTAATTTTCCAACGGCGGTGTAAATCAGTTTGTGTAAATGGCTTGGGTTTTTGTCGTCAGTAAACCGGCAACCTGCCTTCGAACAAGATAGAGAACTGGTTGAGGGCGGCCTTCCAGTCCCGAATCGGCAGGGTCCATTTCTTGGCGATATTGTTTAGCGCCAGGTAGAGCAGTTTGAACATGGCTGCGTCGTTGGGGAATGAGCCCCGGTTCTTGGTGACCTTGCGCAGCGACATGTTTAGCGATTCGATCGCATTGGTGGTGTAGATCACCTTGCGAATCTCCGCCGGGTAGGCGAAAAACGGGGTGATTCTCTCCCAGTTGCGCCGCCAGGACTGGCCGATGGAGGGGTGGGTTTTATCCCACTTCGCTTCGAACTCCGTCAGGTTCATTTCGGCCTGCTCGGCCGTCGCGGCCTGGTAAATGGACTTCAGATCGGCCGCCACTTCCTTGCGCTGTTTCCAGGAGACGTAGCGGAGAGAATGGCGCACCATGTGAACGAGGCAGAGCTGGACCTGGGTGCGAGGAAAGACTGCTTCGATGGCCTCGGGGAAACCTTTGAGCCCGTCCACGCAGGCGATGAAGATGTCTTCGACACCCCGGTTTTTCAACTCGGTCACCACCTGTAGCCAGAACTTGGCGCCCTCGTTCTCGGCCACCCACATGCCCAGGACCTCCTTGATGCCGTCCAGGGTGACGCCCAGGGCCAGGTAGACCGCTTTATTGCTGACGTGGCCGTTGTCTCGCACCTTGACCCGGACCGCGTCCATATAGACGATGGGATAGAGGGCGTCGAGCGGTCGGTTCTGCCAGATCTTGACCTCGTCCGCGACGGCATCGGTCACGCTGGAAATGAGGGCGGGAGAGACCTCGACGCCATAAATCTCTTCCAGATGCCCCTGGATCTCCCGGGTCGTCATCCCCCGGGCGTAGAGGGAGATGATCTTGCCGTCGAAGCCGGCGAAGCGGGTCTGGCCCTTGGGAATGATGAGCGGCTCGAAGCTGCTGTCCCGGTCACGCGGAACCTCGATCGGCAGTTTGCCGAATTCGCCCTTGATGGTTTTGGCCGACTTGCCATTGCGGGCATTGCCGCCTTTCGTGGCCACGGGAGCATGCTTCTCGTGCCCCAGGTGTTGGGTCAATTCCGCTTCCAAAGCTCGTTCCAGAAGGGCCTTGGTGAGCTGTTTAAGCAAGCCGGTTTCGCCGATCAGGTCTTCGGGCTTCTTGTAGTCGGCAAGCAGACGGTCCAGCAGATCTTTTTCGATGGCCATGGGGGCTCCTTAGAGGGTGGGGTCCCGGTGTACCCCTGAATGGCCATTTACACAATCTTTTTTACACCCTCTTTCCAACTTTCCAAGCCTGACCCGCACACAGACCCCACACACATAGATGCTCTTCTCAGAAAATTTTATAGCTTATTCAATGCGAGGTCGAGCGTAGCTTTGACCTTCCTTTTTTCAATTTCCGGGTCCACCTTCTGAAGGTATTCGACTGCTGCTAAATCGTCTCCCCTTTTCCGATTTTGTCGCGGTTCCAGTGCCTCAATCAAAATTGCTTCCAAAGCCGGGATGAGTTTTGCTGCATCGTAGGTTGCTGGCAATGAGCCAATTTGGCCTGATTCGGCCACAGGGAGCAATCCAAACCAAGAAAACCGGTCCCAACGGGCCGGCATACGGTCAATCGTGTGTTCATATAGCCGTCTGCCGAGTGGCCGGTCAGTGGTCCGGCCAACGTAAATCACCTCGCGACCATCGTAGAGAAGATAAATTCCCAATTGCTTGAAGAAGTCAACGGGGGTGGCGCCAATTTGCTGCATGCCTAGTAATTTCGGCGTCGAAGCCCACTCTATAGCTTCCTTTCGCCAAAACATCCCGAAGGAGGTAATTATTTCGTATTGCTCTTCGGACTCCTCTGATTCAAATACCTCTGGGGTGAGTTTCGGCAACTCTACGGGCGTGGTAGATTTTTCGGATCTAATTGAAAATGTACCTTTTCCAACTCTTATGTACGGTGACGAGGCACCATCATGCTTGATGGATGCTGTAATTTGGGCGTTCACCGTTGACGCCGGCGTGGCACCGAGATTCTTGCGCAAACCTTCTGAAATGATCCGTTCTGTAATTTGATTATAGTGAAGTGGCGTTGAAGATGATCCGAGAACCTTGTCGATTGCTTTTCGCCATGTCATTTCAGGGGGCATTAGATTTTCTCCCATTTTTTCGAGCCATTTGATTATGTGACATGTCCAGAAATTCCATGCCGACTGCTATCCCATCAATCCAGACTGCCTGGATTGGGGCAAATATCCCCAGCACCTCGGTCCGTTCCCCTGATTTTGTCCGGATAATCCGCTTGCGGTGGTATTATGCGGCATGACATATAAAAACGAGTTCGAGTTATCTGGTGCCGCCAGTAACACGGGAGCTTGAAAACCCACTCCACTCCCAGGAACTCCAACAACCTGAATATACTACGCACCAACCGGCCAGCCTGCAAGCATTGCTCAGGACTTTGAAAACCACCCCACCAGGTTCACCACGCCACCCTTGCCGATCTCGACCCCGATCCTCTCCCACCGCACCTCATGCTGGCGGCGATCCCAGGACCAGTAGAAATTCACCGCCCGGCCCAGGACCTTCTCTTTTTCCACGAAGCCCCAGAACCGGCTGTCGTAGGAACGGTCCCGATTATCCCCGAGCATGAAATAACTCTGCGCCGGCACCGTCACCGGTCCGAAGAAATCGCGGGGCGAGACCTCCGCAGACAGGGTGTCCGCTTCGAGGTGAACGGCATAGGGCTCCAGGAGTTGACGGCCATTGATGAACAGCTCCTTGTCCCGAACCTCGACCACATCCCCCGGCATTCCGACGATCCGCTTGATGAACTCTCGCTGCCCCGCCTTCCCCTGGTCGGGGGGGGAGTCGAAGACGACCAGGTCCCCGCGGGTAAAATCCTGTGTTCCCTTGGCGACCAGGATCCGGTCGCCGAGGAGCAGGGTCGGTTCCATGCTGGAAGAGGCAATGGTGAAAGCCTCGACCACCTGCGTCCGCAGGTACCAGGAGATGGCTCCGCTCAGCAGCAGGCCGAAGAGGAGGTAGGTCCCGAGATAGACGGGGACGCGGTTGTACCAGGTGGGGTGAAAGCTGCTGCCGATGCGCCGGGCGGCGCGGCTGGCGTCGACGAGCGCGGCGAGCTGGATCAGCGCCTGCAGCATGAGGAGGGTGACGACAGCCGCCAGGGTGGGGGTTTGGCCGGAGCGGAGGACGAAAAGGAGCGGGACCAGGGTGGAAACCAGGAGAAAGAGAACCGCCTTGCGCAACTGGCCGGTGTAGAGCTGTCCCAGGCCGGACAGCGCCAGGCTCAGCAGGACGGCGACCCAAACCTTGCGCCGCGGCCCCTGCCCGGAATCGATTGCCACCTCGGTCATGCCACCCTCCTCGGTATCCCAAAAAAAGCCGTCCCCCGGCATGTGCCCGGCCGGAACGGCTTTCCGGTAATCTCCGCGCCAACAGCATCGGCTCCCCCGATCCGGTGCCCAAGACTAGCCGGTTTCGCGCGCGACTGTCAAAGGTTTATCCCGGCTCTTTGCCGAGTCAGGTTCATGACTTGTGCCGTCCCGGAGGAGGTGCCGCCGGCAGGACCGCTCTGCCGGCAGGACCGCTCCTGCCGCATTCCGGAAGGGATGCTACAATGGTGACGTTGATTCTTATCGCCGACGGATGTACCTCCTCGCCCCGGCATCGCGTCAGCGGGCGCGGGGGTTTTCCAGGAAAGGCACACCTTTATGGACCTGCAACTCAAAAACCGGCTCGCCCTCGTCTCCGGCAGCACCGCCGGCATCGGCAACGCCATCGCCGTCGCCCTGGCGCGGGAAGGGGCGCGGGTGATCGTCAACGGTCGCACCCGGGACGCGGTCGACCAGGCGACGGCAGCGATCGCGAAGGAGACCGGCACCGCCCCCCTCGGCTTTGCCGGCGACCTTGCCAGCGCCGCGGCCGCCGAGGCGCTGGTGCGCCAGCACCCCGGCATCGAAATCCTCGTCAACAATCTCGGCATCTTCGAACCCAAGGCGTTCGCGGCGATCAGCGACAGCGAATGGCAGCGCTTTTTCGACATCAACGTGCTGAGCGGGGTGCGCCTCGCCCGCCTCTGCCTGCCGGCGATGCAAAAGGCCGACTGGGGGCGGATCATCTTCATCTCCAGCGAGAGCGCGGTGCAGATTCCGGCGGAGATGATCCACTACGGCACCACCAAGACCGCCCAGCTCGCCGTCTCCCGCGGCCTCGCCGAGTCGCTGTCCGGGACCGGCATCACCGTCAACTGCGTCCTCCCCGGGCCGACCAAATCGCGCGGCGTGCTCGACTTTGTCGGCGCCCTTGCTAAAGAGCAGGGGAAGTCGTTCCGCGAGTTCGAGACCGACTTCTTCAAGAACGTGCGGCCGACCTCCCTGCTCAAGCGCTTCGCGACACCGGAGGAGGTCGCCGCGCTGGTCGCCTTTGTGGCCAGCCCCCTCGCCTCGGCGACGACCGGCGCCGCCCTGCGCGTCGATGGCGGCGTCATCAAGAGTGCATTCTGAGTCGAGATCGGGAGGGAGAGCGGTGGAAAACGCAGAACGAAAAGCGCTGCGGCGCCGGGACCTCGACCCCGACCCGATCCGGCAGTTCCGGTGCTGGCTCGCGGAAGCGGAAGGCGCCGGGGTGGCGCCGCCGCACGGCATGACCCTCGCCACCGCCAACCGCCAGGGCGAGCCGGCGGCGCGGGTGGTGCTGCTGCGCGGCGTCGATGAACGAGGGTTCGTCTTTTACAGCAACTACCGGAGCCGCAAGGGGGAGGAGCTGGCGCAGAACCCGCAGGCGGCGCTCCTCTTCTACTGGCCGGAACTGGTGCGCCAGGTCCGGGTCGAGGGGCGGGTCGAGCTGCTGACGGCGGCGGAATAGGATACCTACTTCGCCCACCGGCCGCTCGGGCATCAGCTCGGCGCCCATGCCTCGGCGCAGAGCCGGGTGATCGGCGACCGGGAGGAGCTGGAGGAGGCCTTTGCCGCCGCGGCCCGCCGCTTTGCCGGCGGCGAGGTACCACGCCCGCCGTACTGGGGTGGGTACCGGCTCGTTGCGCAGATGCTGGAATTCTGGCAGGAGGGAGTCGACCGGTTGCACGACCGGCTGCGCTATCGAAGAGACGATGAGCAGAATTGGGTGATCGAGCGCCTGGCGCCCTGAGCCTAGCGCTCCGTCGCCAGCAGATCCGCCAGCGCCTCACTCAGATCGGCGCAGACGCAGGCACCCGGCGCACAGATCTGCGCCTCGTCCCCCGGCCGGTACTTGCCGGTGCGCACCAGCGCCGCTTTCAGCCCCGCCTTGAGCGCACCGTTGACATCGGAAGCGACATCATCCCCGACCATCAGCACTTCTCCCGGCCGGCAGCCGAGCTCGCTCGCCGCCGCATGGAAAAAGGCCGGTGACGGCTTGCCGAGAATGATCGCCTGGCAGCCGGCAGCGTACTCCAGGGCGGCGACGAAGGGGCCGGCGTCGAGGCTCATCCCCTCCGACTCGCGGAAATAGCGGTTGTCCCCGACCGCCAGCAGCCGCGCGCCGTCGAGGAGCAGGCGAAAGGCCTGGTTGAGGCTGGCGTAACTGAAGGCGTCAGCGGCATCGCCGAGGACCACGGCATCCGGCTGCGGGCCGACCAGGTCAGCGAACTCCTCCTCCACCGCGGGATGAACCAGCAGCCAGGGGGTGAAGCGATGCTCCAGCAGGTAGTCGCGCACCGCCTGCGGCGCGGTAAAGACCTCCGCCTCGGCGATTTCGAGTCCCATCCGGCGCAGCTTCTCGACAATGACCCGGCGCGGGCGGCGCGAGGTGTTGGTGAGATAGCGCAGCGGGATCTGCCGCCGCTGCAGCTCCTCGATCGCCGCCGCCGCGCCCGGCACCAGCTCATCGCCTACATAGACGGTTCCGCTCAGGTCGAGCAGCACACCCTTGATCATGGCCACTCCTTTCGGCGAGAGAGGCGGTCAACCAGGCTGCCCGCCACGGGTGCGGGACCTGGGCCTCACGCCTCAAGCATACCGCAACGCCCCGCCTCACTCCATGCGCCGCCGGAAGAGCCAGGTTGCGCTCCCCAGGGTGACCGCCGCGATCAGCGCCAGCGGCCAGGTCATGCTCCAGACCAGCGCCGCGCCGATATCCTTGAGAAAAATCCCCTTGACCACCACCATGAAGTAGCGCAGCGGGTTGGCGTAGGTGAGCAGTTGCAGCCACTCGGGCATGTTCTCGATCGGGGTGGCGAAACCGGAGAGAATGATCGCCGGCACCAGGAAGACGAAGGTGCCGAGGATCGCCTGCTGCTGGGTCATGGAGAGGGCGGAGATGAAGAGGCCGACGCCGATCACTGCCGCCAGAAAGACCACCATGCTGGCGTAAAGGAGGAGCAGCGACCCCTCGAAGGGGACCCGCAGCAGCACCACCGCGGCGAGGATCATGAAGCTCCCCTCGGCGACCGCCACCAGCAGCGCCGGCAGTGCCTTGCCGGCAAGGATTTCGAGGGGATGCAGCGGCGAGACCAGCAGCTGGTCGAAGGTCCCCATTTCCCGCTCCCGGGCGACGGAGAGGGCCGTGACCAGCACCCCGATCAGGGTGGTGAGAATGCAAACCAGGCTCGGCACCGTGTACCAGCGGAAGGTGAGGTTGGGGTTGAACCAGTTGCGCACCACCAGCTCGACGGCGGGCGGGCCGACGCCGGAGGTCACCTCGGCGCGGTACTGGTTGACGATGCGCTGGGCGTAGCCCTGGACAATCTGCGCCGCGTTGGTCTTGCGCCCATCGACGATGAAGCTGACCGGCGCCGGCCGCCCGGCGGCGAGGTTGGCGGAAAAGTCGGCCGGAATCGACAGCACCGCGATCGCCTGCTGGCGGTCGATGAGGGGCACCACCTGTTCCGGGCGCTGCAGCGGCAGGATGGTGCGGAAGTTGCTGGCGGCGGCAAAGCGGGCGGCGAGCACCTGCGCCGGGCGCCCCCGGTCCAGGTTGAGGATCGCCAGGGTCTGGTTGTCGACCTCCATGGTGGCGGCGAAGGAGAAGACGAAGAGCTGCACCAGCGGCGGCACGATGAGGACGAAGCGGCTCTTCTTGTCGCGCAGCAGCGCCAGCAGCTCCTTGACGATGAGGGTGTAAATCCGTCCGAACATGTCACCTCAGCCGCTTCACGGTCTTCTTCGCCGTGAGCAGAAAGAGGAGTGCCGCCAGCAGCAGCAGGATCAGGATGTTCGGCAGCAGGAGCGGCCAGACATCGCCGGCAAGGAAGAGGGTCTGCAGGTTGGTCACCAGGTAGCGGGCGGCGATGATGTGGGTCAGACCGCGGATCGGCAGCGGCATCGAGGAGATCTCAAAGAGGAAACCGGAGAGGAGAAACGCCGGCAAAAAGCCGGTGATCACCGCCACCTGCGAGGCGACGAACTGGTTTTTTGCCAGCGTCGAGATCAGCAGCCCCTGGCCGAGAGCAGCGAGGAGAAAGGCGACGGCCGTCGCCAGCAGCGCCAGCAGCGAGCCGCGGAACGGCAGCCCGAAGAGGAAGACCGCGACCACCACGCTGCCAAGCATCGCCGCCATGCCGAGCAGGAAGTAGGGGACGAGCTTGCCGATGATCAGCTCGGCCACCCCCACCGGGGTGGCAAGGAGCGCCTCCATGGTGCCGCGCTCCCACTCCCGGGCAACGACCAGGGCGGTGAGCAGGGTGCCGATGATCGCCATGATGATCGCCACTGCGCCGGGGACGAGCGAGTTGCGGCTCGCCAGCTCCGGGTTGAACCAGACCCGCGGCAGCAGCTGCGGCCCCCCCGCAGCGCTCTGGCCCTGTTCCAGCCCCTGGCGCGCCTGCCAGGTGGCAACCACCCCCTGGGCATAATTCTGGACAAAATTGGCAGTGTTGGTCTCGCTGCCGTCGGCGATGATCTGGAGCTGGGGCGCCGCGCCGCTTGCGAGCCGGCGGTCGAAGTCCGCCGGGATCACCACCAACCCGCGCAACCGGCCGGCGAGGAGTTCTTCCTGCAACGGAGGGCTGCTGCGGGACTCGACCACGGCAAAATAGGGGCTGGCGGCAAAGGCGCGGGCGAGGCTGTGGGCGCCCGGGCCGCTCCCCTCCAGCGCCACGCCGAGGGGGACCTGGCGGGCGTCGAGAGAGACTCCGTAGCCGAACAGGAAGAGGAGGATCAGCGGCAGGACAAAGGCGATCAGCAGGCTGCTCGGATCGCGCAGGATCTGCACGAACTCCTTGAGCATCAGCGCCCCCAGCCGTCGCAGCCGCAGGTTCATACCGCCTCCCACTGCTGCGCGTCCCACTCCTCGAGGAGGGCGATGAAGGTGTCCTCCAGGGTCGGGTCGGGGCGCTCGCTGCTGCGCATCCGGGTCTTGAGCTCGTCGGGGGAGCCGCTGGCGATGATCCGCCCCTGGTAAACCAGGCCGATGCGGTCGCAGTACTCGGCCTCGTCCATGAAGTGGGTGGTGACCAGCACCGTCACCCCCTTCTCGACCAGGCCGTTGATGTGGGTCCAGAACTCGCGCCGGGTCAGCGGATCGACCCCCGAGGTCGGCTCGTCGAGGAAGAGGACCGGCGGCTGGTGCATCACCGCGCAGGCGAGGGCCAGGCGCTGCTTGAAGCCGAGGGGGAGCTCTCCGGCGGCGTCATTAAGATGCGGCTGCAGGCCGAAGACGTCGACCATCTGCGTCACCATCGCCTGCTGCTTCCGGCCGCGCAGGCCGTAGACCCCGGAGAAGAAGAGGAGGTTCTGGCGCGACGTGAGGTCGCCGTAGAGGGAGAACTTCTGCGCCATGTAGCCGAGACGGGCGCGGGCCTTGCCCGGCGCCCGCTGCAGATCGAAGCCGACCACCCGGCCACTGCCGGCGCTCGGCTTGAGCAGGCCGCAGAGCATTTTGAAGGTGGTCGACTTGCCGGCGCCGTTGGGCCCGAGCAGGCCGAAAATCTCGCCGCGGCCGATGCTGAAGTTGACATCAGCGACCGCGGTGAAGTCGCCAAAGCGCTTGGTCAGCCCCTCCCCCTCCACCGTCGGCCCGGCGCTCGCCGGCGCCGGCGCGAGGCTGGCCGCCAGCACCGACTCGCCCCCCGGCCCGCCGCCGAGGATATCGACAAAGGCATCCTCGAAGCGCGCCTCCACCGCCACCAGCCGGGCTCCTTCCCCGGCGCCCAGCTCCGCCAGGGTTGGCGGGTCGACCGCGGGGCGCAGCACCAGCCGCACGTTCTGCCCCTGGACGATGCCGTCCTGGACCTCGGGGCGTTGCAACGCCCGGCTCAGGAGCTGGCGGCGACTCCCTTTGATCCCCTGGACCTGGAAGGAACGTCCCGCCACCCGCGCGGTCAGCTCACCGGGGGGACCGGCAAAGAGGAGTTCTCCCTGGTTGAGCAGCAGAACGGCGTCGCACTTCTCCGCCTCGTCGAGGTAGGCGGTCGACCAGAGGACTGCCATCTCCGGGTCGACCAGCTCGCGCACCATCCGCCACAGCTCGCGGCGGCTCACCGGATCGACGCCGACGCTCGGCTCATCGAGGAGGAGCAGCCGCGGCTTGCGGATCAGCGCACAGGCGAGGCCGAGCTTCTGCTTCATCCCCCCCGAGAGCTGGCCGGCGCGGCGCCCCTGGAAGGGGGTGAGGGCGGTGAATTCGAGGAGCCGGGCAAAGGCCGCTTCGCGCTCGGCGCCGGTCACCCCCTGCAGGTCGGCATAGAGACGCAGGTTCTGCAGCACCGACAGCTCTTCGTAGAGGCCGAACTTCTGCGGCATGTAGCCGATCAGCCCGGCGGGGAGGGCCGTCTCGCGGCGGGTTCCGGTGCCGAACAGCTCGACCGTCCCGGCATCGGGCAACAGCAGACCGGCGAGGAGGCGGAGCAGGGTCGTCTTGCCGGCGCCGTCCGGGCCAACCAGGCCGGTAACCCGCCCCGGCTCGATCGCCGCACTGAGTTCGGCGAGGGCCGGCTGTCCCGGCAGATAGGCAAAGGAGAGCTGACGGATGGCGACCGCGGGGACGGTCATGGCTCAGCCCCCGCCAGCGGCCGCGGCCGCCGTCGGCAGGCGCACGGTGACTGGCATCCCCTGGCGCAGCCCCTGGTCGGGATTCTCCGCAATGATGCGAACCTGGTAGACGAGGCGGGTGCGCAGCGCCTCGGTCTGCACCGACTTGGGGGTGAACTCGGCCTCGGGGGAGATGAAGCCGACCTGCCCCTGGTAGGGGTGATCGGGGGCGCTGTCGGTGTAGATCTGCGCCGCCATCCCCGGCGCCAGTCGTCCCAGGTCCGGCTCATCGACATAGACCCTTACCCAGACCGGATTATCGAGGGAGAGGGTCGCCACGGTCTGGCCGGGGGCGACAATCGCGCCCGGTTCGACCACCCGGGTCAGCAGCACGCCGGCGGCGGGGGCGAACAGTTCGGTATCATGGAGGCGGGTACGAGCGGTGGCGAGGCGCGCCTGCGCTGCCGCCAGGTCGGCCCGGGCCGCCGCAATATCCTCCTGACGAAACCCGGCCGCGGCCAGCTTGAGGCCCTGGCGGGCGGTCTCGAGCCGGGCCCGGGCTTCGGCGAGGCTGGCGCTGACGTTGTCGAAATCCTGGCGCGCGATGAAGCCGTCGGCAAGCAGCTTTTGCTTGCGCTCGGACTCGCGTTCGAGGTTGGCGACCGTCGCCGCCCGCTCCTGGACCAGGGCCCGCGCCTGCGCTATCTCCTGCTGCCGGTTCCCCGCCTCCAACTTGGTCAGCTGTGCGGCAGCCTGGGCCTGCTGCGCCTCGGCCAGCTGCAGCTCGTCCCGGTAGGGCTCCTGTTCAAGACGGGCAACCGGCTCCCCGGCGGCAAGGCGATCCCCCTCTTCCGCCGCCAGGGTCGCCAGCCGCCCGCCGACGCGGAAGGCGAGGTCGACCTTGCGGATATCGACATTGCCGTAAAGGGTCAACTGCGCCGGTGGCGCCTCCTGCCGGCGCAGCCACCAGCCGCCGGCGGCCGCCGCGGCCACCAGCAGCAGCACGATCCCGACCACGATTCGCTTTTTCATGCTTGCTCTCCTTCCGCCTGCCCCGGCGGCACCACGGCACTCGTCACGATCGCCCGGGTGTGGGCGAGGACCACGTCCCGGATCGCCGCCGTCTCTTCAGCGCTGTAACCGCTCATGCCGAGCCCGCGCACCGCCGTCTCCCGGCCGAAACGGAAGACCAGGACCTGGCCGAGCAAAGTCATCGCCTGCAGCCGCTGCCACGGCCCGACCACCGTGCCGCCGCCGGCGGCCGCGACCAGGGCTGCCAGCGCCTCCATTAGCGGCTGCATGATCCGCTCGAAGACGATGGCGTAGGCCGCCGACGGCGAGAGCTGTTCACGCAGCACGATGTGGCTGAAACGCGCCGCCTCCGGGGTGCCGACGATAAATTCGACCAGCGCCGCCAGCAGCCGTTCGAGCAGGACCAGCGCGGCTGCGGCATCGGTGGCCCCGCTTCGCCGGGCACTGCCGATCTCGGCAAGGAGCGGATCGAGCCTTTGCCGCACCCGCCCGGCGATCTGTGTCACCACCGCCTGGTAGAGCCCCTCCTTGCCACCGAAGTGGTAGGGGATCGCCGCCAGGTTGACCCGGGCCCGTTCGGCGAGCAGGCGGGTGGTCGCCCCGCCATAGCCGTACTCACCGAAAACCTCGAGCCCGGCCTCAAGCAGGCGGTCCCGGGTATGGGCCGGGTCTTCTTTCGGGGGACCACCGGAATTTATCTTTTTCTGCATGATCGCTTCCTTTGTTTTTCCTTAACCATACCCCCCTGACTGGGTTCAGTCAATCGAATGAATTAATACTGTTTGGGCCCAGTTTCGGGGAAAAGTGGCCGCCGGGGGTTTACTAATTTACCACCGATCTGCTAGGGTGAAGTTCTTTCGCCCCCAAATCAAAGGAGACGTTCAATGGCACAGGCAAAGAACGGCGACACCGTCAAGGTCCATTACACCGGGAAACTGGACGATGGCACCGTCTTCGATTCCTCCGCGGATCGCGAACCCCTCGAATTCACCCTCGGTGCCGGTCAACTGATCCCCGGCTTCGACAACGCCGTGGTCGGCATGGCGGTCGGCGACAACAAGACCGTGACGATCCCCTTCGACCAGGCTTACGGCCCCTACCACGAGCAGATGGTGGTGGAAGCCGACCGCAGCCAGTTCCCTCCGGAATCCGACCCGCAGGTCGGCATGCAGTTCGAGAGCCGTGGCGAAGACGGCCAGAACTTTGTTGTCGCGGTGACTTCGGTCAATGGGGACAAGATCACCCTCGATGCCAACCACCCCCTCTCCGGCAAAGACCTGACCTTCGAAATCGAGGTCGTCGGACTCGGCTGATCGCGCCTCTTGAATTCCGGCAAAAGCAAGCCCCCGCAGCCATCTTGGCAGCGGGGGCTTGCTTTGTGGGGAAAGGGAGCAGACCCCGGGTCAACATCCCCCGGCGGGAGCGGGTCAGGTTCGGGGCACACTCCATTGCAGATCAAGCCCCTCGGAAAATCCCGCATTCTCCCGCCAGGACATTTCGATCTCTGCCCACCCCATCTCCTTTCCGAACAAAAACCCCTGGGCCTCGTGGCAACCGAGGTTTCGCAAAAAGTCCAATTGCTCGCGGGTTTCCACCCCTTCACCCAAAACGCGGATATTCAGGTTGTGGGCGAGGGTGATGATCGCTTTCACGATCGCTTCGTCGCCGCAATCATGGCCGATGCCGGCGATAAAACTGCGGTCGATCCTGATGCGGTCGACGGGAAGGTGTTTCAGGTAGCTCAGGGAAGAAAAACCGGTTCCAAAGCCATCGATGGAAAGCTTCACTCCCATATCTTTCAGCGCCTGCAAAATTTCGATCGTTTTGCCGGCATCCGCCATGAGAACCTTTTCGGTAAATTCCAGTTCGAGATGTGCCGGGGCGAGGCCGGCTTCGGCCAGGATTCCGGCGAGACACCGGGGAAAATCGGGGCGGTTCAGTTGGTGTCCGGAAATATTGACGGCAATCCGCCCGAGGGGAAGCCCGGCCAGGATCCAGGAGCTTGCCTGCCCGCAAACATGGCGCAGGGTCCATTCGCCCAGGGAATGAATCTGGCCACCTCTTTCGGCCAGGGGAATGAATCGCTGCGGCGCGATTTCTCCCAACCGGGGATGGCTCCAGCGGAGCAAGGCCTCCACGCCACAGCAGCTCTCCCTCTGCAGGTCCCATTGCGACTGATAAGCAACCGAAAATTCGCCATTGTCCAGCGCCATTCGAAGAGAAGATTCCAGGGCCACCTTCTCCAAGACCTCCTCGTTCATTTCTGCGGCAAAGGTTTGATAGTTGTGTCGACCCAGGGCCTTGGCCCGATACATGGCGGTATCGGCGCTGCGCAACAGGCCTCCAAGGTCCTGAACATCCTGCGGGTAGCAGGCGATACCGATGCTGAATCCGACGTCGATCCGTTCCCCGTCAATATCGAGGGGGCGGCGAAAAGCATCGAGGATTCGCTGCGCGGTTCTGCTCGCCGTATTTTCACCCTCTTCCACCAATTGGACGATGATGAACTCGTCCCCGCCGAATCGCGCCAGGGTATCTGCCTCACGCACGCAGGCACTGAGCCTTTCGGCGACCCTTATGAGGACCCTGTCGCCGAAGGCATGTCCCTTGGTATCGTTGATGTCCTTGAAATTGTCGAGGTCGAGGAAGAGGAGGGAGACACTCCTCTGCTCCCGGGAGGCGATGGCCAGCGCGTTCTTCAGCCGGTCCATGAGGAGGGTGCGGTTGGGCAGCCCGGTCAGGGCATCGGAATAGGCGAACTGGTGGATCAGGGTCTCACTTCTTTTGCGTTCGGAAATATCCTCGCAGGAGGAAATGACGCCGAGAAAGGTCCCTTCGGCGTCACGGACCGCCACCGAAGAGATCTGCACCGGGAACTCCTCGCCATCCTTGCGGATATTGACACTTTCGCGGCACCACGCGACAAAGGTCTCGGATCGTTTTCCTGCAGCAGGATTGTGCAACCGTGGCGGCGCGAGAATCCGGACATCCCGGTTCAGCAACTCCTCGGTGCAGTAGCCGTGCATCTTCGCTTCGGCCGGGGTGACGAAGGTGATCTTCCCCTGCCGATCGGTAATGGTGAGGCCGATCGGCAAGGATTCAATTGCCGTTCGCAACAGGCGGAGATTGGCCTCGTTGCGCACCAGGGCGTTGAAGGTTTTCCCCGCCTTCAACAGGTAAAGGGCGCGGTAGGCGAGCAGGTCGGCCTGGACCGGCTTGGCAATGAAATCGGTGGCGCCGGCCTCATAGGCGCGATGGATGGCAGCGCTCTCCTGGAGGCCGGTGACCACCAGGATGGGAACCGTTCTCCCCTCCTCCAACTGGCGCAGAGTGCGACAGGTTTCAAAGCCGTCGATGCCCGGCATGATCAGATCGAGGAGCACCAGATCCGGAGGTGTCGCGCGAAAAAGCTCGATGGCGCCCCGTCCGTCGCTCGCCTCTTCGACCAGGCAGTCGATCCCCTCCAGAATCTCACGATAGACGCTGCGGATAAGGGAGTCGTCATCGACCACCAGGACCTTCAGCCGGGTGGTCTCTTGAGGCGACTCAAAGAGGCATGCACCGTCGGTCATCTGATCTCCCCCCCCTGCCGATTGAAAAACTGCGACAGAATATGCGGCCGCCGCCGCGTCACCTTCTCCCGGGCCGAGACCCTCCCAACCTTGCCGTCCCGGAACAACGAATCGCAAGTTCGCCGCCAGGACGGAGAAGGTCAGGTTTGATGTTAACGAATATTTTCTACTTCGCCATCCCCCATCTGGGTGAAATTGAAGGGGACTCGGCGAAAAAGTTGCGCGGTGTCTGGCGTCGCCCACGGAAAGCAGTGTTCTTCCGTTACGAAGAAAGGCCCATCTTCCACCCGCAGGGGGAAGATGGGCCTTGGCCTTTCACCAGGCGGTGACGCGGTACCACGCCTGGTTTCAGAGGTTACCGCTGCGCTCCAGCACGCGGAGCGCGAGCTTGTAGGAGGCGATGATCATCACCAGCCAAACGGTTAACAGAAGAAGGGTCATCATGGGCGAGCTCCTTGGTCAGTAGAGGTCATGGGAATGTTCGCCTTCGAGCTGTTCCAGCGTCAGCGACCGGGCGTCCATCAGCCGCCAGAAATAGGCGATGTAGGCGAGGACGAAGGGGACCGCCAACGCCACGTAACTCATTACCGTCAGGGTGTAGTGGCTACTCGAGGCGTTGTGGATGGTCAGGCTGCTCTGCAAATCGGAGCTGGAGGGATAGAAGGCGGTATCGTGGTAGCCGGCCAGGGCGAAGAGGGCGAGGCCGACCAGCACCGTCCCGGGGCCAGCGAACCAGATGCCGCGCCGGCTGCCGAGAAAGCGGCCGGCAACCACTGCCCAGACCACCAGCAGCAGGCCAACCAGCAGCAGCCCCAGGACCGCCGGCATCGCCAGCAGGTTGTGCAGGTACTTGCCGGCTTCGAGGCTGACGCTGCCGGTGACCGGGTCGACCGCGTAACCGGGCATGGTCACCAGGCGGAAGAGGACGAAGAGGAGGAACGGCAGCGCCAGCAGCAGGTTGACGAAAACGGCCTGACGGCAGCGTTGGTTGAGCCCGTCGTGCTCGATATTGTTGAGCAGGTAGAGGGAGCCGAGGACCCGGGCATGGAAAACCAGAAAGAGGCCGAGGGCGACGTTGAAGGGATTGAAGGCCGCCTCGAGACCACGCAGCGGATGCTGCCAGGTCACCAGATTGTAGCCATTGAGGCTGAAACTGGAGCCGGTGAAGAAGGTGCCGACGGCGGCACCGATCAGCAGCAGGCCGACGCTGCCGTTGAGGAAGAGGAAAATGTCGAAGCTGCGGGTGCCGAGCAGGTTGGCCGGTTTGCGCCGGTATTCGTAGCTCACCGCCTGGCCGACAAAGGTGAAGAGGATCAGGATCCAGACCCAGTAGGCGCCGCCGAAGCTGGTGGCGTAGAAGAGCGGGAAGGCGGCAAAGAGGGCCCCGCCGAAGAGGACCAGGGTGGTAAAGGTCAGCTCCCACTTGCGGCCGATGGAATTGACCAGCAGCAGCCGCTCCTGGTCCGAACGCGGCAGGGTGAAGAGGAGGGTCTGCCCCCCCTGGACAAAGGTCAGCATCAAAAAGAGGGAGCCGACCAGCGAGGCGATCAGCCACCAGAGCTGCTGCAGCTGGCTAAGAGCGAGTTGTCCGATCATATCAGTGGCCCTCCGGTCCGGTTTGGATCTGCTTGAGCAGGATGCGAATTTCGGCGATCAGCAGGGTGGTGAAGATAGCTAAAAAGAGGAAGAATGTGGTCTGTACCGTCCCGGCGGTCAGGTTGGAATTGGCAACCGTCACCGGCAACAGGTTCTGGATCGCCCAGGGCTGGCGGCCGACCTCGGCGACGATCCAGCCGGCCTCGGAGGCGAGGTAGGCAAGAAAGATGCTGAGGACACCGAGGCGCAGCAGCCAGCGCTGCTGGGAGATGCGGTCGGTCCAGGTGAAGTAGAGGAAGAGAACGAAGACCAGCATCAGAATCGTGCCCAGGGCGATCATGGCGCGGAAGCTGTAGAAGGTGAGCGCCACCGGAGGTACCGCATCCTCCGGCCGATCGAGGTAGCCGTAGCCGAGAAACTCCTGGTTGGCGCGCAGGGTGGCGAGGGCGCTCTGCGCCGCAGGCTCGTCGCCGGCCTGTCGCGCCTCCTTGTAGTCGGCGAGGGCAGCTATGGCGATCCGGCCCCGTTCGATCTTCACCCCGGTGGCGAGGATGTTTTGTTCGGGGTTGCCGTAAACCAGATCGTTGATCCCCGGGACGAAGCTGGTCAGAATCCGGTTGGCAAGCAGGGAGAGGACCCCCGGCACCTCGACCTTGACCAGGAAGGGATCCTTGCTGTCGCCGGGGCGTTTGGCGGGGTCGAGGATGCCGAAAGGAATCAGGCCGGTTGGCACTCCGCCATTGTAGAGCGATTCCATGGCCGCCAGCTTCATCGGCTGGTGGTGGGCGTTGGTGAAGGCGGCCTCGTCGCCGGAGAAGGCGACGAAGAGCCCGGAGAGGAGGCCGAAGGTCGCCGCCACCAGGATACTGCGCTTGGCCAGCTGCAGGTGGCGCCCCTTGAGCAGGAACCAGGAACTGACGCCGATGACGAAGACCGAGGCGAGCATGAAGCCGGAAGCAGTAGTGTGGGTAAACTTGCTGATGGCCACCGGCGAGAAGAGGACCGCCCAGAAGTTGGTCATCTCGAAGCGGGCGAGGTCGGGGTTGAAAGTCATGCCGACGGGGAGCTGCATCCAGCCATTGGCGACCAGGATCCAGAGCGCCGAGAGATTGGAGCCGACCGCCACCATCCAGGTCGCAAAGAGGTGGGTCTTCTGCGACACCCGGTCCCAGCCGAAGAACATCACCGCGAAAAAGGTCGCCTCGATGAAGAAGGCAAAGATTCCTTCCACCGCCAGCGGCGCCCCGAAGATGTCACCGACCATCCAGGAGTAGTTCGACCAGTTGGTGCCGAACTCGAACTCCATGATGATGCCGGTCGCCACCCCGATGGCGAAGTTGATGGCGAACAGGCTCATCCAGAAGCGGGTGAGGCGCTTCCATTCGGGATTGCCGGTCTTGACGTAGATGCTCTCGAAAAAGGCGACGAGAAAGGAGAGGCCGAGGGTGAGCGGTACGAAAATCCAGTGAAACATGGCAGTGAGGGCAAATTGGGCGCGCGCCCAGTTGACCTGGGTAAAATCGATCTGTTCCAGCACGGGTGCCTCCATGGCTGAGGGTTCAGGGACCGGATTGCTTTCCTTCCCGGCCTGTTTCATAAGGCCGGGAAGAGCTCATTACCTGGCGTCGGCTGCAGGTGGGGGGCGCACCAGTTGCCCGAGGACGTGGTCGGCGCGCTCCCGGTCATTGGCGAAGTTCTCCTGCAACGGATCGGGGAAGAGTAAGCGGGCAAGGGTGTAGAGGAGGATCAGCTTCACCAGGATGATCGTCCACAGGGTCCGGCCGAGCCGCATGGCGCGAAACCCCTCGACGTACATGGCAAGCAGGTTGTTGACAATGCCGACACTCATTTTCGCCTCCCGTATCAATGGGCGATCTCCGCCAGGGTCACCTGTCGCAGCGTCGCCACCGTCTGCTGCTGGATCCGGCGCCAGACTTCGTGCACTCGGCAGCCGTTGCGGCGATCGCAGCGCTCCCGATCCTCCAGGCAGCGATTGGGCAGGATCGGCCCTTCGACAATTTCCACCACCTGCAACAGGCTGATCTCGGCGGCGGACCGGGCGAGGGTGAAGCCGCCCCCCGAGCCGCGGACCGAATGGACCAGGCCGCTCTTGGCGAACTCCTGGAAAATCTTGGCGAGAAAACTGACCGGCGCCTCGGTGGCAGCGGCGATCTCCTGGACCAGGACCAGGCTTCCCGGCGGCTGGGCCGCCAGGTAGATCATGCCGCGAATCGCGTATTCGCCTTTGCGGGTCAGACCCATCATAATTGATGACCTTTAAGGTTATTTTTGTCCCTTTTTAAACGAGCCGCTCCGCCCTGTCAAGAGTTTTTTTGATTTTTTTAACAAAAGTGTCGATGGCGCAAATTATACCACTGTCAAAAACCATTTGTGGCGTGGGGCGGGGAGAGGGTGCGGCGGAGTGAATGGCCGCCATGGCAGGCACGACAGGAGAGACCTGGCGGTTTCGGGGCGAGATGGAGAAGCGTGTGGTATATTTCTGGGGCCTGCTTTTATCCTGCAACCCCCACGGGAATCTGCACATGACGGTCAACACCGACAATCAGCTTCTATCTGTCCTGGAACGGCGCAACCGTGAACTGGCGATCCTGGTGGAGATCGCCAAGGCGTTGACCTCGACCCTGAGCCTCTCCGAGGTGCTCAACCTGATTCTGGAAAAGGTCAGCCTGCTGCTGAAGTCACAGAGCTGGTCGCTGCTGCTGGTCGACGAGCAGACCGGGGAGCTCACCTTCGAGATCGCGGTCTCACCGGCCGCCGCCGCGCTCAAGGGGCTGCGCCTCGCCAAGGGGCAGGGGATCGCCGGCTGGGTCGTCGAGCATGGCGAACCGTTGCTGATCCCCGATGTCAACCGCGATCCGCGTTTCGCCCCCCAGGTCGACGAGGCGGTCTCCTTCACCACCCACTCCATCGTCTGCGTGCCGGTCCGGATTCGCGCCAGGGTGCTTGGCGTCGTCGAACTGATCAACAGTCACACCGAGGGGCGTTTCGACGAGGAGGACCTGGCGATCCTGACCGCCGTTGCCGACTTCGTTGCCATCGCCATCGACAACGCCCGCCACGTCGAAAAGATCAGCCAGCTGACGATCACCGACGACTTGACCGGCCTCTTCAACGACCGCCACTTCCACTCCCTGCTCGAATACGAAATCGAGCGCGCCAGCCGCTACCGGACCCCCCTCTCCGTCGTCTTCATCGACCTCGACCACTTCAAGCAGGTCAACGACAGCTGGGGGCACCTGGTCGGCAGCCGGGTTTTGAGCGAGACCGGCCGGCTGATCCGCGAATCGACCCGGCGCGTCAACCTCCCGGCCCGCTACGGCGGCGACGAGTTTGTCATCATCCTGCCGGCCACCGACAAGCAGGGCGCCCTGGTTATGGCCGACCACCTGCGCCGAACCATCCGCGAGCACCGCTTCTTTAACGATGCCGGTCAGGTGATTCACCTGACGGCGAGCTTCGGCGTCGCCACTTTTCCCGACGATGCCGCCGACAAGGAGCAGCTGATCAGTGCCGCCGATCTCGCCATGTACCGGGTCAAGGAGTCGACTCGTGACGGCGTTCTCGGCGCCTGAGTTCAACCTTCCCCCTCCCCTTCCCAGTTCTATCTGCCGAAAATTCTTCAGGTCCCGCGCCGCGGAAGGAGCTGCGCGGCAACAAAAAGGAGCGCGGCCGCCACCACGATCGAGGGACCGGCCGGCGTATCCCAGCGGTAGGAAGCGGCGAGCCCGGCGACCACCGCCAGGCCACCGCAGAGCGCGGCCAATAGCGCCATCCCTTCCGGGGTGGTGGCGAAGCGTCGTACCGCGGCCGCCGGAATGATCAGCAGCGAAGTGACCAGCAGCAGGCCGACCACCTTCATCAGCAGGGCGATGACCAGCGCCATCATCGCCAGGAACGCCCAGTTGACGAAAGCGACCGGCACCCCCTCGACCCGGGCCAGGTCCTCGTGCACGGTGATTGCCAGCAGCGGGCGCCAGAGCCGGGCGAGAGCGGCAAGGGCCAGAGTGCCGCCGCCGAAGATCCAGGCGAGATCAGCGTTGCCGATGGCGAGAATGTCGCCAAACAGGTAGGAGAGGAGATCGATGCGCAGGGTCTCGACCAGGGCGAGAAGCACCAGTCCCAGCGACAGGGCACTGTGGGAGAGGATACCGAGCAGGGTGTCGCCGGCGATCTGTTTTTGCCGCTGCAGCAGAAAGAGGAGGAGCGCCAGCAACTGGCAGACGACGACCACCCCCAGGGTCAGATTGAAGTGGAAGAGAAAGCCGAGGACGACGCCGAGCAGCGCCGAATGGGATAGGGTGTCGCCGAAGTAGGCGAGGCGGCGCCAGACGACGAAGGAGCCGAAGGGGCCGGCGACCACGGCGACGCCGACGCCGCCGAGCAGGGCGCGCAGCAGGAAGTCATCCATGGTTGTTCTCCTTGCCGCTGACCGGGTCGTGGGAATGGTCGTGCTGATGGGCATAGATCGCCAGGTTGGCCACCACCTGGGGACTGAAGAGCTCGATAAAGGCGGCGCTCCCCTGGACCGCGTCCGGGGTTCCGGTACAGCAGACGTGGCGGTTGAGGCAGACGACCCGGTCGGTGGCGGCCATCACCAGGTGCAGGTCGTGAGAGACCATCAGCACCGCACAGCCGCGCTCCTGGCGGATTCGGCTGATCAGGCCGAAGAGTTCGAGCTGCCCCTGCACATCGACCCCCTGCACCGGCTCGTCGAGGACGAGAAGGTCGGGGTCGCGCAGCAGCGCCTTGGCGAGGAGCACGCGCTGCATCTCACCGCCGGAAAGAGCCTGAACCGGGCGATCCAGCAGCATCGGTGCGCCGACTTCGGCGAGGACGCGGCGCAGCTCGGAGAGGGAGCGCTGCCCGGTCAGGGTCAGAAAGCGCCGCACGCTCAAGGGGAGTACCGCATCGACCTGGATCCGCTGCGGCATGTAGCCGATGCGCACCCCCGGGCTCAGCACCACCCGCCCCGCGGTCGGCGCCAGCAGGCCGAGCAGCACCCGCAACAGGGTGGTCTTGCCGGCGCCGTTGGGGCCGACGATGGTGACGATCTCGCCGCGGCGCACCTCCAGATCGACCCCGGAAAGGACCTCCCCCCGCCCCAGGTGCACGTGGACGGCTTCGGCGGCGGCCAATATTTCCCCGGCGCTGCCTTGCCGGTCGTGGCTCATATTTCCCCCTCCTTCCGGCAGGCGGCGCAGAGGCCGAGGAGTTCGACGGTCGGATGCTGGACGGTAAAACCGGCCGCCCCGGCGCTGTCGGCGATAGCGCCATGCAGCTGCGGGTCGTCGATCTCGGTCAGGTTCTGGCAGGAGGCACAGATCAGGAACTGGCCGGCATGGGGCTGCCCGGGGCGGGCACAGCCGGCAAAGGCGTTGAGGGAGGCGAGGCGGTGGACCAGTCCCTGCCCCTGGAGAAACTCGAGGGCCCGGTAGACCGTCGGCGGTGCCGTCCGGCCCCAACGCTCCCGCAGTTTTTCGAGCAGCGCATAGGCGCCGATCGGCCGGTGGCTTCCCCAGATCAGCTCCAGTACCTGGCGCCGCAGCGGCGTCAGTCGCAGGCCGCGTTCGCGGCAGAGCCGTTCGGCCGCTGTCATGGCGCGGTCGATACACGTGTCATGGCGCTCGCCGGCGCAGGCCAATCCCTTGCTGGTCGTCATCTTTCCGGGTTCCCTCCCCTTGCCTTTTGCAACAATATAACATAATAATTTGCCGACATCCTGCCATCCTTTTTCAAGGAGATTCCCATGCCCGCCCCCCACCTTCGCCTCCTGCTGTTGCTGGCCCTCTTCACCCCGGCGGCCAGCGCCGTTGCCGCGCCGCAGGTGGTGGTCACCATCAAGCCCCTCCACGCCCTGGTCGCCGGCGTCATGGCCGGGGTCGGCACACCGACCCTCCTGATCCCCGGCGCCGGGTCCCCCCACAGCTACAGCCTGCGCCCCTCCGACGCCCGCGAACTGAGCCGGGCCGATCTGGTGGTCCGCATCTCGGAAGATTTCGAGACCTTTCTCAACCGCCCCCTCGCCACCCTGGCGGCAAAGGCACGGGTCCTTTCTGTCGCTACCCTGCCGGGGCTCAAGCTGCTGCCGGCCCGGGAAGGCGGGGTCTGGGAGAGCGCCGCACACCACGGCGAAGGGACCGGGGCGGATCGCCACGGTCACGGCGAGCTGAACCTGCACCTCTGGCTCGATCCGACCAATGCCGAGATGATCGTCGCCGGGGTATCAGCTCTGCTTGCCGAAATCGACCCCGGTAACGCCGAGAGCTACCGCGCCAATGCCGGCCACCTCCGGCAACGGCTGACCGCTCTCGACCAGGAGCTGCGGAAGCAGCTGCAAGCGGTCGCCGGCCTCCCCTATATCGTCTTTCACGACGCCTTCCCCTACTTCGAGGCACGTTACGGCCTCAGCCCCGCCGGCGCCATCAGCGTCAGTCCCGAACGGACCCCCGGCGCCCGCCGCCTCAGCGAAATCCGCAACCGCATCAAACAGGTCGGGGCTCGTTGCGTCTTCAGCGAGCCCCAGTTCGAGCCGCGACTGGCGACCCTCCTCACCGCAGGGACCGGTGCCCGCACCGGCATCCTCGACCCCCTCGGCGCCGACCTTGCGGCCGGGCCCGAGGCCTACTTCACGCTGCTGCGCACTCTCGCCGCCAACCTGGTCACCGGCCTCTCTCCACCAGGAACCGGGCCCGGCAAATAACCCGGTGCGCGCTGTCGACCGGAGGGAAACCCGCTACTTCCGGACTTCCAGCGCCTTGTCGATATCGTCGGTTTTCCCGAGAATGACCAGGATGTCGCTGTCCTTGATCTGATAGGTCGGGGGCGGGGCCGGGATGAACTGGTCAGTCAGGACATCCTTGATGGCGATGATGGTGAGATGGAATTTTTTCCGCAGATCGAGGTCGATCAGGGTCTTGCCGAGGAAATGTTTCGGGGGAGCGGTCTCCGAGAGCGAGTAGTCTTCCGCGAGGGGAATGAATTCCAGGACATTGGGGCTCGACAGGTTGCGGGCAGCGCGGATCGCCATGTCCTTTTCCGGATAGATGACATCGGTGGCGCCGACCCGGTCGAGAATGCGACCATGGTCTTCGCTGATCGCCTTGACCACAATGCGCGGCACCTTCAACTCTTTGAGATACAGGGTCATCAGGGTCGAGAGGTGGGAATGCTCGCCCGTTGACACCACGACCGCGTCCATCTCCTGCACACCCTGCGACGCCAGGAAATCCTTGTTGGCGGCATCCCCCAGAATGGCGTAGTCGCAGACATCCTTGACCGCCTGGACCTTCTCCTTGTCGGTGTCGATCGCCGTCACCTCGTGCCCTTCCGCGTACAGGGTGGATACGATGTGATATCCGAAATTGCCCAGGCCAATGACGCAAAACTTCTTTTTCATAACGGTTTTTCCCCTTATCCGATCATGATGTTTTCTTCGGCGTAGCGCGGGGCATGCCGCCGGACACGCCCGGCGATGGCGAAGGCCATGGTCAGAAGACCCACCCGGCCGACGAACATCAGCAGGATGATGATGAGCTTGCCCATGGGGTTCAGCTTGGCGGTCGCCCCGATCGACAAACCGACGGTACCGAAAGCGGAGAAGGCCTCGAAGGTGTAGCCCAGAAATTCCCGCATGTTTTCATGGGCAAGGTCAGAGCTTTGGACGATCATCAGGCCGAAGAGCGCCAGGGCAATCAGGATGATGGCAAGCAGCACCAGGGCCAAGCCTTTGGTAATCACCTCCTCGGGAATGGTGCGCCGAAACAGGCTGGTATGCTGGTTCCCCTTGAGCCGGCTATAGAAAATCGCGAAGAAGAGCGCCATGCTGGTAGTCTTGACGCCCCCCCCCGCCGATCCCGGCGACGCCCCGACAAACATCAGGAAGATGACCAGGAAGACGGTCGGCGCGCGAAACGCATTCAGATCGATGGTGTTGAACCCAGCGGTGCGGGCAGTGACCGACTGAAACAGGGCGGTCCAGAATCCCTCCATGAACGGCATGCCGGCGAGGGCATTCCCCCCCTCCAGCCAGGCGATCATCAGCGCGCCGTAGACGATCAGAAACGAACTGGCGACCAGCACGATCTTGGTGTGCAGGGAAAGTTTCGGTCGTTGCGAGCGTTTCAGGGATCGCGTTCTGCCAACCTCGATCAACTCCCGGATGACCAGAAAGCCGATCCCGCCGAGAATGATCAGCGCCATGACGGTCAGGTTGACCAGCGGGTTGTCGCGGAACCCGACCAGGCTGTCGGAAAAGAGCGAAAACCCGGCGTTGCAGAAGGCGGAGATGGAATGGAACAGGGCGCTGTAGATCCCGTCCCAGAAGCCGAGAACCGGCACAAAGGCGAAAGCGAGCAGCAGTGCCCCAACCGCCTCGATTCCCAGGGTGAGCAGAAAAATGCCCCGGATCAGCTCCCGCCAGGAGCTGACCGGGGAGTGCATCAGGGTCTCGTGGATAATCCAGCGCCCCCGGCTGCTCACCCCGACCTTCAGGTAAATGAAGAGGTAGACCGAGAAGGTCATGATCCCCAGCCCCCCGATCTGGATCAGTACCAGCACGACGCATTGCCCGAAAAGGGTGAGTTTGGTCCCGGTATCGACCACGATCAGCCCGGTCACGCATTGGGCCGAGGTCGCGGTGAACAGGGCATCGAGCAGCGAGAGGGGCGTGCCATGGGCCGCCCAGGGGGTGGCCAGCAGCAAGCTGCCGATCAGTATGGCCAGGGCATAGTAAAAAACCAGCGCCTGGGCCGGCGAGAGGTTTTTTATTGTTTTGATCACAAGGGAAGAGTTCATGCCTACTTGGAGTCCTGTTTCGGGCGGTTAAATTCGACCCCGGAGAGGATCAGATCCCCTTTAATCACCATCATGTTAATCTTGTGGCCAAGTTCTCTGAATTGATGGTTGGCCAGAGGAGAAAATTCCACCTGATACTTGGTTGAGGTGGTCTGACGCCCCTGTTCCAGTGTTTCACGTATCTTTTCGATCATGACCCGTGGTTCTTGCAGAGCCTGATGAAAAGGGGCGTTTCCATGGGATTCA
This sequence comes from Desulfuromonas sp. DDH964, assembly GCF_001611275.1. Taxonomy (GTDB): domain Bacteria; phylum Desulfobacterota; class Desulfuromonadia; order Desulfuromonadales; family DDH964; genus DDH964. The sequence continues at coordinate 584,442 of NZ_CP015080.1, read as the reverse complement.
ATCACTCCTAAAAGATGGTCCGCCTGGGCTAACTGACCCAAAGCATCATGCAGACGGCCGAGTCCGTGCAACCGTCCTGCGTCATAGACGAGCTGACGGATTTCCACCATAGGAAGGAAGTAGTATTTCAAATGAACTACCCCGCAGCAAGCTACGGGGTATCAACAGCCTACACCCTTAGTAAAAATCGCGCAGCAAGCTGCGGGGAATTGAACCCAACTTTTGATTCAAATAATGCACTTTGAGCCTCCAGAAGCTTTTTCGATGCATCTTCTTGCTTACTATTCTCAAGATCTTCTTCGACCTGATGGATCACCTTGAGCGCTTTGGAGACAGAACTTTCAAGGGAGCTGTAGCTGGTCGGCTCCAGCACTGGTAGCCAGGGTCCGCTGTTCTGATCTGATTGGCAACCGTTCAGAAGCAGTCCAAAAAGACAATATAGGACAAACCGATATACAGCCATCTTTATTCTCCCTTGTGTGCCGATCCCATCATGGCCGCAACGTTGGCAACAAGCCGGCTCAGCCCGATAAATATCACAAAAAACTCCAGACGACCGAGAATCATGCCCAGGGTTTCGGTCCAAAGCAGGCCTGCGGGGGCGGTGGCAGAGGTCACCCCGACCGACAGTCCCACCGTCCCCAGGGCGCTGGCGAACTCGAAGAGGCTTTCCTTCAATGAATAGCCATAGGCGGTAAGGACCCCGGTTCCGCCCGCCAGGGTCGCCAGGTAGAGAAAGGCGAAAGTCGCCAGTTGCCGCAACTCCCCATCGCCGAGAAAGCGGGGGGTGTCCCCCACCCAGACATCCGGCATGGTCACCGCTCCCCGCGGCAGCAGCATCCGTTTTCCTTCCCAGAGCAGGGCCCGGTACAGGGCGTAGACCCGGTACTGCTTGAGGCCGCCGGCAGTGGAGCCGGTGCCGCCGCCGATGAGCATCAGCACAATGAGCACCAGCCAGCCGAGACCGTTCCAGTCGCCGTAGCCGACGGTGGAGAAACCGGTGGTGGAGAGGGCGGTAACGACCTCAAAGATGGCGACCCGCAGTTGTTTGCCGAGGGTCGGGTAAAGCCCGGAGGTCACCCCGAAAAGAACCACCAGCGCCAGCGTCGGGAGGAGCAGGGCCTGTAGCCGGATCTCACCGTTTCGCCCCACCGCGCGGAACTTGCCGTGCAGCAGGGCATAACTGGTGACGAAGTTCATGGTGCCGAGCAGCATCAGCACCACGGTGGTCCCCTCGACCAGGGGACTGTCCCAGTAGCCGATCGATTCGGGGCGGGTGGAGAAGCCTCCGGTGGAGATGGCGGCAAAGGCATGGTTGATCGCATCGAACCAGCCCATTCCGGAGAGCATCAGGGCCAGCCATCCACAGAGGACATAGCCGCTGTAGATGGTCACCACCAGCTTGGCCGAGCGGCGCACATTTGGCACCAACTGATCGGCGCGCCCCTCGGCCGCGCTCAATCCGGTCCCGGCAGGACCGGCCAGGGCACTCAGCATGATCACCGCAAGTCCCGCCCCGCCGGCGAGCTGCATGACGCTGCGGTAGAGGAGCAGCAGGCGCGGCGCGGCGGTCACATCGACCACGGAAAGCCCGGTGGTGGTCCAGCCGCTGGTCGACTCGAAAACCGCCTGGGTGAAATTCAGGCCGCCGACCGCCATAAAGGGGAGCGCGCCGATAACAACCGCAGAAATCCAGGCGAGGAGTACGACCACAGCCCCTTCCTGCAGCGTGAGGCTTTCACCACCCCGTGGCAGGCAGACCCGCCACAGCGCCCCGCCGATGGCAATCAGCATCAGCCCGGGCGCAGCCAACCCCCAGGCCACGGCCAGTTCCCCGGGGAAAGCCCCCAGCAGCAGGCAGGGTGAGAGGATCAACCCCCCCACCAGGACATCGATCAGCCCGACATAGCCGAGCAGAATCCGATAGCGCCCACGCAGAAAGCGGGCATAACGAGGATCGCTCATCAGCTCTCTTCCCCGGTCAGCAGGCGCAGGACCTGATCGTAGCAGTCGGGCTGACTGATGACAATCAGGCGATCCCCCCCCTGCAGGCGGGTGCTTCCGCGCGGTACGATCACTTCACCCGCGCGGATGATGCCACCGATCAGTGCACCCTCGGGAAACGCGATGCGCTGCAGTTCCCGCTCCACCACCGGGGACTCGGCCCGCAACGCTACCTCCGACACAGTGACCTTCCCCTCGGCGACCGGAATCAGGCTGGCAATCTCCTCGAAGCCGGCGCGTTCCTCGATAATCCGCGCGATGATCTGGGTAGCGGAAAAGGCCACCGAAACGCCGAGCTGGCGAAAGACCTCCTCGTTTTCCGGATCGTTGACCAGGCCGACGGTCCGCGGCACCCGAAACATGCGGCAGGCGATCTGGCAGACGGCAAGATTGTCCTGATCCCTCGGCGTCAAGGCCAGCACCACATCGGCGCGGCGGGCCCCGGCCTCTTCCAGGACGCCGGGGTCGCTGCCGTCCCCATGGAGCACGGTCGCCCGGACCCGTCGGGACAGCGTGCCGGCCTGGCCGTGATCCGCGGTGACGATGGTGGTCGTATGCCCCTTGCTGGCAAACTGCCGGGCAAGAAAGTAGAGAATCTTCCCTTCACCGACCAGAATGACCCTCATGATTCCCCCTCCCGGCACTCCCCAAGGGCGGCCAGCAGGGCTTCCGCCGAAAGCTTGGTCGGGCTGACCGTCTCGATGCCGAACTCCCGGTAGATGGTCTCCCGGCGCGGATCGAAGACCCGTGCCATCACCCGGGGCACCTTGAAGACCTCATGGGCGACCTGGGCAACCATCAGATTGACGTTGTCGTCCTCGGTCACCGCCAGCAGGCAACCGGCCTTGTGCACCTTGGCGGCCTGCAGGACCTCCATCTCTACCGCATCGCCGGTGATGCGGAAGCCGCTGAACTCCGGAGCCAGCAGGGCGAAGGCGGCCTCCTCCCGATCGATGACGACCACGCTGCTCCCCACCTGGCTCAGCTGGCCCGCCAGGAGCGAGCCGAGCCGGCCGCAACCGACCACCACCACGTACTGAAGCCAGGTTTTCCCTGGGTGTTTCGCGGTCATGGCTTACTCCTGTCCCAGTTCCACCCGGCCCGGCTTCCCTTCGACCAGGCGGGTCAGGTTATGGCGGGCCGGCGCAAAGGCAGGATCGAGTTCCAGTGCCGCCCGGTAATATTTCTGCGCCTCCAGGGGGACGCGCTGTACCTCGCTGAAGGCGCCGAGCAGGTTGAAGGCCTCGGGTCGGGACGGATCTGCGCCGATAGCGCGGCGGGCGTGTTCGATGGCGGCGTCGAACCGGCGCTCGCTGACGCATTTCTTGGCCAGGGCGATGCAGCTGTCATAATCCGCCGCCGCTTCGGGCAGCTCCCGGCGGGCGAGGATGCGCCGCACTGTTTCCCGCAACTCTTCGGGAGAGAAGGGTTTTTCCAGAAAATCGATAGCGCCGAGCTTCATCGCTTCCACCGCGTTACCCACCGTGCCATAGGCGGAGACGATCACCACCGGCACCTGGGGGTGTTGTTCACTGACCGTTTGCAGCACGCTCATGCCGCCGATGCCGGGGAGCCTGAGATCGAGGAGCAGCAGATCGAAGGACTGCTGCTCCAACTGCCGCAGCGCTTCTTCGCCGGTAGTCGCCGCGACCACTTCATACCCCTTCGGCTCCAGGGCATGACGTACCGTCATCAGTATGTTCTTTTCATCATCGACGATCAGAATCTTCAATTCAGGCATCTAGAGCCTCCCTGTTCGGTTTTAATCCGGCGCCGGGCGCCGCTTTGAGAGTGAAGGTAAAGGTACTCCCTTTACCGGGGAAGGATTCGACCCAGATATTGCCGCCGTGGGCGCGGACGATCTCCCGGCAGATCGCCAGGCCGAGGCCGCTGCCCCCCTGGTGGTCGCCTTTGACCTGGATAAATTTCTCGAAAACCCGCGACTGGTACTCAACCGGGATGCCGGCGCCGTCGTCGCAGACGCTGAGATAGAGCCACCCCCCTCCCTGCTCGGCGCGCATCCGGATATGGCCGCCCCGCGGAGTATAGCGCAGGGCGTTGGAAAGCAGGTTGCTCAACACCCAGGTGATCTTGTTCGGGTCGGCCAGGGCAGGTGGCAGATCGTCCGGGACGGACTGTGTTAGCTCGATGCCGGCCGCCTGGGTCTGGGACTGGAAGGCCACAAAGGCCTTTTCGATCAGAACCGTGGCCGCCACCGGCACGATTTCCATCTCGATGCGTCCCGATTCGATCCGGGAGAGATCGAGCAGATCGGCGACCAACGCCCGCAGGCGTTCGGTCTCCTCGCGGGCAGCAAGCAACAACTCCCGCTCGCGCGGGGTTTTTCCCGTCGACTCTTCTTCCAGCAGAGCGATGCTCATGGCGAGGCCGGTCAGCGGGGTTTTCAGCTCGTGGGAGGCAGCGAGCACGAATTCGCTTTTGAGCCGTTCCAGTTCCTTGAGGCGGGTGACGTCCTGCAGCAGGACCACCACCCCCTGCACGGTCTCTCCCCCTTCCGACTTGACCGGGGTTACAGTGGTGCGGAAAAAAAGCTCCGCCCCCTCCTTCTCCATCCGCAGCAGGCCTTGATCCTCTCCGGACTCGGGGGTGGTGCCGCTGGCGGCGGTCTGCTCGACTCTTTCGAACAGTGCCTGGTCGCGGATCAGGTCGAAAAAGTGCCGGCCGGTCGCCTCGGCGTGCGATCGACCGGCGATTTTGCACGCCTCCGGGTTGATGGCCGTGACCCGCAACTCCTCGTCGACCACGATCAGGCCATCGCCGATACTGCGCAGGATCGCCTCCCCCTTGCGCTTTTCCTGGACCAGGCGGCCGACATTGAGTTCGTGAAAGGCCTTGAGCTTGTGGCTCATGGTCATGATACGGCGGGCCAGCTGGCCGAGTTCGTCCCGCGACGCAACCTCCAGTTTGACCTCGTAGTCCCCCTCGGCAATCCGTTCGGTGGCTTGTGACATGGCCGAAAGCGGGCGCATCAGGATGCCGGAGAGAAGAATGCTGAAAAAGAGGCCGAGCCCGCCCGTCACCACGCCGATCCCGGTCATGTAGACGATGGTCCGCCGCGAGGTTTGGTGCGCGCGGGCGGAAGCCTCGACCATCGCCTGCTGGTTCATCTCGCGCAGGGCCAGGCAGGCATCCCGCACCTGCTGAAACTGCAGGAGCATCGTTTCATGGTAATACCCTCCCGCCTGCTGCCGGCCGGCGGGAAGGAACTGCGAAATCCGCGCATAGCTGGCGAGATAATCGCGATAACCGGCAGCGATCGCCGCGATGACCTTCTCCTCTCCGGCGATGGTGATGTTCCCCCGGGCCCGGCCCAGCCAGCCCGCGAATTCGACCTCGTTACCCCGGAACTGGGCGCGCCCCTCTTCCTCGTAACCGAGCAGCAGCAACAGGACGGCGCTGTCCTGCCGTTCGATGAAGTCGATCATGTTCTCGGCGGCGAGGATGCTGGCGAAGTTCTCCTGCAGAATTGCCTCACCCGCCCGGCCGAGCAGGAAGAGGCTCGCCACCGCCCAGCTCCAGACCACGATCATGAGGATCAGCAGGATCGCATAACCGCCAAGGATTTTGGTTCGCAGCTTCATTTGCTCTCCCTTCGCCTTCCCCCAGCTGTCCCCGCTGCGATTGAGCAGCGGGACGAGCCCTTAGATTTCGAGCTGGGCCCCCAGTTCCACCACCTGGTTCGGCGGCAACCCGAAAAAGAAGGTGGAGTTGCGCGCATTACGCGACATGAAAATGAAGAGATGCTCCCGCCAGCGCGCCATGCCGGGCCGGCTGGTGGAGATGAGGGTCTCACGGCCGAGGAAATAGGTGGCCTGTGCTGGATCGAACTCCCAGCCGTCGAGGGCAATACGCGAGAGTGCCCGGGGAACATCCGGGTTTTCCATGAATCCGTAATGGAGAATGATCCGGTAAATCCCCGCGCCGAGCCGTTCCGTCGAAGTCCGCTCCCGGCGCGGAACGTGGGGAATTTCTTCGGTGATGGCACTGAGGATGAGCACCCGTTCGTGCAGCACTCGGTTGTGCTTGAGATTGTGGAGCAGCGCCGAAGGCGTTCTTTCCGGGTCACCGTTCATGAAAACCGCCGTACCCGGAACCCTGGTCGGCGCGGCGGCATCCAGGTTTGCCAGGAAAGATTCCAGCGTCGTGGTGGTGCCACGAAGCCGCTGCATCAGCAGCCGCCGCCCTCTTTTCCAGGTGGTCATGGCGGTAAAGACGAGTGCCGCCACCAGGATCGGGAACCAGCCACCATGGGCGATCTTGAGCATGTTGGCGCCGAAGAAGGCGAGGTCGAAGACCAGAAACCCGGCGCTGAGAACGGCGGCCAGGAGCACCGGCCAGTGCCAGCGATGCACGGCGACGAAGTAGAACAGCAGCGTGGTGATCACCATGGTGGTGGTAACGGCGACCCCGTAGGCTGCGGCGAGGTGACTGGAAGAGCGGAAGCCGAGGACCAGGCAGATACAGGCGGCCATCAGGGCCCAGTTTACCGTCGGCAGGTAGATCTGGCCCATCTCCCGGGCCGAGGTGTGCTCGATATCGAGGCGCGGGCTGTAGCCCAGCTGAATCGCCTGCCGCGTGAGGGAGAAAGCGCCCGAGATCACCGCCTGCGAGGCGATCACGGTCGCCAGGGTTGCCATGACGACCAGGGGATAGAGCGCCCAGTCGGGAGCCATGTGGTAGAAAGGGTTGATCACCAGTTCCGGCTGCCGGATCAGCAGGGCGCCCTGGCCGAAATAGTTGAGGAGCAGCGCCGGCAGGGCCACCGCGAACCAGGCCAGCCGAATGGGGCGGGTGCCGAAGTGGCCCATGTCGGCATAGAGCGCCTCGCCGCCGGTCACCACCAGGAAGACCGACCCCAGGACCAGGAAGCCGAGCCCGCCGTTCTGCAGGAAAAATTCGAGCCCGTACCAGGGGTTGACGGCTTTGATCACCCCCGGCTGCCGCAAAATCTGGTGGATGCCGAGAGCGGAGAGGACGACGAACCAGACCAGGGTGATCGGCCCGAAAATGGCCCCGACGCCGGCCGTCCCCTTGTGCTGGAACCAGAAGAGCCCGACCAGGATGGCGACCGTCAGCGGGATGATGTAGGGATCGAAGAGCGGGGTGGCGACTCCCAGCCCCTCGACTGCGCTCAGCACCGAGATGGCCGGGGTAATCATCCCGTCCCCGTAGAGGAGAGCCGCCCCGAACAGCCCGAGCAGGATCAGGAGCAAACGCCCCCCTTTGGCCTGCGCCTGCAGCGGCGCCACCAGGGCAGTCAGGGCCAGGATGCCGCCTTCCCCGTGGTTGTCGGCCCGGAGGATGAAGACCAGGTATTTGAGGGAGATCACCAGGACCAGCGACCAGAAAATCAGGGAGAGGACGCCCAGGATATTGGCGGGGGTCACCTGCAGCAGGTTGTGCTCCCCGAAGCACTCCCGGATCGCGTAAAGGGGGCTCGTGCCGATGTCACCGTAGACGACACCGGTGGCCGTCAGGGCGAGGGTCAGCAAGTAGCGGCCTTTTGGTTGATCGGGGCGCTGCGGATCCGATTCCTCGGTTCTCATTTTGTCTCCGGATGGTCCCGGCTGCAGGGCAATTCCGGCTGAAACCCGCCGAGCGACCAGACAGGAGCCGATGTGGGTCCACCCCACCAGGGCCAAGCTTATCCGTCAAACAGCTAGTGGCGCTCCCGAATCAGCCAGGAACGGCCGGCAGCCAGCCCGGTGTTCCCACGGCTTTGCCTTGTCGCAGCCCGTGACTGCCGTGAAAAGTCGGTAATTTTTCCTGTGCAAATTTACCGGGGAACGAATAAACACGAAGTAAAAATGCTCGGGCCGAGGATAACTGAATTTGGCCCGTATGGGAATAGCCGGAAAAACATTTGGCAAAACGCGATGCCAATATCGGACTGATCAAAAGCCGGATGGCCCTGAACGACGGCCAGAGCTGCAACGCAACGGGTATCGACGCGGTGCTGAAGCCGTTAGGTCGAAAGGAGCCGGCGCCCACCGACATCAGGCACAGCGGCAGGACATTCTTGATTCTGCTGGTTGCCGTGAGGCGGCGGATAGAGGGAATCAGGAGAGGGGCAGGAATTGCGGATCAGGGGGAGCTCTGCGGCACTGACAGGGATGGTTCATAAAGCAAAAGTGGGCGTCCGCGAAGGAGTGCCCACTTTTGGGGATAACTGGCTCCCCGGGCCGGATTCGAACCAGCGACAGGGTGGTTAACAGCCACCTGCTCTACCGACTGAGCTACCGGGGAATGATATGACAGGGACGGAATATAAGGGATTGCCCGGGGGCTGTCAAGAACTTTTCAGCTGCCACCCTTCTTCAGATCGACGAGGATCAGCTTGGCCACGGCCTTAAGGGTTTCGAAGACCCCCTCGCCGGTGGTGGCACAGGCTTCGAATTCGGGAACGCCGTCCGGGTTGAGCAGGGCGCGCAGCTCTTCAACCGGGGTGACGTTGGGGAGGTCGCGCTTGTTGTACTGCATGACGAAGGGGAGCTTCTCGAGCTGGTAGCCCTGCTCCTCCAGGTTGACCTTGAGGTTTTCGAGGCTCTCGATGTTGGCGTCAAGCCGCTCCTCCTGGGAATCGGCGACGAAAACGACCCCGTCCACCCCCTTGAGGATCAGCTTGCGCGAGGCGTCGTAGAAGACCTGGCCGGGAACGGTGTAGAGGTGAAAGCGGGTCTTGAAACCGCGAATCTCGCCAAGGGCAAGGGGAAGGAAGTCGAAGAAGAGGGTCCGCTCGGTTTCGGTGGCGAGGGAGATCATCTTCCCCTTGGCTTCCGGAGAGGTCTTCTGGTAGACGAACTGCAGGTTGGTGGTCTTGCCGCAGAGGCCCGGCCCGTAATAGACGATCTTGCAGTTGATCTCGCGCGAGGCGTAGTTGATAAAAGACATGAACGCCTACCCCATCACTTGAAAAGATTATCGATATCGTCGTCGGTGATTTCAGCGAAGGGGCTCTGGGCATGTCCGCCTTTGGCCTCCTCGGCGGTCTTTTTCGCCAGATCCTCAAAGATCGTGGCGAGTTCGTCGCTCGCTTTCTTGACCCGCAGCCGCACCAGCCCGAGGGAGGAACGCTGGTCGAAGATGACGACCAGGATCACCCGGCTGGCAACGATGGAGATATGCAGGTTGTCCTTCTCCCCTTCATGGAAGAGGATGGAAAATTCTTTTTCGCCGAGCAACTTGGCGAGACCACCGGTAGCGGCAATATTCCCCGCGGTCAGCGAAGCGAGGCTGGTCGTGTCGAGATGCTCGGTTTCGCCGGTCGCCGCGATCAGCTGGCCGTTCTTGTCGACCAGGAAGATGACCTTGGCGTTAGCCTCGCGCAGCAACTTCTCGATGACAACGTTGATGCGCTTGAACTCTTCGTCATACATGACGAAGGATGAGGACTGGGGACCGAACATACCGTCGCTCCTTGGAAGGAATTGCACACCCGTGCCGTTATAGCATCGTTCCTGCCAATTATCAAGGCATTTGGCCCGGTTGCCGGGCATGCCGAGCGCACCAAAAAGTAGAGCTCCCGACGTCACCGCCGGGAGCTCTCCAGCTGTCACCGCAAGAGCTTACTTCTTGCCGCAGTCGGCCTGCAGCTCGGCCAGCTTCTTGTAGAGGTCGTAGCGGGTTGCCACGTCCTTGGCCGAAGCCGCCATCAGCGCATCCGCCTGCTCCGGGTTGGCTTTTTTCAGGACCCGGAAGCGGTTCTGGTTCTTGGCGAAATCTGCAAAGCTGATGCTCGGATCCTTGCTGTCCATCTGCAGGGGATTCTTCCCTTCCGCCGCCAGGCGGGGGTCGTAGCGGAAGAGCGGCCAGTGACCGCAGGCGACCGCTTCCTTGCAGTTGTCCACCGCCTTGGTCATGTCGATGCCGTGGGCGATGCAGTGGCTGTAGGCGATAATCAGCGAAGGACCGGGATAGGCGTCGGCTTCGGTCATCGCCTTGACCACCTGGGCCGGATTGGCCAGGGAGACCCGGGCCACGTAGATGTTGCCGTAGGTCATGGCAATCATCGACAGGTCCTTCTTCGGCATCGCCTTGCCGCCGGCGGCAAACTGGGCGACGGCGCCGAGCGGCGTCGACTTGGAGGCCTGACCGCCGGTGTTGGAGTAGACCTCGGTGTCGAGCACCAGCACGTTGACATTGGCGCCGGAGGCAAGAACATGGTCAAGGCCGCCGTAGCCGATGTCGTAGGCCCAGCCGTCACCACCATGGATCCAGACCGACTTGACCACCAGGTAGTCGATGTTGACCAGGAGCGGCTTGGCGGTCTCGTGGGTGCAGGCAGCAAGAATCTTTTTCAGCTGCGCGACGCGGCCACGCTGGACTTCGATCCCTTCCTGGGTCGACTGGTCGGCATCGAGGAGCGCCTGCTTGAGCTCCAGGGTCCCCTCACAGGCCTTGCAGCCACACTCCTTGTTGCGCTCGAGGAGTTCCCGGGCATAGGCGCTGGTCTTGTCGATAGCGAGACGCATGCCGAAACCGAACTCGGCGTTGTCCTCGAAGAGGGAGTTGCTCCAGGCCGGTCCGAGGCCGTCCTTGCGCTTGGCCCAGGGGGTGGTCGGCAGGTTGCCGCCGTAGATCGAGGAACAGCCGGTGGCGTTGGCGACGACCATGCGATCGCCGAAGAGCTGCGAGCAGAGCTTGACGAAGGGGGTCTCGCCGCAGCCGGCGCAGGCGCCGGAAAACTCGAACATCGGCGGCAGCAGCTGGCTCCCCTTGACGGTGGCACGGTTGAAGAGGGCCGGGTCTGTGTCGGGCAGGCCGAGGAAGAAGTCGAAGTTGGCCCGTTCCTTTTCGCGCAGCGGCGCCTGGGGCGTCATGTTGATCGCCTTGACGTTCTCGTCGGTCTTGCTCTTCGCCGGGCAGTTGTAAACGCAGGCGCCGCAGCCGGTGCAGTCCTCCACCGCGACCTGCAGGGTGAAGAGCTTGCCGTCCATATCCTTGCCCTTGGCTGCACAGGACTTGAAGGTCTCCGGGGCGCCCTTGACCGCCGCCTCGTCATAGATCTTCATGCGGATGGTGGCATGGGGACAGACGAAGGAGCAGATGCCGCACTGGATGCAGAGGTCTTCTTTCCAGACCGGGACGTTGACGGCGATATTGCGCTTTTCGACGCTGGCGGTGCCGGTCGGGAAGGTGCCGTCGGCCGGCATCGCCGACAGGGGGAGCTTGTGGCCGAGACCGTCGATGATCGGGCCGAGGGTGCGCTGGACCGCCTCGCTGCAGCTGGACCACTTGCCGACCTGCATTTCGATGGCGCTGTCGGCGCTGGCGGGGACGGTCACGGCCTCGATATTCTCGAGGGCGGTATCGACCGCCTGCTTGTTCATGTTGAGAACCTTCTCGCCAGCCTTGCCGTAGGACTTGACGATGGCGTCCTTGATTTCGATGATCGCCTGCTCCAACGGAATGATGCCGGAGATCTTGAAGAAGGCGGTCTGCATGATGACGTTGATGCGGGCGCCGAGGCCGAGCTTCTCGCCGAGGGCAATGCCGTCGATGACGTAGAACTTGAGGCCCTTGTCGATGATCTGCTGCTGCACCATCTTCGGCAGGTGCGCCCAGACCTCATTCTTGTTGTAGGGGGAGTTGAGCAGGAAGGTCGCGCCCTGCTTGGCGTTCTTCAGCATGTCGTACTTCTCGAGGAAGGAGAAGTTGTGGCAGGCAACGAAGTCGGCCTGTCCCTCGTCGAGCAGATAGGTGCAGCGGATCGTCTGCTTGCCAAAGCGCAGGTGCGAGGTGGTCATGCTGCCGGCTTTCTTCGAATCGTAGACGAAGTAGGCCTGGACCTGGTTGTCGGTGCAGTCGCCGATGATCTTGATCGAGTTCTTGTTGGCGCCGACGGTGCCGTCGGAGCCGAGACCGTAGAACATGGCGGCATAGCCGCCGAAGGGGACCTGGTAATTGGCGTCGAACTTGAGGCTCTTGCCGGTGACGTCATCGTTGAAACCGACGATGAAATGGTTCATCGGCTTGTCGAGGAGCATGTTGTCGAGCACCGCCTTGCACATGCCGGCGTTGAACTCGAAGGAGCCGAGGCCGTAGCGGCCGCCGACGATGCTCGGATACCCCTGGAAGCTGGTGAAGCCGTCGACCATCCCTTCGCCGATGGCGGTACGCACCGCCTGGTAGAGCGGCTCACCGATGGAACCCGGCTCCTTGGTGCGGTCGAGGACGGTGATCTTCTTGACGCTCGCCGGCAGGGCCTTGCAGAACTGCTCGGTCGGAAACGGGAGGAAGAGGCGGATCTTGATCATGCCGACCTTTTCCCCCTGGGCGACGAGATGGAGGATCAGCTCTTCCATCGCCTCGCAGCCCGAACCCATCAGCACCACGACCCGCTCGGCCTGGGGATGGCCGACATAGTCGGCCAGCTTGTACTGGCGGCCGGTGAGCTTGGCGAACTTGTCCATCTGTCCCTGCAGAATGCCGGGCACCTTGTCGTAATAGGTATTGACCGTCTCGCGGCCGTGGAAATAGACGTCGGGATTCTGGGCGGTGCCACGCAGCACCGGGTGGTCCGGCGAGAGGGCGCGAGCGCGATGGGCGGAGACCAGATCGTCATCGATCATGCTCTTCATGTCCTGCATGCTCAGCTCTTCAACCTTCTGCACCTCGTGGGAGGTCCGGAAGCCATCGAAGTAATGGAGCACCGGCACCCGCGACGCGAGGGTGTTCGCCTGGGCGATCAGGGCGAAGTCCATGACCTCCTGGACGTTGTTGGAGCAGAACATGGTCCAGCCGGTCTGGCGGCAGGCCATGACGTCGGAATGATCGCCGAAAATCGACAACGCCTGGGCGGCGATGGCGCGGGCCGAAACATGGAAGACGGTCGGGGTCAGCTCCCCGGCGATCTTGTACATGTTCGGAATCATCAGCAGCAGGCCCTGGGAGGCGGTAAAGGTGGTGGTCAGGGCACCAGCCTGGAGTGCGCCGTGAACCGCGCCGGCGGCGCCGCCCTCCGACTGCATCTCGACGACCTTGGGGATCGTGCCCCAGATATTCTTCTGGCCGACAGCACTCTTGGCGTCGGAAATCTCCCCCATGACCGAGGACGGGGTGATCGGATAGATGGCGATCACCTCGTTGGTCGCATGGGCGACATGCGCCGCTGCGGTATTGCCGTCAATACAAACTTTCTTACGCGACATGAACTCCTCCTTTTAACGTGGCATTGCTGCTGGTTCCGTTATCAATACGGTATCCGGGCGACGGCTGCTGCCAACCGCGGCTATAGATCCCGGCGCCCTTCGACGGCCCTGTGCACCGTCGCTTCGTCGACATATTCAAGATCGCTCCCCATGGGGATGCCATAGGCGAGACGCGTCACCCGGACTCCGAGCGGCCGCACCAGCCGGGCGAGATAGAGCGCCGTTGCCTCCCCTTCGACACTGAAGTTGGTGGCAACCAGCAACTCCTCGACCCCACCCCGACCGATCCGTTCCAGCAGACCGGCGATGCGCAGCTCCTCCGGCCCGACACCATCGAGGGGCGACAGCGCCCCATGCAGGACATGATAGCGGCCGCGAAAGGAGCGGCTGCGCTCAATGGCGATCAGATCCTGCGGCTCCTCGACCACGCACAACAGGCGCTCATCCCGGCCCGGGTCAGTGCACAGAGAGCACGGGTCGGTCTCGGTGATATGGTTGCAGACCGAGCAGAAACGAATTTTTGCCTTGAGGTCACAGATAGCTGCCGCCAACGCTTCCGCCTCCGTCTGCGGCTGGCGCAGCAGGAAGAAGGCAAGGCGGCTCGCCGTCTTCTGGCCGACCCCCGGGAATTTGGCAAGCTCCGCCACCAGACGGGCAAAAGACGGGATGGAGTCTAGCATGATGACAAGGAAAAATCCATTTTTTAAAAAGTCGTTCTATTATTTTAAGGGCATCAAATAAGTCGCAGGAATCTTATACTGTTCCTAAAAAAAGCGCCAAAATTGGTCAGACCACAAAAAAGCAATACCACAGTTTCAAAGAGCGAATCAAGGTTTTATTGTATACACCGATCGCCCCGGCCATCCCCCGCCTAGAAGAGCCCGGGGATATTCATGCCACCGGTGATTTTGCCCATCTCCTGCTGCATCATCTCCTGGCTCTGCTTGATCGCCTCGTTGACGGCGGCGACCACCAAGTCCTGGAGCATCTCCACATCGTCCGGATCGACCACGCTCTTCTCGATGTGCAGCGACAGCAGCTGCTGCTTGCCGTTGACGACTGCGGTCACCATGCCGCCGCCGGCACTCGCTTCGACCTCGCGCGCGCCAAGTTCTTCCTGCATCCGGGCCATCTTCTGCTGCATCATCTGGGCCTGCTTCATAATGTTGCCGAGACCTTTGGACATTGGTACAACCTCCCGAGTAGTGTGGAATGGCGCCGGCACGGCGCCCGCTAAGGATCAGACCTGGCACCTTGCCGCAACGGGCAGGCACCGGAACTGGCGGCGACGGCGGGATGCCGCCGCGCTTCAGACAAAACCCTTGTCGATGGGCCGGACCTCCTCCACCTGGGCGCCGAAGATCTCCTCGGCGGCCTTGACCAGCGGATGGGCCAGAGCATCCTCGCGCAAGCGCCGCTTGCGGTCCGATTCCCGGGCCTGACGCTCGGCGGCGAGCGAAGGCGGGGCCTGGCCACTGGCAGCGTCAACCGTCGCCACCTTGAGCCGTACTTCGCTGCCGAAATACTCCGCCGCCAGCTCGGTCAGGGCGTCGAAATAGTCGCGATCTTCGAGCTGGGTCAGGGAAAAAGAGCCCTTGGGCAGGCCAATCTGCACCAGCGGCAGCTCGAGGGTGAGGAGACTGGCCTGTTCCAGGATCGCTGCAATCACCGGCCGGCGCCGCGCCTTGACGAACTCGACCAGCCCCGGCCAGCTCCTATCCCCGCGGGGGGGAGCGGTCGGGGCCGGGGCCTTTTTTCCGGGAAGCCCCTCCCCGGCCCCGTCTTCCCGGGCTGGCGGAGAAACGGAAGGGACGGCGGTGGTTACCGGGGCCGGCTTGGCCGCCGGGAGTCCCCCCGTTGCCAGCCGTCGTTCCAGCTCCTCGAGCTTGCGCACCAGGGTGGCGACATCGCGGGCCGGGGTCAGATTGGCGAGACGGACCAGGGCCATCTCCAGGACCAGGCGCGGGAAGCCGGAGGCGGGAAGCTCCACCTCGGTCCGCAGCAGCAGGGTCAAGGCCCGCTGATGATCTTCGAGGCTGCCGAGCTGGGCCAACTCGCGGAGTTCATGGAGCTCGTCCCCCGTGGCATCAAGTAATTCACCCGGTTCCTCGACCACCTTGACCAGGACCAGCGCGCGGTAGAGTTCGACCAGTTCCTGGCAGAACTGGCGGAAGGAGTACCCCTGGTTGTCGACCCGGCGCACCGCTTCGAGGACCTGGCGGCTGTCGCGGCGCAACGCCCCTTCGGCCGCATCGAAAAGCAGCCGGCGGTCCACCATGCCGAGCAACCCCTGCACATCGTCGTCGGCCACCTGTTCGCCGCAGAAGGCGATCACCTGATCAAGGGTCGAGAGCGCATCGCGCATGCTCCCCTCGCCGCGGCGGGCTACGAGCGCCAGGGCGCGGTCGGAGATTTCGATCTGCTCGGCGGCGACGATTTCCCGCAGCCGGGAGGCGACCTGCGGCAGCGGGATCTTGCGGAAATCGAAGCGCTGGCAGCGGGAGAGAATGGTGACCGGAATCTTGTGCGGCTCGGTGGTGGCGAAAATGAATTTGGCGTGGGCGGGGGGCTCCTCCAGGGTCTTCAGCAGGGCGTTGAAGGCGTTAATGGAGAGCATATGGACTTCATCGATGATAAAAATCTTGAAGCGCGACCGCGATGGGAGATAGCGGATATTGTCACGTAGCTCCCGCACGTCGTCGACCCCGGTATTGGAGGCGCCGTCGATTTCAAAGACGTCGATCCCCTGGCCGGCGATGATCTCCTGGCAGCTCGGGCAGACGTTGCAGGGGGTGGCGGAGAGCCCCTCCTCGCAGTTCAGCGCCTTGGCGAGGATGCGGGCGGCAGAGGTCTTGCCGACGCCGCGGGCACCGGTGAAGAGGAAGGCGTGGTGGACCCGGCCGCTGCGGATGGCGTTGCCAAGGGTCTGGCTGACGTGTTCCTGGCCGATCAGGTCATCGAAGGTCTGCGGGCGCCACTTGCGGGCCAGTACCAGGTACGACATGCAAGGAGTCTCCGTGGTAGGCAATGGGGAAGATCGGAAGGCAAATAAAAATTGCCGGCACAAGTGACAGCCAGGCACCCCCGCGGCACACGGCTGAGGCCATTACCGCTGCTCCCTTCCGGGCCTGACGGGGTTCACGACCGTCCGTTGCGCGGGACCCGGCTGTCACTTCTGTCGGCAATCAATACCGTTGGGGGAAATGTAAAACTGGCGGAGAGGGGGGGATTCGAACCCCCGGTACCTTGCAGTACACATGATTTCCAATCATGCACCTTCGGCCTCTCGGTCACCTCTCCGCAGGTTGGGTAGGATACATCAGGGGTGGGGACGTGTAAAGATTTTTCTGGGTGCCCGAAAGCGGCATTTCTACCCGTTTTGCCGGGGCTTGTCAACTCACTTTTGCCGGTCCGGCGAACAGCCCCTCAACCGCAGAAGACAAGGACTTGATGTGGCCCGACCTGCCTACGCTCCGGCCGATGCTGCCGGATGGCAATCCTTAACAGGGATCGTCCTGAGCAGACCTTCTTTCATGGCCTGGCACATGGAAACAGGATCTTCACGGCACAGCAGATCGACCAGCGCCCCGCATCCTCTCCATGTACCGCTCGAACATGAATCCGTTCAACTGCCGCATTCGCCGCCGCACCCGCACCAGCTCCCGGTCGTCGCGAAAAGTGGTGCGCAGGTACTCGGCATAGCGCAAATCCTCGAACCAGAGCCGCGCCGCCGGCAGGCTCCGGAAGGAGTGCGCCGCTTCCAGGGCATCGACGAAAGCGGCGCGGTCGGCCGCCGGCTCCTTCAGCGGCAGACCGAAGACTCCCTGCAACCAGCCCCAGACCGGCAGCCAGGCCGGCAGATCCGCCGCTCCGATGTCGTGGTCCTCGCTTTCCAGCGACAGGAGCAGGTCGTGCATCTGCGGGTTTTGCAGCATCGACAGATCCACTTCATGCGGACCTTCGAGAAAGGCGGCGAGGAAGACGCTCATGGCCCGGTCCGGATCGCCCAGTTTGGTCATGGCATCACCGCGCCAAGCCAGAAAGCGCCTCCGCTCGCCGATTCCGACTTCCAGGGCGCGGGCGAGCCAGCACTCGGCTTCAGCGAACCTGCCGACGGCCAGCAACAGGGTGCCGATATGGAATCGCGGGGGGATGTAGATCAACTCGGGGGATGGGAGCTTCGACAGGTCAGTGACCAGCAGCTCACGCAGGCCGGCGGCGATCGCTGCAGGCGTTTGCGGCGTCAGCTCCTGCCAAAGCTGGTGGAGCCTTTCGCTCCCGGCAGGTTCAGCATAAAAGCGCAAAAGCCTCTCACGCCACCCCGCAACCAGGCCCTGCAATGTGAGAATTTCGATGTCCTCCGGCGCATCTGCCAGCAGTTCCCCATAGATAGCGAGGGCTTCCTCCAGGCGCAGGGCGTGCAGCAGATCGCCCGCTTCGTTGAGACGGATGGTCCGGCGGTTGTCGCAGAAGAGATCGAGCTGCATGAGGTCATTCCGGCGTTGTCAATCGGCATCCCGTTTGAGGCCGAGCCGCTCCCAGAGGAAGCCGAAATCGAAGGGCTCGCCCCTCTGGTCGCGGACCCGGCGGGCCTCCTGCAGCTCGTAGGACTTGAGGAGCTCGATCACCGCCTGGCGCCCCTTGGCCGAACGGATTGCCTGACGCGGGGTCTTGTCGCCCAGGGCCGGGATCTTCTCCTCGGTCCAATTGGCGTAGAACTTTCGCAAATAGTCGTGCACCATGGCCGTCATGGCTTCCGGCGGAATTTGCGGCTGGGGCCGCTCGGAGGCCGCGGCCATCGCCTTGGGGGAGCGCGGATCAACCACTTCCCGACTCTGGTGACGCAGTGCATTCCCGGCGATCCTCTCCAGCCAGGCGCGGGCTTCGTCGGCCAGTTTCAGGGTGCGGCAGAAGACCGTCAGGGTTTCCGGCTTTGCCAATGTCAACGAGGCTCGCGCCCTGCGCCGCTCATCATCCAGCTCCGTGAAGCGGGTCCACCCTTCGGCAGCGCCTCCCTCGACGTCGGGCTGCGCCGCCAGGGCCGCGGTCAGGGCCGCCCGGTCTTTCACGACATAACGGTCGGTCGTCGCCAGGATCGGCTCGCCGGTAGAAGCGTCTACCACCTGGGGCAGCGGCCGCTCCGTGGTCAGGGAGTCGAGCCAGTGGAGAGTGATCAGCCCGCCGACCACTTCGCGGGCGGTTTCCGAATCCCGATCCTCCCCCGCCATCTCCCGCAGAATTTTATCCCTGCAGGTCAGCCCCTCAGCGCGGACAAAGGGATAGGCCGCCCCGGAGAGGACCCAACCGCTCTCCTGTCGCACCAGCCGCGCGCCAAACACGTCCCAGCGCACCAGGGATCGGGACGCCCCGCGCTCATCGACCCAGACCGCCGGCTCATCCGGGAGCAGCAGATCGACCAGCAGCAGCCCTTCTCCCGCCTTCGCCTCCCGCACCTCGTAGAGACTCAGACGCCGTTCGCCCAGCCGCCGCAGCCAATCCTTGCCGGCCGCGGGGAGGAGCGGACCGCCGGGACCGAGCAGCAGCTCGCGTACCGGCACCCTCTTTCCCTTGACCTCGATCCGAGCATCGGCCAACGTCCACTCGCCGATGTTGACCTGCAGCATCTCCTGAAAATGCGGCGACAGTGCGCTCAAGGCGTGCAAATTCACCTGCTCCGGGTCTCCGAAATAGTCAATCCGTACCGCTTCGGCAATCTCTTCCGGATAGTGTTGCTCCAGCCAGTCCAGCGCCCGGGGCGTCGCACTCATCTGCTCGCGCTGCCGGGCGGCGAACTGCCCGTCCTTGTCCAGGCAGCATTTCTTGTATTTTTTGCCACTGCCGCAGGGACAAGGCTCGTTGCGACCGATAATGCTCATAAAACCTCATCTGAAATTGCTTCATGTTGCTCAAAAGATGGAGCGCTGCCAACAAACAGAAAGGCTTCTTCGAAGGTGTCGTAGGACACGCGAACGAATCTCCCCTTCGGCGAGGGCTTCGAATACCCTGCTCAAACGATCCCTGCCCACGCTTGCCGCACCGCAGGTGCCAGTGCGGGATCGCCTGAACCCTTTTCAAGGACCCGGACCAGCGTCTCGATCAAAGTAGCCAGGGGCCGCAATCCCCCGCGGGACTTGTCCAACTCTTCCACTTCCCGCTCTTCGAGAAAATCGTTCCAGGCCGGCAGATGCTGCGCCAAAACGGCAACAGCATGGTACGCGTTGCAAAACAGGTGCAACTGGTTTGCAATAAAGCGGTCCAGGGTGTCCGGGTCAGGACATAGAGGGTGTGCCGTCCCCTTCGTTGGCGGTTTCGGGCCCCTAAACCTCCCGCCAAAGCGAGAACGTTTGGGGGCCTTCAACTCGCCGGCCTCCCGTCTGGATAGGTAATGGTAGATTTCCCGCCCGGCCAGCAGACCGGTGATCCAGGGAACACCATGCACCCGGTTCAGGTAGCCGGTAAAAGAGGCCGTCAGAAAGGAGAGCCGCTCAAGATCGAGACAATTCTTCTCATCCAGCAGGGCCTCCGCCGAGACCCTCCGCCGCCCGGCCAGGTGCTCGGCATAAGTCCGCAGGTTCTCGACATCGATCTCCGGCAGGATCTCCTCCACGACCAACCGTAGAGCGTTGAAATCCGCCTCGGTCGCACCAGCTTCCACCCAGGCCAGGACCTCGCAATCGATCAGCCGCGAGGCAATATCCCCCGCAACCCAGGACATCAAACCCTCGGCCTTCTCGACCAAAGGCAAGGCCAAGCGCAGCCCCTCGGTCAAAACCTTGTGCTGACCATGATAGGCGAGCAGATCGATGGTGCTGCAGTAGACATCGATGTGCCGGTCGGGCTGCCGGGATGCCTGCAGAAAATATTCACCGATTTCGCTGGTGTCGTTCAGGGCCAAGGCGTTGATCAGAAAATAGTTGACGAAATAACCCATATTCTGTTCCCAACAGTCGGCGCGCTGCCGACGCAACGCGCCGAGACAGCGGTTAACCTCCGGGCGCGACTCCTCGCCGGTGGCCGATTGCTGCAGCAGCGCGACAAGATCGAACACATCATCCTCAATGCCTTGCTGCTCGTGCAGCACCTCGCGGAGCATGGTGAGGCGCTCATCAAAACCGGCCGCTTCAAACCGGGCATAAAGCTTGGCCATATAGGGATCGACGGCCTCCTCTTCGGGCTCGACCTGTAAATCATCATCGGGTGCCATAGGAACAGATCCAAGCGCCTCTCGCTCGTCGCGCCTGACGGCTTCATCCTTGTCCAGGCAGCATTTCTTGTATTTTTTGCCGCTGCCGCAGGGGCAGGATTCATTGCGTCCGGTTTTGGTCATTCTACACTTCCTTTTTTCTTTTTCACTGGCGGACGACATCAGAACGGAATGTCATCCGGATCCACATTCTCGAAGGCTTCGGGCGCCCCAATCTCTTCGGCCATTTCGCGCTCGTGGAGCACCTCCCACATCTCATTCTGATGCAGCCATACGGGGTCGGCATTCCTGCGGATGAACTCATCGACATCCATGCCATCGACGGTGGGCGGCCGCTTGACGCGTTTCTGCTTCCCGCCAATGAAGATGGTCATGTACTCCTCCCGCCGCCGCCTTCTCGCGGCCTTTTCGGCTGCAGTCCTTTTTCTCTTTGGTTTCTTCATGATTGCGTCTCAACCATACTGCTCGACCAGCGCCCATCCGACTGCCGTAATCTAGTATCTCTGCTAGCTGCTTTGGTGCTTGCCGGGAGGGCGCTGGGCAAGGCCGAAAGGAGGGCGTGAAATTCTAGCCCATCGGAGATCCTGTTTCCATAATACAACGGTCCTATAACCCAAATGCTTATTCCGACGAAATAATCCAGCAGTTCCGAGGCAAAACATCCACCCGTCGGAGCGCAGCGACGCTGGGGGTTTCTTTCTACACTAAGGGGATGATCTGGCCAATGGCGATGTCTTCTTTCGCACGGGAGAGACAGTGTCCTGCTCAAAGAGTTCATCGAAGTAGAAAGCGGGAAGAACTCTGACCGGCCTAGGCTCAACGCGGCTCTTGAGTAATGCCAAGCAAGAAAAGCTACGCTGCTGATTGCGAAACTGGATCGCCGCAACCGTAACGCTCATTTCCTAATTGGCCGACAGAGGGCGGAGTTTCATTTCTGCTGTCGATATGCCGAGGCCAGAAATTGGAACAGGATCGGTTCAATTACAACCGGTCGAGCACCCTGGGGATAGGGAATAGATCTTTTCCCGGGAGCTGGTCCGCACTTGCACCACTCCGGAACGAACCATTTCCACCAACACATTCTGGGTCGAGCGGGGATTCTGGCCAATCAGTTTGGCTATCAGTGAGGGGTGGATCTCGTCGACAGAGCCGAGCAGACAGAGAATCTCACAACGCAGATTCACTCCCAGCAGGGCACACAATCTCAATAGCAGCGCAGGGATGCCCTCACTCGGGAAGGGCTGGGAGAGGTTTCGCATTTTAACTGGAGGTCGGTCGCATGATAACTGCCAAATTGATTAACGGCGGCATATAGCT
The DNA here is from genome assembly GCF_001611275.1 of Desulfuromonas sp. DDH964. Classification (GTDB taxonomy): domain Bacteria; phylum Desulfobacterota; class Desulfuromonadia; order Desulfuromonadales; family DDH964; genus DDH964. The sequence goes on along the minus strand of NZ_CP015080.1, from coordinate 562,746 downwards.
TGAAATAGATCTGGTCAATGAAGGCAACCGTCAACTTGTCTCCGAACTTCTTCCAGGTCAAGCGATCTGCAAACCCATGCGGGAGACCGAGACGGAAAAGCCCTCCCTCTCCGCTGCTGGGACCATTGTTCCACCAATCCTTCGGTACCCCCAGGTCCTCCGCCACCTCACTTGCCGCCAGAGCCAAGGCGCCCGGCAGGGGCGCAGGATCAATCAGCTTCCCTTCATCATCTGCCAGCGCGACGACATCGCCATCTCGGGTGGCACGCATGACCATCTCGGTGGCCACCAAGGCTGTCCCACCGCAAACAACCAAGTTGAAAGTCGGGGCGCCCGCTATATCCAGACGGCCATTGAGCAGACGCAAGGCTTGTTTCCAATTGCTCATACTGGTACGTCATTGTATTTCCTGGTTCGCAATACGCGCACTATAAATTACATTTAAGTGGCTTTCAAGAAATCACCTCCAAAATCAAAAAGATGCCCGCCATAACAAAATCAAGGGCCTAGCCAGGAACGGCTAAGCCCTTGATTTTGTTATGGCGGAGGGGGTGGGATTCGAACCCACGGTACCTTGCGGTACAACAGATTTCGAGTCTGTCACCTTCGACCTCTCGGACACCCCTCCGCAAGAGTGAACCCGCACAGTCGTTGTCTTTGCATCAATCCGGCATCGCCGGTTTGCGTTTTTTTTCCCGCAGCTCGCGAAAGAACTCGCTGAGGGTCGCGCTGCACTCCGCGCCGAGCACCCCCTCGGTGACACTGACCCGATGGTTGAAGCGCTCGTCGCTGGAAAGATCGTAGATCGAACCGGCGGCGCCGACCCGCGGGTCGCGGCAACCGTAAACCAGCCGCGGTATCCGCGCCAGGATGATCGCCCCCATGCACATCACACACGGCTCGAGCGTGACATAGAGTGTGCAGTCGAGGAGTCGCCAGGAGTCGAGCCGGGCGGCGGCCTGGCGGATGGCGACCATTTCAGCGTGGGTGGTCGGGTCGTTGCTGGTCTCGCGCAGGTTGTGGCCGCGGGCGATGATCCGCCCATCCTGAACGACGACGGCCCCGATGGGAACCTCGCCCAGCCGGCGAGCGGCTGCGGCCTCCACCAGGGCCTCGTGCATAAAGCCCCTGTCTTGTTGGTCGGCAAGATTCACGGGCATGATGTAAAATGGCGCGCCACGAGAGATTCGAACTCCCGGCCTTCTGATCCGTAGTCAGACGCTCTATCCAGCTGAGCTAGTGGCGCGCATGGGAAGGGAACCTTATCGCGCAAATCCCTTCGTTTGTCAACCTTTTTTTGCCTTGGCCGGGACGAAGTCGACCAGGGAAAAACTGTACCGGGGATGCTGGTAAGCGTGGGTGGCGGGATAGAGGCTGAAGAGCCAGCCCCGGTATAACTCTTTGCCGTCCTCGTTGATAACGATCTGGGCGGCAGGATTCCTGGTCAGGTTGGACGCGGAGGTCATGGTCGTCCCGTCCATCACGAAAGCCGGCAGGAAGTTCTCCACCTTGACCTGCAGGTTGCCGCCCCCCACCTTGAAGGCCGCACCGATATCGACCGTATAGGTGACCTCCTTCTGGGTCTCCTTGTCGAGCACGGCAATCTTGACCGCTTTCCATTTCCCCTGGACCGATTCGGGGACCACCACCCGCGACGACGTCTTGGCCGTCTTTGCCTGCTTCGCGGGCTGCTCCTCCTGCGGGCTGCAGCCGAAAAGGAGAAGCGCCAGAATCAGCAGGAGGGGGAGCAGCAGGCGAAACGGTCGGGACATCAAAAATTCTTCCTTGCCAGAGGAACCGGCGGTGACCGAAATAAAATATGGCGGAGAGGGAGGGATTCGAACCCTCGGTACAGGTTTTGCCCGTACACTCGCTTAGCAGGCGAGCGCCTTCGACCGACTCGGCCACCTCTCCGCAGACTTGCTATTAAATTGTCGTGGTGCGTTCCTGCCACCGGCTCACGCCCGATAGAGCGGCTATATTTGGCGGAGGAGGTAGGATTCGAACCCACGGATCTTTCGATCAACGGTTTTCAAGACCGCCGCCTTAAACCGCTCGGCCACTCCTCCGCAGCAACCATCCTAGCCCGAAATCCGCTCCAGCCCGCCCATGTAGGGCTGCAGCACCGTGGGCACCAGCACCGAGCCATCGGCCTGCTGGTAATTCTCAAGGATTGCCACCAGGGTCCGGCCGACGGCCAGGCCCGAACCGTTGAGCGTGTGCACGAACTCGGGACGGCTCCCCTCGTCGCGACGGAAACGAATCGACGCCCGCCGCGCCTGGAATTCCCGGAAGTTGGAACAGGAGCTGATCTCCCGGTAGGTCTTTTGGGGCGGCAACCAGACCTCGATATCGAAGGTCCGGGCGGCGGAGAAGCCAAGATCCCCGGTGCAAAGGTCCACGACCCGGTACGGCAGTTCCAGCGCCTGCAGGATCGACTCGGCATCGGCGAGGAGCTTCTGCAGTTCGGCGTCGGACTCTTCGGGCCGGACAAACTTGACCAGCTCGACCTTGTTGAACTGATGCTGACGGATCAGACCGCGGGTGTCCTTGCCGTAGGAGCCGGCCTCCTTGCGGAAGCAGGGCGTATAGGCGGTATAGCTGATCGGCAGCTGCGATCCGGCGAGAATTTCGCCGCGGTGAATGTTGGTCACCGGAACTTCCGCGGTCGGGATCAGGAAATAGTCCGGACCTTCAACGTGGAAAAGATCGTCTTCAAACTTGGGGAGCTGCCCGGTCCCCGTCATGGATTCCCTGTTTACCATGAAGGGGGGCAAAATTTCAATATATTTATCCCCGGCCGTGTGGCGGTCGAGCATGAAGTTGATCAGGGCCCGCTCCAGCCGCGCACCGGCGCCGCGCGCCAGGGAAAAGCGCGCTCCGGTGAGTTTGCCGGCGCGTTCGAAGTCGAGAATCTGCAACTGCTCGCCCAGGTCCCAATGGGCCTGGGGCGGGAAGTCGAAGTGGCGCGGTTCACCCCAGCGCCGGATCTCGCGGTTCATGGTTTCGTCGCTGCCGGCGGGGCACTCCTCGTGGGGAAGGTTGGGGAGGGTCAGCAACAACTCTTCCAGTTGTGCCTCGACTCCCTTGAGTTCGTCGTCGAGGGTCTTGATCCGGGCCGAAACCTCCTTCATGCGGACGATTTCACCCTGCACCTGGCTCTTGTCCCGGGTCTGGCCGATGAGCTGGGAGACCCGGTTCTTCTCCGCCTTGAGATTCTCGGATTCACTCAGCAGTTCACGGCGGCGGGCGTCGAGGCCGCGAAACCCCGAGAGATCGAGGGTGCCGCCGCGGGTCGTCAGCCGACGTTCGGCGTCATCCAGGTTGTCGCGCAGGTACTTGAGGTCGAGCATGGGGGCTCCGGTAAGGGCCGATCGGCCCGGTAACGTCTCGCAAAGGTGGATTTTCTATCACTTCTTGCAGGCCGCGTCAAGCCCTCCCTTGCCCCCCTTGCCGGTCAGCGGGAGGGATCATTCCCCGCCCTCCTCCCGCGGCTTTCCCGTCACCCACCATTCGCTGTCGTCATCGAACCACCAGCGGCTCGAATCGGTCATCCAGATCGTCTCGGCCAGGCGGCGCGCCAGGTCGGTGCGCAGGCGCCGCACCGAAAAGGGATACCACTCGTCGGCGTACTGATTACCGACATCCTTGTACTCCTTGAGGGCAAGGATCATTTCGAGCTGATCGGCATCGTGGGCGAGCTGCGCCTCGCGGCTCGCGCCGCCGGCGAATTCCTCCCAGGTGTCGCGGTACTCGTCGCCAAAGGGGAGCGTCCGCGCCAGGTCCTCGACGGCGCGGCGCTCGTCGGCCTGCACGTACTTCTTGGCGACATAGTTGAGATCGCCGATCCGCGCCTCCGGCACATCGTGAAAGAGACAGAGCTGGACCACCCGGCCGACATCGACCGCCCCGTCCATGCGCGCCAGGGTGTAGCCGATGATCGCGGTGCGAAAGGAGTGCTCCGCCACCGACTGGGCGCCGGAACCGAGAAACTGGAATCCGGTGCGCGGGGTGCGCTTGAGCATCCCGACTTCGAAGAAAAAATTGGCAAGACTTTTCATAGAATCACCCCGCGCAGCTCATCGCCCATCGCCCATCGCCCATCGCCCATCGCTCGTCGCTCGTCGCCCATCGCCCATCGCTCGTCGCTCGTCGCCCATCGCTCTGGTCTCGCACTATACTACCCCAGACGCACCAGGGAAACCCCGATCAGGATCAGGCCGGCGGCAAAAAAACGGATGCGGCCATAGCGTTCGCCGAGCAGCAGAGTGCCGAGCAGGACACCGAAGAGAAGGCTGACCTGGCGCACCGGCACCGCGTAACTCATCGGCGCCAGTTTGAGGCCGTAACGGAAGCTGAGAAAAGAGCTCATCATCACCGGGCCCGAGGCGAGGATCAGCGGCCGGCTGAGTCGCCACTCCGCCAGCACCCGGCCGCGGTAACGGCGGCGCAGCAAATTGGCGCTCATCAGCAGGAACATCCAGACCACCAGCAGGTAGGTGAAGTAGAGCGGGGAAAACGCCATCACCCCGGTCTTGTCGATGACCGCTCCCACCGAGTAGGTAAAACCGGCGAGGAGGGCCGCCTGAACGGCCGGCTGCCCCAGATTGCGCAGCGGCCGCAAGGCCTCGTCGAAGGAGAGCCGCTGCAATTGCACGCACCAGGCGCCGGCGACGATCAGCAGAATTCCGGCGCTGCCGAGGGGGGTCAGTTTCTCCCCCAGCAGCAGGACTCCCCAGAGCGGAACGTAGAGAATCGCCGTCTGCGCCAGCGGATAGGTGAGGGAAAGATCGCCGCTGCGGTAGGCGCGGCCGGTGAAGAGATGGTAGGCGACGAAACAGGCGCCCCCCCCGCCCGCCAGCAGCAGGATGCGCAGGTCGGGCCGTGGCATCGGTCCGGGGAGAAGGGGGAGAAGGAGGGTAAAGAGGCTCCCCGAGGCGAGGAACATCCACCAGATAAAGACCGTCTTGTCCCCGCTGCGCTTGACCAGCAGGTTCCACAGGGCGTGCATCAGCGCCGAGAAGAGGATGAGGAGCAGGGCCTGGGTACTCATGCCTGGGAGTCTAAACTACGGGGAAAAAATTAGCGATAATAAAAAGGGGCCGGTTCAGTCTTTACCACCGCTAAAGGCCGGCCGTTACAAGGATTGACAGGAAGGGGGCAGTTGCTATCCTTCCTGGCACAGGCATCCTGTCGGCAGCGCCGGCAACCATCCGTAATCAAGGAGTATCCGCATGGCCACTACCCGCACTGAACGCGATTCCATGGGGACGATGGAGGTCCCCGTCGATGCCCTCTACGGCGCCCAGACCGCCCGCGCCGTCGAAAACTTTCCGGTCTCCGGCCTGGTCTTCCCGCGCCCCTTCCTGCGCGCCCTGGGGATGATCAAGGAGCGGGCAGCCCGGGTCAACCTCGAACTGGGCCTGCTCGACCGCGATCGCGCCATGGCGATCATGGAAGCGGCCGAGGAGGTTATCGAAGGGCGCCTCGACGCCCACTTCGTGGTCGACATCTTCCAGACCGGCTCCGGCACCAGCACCAACATGAACGCCAACGAGGTCATCGCCAACCGCGCCGCCCAGCTTCTCGGCGCCAGTTCCGGCGGGCCGGCGATCCACCCCAACGACCATGTCAACCTCGGCCAGTCGAGCAACGACGTCATCCCCACCGCCCTCCACCTCGCCGCGGCGGTGGAGATCCGCCAGCGCCTGATGCCGGCCCTCTTCAGCCTGCAGGAGGCCCTCGGCGAGAAGGCCGAAGCCTTTGACGATATCGTCACCATCGGCCGCACCCACCTGCAGGACGCGGTCCCGGTACGCCTCGGGCAGATCTTTTCCGGCTACGCGCGCCAGGTCGCCCTCGCCATCCGCCGGCTGGAGGAGGCCCAGGAGGGCCTTTTGGAGCTCCCCCTCGGCGGCACCGCCCTCGGCACCGGCATCAACACCCACCCGGAATTTGCCGGCCGCGTCATCGCTGGCCTCGCCGAGGTTACCGGCCTCTCCTTTCGCGAAGCGGTCAACCACTTCGAAGCCCAGGCCGCCCGGGACGCCGCGGTGGCTGCCAGCGGCGCGCTGCGCGGCACCGCCGCCGCCCTCTTCAAGATCGCCAACGATATCCGCTTCCTCGCCAGCGGCCCCCGCTGCGGCCTCGGCGAGCTGGTGCTGCCGGCGGTGCAGCCGGGGAGCTCGATCATGCCCGGCAAGGTCAACCCGGTAATGGCCGAGAGCCTTATCCAGGTCTGCACCCAGGTCATCGGCAACGACGCCGCCATCGGCCTCTCCGGTCTCTCGGGCAACTTCGAGCTCAACGTGATGATGCCGGTCATGACTCACAACCTGCTGCAGTCGATCAGCCTGCTGGAACGGGCGAGCACCCTCTTTGCCGCCCGCTGCGTCAAGGGGCTGCAGGCGGACCGCCAGCGCTGCGAGTCGCTTATCGAGCGCAGCCTGGCGATGGTGACCGCCCTCGCCCCGGTTCTCGGCTATGACCGCGCCGCCGCCCTTGCCAAGCAGGCGAGCGAGGAGCAGAAGACGATCCGGGAAGTGGTCCTGGCGGCGGGGGACCTCGACGCCGACGAGCTCGCCCGCCTTCTCGATCCGCGGCCGCTCACCGAACCGGGGCTGCCGGGCGCGGCCGGCTGACCGACGCCGGATAACCCACCTGCCGCCAACAAAGCCGGGGGAGAGCTTTATAGCTCTCCCCCGGCTTTGTTCCTCCTCCAGCCGCGCCGCCCCTCAGCCGGCGGCCAACGCCTGCAGATCGGCGGCGAGAGCATCCAGGTCTTCGACACAGGTACTCCAGGAGCACATGAAGCGGGCCTGGCCGCTGCCGATAAAGGTGTAGAACTGCCAGCCGCGCTCCCGCAGGCCGTCGATCAGCGCCTGGTCCAGGCTGACGAAGACGGCGTTGGCCTGGCAGGGATGCACCACCGTCACCCCGGAAATCGCCGTCAGTCGTTCGGCCAGTTGCCGCGCCATGGCGTTGGCGTGGCCGGCATGACGCAACAGGGCACCCTCCTCGAGCAGGCCGATCCAGGGCGCCGCCAGAAAACGCATCTTCGAGGCGAGCTGCCCGGCCTGCTTGCAGCGGTAGTCGAACTCGACGGCGAGGTCCCGGTCGAAAAAGACCACCGCCTCCCCCACCGCCATGCCGCACTTGGCGCCGCCGAAGGAGAGAACATCGACCCCCGCCCGCCAGGAGAGGTCGGCCGGGGCCGCGCCGGTGGCAGCCAACGCGTTGGCGAAGCGGGCGCCATCCATATGCAGCCGCAGGCCGAGCCGGCGGCAGGTCTCCCCCACCGCCGTCAGCTCCTCCGTGCTGTAGAGGGTCCCGAGCTCGGTCGCCTGGCTGATACTCAGCACCTGCGGCTTGGGGTAGTGAATATCGCTGCGTCGCAACACGGTATGCTCGACCGCCTCCAGATCGACCTTGCCGTGGGCTCCGGGGACCAGCAGCAGCTTGTTGCCGTTGCTGAAGAACTCCGGCGCGCCGCACTCATCGGTTTCGATGTGGGCGAGCTCATGGCAGATAATGCTGTGGTAGGAGCGGCAGAGGCTGGAGAGGGCGAGGGAGTTGGCCGCGGTGCCGTTGAAGACGAAGAAGACCTGGCAGTCGCTGTCGAAAAACTCCCGCAAGCGGTCACAGGCCCGTTCGGTCCAGGGGTCGGCGCCGTAGGAAGGGGCATAGCCGCTGTTGGCCGCCGCCATCGCCGCCCAGGCTTCCGGGCAGATACCGGCATAATTGTCGCTGGCGAACTGGTTGCGCCCCAGGGTCCGATTATTCATGGAAAGCTCCTTATCAGGTACCGGCATCCGCCTCTTCCCGGGCCCGGCCGCACTTCCAGCACCCCCCGAACTGCCCTTCCAGCACCTCGCCGCAACCGGGACAGCACCAGGGTCGTTCCGTCCTGACCGGATGGAGCCAGGCCTCGATGAGAAGCCGGGCGCGCGGCAGAACTTCGGCGTCGACCACCCAGAGTTCCGGCCGCAGCTCCAAAAAGGGCAACTCCCCCATGGCGGCAAAGAGCTCTTCATTGCGCAGCAGACAGGCAATCCCCTCCTGCTCGAGGCGTTCCTTGAGCAGGCCGGCCAGAACCCGTTCGTGGGGAGAGAAGGCGAGGAGTCGGTGCATGGGTTTAAGTATCGGCCAAAACGCGCCCCGCTGCAATCGCGGTGGGGCGAAAAAGGCGGGGCGGGGCCGGTCGCAACCGGCCCCGCCCCGGGGAAAGGCAGCTGTAGCGGCTAACGCCAGAAGGGAGGGAGCAACAGGAAGGGGGGCGGCAGCAGCACCACGGTGCGCTGCTCGCGATAGGCGTAACGGGGCGGGGCAGCGCGGTGGCGGTCCTGGCGAGCGTCCTGGCGACGATCATTTCGCCAGTCCCGGTGATCCCGCCGCCGGTCATGACGCTCTTCCTGGTGGCGGCAGCCATCCCGGTCGCGGTAATGATCCCGGGCAACCTCGCGGCGGTCCCCTTCCCGGTGGGCGACCGGGTATGCAGAGTCACCATGAACGGCGACGGTAAAGGTGGTACCGGCATGGCCGGCAGCCTGGCCGGGGGTCGGGGTCAGCAGCAGGACGCAGAGGAGCAGGGAAGCACTGGAGATGAGGATGCGGATCATGGTGAACCTCCTTTCAAGGCAAGTGGTGCGTTTGTTGCCATGATAGTCGGAATGATCCGCGCCGCCAGCGGACATCTGGTGGCGTGCCGCCAGATGTCGATTCAGATGTCTGTAATTACAAATACTTGGGAAACTCGATGTCGGGTTCAGGGCGCCAGCTGGGCGAGAATATCGGCGCCCAGTTCGCGCCGCTGCCACTGTTTGAGGCCGGGAATCGTTGCCAGCTCGGCCTCCTTCCGGGGCTGGCGCCGCGCCAGCTCCTCAAGGAGGGTATTGTTGATCAACACCCCGGGGTCGATCTCCAGCGCCGTGGCCTTGGCCTCGCGCCACTTCTTCAGTCCGGCGAGACGCGCATCCACTTCGGGGTCGCGCACCCGGCGCTCGCCACGGGGCATGCTCGGCAGATCCTGCTCCGCAACCGCCAACCCGGACTCGATCGCCCCGAGCAGCGCCTTGCCGTAACGATCGACCTGGCGCGGCGATATTCCCTCGACGGCAACAAGCCCCTGCAGGTTCTGCGGCGGCGCCTGGGCGATGGCCAGCAGCGGCTTGTTGCCGACCACCTTATAGAGGGGCCGGTCGCGCTTGCAGGCCTCGGCGTCGCGCCACTGCAGCAGCGCCTCGAGGACCGCCAGCTGCCGGGGACGCAACGCGGCGGCCCCCTTGAAGCGTAGGTAAAGGGGCCCGGAGTTGTCGGCAAAACGCCCCTGCTCGAGGATGCGGAACTCTTCGGCCACCCACTCCAGGCGCCCCTTCTGGCGCAACTTCTCTTCGAGCAGAGCCGCCAGCTTATGCAGGTGCCGGGTATCCTCGGCGGCGTAACGGATCATCTCGGTCGAAAGGGGGCGCACCGCCCAGTCGGCACGCTGGTACTGTTTGTCGAGTTCCACCCCAAAGTACTTGCCGAGAATATCGGCCAGGCCAACCTTCTCTTCGCCGAGGAACTGGCAGGCGATCATGGTGTCGAAGAGACCACTGACGACGAAGCCGAAATCGCGGTGCAGACAGCGGATATCGTAGTCGGCGGCGTGGAAGAGTTTGCGGATGGCGGGGTCGGCCAGCACCGGCCCCAGCGGCGCGAGGTCGCCCCCGGCGAGGGGATCGACCAGCACGGTCCGCTCCGGGGTGGTGAACTGCAACAGGCAGACCTTCTCCCGGTAGCAGTGCATCGAGTCGGCCTCGAGGTCGACGGCGATAGAATCAAAGTGCGCCAGCTCGGCGGCAAAGGCGGCGACGGCGGAACTTTCGGTCAGGATCGGTGCGGGCATGAATACTCCAGGGGATGTGAATACCAGGGGCGTCTCGCACAGAGAACACGGAGAGCACCGAGGGATTCAAAATAAGGGGCCAGAAAAGTGCGGCGCTGACTGTGTCAACGGAAATGACAGTGGACAGACCCAAGGGGAGTTACCAACAGAAGAGGTTTCCTCCGTGATCTCAAGAGAGCAAAGCGAACGGGTGAGAGACGCCCTGCTCGGTTTTACAACAGCACCAGCGCCTTTTTGTGGGCGCCGTGCAGGGGAAAGCCGGCGAGCTCGGCCCGGGTCAACCAACGGCTCTCGGCCGCTTCCGCCACCTGCAGCGCTGCCGGCGCGTCGGCCCGAAAGAGGTGCAGGTCGAGCCTGAAGTGACTGTAGGCATGCTCGATACCGCCGGCGAAACGCAGTCTCCCCTCCCCGCCCAATTCGCGCAGCAACCGCCCCGCGGCCACCTCCGGGGTTTCCCCCGCCGCCACCGCCGTCCCGGGGAACTCCCAGAGCCCGGCCAGCATGCCGGCAAGGGGGCGACGACGTACCAGGAAGGAACCGTCGCAATCGAGCAGCAGGGCGACCTGGATCCGGGTCGGCACCTTCTGCCTGTTTTGGCGACGCGGCAGTTCGGCAGCGATCCCCAGCGCCCGCCCCTGGCAGAGGTTCTCCAGCGGGCAACGCTCGCAGGCGGGGGCAGTCGGGGTACAGAGGGTGGCACCAAGGTCCATGATCGCCTGGGCGTAGTCGTGGGGACGATCAAGCGGCGTCAGGGCTTCGGCCCAGCGCCAGAGCTGCCTTTCGGCGGCGCTGCTGCGCGGGTCTTCCTGCCAGGCGAAGAGCCGGCAGAGGACCCGGCGCACGTTGCCGTCGAGGATCGGGGCCGGCACATCAAACGCGATGGAGAGGATCGCCCCGGCGGTGGAACGGCCAATACCGGGGAGCGCCGTCAGCGCCTCCAGCGTTTGCGGAAAGCTCCCGGCGTAGCCAGCGACCACCTCGCGCGCTGTCGCGTGCAGGTTGCGGGCGCGGGAGTAGTAGCCCAAACCCGCCCAGAGTTCGATAACCTCTTCCACCGGGGCCGTGGCCAGGGCCTCCAGATCGGGGAAGCGCGCCAGGAATTTTTCGAAATAGGGAATGACCGCCGCCACTCCGGTCTGCTGCAGCATGATCTCCGAAAGCCAGACCCGGTAGGGGTCGCGTGTGTTGCGCCAGGGGAGGTCGCGGCCGGCCTTGCCGTACCAGGCGAGGAGGAGCGGGGCAACCTGCGCAAAAGGCAATTCAGGCATAGATCATTAGCCACAGAGGCACAGAGACACGGAGAAAATCAATATCGAAAAGACGGTTTGAACCTTGGCTCAATTTTCGGTTCCCTCTGGGTCTCCGTGTCTCTGTGGCGATTAGGATTTACCCGATCTCCCGCAGCGCCGCCAGCAGAGCGTCAATCTCGGCATCGGTGCCGACGGTGATCCGCAGACCATGGCGAAGCAGCGGGTCGGAGAAGTAGCGCACCAGGATCTTGCGGGCGTAGAGAGCATCATAAACCCGCTTGCCGTCACGGTCCGGCGGCGAGGCGAAAACGAAGTTGGTCTGCGAGTCGATGCTGGTGTAGCCGATCGCCTGGAGGCCGGTGACGAAACGCGCCCGGGTAGCGCGGATTCTGGCCACCGTCTCCTTCAGGTAGGCCTGGTCGCGCAGCGCCGCGCTCGCCGCCACCAGTGCCAGGCGGTCGAGATGGTAGTGGTCGCGGATCTTGTCGAGACCGGCGATTACCTCGGAGCGGGCGAGGGCGAGGCCAAGGCGCATGCCGGCGAGCTGGTAGCTCTTGGAGAAGGTGCGGGTGACGACGACGTTGTCGTACTTGCGCACCAGCTCCAGCGCCGTCGCGTCGGCGAAGTCGACATAGGCCTCGTCGACCACCAGCATCCCGGCGCAGCGCTGGGCGATCTCCTCGATATAGGCGAGGGGAAAGGCAAACCCGAGCGGCGCGTTGGGGCTGGTGAGGAAAAAGAGCTTGCCGTCGTAGCTGGCCGGGAAGTCGGCCAGCTTGAAGTCGGCCGTCAGCCCGAAGGTGCGGATCTTCGCTCCCTGGATCTCAGCGAGGGTCGCGTAGTAGGAGTAGGAGGGGTGGACGTAAGCGATCTCCTCCCCTTCCCCGGCGAAGGCGCGGATCAGGTTGTTGAGCAGTTCGTCGGAGCCGTTGGCGCTGATCACCCAGGACGGGTCGAAGCCGTAGAGCTCGGCCGCTACCTGGCGCAGCTCTTTGCTCGCCGCATCCGGATACTTGCGCAGGCTGGCGCCGTCGCCGCCGACCTCGGCGAGGATCGCCGCCGCCACTTTGGGCGAAGGTGGATAGGGGTTCTCGTTGGTGTTGAGCTTGATCCAGGCCGCTTCGTCGGCGGGCTGGAAGCCGGGGACGTAGCCGGCCATCTCGGAAATGTTCTTGCGCAGGGGGATCATAAAATCCTCAATCTTGCCACGGAGGCACAGAGACGCGGAGGCTAACCTGCTTTCAAAAGATTTTCTCTGGGCCTCTGTGTCTCTGTGGCTAGTAAGTTTCCAGAATCTCGTACTTGGTATTGCGCTTCGCCGGCACAAACCCGGCCCCGCGCGCCAACTCGATGATCTCATCCTGCGACAGGCGGAAGGAGCAGCCGGCGGCGGCGACGACGTTCTCCTCCAGCATCGTGCCGCCGAGGTCGTTGGCGCCGAAAAAGAGGGAGACCTGGGCCATCATCGCCCCCTGCGTCACCCAGCTCGCCTGGATGTTGTCGATGTTGTCGAGAACGATGCGCGACAGCGCCAGCACTTTCAGGTACTCGACCCCGCTCGCGGTGGCGCCGCCGAGCTCGGTGCCGCCGGGTTGGTAGGTCCAGGGGATGAAGGCGGTAAAGCCGCCCGACTTTGCCTGGATCTCCCGTACCCGGAAGAGGTGCTCGACGATGTCCGCGGGGCGCTCCCTGCTGCCGAACATCATGGTCGCAGTGGTTCTCATCCCCAGCAAATGCGCCTCCTCCATCACCGCCGCCCAGTCGCGCCAGCCGATCTTGTTGGGGGAGATCTCCTGGCGGACTTCATCGACCAGCACCTCGGCGCCGCCACCGGGGACCGAGTCGAGGCCGGCCGCCTGCAGGCGCCGCAGGCACTCGGGCATCGAAATCCCGGAGAGCTGCGCGGTGTGGATCACCTCGGCCGGCGACAGGGAGTGAACCTGCACCTGCGGGAAGCGCTCCTTGATCTGGCGGAAGAGCGCCTCGAACCAGTCGACTTTCAATTCCGGGTGCAGCCCTCCCTGCATCAGCAGCTGGGTTCCGCCGTGCGCCACCAGCTCGGCGATCTTGTCGAAGATCGCCTCGAAGTCGAGGAGGTAGGCGTCGCTGGCATCGGCATCGCGATAGAAAGCGCAGAACCTGCACTGCGACTGGCAGACGTTGGTGTAGTTGACGTTGCGATCAACCACGAAGGTCACCCGTCCCTGCGGGTGCTTCCGTCGCCGAATCACATCGGCCAGCTTGCCGACAGCGAGGAGGTCGGCCGCAGTCAGCAGCCAGAGCGCCTGATCGCGGTCGATGCCTGCGCCGGTTTCAATGTTTTTTTGGATCGCTTCCATGGGTATCACAGATATGCCTTGAAGCCTTCAAGTAGCTGGCCGAAGTTCCTGGGCCGTACTTATTGCTTCTCCTCCAGTTTTTTCACTCCCAGGTCTTCCGTCAACAGCCTCATCTGGTTTATGGCGATTCTGTTGAGCTTCTGCAGCCGTTTCGCTTGCGGCAAGCCGTCGCTGATGAAAAGAGCATTCAGGTTTTCGAGGTTGGAAAGACAGATAAGCTGGGCGACATTCGCTTCGTCGCGGATATTCCCCTTTTCCCCCGGATTCGTTTCACGCCATTGTTTGGCGGTCATACCGAACAGCGCCATGTTCAGCACGTCGGCCTCATGGGCGTAAATCAGGCTGGTTTCTTTTGCCGTCAGGGTCGGTGGGATCAGATTTTCCTTCACGGCATCGGTATGGATGCGATAGTTGATCTTCGTCAGATTGCGCTTGATATCCCAACCCAGCTGCGCCTGCTCGGATTCCTTGAGCCGCTGGAACTCCTTGATCAGGTAGAGTTTGAACTCGACCGAAATCCAGGAGGCGAACTCGAAGGCAATATCCTTGTGCGCGTAGGTCCCGCCATAGCGTCCCGCTCTGGAAACGAGGCCGATGGCTCCGGTCTTCTCGATCCATTGCTTTGGCGTCAGGGTAAAACTGTTCAGCCCGGCCTGTTTTCTAAACCCGTCGAATTCGACGGAATTAAACGCCGGGTTATTCAGCTGTTCCCAGATGCCGAGAAATTCGATGGTGTTGCGGTTGCGAACCCAGTTTCGAATCAGGTCGTCCGTTCGTTCGCTGTCTTTGTAGCGACCGATGTCCGTCAGACAGATGTAGTCCTCCTGATTGATCGTCCGTATGCCGACCTCTTTTTCCAGCACCTCAATCTTTCTGTTTTTACTCATCGGAGCCCCCTCCTTTATTTGAAGATGAACCAAGGTCATACCGCACCTCGACAATCGTCATGGTGTCGTTGCCGAAGATATCGACCACCTTCACCGCGATCTTCCGCCTCCCCGGCGGGCATTCGTGGGCGACGCTGACCAGCTCCAGCGAGCGGTCCTTCTTGGTGCGGAAGCTCTGCCACTCGTTCTCGAAGAGGTAATCGCCGGTCCACCGCTCTTCAAAGGTGGCCAACGCCAACTGGGCATCGCCTATCCCCCTTCTTCCTGCCGTCCCATCCAGGCGCCGAAACTGTGTCCGGCGATCATCACCATCAACGGAATCTCTTCCAGCGGCAGAGTCTCGTCGGCCACCGCCGCGGCCACATGCGCCATCTGTTCCCAGGGGACCGGCGGCTTTTTCGCCGCCTTGAGCCAGAGGGCGGCCAGCACCAGGCGTTCGACCCACTGGCTCCGGCGCGGCTGGAGGATCTTCTTCAGAATCGCATCGATGCATTTGTCCACGTCGAGGCGGCGGCGCTTGCCGAGAGCCTTTTCCACCACCCGGTCGACCTCGACATCGTCCTCGAACCAGGAGTAGGCAAAGGGTTGCTCTTCGGCCCAGGCCGCGGCATCCTCAAGAGCCTTTTCCCGGTAGCGCGTGGTCACAAAACGCTCACCCCGGCGTTCGAGCTCGGCACGCAGGGCGGCGAGCTCGGCACGGGCCTTGAAAGGTGCGGCTTTCCACTGATCGCAGCCGAGGCGTTCGGCGATGGCCACCAGCCAGTGGCAGGGGACCTTGTCCTGCGCCGCGCCGTCGGCCAGGGCCTGGCTGATGCGCCGGTTCAGGTAGTCGGCCGAGACTTCGACCGCGCCGGTCTCGTGACGCAGCATGGCGAGCAGCTCGTTGCGCTCGCGTTTGCCCGCCAGGGGAACCAGAAAAGCGTCGGCGATGCCGGCCCCCTTTTTGGGCATGACCGAGTAGCAGAGGAATCCCGTCCCCACAGGCACCAGCACCTGAAAGGTCTGGGCCATCGCGCCGTCGACGGCGCTGCCGTAGACCGTCGCCGCTACCCGTTTGGGCAGGGGCGCACATTCGATCCGCGCCTTACGGGCGTTGGTCACCGCCTGATCGATCAGGCTGCGCTGCGCCTCGGGGAACCAGTTGCGGGCGACGATCAGCCGCCGCAGGCTCGCCGGGGTCAACCGATTCCCTTCGACCTCGGCCAGCACCTGCGCCACTCCGGAGCGCACCTCGGCCTGCGGATGAAAGAGCATCAGCACCGCCGCCTCGCGAATCGTCGAATGCTCAGCCCCCAACATCAACCGGCAGAGATTGACCTGGACCTCGAAATCTCCCACCGACATCATTTGCAGGACCGCTTCAAAGAATTCGTGGGGGGTGCCGGCGCCGTCCTGTTCCAGCGCCTCCAGCAGTTCGCGCAGCACCTGTTCGGGGTCGGCGACGAAATCGGCATCGGCATCGAGCCCGGCCAGCATGCGCCGGCGGTTGGCCTCGTGCAGGAGTGGAAGAATCTCGACGCGGGCATCGAGCAGAATCTGGGTCACCATGGCGCCGAGTTGGGGCGCAACCCCTTCGGCAAAGACATGCCGGGCCAGGGCCTCCTGCCACTTTTCCATGTGCCGCGCCGCCTCGGGACGGCGCCGTTCCAGATCGACCCGCAGGATCTCCAGGGCGTCGCGCAGCAGCCCCAGACCCGCATCGAGATGCGTTTCGTCACCGGCGCGGTCATACCCGACCAGCAGGCCGGCCAGTTCGTCCGCGGCCCGGGGGTTCGCATACAAATAACCGCGCAGCTCGGTCTGCCTCAGGTTGGTGGTTTCAAAGGGCGCACCCGCCTCCCGCCGGCAGCGCTCGACCCAACCGGTGGTGCCCCCGGCAACCGGCCCCGTGTCGGGGAACAGGCTCCCTTGGGCCGTGACTGCAGCTTTTTTCTTGCGCCCGCCCGCTGGCGGCGTGCGCACCGCCGCCTTGAGCAGACTCTCGAAGGCCTCTAACGGATCCTCTTCCGGCGGCGGCTTGATGGTTCGCACCACCGAGCCCGGTTTGGGGAAGGGTTTCCCCCGGTAAGCATGTCCGTCCACTTTTTTGCGCACTTCCTTGTAGTGGCGGTACATCCCCTTGAGCCAGTCAGGAGATTCGTTGATCAGATCGACAAAAACCCGGAGCAGGTCTGCGGCTGCCGCCGGCTGCCGGGCATATTCGTTCAGGTAGGGACCGGCGAGCGGTTCGTCGGCATCGAAGCCGAACTCGATCACTGCCGCCTGCTTCCCCTTGCCGTCGACGACGTAGAGTACGGTGCGCCGGCAGTCGCACCCCGGATCGGTGCAATAGGCCTCGACAAAACTGTACTCACCGGCCTTGGCCTTGCCGACCTTGCGAGGCAGGATGACGCCGACCACCGCCTCTTCGGCATCGGGAAAAATCAGCGGATAAAGGGTCATCCCCGGGAATTTATCGATTGAAGCCATGTCAGTACACCTTCAACTCATGATACAGCGTATCGCGCTCCACCGGCACCTTCCCGGCCTTGCGGATCAGGTCGCAAAGCTGCTCCTTGGCCAGCGCCTGCGGCGCCTCGGCGCCGGCGTCATGGCCGATCTTCTCTTCGACCACGGTGCCGTCGAGGTCGTTGACGCCAAAAGCAAGCGCCACCTGGGCGATCTTCAGCCCCAGCATCACCCAGTAGGCCTTGATGTGGCGGAAGTTGTCGAGGTAGATGCGGCTGATCGCCAGCGTCTTCAGGGCATCGACCCCGCCGACCCCCTTCGCCCCCGGCACCCGGGTGTTGTCGGGCTGGAAGGCGAGCGGGATAAAGGCCTGGAAGCCGCCAGTGCGGTCCTGCAGCTCGCGCAGCTTGCTCAGATGATCGACCCGATCCTGGTGCCCCTCGACATGGCCGAAGAGCATGGTGGCGTTGGTCTTCAGCCCCTGCCGATGAACCGCCTCGACCACCTCGAGCCAGCGCGCGCCGCTGATCTTCTCCGGACAGATCTGCTGGCGCACCGCCGGGGCGAAGATCTCGGCGCCGCCGCCGGGCATGGAACCGAGTCCGGCCTGCATCAACTCGGCGATCACGGCCTCGACCCGCTGCCCGGTGAGGGCGGCGAAGTAGTCGATCTCCACTGCGGTGAAGGCCTTGACGTGGAGCTGCGGCTGGTCGGCGCGGATCGCCGCCAGCATCTCGAGGTAGAAGTCGAAGGGGAGATCGGGATGGAGCCCGCCGACCATGTGAATCTCGGTCGCCCCGGCCGCCGCTGCCTCGGCGCATTTTTCCAGGATGTCGTTGAGGGCCAGGGTGTAGCACCCCTCGTCCTCCACCCCCTTGGAGAAGGCGCAGAAGGTACAGCGGTTGACGCAGAGGTTGGTGTAGTTGATGTGGCGGTTGACGTTAAAGTAGACCTTCTCGCCGTTCTGCAGCTGATTGGCGTAGGCGGCCAGGTCACCGATGGCGAGCAGGTCGGTCGACTCGAAGAGCGCCAGCGCCTCGGCATCGGTGATGCGCAGGCCGGCGGCGAGCTTCTGGTGGAGAGTTTCGAAAATATTTGCCATCGGTGCTTTACCTCAAAAAACGTAAATCGTCTCGCACAGAGATCACAGAGGACACGAAGAAATGAATCTCCCCGCAGCAAGCTACGGGGTATCAAAAGTTTAGATTGATCGCTTTCATCGAAGCAAGCTTCGGGGAATTCGACCCACCTGAGATTAAAAAGGAATGGGCACCTCTGTGCTCTTTGCGTTCTCTAGTGAGCGTCAGCGAACGGGGGAGAGCCGCATTTCTCCGTCAGCTTTATTCCTCCCCCCAGCGGGTGAAAAGCGCATGCGCGACGCCGAGGCTGTCGAGAATCTTGCCGACCACGAAGTCGACCGCCTCGGCCAGGCTCTGCGGCTTGTGGTAGAAGGCCGGCATCGCCGGCAGGATCTGCGCCCCGGCCCGGGAGAGCTTGAGCAGGTTCTCGAGATGGATGGCATTGAGCGGCGTCTCGCGGGGGACCAGGACCAGGTCGCGACGCTCCTTGAGGGCGACATCGGCAACCCGCTCGATCAGGTTGCCCGAGAGCCCGGCGGCGAGGCGCCCCGCCGTCCCCATCGAACAGGGGGCGATGACCACCGCGTCGGGGGCGGAGGAACCGCTGGCGATGGCGGCGAAGAGGTCATCGCAGCCGAAGTGCTCGAGGTGGCGGTCGCCGCCGAAGTAGTCCCGCATCAGCTGCAGCCGCTGGCCGGTCGTCCCTTCCCAGCCGAGGCCGGTCTCGTAGCGCATGACCTCGAGCCCCGCCTTGGAGAAGAGCAGGGTCACCCGGCACTCCTGCTTCAGCAGCTCCTCGACCAGGCGCAGGCCGTAGATCGAACCGGACGCGCCGGTGATCGCCACTACGATCCGTTTCATCGTCGCCTCCCTTCGCAATCCCGCGTTAGGTTAAAGCATCGACCAGGGTAAAGAGGAAGATCGCCACGCTCACATAACCGTTCATGTTGAAAAAGGCCGCGTCGAGCTTGGAAAGGTCGTCGGGCCTGACCAGCCGGTGTTCATAGATCAGCAGCCCCGCCACCACCGCCACGCCGAGCAGGTAGATCCAGCCGAGGCCGGTCCCGATCAGCAGCAGCAACAGCAGGAAGACCATCATTGCATGAAAGGCGCGCACCAGCCACAGAGAGCGCGTCACGCCGAGCTTGACCGGAATCGAGTGGAGCCCCTTGTCGCGGTCGAAATCGAGATCCTGCAGAGCGTAGAAGACATCGAAGCCGGCCACCCAGAAGAGGACCGCCAGCCCCAGCGCCACCACCTGCCAGGAGACGTCACCGCGCAGGGCGATCCAGGCGCCGACCGGAGCGGCGCCGAGGCAGATGCCGAGGACGACGTGGGCCAGCGCCGTGAAGCGCTTGCAAAAGGAGTAGAGGGCAAGGAAGAAGAGCGCCACCGGGCTGAGGTAGAAGCACAGGGGGTTGAGCATCCAGGCGGCGACCAGCAGCAGCGCAAAGGAGGCGAGGACAAAGAGCCAGGCCTCGCGGGTCGAGACCATGCCGGCCGGGATATGGCGGCCGGCGGTGCGGGGATTCTCGGCGTCGATCTTGGCGTCGATAATGCGGTTGAGCCCCATCGCCCCGGAACGGGCGCCGACCATCGCCAGGCAGATCCAGAGGATTTGCCCGGCCGTCGGCGGCGCACCCGTCTTCAGCGCCGCCAGGGTCGCCCCCATCAACGCAAAGGGGAAGGCGAAGACGGTGTGGGAAAACTTGATCATCTCCAGCAGGGTACGCACCCGGCCGAAGGGAGTGCTGTCGGACATGAACAGACCTCGCTGCGGGGAATTTTCCGAGCTGCTACTTTACACCGGGCGGTTCCGGGGAACAAGGCTTTCGTCGCCCCGCCAGTCGCCGCAGAGGGGCACTGAACGGCAAAGGGAGAGGCGCTGCCTCTCCCTTTGCTCATTATACGATTGCCCTTTTTGCCAGGGTCAGTCGG
The DNA here is from genome assembly GCF_001611275.1 of Desulfuromonas sp. DDH964. Classification (GTDB taxonomy): domain Bacteria; phylum Desulfobacterota; class Desulfuromonadia; order Desulfuromonadales; family DDH964; genus DDH964. The sequence continues at coordinate 542,919 of NZ_CP015080.1, read as the reverse complement.
CCTTCTTCAGCGGCATGCCGCACTTGCACTGCCCCGGTTGATCGGCGACGGTGTTGCAGAAACAGGACCCGCCACAGTTGCAGAAGAAGATGCCGGTCCCCTTCAGGCTGACACGTTTGACCTCCTTGCCGCAACCACACTTGGTATTGTCGGCCGGGTCGATGGCACATTTGCAGTCGGCGCCGCAGGTGCAGAGGAGCGCCTCGTCCCCTTCGACCTTTACCACGTGGTAGGGCACCAGCGGCTGGCCACAGGCACATTTCCCGGGCTTGGTACTGACGGTATTGCACTTGCACTCGGGACCGCAGTTGCAGACGTAAAGGAGGTCATGACGCTCCGCCGCCTGGTCGGCCGTCATGGGGGCTGCCATGGCGGCACCACGCATTCCGCACTTGTCACATTGCACCCTCGCCTTCTGCTTGCAGTGCATCCCGCAACAGCCGCTCATCACCAACGCGACAGCCAACAGCAGCACCCAGTTCCAACTCATTCTCCCGCTTGGCATCAACATTCTCCTTCATTCACAAGGGGTTAGTCCGTATTTCCCGGAATTTTCGGGGACAATATCACGTCCATTTCCTCAGGGCAAGGGGAATGACCTTCCTCCGGCCGCCCCTGAACTAGAAGCTGCGGGAGGCAGAGAAGCAAACTTTCACATTATCGATTAAAAAAACTTACTTTTTCTTGCGGTACACCCACGCATACAAATCAAAAAGCAGCTTTCCTGGCCTCCCTAGCGCTGAGTCCGGCCAGATTCCTGCAATCATAAGGAGGAGCCCTGGCATGCCAATCCCGGCCCAAGCCAACGGCGACCAGAATTGGATGCCAGGACCTCGGCCTGAAGTCCCCATATTTTCGCGGGCCAAAAAACCGATCAACACAAATACCGCATAACCGAGTCCCCAGTAAAAGATCCGGCGTTCCTTGATTATCGGCAAAATGACCTCCATAACAACGCGACTGTCTCAATACTACCTTGTCGGGATAAGTTCGTTATTCCTTCCAGCGAATCGTCGGAGTCACGGCCCTGTTGGCAGCAGCCTGCGCTTGTCCAGCACTGGTTTCGATCGTCCAGGTCTTTGTAACTCCGGCAGTCATATCAGTCCCGGTCTGGGCATCACCACTCAAAACTGTGACGGTGCTCGGGAAAGAAATGTAATAGGTGCCGATGGAATCCGGGGCGGTAATCCCGCGCATGGTAACCGAGTGGATCCCATTGGTCAGAGGAACATCGGCAGAGACGCTTATCGCCGGAGTACCCATGGAAATTATCAATTCACCATCAATATACAGAGCGAAGGTGTCATCGGTGGCCGCCCCATTATCCCCGATGGTAAAATTGTGAAGACTTTGTTCGACGGTGAACCCAATCGAATTACTTTGTTCACCCTTTACCTCAACCCAAACCGGCCCCGTTTCGGCTCCTTTCGGAACTATCGCAGAAAGCGAGGTAGAAGAGGCCGCTGTAATTCCTGCTGAAATCTGGCTGCCTGAAGGGCCGGTAAAATAGACGGTGTTTCCCGCGAGATTGTCTGAAAATCCGGCACCCGTCAGCTCGACCTTGTCGCCCCAGCCACCTTTGTCGGGAGCGATTGCGGAGAGAGTCAGGTTATCGACCAGTTCAATGGGATTTGGTGCGTCGAGTGTCACCGGATATATCTCATTAATCAGGGTATAGTCGATATGGTGATGGTGAAGGGTCACGGTAATTGGGCCTACCGCATCTTTCAGCCAAGTCGCCGGCAGTGTGCAGGTCAGCTCATCATTGGGCGCTGCAGCGCCGACCGGGATCAGGAAGGTGGAAGGAATCGGGTTGGTCTCCTCATACTCATTTCCCTTGGAATCTTTGAACACAACGGTGGGGGTATAGCGGGTCCCCTTGAATGTAGCCGGGCCAATGCCCGGGCCCTGCAATTTGACCTGTTTATTGGTATCGTCTCTCTGGATCGCAGTCGGTGATATGGTTTCGATGGCCACCGGGAAGAGCACCTTGAATTCGATTTTGCTGTGAGTGGTCGTCATGTCGATGGCCAGAGCCCCCAGGTCGATGGCCGTTCCACCCACCGATACCACCGTTTCGGCGGAACCCCAGGGAGTCAGTTTGAGCCCGAGTTTGGCAGCCAGTTTGACCACGTCCTGCGGGTCGATCGTTCCCAGGTAGGCTTCGGCCACAGCCTTAACCAGATTTTCGAGGACCTGGGTGTTCAGGGTCTTTTTAACAATCTGCCCGACCCCGCCCACAAAGTCACCGTTGGTCCAGACTTGCTCGATTCCATCGAAAACTCCAAAATCGAAAAGGACCTTCAAAATAATCTCGGTTTTTGTATCGCTGGCCTTGATCCCGACAACCGTGTTGACGACCGGTACAACCGCCTGACTCAAAAAGGTGCGTAGGGCCAATTTGAAGGAGGGCGAATTGTAGTAGTCGTCCCAGGATTCCATTCGGAGCCCGGGCGTCCGGACGGTCAAAACGGCACTGCGATACTTCAGGTCCATCTCCTTGTCGCTACCCCAATACCCCCCCCAGAGACCATTTTGCGGACCGAGCAGATCAGAGGAGAAGAAACGATCGACAAACGTATTACCTGGAAGCACCTTGGAGTTAAAGGCGTCCCGGGCTTCGACATCCGCAAAAAGCATAGTGTCATTTTCGACATTGATCTTACCGTTGATGGCGCCAGTGCCCAAAGTCCCTGCATTAACAAAACTAACGACAAAATCTTCTTGTGAATAGGCCGGCTGGATGTCTGGATTTCCGGTACTTACGGCAGCTGCACGAGCCAGCGCCGCAGTTACTTTGGGGGCCAGGTGAATGGTTCCGTTGGCTATCGCCTGATCGATCGCCGCTCCGGCTGCACCAACAGCGCTTATAATCTGAGCCTGCAATCCTGGCGCAAGATAATCTTCCAGAAAATAACTGTTACTTCCCAAGTTCTGATCAAGGTAAGTGGTGAAGTCAGTTACGGAACTTGCGACGATTGCAAGCGCTGCGGCATGGTCGGCCCGTTCAATGGACGATTCCAGGCCCATGGCACCAAAAACAATATCAGTGGCAGTCGATTGCGGGTTCATCGTAACACTGGACTGCCCGGCGAGAACCGTTGCTGAGAGGAAGACGGCCGGTTTATGGGTAGCATCGGCTGGAGCGAATACTGTGACAGAAGAGGTCCCCTGGTTGAGAACCGGCAGCAGGAAGGCGCCAGTGGCATCGATTGCCACCTTGTCTGTCCCGAACTCAGCCAAAAGTGCACTCGGAACGAGGGTCGATCCGGCAGGAAGTTCAATGACTCCACTGATCGATCGTGTCACTTTCAGATTTACCGGGTTTGAAGTACCAAGCGCCACAACCCGCAAATCTCCGCTTTCCGCGCTGGTTGGAACCGTCACTGTCAGCGCAGTATTGCTGATCTCCCAGCTATTCACCCCTGCAGCAACCGTCCCGAATACCACATTGACCGTGTTGGCCGAAAGGTTTTGACCACTTAAAACCAAAGAATCTCCGGGCATTACGCTTCCACCGGTTACGGGGTACAAAACCGGATGGGTGGCACTTACCACGATCAGGTCAAGGGCATTCGAAACCTTGGAACCCGATCCTACCGCAATACTGACCCGTCCCTGCTGGATCGAAGCGGGCAGGGCAAAGGTTAGCTGACTGTCAGAAACTGTGATCGGAGTGATATTCTCCGTAGCCGACAGGGTCTGCAATAAAACCGCTGCGGAAGGCGAAAACCCTTCTCCGTTCAAGGTGATCAAATCCCCTGCCCGGGCAATTTCCCTAATCTGGTAACTCTGGTTACTGCTCGGATCAACGACGGTCGCAACAACGTCCGACAGCAACACCCTTTGCTGCGGGTCAAGCAGTCCAGAGAGGGTCGCTACGGCATTCCGGTCAGGATCGAGAGAATCGATGAGGCCATCGTTATCGTCGTCACTGTCGAGAAAGTCGGGGATTCCATCGCCATCTGAGTCGAGGGGGAAATTGGGATTAATCCCTACTTCGCTGGCATCGGGAATACCGTTTGCGTCCGAATCATTGTCAAGAAAGCTAGGAATGCCATCGCCGTCGGCATCGCCCTGCCCTTCGAGTTTGTCTGTAATCCCATCCATGTCCGAATCGTTATCCCACCAAGCGGGGATACCATCGCCGTCAATGTCAAAGCTGCCTTTCTCTGCAAAAAACTCTTCGCCGTCACCGATCGCATCGCCATCCGCATCGGGCTCGTCGGGAAGCATGCCCATGGCCAATTCCAGGTCATCCGGCAAGCCGTCCATATCGGAATCTTTAATCAATCGCAACTCGTAACCAAAAGCAGGATTGGCCTTGCTCTGTTTATCACTAACCACTACCGTGTAGTTGCCATCCACAGGAATGCGCAAACCCACAACAACATCACCAACCAAAGATCCGACCTGGCCTTCAATCGATGGCAGAGGCAATCCATTGGTATCCAGAACAGCCAGAACCGGCTCGAAAACGTTCCCGGTCATGCTGAGGGCAACGGTTACAATGTCTCCGCCCGTCGCAGCAAACCGGAAGTAGTCATCATCGACAGTATAGGTAGAACCGGGCTCTAGAGTCCCATGAATCAAAGCAGGATAGGTTCCACTCAGAACATCGGCGTCGTTAATGTTGCCGTTGAATTCGGTCTCCGAAAATACCGCCAGAACCGATTGTAGCGCATCAAAGGGATAGGCATCGAGCGCATCGTCAACACCGTCATTATCTTCGTCAGAGTCAGCATAGTTACCAATGCCGTCCCCATCTGAATCGATCCACTCGACCTTGTTGTCCGGAAAAGCGTCGGCCGTATTGAGAACTCCATCACCGTCGCTGTCGCTGTCAGCTGAACCGAGCAAGCCATCTCCATCAAGGTCGGCCACCATGGTTTTCTCGGCCATATCGGTGGTCACCCCGTCGGACACGGTCAAGCGGACCTTATAGGAGCCCTCCGATACAGCCTTCAAACGAGCAGTCTTGCCCTGCGGCGAAGTCAGAACTGCCGAATCGGAGGTGGGCCCCTGAACCACCGACCATTGATAGGTCAGCGCCGTCGCATTGGGAGAAACCGACCCTTCGCCGCTAATGACAACATCCTGATTTAGTGCAATAGTTGCGGGGGCCGTAATCGAAGCTTTGACTGGGTTTTCCGTTGGCGGCGGAGCAGTCACACCCGAATCCCCACCACCACCGCATCCCGCGACTAGCAATGTTACGAACAGGGCCAAAGAAAGAAATCTTCCCAATCGTTTCATCATATCCTCCCATTCCAAATTAAAAACCATTCCAGCCACCCTATGTGGCCGGTTCCAAAATTCGACCAAGCTGATACGACCCATCGGTCAGCGCAATTCTCACGCTAAAAGCTGTAAGAGGCCGAGAGATAAACGCTAAGATTGTCAACTTCGACTGTTTGGCTCCTGGTGCTATTGGCCCCCATCTGAGCATCGCCGGACCCGGTCGCGTAACCAACTCCGAGGGTCGTTGCGCTCGCCTTGGTAAAGCGCGTCATGCTTAAAGTCCCGCCATAAAGATCGACGTGCTCGGCTTGGTTGACCAGCCCGGGCTGAAAATCAGGGGTATTGCTCCGATCGGTAAAGAGTCCACCACGCAGGGCCAGCCTGTCGGTGAAATAATATTCCGCTCCCGCAGCAAGATTGAATGTTGCCTCCTTGGCTGAGGCGCCGCTGACTTCAGAGTAATAGCTGGCGTCACAGGATAACAGCAACCGCGGCGAGGGGAACCAGGCCAGGCCGACTGTCGTCACCCAGGGATAGGTCGGCTTGTTCTCAGAATTCACGATAGTGAAATCGACCAGGTTCGGATCGCTGTAACCACTGCTCGAAATCCCGCGATAGGTGGTTTGCTCACGGTAATCGGTCGAAGTGATCCAGAGCCGCGACACGGTCAGCCCGAGGGTCAGTTTATCCGTCAATTCGCCCATCAATCCGAGCTTTGGCTGCACACCCCAATCGGTACGATCCTGGTACTGATTGGTCCATTCGAATTCCTGATTCGCCAGTTCAACCAGCTGGTTGCGAATGACGGTTGCATTACGGTAATGCGCGTAAACCGTGGTACCGATTGCCCATTTGTCGCCCAGGGCAAACGCCAGACTGGGGCCGAACTGGTAGGTGTTGTCGACATCGTTGATATTGATGGTATAGCGGTCAATCTGGGTGCCGATTGTGGATACCAGATTGGAAAAGACCTGCTTCTGGTTACTTTGGCTGGCATCGGGAACCGCATAGGAAAGTCCCATTTTCACGCGGCCGAGATTGCTGACAAAGCCGAAATAGTTGGGCAGAAGGACCGAAGACTTCTGTTCATAATCGACACCGGTACCATCAGCCCGGGTCAGGGTGTTTTTGTAGACCTTGCTGGAATAGTTGTAGGCATTGACACTGGCGGAGAGGCTGTTTCCGGGGATATAGACCATGCCCGCCGGATTGTAGAAACATCCGGCCGGAGAGTCCGATACCGCCGTGTAGGCACCGGCCAAGCCGCTGGCCCGTTCGCCAATAAGGTTGTTTTTATAATGAAACTGGTCGGCAGAGACCGGGACAGCGCCGGCACAAAGGGCGAATAGCAGAACCATCCCTCCCAACCACACCTTGACGTTGGAATCAGAATCGGACATGGGCGGCAAACCTTTCTTGGAGAGTGTTGGACGATTTCTCAACCAGGTCGTTGTCGTGCAGAAATTCCTTCAATTCACTGATCCGCACGGCATTGGCCCGGTGGGTCCCGAGGACGGGAGCCGTCGTTGAATCAGCGCGCGCGGAGAGGGTGTTCAAAAATCGAATCATCGCGGTCGGATCATAGCCGGTCATCGCCGGAATCGTTACTCCCAGACGATCGGCCGTCTCCTCATCCTCCTGTTTGTAACCACGCTTGAGCAGGATATCGGTGGCGATATCGACCATCTGGGAAAACGCGACGCGCATCGGATCGGTCGTACCGCCAATCAGACTGGAAAGAAGGGCGCCGCCCTGTTCTTCACGCCCGCGAATCTTGAGTTCATGGACGATATGCTTCTCGTTGATGTGCCCTATTTCATGCCCCAGTACCGCGGCCAATTCGCTCTCGTCCGTCATCACCGCCAGCGCGCCCCGGGTGACGAAGACATAGCCTCCAGGGGCGGCAAAGGCATTGGGTTCATCCCGATCCAATATGGCAAAATGGTATTCCAGGTCTGGGCGCCCGCAGTAGAGAATCAGCCCCTGCCCGACCAGGGTGACGTAGCGGGTCATTTCCTCGTCGTCGTAAAGACCGTACTGCCCCAGCAGATGGGCTGCCACCTCGCGACCAAAGGCAATTTCCGCCCGCACGTCGTCCAGGTCCTGGAACGCCTCCTGCTGCTGGGAGACACGCAATCGGTACTCCTGATTTGCCGCTTCCGCCGGCAGGAACCACAGCAGAGGGAGCGCCAGCCCGCAAAAGATCAGGGCCCACAGGGTTCGACAATAGTTCGACCCGCCGTTCATTGCTCGACTCCTTTGAGAAACTCCAGAACCTCGGATTGGGTCACCTTAAGTTTCTCGACCTTCTCCACTTGGGACATATCCGCGGTCCAAAAACCACCGTCCAATCGTTTGCGATCCTCCGACAATCCCCGGGCGGCCGCCGCAGTGGTAAAGGAAGAGGCCCGGCGCCGGGCGCCGCTGGCCAGATCCGCCTCATCCGAAACCAGCAGCGATACTTTTCCGCCCGGAGGCTGATCGGCAACCAGCAAGCGGGAGATCCACGCTTGTTGGTCCTGGTAGCGGACCTGGTACCAGGCACCCTGTTGCTTCACCACGGGGAGTGCAGCCCCCTGCTCGACTTCGGCCACCCTGACCGCACCCAGTTGTGGTTGCCCCAGGAGTGCGGCCTTGACACTCTGAACAAAGACCTGATCTGCGGAGCTGGCCTCAACGGGAAGCAAAAGAGCCATGAACAGCACAACCAGTACAGGGATTGTCCCTGGCCAGCCCAGTGACGGGCCCCAGCACCCCCTGTCCCACCTCACCTTTTCCATTGCTCGCCTCCTTTCCACTTGCGTTGCCTGGGAATCTCCCCCACCGGCCAGAAAAATCACGGCCGCTGTTCATTTGGACTGCATGGTCCAGGCGCCGTCCCAGTCTGCTTCCGGTGCCGTCTGTTGATAACGGGCGATCCGTTCCAGAAAGATCCGGGCATGCCGATCTTCGGGGAACTCTTCTGTGATGTTCCGGAACTGGGCGGCTGCCTCCGGCCACTGCCGGGCCAGGTAGTGATTAAATCCGGCTTCGCTGCGCCGGGCAAGTTCGGCAAAACGTCCCCTTTGTGGTTCGGGATCGCTGACCAGACCGAAAACCTGATGAATCATTATCGGCCGTTTCTTCCCCTTGACCCGAACCACATCAAGAATGCGACCGGTCACCAAACCGGAAATCGCCTGCCAGGTCGTTTCTGAGACGATAATTGCCGCCCCATATTCCTTGGTCAGCCCTTCGAGGCGCGAACAGAGATTGACATTGTCACCGATGATTGTGTAGTCGAGCTTCTGTTCGGATCCGATATTACCCAGAATCACCTCACCGGTGTGCATGCCGATCCCGATAGCGAGAGGTTGCAGGCCGTTATTTTTCAGCTCGGCGTTGTAATCTTCCAACCAGCGCATCATCCCGACCGCCGCGACAACCGCCTTGAGCGGGTGATCGGGCGACTTCAGCGGCGCGCCCCAGAAGGCCATGATCGCATCGCCAATGAACTTATCCAGGGTCCCCTGCTGGCGAAAGATGATTTCAACCATCCCTTTGAAATAACCGTTAAGTATTTCGACCACCTTTTCGGCGGGCAGATTCTCCGAGAGGCTGGTAAACCCTCTGATGTCCGAAAAAAGAATAGTCAGGTTTTCACGACTGCCGACCTCGGCCTGAAGCAGGTCGGAGCGGGAGTTCTCAATCACCGTGCTCAGGACCACGGGGGAGACATACTGCCCGAGCATGCGGCGAATTTTTCGTTTTTCGCGCCCTTCCGTGGAACTCAGCCAGGCAAAAGAGCCGAGCCAGGCGCTGCCCATCGCCACGAGCGGCGCTGTCAATTCCAGGACCTGGTTGTCATGGAACAAAACCGCCGCCAGTCCCAGTAGCGACAGAATCAGGAGTGGCGGGCTGGCCATCCGCAACCAGACCCATCCGGGGATCAGGATCAACCCGGCAACCGCCAGTGCTCCGACGACCACCAGCAGCAACTGGAGTCGCGGCGCCACCGGGACCAGAAAGTCCTGCTGCAAAATATTGCCGACGATCGATCCATGCAGAAAGACTCCCGGGGCCAGGCTACCGAAAGGGAGGGGCTTCAGATCCTCGACACCAACAGCGCTGGCGCCGATAAAAACGATCTTGTCGTGAAACACCTCGGGATCGACCGGCAGGTCAGTCACTATTCCCTGCATCAGTTTCTGGATTGTGGCCAGGATTCCCCCCATGGAATAGGTCTGGAACTCCCGGTAAGGCTTGACCAGATAACGGCCATCAGCCAGCAGGGGAACTGCGACCGGCGGCGTGGTGCCGACCTGTTGGGGGTGCAACAGCATCTCCCCCTCCGGCGCAGACTCGGGTCGATAGCGATCCAGCAGAACGCTGAGGGAAAGGGCCGGAAAGAAGGCGCCACCGTATTCCCCTACCAGCCGTGCATGACGATAGACCCCATCCCGATCCGGGGCGAATTCAACCAGCCCGATAGATCTGGTCCGCTCCTGCAACTCGGGAAAAGGCAGATAGGCATTGGTATAGGGCTCCCCAGCCAGCCGGCCGCCACGCAGACCTGGCAGCGCAAAACGTCGAACGAAATCGGCCGGAAGTGGCTTGCCGATCAGGTCGTGATTGTATTCGTCCGGGGAATCATGAACAAATTGAACCGCCGAGGTGACCATTCCAGCCGCCGCAACCGATTCGACCAGGCGATGGTCCCCTGCCGATAAACGGCCGTCGCTGCTGGCGGCTTGCTCATTCTCGGTAAAGAGAATATCGAAGGCGACAACCCGCGCCCCGGCGAGGGCCAGAAAATCGAGCACATCGGCATGGACCGAACGGGGCCAGGGCCAGCGTCCCAGCAATGGATTCATCAGACGCAGGGAGGCCTCGTCGATCAGGACCATGACGATCTCGTCCGGGGGGCTGGTATCGTGTTGCATCAGGCGCAGGCGCAAGTCGAAGGTTTTCCACTCGAACTCCTCCAGCAGGCCACTGCGGCCGAGCCCCCAACCCAGCAGGGCGGCGAGAAACCCGATCAGGAGTGCCCCTGACCACCGTCGCAGACGTGCGTTCAATGATCCTCCAGCCAATCAGCGACTACCGACCTGGCGATTTGGCTCGACATATTCCACCTCAGGATAGCGGGCGAGGCGCTGCTGAATTTCTTCAAGACTCTTCCCGGGAGGAATCTCCACGAGAATCAGTGGTTTGCCGGCGACTTCCTGCCGGCTTTTTACTGCCAGACCTTCGCCTTGCAGGATGACATCGATCCGATCGCCCTCGGTGGCGCCGCTAAATCCGACCAACGCCTGTGGCAGCGCTGCCGGCGGCTCCGGCGTGAATAATTGCATTGCTGTGGCCGAGGTCGTCTGATCTGCCAGCCAGACCAGCGGCTGGAGCGCGAACCGGACCACCGCCCGCAACCAGTCATGGCGGGATATCACCGCGGCGACGGGGGGGCTCCAGCGGTAATAGGCGCTGACAAACTTTTGCCCCAGAAGGTACTGCAGCAGAACCTGGTCGCGAAAACGGCGCAGGCTGTCGATTTCAGTCGCCAGCGGCGTCCCCCAGGCGGCGGTGGCAATAAAACAACCTCCGCCGCCGGAGGAAGATTGCTCCGTCGGCAGGGTCACAGCAAGTTCGGGACTGTATACCGAGTCCCCCAGGGTCGCATGGAGCGCCTTGACCCGGTAAAGATAGGTTTCCCCCCGGCTGATGGTGGCATCGACATACCATGTCCCGTTGACCGGCAGGGTGGCAATCCGCGTGAATCCGACCTCATTATTCCGGCGGCGCTCCAGCGCATAACCTTCTTCGTGCAACGACTCGTCGTGCCAGTAGACCCGAACGCTCAACGTGGTTTCGATGGCCGCCCCCAGCCCGGTCGGTGGGTTGAGGGGCAGAAAGGTGCTGGCGACATTGCTGTATGGGGATGACGCCACCCCTGCGACCGCCTTGACCCGGTAGGCCACCTGGACCGCATCGGGGGGAGATGAATCGACAAAGGTCGTGACATTTGCCGCCACCCGCCCCACCTGGGTAAAAGCCCCACCCTCGCTGCGTTCAACGACAAAGGCGGTTTCGTTCCCCGCCAGATCGCGCCAGGAGAGATCGACGGCGCCGGGAGCGATCTGGTCGATAGTCAGATCGGCGGGAGCCGCGGGAGCAAACTGGGTGAAATCAAAAGCCAGGGCCGCGGCAACATTGAGTCGGCCGTTGCTCGCCACCTTCCCCTGCAGGTCCGGGACCTGGTCGACACTCAGCAACAGCGCGTCGCGCACCTCGGCGTAGGTCAGTTCTGGATGTAAGCTCCAAAGGAGGGCGGCCGCTCCACTGACCTGGGGCGCCGCCATGGAGGTGCCGCTCATGTAGTTGTAGCCGGCTCGACCGTCCATCCCGGTCAGGGCCTGGCGAATGGTACTGTAGATATTCAGGCCCGGCGCCCCGAGGTCGACGGTGGTTCGGCCATAATTACTGAATGCGGCAGCCAGGCGATCGAGGGGATCAGTCGCCGCCACCGAGAGGATATTGTCGAGGGGATGCCCGCCCGGATAGAAGGGATAGATGTCGTTGTTGCAATTGAAATTTCCTGCTGCGGCTACCACCAGAACACCGGCGCTGCGAGCCGCCGAAATTGCCGCTTGTTCCGCCAGCGAAGCCTCAACGAAACTGCAGTTCTGGGGGTAGGTATAGCTGGCGTTGATCACCCGTGCGCCGTTGTTGGCTGCATAATTATAAGCCGCGACCGCATTGAAGAGATCTCCGTTGCCAAAACGGTCGAGAAACTTAAGCGGCAGCAGGGAAACCCGCCAATTGATCCCTGTCACACCCGTTTGGTTATCGCCGGAGGCGCCAATGATGCCGGCAACGTGGCTGCCGTGACCGTCGACATCGTCGTCGAAAGGGAGGTTGTTTTTGCTAACGAAGTTCCAGCCATGGAGATCATCGATATAACCGTTGCCGTCGTCGTCGACGTGGTTGGTCGCCTTCTCCCGCCCCAGGTTGTCGAGACCCGACTCGCCCGGATTGACCCAGATATTACCCGCCAGGTCTGGATGATCATAATCAAGCCCCGAGTCGATAATTGCCACGATGATACTGCTATCCCCGGTGCCTGTCGCCCACGCCGCGACCGCTCCGATATCCGCGCCCGGGGTCCCGGTTACCGTCCCCTTGTTGCCGGTCAGGGTCTGACCGCTATTCTGCAGGGCCCACTGCTGGCCGAAATAGGGGTCGTTCGGCACCGCCGCCCGATGGACCAGGAAATTCGGCTCGGCAAAGAGGATACCGGCTCGCCCCTCCAGTTCAGCCAGCGCCTCCTCCACGCTCATCCCCTCGGGCAACTGGTAGCGGAGGATCGTGTTGGCAGAATTCGTCTCACTTGCCGTGGCTGCTTTGACGGATTTTTTGCTGCGCAACTCAACTCTTCCGGTTTCCTTCGCACCGGGCAACAGGGTCGGCACTGCCGCCGCCTGGACCGGTGATGCGGTAACCCCAACCAGAATTTCTCCGGGACGGTAGTTCATGGCGGACGGCAAGCTATCGCCGGAGGAGGGTTGCTGATCCGGGCCACAACCCGCCAGGAAGAGGAGCAGTATTAAAGAGAGGAGATTTCGGCTCAGGACCCGCATGGAGGACCTCTTTGTGGCAGGTTGCAGAGAAATGCCCGGGTGCTTCGCCCAGTGGGCGCACGGTCACGGCAGTTAGGGTGGTGTGGAACGAAACAGGGGAGGAGTATCCAACTCCTCCCCTGTTATGTGTTTCAACTACATGGGTACCGCTTCCGCTTATTGAACCCGGCTGAAGGCGACCGGAGTCCCGTTGTTGTCGAATTCGATGGTATTCCCATGGTTGGTCATCGTGATTGGCATGGTCACCGACGTCCCCGGTGCGGCAATGACCGTGTCGTTAAGGTCAGGAATGGTACTGTTCATGCCATTGAAGGTGATATTGGCGGTAACCGTCCCGTCGATCGACTCGGAGATCGTCTGGAAGCTATAGGTACCGCTCTCCATGCCGTCGAGATTGCTGGTTCCGGGGGGCCCGGAGCTGGCCACCAGGTAATTCCCGCCTTCGAACAGGGTCACCACCTGCATGCCGAGGGCTTCGCTGCCAAACTTCCAACTGCCGACCGCCGAATTCCAGTTGCTGGTTACCCGACCAAGGGTTTGGGTAGTGCTATCAACCGGATCGGTAATCTGAAAATGGTTGTTATCCAGGAACTGGAAATTGATCACCTGGGTTCCGGTTCCAGCCGGCCCCCAGTCCCCCGTCGTATCCTTGCTGGCCGTGAAGGTTACATCGCCCGTCGTGGCATTGACACTGTAGGTTCCGTACTCCATGCCCGGGCCACCGATGATGTTGCCGGTAATGGGGTCGGTATCCGGAATCCCATCCTCGACATGAATGTAATGGGTGGCGTCGAGGAAACTGACGGCAAACCCTTGCCCAGTCATTTGGTAACCGGCCGGCCCCCAGGTACCGAGAACCGACGGGGTGAACTGGCTGATAATCTGGCTCCCCCGGGCGCGGAACTCGCGGGCCACGACATTGGAAAAGGTCTCGGTAATGGCGTATAGATCGCCCGGGGTGTAGACGAAGTCAAATTTGCCGTCACTGTCGGTATCCTGGTAGGTATCACCGTCGGCGGCATCGTAGCGCCCGTTGTGGTTGACATCGACAATCATGTAGTCCCATAGCATGTCACCATCGCCGTCGCCATCGACCTGATTGTAAATCATGAAGTCGAAGTTGCCGTCGTTGTTGGTATCCTGATAGGTATCACCGTCGGCGGGATCGTAGCGGTTGTTACTGTTGAAATCGAAGGTCAGATAATCCCCGTACCAGAAATCCTGGTCGCCGTCGCCGTCGATCTGATAGGGTTGCTGGTTGCACTCCTCGTAAGCCGCGACAAGGGTGGCGGTCACGGTAGAGGAGTCGCCAGGCGCCGCCTTGGCAGGACCCTGGGAACTGCTGGCAAAGGCCGCTTTGATAGCGGCTGAACGGGCAGCGCCAGCGTAGGTCCAGTAAGGAGCACAATCGATATTCGTCCGAGTCGGGGTCTGGATGCCAGTGACGCTGTCGAAGGTCATTTCGAGCAGATGCCCGCTGATATGGGTGCCATCGAGGATCTGGGCATCGGCCACTGCATCAATGGCGCCGGTCAGGTCGTTTCCGGCCCCGTCCTTGATGGTGCCGCTGTCCGGCCCGCTGTTCACAACAAACAGGACCCGGTCGCCAGCCGTCGCAAAGGACCAGAAGGAAAAATTATCCGAATTGGCGGGGGTGGTCAGGTTAAGCATGTCACTGCCGAAGGCCGTATTGTTGGTAACCCCGCCAATGAGCTGATTATCGGCCCAGGCTGCCATCTGCGACCCCACTGCGCCGGCCGTGTCGAACCATTGCAGGCGGTAGTCTCCGTAACCCATCGGCTTGGTGTAATCGACCTTAGCCTTGGCGTACATACCATGACTGTAAGCCGACCCGAGGGAAAAACCGGTCAGGGTACGGCTGCTGGCCCCGGTTCCCACCGAGAGCGGCATGGGGGCGTCATTGGCATCGACGAACTGCCAGTCGCCACCGAGGAAGGTGAGGTAGACCGTATTGTTGCCTTCGACGATATCGCCGGCGGTGGAGATCATCTCCAGTTCCATGCCGTTGGCATCGTTCGCCCAGGCCGTGAACTGAAGCATACCTACCGGCACCGTGACGGTTGCCGTCGCCATACCACTGCTGTCCGGGGTGAGGGTGATGGAATCAATAAAGCTGTAGTTGTAATAGTCTCCCCACTGCACCTGGACACTGACGGTGCGGTCGTCGATCATAGCCTTCTGCACGGCCGACTCGGGAAACTGAACCTTGAAGGTGACTGTCGCCTTCTGGGCCACCGCGTCCTTGCCCGCAGGCGTCCCCTGCGAGGAATTATCACCACTACAACCCGCCAGCAGAAATGCTGCCAGCATCGCCACCGGCAACCATTTTAAAAGTCTGCGCTGGATCATTGCCTAGCCTCCTTTTTCCGAAGATCAACTGTCCCGTTGCGGTGTTGATCGGATCCATTTTGATTCCGCCGACCTGCCCCCTTACCGGATGGAAAGGGGGCAGGTTTCGACAGTCTAGCGAACAATCACATCCACTGAAGCGGGGGGCGGATTGATCAGCACCCTGTTGGAATAACCACGGGCATAGTTTACGTTGGTCGCATCGTTGGAACGAGTCTGAATTTCCCAACTCAGGCTCTCAAGGCCGGAAAGCCCGGCGTTCCCATAGACTGACTGGATCAGGGAGGCCGACAGAGTGACGCTGCTTGTCCCCGGGGGAACGGCACCGTAGAAAAGTTCTCCGTTGTGCCCCGAGTAGGCATTGGTATCGTAAAGGACCACGTTGTAGCGGTCAAAGGTACCGACAGGCTCGGTCCAATTGAGCGTGAGGCTACCGTCAGTGTTCCAGGCGTAGGTCATACTGCTGGCAGCGACCACCGGCAGAACGAGTTGTCCTGGGTACGTGTAGCTGGTATTGAGCAGTGCTCCACCATTAAGCTGCGTCTCAAAGGTGTAATCTCCGGCAGCGAGGGTGTACCCGGAAAGGTTGAAGGACCAGCCGGAGAAACCGCCCGGGCTGGCCGGTCCGAAGCTGCCGTTGGTTGCGTTCCAAGTGGCATTCAGGAAACTGGCTTTCCAGAAGGTTGGGGTGACGGGGAAGGCGGTGCCAAGGGTGTCGTACATGCTGCTACCCCAGAAATCCCACTCATCCATTAATTGGCCGTTATCCTTGAGGTCGACCCACCCCTGGAAGCGATTGAGGGTGGGATCTTCGAAGGAACGGAACTGGACGTAACGGTTGGTGATGGCGACGGTCAGCGGGTTGATCGTGACGTTGAGGGTGCGGGTTATGGTATCGCCGCAGGCCCCACCGGTGACCGTGAGAGTTATCAGGTAATCGCCGGGCTGCTGAGCCGTGAAATATCCGTAGGAACCGTCCTGCTGATAAGGAACGAAGGTTGGAGTTTCCGGTCCCGCGATGGTCCAGGAGTAGGTGGCCGACCCGGAGTTGTCGTACGCATAGGCATACAGATCGACAGGGGCGCCCACGGTCTGGATGGTCGGCCAGGCTTCGGCGCTATAGAGAATCAGCCCGGTGGCCTGGGGAACCTGGATGGTGGTCGTGGAACTCCTGGGAGGATTGCCGTCGTCAGTTACGGTGACCGTGACGGTCGATCCGGTCAGGGCGACAGTCGGGACCCAAGCGCCGAGGGAGGGGTCGTAAGTCGGTGCACCAGCACTGAAGCTGTAGCTCAGGTTGTCCCCGTCGGGATCGTAGGCATTGACGAAGAGAGCCGGTTGCCCGCCACAGGTCTGGGGCGCCTGCCCATAGGCATTCCAGATGACCGGCGGCGAATTGACGTCAGGATTCACCGTCAGGGTATCGGTGACGGTCGTTTCGTTCCCCAGGATGTCGGCGACCACCACCTGGACGCTGTAGGTGCCGTCGGTCGTGGGGGTCCAATTGAAGACGTCCAGGTTAGAGGTCGTGACCGTCGTCCCGGCACCGTCCTTCACGGTCCAGGCGTAGGTCAGCGGATAGTCACCCTCGTAGTCCCAGGCAGAAACCCAGAGCTGGATGTTCTGATTCGCCTTGCCCGGGTTGGGGGTAAGCCAGGTCCATGCCTCCGGGGCGTTGTTGACCATCACCAGGTCGGCGAGCACCAGGTTGGTGCCGTCGTCGGTCTTCTCGGGTCCGGAGACGATACCGTCAACCACGGCATCCACCGAGTTCTTCCAGGTATCCACGTTTACCAGTTTGTTGCAGGGAGACTTGGAGGTGAAATAACCGCTGGCGTCGGTGTAGACCCAGTTGTAGAAGGTGTAGTCGTTGGTATAGAGGTCGACCCAGGTCCAGCCCGGCGCCGTCGAGGTCGAACCGTCGCCGTTCTCCTGCAGGATCGTCCCGCTGATCGAGCAGGTGTTGCTGTCGACGATGACGACGTTGCCGACGTCGTTGCAGGCGGTGGTCGAGACGGTCGCCGGAATCTGGCTGGTAAAGTCGGTGGTCGTCGCCGGCCAGCTCGAATAGTCGTAGGCGGTGAAAACGAAGTCCGCCACCGTCCGGCCGTTCCCCAGGGTCAGGTCGATAGAGAAGTTGCCGTCGGTCCCGGCGTAGGTGCTGGAGTAGGTGTTAGCGCCGCTGGCGTAGCCATCGGCTTGGATGTAGGCGCCCTGGACGGGATTCCCCTGGCCGTCGACCACTGTGCCGCTGATACAGACGACCTCCGGCTGGGCGAAGAGGAGGGGGTAATCGAGATTCCACCAAGTGTACCACTCGTTGGTGACGATCTCGAAATAGTATTCGACGGTGCCGCAGGAGAGGTTCCCCAGGTCGGATCCGGTCGAGACGGTAGCCGCAGCGACGGTCTCATAGAGGCCGGAACTGAAATTGTAGGTCTTGAGGGTCCCCTCGCCAATGTAGACCCACTTGCCACTGCTGCTGTTGTAGGAATAGATCGGCATCTGTACCCCGTTGACCGGGTCGCCGTCACGGTCGGCGTATTTCTTCACCGCGTTGCAGCCGTCGAGCGGGATGTACTTGTAGATCACCGTCGAGTCGCCGGCGGCCTTTGAAGCGCCGGTCGCCACCGTCGGGCTGAGCGGCTCACCGTTGTTGGGGGTGACGTCCGACTGGAAGAAGGAGACCGACTCCAGCTGGTACTCAGTGCTGTCGGCCTTGCCGGCACCAGCAGTGCCGCCGCCGACGCCAACGAATTCACCGGGGAACATCTGCCGCTCGGAGGGAATACTGGGGTCGAAAGCCGCCAGTTGCGCGGTTACCGCCGTGGCACCGGGCGCCCAACTCGATGGGATGCTGATGTCAAGTTCGGGAGCCGCGCCGGCCGCAGCGGCGGCGTGGAGCCCGGCGCTGCCGGCGAAGGGAAGAAGTGCCCCGGAAGCACGCCGGGTCAGGCCAAAACGGAAACCCGGGCCGGTGCCGCCACCGGCTTTGAAGACACCGTTTTCCGCCTTGGCCACCTGCACCGTAGCCTCGGCCACGTTGCCGGAGACCACATACTTGGTCTGACCGTCCGCCTTGACCTTGACGGTCTTGTTCAGGCTGGTAAAGCCGTCCTTTTTGATGGTCACAGTGATGGTGTCACCGGCCTGGGCAACCACCTCGGCTGAGTAACCACCTTGTGCACTGGTTTTGGTAATGGTGGTTCGATTGCTACCGTCGGCTTGAATCACGGTAATGGTAACCTTGGCATCGGCCAGAATCGCTGGAGCCGCCGCCGCAACCGCTTTGCCGGCCGAAGCCGAGGCGACCAGGCTGGAGAGCTGCCCGACACCGGCGGTGCCGCCGATAAAGATGTTCTTGGCCGCGGATGCCGCCGCACTGACCGTCAGGTTGACCGGGATGCTCACACCGGTCACAGCAACGCCAGGCGTAATAGTAATGGTACCGGTGTAGCTACCCGCTGCAAGGCTCATGGAGGTGACCTTGATAACCGGCAGGTTGGCCTGGCCGTTGGCAGCCAGTGTGCCACTGGTCTGATTCATGGTCAGCCAGGGCTGGTCACTGGCCGCGGTCCAGGGGACCGACAGGTTGCTGGCGTTGGCCAGGGTCACGGTCTGGTCGGCGGGATTGCTGCCGGCGGTCACGGTGAGATTGAGGGCCGCAGGATTGAGGGTCAACGCCTGGCCAATGGTCAACTGGGCGTTGATGGTCTTGGAGGCCAGCCCGGTGGCGGCCACTGTGATCTTGGCCGTCTGGGTGCCGGCGAGCAGCCCGGTGATAGCCGTGGAGACGGTAATTGACTGTGACGTTCCGCCATCCAGAGAACCGCTCGCCGGAGTCACGGTCAACCAGGGCGCGTCATCGGTCACCGACCAATTGAGAGTGGTTCCGGCTGGTCCGGAATTGGTCACGATGAAGGTCTGGTCCGCCGGGTTGGCTCCCCCTTCGGCGGGAGCCGTGAAGGTCAGGCTTGTCGTCCCGACTCCCAATGCCGCAACCGGTCCGGGGTTACTGCCACCACCGCCGCCGCATGCCGGCAACAAAAATGCCAATCCGAGTAAAACTACGCCCAGGAGCCACAACGCCCCTCGCTTCTCCGCCTTCCTCATCGCTTTCCTCCCTGGTTAGATAGAGTCCCTCTACCCAAACTGCCAAAACTAGCCCGTACTGCTACCGGATTTCCCAAAAATCAAGGGGGAATGAATCGAGCCAGTAAAATCAATGGACCAACAACACCATTAGAGACTTTACATAATTGCCATTCCATGATAGCACCACGGCCCCCATTGTCACTCACCCAGATGGGTGATTTTTCAATGGGGGTCGAAAATAGTTGGGATGCGTTTCGCTAAAGCCCAGCCAGGAGACCGGATATTTCAGGGGTATAGACCACTTGTCGGTATTCGAAGTGTCACAGCGCTGGCCCGAATCAGGAGATTGAGCACTGCCGAGAGAGAGGACTGGCAAACCAGCATCTTGAAGCTAACACAACGTCTGGCTAAGTCAAGAGCGAAATTCCACGGAAACTTAAATGACGTTACAAAACATTTTTTCAACTAAATTGGTAATTTATAGCTTGGATAAATTTCGCTCGATCAAGTGAGCCGAGCATGGAGAAACGTTGTTTTGCCCCCCTTACGTGGACTATCCCAGGGTCTTGCTCACCACCTCCCGGACGTCCCGGGACAGTTGCGGCGCGGCGAGAATCTGTTGCAGCGCTTCCTGCATCAGCTGCTGCCGGTTGGGGTCGAAGCGGCGCCAGCGGCCGAAAGCGCCGGCCAGGCGGGCGGCGACCTGGGGGTTGCGCGGATCGAGTTCAAGGATGCGCTCGGCGACAAAGCGGTAGCCGCTGCCGTCGGCGACATGGAAGCGCACCGGGTTGCCGTGGGCGAAAGCGCCGATCAGGGCGCGCACCTTGTTGGGGTTCTTCATGGTAAAGGCAGAATGACCGAGGAGGCGCTCGACCTCGGACAGGGTGCCGGGGAGGCTGGAGGTCGCCTGCAGCGTCAGCCACTTGTCGACCACCAGCGGGTCGTCCTGCCAGCGCTGGTAGAAGTCATCGAGAGCCGCTACCCGCTCGGGAATATCGACGTTGGCGAGGACCGCCAGCCCGGCCATGGCGTCGGTCATGTTGTCGGCCTGGCGATAGTGGCGCTCGGCCAGCGCCAGGCTGCGCGGATGGCCGCTGGCGGCGAGGTAGGCGAGGCTGAGGTTGCGCAGGCTGCGCCGCCCGACTGCCGCCGGTTCCGGCCGGTAGGGTCCCGGTACCTGGTGGGTCATGTAGACGGTCTGCAACTCCTTCTGCAGACCGCTGCCGAGGGTGTGCCGCACGAATTCGCGGGCGGCGTGGATGGCAATCGGGTCGGCCACTTCCATCTGTTCGGCGAGGTAGCTTTCCGCCGGCAGCAGCAGCGCCTGGGCCAGCAGCGCCGGATCGGCCGCACTGTCGGTGAGGGCGGCACGGAAAGCGGCGCGGAAATGCTCCGGCAGCGCCAGCTCGCGGCCGGCCTGGACCGCAGCGACCAGGTCCAGCAAGAGTTTGACGGCGAGCTGCTGCCCCGCCTCCCAGCGGTTGAAAGAGTCGCTGTCGTGGGCAAAGAGAAAGGCGAGCTCGGTATCGTCGAGATTGATGTCGAGCCGCACCGGCGCCGAGAAGCTACGCAGCAAGGAGGGGACCGGCGCGGCCGGAAGATCGAGGAAACGAAAGCTCTGCTCCGCCGCGCGCAGCTCCAACACCCGGGTCGTGCCGGCGGCCCGAGCCTCCCCCTCCAGCCGCAGCGGCAGGTCGGCGCCGTCGGGACCGAGCAGGCCGACTGCCAGCGGGATATGGAAAGGCTCCTTGACCGGCTGCCCTGGGGTCGGCGGGCAGCTCTGGCGCAGGGTCAGGGTGTAGGAGCGCGCCGCGGCATCGTAGGACCCCGTCGCCGCCACCACCGGGGTGCCGGCCTGGCTGTACCAGCGGCGGAACTGGTCGAGATCGATGCCGCCGCCGTCGGCCATGGCGGCGACGAAGTCGTCGACAGTCACCGCCGCGCCGTCGTGGCGCTCGAAGTAGAGATCGAGCCCGCGCCGGAAGCCGGCGGCGCCGAGCAGGGTGTGCTGCATGCGGATCACCTCGGCCCCCTTGTTGTAGACGGTCATGGTGTAGAAGTTGTTGATCTCTTCGTAGCTGTCGGGGCGCACCGGGTGGGCCATGGGACCGGCATCCTCGGGAAACTGGGCATTGCGCAGCAGGCGCACGTCCTGGATGCGCTTCACCGCGGCGCTGGTCATGGCGGCGGAGAACTCCTGGTCGCGAAAGACGGTCAGCCCTTCCTTGAGGGAGAGCTGGAACCAGTCGCGGCAGGTGACGCGGTTGCCGGTCCAGTTGTGGAAATACTCGTGGCCGATCACCCCCTCGATCCCCTGGTAGTCGAGGTCGGTGGCACTCTCCGGCAGGGCGAGGACATACTTGGAGTTGAAGACGTTGAGCCCCTTGTTCTCCATCGCCCCCATGTTGAAGTCGTCGACGGCCACCACCATGTAGATGTCGAGGTCGTACTCGAGACCGAAGGTTTCCTCGTCCCAGGCCATCGCCCGCTGCAGGCTCGCCACGGCATGGGCGCACTTGGCGCGGTTGCGCTCCTCGACGTAGAAGCGCAGCGCCACCTTACGTCCGGAAGCCGTGACGAACTGATCCTCGATGCAGACCAACTGGCCGGCGACCAGGGCGAAGAGGTAGGAGGGCTTGGGAAAGGGGTCCTCCCAGGTGACGAAGTGGCGCCCCTCTGGCAGCTCCCCCTGCGCCACCGGGTTGCCGTTGCTGAGCAGCACCGGGTAGCGTTTGCGGTCGCCGGCGACGGTGGTGGTGAATTTCGCCATCACGTCGGGGCGGTCGGGGTAGTAGGTGATACGCCGGAACCCCTCCGGCTCGCACTGGGTGCAGAAGTTGCCGCTGGAGACGTAGAGCCCCTCCAGCGCCGTGTTGGCGGCCGGCGCGATGGCGGTGGTGACCGTCAGTTCGAAGGCCGCGGGGACCTCGGCGATGGCCAGCTGCTCGGCATCGACGCGGATCTGCCTCTCCGCCAGCGGCGCGCCGTCAAGGGCCAGCTCGACCAGCTCCAGCTCCTGGCCGTAAAGAACCAGTGCCGGCGTACCGGTCACGGCCGGGTTGCGGCGCAGCTGCAGGCGGGAACGAACGATGGTGCGCTCGGGGTCGAGGTCGAAGCGGAGGTCGACCGCGTCGACCAGGAAGGGGGGCGGGGTATAGTCATGGCGAAAGATGGTGGTGGGGGTGGTCATGGCAAAGCTCCAGTCAAAAAAGGGCGATGGATGAGGGAAGAAAGATAGCGGATGGATCGGTTGCTGTAAAGGGAGGATAGGTCAAGGAGCAGCATGTCAAACCAGACCCTAGGGGCTCTACAGACACCTTTTCACCTTCGAAAGTGAATATGGGGGAATGGTGCAGGCGGGAATACGAACTACAGAATCGGTCCCGGGTCGTCGCCCTTCTTGTCCTCGGCCTGTTTGCGGCGGTCGGTGCCGGGAGCAGAGCCTTTCTGGCGGCGCACCGGGTCGGTGCGGACATCGACCCAGCCGCTGAAGCGCTTGAACTTGATGATGCGCCGCTCGGCGATGAGGATCGCGAGCTCCTCGGGGTTGACCGTATCCTGGTGGTGCCTGTCGTACATGACGCGGATCTTCACGGTGCTGGGGCTCCTTCGCAGACGGTTGCGGTGCTGGTTAAAGGCTTATCATGCTGCCGCGAAGATGCAAGTTACTCTCTTTACAGGAAAAGGGCTAACGGATCAGGCGCCGCCGCATCAGGCGCAGGGCGAGCGGCACCCCGACCCCGGCGAAGAGGAGGAGATAGGCGAGGCCCCCCCAGAGGTGCGGGTCATAAAAACCGAAGGTCGCCGCCCGCGCCAGGGTGACGAGATGGGTCAGCGGCAGCGCCAGCGCCAGCAGCCGCGCCCATTCCGGGAGGTTGCCGACCGGGAAGAAGGTACCGGAGAAGAGAAACATCGGCGTGATGAAGAGAAAGACCGGCAGGTTGAAGGTCTCGATGTTCGGTACCAGGGCGGTGAAGAGCATGCCGGCGGCGGCGAAGACCACGCCGCCGAGGAGGGCCAGCGGCAGGACCAGCAACGCCGCGGGGAAGGCGACCAGGCCGAAGGGGGCGATTACCGCCAGCATCAGCGTCGTCGCCAGCAGCGACTTGGTCGCCGCCCAGGCGAGTTCGCCGAGAATCACCTCTTCGAGAACCAGGGGCGTGGCGAGCATACCGTCGAAGGTCTTCTGGTAATACATGCGGACAAAGGAAGCGTAGGTCGTCTCGAAGAAGGCGTTCTGCATCACTGTCACCGCCAGCAGGCCGGGGGCGATGAAGGTGAGGTAATCGACGCTGCCGCCCCGAAACGGGACCGCGCCGACCATGACGCCGAGGCCGACGCCGAAGGCGGCGAGATAGAGGAGCGGTTCGAGCAGCGGCGGCACGAAGCTGATCTTCCAGGTCTTGCGGTAGACGCTGAAGTTGCGCTGCCAGACGCGCAGGAAGCGGCGGGTGATGACGGGTGGCCGGCTCATTCGCGCAACTCCCTGCCGGTCAGGCGCAAAAAGACATCTTCCAGGGTCGCCGGGCGCAAGGTGCAGGCGCCGTCGCGGCAGTGCTCGCGCACCAGCTGCAGAAAGAGATCGTCGTCCTGCTGGTTATAGACAATCAGGCGCTGGCCGAGGTCGTCGAAGTCGGCAGCCTTCTCCTGCAGCAGCTGCCGCAGTTCCGCCCCCGGTGCCACCATCTCGATCACCTCGCGACCGACATGGCGCCGGATCAACCCGAGCGGCGTCCCCTCCTCGATGATACGGCCGTGATCGACGATCATCAGCCGGTCGCAGAGCCGCGTGGCCTCTTCCAGGTAATGGCTGGTCAGCAGGATCGTCAAACCCTGGCGCTTGAGCTCTTCGAGCCGCTCCCAGACCTGGTGGCGGGCCTGGGGGTCGAGGCCGGTGGTCGGCTCGTCGAGGATCAGCAGCTCCGGCTCGTTGAGGAGCGCCCGCGCCAGGGTCAGACGCCGGCGCATGCCGCCGGAGAGTTCACCGATCGCGGCCTTCGCCCGGCCGTCGAGGGCGAAAAATTTGAGCAGCTCCGCGCTGCGCTGCAGCGCCCGGCTGGCGGGGATATCGAAGTAGCGGGCGAAGACGAGGAGGTTCTGACGGACATCGAGGTCGGGGTCGAGGGTATCTTCCTGGGAACAGATGCCGATGCGCGCCTTGATCTCACGCAGGTGCTCGGCCAGCGGCAGTCCGAAGATTTTCAGCTCGCCGCCGCTGACCGGGCTGTAGCCGTAGAGCATGCGGATGGTGCTGGTCTTGCCGGCGCCGTTGGGGCCGAGTAGGCCGAAACACTCGCCGCGCTGAATCGCGAAGGAGATACCATCGACGGCGGTGAAGGCGCCAAACTCCTTGCGCAGCCCCGCCGCCACCACCACCGGCTCCCCGCCGCCGGGAATCATCGCCGCACCCGGGCCGCTCATCGCCCCCGCCCCAGCCTGAAATCGAGCAGCATCGCCAGCAGGGTCCCGACCACGAAGCCGTTCCCCAGCACCGGCCGCAAGAGCGGCGGGAAACCGGCCACCACCGGCGACGGCAAAAAGGCGACCAGGGTGCCGAGCAGCAGCGGCAGCGCCACCACCAGGCCATCTTCGAAGCGCAGCGGACCGTCTCCCGCCGTCAGCGCCAGCAGCCCGGCGCTGACCTGGGAAGAGAGGATGAAGAGGAGGATGGCGCCGACCACCACCGGCGGCACCGCACCGAGAAGGGCGAGGGCCTGGGGCGAAAGGGAGAGGAGGAGCAGGCCGGCAGCGGCAGGGAGAAGGACGTAGCGGGAGGCGCAGCCAGTGGCGGCGATGACGCCGGGGCTGAGGGAAAAGTTGACCGGACCGAGGACGCCGAGGGCGCCGGCGAGGAGATTGCCGAAGCCGGTAACGAGGACGCCGCGACGGATCCGCCCCGGCATCCCCGCCGGCTGCAACAGCCCGGCCATCGCCTGGATCGAGCCGAGATCGTTGACCGCCAGCGCCAGAAAACAACAGAGAAAGGCGAGTAGCACGCCAAAGTCGAAGGCAAAGCCGGGGAGCGCCCAGGCCTGCAACGGCTGCCCGAGCAGGGGCAGTTCGCCGAGCGCCAGGGACTGGGGATAGAGCAGGAGCCAGACCAGGCTGCCGGCGAGCACCCCCCAGACGATCAGGGTCACCTTCCAAATCCCCCGCAGGCGGAACTGGCCGACAAAGAGGAGCAGGACGAGGAGGGCGGCGAAGCTGAGTCCGGCGAGGGGGCCGGCGGAGCCGCCGGGATGAACGAGGAGGTTGCCGATGGTCGGCAGCAGGGTGAAGGCGATCAGCAGCAGGACCACCGCCACCACCCGCGGCGTGAAGAGGCGGATCAGGTGGCGCAACAGGCCGCTCAGCGCCAGCAGAGTCAGGACCAGGCCGCCGGCAAAGAGGGAACCGTAGATCACCCCGAGCGAGGATGCGCGGCTGGCGACCACGCCGATGAGGAGGACCGCGGCCGGGCCGGCGACCAGCGGCAGGCGATGCCCCCAGAGAACCTGCACCGCCATGGTCAGTCCGGCGACCAGCGCCAGCTTCTGCAGGTAAAGGATCTGGGCGCCGGCGGCGGCGAAATGGAGCGGGGCGACCACGCCGCCGATGATGACAATCGACGGCACCGCGATCGCCAGCCATTGCAGGCCGAAGAGCAGAAGGTCGCGCCCGGAGGGAATCTCATCGAGTTGATAACGAAACTGCACCGGCTCTCCTCAATCGGGGGTGGAAAAACCGAACTCGCGCCAGCGTTCGGCGATGCGCGCCGCGGTGCCGGGCTCGGCGCCGACCACCGGCGCCGTCCTGCTGTCACTGGCATCGATATTGAGCAGGCCGTCCCGGGACCAGATCCCTTCCTCGGGATCAACCCGGTTCAGCGCCTGCCAGTAACAGGTCGCCGGCTGCTGGACGTCGACCCCCTGGTCGAACAGGACCAGCAGCCGGGCACGGGCCAGCAGCGGATGCCGGCGCAGCCGTTCGAGCAGGGCACGCCCCCCCTTCGCCGGCACCCGGGCCGCCACCAGCGCGGCGCCGTGGAAGATCGTCTCAATGGGGAGGTTCCAGTCGACCACTTCCGGGCAATCGAGCTGCAACAGCGGCAGCAGCAGGCGCTCGCCGACCTTGGCGAGCCAGCAGTCCTCCATCGGCGGCGGCCCGACGACGGTGCAGGGATAGAGGGGCTGGCGGCGCCGGCTGACCTGCGCGACCCGCAGCAATGGCGCCGGCGCGGCCGGAACATACTGGCCGGTATGGTTGCCAAAGGGACCTTCGAGGCGGAGTTCGCCGGGATGCACCACCCCTTCGATGACATATTCCGCGAGGGAAGGAACTGCCAGGCCGGGATCGAACGCGGGCACCAGATCCAGCGGCCGTCCCTGCAACCAGCCGGCGAAGCTGGTCTCCGCCACCGTCGCCGGCAGCGGCAGGCCGGCGGCAAGGAGGAGCGCCGGCGGTCCGCCGAGGGCGACCGCTACCGGCATCGCCTCCCCCCGCTCCTGCCAGGCCGCCAGGTGGCGGCGGGCGTCGGCGTGCGGCCCGAGGTGCAGGCCGAGGGTGTCGTCATCAAAGAGCTGCAGCCGGTAGATGCCGCAGTTGGCGGCACCACCTTCAGGATGGCGGGTAAAGACCAGCGGCAGCGTCAGATAGCGACCGCCGTCACCGGGCCAGGAGTGCAGGGCGGGAAGAGCCTTGAGCAGGTCCGCCCCTCCCTGCACCTCGCGGCAGGGTCCGGTCGCGGCCAGTCGCGGTTGCCAGGCCGGCGCGGCAAAGCAGCGTTCCATTCGCTGCGCGCCGCTGCCGGGGCCGGCGCCGGCGAGGGCCGCGCCGAGTTTGGCCCCCAGTTCATCGAGAGCGGGGACGCCCAGGGCGAGGGTAAGGCGCCCCGCTGACCCGAAGAGGTTGGCGAGCACCGGCACCGCGAAGCCGGTCGGGTTCTCGAAACAGAGCGCCGGGCCGCCGCCCGGCTCTTTGCAAATGCGGTCGATGATCGCCGCGATCTCGAGGCGGGGGTCGACGGCGGCATCGATCCGGTGCAGTTCGCCGCGGACCGTCAACCGTTCCAGCAGCTGGCGCAGGTCGCCGGGCGCGCTCATTGGTCAGCCTCGCGGCTCCGGCCGCTGCCAGGTATGGGGAGTTGCATCAGGTTCTGGATCATACGGGGAAATTGTATTCCATTTCGCCGGCGGTCACCACCGGCGGCAAGCGGTCAGCTGCGCGAGCGGACGAGCGCGGCCAACCCGGCCGGTCGGGCTTCTCTAGCCGGCCCGAGCCGGGATCAGGACGAGGGCGACCTGGCGCGCCAGTTCGCCGCCGAAGCGGGCCAGCAGCTGGTCATAGCCCTCCACCAGGGATGACGCCGAGCGCTCGGGCCAGGGTGCAACCAGTTCCACCTGGCCCCGTGCCAGGATCGCGCCGGCAGGGGTGGCCAGTTGCCAGCGCGCCGCCAGCTCGACCTGCCCGCTCGCCTGATTCCCCTCAAAACGATCGAAACTGACTTGCAGTCGGCCCGTCGCCGCCCGGGTGGCGCTCTCGGCCCCGGCGACCACCACCAGCTCCGGCAGCCGCTGGCGCAGGGTGGCGGCGAGAACCCGGGTGATCCCCGTCGCCAACGGCTCGCCCCAGCGTTCAAAGGGGGCGATTTCGAGTTCCTGTTCGTTGCGCCGGGTCACCAGTTGCGGCCGGTCGAGGTAGGCGGGAAGGGCTACCAGGGTCAGTTGCAACTCACCCTGGACCGGCCCGGCCGGCACCGGCGCCGGCGCCGCGCCCAGCAGGTAGAAGTGGCTCGGTGGCGTCGGCGCGCCGAGGGAGATGCAGCCGGCAAGAGCGGGAATCGCGAACCAGGTCAGAAACCGTGCAATCCTTTTCATGGCGTCCCCTGTCGTCCCTTGAGCAGCATTTCCGGCTGCAGTTCCAGCGCCTCGGCGAGAATGCGCACTGCCCGCGCGGCGTCGGTCAACTCCTGCAGCGCCTGGCGCAGGGCCGCCCGTTCCGGCGCCTGGGGCGCCAGGGTCGAATCGAGGCCGGCCAGGGCACTCTCGGCCTGGCCAAAGGCACCTCGCGCCACTGCCAGAGTGCCGCGCAGCTCCCTGCTGACCGGGACCAGCTCGGCATCGAGATGTTCAGCCAGGGTGGCCACCGATGCCATCGTCGTTGAGACGTCGCCGACCATCCTGGCAAAATTCGCATCGACCTGGCCGCTCAGTTTCTGCACCGCCTGCAGGGTTTCGTTGAGGGTCCTTACACTCTCGCCCAGTTCGGGGCTGTTGACCAGGTTTTCCAGGCCGTCGAGGGTCGTCACCACCTTCTGCACCAGCTGATCGAGGGGGATCTGTTCCAGGGTTTTGGAGACCTCCTCGAAGCTCGACAGCACGGTCGGAATTTCCTGGTAATCCCCCCCCTTGCCGACAAAGTGGGCCTCACTCTCCGGGAAGATATCGAGCTGGACGAAAAGCTGACCGGTCACCAGGCTCAGCATCTGCAGCTGGGCGCGCAGGCCGCGTTTGACCAGCAGATCGATGAAGGCATCCGTCGCGCCCTGGCCGGGGCCGGTCCCCGGCTGATCGGCGCCGACCGCCTGGATCCTTTCCATGTCGGTCTCAATCAGGACCGGGATGCGGAAGGTCAGTTCCCGGGTGTCGAAGATGACCCGGATATCCTTGACCTGGCCGATGGTGACGCCGCGGAACATCACCGGCGCTCCGATCGTCAGCCCCTTGACCGAACCGCTGAAGTAGACCACGTTGACCCGGACATCCTTGCGCAGCCAGCCGGAACCGAACAGGGCCAGGGCGCCCAGCGCCAGGATCACCGCCCCGGTGACAAAGGCGCCGAGGAGGGTCGGACTGAATTTTCGGCTCATGCTTCACCTCGCTGCAAAAACTCCCGAACCTTCGGCTCACCGGCGGCCAGCATCTCGGCGGGGCTGCCGCTGGCGATCATGGTCCGCTGTTCCGGGTCGAGAAAAACGCCATTGCTGCCAATGGCAAAGATGCTGGCGAGTTCGTGGGTGACCACCACCAGGGTCGCGGCGAGGCTCTCCCGCAACTCCAGGATCAGGTCGTCGAGCCGCCGGGCGCTGACCGGATCGAGGCCGGCCGAAGGTTCGTCGAAAAAGAGGATCTCCGGATCGAGGGCCAGGGCGCGGGCGAGGCCGACGCGCTTGCGCATGCCGCCGCTGAGCTGGGCGGGCGCGAAGTCCTGATAGCCGTCGAGGCCGACCAGGGCCAGTTTGAAGGCGACCTGCCCCCTGATCTCCGCCGCGGAGAGGCGGGTGTAGTGGTGCAGCGGCAAGGCGATATTTTCCGCCACGGTCAGGGAACTCCAGAGCGCGCCGCCCTGGAACAGGACCCCGATCCGGCGCAGCTGGCGGATTCGCTCCTCCTCGTCAAGGGCCCACAGATCTTCGCCACCATAACGGATGGTGCCCGCCGCCGGGGTCTGCAGGCCGATCAGGTGCCGCAGCAGCGTACTCTTGCCGCAACCACTCGGGCCAATGATGAGGAAGACATCGCCGCGGCGGACATCGAAGGTCAAATCCTGCTGGACCAGGGTGTCCCCGAAGGACATCTGCAGACCCTCGACGGCGAGGACCGGCCCCGGCTCCCGGTCACGGATCATCGTCAGACTCCGATCAGGTTGTAGAGCACGGTCAGGATGGCGCACCAGACCACGATCCAGACAATCGATGTTACCACCGCTGCGGTCGTCGCCTCGCCGACGGCGGCGGCACTGCGGCCGCAGGCGAGGCCGCGGTGGCACCCCGCCAGGGCGACCACGATGCCGTAGACGGTCGCCTTGACCAGACCGCCGGTGAAATGATAAAGCGGGACCGCCTCCCGGGTCTGCTGCAGATATTGCAGGGGCGTGATATCGAAAAGGCTGACGCAGACCAGGCCGCCGCCGATGATGCCCATCAGGTCGGCATAACAGCAGAGCAGCGGTATCATCAGGACCAGGGCCAGCAAGCGCGGCAGGACGAGAAATTCGAGCGGGTCGATGCCGAGGGTGCGCAGCGCGTCGGTCTCCTCGTTGACCTGCATCGTCCCGAGTTGGGCGGCATAGGCGGCGCCGGTACGGCCGGCGAGGATGATTCCCGTCATCATCGCCCCCATGTCCCGGGCCATGCCGATGCCGACCAGGTTGGCGACATAGATCTGCACACCGAAGGTCTGCAGCTGCATGGCGCCGATAAAGGCGAGGATCAGGCCGACCAGCAGGGCGATCAGGCTGACGATCGGGAGGGCCCGTGGCCCGCAGTCCTGGAGGAAACCGGCGAGATCCTCGGGGCGCCAGCGCGCCTTCCCCCTGAGCATGCGCCAGGCCGCCCGCGTCGTTCCGCCGAGAAAAGCAAGGGCCAAGGCGGACCATTCCATCCGTTGCAGCATGGCCGCCCCGACCCGGGCCAGGAAGCCAGGAGGGGCCTGCCGATCCGCATCCCGTTTAGCTTCGCTGCCGCTATCTGTCAGGGTAAGGAGACGCCGTACCCCGTCCGGCAACCCGCTACGATCAATGGCCAGCTGACGTTGGTCGACCTGTCCTTCAATTTGGCGCAGGAACAGAGGAAGACTGCTATCCCAGCCGGTCAGCTGTTCGCTGTCGAAACCAAGCCGGCCGCTGGCGGCTGCGAGCCGGGCCATAAGGCGATCGTCAACCGGACGATCTCCCCGCAGGCTCCAGGTTCCGGCCAGGGTCAGGATCCATTCCTCCGCCGCGGCCTCCTGCAATTGGGCGGCAGCGACTTCCTCGCCTCGATTCATGCCACGTCCCGTCCTTTGTCCCCGAGGTTTAACACCAGTGCCCCCCCCGGAAAAGATTAACAGGGATTGCGGGCAGTAAAAGCGCAACCTGCGCCGGGGATTGCAGTTGGCAGCGAAAAGCATATAGTATCAGAGGCAGGCGGCAGTGATTGCCGCTCCGCTTTTCTGCAAAGGAGCTTATCCACCGTGAAAACGACCCTTCCTGCCATCCTCGTCGCCCTGCTGTTGACCCTGACCGGTTGCGCCTCCACCAGGATCAGCGGCACCTGGCGGGACCCGGGTTACAGCGCCCGCATCAACAGGGTCCTGGTACTCGGCGTCGCCAAGCAAGAGAGCACGCGCAAGATTTTCGAATCGGCCTTTGCCAACGGCCTTGACGCCGAGGGCGTAACGGCGGTCCCCAGTTTTTCCGTGCTCCCCGATGGCGGCGCCTCCCAGGAGGAGATCAACGCCGCCGCCAAAAAAATCGGTGTCGATACGATCCTCGTCACCAAACTGGTCGACCTTAAAAAGGAAAAGCAGCGCGTCACCGATATCAACACCGATCGCAGCTTCAACGGCCGCAATTACCCTTACGATTATTACGACGGGCGCTACCCGCCCCCCAGCCACTGGTACAACGACTACAGCCGCAGCTATACCACGGTTCGCAGTTATGACGTCACCTACAAAGTCCTCGATCTCGAGACCAATCTCTACGATTTCAACAGCGGCAAACTGATCTGGACCATCCTTACGCGCACTACCACCTCCGAAGCGATCCAGAGCCAGACCCAGGAAATTGTCAAGGTCCTGATCCGGCAACTGCGCCAGGACGGCCTGCTCTGAAGCTTAAGGACCTACAGCAGATCACTGAAGAGGAGCCCGACGCCGATGCGGTTGCTTGAGGCATTGTAATCGACCAGGCTTTCCCCGTAACCATTGAAATATTTCACATACCCCTTGAAGCGACCGGCCAGGGGGAAACTCCAGTCGATCTCGATCGCTCCCTTGTTCCCTTCGGCCCGCAGGTTGTTGCGCCACACCATGCCGAGGGTCTGCTCTCCCAGTTTGTAAACCGCCGTCAGCTCTCCGTATCCCAGGTATCGTTCCAGATCGGGATTGTCATCCCCCGAGCTATCGTCCGGTCCGGTTTTGGCTTCTTCGGGAATCCGGTACCAGGGGCAGAGTGCCAGCACCAGCCGCCCGCGTTCGAAGATAAAATAACCCTGCACCCGGTTCCAGCTGCGAGAAAGGGTGCCGGAACGGCCATTCGACTGGTGCACCAGCCCGAAGGTAAAACTTTTGGCGTCAAAACCGAAAATCCTCTGATCGGTTCGAATCGCCAACATCAACTCGGGCTCGTGGTTGGTTTCCCGGAACGGGCTGGAGGCATCACTGTTATAGGCCTGCCACCAGGAATGGTTGGTATAGGCGAGGAAGAGGCGACCGTTCTCTTTCCAGAGGCTGTTGACCAGGGGGAACTGCAGGCTGACCTGGAACTCGACCTCAGCGTGATCGACGGTGTCACCGACATCCGAGGTGGTCCTGCGATTGGGTGACGCATTGTAGCTCAGGGGAAGCAGGTAATTCCGCTTGTAGGTAGTAATGGAAAAGGGATTGCTCTCCAGCTTCCCTTCCAGCTTCATCCGTTCGGAAAAGGCTCCCGGGGTGCCAGCGGCTTCCGGAACCGCCTCCTCTGCACATACCCAGGATCCCGCGCATATCAGGTAGGCCAGCACGGCGATATAGAACACTGCCCGGCCCCGTGTCCTTCCGCTTCCCGTTTCTGTTGGCATCTTTCCCTCATTGATTCCGATGGCGTACTGACCAGCCCCTTGCGTTCGGCCACTGACGCAAACGAGCCCCGAATCGAAAATCGATTCGGGGCTCGCAGTATAACACGTTACCGAGACCAGGCTAGAAAAGCGCCTGCTTGGCCAGTTCCATCACCGGACCGGGGAGAATGCCGAGGTAGAAGATCCCGATCAGGGCGAGCACCAGGGAAATGGTGGCGCCGAGGTTGGCCTTCACCCAGGAGAAGTCTTCGGCCGGATCGCGGAAGTACATGGCGACCATGACCCGCAGGTAGTAGTAGAGGGAGACCGCAGAGTTGAGAACACCGATAACCGCCAGCCAGATGTAGCCGGCCTTGACCGCGCCGGAAAAGATATAGAACTTGCCGACAAAGCCAGCCGTCGGCGGCAGCCCCATCAGGGAAAGGAGGCAGATCGTCATGGCAATGCCGAGGAAGGGTTTTTTGTAACCGAAGCCGGCAAACCCTTCAAGCGTCAGGTTGTTCTCCCCTTCCTTGCCGGCGAGGACCAGCACGGCAAAGGCGCCGAGATTCATGAAGGTGTAGACGAGCATGTAGAAGAAGACGCCCGACAGACCAATCTCGTTGGCGGCGACGATACCGACCAGAGCGTAACCGGCATGGGAGATGGAGGAGTAGGCGAGCATGCGCTTGATATCGGTCTGGGCGATGGCGACGATGTTACCGACGGTCATCGTCAGTACCGCCAGCAGCCAGAGGAGGGGACCCCATTCGGCGTGCAGGCCACCCAGGCCAAGAATCAGGATGCGAATGAAGGCCGCCAGGGCCGCCGCTTTCGGGCCGACGCTCATAAAGGCGGTGATCGGGGTCGGGGCACCCTGGTAAACGTCCGGAGCCCACATGTGGAAAGGCGCGGCGCCGATCTTGAAGAGGAAACCGGTCGAGAGGAGCAGCATGCCGGCAATCGTCATCGGATTACCGAGAACCGCCGGGTGCGACGACAGGAAGAGTCCGATGTCGGCGACGTTGGTCGTCCCGGTGACGCCGTAAAGCAGAGCGATGCCGTAGAGGAGGAAGCCGGTGGAGAAGGCGCCGAGGAGGAAATACTTGAGTCCGGCCTCGTTGGAGCGCAACTGGTTGCGGAAGAGGCCGGAGAGGACGTAGAGGGCGACCGAGAGGACCTCCAACCCCAGGAAGATGGTCATCAGGTCGGTGCCCGAAGCCATCCACATCGCCCCGGCGGTGGCGAAGAGAATCAGCGGGTAGTATTCCGCAATCGGGTACCCTTCCCGCTTCAGATAATCGTCGGACATCAAAATCGCCAGCGCCGCCGAGAAGAGGAAGGTGAAGTTGAAGAAGGTCGCGAAATTATCGAGCGCCACGTGCCCGGCGAAACCGAACTGGGGGTTGTTCCAGCCGAGGTAGGCGAAATAGCCGGTCACCACCAGGGCGACGATGCTAAGCCAGGCGACGTGGGTGGTTCGGCCGCGCTTGGAAAAGACGGCCACCAGCAGCAGCACCATGCCGAAGCAGGTCAGCACCAGCGAGGGCATGATGGCCCAGAAGTTCACGTTCTGCATGGCGATTTGCACCAGATTTTCCATGGAAATGCTCCTTCGGAAGCCGAGATATATCTAAGTATCGTTACTCGTGGCCATGGCCCATGTGGCTGGGCATCTCTACCTTCTCGACCACCGCGACCTGCTGTTTCCCTTTGACCTGCTCGATGAGGCGCTCCAGCGAGGGATTCATCTTCTCGAAAAAGGGATTGGGTGCGACCCCGATCCAGAAGACGAAGACCAGCAGCGGCAGCATGATGACGATTTCGCGCAGGGAAAGATCCTTGAGATTTTCGTTCTTCGGGTTCTTCAACTCGCCGAACATCACCCGCTGGAACATCCAGAGCATGTAGACCGCGGCCAGAATGACACCGCTGGTCGCCACCACCGCAAACCAGCGCAGCTCGCTCTCGAAGGCGCCGATCAGGACCAGGAATTCACCGACGAAACCGTTGGTCCCCGGCAGGCCGATGGAGCTGAAGGTGATGATCATGAAGATCGTCGCGAAGATCGGCATCACCTTGGCGAGACCGCCAAACTCCTTGATCTCGCGGGTGTGGCGCCGCTCGTAGATAAAGCCGACGATAAGGAAGAGCGCGCCGGTCGAGATGCCGTGGTTGATCATCTGCAGCATGCCGCCCTGCAGCCCCTGGATGTTCATGGCGAAAACGCCGAGCATGACGAAACCGAGGTGGGAGACCGAGGAGTAGGCGACCAGTTTCTTGACGTCGTCCTGCATCATCGCCACCAGGGCGCCGTAGATGATACCGATCACCGCCAGCGTCGAGAGGAAGGGGATGAACATCTGGGTGGCGTCGGGGAAGAGCGGCATGGCGAAGCGAACGTAACCGTAGGTTCCCATCTTCAGCAGGATGGCCGCCAGGATCACGGAGCCGGCGGTCGGCGCTTCGGTATGGGCATCGGGCAACCAGGTGTGCACCGGGAACATCGGCACCTTGATCGCAAAGGAGAAAGCGAAGGCGGCGAAGAGCCAGACCTGGAGATCCGGAGCGATGGAAAGCTTGTAGAAGTCGGCAATGCTGAAGCCGTTGTCAAAGGGCATGCCGGCCTGGAGCGCCTGGTAGTAGACGAAGATAATCGCCACCAGCATCAGCAGGGAACCGACGGCGGTGAAGATAAAGAACTTGACCGCGGCGTAGATGCGGTTCTTGCCGCCCCAGATGCCGATCAGGAAGTACATCGGGATCAGCATCAGTTCCCAGAAGATGTAGAAGAGGAAGAGGTCGAGGGAGATGAAGGCACCGAGCATCGCCGTCTCCAGCAGCAGCAGCAGCGCCATGAACCCCTTGGTGTACTTCTCCACCGCGTTCCAGGTCGAGAGGACCGCAATCGGCATGATGAAGGTCGTCAGCAGGACCAGCCAGAGGCTGATGCCGTCGATGCCGACGTTGTAGTTCATCTGGAAATAATCGCCGATGGTGATCCAGCGCGCGAATTCGACGTACTGCATGTCGGCCGTGGTTTTGAAGACATCGTTGAAAGCGAGCGGCAGGCTGATGACAAAGGTCACCAGGCTCACCACCAGCGTGAAGCCCTTGAGCAGCCCTTCGTTATCCCTGGGGAAGAAGAGCAGGAACACAACCCCCAAAAGCGGGAGGAAGGTTATCAGGCTGAGAAGATGTTCGGTCATTGGAAATCGCTCCTTATGTTGCTATTGCAAAGCAGCCGACGCTTTTACTTCAGGACGAAGAAACCGACGATCAGCACCACGCCAACCACCATACCCATCGCATAGTTGTGCACCATGCCGGTCTGGGTGCCGCGCAGCCCGGCGGCCATCGCACCGAACAGTCTGGCCAGCCCGTTGACGACACCATCGACCACCTTGACGTCAAACCCTTTCCAGAGGAAGGTGCCGAAACGCTTGGTCGGGTTGACGAAGAGGAAATCGTAGAGTTCGTCAATGTACCACTTGTTGAAGACCGCCTTGTGCAGTTTGGGGAAGGCGGCAGTGAACTTGCCGGGGAGGTCGGGATTGGACTTGTACATGTAAAGAGCGATGCCAATGCCGATGAAGGCGATCGCCACCGAAACCCCCATCAGTCCCCACTCGGCGCCATGGGAATGGGCCAGAGCTTCCTTGACGGCAATGTGGTAGGTCTCCTGGGAATGGCCGAAGACCGGCTCAAGG
Organism: Desulfuromonas sp. DDH964; assembly: GCF_001611275.1. Lineage (GTDB taxonomy): Bacteria > Desulfobacterota > Desulfuromonadia > Desulfuromonadales > DDH964 > DDH964. The sequence goes on along the minus strand of NZ_CP015080.1, from coordinate 506,389 downwards.
AAGTGCTCAATGCGGTTCCAGCCCTTGGCGAAGAGGGCCGGGACCCCGATCAGGCCGCCAACGGCGGCGAGGGCAGCCAGCACCACCAGCGGCAGGGTGATGACCCAGGGGGACTCGGGGATGTGATCCTTCGCCTTGGGATTGGTGCGCTGTTCGCCCCAGAAGGTCATGGCGACACAGCGGAACATGTAGAACGCGGTCATGCCGGCGGCCAGGGCACCGACGATCCAGAGGCCGATGGCACCGCGGGTCGAAGCGAAGGACCACCAGAGGATTTCGTCCTTGGAGAAGAAGCCCGACAGGCCGGGAACGCCGGCGATGGCGAGGGTGGAGATCAGGAAGGTCCAGTAGGTAATCGGCATCTTCTTGCGCAGCCCACCCATGTTGCGCATATCCTGGGGATCGTCATGGAGATGGGCGTGGTGGAGACCGTGATGCATACCGTGAATGACCGAGCCCGAACCAAGGAAGAGGCAGGCCTTGAAGAAGGCGTGGGTCATCAGGTGGAAGATACCGGCGGTAAAGGCGCCGACCCCCATCGCCAGGAACATGTAACCGAGCTGGGAGACGGTGGAGTAGGCGAGAACGCGTTTGATGTCGTTCTGGGCAAAACCGATGGAGGCAGCAAAGATCGCGGTGGCGGCGCCGACAATGGCGACGACCATCATCGTCGTCGGGGCCATGGCGAAGAGGCCGTTCATGCGGCCGATCATGTAGACGCCGGCGGTGACCATGGTCGCCGCATGGATCAGGGCCGAGACCGGGGTCGGGCCTTCCATCGCATCCGGGAGCCAGGTGTAGAGCGGAATCTGCGCCGACTTGCCGGTGGCGCCGAGGAAGAAGCAGAGGGTGATCACTGTCACCACCACGCTGCCGGTCCCGAGGAGATGGGCATTATGGCCGATTTCGACGAAGTTGATGGTCCACACCCCCTTGCTGCCGAGGGCATAGAAGAGGGTGAAGAGGCCAAGCAGGAAGCCGAAGTCACCAATGCGGTTGACAACGAAGGCCTTCTTGGCGGCGTCGCCCGCGCTCTTCTTGTGGAAATAGTAACCGATCAGGAGATAGGAACAGAGGCCGACACCCTCCCAGCCGATGAACATGACCAGGGCGTTGTTGCCGAGCACCAGCATCAGCATCGCGAAGACGAAGAGGTTCAGGTAGCAGAAGAAGCGGTAGAACCCCTCTTCTCCATGCATGTAGCCGATGGAGTAGAGGTGAATCAGCGAACCGACCCCGGTGACGACCATGATCATCAGCGCCGAGAGGGGATCGAGGAGGAATCCCCAATCGACCTGCAGCTGGCCGACCGACATCCAGGAGGCGATCACCACCTCGTGAACCTTTTCGCTGTCCCCGAGCAGCTGGAAAAACATTTTGCAGGAGACCGCGAAGGAGAGGACCATCATCCCGGTGGCGATGCTACCGATGATCTTCTCATTCTTGATCTTCTTGCCGAGCAGCCCGTTGATGATCGAGCCCAGCAGGGGGAAGAATGGGATGAGCCAGAGTTTGTCGTACATCTATATCTCCTCTAATCGGATTGGGCCACGTGCGAATCCGCAGTGAATCACCATTTCAGCAGGTTAAATTCTTCGACGTCGATCGACTCGCGGTTGCGGAAGAAAGCAATCATCAGCGCCAGGCCGACCGCCGCTTCCGCCGCGGCCACCGTCATGACGAAGAAGACGAAGACCTGCCCGTCCATGCTGCCGAGGAAATGCGACAGGGCGATGAACGAGAGATTGACGGCGTTGAGCATCAGCTCGATACACATGAAGACGACAATGGCATTCTTCTTGGTGAGCACGCCGACGGTCCCCAGGGAAAAGAGGATTGCGCTGAGTACGAGATAATGGTGGACGGTTGGTTCCATGGTTCTCTCTCCTGTTCCGCGGGATCTAGACGTTCCTCTTGGCCAGCACCACGGCGCCGACGATGGCAACCAGGAGCAGGATCGAGGTGATTTCAAAGGGGAGGAGGAAATCGGTGAAGAGCGCCTTGCCGATCAACTCCGTGTGCCCGACCCGTGCCACGACCTCCTTGGTGATCTCCCCGGGCATTCCGGTGGCGTCGCTGTGGTTGAGCATGTAGAGGAACTGGATCACCATCAGAACGCCGGCCCCGGCGGCAAACCCCTTGCTGTGACTGGTCTGTCGCTGCGACGTCGTGCCGATGTTGAGCAGCATGATGACGAAGATGATCAGGACGATAATCGCGCCGGCATAGACCATGATCTGGATCGCAGCCATGAAGGGCGCATGCAGCATCACATAGAAGGTCGCCAGGCAGACAAAGGTCATGACCAGCGAGATCGCGCTGTTGACCGGGTTCTTGCAGGTGACGACCAGCAGGCCCGAGATGACCGCAACCAGGGCGACCAGGTAAAAGAACAGAATTTCCATGGGATAACGCTCCTGTATGGATTACTTGAGAAGGCGCTCTTTGGTAAAGGTAAAGTCGTCCCGCTGGTAGTTGGCCAGCTCGTAGTTGCCGGTCATCTCGATCGCCTCGACCGGGCAGGCCTCGACGCAGTAGCCGCAGAAGATGCAGCGCAGCAGGTCGATCTGGTAGATGCGCGGGTACTTCTCGCCCTTTTCGTTTTCGGCCGATTCGACGGTGATGCACTTGGCCGGGCAGACCGTCGGGCAGAGGTAGCAGGCGACGCATTTCTCCCGATCATGGGTCGGCACCAGGCGGTGCAGCCCGCGGAAGCGGTCGGAGACCTGCAGTTTCTGCTTCGGATACTGCACCGTGGTCGAATGCCCCGGGAGCATGTGCTGGAAGGTAATGCTCAGACCTTTGATGAATTCCTTGATCATGGGCCGAATCCTCTTGTCTCGGGTGTTTGAATTACTGCTGTGCCACGATCACCAGGCCGGTGACCACGATGTTGGCGAGCGAAAGGGGAATGAAGACCTTCCACCCCAGGAACATCAGCTGGTCATACCGTACCCGCGGCCAGGTCGCCCGCAGCCAGATGAAGAAGAACATGAATGCGAAGATCTTCAGCAGGATGTTGATGGCGCCGGGGAAGGGGCCGTCCCAGCCGCCGAGGAAGAGGGTCGCCGCGATCGCCGAGATGACGATCATGTTGGCATACTCGGCCATGAAGAAGAGGGCGTACTTCATCGAAGAGTATTCGGTACAGAAACCGGAGACCAGCTCGGTCTCGGCTTCCGGAAGGTCGAAGGGGGTGCGGTTGATCTCGGCCAGGCCGCAGATGACGAAGAGGCCGAAAGCGAGGGGCTGGGAGAAGATATACCAGTTGTGCATCCAGGCCGGCACCGAAGTGAGTCCCCAGAGCGGCTGCATCTGCGCTTCGACGATGCCGCGCATGCTGAGGGTCTCGGAGAGCATGAAGACGGCGATGATCGACATCCCGGCCGCCAGCTCGTAGGAGACCATCTGTGCCGAAGAGCGGATGCCGCCAAGGAGCGAGTACTTGCTGTTGGAGGCCCAGCCTGCGAGAACGATGCCGTAGACGCCAAGACCGGCCATGGCGAGGATGTAGAGCATGCCGACATTGAGGTCGGTGATCTGCATCGGAATGACGTAATTGCCGATCGTCAGGTCCGGGCCGAAGGGAATCACCGCGGAGGTGATCAGCGCCGGCACCAGAATCATCATCGGTGCGAGAATGAAGGGGACCTTGCTCGCTTCCGAGGGAATGATATCTTCCTTGAAGAAGAGCTTGAGGCCGTCGGCAATCGGCTGCAGCAGGCCATGCCAGCCGGTAGCCATGGGGCCGAGACGGGTCTGCATGTGGCCGATTACCTTGCGCTCCACCCAGGTCGCGTAGGCGACCATCAGCATGGTCACGGAAAAGACCACGAGGATCTTGACCAACATGGCAAGGACGAACAGGGCGGGGCTGTTAGAGAGGCTCAGGATTTCCGGGTTCATGTCTATCCTCTTCCTTAAACGATGTGGACACGGTCGTTATCGGTGACGGTCAAAATCCGGGTTTATGCGGTGTTTTCATCTGCCCCATGTGGGACTTGAGGTACTGGGCGTCCCGATGCTGCGGGTTGATCGCCAGGGCGGCGTCGACCGCCTCCAGGGCGGCACCGAGCAGGTCGAGCTGCAGGTTGCATTCGGCAATATGGACGTAGGCCTCCGGGTCCCTGGGGTTGAGCCGGAGCGAATCCCGGTAGGCGTCGATCGCCCCGCCGAAATCACCCGCCCGGCGCAAGGTCTCGCCGAGCATGAAGCAGGCCGGGGCAAAGCGCGGACTGCTCGTTGCGGCGGCGCGGAACTGGTCGGCCGCCTCCCCCATCTCGCCCTTGCGGTAAAGGGCCATGCCGAGCTCGAAAATGGCCGAAGTATAGCCGGGGCTGATCGTTACCACCTTGCGAAACTGCTCGACGGCCTGGTCGTATTCGCCCTGCTGCTCCAGTACCAGCCCGAGGGTGTAGAGCGCCCGTGTGTACCTGCCGTTGATGGCGACTGCCTGCTCGAGGGCGCTGCGGGCCTCATCGAGACTGGAGTTGCGCAGGCAGGTGAGGCCGAGCCGGTAATGGGTTTCGGCGCTGCCGGGGTTGATCTCCAGGGCCCGGCGGTAGCTTGCGATGCTGCCGGCCAGATCCCCCAGGCCGTATTGGGCCATCCCCAGCTTGAAGTAGACCCGGAAGGGTTCCGGCTCGCCCTGCAACGCCCGGGTGAGAGCCGCTACGGCCTGCGACAGATCGCCGCGATCGTAGAGGGCCAGCCCCTTGTAGTAATATCCCTTGCTGAACTCCGGGGCCCGTTGCAGGGCCTGGTCCCAGAGCTGCACTGCTTCGTCAATCAGACCGCGGTGGTAACAGTCGATCGCCTTCTGGTGAAGGAACCCGACATCCTCGACGAGATTGGCACCGCACTGATCACAGTACCTGGCCCGGGCGGATACCGGGGATTGACACTTGGGGCAATCCATGATCGCTCCTGGTTACTTGCTCACTTCCACCGAAACGGCAGCTTCCCCGCGGTAAAGCCGGTTGATGCCGGCGCTGGCGAAGTGATAGGGGGCAAAGACCACTCCCTTGGGGAGACGGTTGCCGATCTTGGCCTTGAGCTGCAGCTCGACGCCGTTCCCCTTGAGCTTGAGCAGATCCCCCTCGGCGACCTTGAGTGCAGCGGCGTCTTCGCGACCGAGCTCGAGGTAGGGTTCGGGGATGACGGCCAGCGGGCCCTTGGCCCGGGTCGACATGGTGCCACTGTGGTAAAGGGCACTGCCGGTCACCAGCTGAAAGGCGCTGGTCACGGGCTTGCCGCCAGCCACCGGCACCACCTTCTTGCGGGTCGGCGCCAGCTGCTCGCCGCCCCAGACAACACCCTGGGCGCCGATGGCGGTGAAGTCGATCCCGGCGTACCCGGGAACGGCCTGCGCCAGGTCGGCAAAGATCGCCGCCGGGCCGGTGTAACTCAGGGTACTGCCGAACAGTGCGCCCAGAGCGGTGAAGATCTCGGCATCGCTCCTGGCTTCGCCGGGCCGGGTCACCCCGGGGCGGACCCGCTGGATGCGCCGCTCGGCGTTGGTAAAGGTCCCGTCCTTCTCGGCGAAGGAGACCGCGGGAAGCACGACATCGGCCTGCTCTGCCGTCGGCGAAAGAAAGAGGTCCTGAACGACGACGAACTTCGCCTTCGCCAGCGCCGCCTCGACCTTGGCCCGGTCCGGGTAGGAGGTCAGCGGGTCTTCGCCGATCACGTAAAGGGCACCGAGCTTCCCTTCCCCGGCGGCGGCGAGCATCGCCTGCGCACCAAGTCCACCCTGGCCCGGCAGCACCTGAAGATCGATGGCGCCCTGGCTGTTGGCTTTCTCGCCACAGAGATAGAGACCGCTCCCTTCCCGCCCGGCATTGCCGGAGAGGATGGAAAGGTTGGCCGCGGCGATCCCGAGTTCCTTGCTGTTGGCGCTGTAGGGGAGGCCATAGGCGAGGAGAATCGCACTCTTTTTCGCAGCCGCGAGCTGGCGGGCCGCCTTGCGCAGCGCTTCGGCGGCCACCCCGCTCTCGGCGGCGACCTTGTCGACCGCATATTCGGCAAGGCTGGCCTTGAGGGCGTCGAGGTTTTCGACCCCCTCGGTCACCGCCAGGCCTTCCTCGATGAGGACGGCAGCCATGGCATTGAGGATGTTGACCTCAAGGCCGGGCTTGGCGAGCAGAGTCGCGGCGTGGGGCAGAGTACCGAACTTCCCTTTTTTGTCGGCGACCACAATCAACTGGGCCTCGTTGCGCTTGACCGCCTGGTTGATGACCATGCCGAAGACCGGGTGGGTCTCGTAAAAATCGGAACGGATCGAAAGAATGACATCACACTCTTCGACCTGCGGAAAGGTCCCGGTAGAGGCAGTCAGCCCCAGGGTCTCCTGCAACCCCTCGGTCAGCCCCTTGTAGCATTCGCCGCCGGAGTGGTCGAGGTTGGTGCTGCCAAGGGTCCCGGCCAGTTTTTTCAGGAGATGGAACTCCTCGTTGGTCAGGCGTGCGCCGGAGAGAATGCCGACCCCACCGGCATTTTTGGCGCCGTTGAAACCGGCCACCACCGCTTCGAGGGCCTCGTTCCAGCTGACCTCGACCAGGGCACCATCCTTGCGCAGCAACGGTTTCTGCAGGCGCTCTTCACTGTTGACGTAGGAATAACCAAAACGGCCGCGAATGCAGAGGTTGCCATCGTTGACCCCGGTCTTGTCATTGAAGCGGATGGTCTCGACCTTGTTGTCCTTCACTCCGAGGGTGACGGTGCAGCCGTTGCCGCAATAGCCACAGACCGAGTCGACCTCCTTGAGCTGCCACGGGCGCGCCTTGAACTTGAAGGGGCGTGGCAGGATCGCTCCGACCGGGCACATCGAAACGCACTGGCCGCAGAATTCGCAATTGAGGCCGCGATCGAAGGCGGTGGCAATCTTGGTCTCGAAGCCGCGGTTGATGAAGGAGTAGGAGCCGTAGGCGACGATCTCGTCACAGACCCGGACACACTTGCCGCAGAGAACGCAGCGGTTCATGTTGCGCTCGATGAGCGGATTGACTTCGTCCTTGGGGAGGTCGAACTTGACCCCTTCGAAGCGGTTCTTGACCACCTCGAACTCGTAGGTCAGGTCCTGCAGGTCGCACTCCCCCCCCTTGTCGCAGACCGGGCAGTCAACGACATGGTTGACCAGCAGGAATTCGAGGACGGTCTTGCGCACCTTCTGGATCTCGTCCGAGGTCGTCGTCACCACCATCCCCTCGGTCACCGGGGTGGTGCAGGAGGGGATCAGGCGCCCCTTCATCTGCTCGACTTCCACCAGGCAAACCCGGCAGGCTCCGTAGGGGAGCAGCTTCTTGGCATAACAAAGGACCGGGATATGGATACCGGCTTCCTGGGCAGCCTCGTAGATGGTCGCGTTCTTCTTGACCGTGATTTTTTTGCCGTCAATCGTCAGATTTACCATCTCGTCCTCGTATCGGAATCAGCTGGAAAACCGGCTACTATTCAATGGCCATGAAACGACAGGCGTCGTAGCAGGAGGTGCACTGGGTGCATTTCTCTTTGTCGATGGTGGCGATGCCGCCCTTTTCCCAGCGGATCGCATCGACCGGGCAGATCTTGTAGCAGAGACCGCACTTCTTGCAGGCGCTCTCGATAACCTCGAAATGGAGCAATGGCTTGCAGGAGTGGGAGGGGCACTCTTTCTCCTTGATGTGCGCCTCGTACTCGTTGCGGAAGTAGCGGATCGTCGACAGAACCGGGTTCGGCGCCGTCTGACCGAGACCGCAGAGGGAGCTCTTCTTGATGTCGTAGGCCATATCCTGCAGCAGCTCGATGTCCCCCTCCTGGCCTTTTCCCTCGGTGATCCGCTCGAGGATCTCGAGCATGATCTTGAGGCCGATGCGGCAGGGGATACACTTGCCGCAGGACTCGACGCGGGTGAAGTTGAGGAAGAAGCGGGCGATGTCGACCATGCAGGTCGTCTCGTCCATGACGACCAGGCCACCGGAGCCCATCATCGCGCCGGCCTTGATCAGCGAGTCGTAGTCGACCTGGGCGTCGATCGCCTCGCCCGGCAGACAACCACCGGAGGGGCCACCGGCCTGCACCGCCTTGAACTTGCGGTTGTTGAGGATGCCGCCGCAGACGTCGTAAATGACTTCGCGCATGGTGGTGCCGGCGGGAACCTCGACCAGGCCGGTATGCTTGACCTTGCCGGTGAGGGCGAAAATCTTGGTCCCCTTGGTCCCCTCGGTACCAATCGAAGCGTACCAGTCGGCGCCGTTGTAGAAGATATAGGCGACGTTGGCGAAGGTTTCGACGTTATTGATGTTGGTCGGCTTGCCCCAGAGGCCGCGCACCGCCGGGAAGGGGGGACGGGGGCGGGACATGCCGCGCTGCCCCTCGATGGAAGCCATCAGGGCGGTCTCCTCGCCGCAGACGAAGGCGCCGGCGCCGGCCTTGATGCGCATGTCGAAGTCGAAACCGAGCCCCATGCAATTCTTGCCGAGGATCCCCTTTTCGTAACAGGTATCGATCGCCTTCTGCAGGCGCTTGATGGCGAGCGGATACTCGGCACGGCAGTAGACGTAACCGAAGGTACAGCCGATGGCGTAGGCGCCGATCATCATCCCCTCGATCAGGCCGTAGGGGTCGCCTTCGAGGACCGAACGGTCCATGAAGGCACCCGGGTCCCCTTCGTCGGCGTTGCAGATCAGGTACTTCTCGGTCCCCGGGGTCGCCTTGCAGAAGGACCACTTGACGCCGGTCGGGAAGCCCCCGCCCCCACGTCCGCGCAGGCCCGACTTCTTCACTTCCTCGATGACCTGATCCTGGGTCATGGTCACCGCTTTCTTGATCCCGGTGAACCCCTTGTGGGCGATGAACTCGTCGATGCTCTCCGCGTCGATGGTGCCGCAGCGGGAGAAGATGATGCGCTGCTGTTTTTCCAGAAACTTCTCATAATAGGCGCCGGCGACCTTCTTGGCGACCGCCTCGTTGCCGAGAATATGTTCCTCGACGATCTGCGGCACCAGTTCGGCGGTGACGAAGTCGTAGGTAACAGCCGCCTGTCCCGGCATCACGATATCGACCAGCACGTCGTTGGCGCAGAGGCCGCGGCAGCCGGTCTTCTTGATTGAACAGCGCTTGCCGATTTTCGCTTCGACGCCGTGTTTATCGAACTCGGCCTGGAAGGCGTCCGCCACGACCAGCGAGCCCGAGGCGATGCCGCCGGTACCGGTGCAGATGAGAACCTCGATCATTTCCGCTGTTTCCGCCATCTGTATATCCTCGATCAGGGTATCGGGTTGAAAGCGTTGCTTCAGTCCATCTTCACGTATTTGTCGATGACCTCGTTCATCTTGTTCACGGTCATGCTGCCGTAGGTGGCATCATTGACCATGATGACCGGAGCCATGCCGCAGGCGCCGATACAGGCGACGTATTCCGCGGTGAACTTGAGATCCTCGGTGGTTTCGGCATGGCCGACGCCGAGCCGGTCCTTGAGGGTGTCGCCGATACGGCCGGCCCCCTTGACGTGGCAGGCGGTCCCCATGCAGACGCGGACGATGTACTTGCCGCGCGGCTCGAGGTGGAACTGGGCGTAGAAGGTTAGGACGCCGTAGATCTGGCTGGAATAGACGTTGAGCCGCTCGGCCACCAGGTGGACGCAGGGCTCGGGCACATAGCCGTAAACCTCCTGGATCTCCTGGAGCACCGGCATCAGCGCCCCGTGCATGTCGAGATATTTATCGATGACCTGGTTGGCACCGGTCAGGTCGATTTCCTCTTGCTCTACTTGTTCCGCTGCGTTGCTCATGGTCTCCCTCGCGCGCCGAAGAGCGGGTTAGCGGTCGATTTCACCGAGAACGATATCCAGGGTCCCGATGGTGGCGATGACGTCGGCCAGCAGAGAACCTTCGACCATCTGCGGCAGGGCCTGCAGGTTGACGAAGGAGGGCGGCCGGATCTTCATCCGGTACGGATGGTTGCCGCCGTCGGAGATCAGGTAGTAGCCGAGCTCCCCCTTGGGCGCCTCGATCCCCTGGTAGACTTCCCCTACTTCGGCCTTGAACCCTTCGGTAATGATCTTGAAGTGGTGGATCAGCCCCTCGATGGTGTTGACGACGTCCTTCTTCGGCGGCAGGCAGACCTTCGGGGCGTCGGCCAGGACCGGCCCGGGCTGCAGCTTGTCGAGGGCCTGGTTGACGATCTTGCAGGATTCGCGCATCTCGTCGAGGCGCGCCTTGTAGCGGGCGAAGGTATCCCCCTCGGTGCGCACCGGGACATTGAAGTCATACTCTTCGTAGCCGCAGTAGGGATTGTCGCGGCGCAGGTCCCAGTCAACCCCGGAACCACGCAGGGCCGGCCCGGAGAGGCCGATGTCGATGGCATCCTCAGCGCTGATCTTGCCGACTCCGATGGTACGCTTCTGCCAGATCCTGTTGCCGGTGAGCAGCCCTTCGTAGGTGTCGACCAGGCCGGGCATGGCGGCGACGAAGCTGCGGATCTCCTGCTCGATCCCCGCCGGCAGGTCGGCCGAAAGGCCGCCGACGCGGAAGTAGTTGGAGGTCATGCGGGCACCGGAAATCTTTTCGTAGATGTCGATGATCGCCTCACGCTCGCGGAAACAGTAGAGGAAGACGGTCATCGCGCCGATGTCGAGGGCGTGGGTCGCCAGCCAGACCAGGTGGCTCTTGATACGGGTCAGCTCGGCGAGGATGACGCGCACGCGGTTGGCGCGGTCGGGGATCAGGTCGGTGATACCGAGGAGCTTCTCCACCGCCAGCACGTAACCGAGGTTGTTGCTCATCGGCGCCAGGTAGTCGAGACGGTCGGTCAGCGGGATGACCTGGTGATAGGTGCGATGCTCGGAGAGCTTCTCGACGCCCCGGTGCAGAAAGCCGATATGCGGGGTCGCCTTCTTGACGATCTCGCCGTCGAGCTCGAGAATCAGCTGCAGAACCCCGTGGGTCGAGGGGTGCTGCGGCCCCATGTTTATGGTCATGATTTCGGTCGTTGCCATCATTAACCTCGTCTAGCGAAGGGTGAACATGCCGGATGATTAGGAAAGGCGGCCCTGGTAGGGAGCGCGGTCGGGTCCCTGCAACGGGTAGTCCTTGCGCAACGGGTGCCCGACCCAGTCGGCCGGCATCAGGATGCGGCGCAGGTCGGGGTGGTTGGCAAAGGAAATCCCCATCAGGTCCCAGCACTCGCGCTCATGCCAGTTGGCGGTCGCCCAGACGCCGCTGACCGTCTCGACCTCGGCATCGTTCTCAGCGACCGGAACCTTGACCCGGAGGCGGTCCTTGCTGCTGATGTTGTAAAGGTTGTAGACCACCATGAACCGGGGCGTCTGGCCGAGGTAGTCGACGCCGCACAGGTCGCAGAGGAAATTGTATCCGAGGTCCTGCTTGAGGAAGGAGGCAATGGCGACGATCTCTTCCTTCTTCACCGTCACCGTCGTCTCGCCGCGAAATTCGGCAACCTCGAGGACCGCCCCGGCGAATCGCTCCTTCAGCTTCGCTACCGCTGCATGTTCGCTCATATTCTTCAATCCCTATCTCTGTTCGTGGAATCGTTACCTGGATCAGACCCCGTTGATGCGCTCGCCGATACCGATCACCGCGCCGAAGGAGTTACGCTCCTTCATGATCTTCTCCTGCAGCTTGCCGATACCGTAGATGAGGCCTTCGGGACGGGGCGGGCAGCCGGGAATGTAGACATCGACCGGCAACGCCTCGTCGATCCCCTGAACGGTGCTGTAGGTATCGAAAATACCGCCGGAGCAGGCACAGGCGCCCATGGCGATGACATATTTCGGTTCCGGCATCTGCTCGTAAACGACCTTGATGACCGGCAGCATCTTCTTGGTGACGGTGCCGGCAATGATGATGCAGTCCGACTGCCGGGGCGAGGCACGGAAGAGGATGCCGAGACGGTCGAGGTCGAAACGGGCGGCGCCGGCGGCCATCATCTCGATGGCGCAGCAGGCGAGACCGAACGTCATCGGCCACAGCGACTTGGCGCGGGACCAGTTGACCAGCTTGTCCAGCGAAGTGGTGATGACATTATTGCCGAGGGTTTCTTCTACTCCCATTCCAGCGCTCCTTTTTTCCAGACATAGACGTAACCGACAAGAAGGATCAGAATAAAGACGCCCATCTCAACGAAACCAAACATCCCCAGGCGCTTGAACATGACCGCCCAGGGATAGAGGAAGACCGCCTCGATGTCGAAGACGATGAAGAGCATGGCGATGATGTAGAACTTGACCGAGAAGCGCTCCCGGGCCGTACCGAAGAGCGGCATGCCGCACTCGTAGGGGGCGAGCTTGATGGCCGAAGGCTTCTTCTGGCCGATCAGCCGGGACAGGACCACCGAGCCGACAGCAAAGGCAAAGGCAATGGCGACGAGGACGAGTATCGGCAGATAACTCTCTAGCATGGAAACAACTCCTCCCGAAAAGGATGATTTTGGACAGAGAAAAAGGACGCACCACCGGATTCCGTTTACGGGGCACGGCCGTGTGCAAGTTAGGATAAATTAAACCCTTTGTCAAGGGAAAAAATACAGTATACTGTATGCAGTTTTTCGAGTAAGAACGCCCGTTTAAATGGGGCTTTGCGGCAGTTTTTAACCCGGTCAAACCGGGTCGGTGACCGCCTCTCGGGTGCGCTTGCACCGCGACCTCGGCCGCGGCGGAAACGCGTGATTGTTAATGGACTTTTAATGAATCTCCCCGCAGCAAGCTACGGGGTATCAAAAGTTTAGATTGATCGCTTTCATCGAAGCAAGCTTCGGGGAATTCGACCCACCTGAGATTAACAATCACGCGTTGCAGAATCGCTTCAACCCCGGCGGGAATCGAACCGGTTCATCAGGGCAAGCAGGATGCCGAGGGCGATAAAGGCGCCGGGGGGGAGGATGAGGAGGAGGAAGGGGGGATAGGCGGCGCCGAACAGGCTGACACCGAGCAAACTGCCGGAGCCGAAGAGCTCCCGTACCGCGCCGAGGACGAAGAGGGCGAGGGTAAAGCCGAGCCCCATGCCGAGACCGTCGGCCAGCGACGGCAGCAGCGGCTTCTTGCCGGCGAAAGCTTCGGCGCGGCCGAGGATCAGGCAGTTGACGACGATCAGCGGGATGAAGATGCCAAGCGCCTTGTAGAGGTCGTAGACGAAGGCCTCCATGCCAAGCTGGACCACGGTGACAAAGGAAGCGATGACGACAATGTAGGCTGGAATCCGGACCTGGGCGGGGATCAGCTTGCGCAGGGCGGAGATCGCCAGGTTCGAGCAGACCAGCACGAAGGTGGTCGCCAGGCCCATACCGAGCCCGTTCTCGGCGCTGGTGGTCACCGCCAGCGTCGGGCACATCCCCAGCACCAGCCGGAAGACGGCGTTTTCACGCCACAACCCCTTGGTAAATTCCTGCAGCAGGTTCATGGCCTGGCCTCCCCGGCGAGAATCTCGGCGCGATGGCCGGCAAAGAACTCCAGCCCCCCCTTAAGGGCGTTGACCACCGCCCGCGGCGAGATAGTGGCGCCGGTGATCTGGTCAAAACCGCCGCCGTCCTTCTTCACGCGCCAGTCGGCGTTCTGCAAAGTCTTGCCGCGGAACTGATCCTTGAACCAGGGCTCGGCGATCTTGCTCCCCAGCCCCGGGGTCTCGGCATGGGAAAGAATCTCCACCCCGGTCACGGCGCCAGCCGCATCGACCCCGACCATGATCTCGATGTTGCCGCTGTAGCCGTCGGGGGCGACGACCTTGAAGGCGACCCCGGCCAGCTCCCCCTCCTTGCGGCCGCGGTAGAAGGTCCGCTGCAGCGGCCGCCCCTTGCGGTCGCTGCCGGCAACCAGGCTGACGCTGTCGCTATCGGGCTGGTTGTCGATCGGCGGCAGCACCGCGGTGAGGGCCTTGAGCATCTCCAGCCGCCGCTGCTCGGCGATCGGCTCCCGGGTCACCCTTTCGACCAGCGAGAGGATCAGGGCGGCGCCGACCGCGATCAGGGTCAGGGCAAAGACGAGGCGGGCGATCTCTTTCATGCCGGCCCTCCCTTGGCCGCGGGGGCGAGGCCGAACTTTTTCGGCCGCACGAAGCGGTCGATCAGCGGCGTCACCGCGTTCATCAGCAGGATGGCGAAGGAGACCCCTTCGGGATAGCCGCCAAAGAGGCGGATCAGCACCGTCACCAGGCCACAGCCGACGCCGAAGATCAGCATCCCCTGCGGCGTCACCGGCGAGGTGACCATGTCGGTCGCCATATAGAAGGCGCCGAGGATCAGGCCGCCGGTCAGCAGGTGGAAGAGGGGGCTCGGGTAACGGGTCGGGTCGATCAGCCAGAAGGCGCCGCCGAGCAGCACCACGCTGCCGAGATAGGCGACCGGGATGTGCCAGGTCAAAACCTTGCGCCAGAAGAGGTAGGCCGCGCCCCAGAGGAGCGCCAGGGCCGAGACCTCGCCGAGGGAACCGGCCATCTGGCCGGTGAAATAGTGCCCGAGTCCGCCGGAGAGGGCCTCGGGGAGCTTGCCGGTAAGCATCACCGCGGTCTTCATCTCGCCGAGCGGCGTCGCGCTGGTGACGGCGTCGAGGCCCGAGCCGAGGGGGGCCGGACTGGTCCAGCTCGTCATCTGCACCGGGAAGGAGATCAGCAGCACCACCCGCGCCACCAGCGCCGGGTTGAAGGGGTTGTGGCCGAGTCCGCCATAGACCTGCTTGCCGATGGCGATCGCCACCACGCTGCCGAGCAGCGAAAGCCACCAGGGGGCGGAGGGGGGGAGGTTCATCGCGAGCAGGATACCGGTCACCGCGGCGCTGCCGTCGCCCAGGGTCAGGGCCTGCCCCATCCCCTTGCGGCAGAGGGCCTCGGTCGCCAGGCAGCCCAGGGTGCAGAGGAGCAGGGTGACAAGCGCCGGCCAGCCAAAGAGATAAAAGGCGACGGCGCAGGCCGGCAGCAGGCTGATGATGACGTCGCGCATCACCCGGTCGGTAGTCACCCCCGAGTGGGCGTGGGGGGAACTGGAGAGATAGAGCGGCGATTCCACGTCAGCCCTTCCTTCGCTTGGCAAGGATTGCCGCCTTGGCCTGGCGGATGGCCTGGACCAGCGGGATCGCCGCCGGGCAGGTGTAGGTACAGCAGCCGCACTCGATGCAATCCATGGCATCGAACCCCTCCGCCTCGTCGAAGCGGTCGAGGCGGGCGCAGGCGGCGATGGCGGTCGGCAGGATATGGGCCGGGCAGGCGCGCACGCAGCGCCCGCAGCGGATGCAGGGACCTTCCGGCGCCCGCGGGAACTGGCCCGGGCCGAAGAGGAGCAGCCCCGAGGTGCCGCGCGTCACCGGCGCTTCGAGTCCGAGCTGGGCGCTGCCCATCATCGGGCCGCCCATGATGATTTTGGCGAGTTCCCCCTTGGCGCCGCCGCAGACCGCCACCAGGTGCGAGAGCGGGGTGCCGATGCGCACCCGCAAATTCTGCGGATTGGCGATCGCCGGCCCGGAGACGGTGGCGATCCGTTCCACCAGCGGCCGGCCGTGGCGCACCGCGTCGGCAACCGCCGCCGCGGTGCCGACGTTCTGCACCACCACCCCGACGTCCATCGGCAGGCCGCCGGAGGGGACCTCCTTGCCGATGAGGGCGAGGATCAGCTGCTTCTCGGCCCCTTGCGGATACTTCACCGCCAGCGCCACCACCTCGATGCTGGTGCCGGCACAGGCCTTGGTCATGACGGCGATGGCGTCGGGCTTGTTCGCCTCGATGCCGAGCAGGGTCCGGCGCACGCCGAGGAGCCGCTGCAGAATGGTGATGCCGTCGACGATCCGCTCCGGATTCTCCAGCATCAGGCGGTGATCGGCGGTCAGGTAGGGCTCGCACTCGACGCCGTTCAATATCAGGGTGTCGATCGGCTTGTCACCCGGGGGGGTCAGCTTGACGTGGGTCGGAAAGGTCGCGCCGCCGAGGCCGACGATGCCGGCGGCGCGGATGCGGTCGCGCAGACTCTCGTCGTCCTGCTCTTCGGCCGGAATCCCTGCCAGGCCGTCGATCCAGCGATCCTCCCCGTCCGGTTTGATTACCACCGCCGGCAACGGCTTGCCGGCAGGGTGCGGGCGCGGCTCGACCGCCACCACCGCACCCGAGGTCGAGGCGTGCACCGGCACCGAGACGAAGCCCCGGGCCTGGCCGACCACCTCCCCCTTGGCCACCAGGTCGCCAACCTTGACGCAGGCGTCCGCCGGCGCCCCGATGTGCTGCGAGAGGGGGATCACCAGCTCCGCCGGCAGCGGGCAATCGACGATCGCCTTGTGCGCCGTGAACTGCTTGTTGTCGGGCGGGTGCAGCCCGCCGGGAAAACTCTTGAGTCTCATCGCATCACTTCCGGGCCACCGGCTCACGCGGCCCGGCCGGCCGTGGTCGGGCAGGTCGGCGCGCTAAAACGGCTCCCCTCGGGATAGCCCTCGGCAAAATCACGAATGCACCTGGTCGGGCACTTGGCCACCGCCGCGGCGGCCTCCTCCTGATGCTCGTAAACGACCCGGGCCAGGGAATTCTCGATCACGTAGGCCGCGGGGACGGTCTTGTGGCAGATCTGGCAGGCAATGCAGCCGACCTGACAGTACTTGCGCACCAGCGCCCCCTTGTCCTGGCTGTTGCAGAGGACATGCACGGTCGCCCGCAGCGGCGCCATGGCGATCACCTGGCGCGGGCAGGCGGCAATGCACTTGCGGCAGCCGGTGCACTTCTCGCGACTGATCACCGCCAGTCCGGCGGCGGTCATCTCAATGGCGCCGAAGGGGCAGACCCGGGCGCAGGTTCCGAGGCCGAGGCAGCCGCCGGGGCAGCTCTTCGGCCCGTCGGCGATGCGCTGGGCGGCGGTGCAGTCGTAGATGCCGAGGTAGTGGTACTTGAGCTTGGCGCGGTCATTGTCCCCCTGGCAGCGCACCACCGCCACCTGCGGTTCCGCCGCCGTCGCCTCGACCCCGAGGATGTGGGCTATCTGCGCTACCGTGCCGGCGCCCCCCGGGGTGCAGAGGGTCGGATCGGCCGTGCCGCCGGCTACCGCCTTGGCGTAGGCGCCGCAGCCGGGGTAGCCGCAGGCGCCACAGTTGGCCCCCGAGAGGACCTCGAGGATGGCGAGCTCGCGCGGGTCGACCTCGACGGCAAACTTGCGCGCCGCCAGCCCGAGGGCGAGCGCCGCGAGCAGACCGATACCACCGAGGCTGAGGATGGAAGCAAGCATTGGACTATCCGTGATTCGTAACAGGCAACAAGTGAATGAATCTCCCCGCAGCAAGCTACGGGGTATCAAAAGTTTAGATTGATCGCTTTCATCGAAGCAAGCTTCGGGGAATTCGACCCACCTGAGATTAAATGGCGCTGGAACGCCTCACCCCTTGACGAGGCCGGCGAAACCCATGAAGGCCAGCGACAGCAGGCCGGCCGTGATCAGGGCGATGGCGGTGCCGCGAAACGCCGGCGGCACCGGCGAGTAGTCGAGGCGCTCGCGCAGGCCGGCGAAGAGGACCATCGCCAGGGTGAAACCGAGGGCCGCGCCGATGGCGAAGACGACGCTCTCGATAAAGTTGTAGCCCTTCTGGATGTTGAGGACCGCCAGACCGAGAACCGCGCAGTTGGTGGTGATCAGCGGCAGGAAGATGCCGAGGGACTGGTAGAGGACCGGGCTCGCCTTCTGGATCACCATCTCCACCAGCTGCACCAGCGAGGCGATGACGAGGATGAAGGCGATGGTCTGCAGGTACTCGATACCGAAGGGGATAAGAATGAAGTACTGGATCAGCCAGGTCACCACCGCGGCGATGGTCATGACAAAGGTCACCGCCATCCCCATGCCGAGGGCGGTCTCCACCTTCTTCGACACGCCGAGGAAGGGGCAGATGCCAAGGAAGCGGGAGAGGACGAAGTTGTTGACGAAGATGGTGCTGACCAGGATCAGCAGCAGTGCGGTCATGGCATCGTTCCCGGGGGCTAAATTGGTCTGACCACCGCTTTATAGGATAACCGCAAGGCCCGTGTCAACTGATTTTCTTCTCATTTGCGGGGAGGAGCAGGCGACTGGAATGACCGGAAGGCTGTTGATAAAACGCTATCAGGGGAGGGGCATTCCCCGTTCTGAAGATAGGGCCATGGACCGCAGAGGGATCCGCCAGGTCTGTCCCATTGAGAGATCAACTCTTTGGGAGTCGGCCATCCCCCTAAGAACGTCTCCACTGCCGTTCTCTCTTGCTTGGGCCCGCCTTTGCTCTTGATTCTTTTGCGCTCGCGCAAAACCGAACTCTTCACGCAGCCGTTTCAGAATGGCCTGCTCAATCGCCTCTTCGGAGATGAAGTTCTCCATGGCGGGTCCCCCCTCCTACTCTTCGACAATTACAATCCTTGCGGCCACGTCCCGGAAGAAATCGGCCGACCAGAGCGCCAGTGTCTGGCGATCCCGGACAAAGGGCGCCACGTCTTGCCGCGCCTGCTCGACGTCGAGGCGGGCGATGGCGGCCTCCAACAGATAACCGAAGTCTTCCCGGCCCAGGGATGGCGGTCCCGACCAGTGCCCGGTCTGCCGCATGCGCTTTTCCAGGTGATGCAGGTTGAGCTGTGGGTGATGGGCCGCGTACCAGACCAGGTCGTACCAGTCGCGCCCCTTGACCCGGTTCTTCCATTTGCGGCAGAGGAGCGCGTGCATCTTGCCGGCAAACAGGCTGGGGAGCGTGTAGCAGCGCACGGCAAAAGGGATTGGTAGCAGCAGGTAGCGGGTGATAGTCAGGAAACCGGGCGGCGGGTCGGTGTCGACCTCGACCTTGATCTTCAAAACCTGCCCCGGCGGCACGTTTTGGGTGAGCCGCTGGTCGGCTTCGATCACCATCAGCTCGCTGCGCGTGTTCGCCTTGAGAAAGGCCGACTGCACGGCGGTCTCCACCGTCTTCTCCACCGTCTCTACCCACAGGTTGAAACCGAACGCGCGCACCTCTTCTTCCAACGCGGCGCTGAAACGTTGCAGCGAGAAATCGGGCTCCGGCGCCAGCAGGGAGAAATCGAGGTCTTCGGAAAACCTGTCGAGACCGTGGAGAATCCGCAGGGCAGTGCCGCCGTAAAAGGCCGCGTGCTCAAAAAAACGGGCCCGCCACAAGCCGAGCAGGGCCACCTCCTGAATGATCTCCCGCAACGCCCCCACCTGATCGTCGAGACTTTTGCTCTCGTACCTGGCCAGCATCCGCGCCACGGCATCATGCATGGGTCACCTCCGCCTTCTGCAGTCGGGCGAGCAGTTGGCCCAGCACCTTCAGCCGCCGCGAACGATAGCCCTCTGCGATGACCAGGATGGCCGCGGGGTCGAGACCCGCGAGGGCGGACTCTTCAATACGCAGGCTGTCTACAAGGAAAACAAGCAGCTCCTTTTGCGTCCGCAGGGCGCTTCCCCGTTCTGCCACTACGCGGTCGGCCAGCGCCTTTTCCGGTACCGCCATGAGAAACGCCCGCCCGTCGGCCAGTTCGATCCGGTCGATGCCGATCCGGTAGGCCGCCATGGGGATGGCGCGGTAGCTGAAATGTCCGACGGGAGTGTCGAAGCTGCGGGACCGGCCGCAGGTAACCGAGGTGATGGTCTCGACCCCTTCCGGGATCAGTCCATGGTAATGGAGGGCATATTCGAGAGAGACGCTGGAGGGGCCGTAGATGAGGTTGGCCAGCAGTTCGCGGCAGTACGGGGCGCGGCGGTGCTGCTCGCTGAAGAGGTAGAGCCCCTTCTTGACGCGGACGATTTCCCCCTTGGCCAGAAGAGAGGTGATCTTCTTGCGCGGATGCGCATACCCCCGCAGCGAATCCAGGAGGATCTGATAGTCGAACTCTTCATAGGGAATTTTCTGGCGCAGGTCCATGAGCATGACCAAACAATAGAACTTTTATGCAGAGTAAGTCCACAATTATTTCACTTACCATGCTGAAAACAACAATTCTCTCCGGTTCTGGTCATGACTCTACCGCCACCGCTTCCCCCAAATCCTCCGCAATCAACCGAAACTGCTCCAGCGCCGCCTGCAAGTCCTCAACAATCTCCGCCGCCAGTACACCCGGTGCCGGCAGGTTGTCCGAATCCTCCAACGAGTCGTCCTTGAGCCAGAAGATATCGAGGCTCGCCTTGTCGCGGGCGATGAGGTCGGCGTAGTCGTAGCAACGCCAACGGCCGGTCGGGCTCTCGGCGCTCCAGGTGGCGGCGCGGGGCTTGGCGGCGTAGAGCTGGACGAACTCGTCGAGATCGGATCGTTTCAGGGGATTGGTCTTGAGGGTGAAGTGGACGTTGGTGCGCAGGTCGTAGATCCAGAGCTTCTTGGTCCAGGGTGTTTCGCTGGCCGGCTTGCGGGTGAAGAAGAGGACGTTCGCCTTCACCCCCTGGGCGTAGAAGAGGCCGGTCGGCAGGCGCAGCAGGGTGTGGACGTCGCACTCGTGCAGCAGCTTGCGGCGGATGGTTTCCCCGGCCCCGCCCTCGAACAACACGTTGTCCGGCACCACCACGGCGGCGCGGCCGTGCTGCTTGAGCAGGGTCTTGACGTGCTGCATGAAGTTGAGCTGCTTGTTGCTGGTGGTGGCCCAGAAGTCGTCGCGTTCGATGGTTTCGGTCTCGCGGTTGACTTTGCCGTCTTCGGCGACGATGGTGGTGCTGCTCTTCTTGCCGAAGGGGGGATTGGTGAGGATGATGTCAAAACGCTCCCCCGGATCGGCGGCGAGGGAGTCGCTCACCGCGAGCGGCAGGGCGCCATCGCCACCGCCGATGCCGTGCAGCATCAGGTTCATGGCGCAGAGCCGCGCCGTCGACTGCACCAGCTCCCACCCCTTGAAGGTTCCTTCCCTGAGCGCCTTGCGCTCCTCCCTGGACATGTGCGGATGCTTGCTGACGATGGCATCGTGGGCGGCCAGCAGAAAGCCGCCGGTGCCGCAGGCCGGGTCGCAGACCGTCTCCCCCGGTTTGGGGGCGATGACATCGACGATGGCCTGGATCAGCGGCCGCGGGGTGAAGTACTGGCCGGCACCGCTCTTGGTGTCCTGGGCGTTCTTCTCCAGCAGCCCCTCGTAGGCGTCCCCCTTGACATCGGCGCTCATCACCGACCAGTTTTCCTTGTCGATCAGATCGACGATCAGGCGGCGCAGTTTGGCCGGGTCCTGAAACTTGTTCTGCGACTTATTGAAGATCAACCCGAGCAGGCCCTTCTCGTTGCCGAGATTTTCCAGGGTGTGGCGATAGTGGTCAAAGAGTTCATCGCCGTCCTTCTTCACCAGCGTCGGCCAGGCCCATTGCAGCGGGACGGTGCTGGGATGGTTGTAGGGCGGCTTGGTGCGCTCGTCGGCCATCTTAAGGAAGAGGAGATAAGTGAGCTGTTCGACGTAGTCGCCGTAGCTCATGCCGTCGTCGCGCAGGACGTTACAGAAGTTCCAGAGTTTGGATACGATGGCTGCTGGTGTCATGATGTTTAGTCGTTGCTCCGGTTGATCAGGTTGACGATGACTTTGACAATGGTCTCTTTCTCGTCGGGACGGCTCTCGGCGATCAGCAGAGTCAGCGCCACCAGGGCGTTGTCGGCGAGGCGCTTGGAGCCGTCGGGACGATAGAGGATGGCATTGGCGGCGAGAAAGTAGATGAAGAGCGCGGCAGCGATGCGCTTGTTGCCGTCGCTGAAGGCGTGGTTCTTGACCACGAAGTAGAGCAGGTTGGCCGCCTTCTCCTCGACACTCTGGTAGAGTTCCTTGCCGTCGAAAGTCTGGTAGATCGTGCCGAGGGCGCTCTTGAATCCCTGGTCCTTCTCAATGCCGAAGAGGCCGTCGAACTCCCCCTTCATCGCCCGCACGAGTGAAATCCCCTCGTCGTAATCGATGACGTGCAGCGCCGCGCCGGTCGTCCCCGCAATGGTCAGGGTGCCGTGGTCGTAGCGGTCGAGGGTGGCGAGGGCGTAGGCGTAATCGTTGATCACCCGCAGCACGTCTGTGCCGGTCTCGGTGACCAGTTCCTGCGTTGTCAGGGTGCGGGCGAGGAGATCGACGGTCTGCTGCATCTCGCGCAGTTTGGCTCTTTCTTCGCGCAGGCGCTGTTCATGGATGGTGTAGCCCTTGACCAGATGATCTTTGAGAACCTGGGTTGCCCAGATGCGAAACCGGGTCGCTTTGTCAGAATTCACCCGATAACCGATCGAAATGATCATGTCCAGATTGTACGAAACCTCGGCCCTGCTCACCGAGCGCTCGCCTTCGCGACGAACTCTTTCCATTTTGGAAACAGTTGCCTCGGCAGCAAGTTCGCCGGAAGCGATAATATTTCGCACATGTTTGGAAATCGCGGGAACCTTGACGTCAAAAAGATCAGCCAGCTGCTTTTGAGTCAGCCAAACGGTTTCGTGATCGAGCTGGACATCGAGACGGGTTCTCCCGTCGTTGGCCTGATAGATCAGAATCGTATTTTGTTCATCTGGTTGCATGACTCAACTCCGTCCTTCGAAGCAGTGCTCCGGAAATTCCGGAACACTGCGGAAGCAATATGCATATTTTGCACATTGCTTTTGTGTTAAGTGCGTTGATACCGCGCCCCGCGCTTTTCCCCCGTCTGCCGCACCTTCCCTATCCGCTTCAATTCCTGAATCGCCGCATTCCACTGGCCGGTGGAGAGACCGAGCGGATCGGCAAGTTCGGCGCGGGCGTAGTCGTGGCCGGGTTGCATGTGGGCGAGGATGGCGGCGGTGACGTCGTCGATGCAGGTGAAGGCGGTGCCGGCGGCGGAAGCCGGTTCCCCCTCACCCGGCCTGCGGCCACCCTCTCCCCTGGGGAGAGGGGCTGCCTTTATACCCCTCGCCCTCTGGGAGAGGGGCTGGGGTGAGGGCGCTTTGGTCCGTATCCGCTCCAGCAGCACGCTGGTCGGTTCGTCGCCCTCGTCCTGGGGGACGAGCCCCCCGGAGAAGGCTTGTTTGAGGATCGATTGGCGCAGGCGCTCGGCGCGGCGCAGGTTGGCGTCGACCTGGGCTTCGGCTCCGGCGACGATGGAAGAGGCGGCGTTCGACTTCGGCGACGATTTGGTTTTGTTCGGCGAGAGGGGGGAGAGGGAACCCAATTGTGCTGAATCGCGCAAGACTAACCCTTATCAGGCCCCCGGCCGTCAAGGGTAAAAAAGTCCGATAACGAAAAAGGTTTTTCCTCCCGTTCTTTGACAAGCGACTGATCTCTTAAGAGCCAACCGGGTTCCGGCTTGGGATTCACTTCTGGCTGCAGACGAATTCTGCTCCAAACACTTATCGAGGCTCTGTACGCAGGGGCTCTTTCGAGTCCTCCCTGCCGCCTGGAATCACGCTCGTGCCCTCATGCCGTCCCAATCAAAATAGCGAGGTCCATCTTGGTGCCGATGGCCGCAGTTAGGTGCGGGATCGGGGAAGGGGCAGAATCCGGCGCGGGCCCTTTGGACCATCGCGCAAGCTGTTGGAGCGGGGTGGACCTCCAATCAAAACAAACCGGCTGGCGGAAGTTGGCGGATGATGCGGCCCAAGTCGGGCTGTTGGCCCAGAAGTCTGCGCTTGCTTATGGCCGCCGAGCTTATCTCGCCGCTGTGGTTGCCTCCAGTTAGACGGTCTGGCTGATCCGCCCCCTCCGCGTCAGGCGGCCTTGCGCAGGAACCTGTCCTGGTCGAAGGGCACCTGATTTTTGAGCATGTAATAGACGGCACGACCGAGACGATGGGCCAGGATGGCCAGGGCTTTCCCCTTGCCGTGCTTGCTGGCCAGGCGTTGCAGCATGGTTTGAGCCGGCTTGTTCCCTTTGAGCATCAGCACCACGGCCTCGCCAAAAGCCCAGCGCAGATGGGCGTTGCCGATCTTCTTGCCCGAATGGCCATAATGCTTGCCGTTCGATTCCTTGCCCGGCTTGACCAGCCGGCAATAGGAGGCAAAGTCCTGCTCGCGGGGGAAGCGGGCGATGTCCTCGATCTCGTAGAGCATCACCATGCCGAGGATCTTGCCGACCCCGGGAATCGATTTGAGCAGCGCCAGGTTGATCGGATCATGACCGGTGGCGATGCGCTCCAGTTCCCGCTCCAGTCGATCCAGCAGCTGTTCGTAATGTTCGATGGTGAGCAGGTCGACCTCGACCATGCGACGTACCACCGAATCGGGAAACTTTTTGAGCAGATCACCGCGCTCGCTCGGTTTGGCGATACGTCCCAGCGGCTCGGGGAGGTTGTACTGGGTGGCGGTGTTCTGGATGTGGGCGAAGAGTTCGCCCCGTTTGCGGGCGAGATGATTGCGGCGGCGCAGCAAGTCCCTCGTCGCCCGCATCGGCTTGGGGTAGGTATAGGCCAGCGGAAAAGAACCGCCGCGCAGCAGTACGGCGATCTTGTGGGAATCGATGCGATCGTTCTTGGCCTTGCCGCCGTGAATTGCCTTCATGTAGAGGGCATGACCGAGGACGAAGTCAATCTCCTGCTCGGTGCACAGATCGGCCAGCCAGTACCAGGTAAACATGCACTCGCAGCCGACCACGATGCCGGAGCGGTAGGGTTTGATCAGTCGCAGGAAGTTTTTCGGTTTGGTCGGGATGTTCTGATGAACCACCACCTCGCCGGTCGCATCAAGGATGCAGACGTACATGGCGTCTGCATGCAGATCGACGCCGCAATAGAATTGGTGCTGTTTCGTGTAGAATTTCATGGTGCAGGCTCCTTTCTTTGAGAGGGTTTCTTGTTTCTCAAAGGATACCGGATGGTCCGGTATCTATGGAGGGGGCCTGCACTAGTATCATTTAACTGCGCGACACCTTTAGTCACTCCAAGGATTTGGTTTTTTATAACTTTCGACTCAATTGCTCGCAGGAAAAACAACTTGTTCAACATACTTGAAACTAGTCGAAGCTTGATGCAATCAGCGGTGATTACTGCTTCGTGACAACTTTCTGGATATAGACATACGTCACCGGGAGGAGCGAGGGTGTAAAAAAGATTGTGTAAATGGCCATTCAGGGGTACACCGGGACCCCACCCTCTAAGGAGCCCCCATGGCCATCGAAAAAGATCTGCTGGACCGTCTGCTTGCCGACTACAAGAAGCCCGAAGACCTGATCGGCGAAACCGGCTTGCTTAAACAGCTCACCAAGGCCCTTCTGGAACGAGCTTTGGAAGCGGAATTGACCCAACACCTGGGGCACGAGAAGCATGCTCCCGTGGCCACGAAAGGCGGCAATGCCCGCAATGGCAAGTCGGCCAAAACCATCAAGGGCGAATTCGGCAAACTGCCGATCGAGGTTCCGCGTGACCGGGACAGCAGCTTCGAGCCGCTCATCATTCCCAAGGGCCAGACCCGCTTCGCCGGCTTCGACGGCAAGATCATCTCCCTCTACGCCCGGGGGATGACGACCCGGGAGATCCAGGGGCATCTGGAAGAGATTTATGGCGTCGAGGTCTCTCCCGCCCTCATTTCCAGCGTGACCGATGCCGTCGCGGACGAGGTCAAGATCTGGCAGAACCGACCGCTCGACGCCCTCTATCCCATCGTCTATATGGACGCGGTCCGGGTCAAGGTGCGAGACAACGGCCACGTCAGCAATAAAGCGGTCTACCTGGCCCTGGGCGTCACCCTGGACGGCATCAAGGAGGTCCTGGGCATGTGGGTGGCCGAGAACGAGGGCGCCAAGTTCTGGCTACAGGTGGTGACCGAGTTGAAAAACCGGGGTGTCGAAGACATCTTCATCGCCTGCGTGGACGGGCTCAAAGGTTTCCCCGAGGCCATCGAAGCAGTCTTTCCTCGCACCCAGGTCCAGCTCTGCCTCGTTCACATGGTGCGCCATTCTCTCCGCTACGTCTCCTGGAAACAGCGCAAGGAAGTGGCGGCCGATCTGAAGTCCATTTACCAGGCCGCGACGGCCGAGCAGGCCGAAATGAACCTGACGGAGTTCGAAGCGAAGTGGGATAAAACCCACCCCTCCATCGGCCAGTCCTGGCGGCGCAACTGGGAGAGAATCACCCCTTTTTTCGCCTACCCGGCGGAGATTCGCAAGGTGATCTACACCACCAATGCGATCGAATCGCTAAACATGTCGCTGCGCAAGGTCACCAAGAACCGGGGCTCATTCCCCAACGACGCAGCCATGTTCAAACTGCTCTACCTGGCGCTGAACAATATCGCCAAGAAATGGACCCTGCCGATTCGGGACTGGAAGGCCGCCCTCAACCAGTTCTCTATCTTGATACTAGTGCAGGCCCCCTCCATAGATACCGGACCATCCGGTATCCTGCGGATTCCGATGAAAGTTGCCAGCCGTTCCAGCGCAAAGTTGCCACTCGTTCCAAGGCAAAGTTGCCAGTGATCGGAGCGTAGCGACGCTGGAGTTTTTGTCTTACGCCAAGTTGCCGATCGGGTCAAGCTGGGATCGCCGTTTGCGCATCGATTCTCCTTTCAAGGTGAGCCGGTAGGCGTTGTGGATGAGGCGGTCGAGGATGGCGTCGGCGACCGTCGGATCCCCGAGGTAGTCGTGCCAGGCTTCGACCGGAAGCTGGCTGGTGATCAGGGTCGAACGCAGATTGTGGCGGTCCTCGAGGATTTCGAGCAGATCGCGGCAACCGGCGGCGGTCATGGGGGCGAGCCCCCAATCGTCGAGGACGAGCAGTTGAGTCTTGGCGACTCTATCCATCATCTTGGGGTAGCGGCCGTCGGCCCGCGCGAGGGCCAGTTCCTCCAGGAAGCGGGGCAGGCGCAGGTAGAGGGTCTTGCAGCCGAGGCGGCAGGCCTTGTGAGCCAAGGCGCAGGCGAGGTAGCTCTTGCCGACGCCGGTGGGGCCGGTGATGAGAATGTTGTGGCCCTTGGCGAGGTAGCGACCGCCGGCCAGCGCCAGCACGAGGTCGCGGTCGAGTCCCCGGGGTGCCCTCCAGTCGAGGTCCTCGATGCAGGCGCTCTGACGCAGCCGGGCCGTGCGCAGGCGAGTGGTGAGCCGGCGGCTGTCGCGCTCGGTCTGCTCGCGGTCGACCAGCAGGCCGAGGCGCTCCTCGAAGCTCAAGGCATCGGCGGTCTCGCTAAGGCGCTGTTCCTGAAGGGCCTTGAGCATGCCGGTCAGCTTGAGGGCGCGCAGTTTGTCGTCGGTGGGGTGGCTGAGCATGGTGGTCTCCTTGGTCAGTGGTAGTAGCCGGCGCCGCGGATGTTGTCGTGACTCGGCAGCAATGAGAGTTGGGACTCGGTGGACTCGGGGAGCGACTGGCGGTCCAGTCCGGTTTTGAGGATCGAGGCGACGCTCTTGAGGCGACAGGCGTTTGTTGCCAGGGCCCGCTGGCAGGCCGCCTCCAGGCGCTCGGGCGTGTAGGTCTTGGCCAGCCGGATCAGCCCCAGGACGCTGCGGTAGCCCTGCTGGGGATGGGCCCGTGAGGCCAGGATCTTCTCTGCCAAGGCGGCGGTGTGCGGTCCGGTTTTGGCCGCCCAGGAAACCAGGCGCTGCGGCGTCCATTCGGCATACTCCCTGTGGCTTTTGGGCATGTGCTCGCCGAGAGTGGTGTGGCGACCGCGCTCAGAGGAGCGGACATGGGAGGCCACCCGTTGCCCTTTGTGCAGAAATTCGACGGTGGTCGCCGTCAGGCGCACGTCGAGCTGCTGCTTCACCAGCACATACGGGACCGAGTAGTAGTGGTGGTCGACTTCGGCATGGTAATCGATGTTGACCCGCGCATGGCGCCATTCGGCGAACGTATAGGGGGTCGCCGGCAGAGGATTCAGAGCCGGACGTTCCAGGGTGTCGAAGAGCTGCTGGCGGCAGCCGGGAAGCTTCTTGAAGGGGCGCCGGTTGAGGTGCTCCACCAGCTCCCGAATGGCGGCGTTGGCCTCGGCCAGACTGAAGAAGGTACGGTTGCGCAGCCGCGCCAGGATGAAGCGCTCGGCGACCAGAACCGCCGCCTCGACCTTGGCCTTGTCTTTGGGTTTGCGCACCCGCGCCGGAATCACCGCGCAGCCATAGTGAGCGGCCAGCTCCGCATAGGTGGGGTTGATGTCCGGTTCGTAGCGGCAGGGTTTGGAGACGGCGCTTTTCAGGTTGTCCGGAACAACGATCTCGGGCACTCCGCCGTAGAAGGAGAAGGCCCGGACATGCGAGCCGATCCAGTCCGGCAGCCCTTGGGTCCAGGTGGCTTCGGCAAACGTCTGGGAACTCGCCCCCAGGGCCGCGACGAACAGTTGCGCTTCGCGGATCTCGCCGGTGCGGCGGTCGACGATCGGCAGGGTCTGGCCGGTGTAGTCGACAAACAGCTTCTCGCCGGCTTTGTGCACCTGACGCATCGACAGACGCAGTTTGCCGGACCACTCACGGTACAGATCGCAGAAACGGCTGTAGCGATACCCCTCGGGATGGCTGTTCTGGTATTCCTCCCAGAGCAGCCCCAGGGTGACGCCCTTGCGCTTGAGTTCCTGATGGATGGTCGCCCAGTCGGGCATGGGGCGCTGGTCGGCGGGAATGACTGGCGCTGGCGGAAAGAGCAACTGTTCAAGTCGGGTTTCGTCCAGATTCTCTGGCAGCGGCCAAGACAACCCGGCGTGAGCGGCGCGTCTCAGAAATTCGCCCACCGTGGTGTGTGACGTGCCGACGGAGCGGGCGATGGCCCGCTGTGTCAGGCCGGCTTCGTAATGCAGACGCAGAACGTCCTTGATCTTGCGCATGGATAACCTCGTGTGTGCCAATGGGACCACCTCCTGGAAAAAGTCCAGAAGGTTGTACCCCGCGGTTACCCAGCGTCGCGAGAACTTTGATCAGTCTGACAGATTCACCGACCTCTTCCGCTCAAACTGGAAAGTTTGGATCGGAACGGGTGGAAACCTTGCGTCGGAATGACTGGCAAGTTTGGATCGGAATCAGTGGCAAGTTTGCATCGGAATCGGTGGAAAGTTTGGCTCGGAATACGCAGTATCCTTTGAGAAACAAGAAACCCTCTCAAAGAAAGGAGCCTGCACCATGAAATTCTACACGAAACAGCACCAATTCTATTGCGGCGTCGATCTGCATGCAGACGCCATGTACGTCTGCATCCTTGATGCGACCGGCGAGGTGGTGGTTCATCAGAACATCCCGACCAAACCGAAAAACTTCCTGCGACTGATCAAACCCTACCGCTCCGGCATCGTGGTCGGCTGCGAGTGCATGTTTACCTGGTACTGGCTGGCCGATCTGTGCACCGAGCAGGAGATTGACTTCGTCCTCGGTCATGCCCTCTACATGAAGGCAATTCACGGCGGCAAGGCCAAGAACGATCGCATCGATTCCCACAAGATCGCCGTACTGCTGCGCGGCGGTTCTTTTCCGCTGGCCTATACCTACCCCAAGCCGATGCGGGCGACGAGGGACTTGCTGCGCCGCCGCAATCATCTCGCCCGCAAACGGGGCGAACTCTTCGCCCACATCCAGAACACCGCCACCCAGTACAACCTCCCCGAGCCGCTGGGACGTATCGCCAAACCGAGCGAGCGCGGTGATCTGCTCAAAAAGTTTCCCGATTCGGTGGTACGTCGCATGGTCGAGGTCGACCTGCTCACCATCGAACATTACGAACAGCTGCTGGATCGACTGGAGCGGGAACTGGAGCGCATCGCCACCGGTCATGATCCGATCAACCTGGCGCTGCTCAAATCGATTCCCGGGGTCGGCAAGATCCTCGGCATGGTGATGCTCTACGAGATCGAGGACATCGCCCGCTTCCCCCGCGAGCAGGACTTTGCCTCCTATTGCCGGCTGGTCAAGCCGGGCAAGGAATCGAACGGCAAGCATTATGGCCATTCGGGCAAGAAGATCGGCAACGCCCATCTGCGCTGGGCTTTTGGCGAGGCCGTGGTGCTGATGCTCAAAGGGAACAAGCCGGCTCAAACCATGCTGCAACGCCTGGCCAGCAAGCACGGCAAGGGGAAAGCCCTGGCCATCCTGGCCCATCGTCTCGGTCGTGCCGTCTATTACATGCTCAAAAATCAGGTGCCCTTCGACCAGGACAGGTTCCTGCGCAAGGCCGCCTGACGCGGAGGGGGCGGATCAGCCAGACCGTCTAACTGGAGGCAACCACAGCGGCGAGATAAGCTCGGCGGCCATAAGCAAGCGCAGACTTCTGGGCCAACAGCCCGACTTGGGCCGCATCATCCGCCAACTTCC
The DNA here is from genome assembly GCF_001611275.1 of Desulfuromonas sp. DDH964. Taxonomy (GTDB): domain Bacteria; phylum Desulfobacterota; class Desulfuromonadia; order Desulfuromonadales; family DDH964; genus DDH964. Next base: position 476,312 of record NZ_CP015080.1, on the reverse strand, counting down.
GCCAGCCGGTTTGTTTTGATTGGAGGTCCGCCCCGCTCCAACAGCTTGCGCGATGGTCCAAAGGGCCCGCGCCGGATTCTGCCCCTTCCCCGATCCCGCACCTAACTGCGGCCATCGGCACCAAGATGGACCTCGCTATTTTGATTGGGACGGCATGAGGGCACGAGCGTGATTCCAGGCGGCAGGGAGAACCAGGTCGACAAAGACCGGCCCCTGCATCAAGAGCCTCGATAAGTGTTTGGAGCAGAATTCGTCTGCAGCCAGAAGAGAATCCCAAGCCGGAACCCGGTTGGCTCTTAAGTGATCAGTCGCATGTCAAAGAACGGGAGGGAAAACCTTTTTCGTTATCGGACTTTTTTACCCTTGACGGCCGGGGGCCTGATAAGTGTTCGAAGGCAGGTTGCCGGTTTACTGACGACAAAAACCCAAGCCATTTACACAAACTGATTTACACCGCCGTCTCATGTCTTGATCGACCCAGCCTCCTCACAAACAGCGCCTCCCGGCTCTCCTTCGCCCACAGCCGCAACCCCTTGGTTCGCAGAAAGTCGCGATAATCTTCCAGCAACTCTTCGAGACTGGCGCGGGCGACATTGGTCAGCTTGATTTCGGTCTCTTTCGAACTCCCCGAGGCCATGCTCCCTTCGAGGATATTCTGCTTGCCGGACCGGGCGGCCTGCACCATCTGGTCGCGGGTGCGGCTGCGCCGGTCGATGTAGCGCTCACAGAAGTAGACCGTGGCATCGAAGACGATCCCGGCCTTGCGAAAGGAGAGCAGTTGTTGATAACCGCCATGGGGCGGGATGAATCGGTCGCTCACGCTCCCCTCTCCCACGCTTACCGCAACCGGCGTTGCCGGGCACTGCAGACGCAAAAAGCCGCCGGCCTCGGCATACATGCTGCCGAAACCCGCGGCTTGCGGAATGTAACGAATGTGGACGCCCCCCGGCCATCCCCATACCCCCCCATGATTTGCTCCCTGGCCATTTCCTGCACCAGGAGAGCCTGTATTTCGTAACACAGGGGATGGGCACCGTCAAGAGACGCCACCCAAAAAAGATGAAGCCCTCCCTACTCCCCCTTGCCGAAGGCCGCGAGAAAGAGCTTCAGCCGTTGCGGGTCGTTCGACTTGATCGCCCCGCTCAGAAAGTCCTTCAGGCCGGGGCGATACCCGTCATTCCAGATCTTCAGAAAGAAGTTTTCCTCCATCTTGCAGACGCAGTCGGCTTCGGCCACGGTCCGGCCGAGCTCGACCCGGCAGGCGTCCTTCTGCAGAAAGACCGTGCGTTTCACCGCACCGATGGAAAAGTAGAAGGTGACCGGCTCATTGACGCAGCCTGGCTGATAGTGCTGTTCCAGCGTGGCGAAGATCTTTTCTACCATGTCACGTTTGCTCCTTGGCGCGCTGCGATCAGCCGGCCAGCTTGGCGGTGAGGGCGGGGACGAACTGCTTGAGGTCGGCGACCACCAGCACGTCGGCGATTTCGCCGATCGGCGCCTCCTTGTCGGTGTTGATGGCGACGATGTAGTCCGATTTCTTCATCCCGGCCAGGTGCTGGATCGCCCCGCTGATGCCGCAGGCGACGTAGAGCTTGGGCGCCACCGTCTGCCCGGTGGAGCCGACCTGCCGGCTGTGGTCGGCCCAGCCGGCGTCGACCACCGGCCGGCTCGCCCCGTATTCGCCGTGCAACGTTTTCGCCAGCGCTTCGATCAGCGCCAGGTTCTCCGGCTTGCCGATGCCGCGCCCGGCGCTGACGATCACCTCGGCCTTGCCGAGATCGACGCCCCCCTTCTCGGCGGCTTCGTAGCCGGTCAGGCGGATGCCGCTGCCGGCGCCGGCGACGCTCAGCTCTTCGAGCTGCGGAGTGCCGGCGGGGGGGGCGGAGAGGCTGAAGGCGCCGGCCTGCAGGGTGACGATGGTGACGGGCCCCTTGGCGGCGACGGTGCGGCGCAGCTTGGCGTTGCAGGCCGGCACCAGGTAGCCCCCCTCGACGACGTCGATCACTTCGGAGATCTGCGGCGCCGAAAGGGCGGCGGCGAGGCGCGGCGCGAGGTCCCAGCCGTAGGAGGAGTGGCAGAAGACGACCAGCTCGGGCTGCTCTTTTTCGATCGCCTGCTGCAAGAGCGCCTTGTGCAGGTCGGGCTGGTAGTCGCCGGCGGCGCCGGCGTCGGCGAAGTAGAGGGGGCCATCAAACTGGGGCAGGCTCTGGCGGCTGCCGACCAGGAACATGGCGCTCTGGGCCCCGAGTTTCTGGGCAAAGGCGAGCGGTTCGTAGCTGGCGGCGAGGAGCTCTCCCTGGCGGGATTCGGCAACGAGCAAGGCTTTCATCGGGTCTCTCCCTGGTTGACGGGTCGTGGTTTCGGCACTAGCGCAGCACGGCGGTCTTTTCTTTCAGCAGCGCCAGCAGTTGGTCGGCGAGGGCGCCGACCTCCCCTTCGAGCACCAGCCCGCCCCCCTTCTTCTCCGGATAAGCGGTCTTGAGGGTGGTGGTGCGCCCTTCCGGAACGCTCACCGGCAGGGCGGCGATCTCTTTCTTCTTCGCCTTCATGATGTTGGGCAGAGTCGGGTAGCGCGGGGTGTTGAGGCCGAGCTGGCAGGTGAAGAGGGCCGGCAGGGTTACTTCAACGACGGCCTTCACCCCCCCTTCGAGCTCGCGCTTGACGGTGGCGACGCTCCCCGCCAGGCTAAAGTCGACGATGGTGGTGACGGCGTTGAGGCCAAGGGCTGCGGCGAGCAGCACGCCAACCTGGGCGCTGCCGCGGTCCTGGGACTGCAGGCCGGTGAAGACGACGTCGAACTGCTCGTCCTTGGCGTAGGCGGCGATTGCCGCGGCAATCTGGGACGGGTCCTTCGCGAAGCTGGCATCGTCCTGCAGGTGGACGCCGCGGTCGGCCCCCATCGCCAGCGCCTTTTTAAGCGCTTCGCGCACCCGCTCGGGGCCGAGGCTCAACACCACCAGTTCGCCGCCGCTCTGCTCCTTGAGCTGCACCGCCTGTTCGACGGCGTACTCGTCGTACTCGTTCATGCGCCAGGCGAGGTCCTGCTCGCTGTACCAGGTCCCGGCGGCGTTGAGCTTGAAGCGCGATTCCAAATCCGGAACCTGCTTGATGCAGACGAGGATCTTCATGGGTGGGGCCTCCTGTGGTCTCAATCTTCAGATTCGCTCCGCCAGCAGTTCGGCGAGGTCTTTCGGGGCGAGGCTCTCTTCGAAGCCGGCCCCCTTGACGCCGTCCTCGAACATGGTCAGGCAGAAAGGGCAGCTCGAAACCAGCAGCGGCGCACCGGTGGCGGCGGCCATGGCGGCGCGCTTCTCGCTGATGCGGCTGCCGAGTTTCTCTTCGGCGAGGATGCGGCCGCCGCCGGCGCCGCAGCAGAAGCTCTCCCGGCCGCTCTTTTCCATCTCGTTGAGGCGCCCGCCGGCGGCTGCGATGAGCTGGCGCGGCGCGGCGAAGAGGTCATTGTAGCGGCCGAGGTAGCAGCTGTCGTGGTAGGTGCAGGCAAACTCGGCGGCCTTGAGCGGCAGCTTCCCCTGCGCCAGCAGTTCGGCGAGAAAGGCGGTGTAGTGCGCCACCGGCAGGTCGAGGCCGAGATCACGGTAGTCCTTGGCAAGGGTATTGAAGCAGTGGGGGCAGCTGGTGACGATCCTCTTGACGCCATACCCCTTGATCAGCTCGATATTCTCGGCGGCCATCATCTGGTAGAGGTACTCGTTGCCGAGCTTGCGCATCGGCTCACCGCAGCACTTCTCCTCTTTGCCGAGGATGCCGACCCTGAGCCCGGCGGCCTGGCAGAGCCGGATGAAGCTCTTCGCGACCTTGATGTTGCGCTTGTCAAAGGAGGCGTAGCAGCCAACGAAGTAGAGGAGGTCGACCTCGGGGTCTTCGGCGAGGGGCTTGATGCCGAGCTCTTCGGCCCAGTCACCACGACCGGCGTAGCCCATGTTGAGGGGATTGCCGTTGACCTCGGTCGCCTCCAGTGCTTTCTGCACCTCTTCGCCCGGGAACTCCCCTTCCATCAGCACCAGGTTGCGGCGCATGGCGACGATCTTGGGGACGTGCTCGATGGTGGCGGGGCAGATCTCCTGGCAGGCGCGGCAGGTGGTGCAGGCCCAGAGCTCGTCGCGACCGATGGTCTCGACCAGCCCGGGGGCGGCAGTCGCGGCGGCCGGGGCAAAGGCGAGCTCCTGCAGCTGGTTGACGATCTTCATCGGCGACAGCGGCTTGTCGGTGGCGAAGGCGGGGCAGCGGTCCTGGCAGCGCTTGCAGTAGGTGCAGGCGTCGGCGTCGAGCAGATCCTTCCAGGAGAGGTCGGAAAGCTGCGCGGCACCGAAGTGCTCGGAACTTTCGTCTTCGAGATCGAGGGTGGCCAGCTGGCCGACCGGGCCGCGGTCGCGAAAGAGGCTGTTGGCCGGGGTGAGGAGCAGGTGGCGCAGCTTGCTGAAGGGGATCAGGGCGATAAAGCCGAGGGCGAGGAGGAGGTGCAGCCACCAGAGTCCGCGATGGAGGCTTTGCAGGCTGGTCGTCTCGACGCCGGCAAAGAAGTTGGCAAAGACCAGCCCCACCGGCGACCAGGCGGCGAGCGGCGTACCGAGTTCGGTGGCGGCCATGCGCAGCCCCTCGACGACGAAACCGCTAACCAGGATCACCAGCAGCAGAACCAGCATCAGGGCGTTGTCGCCGCTGCTCGGCAGGCCGGCAGGACGCACCAGATAGCGGCGCACCCCGAGGCCGAGCAGCATGACGATGGCGACCAGCCCGGCAATATCGAGGGTCAGGGAGAAGAGGAGGTAAAATCCGCCCTGGAGAAAACGCACGTCAAAGAGCGGGTCGAGGATGTCGGCCTGGATGAAGATCAGGGTGGTGCCGATGGTCAGCAGGACGAAGCCCCAGAAGAAGAGGGCATGGGCGGTGCCGGCGCCGGCGACCCGCAGCACCCGCAGCTGGCCAAAGGCGCTGGTCAGCATCTCGGTGACGCGCGCCCCGAGCTGGTCTCGCCGGTCAAGGGGCTCTCCCTGGCGATAGACCCGGATCCGTTGCCACAGCCCCCAGCCCAATACCGCCAGCGCCAGCAGCGCCAGCAGATACATGGGGATCAGCACCCCATGGCCGACATTCCAGTAGATTTCCCGTGTCTGGTTCATCGCCTCGCTCCGCTCTCGTTGAGAATCATCACGGCTGCGGCCCTGCGCCGTACCAGGTACGCCAGCTATAAAATAACTTTACGTTAAGGTCAATAAAAAATAGAACGTTTTTACATTTTTTCAATTAGCTTCACAACTAACTGACTTTTATAATGAATATCCAGGCGAAAAGGATTGACAGCACCGCATTAAGATGATATCTGAAAGGAAATTTAAGTTACGTAAAGGTCACACTTATGAGCGCCAGCACGGAACAGGCCACCCAGATTGGCACCGTCGCCAAAAAACTCGGCGTCACCACCCGCACCATCCGCTACTACGAGGAGATCGGCCTGATGGGGCCGCCGGAGCGCCTCGGCGGTGGCGCCCGCATGTACAACCGCGCCGACGTGCTGCGCCTGAAGTTCATTCTCAAGCTCAAGGAGCTCGGCATCACCCTCAAGGAGATGCAGGAACTGGCCGCCAACTTCGACACCCAGAGCCAGGATTTCGAGTCGATCACCCCGAAGCTGGTGGAGATCCTCGACGGTCATATCAGCAAGGTCGACCAGAAGATCGCCAACCTCTCCTCGCTGCGCCGGGAGATCGTCGACTACCGCAGCCGCATCGTCGACATCCTGCAGGGGAACGCCCCGCCGGTTCGTTGACGCCCCCAGCGGCAATCAGCGCCACATCCGCCGCAATCTCTTCTTTACCTCCGCCACCACCGGGGCCAGGCGGACCGCCGGTCTAGTCCTGGCCGAGCATCCCCGCCTTCAGGTCGGCGTCCGCCGGCTGCTCGCCAAGGTAGATCAGCAGCACCCCGCGCGCCAGGGCCGGGTCGGTGACGCTGCCGAGGACGCGCCCGTTGTGGCTGGCGCTGACCGTGCCGTCCGCCCCCACTTGCAGGTCAACCCGGTCGCCGCGGACAAAGTCGGCGTCGAACCAGCCGAGGAAGGCCCTGGCGCTGGCACTCCCGACCAGGCCGGGGCTGTTCTTCTCGAACCCCTCGGCAAAGGCGTCGACGATCTTCTTCTTGTCGACCTTGTCGTAGACGAAATCCATGCGCACCAGCTTGGCGCCGGGCAGCGCCAGCACCTGGGCGGTGCTGGTGGCCGGCTGGGCGGTGTAGAGGGAGCCGACGTAGATCTTGAAGAAGAATTTTTTGCGGATGCCGTAGCCGTTAAGCTGCAGCCGCTCACCGCCAAGGCCCACCTCGGGCGCCAGTTGCACTCCCGCCACCTCCAGCGCCGCGGCATTTCCGGCCACCAGCATCAGTCCGACCAGCAGTAGCGGCAACAATCGTTTCAGCATCGTCGTTCCTCCTCGGTTTGCCCCGCAACCACTCTTCAGGCCGGGCGGGTGCGCACCTTGTCCCAGGGTTTGATGTGCCAGGTGATCCGCGCCCGCGCCACCAGGTTCCCTTGGCGGTCGCTCACCAGGGTCTCGAATTCCTTCACCAGCTTGTCATGCTCCTGCAGCGGCTGCAGTACCTCGGCGGCCAGCTCCGCGTCACTCAGCACGCTCTCGGCGATGATAGCGCTCCTGGCCTGATAAAGGTAGTCGATCTCGAGGTGCGCCATGATCAGCCGGTAGCGCACCGGGTCGAGCCGCGAGAGGAGGAGCATGCCGGAAGAGAATTCGGCGACGGTGGCGATGCAGCAGGCGTGGACGCCGCCGATATGATTGTGATTGCGACGCCGGTAGTCGGCGGTGGTGCGCACCCGGTCAGGGCCGAGGTCGAGGATGCGGACCCCGTGGGGGCGGTTGAAGGGGATCATCCGCCCGAGGAGGAGGTTCAGCACCCGCAGCCAGAAGCTTGAGGTGCGGGCCCTGGCCAGCAGACCGGGGAGGCGGGCGAAACTCTTCATGCGACCTCCTGTGCGGCGAGAAAACCCTGGTGGACGGCGTCGAGGACCAGCCCCGGCCGGCGGGCATCGCCGACCAAAGTGCAGGGGATGGCGAGCTCGGCGCAGAGCGGTTCGAGGCTCGCTTCGGCGCGGGTACCGACCGCCAGCACCACGCTGTCGGCGGGGAGGAGCAGGGACTCGCCGTGACGGGAGATCGTGACCCCGGCGGGACTGATCGCTTCGACCCGGCTCTCGGGAAAGCTGGCGACACCGTAGCGCTCCAGGTCCTGCAGCATGGTCCAGCGCGTGGTTCTGCCAAAATTGCCGCCCAGCTTGCCGAGCATTTCGACCAGGCTCACCTGGCGTTTCCCCCGCGTCGCCAGCCGGCGCAGCTCGCTCAGCTCTTCCGCCTCATGGATCAGCAGAAACTTGAGGACCTCGGCCGACAACGTCCCCTCCTCGGCGAGGGCCAGGGCCACCTCGATACCGACGGCACCGCCGCCGATCACCACCACCCGGCGACCGACCTCGGCCCGCCCCGCCAGCACCTCCCAGGCCTGCACCACCAGCGGCAGCTCGATCCCCGGAATCGCCGGTGTCAGCGGTTGGCCGCCGCTCGCCAGGATCACCCGGTCGGGCCGCAACTCCTCCAGCAGGCGACGATCGACGGTGCAACTCAACCGAACCGCGACCCCGGCGGCCGCCACCTGGCGAGCCAGGTCGGCAGCGAGGCCGGCAAACTCCGCCCGCCCCGGTGGGGCGCCGGCCAGCAGCAACTGCCCACCGAGCTCGTGGCTGCGCTCGCAGAGGGTGACGCGGTGACCGCGGCGGGCCGCCGCCAGCGCGGCGCTCATGCCAGCGGCGCCGCCGCCGACCACCAGCACCCGCTGCGGCATGGCACTGGCGACGAAGGCGCGATCGAGTTCGTGGCCGGCGCGGGGATTACAGAGGCATTCGATATGACGCATCTTGAAGAGGTTGTCGAAACAGCCCTGGCCGCAGGCGACGCAATGGACCAGCTGCGCCTCGCGCCCCAGGCGGGCCTTGTTCGGCAGCTCGGGATCGGCAATCAGCGCCCGTCCCATCGCCACGGCGTCGCACCACTGGTCAGCGAGGAGCTCGCGGGCGGTGGCCGGATCGTTGATGCGGTGACCGAGAATGACCGGGATCGTGACCCGTTCCCGGATGCCGCGGGCGAGGTAGGCGAAGGCGCCGCGCGGCACCTTGGTGACGATCTGGGGGAGCTGCGCCTCGTGCCAGCCGACATTGACACTGAGGGCGTCGGCACCGGCCGCCTCCAGCGCCATGGCAAAGGCGATCAGTTCTTCGCGGCCGTTGCCGCCGGGCATGAAGTCGTTGCCGTTGAGGCGCACGATCACCGGCAGGCCGCTCTCCTCTTTGACCGCAGCCACCACCGCGCAGCCGAAGCGCATGCGGTTTTCCAGGCTGCCGCCCCAGGCGTCGTCGCGTCGGTTGGTGAGGGGGGAAAGGAATTCGCTGATCAGGTAGCCGGTACCGGCCAGGATCTCGACGGCGTCGAAGCCGGCGGCGGCGACCCGCCCGGCGGCGGCGGCAAAGGCTTTGATCAGGCCATCGATTTCGGCACCGCTGAGGGCCCGCGGGGTCTCCCCGGTGAGGCGGGACGGCAGCGCCGAGGGGGCGACCGGCTGGAGGCCGCCGGTCAGCAGCGAATGATTGTAACGGCCGGCGTGGTTGAGTTGCACCGCGGCGCGTGCGCCGCCGGCATGGAGGGTGGCGGCAAGCCGGGTCAGGCCGGGGAGGAAGCGGTCGTCATGGGCGCCGATATGGCCGGGATGCGCCGCCAGCTCATCGACGCTGGCGTAACCGACGCTGATCAGGCCGGCGCCGCCGCGGGCGCGCTCGGCGTAGAAGGCGCAGAGGCGGTCGCTGACCTGGTAATCGTCGCAGAGGTTAAGGTGCATCGCCGGCATGACGATGCGGTTGGCCAGGGAGAGCGGGCCGATCGCCAGGGGGGTGAAGAGGATATCGCTCATGGTGGACTCGTCTCGCGCTAAGGGGTTAAGCCGCCAGGGCAGCGAACTGCCCGGCCAGCGGGGCGAGCAGGCCGATGCCGGCCAGCGCCTCCCGCAGCAGCTGCGGCCGGCGCAGGAAATCGCGCATGAAGAGAATTTCGGACGCTTTCAGGTAGATATGAAAGTCGTGCCGCAAACTGTCGCCAAAGAGTTCACGCACCAGTTGCGGCAGGCTGGCGCTTGCGGGGCAGGACTGCAGCCGGCCGGCCCGCTCCAGCAGCTTGCCGACATAAAAGAGGATGCTGGCATCGATGCTTTCGATGTACTCGCGGTGGCCCGGCAGCACCTTCCGGCCGCGCAGGGTGGCGAGCTGCTCCAGGGTGCGGCAGTAGGCGCCGTAGTTGTCGAAGCGCTCCCCGGTTTCGAGATCGACATCGAGCAGCGGCGACTGGAAGATGCCGCGCAGCATCACGTCGCCGGTCACTGCCCAGTCTTCCCCGGTCAGCACCAGATCGCTCTGGGAGTGCCCGGGGCAGGCCACCACCGCCAGCCCGAGATGATCGGGCAGCCCCTCCTCGATCGTCCGGAAGCGGGTCGGGAAGGCGGGGAAGACGCTGCCGTCGAGCATCGTGGCACGCAGGCCGGCGGCGAACTGCCGGGAAAAACCGAGTTCGAGCAGCAACGCGCCGAGGTGTTCGAGGCGCTCCTGGTGGCGTTCGATCTTCAGCGCGTCGCGATAGGGGAGCCAGATCTGGGCGCCGGTTTCCGCCTCGAGCCAGGCGGCCAGGCCGTAATGGTCGATATGACAGTGGGTGACGATGACATGGCGCAGCTGCGCCAGGTCGACCCGGTTGGCGAGCTCATCCCGGGCCTGGCGGGTCGGCGGCCCGGTGTCGAAGAGGACCAGCTCGCCACCCAGTTCGCCGCTGTAGCAGTGGACCGGCCCGACCGGATAGGGAGTGTCGAGGGTATGCTGGATCAGGCTCATGGTGGTCGTGACGGGGGCGGGCAGCCCCGCCCCCGCTTCCGTCAGAAGAGGTACTTTTCGCTCTCGTTGGCCGCGGCCGCGAGGAGGCGCTTGGCCGGCAGCAGCCCGGCGGCATCGTAGCGGGTGAAGCGCCGCACTCCGGAGAGGATCATGGTCAGGGTATCCCCCTCCTCGATGTAGAAGGCCCCCCGTTTTGCCGCGGTGGCGGCGCGCTCGGCGCCGTGGAAGGCGATGCTCTTCAGCACCGCCTGCAGCAGGCCGCGTTTTTCCGCGCTCGCCTGGCCGGCGATCTTCTCGACCCGCAGCAGGCTGCTCTCGATGGCGAAGATCTCGATCGCCAGGTCGGCCGCGGCGAGGAGCATCTCCTGCTCGTGCTGCAGCTGTTCACCGTGCTTCTGCACCGCGGCGCCGGCGAGGATCAGAAAGAGGGTCTTGAGGTTTTGCACCAGCAGTTTCTCGGCGGCATAGGGATCGCTGGCGTCGAGTTCCTCGAAGGAGGGGGTCATCAGCGACTCGAAGGCCTTCATCGCCTCCTTCTGCAGCGGCAGCTCCCCCTTGAGCGACTTGCGCAGGATCATGGCGGGGATCAGCAGGCGGTTGATTTCGTTGGTCCCCTCGAAGATGCGGTTGATCCGCTCGTCACGGTAGAAACGCTCCGCCGGATATTCGGCGGTGAAACCGTAGCCGCCGTGGATCTGCACCACCTCGTCGACCACCGTCGCCAGCACCTCGCTGCAAAAGACCTTGATGATGGCGCATTCGACCGAGTAGTCCTCGATCGCCTTCTGGTAGTGCTCGTAGTAATCCGCCCCCCCCTTGGGGATGGTCAGCAGCTGGTTGTCGATCATCCCGGAGAGGCGGTAGATCATCGACTCGGAGGCGAAGAGACCGGCCTGCATGTCGGCGACCTTCTCGCCGATCGCCCCGAACTGGGCGATCGGCGTATTGAACTGCTTGCGCTCGTTGGCGTACTTGATGCCGACCGCCATCGCCCCCTTGCCGGCGCCGAGGACCGCGGCGCCGAGCTTGAGGCGACCGACGTTGAGAACGTTGAAGGCAATCTTGTGCCCCTTGCCGATCTCGCCGAGGAGGTTCGCCACCGGCACCTTGCAGTTGTCGAGGATGATCTGGGTGGTCGAGGAGCCCTTGATGCCGAGCTTCTTCTCTTCGTTGCCGACCACCAGTCCCTCGAAGCTGCGCTCGACCAGAAAAGCGGTGAATTTGGTCTTGTCGACCTGGGCGAAGACGGTGTAGAGGTCGGCGAAGGAGCCGTTGGTGATGAACTGCTTGGTGCCGTTGAGGATGTAGTATTTTCCATCCTCGCTGAGCGTCGCGCTGGCCCGGGCGCCGAGGGCGTCGGAACCGCTGCCGGGTTCGGTCAGGCAGTAGGCGCCGAGCCACTCGCCGGTGAGGATCTTCTCGAGGTACTGCGCCTTCTGCGCCGGGGTGCCGTAATAGACCAGCGGCAGGGTGGCGATGCCGGTATGGCAGGCGTAGGCAACCGAGAAGGAGCCGGAAGGGGCGATCTTCTCGGCGGCGAGCATGCTCGTCACCTTGTCGAGTTCGAGTCCGCCGTACTCCTCGGGGCCGTCGATCATCAGCAGGCCGAGCTCGCCGGCCTTCTTCATCCCCTGTACCACCAGGTCGAAGCGGCCGCTGTCGATCTCCTCGAGGTGGGGGACGACTTCGTTTTCGATGAACTCGGTCGTCGTCTCGGCGATCTGCCGCTGTTCGTCGCTGAAATCCTCCGGAGTGAAGACCTCTTCGGCCAGTGACTGCTTGACCAGATACTCACTCCCCTGCAATGCCTGTCGGTCCATTTTCATCTCCGTCTCTCCTTGGCAACCCGGTTTCGGGAAGATCAGATCCGTTCAAAGATACCAGCCGCGCCCATGCCGCCGCCGATGCACATCGAGACCATCCCGTAGCGCCCCTGGCGCCGCCGCAGCTCGTGCAGCAGGGTCGCGGTCAGCTTGGCGCCGGTACAGCCCAGGGGATGGCCGAGGGCGATGGCGCCGCCGTTGACATTGATGATCTCCGGGTCGAGGCTGAGGTCGCGGATCACCGCCAGCGACTGGGCGGCGAAGGCCTCGTTCAGTTCGAGGAGCTCGATGTCGCCCTGCTTGAGGCCAGCCAGCTTGAGCGCCTTGGGGATCGCCTCGACCGGACCGATCCCCATGATCTCCGGCGGCACGCCGGCGGCGGCGAAGGCGACAAAACGGGCCAGCGGCTCCAGGCCGGACTTTTTCAGAAAAGCTTCGGAAACGACCAGGGTCGCCGCGGCGCCGTCGGTCATCTGCGAAGCGTTGCCGGCGGTGACGCTGCCGTCGACCTTGAAGACCGGCTTGAGCCGGGCCAGGCCGGCGGCGCTGGTATCGGCGCGCACGCCGTCGTCACTGGCGACGGTCTCCTGCTGCCGCTGCAGCTTGCCGCCGCTCAGGGCCACCTGCTCGACCTCGACCGGGATGGTCTCCGCGGCAAAGCGTCCGGCGGCGAGGGCGGCTGCCGCTTTCTGATGGCTGGCGGCGGCGAAAATATCCTGGTCTTCCCGGCTGATGCCATACTTCTCCGCCACCAGCTCGGCGGTCACCCCCATCGAGGCGAAGGACTCGGGCCATTCGGCCTGCAGCCCGGGGTTGGCGCTGTACTTGTTCCCCCCCATCGGCACGCAGGTCATCGACTCGGTGCCGCCGGCGACGATACAGTCGGCGAAGCCGGCGCTGATCCGCTCGGCGGCGAGGGCGATGCTCTGCAGGCCGGAGGAGCAGAAGCGGTTGATGGTCATCGCCGGCACCTGGTAAGGGAGCCCGGCGCGCAGCGCCGCGATGCGCGCTACGTTCATCCCCTGCTCCCCTTCCGGGAAAGCGCAGCCGAGAATGACATCCTCGATGGCATGGGGATCGACGCCGGTACGCTCCAGCAGGCCCCGGATCGCCAGCGCCGCGAGGTCGTCGGGACGCATATCCTTGAACTTCCCCTTGTGGGCGCGGCAGCCGGGGGTGCGATAGGCGGCAACGATATAAGCTGTTTTCTTCATCGAAATCCTCCGTGAACAGGCGTAATCACCTGGTGGCTCATCCCTGGGCGGCTAGTTGCGCAGCGGCTTGCCGGTCTTCAGCATGTGCTGGATGCGCGCTGCAGTCTCTTTCTGACCACAGAGCTTGAGGAAGGCCTCCCGTTCCAGGCGCAGCAGGTACTCCTCCGAGATCAGGGTGCCGGGGGGCACGTCGCCGCCGCAGATCACCGTGGCGATGGTGCCGCCGAGCTGCTCCTCGTATTCGGTCACGAAGCCCCCCTGGCGCAGGTTCCAGAGCTGGCTCTTGATGCTCGCGGCGATGCTGCGCCCGGGCGCCGGCAGGCTCTCGAGCGGCTGCCCCGGCCGGAAGTTGACGGCCAGCGCCAGCACCTTCTGCTTGGCGTCGGCGATCAGCCGCTCCCGGTCCATGGTGATCGAATCGCCGTGCCGCAGATAGCCAAGCCCGTAGAGCTCGGCGGCGCCCATCGAGACCTTGGCCATGCCGATGTTGCGGAAGTTCTTGAAGAGGAAGGGGGAGACGTCGGTATCGAACTGCTGCGCCAGGGCCACCGCCCGCAGGCACATCTCCTTGGTGCCGCCGCCGGCGGGGAGGAGCCCGACGCCGATCTCCACCAGCCCCATGTAGGTCTCGGCGTGGGCGACCACCGCCGAGGCGTGGAGGGTGAATTCGGCGCCACCGCCGAGGGTCATGCCGAAGGGAGCGACGACCGTCGGCACCCGGGCGTACTTCAGCGCCATCGTCGTCTTCTGGAAGGTGCGCACCATCAGGTCGATATCCTCGAACGCCCCCTCGGCCTGGGCCACCGCCAGCAGCATCAGGTTGGCGCCAACCGAGAAGTTGGCCCCCTGGTTGGCGACGACCAGCCCGACGCCGTCACGCTCGGCCCGGGCCACCGCCTTCTGGGTGAGGGCGAGGATATCGGCGCCGAGGCTGTTCATCTTGGAGTGGAACTCGAGGCAGAAGACGCCGTCGCCGAGATCGTGCAGGGAGGCGCCGGCATTCTTCTCGACCACGCCGCCGCTGCGGCGGATCACCTCGAGATTGATGGTGCCAGCCGGCTGCGGCAGCGGCAGGAAGCCGCGCGTCACCAGGTCGAAGTACTCGGGCTGCCCCTGCTCGCTGTAGCGGTAGAAGCGCTCGACCCCCTTCAAGGCCGCGGGCACCGCGACGCCGTCCTGCTCGGCACGGGCGACAAAGGCCGGCACGCCGATGGCATCGAGCATCTCGAAGGGACCGAGTTCCCAGTTGAACCCCCACTTCATGGCGTTGTCGATGTTGACGACGTCATCGGCGATCTCGGGGATGCGGTTGACGGTGTAGATCAGGGTGTCGCGCAGGGTGCGCCAGGCATAGTCGGCGGCCTGGTCGCTGGCGCCGACCATCTCCCGCACCCGCCGCGCCGGGTCGTCGACCTGCTTGACCGCCGCCAGCGAAGCGAACTGGGGCTTCTCGGCCGGCCGATATTCCCCCTTTTGCCAGTCGTAGGCGAGGATCGTCTTTTTGCCGGCGGCATCGGTACTCTTCTGGTAAAACCCCTTGCGTGTCTTGTTGCCGAGCAGGCCATCCTTGATCATCTGCTGCAGAAAGGCCGGAACCTTGAAGACTTCGCGCTCCTCGTCGCCCTGGAGGAGCTCAAAGGAGTTGTTGGCGACATGCACCAGGGTATCGTTGCCGACCAGGTCGGCGGTGCGGAAGGCGGCCGACTTGGGACGCGCCGTCGCCGGGCCGGCGACGGCATCGACCGTTTCGATCGACAGCCCCATCGCCTGCATGTGCGCGATCCCCTTGAAGATCGCGTAGACCCCGATGCGGTTGGCGATGAAGTTGGGGGTATCCTTGGCGTAGACCACCCCCTTGCCGAGGCGCCGTGAGACGAAATCGGCCAGCTGCGCCACCACCTGCGGATCGGTCTCGGCGCAGGGGACAATTTCGAGCAGCCGCATGTAACGCGGCGGGTTGAAAAAGTGGGTGACGAGGAAGTTGCGCCGGATTTGTGCCGGCAAGGCCTGGGCCATGGCGTTCACCGACAGGCCGCTGGTATTGGTCGAAAGGATTGCCCCGGGCTGCAGGTGGGGGGCGATCCGTTCCAGCAGCTGCAGCTTGATCGGCAGGTGTTCGATCACCACCTCAACCACCCAGTCACAGGCACCGAGCCGGTCGAGATGATCCTCGAAGTTCCCGGGGCGGATCTGCGCCGCGTACTCGGCGAGGTAGAAAGGTGCCGGCTTCTGCTTCTGCAGCGCCGCCAGCCCCTCGGTGGCAATGCGGTTGCGCACCGGCGGGCTGTCGAGGGTCAGACCCTTGGCCTGCTCGGCGTCGTTCAACGCTTTCGGGACGATATCGAGCAGTTCGACCTGCAGGCCGGCATTGGCGAGGTGAGCGGCGATGGTTGCCCCCATCACCCCGGCGCCGAGCACGGCGACCCGATTGATCTGTTTCATCTTCAACCTCCCCTGACTGGTGATTCGGTTCTCTTTTCGAAATAGAGACGATCGATCTTGTCCTGGTACTTTTCACAGATGACCTTGCGCTTGAGTTTCAGCGTCGCCGTCAGCTCCCCCCCTTCGATGGAAAAGTCGACGGGGAGAATGGCGAAGGCCTTGATGCTCTCGTAGGGCGGCAGCTCGGCATTGACCACCGCCACCCGCTCGGCGAAGAGCTGAAGAACCCGCTGATGGGCGACCAGGTCCTCGATGCCGATATAGTTGATCTGCTCCTCCCGGGCCAGCTCCAGCAGCCGCTCGAGATTGGGAGTGAGGAGCGCGACCAGGAAGGGGCGCCGGTCGCCATAGACCAGCGCCTGGGAGATAAATTTATCGAGCTTGAGCTTGTTTTCCAGAGGCTGGGGGGCAATATTCTTGCCACCGGCGGTGACGATCAGCTCCTTCTTGCGATCGACAATATAGACGAAGCCGTCAGCATCGATGCTGCCGATATCGCCGGTCAAAAACCAGCCGTCCTGGAAGGTCGCTGCCGTCGCCGCCTCATCGCGGTAGTAGCCGCGCATCACCTGCGGTCCGCGGGCGAGGAGCTCGCCATCGGCGGCGAGGCGAATCTCGGTCTGCTCCAGCGGCTGGCCGACGGAGCCGAAGCGCATCGCCTGCGGGCTGTTCAGGGTCAGGGCCGGGCTGGTTTCGGTCAGCCCGTACCCCTCGTAGGTCGGGATGCCGAGAATCCACATGAATTCGTTGATCTTGCGGTCGAGGGGGGCGCCGCCGGAAATGCAACTGCGCAGGCGTCCGCCGAAACGCTGCCGGATCTTGCTGAAGACCAGGCGATCGGCCAGGCGGTAGCGCACCTCGAGCAGGGGCGCCGGCCGCTCGCCGGTATGGCGTGCGGTGACATGCTGGCGCCCGACTTCCAGCGCCCAGTGAAAGAGACGGCGCTTGGCGGGAGACATCTGGTGGGCGGCTTCGTGGATGCGCGAATAGATCTTTTCGAAGAGGCGGGGGACGCTGACCATGATCGTCGGCTGCACTTCCCCCATGTTCTCCACCACCTTTTCGACACTTTCGGCAAAGGCGATGTGGCAACCGCAGATCAGGGCGGCATGGTAACCGGCCGATCGTTCGAGGACATGGCTCAAGGGGAGGAAACTGAGAAAGACCTGGTCCGGCTGCAGCCCGCCGAGACAGCGCAGGCCGGCCCAGGCGTCAAAGAGCATGCTCCCCTGGCTCAGCATCACCCCCTTGGGGACGCCGGTCGTCCCCGAAGTGTAAATGATGGTGATCAGGTCGGCGGCGCCGAGACCGTCGATCGTCGCTTCGATCCCGGAACGCTCCTCCGCGGTGAGCGGATGGGAGACCTCCGACAGCTGGTAGAGGGTGTAGACCGGCATCTCCCGTTCGCCCAGGAAGCGCTCGAAAGAGAAGACCTGGCTCACTCCGGGGAGACTTTCACGTACCTTGTACAGTTTCTGGTACTGGGTCCGGGTCGAAACGAAGACCGTCTCCACTCCGGCGTGGTTGAGCACATAGGCAGCCTGTTCCGGGGTGTTGGTGGCATAGATCGGCACCGTGATGGCGCCGACGGCCTGAATGGCGAGATCGGAGATCGCCCAGCCGGCCCGGTTTTCGGAAAAGATGGCGACCCGGTCGCCCGGCTTGATCCCGATCTTGCGCAGCCCCCGCGCCGCCATCAGCACCCGGTCGTAGAGGTGGGCGTAGGTCAGTCTGACCCAGGCCCCCTCCTTCTTGTAGCTGATCGCCGTGTTGCCAGCAAACCTGGTGGCGTTCTCCCTGAGCATGGCCGGAATCGACCGGAAGGGGACCTCTTTCATGGCGAACTCCTTTGTGCTCCCCGCGACCTCGCTTCAATATTACCTTAACGTACACGTAAAGGATATAACCAGACATACACCCTGCTGGGCGGGCATTAAAAAACTGCGCCCCTGAGCCGATCTCTTTCCACCCTTATAGATGCTCTTTACGTTCAAGTCAACTCATTTTCAAACGTTTTTTTATAATTTCCCGCCACACACTGAAAACGGCCGGCAAAAGTGCCGGCTGGCTCGTCTTTCATGTTATATTTTCACAAAAAGCGAGGCCATTTTAAGACCTGCTTCCGGTCGCCGCGCCCGGCCCCGGGCAGGCGCCAGCTTGACAGCCCCATGGGGGGTATGATACTCAGTCCCCTGTCCCTGCATCCCCTGTTTTTCAGCCTTTTGACAAAAACCGAGGCGTCCTTCCAACT
Organism: Desulfuromonas sp. DDH964; assembly: GCF_001611275.1. Classification (GTDB taxonomy): domain Bacteria; phylum Desulfobacterota; class Desulfuromonadia; order Desulfuromonadales; family DDH964; genus DDH964. The sequence goes on along the minus strand of NZ_CP015080.1, from coordinate 458,630 downwards.
GCCGTGAGGAGACCATGAACCATCAGAAATCGACTGCCCTGTTCACCGAAGCCAAACGGATCATCCCCGGCGGGGTGAACAGCCCGGTGCGCGCCTTCAAATCGGTCGGTTGCGACCCGATTTTCATCGAGCGGGCCGAAGGCTCCAAAATCTACGACGCCGACGGCAACGCCTATATCGACTATGTCGGTTCCTGGGGTCCGATGATCCTCGGCCACTGCCACCCCAAGGTCGTCGAGGCGATCCAGACCGCCGCCAGGAACGGGGCGTCCTACGGTGCTCCCACCAAGCTCGAGATCGACCTCGCCGAAATGGTCTGCGCGGCCTATCCCAATATCGAGATGGTGCGCATGGTCTCGTCGGGGACCGAGGCGACGATGAGCGCCATTCGCCTCGCCCGGGGCTTCACCGGTCGCGACAAGATCCTCAAGTTCGACGGCTGCTATCATGGCCACGCCGACTCGCTGCTGGTCCGGGCCGGCTCCGGTGCGGCGACCTTCGGCGTACCGACCTCCCCCGGCGTCCCGGCCGACTTCGCCAAGCACACCCTGACCGCGACCTACAACGACCTCGCCGACGTCAAGACGCTGGTCGCCGCCAACAAGGGGGAGATCGCCTGCATCATCCTCGAGCCGATCGCCGGCAACATGGGGTGCGTCGCGCCGAGGCCCGGCTTTCTCGAAGGGCTGCGGGCTCTCTGTGACCAGGAGGGGATGCTGCTGATCGTCGACGAGGTGATGACCGGCTTCCGCGTTGCCTACGGCGGCGCCCAGGAGCGCTTCAAGGTCTACGGCGATTTGGTCTGCCTCGGCAAGATCATTGGCGGCGGCCTGCCGGTCGGGGCTTTTGGCGGCAAACGCGAAATCATGAGCAAGCTCTCCCCCGACGGCGGCGTCTACCAGGCCGGAACCCTCTCCGGCAACCCACTGGCAATGAGCGCCGGCATCGCCACCCTCAACCTGTTGCGCGCTGAAGGCTTCTACGACCGCATCGAGGAGAAGAGCGCCTACCTGGAAAAGGGGCTGCGCCAGGCGGCGACGGCGGCCGGGGTCGCGACCTCGCTGCAACGGGTCGGCGGCATGTTCTGCACCTATTTCCAGGCGGAAGAGGTCTTTGCCTTCGCCGATGTCAAGCCGGAGGCGCCGCAGATATTTGCCCGCTTCTTCCGCGCCATGCTCGAAGAGGGGATCAATCTCGCGCCGAGCCAGTACGAAGCCGGCTTCATGAGCATCGCCCACAGCACCGAGGACCTCGACCGCACCATCGAGGCGGCGCACCGGGCCCTCGCCAGTCTCTAGACACGCTCACTTATCAATAGACAACAAGGCCCGGCCAATTTGGCCGGGCCTTGTTGCATTGATGCGAATAGGGCGCTGATTCACGCCTCTGCTGCAACGAACTCCAGGGCCGCCGAATTGATGCAGTAGCGCTGACCGGTCGGTGCCGGCCCGTCGGGAAAGACGTGCCCGAGGTGACCGCCGCAGCGGGGACAGCAGACCTCGGTGCGGCGCATGAAGAGGCTTTTGTCCTCGCGGGTGGCGACGTTTTCCGGCTTCACCGGCCGGGTGAAGCTCGGCCAGCCACTCCCGGATTCGAACTTGTCGGCGGAACTAAACAGCTCAAGTCCGCAGCCGGCGCAGTGATAGCGCCCGGCCTCATGGTTGTCCCAGTACTTGCCGCTGAAGGCCCGCTCCGTCCCCGATTTGCGCAGGACATGGTACTGCTCCGGAGAGAGCTGCGCTTTCCATTCTGCCTCGCTTTTACTGATTTTAGCGGTCATAACGACTCCTTTTCAGGATGCGGGAGAATCGGCACTTCCATTAACGCCCGGTCGCAGCCGGCAGGACAAACCAGACGCAGGTTTGGCCTGCCGAGCTCTCGGCGCCCACGGTGCCACCGTGGGCCTCGATCAATTCCTTGACGATGGCGAGGCCGATACCGGCGCCACCGGCAGCGCGGGATCGGGACGGGTCGGCCCGATAAAACCGTTCGAAGATGAACGGGAGGTCAGCCGCCGGGATGCCGGAGCCGCTGTTGGCAACCGTCACCCGCACCCCGGCGGCGACCCGCTCGGCGCTGACTGCGACTTGGCCGTTGACCGGGGTGTATTTCCAGGCGTTCTCCAGCAGGTTGCGCAACGCCTGCAGCAGCTTGTCCCGGTCAGCCGCCACCCATTCGGTGCCGGGAGCGAAACGACTGGTCACGGTCAGACCACGCCCCTCGAAACGGGGGCGATCGAGGCGCAACAACTGGGTCACTGCGGCCGGCAGGTCGACCGGTTCACGCCGCAAATAAGCGCGGGCGGCATCGGCACGGGCGAGCTGGCCCAGATCGTCCACCAGGTGGACCAGGCGCAGGGTTTCCTGCTGCAGCATCACCAGGGTTTCCCGCTCCGGCGGCAGAATCCCGTCGGCCAGTCCTTCCAGATAGCCGCGCAGGTTGGTCAGTGGCGTCCGCAGTTCATGGGCGACATCGGCGACCATGGTCTTGCGCAGCGCCTCAAGGCGTTCCAGCGCGTCGGCCATCCGGTTGAAAGCGGCGGCGACCTCGGCGACCTCATCGCTACCAACGGCTGTCACCCGCGCGGCAAAATTGCCGGCGGCGACCTCGCGGGTGGCCGCGGTCATGGCCGCCAACGGTTGCAACACGCGCCGGGTCAGCAGAAAACTGAGGACGAAAGCGAGCAGCAAAGCAGCCAGGCTGGCCCAGATCAGGGTTTCATGAATGGCGGTGAGAAAGGCATGGTGGGTTTCGGTCGGAGAGACCATGTACTTGTCCATCAGGACCATGAAATAGCCGGCGGCCAAATGGTCGATCGCCAGCCAGACCACGGCGAGGATCACCAGGACGACCGGCAGGTTGATCAGCAGCAATTTCCAGAGCAGGCGCTGTTTCATCCCTGCCTCACGCCTGAGGCCCCGACTGGCCGTCAGACTTTTCACCCGCTACCTCTTCGCAGAGACGATAACCGAAACCGCGCACCGTCTCGATAAAACGTGGTGCGGCCGGATCATCACCGAGCTTCTGCCGCAGCTTGCCGATGTGGACGTCGATCACCCGGTCGATCACCGCTTCCCCGTGCTGGTGGATCCGCTCCAGCAGCTCCTCCCGGGAGAGGACGCGCCCCGCCGCCGCCAGCAGGGCGTGCAGCAGCCGGAACTCGACCGCGGTCAGCTCCACCGGCTGCCCCTGGAGACTGACCCGATGCTGCCCGGGATCGAGGACCAGGCCGCCCCGGGCGAGGACTTCCTCCTTCTGCACCGGTCGGGTTCCGGTGCGGCGCAGGATCGCCTTGACCCGCTCCACCAGTTCCCGCGGGCTGAAAGGCTTGACCACGTAGTCGTCGGCCCCGAGGGAGAGGCCGAGGACCCGGTCGATCTCCTCCTCCCGGGCGGTCAGGATCAGGATCGGCACCGAGGAGACCTTGCGCAGTTCGCGGCAGACCTCCCAGCCGTCGGCACCGGGGAGCATGATATCAAGAATCACGAAACCGACCGGCTGATCCCGGGCCAGCTTCAGGGCGGCGGCCCCGTCTCCCACCTGGCGGGTGGGAAACCCCTCCCGCTCCAGGTAGCGGACGACCAGGGCGGCGGTATTGGCATCGTCCTCGACGACCAGAATCGGTCCGGTGAGCTGGTCTGCGTACATCCAAAACACCTCCAGTGCTGGCAGGGTGTAAACCATTTGTTTCAAGTATACCGGTTCTGGCGCCGCCGGTGGCGCTGCGGGGCAGGGGGAGACTGTTGCAGGGTAAGCCTTGCCAGCGTTTCGGTAGCAGGCTAGGATGGGCCTCGGTCTGCCAACGGGAGAGAGCTATGGCATTGGTCAATTTGCTGGTGGAGTGTCGGGACGGCGTGGCGGAGGTGACTCTCAATCGCCCCGAGGTACGAAACGCCTTGAACGAAGCAACCCTGCGCGAACTGGGCGAGGTCTTCACCGCGCTGGCCGAGGACTCGGAGGTGCGCGCGGTAATTCTCACCGGGGCCGGTGATCGGGCCTTCGCTGCGGGTGGCGATATTGCGGCGGTGGTCGACTTTTCCCCGCTGCAGGCCCGTGACTTTGCGCGCCTGGCACAAGAGGTCCTCGACCGGGTGGAGCAATGCAGTAAACCGGTGATCGCCGCCATCAACGGCTTCGCGGTCGGGGGGGGCTGCGAGCTGGCTATGGCCTGCGACCTGCGGCTCGCGGCGGAGAACGCGCGTTTCGGCCAGCCGGAGATCAATCTCGGCATTCTCGCCGGCTGGGCCGGGACCCAGCGCCTGCCCAGGCTGGTCGGGAAAGGCCGGGCGCTGGAACTGCTGCTGACCGGGGAACTTATTGACGCCGAGGAAGCCTGGCGCATCGGTCTCGTCAACCGGGTAGTCCCGGCAGCAGAGTTGCTGGCGACCGCCCGGGAGCTGGCCCGGAACCTGGCGGCTAAAGCACCGGTAGCGGCACAGCTCACCAAGGCTGCCGTCCACAACGGCCTGGAGATGGACAGTTGCCGCGCCGCCGGCTACGAGGCGGACCTGTTTGCCCTCTGCTTCGCCACGCCAGAGCAGAAGGAAGGGATGCGAGCCTTTCTGGAGAAACGCCCACCGCGTTTTTCGGGGCGTTAAACCGCCGGGGTGCCGCCTGCTGATTTATTTCGGCGGTGCCACCAGGTCAAACACTCCCGCAGGGTGTTCAGGTGCTGCTGGTCCGAGCGGCCAAGGCCGTTAAAGAGGTCGGCCAGCTGCTGGTTGCTGAAGTGAACGGCATTGTCGAGATGAATCTTGATAAAATATTTTTCCAGATCCACGGCCAGTCGCAGGGCCTTTTCCTCCGAAACCTGCTGTTGCTCGACTTCGGTCAGGAAGCGCTGCGCCAGTTGCAGGGCTTCATCGACCTTCACCCAGGCGATCCGGTTAACCCCGAGCTTTTCCAGTTCCGGCACCTGCAGGGCCAGGTCAAGCTGCCGGGAATGTTCCCGCTCATCCGCCGCCAGTTGCTGGAAAGTGGCGCGCACCTCGGCGGCAAATCCCGGAACGCTGGCAAGGTGTTGATAGATACGGCCCGCCACCTCCTCGATCTGGCGACAGTCAGTCAACAACAGGTGCATTAAAAAACCTCCCTGAAAATCCGACGTTCCGCTTCTCCTCCCCTACCCCTTTACACCCCGGGCGCCTCGCTGTCAAAGGGGCGGTCGGCGCAACCACTCCTCCCCAGTGACGAAAATGGCCCCCGGCAGCTTGTTGCCGGGGGCCATTTTTACATCCGCGGTTATGCAGCCAGGCTAGACCTTCTGCACATTGCTCGCCTGGGGGCCCTTTTGCCCCTGCGAGACATCAAAGGTCACCCGATCGCCTTCGGCCAGGGACTTGAACCCATCCCCCTGAATGGCGGAGAAGTGTACAAAAACATCCGGGCCGTTGTCCTGCTCGATAAAACCAAACCCCTTCGCATCATTGAACCATTTCACTTTGCCTTCTGCCATTGCCTTACTCCTTTTGTCCTTCCCTTGCCGGGAGCCTGATTTGGTTGTGCGATCTCCCTGTTCCCGCAAAAATCCACATCTCCCGTCCAGGACCGATGCGGATTGGTTGCAGACCTGCAGAGTGGTGGCGACTGCAAGGATACACAACCATGCCTAAAGTTCCGCAAAGTATTTCAAATAAATTGTGAAAATCAAGGGGCTTGAAAAAATTTTCCTGCTGCCACCAGCCGGCCACGGTCGGGCCGGCTATTCAGGTGGTAAGCGAACGGATAAAACCATTGAGAACGCCGGCAACCGAGGCGGGGATGTCAATAAACTTGATGCCCAATCCGACCGGGTGGTTCGGCTTGAAGGGCTTTTCTTTGGTGTTGAGCCAGCCGACCTTGCCGCGGCACTTGATCCAGGGACCCTGCTCCCCGGGGCGGCAGAGCTGCAGTTCGAGCTGGACCACCGTCCCCGGGGGGAGGGTTTCGCCGCTCTCGACGAAGAGGCCACCGCTGCTGATGTCGAGCCCCTTGGCGGCAATGACCCGATCCGCGAGCGGGATGCGAACCCGGATCAGGCAGTGCCGGCGCGGCTCGCGTACCCCAGCCAGGAAACTGCGGCCGATCTCGAGAAAACGGGTACGGTCAAGGGGCTTGGTAAGGATCGCGTCGGAGCCGGCCGCCCGGCTACGGTCCTGATGCTCGGTGGCAAGTTCGTTACAGACCAGGACGATGGGGATGGTCTTCAACTCCGGGTCGGTCTTGAGGCGCCGACAGCACTCGTCCCCAGCCAGGTCCGGCAGGTCATAGGAGAGGTAAACCAGGTGCGGCCGCTCCTGGCGGCAGAGCGCCAGGGCCTGTTCGCCGCTGCGTGCCTCCACCAGCTCGACCGGTGCGTTGCGCAGAAACTGGCTCTCGATGGTCAGAAAAAACCGGGAATCATCGACCAGCAGAATCTTGGACTTTTCCGTCATACGCCATCCTGACCAGAGGATTGGTTGGGAACCGTCAACTCCGTGGCACCGGTGGCGGAATGATCCCGGGCCACCAGCATGTAAATGGAGGGGATAACGAAGAGCGTGAACAAGGTGCCGATGGCCATGCCGCCGACCAGCACCAGACCGATGGAGTTTCGCGCGGCGGCCCCCGCGCCGGTCACCAGGGTGAGGGGGAAATGGCCGGCGATCGTCGCCGCGGTGGTCATCAGGATCGGCCGCAGCCGGGTCATGGCGGCGCTCTGGATCGCCGCGAGCTTCTTCTCCCCCTGCACCTGCAGCGTATTGGCAAACTCGACGATGAGGATGCCGTTCTTGCTGACCAGGCCGACCAGGGTCACCAGGCCGACCTGGCTGTAGATATTGAGGGTGGTGGTCCAGCCCTGGGTCCAGAAGGGGACATTCGGGTCGGGCATCTTCAGGAAGGTGAAGATCAGGGCACCGAACATCGCCAGCGGTACCGACCCGGCGAGGATGACGAAAGGATCCCGGAAACTGTTGAACTGGGCCGCGAGGACCAGAAAGATGAGAATGATCGCCAGCCCGAAGGTCGGCAAAAATTGGTTGCCCTCGGTTCGCAGCTGGCGCGATTCGCCAGTGTAGTCGAGAACATAACCCTTGGGAAGGATTTTTGTCGCCTCATTCTCGAGGAAGCCGAGGGCCTCGTCGAGGGGGCGGACCGCGACGCCGCTGATTGTCACCGCGTTGAGCTGCTGGAACCGGTTCAGGGAACGGGGGACGACACTCTCGCGCAGGGTTGCCACCGTCGCAAGGGGGACCAGCTCCCCGCCGGGTCCGGTGATGTGAATGTCGCGCAGCTGCTCGGCCGTCAGGCGGTCGATGCGCTGTACCTGCGGGATCACCTTGTAACTGCGACCGGCGATATCAAAACGGTTGACGAAATTGCCGCCGACCATCGCCGAGACATCCGCCCCGACTTGGCCGAGATCGAGGCCGAGATCGGCCACCTTGTCGCGGTCAATGACAAACTCGGCCTGGGGCTGGTCGATCTTGACGTCGATCAGGGGCGGGAAGGCAAACAGCCCGCTCTGCGTCGCCTTCTGCTGCAACTGCCGGGCAAAGTCGAGAATCTGGTCCGCCTCGGCGGTCGAGGCGAGGATGAATTCGACCGGGAACTGGCCGCCGCCCGGGAGGGCCGGCGGCAGCACCGGGAACATCTGGATACCGGGGATGGCCGCAAGCTTCTGCTGCACCTCGGGGAGGATCTGGAAGATGGTGCGCTCCCGCGCGTCCCAGGGTTTCACCACCATGCCGCCGAAACCGCTGGTCGGAAAAGTGACCTGAAAGGTGAACTCGGTCTCCGGAGTGCTGACAAAGGCCTGGTTGGCGGCCGCAGCATAGAGGCTGGTCTGGTCCAGGGTCGAGTTGGCCGCCGCGTCGAGGATGCCGAAGATGACCCCCTGGTCCTCGGTCGGCGCCAGTTCCTTGGCCGACATGGTGAACATCGGTACCGTCAGGACGCAAATTGCCAGCCAGACCAGATAGACCAGCGGGCGGCGGCGCAGGGTCGCGGCGAGCCAGCGCCCATAACGGCTGCGGAAACGGCTGAAGTCGCGGTTGATCCTGCCGGCGAAGCCGCGCTCTGCGCTCCCCGGCTTGAGCAGCTTGGCCGACATCATCGGCGACAGGGTCAAAGCGATGATCCCGGAGATCGCCACCGCCCCGGCGAGAGTAAAGGCAAACTCGCGGAAGAGGGAACCGGTCAACCCGCCCTGCAGGCCGATGGGAGCGTAGACCGCCGCCAGGGTGATGGTCATGGCGATGATCGGGCCGACCAGTTCGCGGGCGCCGAGCAGGGCGGCATTGAAGGGCGCCTCGCCCAGGCCGATGTGACGCTCGACGTTCTCGACGACGACGATCGCATCATCGACGACAAGGCCGACGGAGAGGACGACGGCGAGCAGGGTCAGCAGGTTGATGGTGAATCCGAAAACCTGCATCAGGAAGACCGCGCCGATCAGCGATAGGGGAATCGCCACTACCGGGATGAAGACCGAGCGCAATGACCCGAGGAAGAGAAAGATGATAACGATGACAATCAGCAGGGTGTCGCCGAGAGTCTTGAGCACCTCGTGAATGGCGTTGTTGATATATTCGGTGGCGTCGTAGGCGACCCGTGCCTGCATCCCGGTCGGCAGATCCTTCTGCACCCCCTCCATCTCGGCCCGCACCCGGCTGATGACATCGATGGAGTTGGCGTTGGGGAGAGGCCAGATCCCGATGAAGACCGCGGTCTGGCCGGTAAAGCGGACCTCGGCGTTGTAATCTTCGGCGCCGAGGGCGATGTCGGCGATATCCCCGAGGCGGACGATGGCCCCGTCGACTTCCCGAACCACCAAGCGCTTGAACTCGGGGACCGAGGTCAGGTTGGTGTCGGCACTGAGGTTGACCTGGATCAGCGCCCCCTTGGTCTGGCCGAGCGCCGCCAGGTAGTTGTTGGCGGCCAGGGCCTGACGCACCTGTACCGGGGTGATGTTGTGCGCCGCCATCGCGGCCGGCTTGAGCCAGATGCGCATGGCGAAGGTTCTGGCGCCGAGAATGTCGGCGCGCTGAACCCCCTGCAGGGCCGACAGCCGCGGCTGAACATTGCGCACCAGGTAGTCGGTGATCTCGTTCTGCTGCAGCAGGTCGGAGTGGAAGCTGAGGTAGGCCGAGGCGAACTGGCTGTCGGCCGATTCGATATTGATGACCGGAACCTCGGCCTCGGGCGGGAGATCGGCGCGCACCTGGTCGACCTTGGAACTGATCTCGGCGAGGGCCTTGGTGGCGTCGTAGTTGAGCTTGAGCCGGGCGGTGATGGTGGACAGTCCGAGCTGGCTCTGCGACTGCAGGTAATCGATGCCGTCAGCGGCGGCGATCGCCCGTTCCAGCGGCGTGGTGATAAAACCGCGCACCAGCTCGGCACTGGCACCGACGTAGACCGTGGTCACCGTCACCGAGGCATTTTCACTGCGCGGATACTGGCGCACGTTGAGGGTCCGCATCGCCTGGAGACCGGCGATGACGATGACCAGGCTGATCACCAGGGCGAGGACCGGACGGCGAATGAAGAGATCGGTGAATTTCATAGGCTTTTAAGTGCCGGGCAACGGAAACAACCAGGCGGGTACGGACGCCACACGGGATTCCTCCCTCGCAGTCGGGGCCTGATTTTAATCATTCTGGGGTCGCGGGGCCAGTTTGAACTCGGGCTGGAGACTGTTGTCCACCACCACGCTCTGGCCGTTGCGCAGCTTGAAGACACCGGTACTGACAACCACTTCGCCCTCCTTCAGGCCTTCGGTGACAGCGACAAAATCGCCGCGTTTCTCCCCGAGATGGACGAATTGCTGGCGCAGGCTCTGGCTCCCCGGTTTCGCCTCCTCCTGCTGCGACGCTTCCACGACGAAGACCGAATCACCATAAGGGGCATAGAGGACTGCCGTCGCCGGGATAACCTGCACCGGAGTCTGTTCGGGCAAAACCACCTCGACATTGACATACATGCCCGGGCGCAGCTTCTCCTCGGCATTTTTCAAGGTCGCCTGGAGCCGGACATTGCGGGTGGCCGGATCGACTTCCGGGCTGATCGCGGTAATTTCCCCGGTCAGGGTCTTCCCGGGCATGGCATCGCTGGTCACTTGTACCGGGAACCGGAGCCCGACTTCAGCGAGCTGTTGCTGGGGGAGGGAAAAGTCGACGAAAATCGGATCGAGGACCTGCAGGGAAACGATACCATCCCCTTCGCGCAGGATCTGCCCGAGATTGACCAGGCGAATCCCGAGCCGCCCGGAGAAGGGCGCCCGGACACTCTTCTTGGCCATCACGGCGCGCAGGTTGTCAACCGCGGCCTGGGCCTTGCGTTCAGCCGCCGCGGCGGCGTCGAGCTCGGCCTGGGAGATAAAGCGCTCCTGCAGCAGCATCCGGGAGCGCTCCAGATTGGCCCGGGCCAGGGTCAGTTCCGCCTCCGCTCCCGGCAACTGGGCCTGTTCGGTGGAGATGTCCTGCTGTAGCAGCAGCGTCCCCTTTTCTACCCTGGAACCGGGGGTAAAGGGGATCGCGGTCACCTTCCCGGGCTGTTCCGCGGCAACCAGCACCCCCTGAACCGCGCTCAGCGAGCCGACGGCGCTCAGTCCCTGCGGCCAGGAGTCCCTGGTCACCGCGGCGGTGGTCACGATCGCCGGGGGCGGCACAAAGGCGGCCCCCTGGGCCATCAGCTTGCGAATCTGTAGAAACTTGACCCCGGCCAGGATCCCAGCCAGCAGCAACAGCCCGAAGATCGTCAGAAGAATCCCTTTTTTCATAAGCGGTAGATCCACCATCCTGGGGTTTGAGCGTGGCCACTCTCCCGGTGGGGAGAATTTTCGAATTGCTGACAGTTTACCTCTTAATTTCGGTCTGCGTCACCAGTTGGTAACGATACCATGCATTTTTCTGCTGTAAAAGCCCTTGCCGCCCTCCCCCCAAACCCGCTATGCTGGACGCGCAGCGGCAAACGGTCGCAATATCAGCCCCGGCCGGCGCCACCTATCCTTTCCTGCTGCCGCAGCTGGCAGCAGGCCAACCCCTCAGCCTCCGGTGACCCCATGAACGACGAACACGATCCCGACGCTCAGCACGACCCTGAAGAGGATTTTGCCGCCCTCCTCGAAACCAGCCTCGGCCGGACCACTCCCTTGCAACCGGGTCAGAAGATCGCGGCGACATTGCTGCAGATTGGTGCCGAGTGGGCCTTTCTCGATGTTGGGCAAAAGGGGGAAGGGGTGCTTGATGTCCGGGAGCTGCTCGGCCCTGACGGGGAATTGAGCCGGGAGCCGGGAGATAAGCTGGAGGTCTACTTCATCTCGCGCCAGGGGGGCGAGCTGCGCTTCACCACCCGCATCGGCGGCGGCAATTCGGGAACCGCCGAGCTGGAGGAGGCCTGGCGCAGCGGCATCCCGGTCGAGGGGAGAATCGAAAAAGAGGTCAAGGGGGGATATGAGATCCGGCTCCCCGGGAACGTCCGCGCCTTCTGCCCATTTTCCCAGCTCGGCTTGCACCGGGAGGGGGGAGCCGAGGATATCATCGGCGCGACCCGCGCCTTCAAGATCAGCCGTTTTTCCGAGCAGGGGCGCAATATTGTCGTCTCCCGCCGGGAACTGCTCGAAGAGGAACGGCAGCGGCAGCGGGAAGCGTTGCAGCAGACTCTCAAGGAAGGCGATGTTGTCACCGGCAAAATCACCTCGCTGCGCGACTTCGGCGCCTTTGTCGATATCGGCGGCATCGAAGGGCTGCTTCCTGTTTCCGAGGTCGCCTATGGCCGCGTCGATGACCTGCAGAGTCTGCTGCAGGTCGGCCAGCAACTGCAACTGGCGGTAAAGTCCCTCGACTGGGAGCGCAACCGCTTTTCCTTCAGCCTGCGCGACCTGCTGGCCGATCCCTGGAGCCAGCTCGGTAGCCGCTATCGCGAGGGGCAGACCCTGACCGGGACGGTCGCGCGCCTTGTCCCTTTCGGCGCCTTTGTCACCCTGGAGGAAGGTGTTGACGGCCTCATCCACATCTCGCGCCTCGGCCAGGGGCGGCAGCTCAAGCATGCCGGGGAGGTGTTGCAGCCCGGGCAGCAGCTGGCGGTCACCATCGAAAAGATCGACCTGGACCAGCGCCGCATTTCCCTGCTGCCGGCCGCGGAGGAGACGGCGGCTGATACCCCGAACTCCTACAGTGACCGCCCGGCCGGCGGCGGCATGGGTACCTTTGCCGACCTGTTAAAGGGGAATGGCAGCGCCAGGAAAAAACCTTGATTCCCGGATAACTCCTTGCGGGTCTGACCTCCTTGTTACTCCGGTCCTGATCGAAAAGAGACCCCATGGCCCTCCCCCCGACCATTTACCGTGCCACCCTGCAGCTCGCCGATATCGACCGCGGCTGTTACGAACAGCTCAGCGTGACCCTCGCGCGGCATCCGTCGGAGACCGCCGAACGGCTGGTGGCGCGCCTGTTGGCCTATGCGCTCTGTTACGAAGAGGGGCTCGCATTCAGCCGCGGGATTTCCGCCGGAGATGAACCCGACCTCTGGCGCAAGGGACCGGATGGCCGGGTCGCGACCTGGATCGAGGTCGGGCTCCCCGACGCCGAGCGACTGACCAAGGCGAGCCGCCACGCCGGCCGGGTTATCCTGCTCGCCTGCGGCAAGGGGCTGCCACGCTGGACCGAACAGCACCTCCCCCGCCTCTCCGCCCTGGGCAACCTCCAGGTTTTCACCCTCGAACCGTCCTTCCTGCAGGCGCTCGGGACGCACCTGGAACGGGGCATCGTCTGGGAAATCACCATCACGGCGGGCACCATCTACCTCGACTGCGGCGGGGTAAGCCTGGAGAGCCCCATTACCGCGCTCATCGGCGCCATGGCCGCGGACTGACTTCCCGCCCGGCCGCTTCATGGCGCCCGCCGGCGCAACAGCACCCGGGCCGGGGCGGCCTCGGCACCCAGCACCGGCAGCGGCAGACAGAGCAGGTCATAGGCGCCCGGAGTCACGGCTGCCAAAATGAATCTCCCCGCAGCAAGCTACGGGGTATCAAAAGTTTAGATTGATCGCTTTCATCGAAGCAAGCTTCGGGGAATTCGACCCACCTGAGATTCAAGCCTTCGATGATCCAGACCCCCGCCTCCAGCAGGCGTTTGTGGACCGCCGCCTGATCGCACGACAAGCCGGCGACGGAGAGATAATCGATGCCCAGGGTCTGCAGGCCCTGCCCGGCGAGCCAGGCCGCCGCGGCTTCGGTCAGGCCGAGGTAGTCGCGGCAGAACCGCCCCCGGCGATAGAGCTCGGAATTGCCGGTGCGCAACAGCACCCGCTCCCCGGCGGCGAACTTCAGACCGGAAAGATCGTCCCGGTCAACTACCCCGGTCGTCGCCACGGCGATGACCCGCGCCGGCCCGATCATCGCCGCTACCGGCATCTGGTCGATGGTAGCCCCACCGGCAAGGTAATGGCTCGGCGCATCGACATGGGTACCACTGTGGAGACCGGCCGCCAGCCGGGAGAGATTCGCCGGGTCACCACTGGCCAACTCTCCAAGCCGGGTCAGCTCGACCGGCGGGTCGCCGGGCCAGAGAACCATCCCCGGGGTGATCGGCACGGTAACGTCGAGCCATCCTGCGGCGTCTGCTGTTTCCATCATCTAGTCCTCCCTGCCCGCAGGCTGGTCCCGGGCTGATATTAAAGGGTCTTCTTCTCTGGCTGCCACGGCGCCTTGCGGTGCGCGGCATTTTCCCTGGGAATTTCCTGTCACAATGAATGCAGAGACTGCTCCTGTTGTCATCATCCTCGTCGAACCGCGCACTCCCGGCAATGTCGGCATGGTCGCCCGGGCGATGGCGAATTTTGGTTATGACGAATTACGCCTGGTAAATCCCTGCAATCATCTGGCCGATGAGGCGCGGCGCCTGGCCGTCGACGCGGCCGGCCTGCTCGAAAAGGCCCGCCTCTTCCCCGACCTGCAGTCCGCCCTGGCTGACTGCCAGCGTGCGGTCGCCGCGACCCGCCGGATCGGGAAACGGCGCGGCAGGAGCCTCGACGTGGCCGAGGTCGCCGACGAAACTCTCCAGCGTGACCCGGTGGAGCGCCTGGCCCTGGTCTTCGGGCGCGAGGATTCAGGACTGAGCAGTCCCGAGGTTGCGCTCTGCAGCCATACCGCCGCCATTGCGACGCCCGGCTCCCTCGGCTCCCTCAATCTGGCCCAGGCGGTCCTGATCTTCCTCTACGAACTCTCCCGCTCTGGCGCCCGTAGCGGAACCGCCGGGGAGGTCCCGGCCCAGGCCGAGCTCGAGCCGCTGTTCCAACAGCTGGCCGGGGTGCTCGACCGCATCGCCTTTCTTAACCGGCACCGCCCCGAGCATGTCCTGATGCCGCTGCGGCGGATTCTCACCCGCGGCATCGAAACCCGCCATGACCTCGCCTTGCTGCGGGCGCTCTGGGGACGTCTCGAGGAGAGCATCCATGACTGGCGGGGACGACGCCGCGGGGACGAAACCGGGGGAAAAACAAATTGACAACCCCCCCTGCCTATGCTATCTAAAACGGGTTTTGCGCCCCCTCTCCCGGTATGCTGTATACAATTACACATGGCTGAAGACAAGCACCAACTCTTCAAGGCGCTGGGTTTCCTCTCCAGCGTCGGCATTTCGATGGTGGCTTCGACCTTCATCGGCCTGGCGATGGGGTATTACCTTGACAAGTGGCTCGACACTGCACCCTGGATGACGCTGATCTTTCTCGGCTTCGGGATCATCTCCGGGTTTCGCAATATCTACATTCTGACTGACCGCGAGCTCAAACGGCAGCAGAGGGATAACCAGGAGAACGGTGACAAACCAGGATGACCAGCTGCTGCAGACCCTGGCCCGGCGCAACTGGGCGATTCTCGGCATCCTTGTCCTGCTCAGCCTGGCCTGGCGCTCGCGCGCGGTAAGTTTCGGAGTATTATCGGGCGGCCTGGTCGCCATCGTCGCCTACCACTGGCTGCAGTTCGCGCTGGTGCGGATTCTGGCGGAACCCGGGATGCAGCCGGCCAAACGATTTCGGGCCGGCTATGTCGTTCGACTGGCGGCTCTGGCCACGGTTCTGTTTCTGCTGGTTGGTATCATCAAGGTTCACCCCGTCGCCCTGATGGTAGGCTTATCGGTAGTCGTCTTCAATCTGCTTTGGACCACGCTTCGGCGATCGCTTTGAACGAGGAGTAAACCGTCATGACCCACCCATTTCTGTTCCTGAAGTGGCTCGAAGAGCAGCTTCACCTTCACCTCGGCGAGCACGTGACCTACACGTGGTTCGTTATGCTGGTACTGATCCTCGTCGCCTTTCTGGCTACCCGCGTCGTCAAGTTGGCGCCCTCCGGGCTGCAGAACTTCATGGAGTCGATCCTCACCGGCCTGATCAACCTAATCGAGGAGACGATGGGACCCAAGGGAATGGCATACTTTCCCCTCTTGGCCACCTTCGCCCTCTTTATCCTGGTGTCCAATCTGATCGCCCTGATCCCCGGCTTCTACCCGCCGACGGCCAACCTCAACACCAATGCCGCCCTCGCTCTCACCGTCTTCGTCATGACTCATGTCGTCGGCTTCAAGGAGCACGGCCTCTCCTATCTCAAGCACTTCATGGGGCCAATCCTGGCCCTCGCCCCACTGATCTTCATCATCGAGATCATCGGTCACCTGGCGCGCCCCCTCTCCCTGTCGTTGCGTCTTTTCGGCAACATGTACGGCCACGAGATCGTCCTGATGATCTTCATTGCGCTGGTCCCCTTCCTGCTGCCGGTGCCGATGATGCTGATGGGCGTGCTGGTCGCCTTCATTCAGACCTTTGTCTTCACCCTGCTGGCGATGATCTACATCGCCGGCGCGCTGGAAGAGGCGCATTGACATATCGATTCTTTTTCGGTTCGCAAGGGCGAATCGTCAGGTCCTATACTGTATAGGAACAACCATCACGGTCACAGAAAAGGAGTAGAACAATGGAATTTTTCGCATGGGCTATGGTAGCTGCCGGTATCGGCATGGGTCTCGGTTCTCTCGGTACCGGTATCGGTCAGGGTCTGGCCATTCAGAAAGCCGTTGAAGGCGTTGCCCGCAATCCCGGCGCCAGCGGCAAGATCCTCACCACCATGATGATCGGTCTGGCCATGATCGAGTCCCTCGCCATCTACGTTTTCGTCGTGGCGATGATCATCCTCTTCGCCAACCCCTTCACCGAAAAAGTGGTCGAGCTGCTCGCCAAGTAAGCTGCTCACCAACCAGTTTCAGGGCACGCAAGGCGCATCCGTTTCGGATGCGCCTTTTTTTATCTTCCCGTTCCATGGCGGACCCCTGAAATCTGCGGGCCCGGCAAAATTGAAACCTGGATTAATTTATTATTGCTAATTCGGCAAAGTTAATGCTATAAGTTCCAAGATTTTTAATTCAGGGAGGAGTTCATCATGTTACAGAATTCTGTTCGTGCCTTTCTAGTCCTTGTCATGTTGGCCTTTTTCAGCAGCCCTGTGCTGGCGGAAAAGGGAATGGCCATTGACCCGGCGACCTGCCTCGGCTGCCACGAGGACGTCGTGACGCCGGAAAATTTTGCCAATTCGGTCCACGGGAAAAACGCCTGTACCAGTTGTCACGTCGAAGTCACCGACCTGGCCAAACACGAGGATGGCGAGTTGATGCCGGGACCGGTCAACTGCGTCCGCTGTCACAAGAAAGAGACCGCTGAGCATTATGCCAGCGTTCACATGATGAATGATGTCGGCTGCGCCGATTGTCACACCGATATTCACATGCACACCTACTGGAAGGGGGACAAGCGCAAGGTCGTCGCCAAGTGTCTCCAGTGCCACGACGGCGAAATGGTTTACCAGAAATCGGTGCACGGTGAAGCCTTGGCGGCCGGCAACCAGGATTCAGCGGCCTGCAATGACTGCCATGGTCTCCACGAGATCAAACCCCTGGGGGACCCGACCTCCCACGATAACCGCCTCTTCCACACCGAGGTCTGCCTCAAGTGCCACGCCGACCAGGAGATGATGGAGCGCAACGGCGTCTTCCAGGTCGCCGTCAAAACCTACATGGAGAGCTACCACGGCAAGAACTACCGCCTCGGCTTCCCCGAGAAGGTGGCCGGCTGCGCCGATTGCCACACCTCCCATAATGTCCTTCCGGCCGCGAACCCCGATTCGAGTGTCAACCCGGGCAACCTGGTCAAAACCTGTTCCAAGTGCCATCCCAATTCGACCCCGCTCTTTGCCAAGTACTATTCCCACGGCGACTACAGTGACGCCGAGAAATTCCCGATCCTTTACTGGACCTTCAAGGGGATGGTCGGCCTCCTGGTCGGCACCTTTGCCGTCTTCTGGGTCCACACCCTGCTCTGGATGTTCCGCGGCTTCGTTGAGAACCGTGAAAAGCAACGGCTCCTGCACCAGGGGCATGCCCATCACATCGAGGATGGCGGCAAGCAGTACCTCCGTTTCCAGAAACGCCATATCATCCTCCACCTGACCGTCATCATCAGCTTCCTCGGGCTTTCCCTGACCGGACTCCCCCTGAAGTTCAGTGATCAGCACTGGGCCAAGGTTCTGATGTCCTTCTACGGCGGCACCTACTATGCCGGCTTGTTGCATCGCGGTTGCGCCATCTTGACCTTCTACTACTTCTTTGGCGCCATGATGCTCAGCGTCGACTTCCTCTTCTTCCGCAAGGACATCAAGGGGAACTTCCTGCAGCGCCTGTTCGGCCCCGATTCCCTTTGTCCCAACTTCCGCGACATCCGGGACGTCTCCGCAATGATCAAATGGTTCCTCTTCCGGGGTGAAAAACCGACCTTCGAGCGCTGGACCTACTGGGAAAAATTCGACTTCCTTGCCGTCTTCTGGGGTATGTTCGCCATCGGCGGCTCCGGCCTGCTGCTCTGGTTCCCTGAGCTATTCGGCGCATTTCTGCCGGGCTGGATGTTCAACGTGGCAACCATCGTTCACAGTGATGAAGCCCTGCTCGCTACCGGCTTTATCTTCACCGTCCACTTTTTCAATACCCACGGGCGGCCGGAGAAATTCCCCATGGATTTTGTCATCTTCAATGGGCAGATCTCCAAGGAGGAATTTATCGAGGAACGCGGTGCCCAGTGGCAACGCTACCAGGACGAGGGCGTTATTGAAAACCACGTCGCCCCCAAGACCAGTGGCGTAATCTACGACTTCTTCTTCAAGGGATTTGGGTTTATTGCCCTCTTTACCGGCATCGCCTGCCTGCTGATGATGGTGGTCGCCTTTATGAGCGGTAGTCACTAGCCCTTTTCCAACGGTGAATAATCCGGGGGAAGGGTCCGCCGCCCTTCCCCCGGAGAACTCAGGAGCCAACGATGAATCCCCATTCAGGTCTCGGTCTTGCCTATCTCTCCTTCGCCACCTACATTATTGGGGGTATTGCTACCTTCGGCGGCATTGCCCTCGCCCTCTTCGGCAAGGGGAGCGACCTCTTCGGCTGGGGTGATGGTCGCAGCATTGGCTACCTGTTGCTCTGCGTCGGCCTCTGTTTCAGCATCCTTGGCGTTTTGCTGATGCGCATCTTCAGAAATCGCCGGCTCATTTAGACGACGAAGATTCCCAAAAAGTGAAAAAGCCCCGCTGCCGGGAACTCGGCAGCGGGGCTTTTTCATTGGCAATTTTTGGTTAATATTTTATAACCTCCTGTTTTTAGGGCATTTTTTCGGCATTTTCCCTTGCCTTAATCCAGTTGCTGGTGTAATTTGGCGGCGTTTTGCAAACTTGGTGGAATCTTAACCATCCCACCGTGCCAAGAAAATTCTCCAAAAGAGGTAGCAATCATGTCGCGTTTCTTTGCCTGGTGTAAGCGCCATCTGCTTATCGTCACCCTGCTGGCGGTCGGTTTCTTCCTGGTCTTTGGATTTATTAATATCCAGATCCTGCACATGACCTCGGAGCCGGAATTCTGCGCCCTTTGCCATCCGGCCCAGGGTGTCGGTCCTCTCGCCGAAGTCGATTCCTGGGAGCACTCGGGGCATTCCGAAGCCGGGGTCTCCTGCCTGGACTGCCATGGTCGCCCCGGCGTTCTCGGCTACATGAAAGCCAAGCTTGGTGGTCTCAAGGACACCTATATGCAGCTGACCATTTCCAAGGAAGAGAAACTCTCCATTCTTTCCAACCCGAAAGCGGAGCTGGTACCACCGGAACACTGCCTCTTTTGCCACTCGGACGAGGGGAACAAGAGCTACCGCGAGAAATCGAAACTCCCCCTGCAGGTGGTTCACATGCGCCTGCTCGATACGGTTAAAAATCCCGAATTCCGCCTGCGCAAGGGGCTGCCCGACATCATGAACGACACCTTTGTCGGCGGGACCCACTTCGACCACTCATTCCATATTGAGTCCTTCGAGTTCGTTTGCCGGGATTGCCACTTCGGCGTCGTTCATAATCCGATGACCAAAACCGATCGCATGAACTTCTGCCTGATGTGCCATGCTGAGAACAAAGATTCTTCTGCGCCCCAATTGCAAGACTGCACTGTCTGCCATGAAGCCCAGTTCGACATGAACCGCGGCACCGGGGCGCTTGAAGTGGCCGGCGACGAAAGCATCATGCGCCAGGCCGGTGTCGGTTGTCTCGATTGTCATACCGGCGTGACACGCGGCACCTATCGTCCCTCCGGCGCTACCTGCCTCGGTTGTCATGACGATTCCTACGTCGAGGTCTTTAATATGTGGGAATCGGAAACCGGTGCCCTGCTGGAGGAGATCAAGGCCCAGCGGGTCGAGGTCGAGGAAGCGCTGAAGAAAGCCGACGAGGTTCATCGCAACACCACGGAGGCCTGGAAACGCTACGAAAAGGGGCTTTACAACCTGAAACTGGTGAAAAACGACGGGACCAGGGGCGTGCATAATGTCGACTATGCCCAGGCGGTCCTGAAATCTGTCGGCAAGGATTTCTCCGCGGTTTTGCAGGAACTCAACAAATCCTGGTAAGCCAACAGTTAAGACCCCGCGACAGAAAGAGGGAGCGCCCAGGTGGCGCTCCCTCTTTTGTTGTCTGCAGAGCGGACTGGCTTACATCATTTTGGCGCCCAGGTAGGCAAGGGCGGGCCAGGCGAGCAAAACGGCGCTGATCGCCGCGAAGACGCCAAGTACCGACAATACCGTGAGGACGTAGGCAGTGCTGGCAAGATTTTTTCCCTCTTTGCTGGTGAGTGCTTGGGCTTCCATTGAGTGCTTCCCTTTCGTTGCTTGGTATTTATCCATATCTATGGATTCAAGGATTTTGACGGACCATAACAGGGGGCCCAACGGCCCCCTGTTAGCAAAGGATATTAGAAAAGTTTGGACCCCAGGTAGGCAAGCGCCGGCCAGGCAATCAAAACCGCACTGATCGTTGCGAAAATACCGACGACACCAAGAAGGCCAAGGACATAACCGGTTTTCGCGACATCCATGAAACGAGATTCGGTAGTCATAAGTCACCTCTCTGCTGGGGTTGTGAGCTGTTCCGGCGGAGGCGCCCCCGAAACAACACTTGGCTGATTTTAATTATGTTTCTGTTATTTGCCTCTTTTAATACAGACAATAGCAGCACCCCGGCAGGCCTGTCAATATGAAAAAGGATTAAATATTAATTTTTTATTTAATCCCTCAAATTTTATATTTTTAATCCCCGTTGGCGCACCATGTTGTTTCAAGCTTCGGCCACCGTCTGACTCTCTGCGGTCGGCTCCTGCTCGCCACTTGCGGACTTTTGCCAGCGCCCAAGCACGATTGAATCCACCGCCGCCGCCAGGCCAAAGGAGAAGACACTGAGCACCAGGGGGACACCCTTGGCCCCCAGCAGGTCCCCAAAAAAGACTTTTGCCCCACCGACCAGGGTCACAAGAATCGCGACATTGCGTAATTCCCTGTTATCCCGCCATAGCGCCATTGCCATCAGGATAATCGCCGAGAGATTGATCAGCACACTCTGGTAGCAGCCAAAGGCCCCGGGGCCTTCGAGGTGAAAAACCCGCATGGCCTGATAGATGCCGACCCGCAAAGTGAAAAAGCCGCTGACAAGCGCCGCCAGCAATAACAGGATCGCGCTCCGGTCTTCCTTGTCAAAACGGGAAAAGACGAGGGACTCGGCCGCGGGAAGATGGGTCCGTACCCAGCGGAAATGCCAGAGTCCGATACAGGCCAGAGCGCCTGCCGCCAGGGCACTGAGTGCCGAAGGGGTGGCAACTTCGGTCCCCTGCAACTCCATGACCAGGGCACCACAGGCATAGAACTGGAGCAAATACGAGGTAACCCGCACCCCCCCGCTCTCCCAGCGCTGGGCGACCCAGGTCAGCCCCAGGGCAATAGCCGACAGGAGGGAAAGCGCCAGCAGCGGATGATCCAAAGCGAGGGGTAGCGCCATGGCGAGCAACACAACAGCCGCCAGGGAAAAGGCGTTCGTCCCCCGCGCCTTGTCGTCCCGGCGGGATCCCATCCAGTGAGCGATTCCCAGCAAGGCAAGGGCGAGGAGGGTGGCGACAATCCCCAGGACCTGAGGACTTCCATTACCGGCATTGACGACATAACGGCCGAGGACAAACAGCCAGCCGCAACTCAGTGTCGGCAGTGCCAGATCAAAGCGGGCCACCCGGTCCTGAGCTCGCCAGATGATTCCGACAATCGCAGTTCCGAGATAGAAGATGACAAAGATCGCCAACATCGGGAAAAAGCCGCTGAGGGCGAAGGGGAGATCGGAGTACTCCTGGCGGCCAAGAAAAATCCCCAGTTTGAAGCTCCATATCTGCAGGACCAGCAGGGTGAGAAGCAGGAGAATCCAGCGCAGCCAGGAGCATCGCTGCAGGCGGGTGGCGTAAACTCCGAAAAGATTCGCGGCCAGCAACAGGATCGCAAGATAGGGGAAGACCGGGTTCGGGTAATCGATGGCGAGACCGGCGATACTCATGCCTAAAGTACCGGCGAAGACCGGCGCGGCGACCCGGTTCAGGTAGCTGATCAGGGCCGCGGCGGCACCAACGATGGCGAGTATAATATAGGCCGGAACTGTGGGTAGGGCGTCGAAATGGGCGTGGGTTTCGGCAACGACACTGAACATCAGCAGGGTACCCGCTACCGCGAAAACCGGGGCGAGGGGGCTAGCCTGGCGATACTTGAAGGCGCCCCAGGCGATCAAGCCGCCGGCATAGACCATACCGAGCAGCGATCCGATCTGGGGATCGAGCAGCTGGTTGTCCGTCACGGTGCGCAGTGCCAGGGCGACCACCAGCAGGAAGCAGAGCGACGAAATCCGCGGTAACAGTGCGGTCCGCCCCACCCAGGAAAGGATCTCTTCCGAAGCATCCCCGGAATCGGCGGCAGCCACCTGGCGAGCAGCCTTGATCTTTCCAACCCCGCCACTTTCATATCTGGCGTCCAGCTCGGCAAGCCTGGAATTCAGCTCCCCTACCTGCGTTTCCAGCCAGACGACCCTCTCTTCCAGCGATTGTCGTTTCTCCGCCATTGCTGCAGCCTCCCTGCTTCGGACCCGGTTCCTAGATCACTCCTGCCTCCCGAATGGCACATTCGCTCCGACCCTGCCTGCACGAAGAAAAAGATTCCTGATTAGGTCCGATTCTCAGCTTGATGCGGATCGCCCCTACAAGAGCCCAAGCCGTAGCGATGAATTGAACAATGGGGCCCCTACATATTGGATGCCCAAGGTGCTCTCGCCCCTCAGCTGAGAATTAGGGCTAATCAGGAAAAGATTTGCTAGACTAAGCGGGCGAGAGAACGTGTACTAAATTTTTCATCATTATTCAGAGTTAATTTCTTTTTGTTTGCATAATATAACACTTTTTTATTATTTTTCATAGCAAGATTATTTTTGTCACCTGCATCGATCCGGTTCTGGTTTGGACAAAGAACATATGGACCCCTTCACTGGTCTACAACTAGACTGTTCATGGCGGCAGTTCAACAAGAAAGCAAATCTTAATCAAAAGTTGGGTTCAATTCCCCGCAGCTTGCTGCGCGATTTTTACTAAGGGTGTAGGCTGTTGATACCCCGTAGCTTGCTGCGGGGTAGTTCATTTTACGATAATATATTGCATAAATTGACTTTTTCTCATTGCTCCCGACTGATGCCAGGGCCGCAGGTCGCCCCTGTCCATAATTGACATTTCGGCAACAGCAATAATAATTGGCCAAAGAAACGTTGTTTTTATTTCATCTGATCGAAAGGGGTCCGCGGTGAAAAATCACGTCTGGAGGCCACTCTATGTGGTCATCGCCCTGGTCGTTGCCATCCTGTTGTTCCGGGCAATCTATGTACCCAAGGATTTTGGTGTTCAGGAAAGGGGCTATACCTTCGGCTTCCACCGCCTGGGGAACGAGCAGGAGTGGAAAGCCTTTCCGGCCAAGTACAAGGAGAGCAATTACTGCAATGAGTGCCACGAAGACAAGGTCGGCAGCCTGAGCGCCTCCCAACACGCCATGATCCCCTGTGAGAACTGCCACGGCCCGGCCCTGAACCACCCGGAGGACCCGGAGAAGCTGGCAATCGACCGCAGCCGTGACCTCTGTATTCGCTGCCACTCCGCGCTCGTCATGCCCTCGAGCGGACGCAACAACATCCCGGGCATCGATCCTGCCACCCACAACGCCGAGATGGGGTGCAGTGAATGCCACAATCCGCACAACCCGAGCCTGGAGGAGATGTAAGCCATGAAACGACGGGACTTTTTAAAGAGCACGGCCGTTTTTGTTTCCGGCGCCGCCCTCTCCCTCTCGGCCCTGGATATCCTGGAACCCGGCGAGGTCCTCGCCGCCAACCCCGAACTTCGCTGGGGTTTCCTGGTCGATACCTACAAATGCGTCGGCTGCGGATTTTGCGTCAAGGCCTGCAAGCTTGAAAACGAGATTCCGCTGGAAGCCAACGTCACCCGCACCTGGGTCGAGCGCTACATCATGACCAAGGACGGCCAGGTCTTGATGGATACCCCCAAGGGCGCTCTCAATGGCTTCACCACCAAACTGATCGATCAGAACGCCGACGGCATGAAAAAGGTTGCCGATGAGGAGATCGCCCAGGCGTTTTTCGTCCCCAAGCTCTGCAACCACTGCACCGTCCCGGCCTGCGTTCAGGTCTGCCCGGTCGGCGCCACCTACCAGACCGCCGACGGCGCCGTTCTGGTCGACCGCACCTGGTGCATCGGCTGTGGCTACTGCATCATGGGCTGCCCCTACGGCGTCCGCTTTTTCCACCCGGTGGAACATGTCGCCGACAAGTGCACCTTCTGCTACCACCGCATCTCCAACGGCGGGAATACGGCCTGCGCCCAGGCCTGCCCCTTTGGCGCCCGCCGCATCGGCAACCTGAGAGATCCCCGCGACCCCGTCGCCAGGGCGGTGCTGCATCAGCGCGTCGGCATCCTGCGCGATGAATACGGGACCAAACCGAATGTCTACTACATTGGCCTGAACGAGGAGGTGCGCTGATCATGGTCGAACATGTTGCCCAAATGGTGGTTCACGGCGAAGCCTGGACAATCAAGGACCTCTTCGTCCTCCCCAACGAATATGTCTACTGGTCGATCCAGATTGTCATGTATCCCTACATGACCGGCCTGGTCGCCGGCGCCTTCGTCCTCTCTTCCCTCTATCATGTCTTCGGAGTCGAAAAGCTGAAGAATATCGCTCGCTTTGCCCTGGTCTTCTCCTTCGCTCTGCTGCCGGTGGCGATGATGCCGCTGCTGCTCCACCTGCAACAACCCTTCCGCGGCATTCACGTCCTGATGACACCCCACTTCACCTCGGCGATCTCCGCCTTCGGCATCGTCTTCATGACCTATGCCTGTATCGTCGCCGCCGAAATCTGGTTCGTCTATCGCAGGTTCATCGTCGAGACCCTGCTGCGCCTGGAGCAGAAGAGTTCCCGCAGCGCTGGCGAAAGCATCCTTTTGTTGATCTACAAACTCCTCAGCCTCGGCGTCCGCGACATCGGCGCAGAAGCCCTGGAAGCCGACCACAAGGCGGTCAAGCTCCTGGCCGGGGTCGGTATCCCCGTCGCCTGTTTTCTGCACGGCTACGCCGGCTTCATCTTCGGCTCGGTCAAGGCCAACGCCCTCTGGATGACACCGCTGATGCCGGTGATCTTTATCTGCTCGGCCGTCGTTTCCGGTATTGCCCTCTGCATCGTCAGCTACTATGTCTTCATGGAAATCCGCAAGTGGGCCGCCCGCCGCGGCAAGAACTATCTGCTGCCCGACGCCATCGCCCACGGCAGCGCCGCGGTCGATTACCACCACCTGCGCAGCGTCCAGGACCACGAGGTGAAGATGACCTCCAAGTACCTGTTGATCTTCATGACCCTGGCCCTCACCCTGGAAATGCTCGACATGATCTTTCGCGGCTATACCGCCGTCAAGTCCTGGGACGCCCTGCGCATGGTCATCTACGAGCATGATTTCGTGAAAATCTTCATCCTGCAGTATGGTATCGGCAACCTGCTCCCCTTTATCATGCTGCTGATTCCCGGGATCACGGTGCGCCGTGCAGCGGCGGCTTCTCTGCTGGTCCTGTTCGGGGTCTTGATGATGCGCTGGAACGTCGTCATCGGCGGCCAGGCCTTCTCCCTGACCTTTGCCGGCTACATGCATTACCACCTGCCGATCATTCCCCACGACATGGAGACCTTCAAGGAGGGACTCGCCGGAGCCCTGACGGTCATAGCCACCCCCTTTGTTATCTTCTACTTCCTCAACATGATTCTGCCGGCGTTCATGGAGGAGAACTCCCCCAGTCACTGATTCCCCGCAGAATGCTCTAGCTCAAAAGCAGCGGCCGCCCCCCGGGCGGCCGCTGCTTTTCATGGGGCCGGATTAATTTGTCGGCAAAAAGCCCGATTTCTGCTGGTGTCACAGCCGGATATGCGATATGGATATTGACAAGCCGGGGTAATTAATGCTACCTAATTACCCTTCCCGGCCCAGAGCGCCCGGTTCCCCGCATCTCCCGACTGCGGCAAATATATCTGTCGCAACCATGCCATTTTTCCCGACAAGGACCCGACATGAAACGGATCACCGACATTCTCACCGCTTTCGCCCGCGGGATCGCACGCAGCCGCGTTTCCCTCATCGGTGCGATGATCGTCACCGTTATCTTCCCCTTTCTGCTCGGCGCCCTGCTCTACGACGTCATCTGGCACATTCGCAATACCTACTTTGCCGCCCTGGTCTACATGGTCCTCGGCCCGACATTTATTGTCGGCCTGGTCATGGTCTTTCTCGGCCTCTTCTTCTTCAAGGGGAAGGAAGAAGTCCGGCTTTTCACCATGGATTACCTGCGGGACTACTTCACCGATCCGACCAAGTTCAGCCGGATGCGGAAGCTGGTCTTCTTTGCCGTCTTTCTGACCTGCGTCAATCTCTTCATCTTCGGCTTGCTCGGTTACCGGGGCTACCACTACCTGGAATCGGTCGGTTTCTGCGGCCAGTTCTGCCATGAGGTAATGAATCCGGAGTTCACGGCCTACACCAACTCCGCCCACTCCCGGGTCCCCTGCGTTGAATGCCACATCGGTTCCGGCGCCACCTGGTTCGTAAAATCGAAGATCTCCGGTGCCCGCCAGCTCTTTGCGGTCGCCCTCGACACCTTTCCCCGCCCCATCGAGGTCCCAGTCCACGGCCTGCGCCCGGCCCGCGACACCTGTGAAGAATGCCATCGTCCGGAAAAATTCCATGGCGACAAGCTGGCCGTCAAGGACGACTTCAAACCGGACGAACAGAATTCCCACGTCCAGTCGGTGCTGTTGATGAAGATCGGGACGGCCGGGGACCGGGCGGTCAGCTCCCACGGCATCCACTGGCATGTCGCCCCGGAAAACCGCATCACCTACCGGGCCAGCAGCTGGGACCGGATGGAAATCCCGGAAGTGACCCTCCACAAGGCAGACGGCACCACCACCATTTTCCGCACGGCTGACGCCGAAGAAAAACTCAAGTCGGTCGGCGAGGAGGTCGGCGTCCGGGAAATGGACTGCATCGACTGCCATAACCGGCCGACCCATGTCTACCTGCCGGCCAAGGTCGCCATCAACAACAAGATCCTCTCGGGCGACATTCCCGTCGATCTCCCCTTCATAAAACGCCAGGCCATGGAGGTTGTCCAGCAGCAATACGCCACCCAGGCCGAGGCCCGCACCGCTATCGCCAGTGCCCTCAACACCTGGTATCAGAAGAACTATCCGGCCCTGGTCAAGGAGGCACCGGCCAAGCTGGAGAAGGCGATTGCCGGGGTGCAGGCGGCCTACGCGCAGAATGTTTTTCCGGAAATGAATGTCCAATGGGGCACCTACACCAGCCACATCGGACATAACGAGGACCTCGGCTGTTTCCGCTGCCACGATGAGGAGCATGTCGCCGAATCGGGAGAGACCATCTCCATGGATTGCGATACCTGCCACTCCATCCTCGCCGAAGAGGAAGCTAATCCCGCCATCCTCAAGGAGTTGCGCGGCCAGTAATGCTCCCCCGAAACTTGCGACAAGAAAAGCCCGGTTCCTGGAACCGGGCTTTTCTTATGGGCGCAAACGGCAACCTCCCGCATGGTTAGCGGGAGGGCCATTGCTTCAACCGGGCTTTTGCGGCCGGCTGGCTCGCTCTGCGGGGCAGAGCGATCATACCCCCGGAGGGGGTCAGGTTTGCCTAAGTTTCGATGTGGTCTGCTATGATCCCGATCCTCCTTTCTCTTTGCTTTCAGTCTAGCGCCTCTCCTGATAAATGCAAGGGCACTCCGGCATCTTGCAGCGCCGCCGTTTTGTGTTAAAGGAAGAGGAAGACTTGACCTTATCGGAGGCACACCATGAATGGAAACCAGAAAGCGAGTACCGTCGGGGCAATCATGCTGATCGCCGGTGGACTGATCGGCGCCGGGATCGGCATCCTCTTTGCGCCGCAATCCGGCAAGAGAACCCGCCGCCAGATTAGCCGTTACAGCAAGAAGGTAAAAAACGAAACCGAAGCCCTGATCCGGGATTCGGCCGAGGCCGTCCGCGAGACGGTTGATACTCTCGCTGACCGCACCAGCGACCTGGTTGAAAAGGGGGGCGAGGTCGCCGAAGAATGGCGCGAGCACCTCATGGACGCCCTTGAAGAGGGGCAGAAGAGTATTGATCGCCAGCGCCGGAGACTCACCAACATCTGGAAATAGGCGGCAACTTGGCCCAGTACCCTGTAACTCATAGGATTTCGGAAGATTGCGCAGGGATTTTTCGTGTCAGCAAGGCATGGTGTTCGCTGCCTAGCCATAGCTAAACAGCGAACACCAAAACGCAGCTGACGCGAAAAATAACCAGCAAGATACGAAAGATTATGGGTTACTGGGGACTAGCCCGGCTCCTTGCTCTGGTCTTCTGCCGGCATTGCCTGATTTCGCGCCCCCCTTCCCGGGGCCACGCGATCGAGCAGGGAGTTGTCCAGGGACCGCAGGTGCAGGTCCCGCTGTGGGAAGGGGATTTCCACGCCCTCTTCCCGGAAGAGGCGGTCGACCTCCTGGCCCAGTTCGCTGCGCACCACCTGGCGGCGCGATATATCGGCGATCCAGACCCGCAATTCAAAATCGATGGAACTGTTGCCGAAGGCGGTGAAAATCGCCGAAGGGGCAGGCTCTTTCACCACCGCTTCATGCCCCTCCGCGGCCGCCAGCAGCAGCCCCAGCACCTTGGCCAGGTCGCTCCCATAAGCAACCCCCACCGGCAGGACCACCCGGGCCATCTTGGTAGAAAGGGTCCAGTTGGTCACCTTCTGGGAAACCAGGTCTGAATTGGGAACGATGATCTCCGACTGGTCAATGGTTTCCACAATTGTCGAGCGCAGGCCGATTTTGCGCACGGTCCCCCACTCGTTTTCGATCACCACCATGTCCCCGACCTTGATCGGGCGCTCAAAGAGGAGAATGATGCCGCTGACGAAATTGTTGACGATATTCTGCAGGCCGAATCCGATGCCGATACCGAAGGCCCCGGCCAGGACGGCAAAGTTTTTCAGTTCAATACCGGCCAGGCTGAGGGCGAGCAGAAAGCCGACAAAGACCAGGCTGTAATGGAGCAGTTTTTTGATCGAATCCCGAACGCCGCGATCCATCCCCTTGCGGGGAAAGACCTCCCACTCGAGCAGGGCACGCAGGACCCAGGAGAGCACGATCGAAAGGTAGATAACCAGGGCGGCGAGCAGGACCATCTGTACAGAGATAAAGGTCTCGCCCCAGGGGAACCCTAACTCCAGCAACCGTGCCCAGGCCTGGGCAACGGAATCGACAAGACCCCAGACCACGCACAGGTAAAAACCGGCATAGCCGACCACGAACACGTCAAAAAGGCTCTTCAATCGCCTGGCGAGCTCGTCTCCGGAGCGGCGAACGAAACGGCTCCGCTGCAAAAGCGGCCGGCTGAACAGGTATTCAACCCCGCCCCGGACCAGACGAATGGCCATCGCCGCCACCAACCAGAGAAAGACCGTCTCCAGGGAGGACTCAAAGAGTCGTGACGCCAACACCGAGTAGCCCCCTGCCTGGGCGGCAAAGGCCGTTAAAAAGAGGAGGCTCAGGACCTGCAGGAAAAGAACAAAGAGATCGCTTCGCCCTCCCTTTGCCTGCCGGTTGCGCCGCGCCACCTGCAATAACAGCGGGACGCTCAGCAGCGTAACGACGGCAAGATAGAGCCGGTAGAGGGGCTGCGGGAGCGACAGGGTTTGCAGCAACAGGGAGACCAGGAAGAGTGCCGCCAGGAAGAAAACGGTGAAAATCTTGCGGCGGTTTTCCAGCAGGCCGGTAATCAGGATCGATGCTGAGCCAACGACCAGGAACCAGAGGGAAACCCGCCACCAGGCCGAAGGGGTGGGGTAGAGGAAACTCAGTGCGGAGATCGCGGCGAAGAGTCCGGTGGCCCAGGGATGCTTGAGAATGAAATGCCACTCCGCCGCAACCTCCGGGGTATGGCGCTGCCGGCGGATGAAAAGCCCGAGGACAAGAGCGACTCCGGCCTGCAGCAGCAGCAACCACCCCTGGTCGCGGAAATAGCCCGCTGAAATCCCCTGGCTCTCCTGAACACCTTCTACGACCCGGGCCCGGAGGGTGTCCTTAAATTGCCGGTAAAAGGCGGGATTGAAAAAGGAGGGGGCGGTGCGGGTGAAGGTCTTGCGCCGCATGGCGTCAAGGCTCGCCTCGATCCGGTTCAAATCGTTGAGGTTTTTTTCCTGCAGGGTGGTGACGCTGGTTTGCAGCTCGATCAGACGGGAAAAGGCCTGGTTGGTCTTTTCCAGAACCGTGGTGATCGTCTCCCCTGCCTTGGCAAAGGCATCCCGGGGCAGTGGCAATTTCTGCTCCCGGACCTGTTTCTCCCAATCCTGCCAGAATGTCTTATTCTCTTCCCAGGCCGTTCGCAACCGGTCGAGTTCGGCCAGCGGTTGCGAAATCATATCGACCAGCCCCTTGAGGGCATTTCGCTGTTCAACCAGGCGACCACGGATATCGAGGAGCCGCTCGATACTCCAGCCGGCGGGATCACCGAGGGTGGCCAGGCGTTTTTGCAGCGCCTCCTGGCGTCCCCGTTCCTGCTCCAATAAGGCAGTAACAGCGCGATGATCCTGGAGGGTGTCGACCCGGGACAGTGCGGTCCCCGCCTCTTCAGTGAGACTGGAAAGACGTGGCACCACCTCGGCGACACCCAATGGCGGTGTTTTTTCCTGGGGCGGGGAGACGGCGACCGCTTCCTGCTCCGACTCCTGGGCATGGGCGGCAAGATCCACGGCCGGCGCCAGCAGTAAAAGGATGAACGCAATGATCAAACGTTCTGCCCACATGACCCGTTTTCTCCCATCGGTTCTTCTCTAAGTCTGCCCCGATCCCCGGGCCTGTCAATGAATACCGGGGGCGGGAAGGGGCTCAGGGATGCCGTTCCTCATCGTACCAGTTCTGGAGGACCGGCCGATCGAGCAGCATATCCAGGCTGCGGAGGAGGTCGTCCTGCAACTGCTGCCAGCCTTCGCCGCCGGTCAGCGGCCAGCGCTGGTTGATTTCGAGCTCAATTCCAAGGTAGGGGTCCTGATGCCGCTTGCGCCGTCGCAACCAGGTCACCAGACTGTCGGCGGCCCCCCGGTAAGGGTAATTGCGGCGCACCCGCCAGGACCGGCCGCTTTCCCGAAGCAGTTGCTGCCAGCGCCGACAGAGCCGGTTCTCCGCCGGCACCCCCGGATCGTAGAGCAGGCCGACATCGGCATTGCGTTCGACGCCGCGAAAATGCGGGGTAAAGGAATGCAGGGAAAGATGAAGGACCGCACTCCCCCCGGACAGGGCCTGGTCGACCTGGCGAACCACCGCCTGCCGATACGGATGGTAGTAGCGTTCCAGCAGCGAACGCCGCGCGGCCGCCGGCAGGGCGCGGGAGAACTCGGAGAAGAGGGTTTGGCTGTGCGGACTGCGATTGGCATCGACCAGCAGTCGGGTGACCCGGCAGGCATTCAGGAAAACCCCGCGCTGGGCCGCCAGCCGTTCGGCAAAGGGGAAAATCCCGATGTCGTAGCCGCGGTGGGTCTCCAGCAGCGCCTCGTGCCCGAGAAAAGCCCCCTCCCAGGGCCCCGGGACCTGGTTGCCGGCATGCTCACAGCTCAGGACCAGGCGCATGTCAGCCATCAAAGAGCCTTCCTTCCGCGAGGCAGGCACCCAGCTCCCGGTAGCAGTCGACCACAAGCGGCGCCGTCGGGGCAGGACCGAGCCGCTGCACCAGGCGCCGGGCCAGGGTTCCGGACCGGAGAATCAGTTCCAGGGCTTCCTGCTGGGGCGCTGCCAGCAGTCCGCCGCAGCGTTCGGCCAGGCGGCGCCAGAGCTGGCCGGCACGGCATGGCGCCTCCGGCACCCCGAGGGCCTCCAGATAGCGCCGGTCCTCGATGAGGGCCGCCTCGCCATCCCGGATCGTGGCGAGCAGGATCGGCTCCAGTTCGGCGACGGACCAGAGCTGCTGCTCGGCGTAACTCAGCCACTCCTCGCCGACCAGGGCGCGCAGCAGGGCGACCAGCAAGGAGACGATCGCCAGGTCGGCAGCCGGACACTCCTGAACATCGAGCAAACGGATTTCAATAGTGTTCCGTTCAAAGCGGGCGATGGCGCCGCGGGAGTTGAGCCACTCGTGCTGCAGGACCGCTTCGGGGTCCCGGGCCGCGATCTCCCGGTACATCGTCTCCAGCACCTCCTCCCGGTAGGCACGGGGGGAGAAGACCGGCTCGGGGATAACCCGGCCGGTAACGGACGGCACCAGCCGCTGGTTGAGGCGATAGACCTCGAGCCGGTTGTCGAGCAGCCCGGTCGATCGGCCATCGAGCAGGGGTGAACTCGCTGCCAGCGCCGGCAGGATCGGCAGCACCAGGCGAATGGCGGCATGGAGGCGGCCGAACTCCTCGTCGCTGGCAAAGGGGAGGTTGAGGTGGACACTCTGCAGGTTGGCCCAACCATGGCCGCGGCAACCGAAAATCCGGTCGTAGGCCTGATAAATCGGGCTGTTGTCGTGAGGCCAGAGCAGGGTTTCCCGCAGCGGGTCCATCGACGGGTGCATCCCCCCGGGAAGGAGCATGCCGCCGAGAGGACCAAGGTGGCGGTTGATCTTGCCGACATGCTCCTGGAAGGTGCTGGCGAGCCCCTCCAGCCGCGCGGCCGGCCCGTTGGTCTTCAGCTCGATGACATGCAGCACCAGCTCGTTAGACCAGGCCAGCGCCCCGACCTCCACCTCGTCGGTCAGCTCCCCCGCCTGCGCGGTCAGCACCTGGTCAGCCACCGGCAGCACCGTCAGCCGCTCCCGGTCGACAATCATGTACTCGATCTCGACGCCGAATCCTTCAAAGAGATGCAGGGGGCGTTTCATGCCGGCACCCGTTCCTTGCGCTGCTCGACCCGCCGCAACATCACCCGCATGATCCGCAGATAGAGATCCTCCTTCAGGACCTGGTCCTCGACGCCGGCGTCGAGGTTCGGATTGTCGTTGACCTCGATGACGTAGACCTGGTCGCCGACCTGCTTGAGATCGACCCCGTAGAGACCGTCCCCGATCAGGTTGGCCGCCTTCAGCGCCGTGCGCAGCACCGGGGTCGGCAGATGCTCGACCGGGATGGTATCGAAGCGCCCCTCGTCGACCAGCTTGCCGCCAACGTCATGCTTGAGGATCTGCCAGTGGCTCTTCGCCATGTAGTAGCGGCAGGCGTAAAGGGGCTGGCGGTCGAAGATGCCGACGCGCCAGTCGTAGGCGGTGGGGAGAAACTCCTGGGCGATGATCAGCTCCGACTTTTCCAGCAGGCGGCCGATCGCCTCTTTGCAGGCCGCCTCGCTCTCGACCTTGATCACCCCGCGGGAAAAAGAGGAGTCGGGCTGCTTAAGGATGCAGGGGAGGCCGAGAGTCTCGCTGACCTGGGCGCGGTTGCCGCGATGAACGATCATGGTGCGCGGCGTCGGCACCTTGTTGCGCTCCAGCAGTTCGGCGAGAAAGACCTTGTTGGTGCACTTGAGAATCGACTCGGGATCGTCGATGACCACCAGCCCCTCGGCCGCCGCCCGCCGGGCAAAGCGGTAGGTGTGGTGGTTGACGCTGGTCGTCTCGCGGATGAAGAGGGCGTCGAATTCGCCGAGGCGACCGACGTCATCCTTGCCGATCAGCTCGGGAGTGAATCCGATCCGGGTCGCGGCGCGTAGAAACCTTTGCAGCGCCCGGCGGTCGGAGGGAGGGTCGGCCTCTCCCGGAGCCACCAGGATCGCGAGGTCGTAGCGGCTGCGCCCCTGGCTTCCTCCTCGCGGCCGGCGCCCGCGGAAATAGTCGCCGGCGACCGCGACCACGAATTCGCGATGCTCGTCGGGTATCTCGGCCGCCGCCACCGGCGTCAGTCCCTGCAGCAACCAGCGTTCGCTCTTGCTGCTGTAGGCAAAGGAACAACGAAGGAAGGGGGCCGGAAACTGCTTGAAGAGCCGCTGGCTGAGAGGATCATAGTGCTTGGCGAGGTTGCGACCGAAGTAGACCGAGAGGAGATATTCCCTGGACTGCAGGTGGCCGAGGCTCTTCTGGATCAGGGCGTCAAGGTCCTCGGCGGCGACCTTGACGATTGCCTGGGATTTCAGATCCTGGATGGTGGTGATGCCGGGGAGCGGCTTGTGGCCGCGGGCGGTGGCGAGGAGCGAAACGTAGTAGCCGATGCTCTGGTAGCGGTAGGAGCGGCAGAGGTTGAAGACCTTGACATGGCGTAGCGCGTTGAAGCGCGTCTCAGTCAGGTAGGCGCGGGCCGGTACCAGCTCGGCGCCGGGGATGGTCAGCGGCCAGTCGGCCGGGTCGTCAACGACGATGAGAGTCGGCATCACTTCTTCCCTTCGGGCCTGGCGGCCGGATGATCAACAGGTTGGCGTCATAGGTCAGCACCCCGAGCAGGATAGCGCAGATGACCCGGTCGATGCTCACTTCGTAACGCTGACCGGCCCCCACCGGGTTGCTCGCCAGGGGGTCGGCGATCAGCACTGTGCGCTGCTGACGGTCATAACCGCGCAGTACGACAAAGTGTCCCGATGGCTCACCACGAATGTCGTCGTAATCGGCGTTGGGGCCGAACTCCCGCGGGCTGTGGTAGAGGTAGGTCGCCGACAGGCCGGAAATGACCGGGGCGCCCCGGTTGAGAAACTTGCGGATCAGGCCGGTGGTCAGGTCTTCGAAGCGAAGTTCACCGCCGAGGGCAAGGAAGTCGAGGTAGGCCCGACTCGCAGCGTGCAGCCGGGGGTCGTCCTTGACCGCCATCTGCGCCCGCAGCTTGGCTGGCAGCTCGGCGGGCGGGCCGGTGAGCCAGGTCGGATCGAAGAGCTGCAGCTTGTAGGTATAGATGGTCGCCCGGTAACCGCGGCGCAGGGCGTGGCAGGCGAGCAGTACCGCCAGGGTCCCACCCCCTTCGAGCATCGGCACCTCGGCAATGACCTGCTGCAGCGGGAGAGAATCGCCGTAGTAGTTGTAGAGAGCGTGCAGGCAGGTCGGCCCGCAGGTGATCTCATCGGGCTGGGGGAGGATTTCGAAGGGGAGCTGGGCGCGCTCCGGCAGGTTCGCTTCCATTGGCATCGTCGCGGCAAGGGGATTGGCGGGCCACAGCAAAACTCTAGCAGTTCCCGGGGACGATGCAATGAGCGGACGCGGGGATCAGGGAGCGCGGCGGCAGTATTTGGCAGGAGCGGTGAGGATTGGAGCGGGGGGCAGGAAAGCAGGTCAGTCGGGCCAGAAGAAGTTGAAGGGATCACTGTCGACCACGGCCAGCAGCTTGCCGAACTCCAGGGTCGGCCCCGCGTTGAGATAAAAACACCAGCGCCCGGCGTCATCACGGTAGTGCAGGGTCCACTGGCCGAGCTCGGCGACGAAGCGGAAGCGCACCAGGGGGAGGGTCGCCGCCGGGCGCGTCAGGAACAACAGCAGACTCTCCTCCTCCGCTGACCAGGCGAGCCGCCCGTCGGCGATCCGGCCGGCAGCGTTCTGGCGCTCGACGAAGGCGGCCAGCGCTTTTTCGGCGGTGCGACGCACCAATTGCGGGACGGCCATCGGCTTCACCACGATAAGGTCAGGGGGGACAGCAGGCGCAGACCGAGCGGAACAGGGTGGTACTCAGGTAGCGGTCGCCGCGGTCCGGCAGGAGGGTGACGATCGTCCCCTGCTCCAGCTCGCTCGCCAGCCGCAGCGCCCCGGCCACCGCGGCGCCGCTCGACATGCCGGCGAAAATCCCCTCGCGGAACGCCAGCTGCCGGGCGGTCTCAAAGGCTTCCTCGTCCTCGACGGTCAGCTTGGCGTCGAGGGCCTGTTCCTGATAAATCTCCGGCACGATCGCCTCGCGCATATTCTTCAACCCCTGGACCTTGTGGCCGAGGCGCGGCTCGACGCCGACGATGCGCACGCCCGGCCTGGCTTCGCGCAGGTAACGGCCGACCCCCATCAGGGTCCCCGAGGTTCCCATCCCGGCGACGAAGATATCGACCGCGCCATCGCTCTGGCGGAAAATTTCCGGCCCGGTCGTCTCATAGTGGGCCTGGACGTTGGCGCTGTTGGCATACTGGTTGGGCATGTAGTAGCGGTCGGGATCTTCGGCCAGGATCTGGTGCGCCAGGCGGATCGCGCCGTCGGTTGCCTCCTCGGCCGGCGAGAGGACCAGCTCGGCGCCGTAGGCTTCGAGGACGCTGCGCCGCTCGACGCTGACACAGGCCGGCATCACCAGCTTGACCCGGTAACCGCGGGCGGCGCCGATCATCGCCAGCGCGATACCGGTATTGCCCGAGGTCGGTTCGAGAATGGTCTGGCCGCGATCGAGCAGCCCGGACGCCTCCGCGGTTTTGATCATGAACCAGGCCGGACGGTCCTTGACCGAGCCGCCGGGGTTGTTCCCTTCGAGTTTGGCAAGAATCCTCACCCCGGGCCGGGACTGCAGCCGGGTCAATTCCACCAGGGGAGTGTTGCCAATCGCTGCCCCCAGATTCAATCCTGCGCTATTCATCGCTGCTACCTTAGCCAACCGGAGAGATGCCATCCGTGCCGATGCACGCTGCGGCCGCCCGGGCATCAGCTGCCGGACGGCCGCAGCCATCTTAAACCCTCGGCGTGGCGCAAGGCAACGCCAATTTCCCCACGCCAATTTCCCCAGTCCCCGACGCATCCTGTTGACAAGCCGGCCGTTTATGGGTAATTATTGATTTTCAATTAACTATGGCTAATCGTCTGTCCAGCAAAGGAGTCCCCATGAAGATCGATGAAGTACGCCAACGCGCCTATGCCCTGGGGATGAACGGCATCAGCCGGATCAAGAAGGGCGACCTGATCCGGGCCGTTCAGCAGGCGGAAGGGAACCAGCCCTGCTTCGGCACCGCCGGACGTCTCGACTGCAGTCAGCTCGACTGCTGCTGGCGAGAGGACTGCCTGGTCCCACGGCCGGGCTGAAGGCTAGCCCCGGCCGAGGCAGTAGCCCTGGCCCGTTCGGCGCCAGGGCGTAAAAGCTATTTCCAGCGCCGGCGCAGCAGCACGCCCGCGTCCCGGCAGCGTCCGAAAATTTCCGCCCCATCGATTCCCCATCCTCAACACACCAATTCAATAACAGCCATGCAGCGGCCCGCCAGGCGCCGCCAGTGCTTCGACCCGGGCCGCCACCGCCGGATCCTCGAGGAGCGGCGGCGCATGGTGCGGCTTGCGGCGGGCATCGACCACCAAGGCACCCTGGCAGCCCCAGTGTTTGTTCTTAATCGCAGCGCCAATCCCGTAAATATCCTGCGCCGGGTCGGAGCGGGTAAAGGTCACCCAGAGCAAATTATCGAGGCTGCGGGCGGTGAAGTCACTGTCATCGACCACCACCACCAGCGGGAAGTCGTTGATGCCGTCGTTTGCGGTGAAGTGATCGCAAAAGCCCTGGATCGTCCCGGCCTCCTTCTCCCACGCTGCTGGCCCCTGCACCAGCAGCACCCCGGGCAGGGCGACCCGCGGAGCACTGAAGCCGGCGGGGAGACGCAGCCCGGCCGGCAGCTCGACCGGCAGTTTTCGGCGCGGCGGGCCGGCGGCGACGATCACCACCTTCGACCCCTGGTTGAGGCCGCTGCCCGAATAGTCGAGGGTGTCGATGGTGGTGCAGGTCTGGAAATGGAGGTCGCGGCGCCAGTCGACCCGCTCCAGCAGATGCCGGAAAAAGGCTGGTATATCGTGGATATCGAGCTGCGGGCTGTCCTCGCGAGCGGTCAGCAGCAGGTACTTGGCGAGGGAGAGCTGCCCTTGGCCGAGCAGGGCGTTGCCGAGGGTCAAAAGCTCCTGCGGGCGGCGCTCGGCGGCGTAGGGGACATAGCGCTCGCTGCCGATCGCCAGCAGCAGCGGGTGGACGCCGGCGGCGTCGACGGCATGCACCGCGTGGATGCCGGGGAGAACGCTCGGGATCAGGTCGCCGGTCAGCTCGTGGATAAAAGCCCCGAAGCTGGTGTCCTCCTGCGGCGGCCGGCCGACGCTGGTGAAGGGCCAGATCGCCCCCGGCCGGTGGAAAACCTGCTCCACCTGCAGCACCGGAAAATCGTGGACCAGGCTGTAGTAGCCGAGATGGTCGCCAAATGGGCCCTCGGGAAGCGTCCGTTGCGGATCGATACGCCCGCAGATAACGAAGTCGGCTTCGGCCGGCATAGGCAGGCCATTGCATCCCTGGACGAGCTTGATGCGTCGTCCACCGAGGAGCCCGGCAAAGGCAAGCTCCGGCATCCCCTCCGGCAGCGGCATCACCGCCGCCACCGTCAGGCTCGGCGGACCACCGAGGAAGACGCTCACCGGCAGCGATTCGCCGCGCTCGCGGGCGGCGGCGTGATGGACGCCGAGGCCGCGGTGAATCTGGTAGTGGAGGCCGACCTCGGCCCCGGGACGATAGGCGCCGCCGGAGAGCTGGACCCGGTACATGCCGAGGTTGGAATGGCGCCAG
This sequence comes from Desulfuromonas sp. DDH964, assembly GCF_001611275.1. Classification (GTDB taxonomy): domain Bacteria; phylum Desulfobacterota; class Desulfuromonadia; order Desulfuromonadales; family DDH964; genus DDH964. The sequence continues at coordinate 420,222 of NZ_CP015080.1, read as the reverse complement.
CCGGGCTGGCCGGGATGTTCGGAGTAGACCTGGGGCAGGGTGATGAAGGCGCCGCCGTCGTCGGGCCAGGACTTGATCTGCGGCAATTCGCCCACGGTGGTGGTTTGGGCAAGAATTGGCCCCGTCCCTACGCGCTTTGGCAGCAACCGCAGGGCCGCCGCCGGAGCGCCGGCAAAGCGCAACGGGTGACGCAGCAGTTCGGCGGGGTCGAGCTTGAGGCGAACCAGGGCTTCGACGCCGGGGAGGGCGTCGCGAAAGAGAAAGCGGGTGCGCTCTAAGGTGCCGAAGAGATTGGCGAGCGCCGGGAAGCGGCACCCTTTGAGGTTGGTGAAGAGGAGCGCCGGCCCGCCCCCGGCATAGACCCGGCGCTGAATCGCCGCTACCTCCTGATCCGGATCGACTTCGGCGGTGACGCGCAGCAGCTGGCCGGTGCGCTCGAGATCAGCCGCGGCGGCGGCAAGATTGCGGTAACCCATGGACCTGCCTTTCAAATTTCTACCTGATTAGGTCCAATTCTCAGCTCGGCGAAGCCAGGCCTCGGGCCGCTTGCCGATTGAGACACAGGCGAACAGCAGTCTTGGCAGCATGCTGCGCAGATCGAACCGCCGGTTGAACCGGTACTGAAACTCGGCCAGATAGCGATGCGCATATTTGTCGAAGTCAAACGCATGATACGTTCCGGCCATGGCCGTCTTAAGATTGCCCAGGATGGTGTTGATCCAGTGGAAGCAGCCCATGTCGGTACTTCTGCGTTGATCACCAACCACCTTTCGCTGATGGTAGCACCCAGTCTTGGTGACGGCGCGGAAGCAATTCAGGCCATCAGAAACGACCAGCGCCGTCGGTGCCAAGTGATTCTTGGCCCATTGATCAACGTCATGGCTGCTGAAGGTCGTCACCCGGCTAAAAACAGCTCGCAGCGGATGGCCCTCGTGACTGGTCTCCACTGCCGCAATGAAGGGAACTTTGTTCTCCGAACCGCGACCAACCTTACCGCCGGAGCGTTCCCCGCCCAAGTAGGCGTCGTCGATCTCGACCCGCTGGGCCAGAACCGTTGTCTCTTCGCGCTCGAACATCGCCTGCATGAGCTTGTGCTTGAGCCGCCAAGCCGCTTTGTAGCTCAAACCCAGCATTCGTCTCAACTCCAGCATCGACAGGCCGGACTTGCCTTGTGTCATGAAGTAGAGGGCCAGAAACCACTGGGTCAGCGGCAGATTGCTCCCATGGAAAATCGTTCCGGAGATCAGCGAGATCTGTTTGCGGCAGCGACAGCACTGGAAGATGTTCGACCGTCCTCGCCGAAACTGGACCGCGCGGCTTGCACCGCATGCTGGACAGACAAATCCTTGGGGCCAGCGCGAGTGCTCAAGGATCGCCTCGCATTGGGCCTCCGTACCATAGTCTTTGAGAAAATCAGCCAAGCTCAGCCCCGGTTGGAACTGGATACGATTGATGGCCATGGATGCTAACCTCCTTGTTATTCATGAGTTCCATGGCCAAACTCTATGCTCCCTGTGCGACAGAATGTGTCATAGCTGAGAATCAGACCTAATCAGGAATTTCTATGGATAATGTGAATCATCTTACCCGAGCGCAAACGGGAAAACAATCCACGGCTTTCTTGGCTGCCCCGCAACCCCACCGGTGCGATCGACCTGGCTGCCATTACCGTAGGGCTTAATTCGCCAGGAAGTTGGCTGGACTCTATTTTGATTCCCGCAAAGAGGCTAGGGCACTTGGCATCCCGCCCTAATCAGCAACATTCCCAGGCACAAACATTTCTTTCTTCCATATATCAACAGCTAGTTAACCTGAATTTGGGCGATTATCGGATTTCCAATTCCCGGAGTCGAAGAAAAGTCAATCCTGAAAATCGATGAGATCTCCTGGCATTTTATGTGCATTGACAAACCATTCCCACGTTGATGAATGCGGGCGGCAAGCCAGAACTCATTATAAATAAGTTGTTTTTCCCCTAGCTCCGTGGTAGTAAGTTGGCTCATATTGTCGATTACTATGGGAAAATACCCAGAGACCATAAAAACTCACTATTGCACCAAAAGGGAGGGTTTGATGAAAAAAATTCTAATCTCTTACCTGATTAGCCCTAATTCTCAGCTGAGGGGCGAGAGCACCTTGGGCATCCAATATGTAGGGGCCCCATTGTTCAATTCATCGCTACGGCTTGGGCTCTTGTAGGGGCGATCCGCATCAAGCTGAGAATCGGACCTAATCAGGATCTCTTATGTCTTGCTTGCAGTAATCCTGTTGATGGCAGGAGGCTGCGGAAAAGAAAGTGACTCAACAACTACCTCCCCAACCAATATCAATAACTCGGAGGTCACGGCTGTTTCGCTTACTACAGGAAGTAACAGCATCACGGCAGATGGAACTGCCTCAACCCTGCTGCGCGCCGTTGTCTCGGGCGGCAGCGGCCCCATCGAGGGTGCGACTGTCACCTTTTCCACCACACTGGGCAACGTAAACCCTTCAAGCGCCATAACTAATGCCAACGGCATTGCCCAGGTGAGCCTGGTAAGCGGCACCTCCATTGGTACCGCACAGGTCAATGCGATTGCAGGCGGCGTCTCGGCAGATTCCCAAAGCGTGGCTTTTGTCGCCGGGGCTCCGGTGATTCCCACGATTTCCTTTTTCCCCTCAACCACCCAGCCCAATGGAACCAGCATGATCAACGTCGCAGTTGTCGATGCTAACGGCAACCCGGCCAGCGGCGAGGCCCTTGCCTTTGCCATTACCACCAACACCAGCGGCGGCAGCCTCGGTTCTCTGACCGCCACCACAGACATCAACGGCCAGGCCAGCATCAACTACACCGCCGGCAGCACCACCGGCGATGACATCGTCTCCGTTCGCACCATGTCCAATGCCCTGACTGCCTCCAGCACCCTGACCGTAAGTGCTTCAGCGGTCGTCATCAAATCGGTCTCCCTGAGTTCGGGGGTCAGTTCGATTACGGCGGACGGCACTTCCAACACTCTGATGCGGGCGTTGGTCCTCGATATCGACAACAAGCCGGTCCCCGGGGCATCCGTCTCCTTTACCACCACCCTGGGCACCCTCTCCGCCGCCAGCGCCACCACGGACGCAGCCGGTTACGCATCGGTATCCTTGACCAGCACCACCTCGACCGGGTCGGCAACCGTCCAGGCTTCTTTTGGCGGTTTTACCGCCAGCACAGCTGTCAGTTTCGTGCCGGGTCCGGTAGCGACCATCACCCTGCAAGCCACACCAACCAGCGTCGCCCTCGGCGAAACCTCCGGGTTAATCGCTACGGCGACCGATGCACAGGGCAACGCGGTAAGCAATGCAACCCTGATCTTCACCGTCTCCCCCAACACCACCAGCGGCAATCTCAGTGCACTGACGGCAACCACCAATCTCAGTGGTCTTGCCACCCTCAACTATACCGCCGGCAACGCCGCCGGGACGGACACCATCAGCGTCCGCTCCTCCAACATCAAGACCGCCACAGTGGACATCAATGTCTTCTACAAACTGGCAAGTATTACCATTGACCAGATTTCTCCGAGTTCCGTCTTGGCGGCAGGCGGCTCGGCAACCCTTCGCGCCACCGCCGTGGATGTCAATGGCAATGCCGCGGCGGGCATCACGCTTTCCACGGTGGTCAGTGCCGGTAGCGCGGTCGTCACCGCGACAAACGGCGGAATGACAGACGCTTTCGGTCAAGAGACATTCAGCATTACCGATCCGACGGCCGAGAACATCACTTTACGGGTCTATTCCGGCATTGTCAGCCGGGAGCAGACCTTTACTTTCGGCCCGACCCTCTCCATCACCCCCAGCGCCGTCAATGCAACCGGGGCAGCGACCCTGACTGCCTATCTGCGCGATGGCAACAGTGGTGGCATCCCCGGCGTTTCGCTCACCTTCATTCCGAACTACGGTGACAGTGACAATCTGCTCACCCCGTCTGTCGGCGTCACTGACCAGAACGGTGCCGTGACCCTAACCGCCACGGACACCGGCAACAACGGCAGCACCATCGGCATCCTGGCCCAGGTCTCCGGGGTCCCCAGCATCTCCGGCACAGCGAACGTCACCTTCAAGGCGCCGACCGCCACCTATGGCACCACGGCCTCCGCCACCCTGAGTGCCTTGAAGGTCAATGACACTTCGACGGTTGTGACCACGGTTACCGACCTCGGGACCAAACTCCCCGCCGCGGGTCAAACCCTTGATATTTCCGTGAACGGCGCTGCAACCATTACCCCGGCCGGTCCCTACACCACCGACATAAACGGTGAGGTTTCGGTGACCGTCACTGACGCCACCGCCGAAAATGTCGTGGTAACCGTGACTGGTAGCGAGACCATCGAAATTCCGCTCTATTTTGGCAGCAGCCTGCAGTTCGCACCGGCAACTTCTGAGAGCATCGCCGATGGCAGCAGCAGCAAAACCCTGGTTGCCACGGTCGTCGATTACGGCAATTCCCGTGTCGCCGGCGTTCCCGTTAACTTTCAGGTGACGGTCGGGGATGCCCTGCTCAGCACCGGCTCAGCCATTACCAACAGCCTCGGGCAGGCCAGTGTGGAGGTAACCGACTCGACCATTGAGACGGCTACGATCAGGGCCGCGGCGGGGAGCCTCGCCACCAAGGACGTGACGGTTGACTTCCTGGCCGGGGATCCGGCAACTATCACCCTTACTTCTTTGCCAGTGAATACGACCGCGTTGTCGCTGTTCGGGCAGGCTACCCTGACCGCCACGGTCAAGGATCTGCTGGGCAACAACGTCGCCGACAACACCCCGGTGACCTTCAGCCTCTCGGGCACCGCCACGGCGGCGACCGTCACCACCTCGGCCACCACAACTAACGGCGAAGCCACAGCGTCCCTGAATGCTGGGAACGTCTCCGGGTCCCTCACTGTAACGGCCACCGCCGGCCTAGTCAGCAAAACCATCACCTTTACCGTGGCCCCGAGTGCAGCCGGCTCAGTACAGGTGGTCAGCGTCATTCCTGAATTCGTGCAGCAACTTGGCCAGCCGGGGACGCAAACTTCCGTCATCACCTTCGCGGTCAAGGACCCCGGTAGCAACCCAGTAGCGGATGGAACACCCGTGACGCTTTCCCTCGACCCGCTGCAGCTCGGTGGCGGGGAGCTTCTCTCCGACGGTTCGAGCCCCTATGCCACTTCGGTGACAACCAATACAGTGGCCGGCCAGGCATTTGCGACCTTCCGCGCCGGGACCGTCTCCGGAACGGTCGACATCACCGCTACTGTGGCGAGCTCTCTGGGGTCCGATATCAGCACCGTCGCCCAGGTGACGGTGGTCAGCGGAACGCCCGACTCCCTGCATCTTCCCGTCTCCGGAAGCCCCTTGAATGTCCCCTCCCTCCTGTATGATGGCTGCACCTCCGCATACAACATTACTGTGGGAGACCGCTACGGGAATCCGGTCCCGGATGGAACCAACGTCAGTTTCATGGTGGAACCGGGCTGTGCCACCATCGGCGACAGCGCTACCGGCTTCGTCACCTCGACCACCAAGGGAAAAATCGCAGAGACCGTCACCCACGGACTCGATTTCAACTTCCCGTCGCCGCCCCTCAGTGACGTATCTCACTGCCAGGTGGTCGCCTATGTGACAGGCAACGAGGGATTCCAGGACGTGAACGGCAACGGCGTCTACGACGCTGGCGACATCTGTACCGGCGATCAAGGTGAACCTTACATCGACGGCAACGAGAGTGGTTTTTACGAAGCAGGGGAGCTGTATGTCGACGTCGACGAGAACAATGCCTACACCCCGGCCAACGGCACCTGCGACACCAGCACGACCATCTGGCGGAAGTTTGATTATCTGATGAGCGGTGCCATGGGCATGTCCGTTGTCCCGGATCCCGCGCTTGGTTTCGCGCTTGAGATTGGTGAAAGCCAGAACTTCACTATTACTATCGAGGACGCCAATGGCGCCCCGCCCATCGCCGGAACGGAATTGAACATCACGACCTCAGCCGGCACCCTGGTCAATGGCGGGAAGTCCGTGATCGGGGACACCGCAACAGCTTCACCGTGGGTCCGGACCTTTACCCTGCTCAGCGATATCGACCCAACCGCTACCCCCACGCAAACGATCATCACCATTACTCTGACCTTCCCCGGTGGGGTCTGCGGCGACAACGGCCCCAACCTTACCGGGGAGATCGCGGGCGTCATCAACCTTCCTGCGGCAGTCCCGGCGCCGAGCGTCCTCTGGACCATCCCGCAGGATGGCGACACCAATATCCCGGTCAACGGCACGGTCATTGTCGCTTTCGACCAGAGCATGAACAAGAACACCGTCTCTGCCACAACCGTCACGGCCGATTGCGGCGGCACACTTTACAACTTCGCCACCGTGGCTAGTGCGAGCGGAGATACCGAGTTCACCTTCAGCCTCGGCTCTGGGATAACCTTCCCGGCAGCTAGCAACTGTACTGTCACCATCTCGGATGCCGTCCGCAACACCAATGGCGTCAACATGGCGGCCCCTTACAGCCTCACCTTCACCACTCAGTAAGCTCATTTGATCAATAGCGCAGCGAAAGAAGCCCCCGGAAATTCTGGGGGCTTCTTTCGCTGCGCGAGGTGCAGGCAGGAATTACAGCCCCAACTCCCGCTTCTCCAAAGCCAGCAGCCGGTCACGCAGCTGGGCCGCCGTTTCGAACTCGAGGGCGGCGGCGGCCGCCAGCATCTCCTGGCGCAGTCGCTCAATCTCTGACTGCAGCTCGTCCCGGCTGCGAAATTCCTCCAGTTCCTCGGCCACCTGCGGCAGCTCGCCGTAATCGCCGCGCTCGGCAATATCCTCAAGGATGGTGCGCAGGCTCTTCTTGACCGACTCCGGGGTGATGCCGTGCTCGGCGTTGTAGGCAAGCTGGACGGCGCGCCGGCGTTCGGTCTCGTCGAGGCAGGCCTGCATCGAGCGCGTCACCCGGTCGCCGTACATGATCACCCGGCCGTCGACGTTGCGTGCCGCCCGGCCGCAGGTCTGGATCAGGGAGCGCTCGCTGCGCAGGAATCCCTCCTTGTCGGCGTCGAGGATCGCCACCAGCGCCACCTCCGGCAGGTCGAGCCCCTCGCGCAGCAGGTTGATCCCGACCAGCACGTCGAAGCCCCCCTGGCGCAGATCGCGCAGAATCTCCATGCGCTCGATGGTGTCGATATCCGAGTGGAGATAGCGCACCCGGATCTGCAGCTCGTCGAGGTAGCCGGTAAGGTCCTCGGCCATCCGCTTGGTGAGGGTGGTGACGAGCACCCGGTAGCCCTCGGCGACGGTGGCGCGGATTTCGTGGATCAGGTCGTCGACCTGTTCCCGGGCCGGGCGTACCTCGATCGGCGGGTCGACCAGGCCGGTGGGGCGGATGATCTGCTCGACCACCACCCCGGAGGCCGCCTTCAGCTCGTAGTCGGCCGGAGTCGCCGAAACGTAGACGGTCTGCAGCCGCTTCGCCTCGAACTCGGCAAAGGTCAGCGGCCGGTTGTCGAGGGCCGAGGGGAGGCGGAAGCCGAAGTTGACCAAGGTCTCCTTGCGCGAGCGGTCGCCGCGGTACATGGCGCCGACCTGGGAGACGCTGACGTGGCTCTCGTCGATGATCAGCAGCGCATCCTCGGGGAAGTAGTCAAAAAGGGTCGCCGGCGGTTCGCCCGGTTGGCGGCCGTCGAGGAAGCGCGAGTAGTTCTCGATCCCCTGGCAGTACCCCATCTCCTCCATCATCTCGATATCGAAGAGGGTCCGCTGCTCGATGCGCTGCGCCTCGAGGAGCATGTTGTTGGCGCGGAACTCCTGGATGCGCAGCTGCAGCTCGTCCTGGATCGCCTTGACCGCCCGCTCCAACGTCGGCCGGGTCGCCACGTAATGGCTGGCGGGAAAGATCGTGGTGCGGCCGATGCGGTCGATTACCCGGCCGCGCAGCGGATCGATTTCGCTTACCGCCTCGATCTCGTCGCCGAAGAACTCGACCCGGATCGCCCGGTCCTCCTCGTAGGCCGGAAAGATCTCGACGGTGTCGCCGCGCACGCGGAAGGTGCCGCGGTGGAAGTCGATGTCGTTGCGCTGATACTGAATCTCGACCAGCCGCTTGAGCAGCTGGTTGCGATCCGTCTCCTCCCCCTCCTCGAGCTTGACCAGCATGCCGAAGTAGGCCTCCGGCGAACCGAGACCGTAGATGCAGGAGACCGAGGCGACGATCAGCACGTCGCGCCGCGACAGCAGCGAGCGGGTGGCGCTGTGGCGCAGCTTGTCGATCTCCTCGTTGATCGAGGAATCCTTTTCGATGAAGGTGTCGGTCGACGGGACGTAGGCTTCGGGCTGGTAGTAGTCGTAGTAGGAGACGAAGTACTCGATGGCGTTGTGCGGAAAGAGTTCCTTGAACTCGCCATAGAGCTGGGCGGCGAGGGTCTTGTTCGGCGCGAGGACCAGGGTCGGGCGCTGTACCGCGGCGACGACGTTGGCGATGGTGAAGGTCTTGCCCGAGCCGGTGACGCCGAGCAGCACCTGGTGCTGGTCGCCGCGGCTGATGCCGGCGACCAGTTCGGCGATCGCCTGCGGCTGGTCGCCACGGGGCTGGTAGGTGGTTGTCAGTTCAAAGCGGGCCATGCTCAGATCGTCTGCCGTCGGCGGCACCGAAAACCCACCCAAAGGGAGTGCTGGAAAGTTTACCACAGCCCACAATAGGTGACCGGTCCTTGACAACCCCGGGAACGGCGCTAAAGGTTAATTATCTCTTAAAATGAAATCAGAAATTTTTGGGGTTGAGTTCAAAGCTGTTTGGCGCGGGGTTCCCCCGAGGAAGGAGGCGCGTTCGTGAACGGAAAATTAGTGGCTGGCCTTATCATCGGCACCGCGTTGCTGTTCTGGCAGATCGCCACCGGGCCGGCAAGGGCCATCCCCCACCTGGAAGCCGCAGCCTGTCTAAAAAAATTCGCGGTGGCCGAGATGAGCGAGCCCTGCTGGGAAGTCTGCGTCAACTGCCATGCCCGGACTCGGCCGATCGTTCCTCTCGACATCTATACCCAAGGGGATGCGCGGGTCTGCATCAACTGCCATGACAACGAGGCCATGGCGGGCGGTGGCGGCAATCGGTTTTTGCTCTACAAGGTCGGCGGTGGGGGCGGCAACCATCCGGTCAACGTCCCCTATACCCCCGAGATTTCCAGCTCCCTGCGCCCCGACCCCCAGGGGCCGAGGCTCTTCTTCAACGCTGCCGGGGCGGAGCCGAAGGTCCAGTGCTCCACCTGCCACAACCCGATGGGGCGCTCCCCGCGACTGCTCTGGATCAGCAACTCCCGCTCGGCGCTCTGCATCGCCTGTCACGACAAATAACAGCTCTCAACTCATCAACCGGGGAAGTCGCCCGCCTCCCCCGGTTGCCGCGACCTTGCATACCCGCACCTGGAGCTACTTCACCTTCCAGCTCGTCCCCTCCTTGGAATCGAGGAGTTCGATCCCCTTCGCCGCCAGCTCGTCGCGGATCTGGTCGGCGCGGGCGAAATTGCGCGCCAGGCGCGCCTGCCGACGCTCCTCGATCAGGGCCTCGATCTCTGCGGCGACCAGACCGCTGCCGGCCAGCTCGGCGCTCTTGCGTCCCTCGAGCCAGGCATTCGGCTCGGAGTTGAGGATGCCGAGAACGGCGCCGAGGGCCTTGATGCGGTCGACCCCTTCCCGCAGCACCTTGAGGGAGAGTGGGCAGTTCGCGAAGTCCCCCTGGGCCACCAGCCGGTTGAGACCGCGGATTCCCTCGAAGAGGTGACCGATCGCCTGGGCGGTGTTGAAATCGTCATCCATCGCCTCGGTGAAGCGCTCGTCGAGGGCTTCGAAGAGGTCGAAGACCTCCCGTTCACTGTCGCTGATCGCCGGGCAGTTGGCCGAATCGGGGACCGGATGGAGGGCGAGAGTCTTCTCGGCACTCTGCAGGGCTTCGTAGAAGCGGGTCAGGCCGGCCCGGGCCTCCTCGAGGTTCTGGTCGGAGAAGTCGATGGGGGAACGGTAGTGGGCGGTGAGGATGAAGAAGCGCACCACCTCCGGATCGTACTGCTGCAGGATGTCGCGGATGGTGAAGAAGTTGCCGAGGGACTTGCTCATCTTCTCCTGATTGACGTTGACGAAGCCGTTGTGCAGCCAGTATTTGACGAAGGGCTGGCCGCTCGCCCCCTCGCTCTGGGCGATCTCGTTCTCATGGTGGGGAAAGATCAGGTCGCGCCCGCCGCCATGGATATCGAAGGTGGCGCCGAGCAGGGAAGAACTCATCGCCGAGCACTCGATGTGCCAGCCGGGCCGTCCTTCCCCCCAGGGGGAGGGCCAACTCGGCTCACCGGGCTTGGCGGCCTTCCAGAGCGCGAAGTCCATCGGGTTGCGCTTCTGCTCGCCGGGGGCGATGCGGGCGCCGGCCTGCATCTCGTCCATGGTGCGCTTGGAAAGCTTGAGGTAGGCGGGGAACTTGTCGACGCTGTAGTAGACGTCGCCGCCCGCTTGGTAGGCGATCCCCTTGGCGATCAGGGTCTGAACCAGGGCGATGATCTCGGCGATATAATCGGTCGCTTTCGGCTGGTGGGTTGGCAGGGCGAGGTTGAGCGCCGCCATGTCCTCGTCGAAGGCACGGATGAACTCCTCGGCGAGCTCCTTGCTCGAAATCCCCCGCTCGTTGGCGCGCTTGATGATCTTGTCATCGACATCGGTATAGTTGCGGACGTAGGTGACCGCATAGCCGGCGTGCTGCAGGTAGCGGAAGATGACGTCGAAGACGATATTGGCACGGGCGTGGCCGATATGGCAGTAGTCGTAGACGGTGACGCCGCAGACATACATCCCGACCTTCCCCGGCTCGAGCGGCTGAAACGGCTCCTTGCCGCCGGTAAGAGTATTGTAGACACGCAGGCTCATGAAAATTCTTCTCCTTGCAGGCAGCGCAACCCTTTCCGGCATCGGCGCCGGAAAGGGTTAGATACCATATTCAGCGGGGATTTTAAAGGTTTTTGCCGTTTTTGAGGAGACGGTTGAGGGCGGCGGGAATCTCGCCGAGAGGGAGGACCTGGTGGACGGCGCCGAGCTGGATGGCGACCCGGGGCATGCCGAAGACGGCACAGCTCCCTTCATCCTGGGCGATATTGTAGGCGCCGGCGTTCTTCAGTTCGGCCATCCCCTCGGCGCCGTCCTGCCCCATGCCGGTGAGCAGGACCGCGACCAGGCGTGTGGCCAAATCCTCCCGTGCCAGCGAGCGGAAGAGGACATCGACGGAGGGACGGCAGCAGTTGACCGACGGGGTGTCGCGCAACCGCACCTTGCCATCCTGAATCTCCATCTGGAACTCGTTGGGCGCCACCAGCGCGACGCCGGGCGTGAGGGGCTCACCATCACTGGCAAGACGCACGCTGATGGTGCTCTCCCGGTCGAGCCATTCGGCAAATCCAGCGGCAAAGCCGCGGGCGATATGCTGGACGATCAGCACCGGGGCCGGACAGTCGGCGGGCAGGGCCTTGACCAGGCTCATCACCGCCTTGGGTCCACCGGTCGAGGCGCCGATCGCCAGCAGACTCCGGCCCTCGCCGACAGGTGGTCGCACTGCCGGAGAGGCGGCGGCACGGGGGCGGCGGAAGTGGTGAATCACCCGGATCTTGGCGAGGGACTTGATCTTTTCGAGCAGCCGCGCGGCGATCTCGGCTCCCCCTCCGGTCGCCAGCCCCGCCGGCTTCTCCATCACATCGAGGGCGCCGAGGCGGATGGCGTTGAAGGCGCTGCGGCTGTCGGTGGGGTCGACGTTGCTGGAGAGGACCAGGATCGGCGTCGGACAGCGCGCCATGATCTCGGCCACTGCGGCCAGGCCGTCCATCACCGGCATCATGACATCGAGCAGGACGAGGTCGGGCTTCAGCTCGCAGGTCAAATCGACCGCCTCGCGCCCGTCGCAGGCCTCGCCGAGCACGGTAATCTCGGAATCGCGGGCGATCAGGTCCCGGAGGACCATGCGCGTCAGCCGGGAATCGTCGGCAATCAGGATGCGGATCATCGTCCCCTCACCCAATCAGGCTTTCGACGGTTTCGAGCAGGGTCCCCTGGTCGAAGGCTCCCTTGACGATATAGGCCTGGGCCCCGACCTCGATCCCCTTGCGGCGGTCGGCATCGCTCGCCAGGGAGGTGACAATAATTACCGGCAGCTCCCGGAGCGCCTCGATCTGCCTTACCTTGGCGGTCAGCTCGAAACCGGTCATCCCCGGCATCTCGACATCGCTGACCATCAGATCGAAGGGCTGCTCGGCGAGGCGCGCCAGAGCCTCCTCGCCGCAGACCGCCACCGTCACCTGGTAACCGTGGGTCTCGAGAATGTTCTTCTCCATGGTGCGGGTGGTAATCGAATCGTCGACCACCAGCACCCGCCCCTTGGTACGGGCGGCACGCTGGGCAGCGAAGTCCTGCCGCAGCTGGCTGCTGGTGCCGGCGAGGCCGGCGCTGAAAAGGTCGGGGACGGAAAGGATCAGGGCCGGCAGGCCGTTGCCGAGAATGGTCGCCCCGGTGCAGAAGCGGACGCTCTTGAGCTGGGCGCCCATCCCCTTCACCACCAGCTCCTGAACGTTGACGGTGCGCGTCACCAGGCAGGCAAGCTGCTGTTCGCGAAAGTTGAGAACCAGGGCCGTCGCCCGCCCCGGGATGTCGATCTGGCTGCGGCGCGCGGCCCCGAGCAGGTCGGGGAGAGGCAGCAGCGGCAGGGTGGCGCCGCGCACCCGGATCACCTCCTGCCCCCCCTCGGTGAGGATATCCCGCTCCGCAAGGCGCACAATCTCGCTGACGTAGTGCAGCGGCACTGCGTAGATCTCCCCTTCGCACTCGACCACCAGGCCGGTCACCACCGCCATCGTCAGGGGGAGCTTGAGGAACATCTCGGTCCCCTTGCCGGGGTGGGAGTGGATCACCAGGTTCCCCTTGACCCGATCGATCTGCGACTTGACCACATCCATGCCGACACCGCGACCGGAAAGGTCGGTGACGATCTCCCGCGTCGAGAATCCGGGGCGGAGGATCAGATAGACCGCCTCCTCGTCGCTCAGTCCGGCCGCCTCCTCCGGGCTCAGCAGACCGCGGTTGATGGCCACCTGGCGTACCCGCTGCGGATCGATGCCGCAGCCGTCGTCGCTCAGCCGCAGGTGAACGAATCCCCCCTCGGTACTGGCAGCGAGCTGAATGCGCCCGGCTTCAGGCTTGCCTGCTGCAACCCGCTCGGACATCTCTTCGATGCCATGATCGACCGCGTTGCGCAGCATGTGCAGCAGCATCGGCCGGGACGCTTCGAGCATCATCCGGTCGAGTTCCACCTCCTCGCCGCTGACCACCAGCTGCGCCTCTTTCCCCTGCTCCCGGGCGAGGGTGCGCACCATGCGCGACAAATCCTCGGTGATCGTCCCGAGGGGGAGCATGCGCAGCTCCATCGCTTCGCCGTGCAGCTCCTCGGCAAGGCAGGAGAGGCCCAGGGTATCGGCCTCAAGGGCCATGGAGACCTGGCCGAGGTCATCGAGGATGCTGCGCAGCAGGGTGTAATTTTCGGCCTTGCGCAGACGGCGCAGAAAGGTCTCGAGGCGCAGCAGCCCGCCGGCTAGCTGGCGGTTGTGTTCTTCGAGCACACGGCGCGAGATGAGCAGCTCGCCGAGGAGATTGACCATCTGGTCGAGGCGGGCGACGCTGGCGCGGACGGTATCCTTTTCGACCGTCTCGCGGCGGGGGCTGGGCGTCGGCTCCTCCCGGGGCGCCGGCACCTCGGGCAGCACCCCGGTCGCCAGTCCTTCGAGCACCAGGTCGACATTGACCTCGATCTCCCCGCCGGCGTGGGCCTGGGCGACCAGCGCTTCAAGGGCGTCGGCCGCCACCAGCAGCAGGTCGATCAGTCCCGAGGTGACCTCCCGCTCCCCCTGCTCGACCTCCTTGAGCAGTTCTTCGAGGGCGTGGGCCACCTTGCCGAGGGTCTGCAAATCGAGCATCCGCGCCGACCCCTTCAGGGTATGGGCGCTGCGCAGCAGCTCGTGGACCCGCTCGGGCGTAAAGCCGTCCTGCTCCAGGGCGAGGCTCCCCTGGCGCAGCGCCTGGAGGTGCTCCTCGGCCTCACGGGCGAAGATGTCGAGGTACTTCTTGATCGTCACGGATCAGGCTTCTTCCTCGACCAGGCTCTTGAGCCGTTCGGCCAGGGCGGTCAGTTCGGTGATCGACTGGGTCGTCTCCTGGGCGCTCGCCGCGACCTGGGCGGCGACGTCGCGCACTTCGGCGATGGTTTCCGCCATCTGCTCGCTGGCCGTGGTCTGCTGCTGGGTCGAGAGCTTGATCTCGCGGGCGGCGCTGGTCGTCTCCTGGACCATGGCGATGATGTTGGCGAGTTCCTCGGAGATGCGGGCAACCAGGTGGCTGGCGCTATCAACCCCCTTGGTCCCCTCCTCGGTGAGCATGATCGTCGAGTTGGTCGCCTTCTGGATTTCTTCGATCAGGGTCTTGATCTGACCGGTGGCATCGACGGTACGCTCGGCGAGGCGCTTGACTTCATTGGCGACGATGGAGAAGCGCTTCCCCGCCTCGCCGGCCCCGGCCGCTTCGATCGCCGCGTTGAGGGCGAGGAGGTTGGTCTGGTCGGAGATTTCATCGATGATGTCGACGATGCCGCCGATCTTCTGCGAGTTCTCGCCGAGATCGAGCATCGCCTCGGCAATCGACTGCACCTGCTGCTTGAGGCCGCTCATGCCGCCGACGGCGCTGTCGACCGCCTGCACCCCGTGGCTGCTCGCCTGGCTCGCCTGCTCGGCGAGGCTCTCCACCCGCAGCGAATTCTCCGCCACCTGTTTGGCGGTCACCGCGATCTCTTCCGAGGTGGTGGTCGCCTGCTGCACGGCGCTCGCCTGCTGGGTGGCCCCCGAGGCCTGCTGCGCCGAAATCGCCATGATCTCGTTGGCGCTGGAGGAGAGTTGCTGGATCGCCTCCTTGACGGAGACGATCATCCTCGCGCTCTTGTCGATCTCGCTCTTCAGGTTCTTGACGATCACCTGGGTCATCTTGTTGAAGGCGGCGGCGAGCTTGCCGATTTCATCGCTCGAATCGAGACTGATCGTTTCGTCGAGCTTGCCGTCGGCGATGCGGTCCGCCACCTCGGTCAGAACCTTGAGCGGCCGGGTCATGCGCGAGACCACGATATAGATGGTCAGGGAGGCTACCAGCAGCACCAGCAGCATGGAGAGGGCGACGGTGTTGCGCAGCTCGGTGATCGCCTCCTCGGTCTGCTGGATCGAAAATCCGATGCGGAAGCCACCCCAGTGCTCGCCACCGACGAAGACCGGCGCGGTGATATCCCACATCGTTTCACCGGTATCGCGGCGGTAGACCTGGCGCAGGATCTGCTGGCCGTCCCTGCCGTCATAGCGCCCCGCCGCCAGACCGACCGGGTCGTTGAAGAGGCGCTTGGTGCGGTTGCCGACCTTGTCCTTTTCGGCATCACCGGTCAGGGGGTTGGAATATCTGGTGTTGTGGGTCGGCAGGTAGCCGTTCTTGTCGACCAGCACGGCGAAGACCACCATGCTGTCTTCCTGGACCAGGGTATCCTCCAACTCCAGAATGTTCTGGTCGAGATATTCATCATAGGCGGTGTGATATTTGGGAATCGACGCGCCGGCCAGAGGACCGCTGGTGATCGGCTGATAATCGCTGTCGAATACCTGCGCGCGGGTCAACTGGCCGCTGCTGATCGCTTCCTCCAGCACCTGCTCCATCGCCTGGGCGCCGAACAGGGCGAGGGTCCGCGCCTTGGTCAACATCAGATCCTTGAGCACTTCGCCCCGGCGCTGCACCAGGGTGGCGGTAAAGATCGCCATGATTACGGCAAGAACCGCAATCAGCGAGATAACGATCTTGAGGGAAATTCTTTCCGTGATCCATTTGAACATGTGACCCCCTTGTGCCGGCCGCAAGCCTGGCGGGAATGGATGGGGCGGGCGCCAGGCGCCGTCAGTCCCCTTTCTGTTCGATGACGAATTGCGAATGGCTGAAGAGACGCGGCAGGTCGAGCAATACCAGCATCCCGTCCGCCCGGGGAACCTGCCCGAGGACGGTTTCCCGCGGAATTCTGGCGAGACCCTCGGTCAGCGGCTCGATGGCGGCAAGAGGAAAGGTCTCGATTCCCAGCACTTCGTCGCTCAGCAGGGCGGTGGTCAGGCCGCCGGCTTCGACCACCACCAGCCGGGTGCCAGCGGTGACCACCGTCTCGCCGAGGCCGAGAACCTGGGCGAGGTCGGTGACGGCGACGATCTGGCCACGCAGGTTTATCACCCCGCGGATGTGGGACGGCACCTGGGGGACGCGGACCAGCTTCGGAGCGCGCAGGACTTCCCGGGTCAGGCTGGTGGCAAACCCGAAGCGCTCGCCGCCCAGGCGCAACACCAGGTAATCGGCAGTCTCGCCGATCGCCGCCTCCTCGACCGCATCGAGCCCGCGCCAGTATTCCTCGCGCATCTCCTGGAGCACCCGCTGAATCTCGTAGGATGTCGACTGTTTCATCTGCCTGTCCTGTCTTTCTGGAATCTAGGCTCCTGCATACTGTTCGAGCTCCCGGCGACACTCCCGGGCCAGTTTCTGCGGGGTCCAGCTGCCGGCATAAACCAGCTTGCGCCCGGCCGGGAGCCGTTCCAGCAGGCGCAGGGTGTTGCGCACCTCACGGGCCGCCTCCTGCAACCGGCCGAGGCGCCGGAAGACGCGGCTCAGGGCGTAGTGGGGCATGATCAGGTTCATGTCGAGCAGGAGCGCCCGCCGGTATTCGAGCAGCGCCTCCTCCGGGTTATCTTCCATCTCCCGGATCAGCCCCATGAGGAAGTAACTCTCCGGGTAGAGGTCATCGACCTGCTGGGCGCGCTGGCAATATTCGAGGGCTTCCTGGTAGTCGCCGCGGTTGGCGAGCAGGAAGCCATAACCGACCAGGCCACCGACATGTTCCGGTTTGTGGCGCAGGAGTATAGCATAATTTTGAGACGCTGTTTTAAAATTTTCCTCATCAAAGGCGGCGACCGCCCGGGCATAGATTTCCGCCAGATCCGGGGGGTCCTGATCACCGCCGCCAGCAGCCTGGGACGGCGGTTCGGGTAACGGCGGCGGCAACACCGGCCGGCGGACAATGGGGTCGATCTTCGGCGCGGCAAGGTTCCCGGAAGGAGGGGGGGGCGGCGCTCCCGGCTCCGGCAGGCGGTAGACGAAGCCACCCCCATACTGAACCCGGGCGAAGTCATGGCGCAGGTTGAGCAGGGTCTCGGCATGGCCGAGCAGGAGGTAGCCCCCGGGCCGCAGCACCCCGGCCATCCTGTTGATGATCTCCTGGGTCGTCTCCGGCTGGAAATAGATCATGACGTTGCGGCAGAAGATCAGGTCGAGGGGCTGGGCGGCAGCCCGCCCCGGGTAGAGGCCGGTCCGCAGGTTGAGATATCCGAAGTGAACCATCGCGCGGATCTCGGGAACGATGCGGAAATGACTCCCCTCTGCCCGGAAATAGGCATCGCGATAGGCGGCCTCGGTAGCCCGCAGGGCGCGGCCGCCATAGAGCCCGGCCCGGGCCGCGGCGAGGGAACGCTTGTTGATGTCGGTGCCGAGGATCTCCAGGCGCCAGTCGCGCAACTGGGGAAACTGGGCATGGAGCAGCATCGCCAGCGAGTAGGGCTCTTCGCCGGTGGAACAGCCGGCCGACCAGATGCGCAGCGATCGGTTGTGCCGGTTGCGGCTGATCACCTCGGGGATGATTACCTCGCGCAGCAGCTCGAAGTGGGCGAGGTAGCGAAAGAAATAGGTCTCGCCGATGGTCAGCAGGCCGAGGAGTTTTTTCAGCTCCTGGCGACTCTCCTGGTTCGCCTCGAGGTAGCCGAGGTAATCACGGTAGCCGGTCGAGCGCAGGGCCCGCATCCGCCGTTGCAGGCCACGTTCCAGCAGCAGGGCGTTGCGGCGGTCGAAATGGAGACCACTGTGGGTGACGAGGAAGTCACGAAAGAGGGCGAGGTCGACCTCGGTCAGGCCCGGGTAGGGGCCGGGGGGGCTGCGCCGCGCCGCGAGCTGGGCCAGATCTTCGAGGAGACGCTCCTCATCGAGGGGCTTGGGGAGGACGTCGAAGACATCGAGGAGTTCGAACTCGAGGCGGGGATCATTGGCGGTGACGATGATCGGCAGATGCAGGGTGGACCGCTGCAGACTCAAACGCCGCAGCAGGTCGACCTCTTCCCCCTCGGCGCCCGGCACATCGATCAGCAGCAGATCGGGGGTCTGGCGCCGCAGCTCGGACAGGGTCAAAGCCCCCCGCAGGCAGCGGACCCGATGCCCGGACGCCTCCAGCAGCCCACTCAGGGCCTGGCAGAGCTCCGCGTCGCGATCGACGATCAGGACCTGCAGGGGGGAGGTCATGAGGACACCTGTCGCAGCCGTCGGCGGCAACCGCCGCGGGTCATGACGGCGCGCCTGTCGACTCCTGGCGGGCCCAGGAGTCGCGCAGCGTCGCGGTCCGGTTGAAAACCGGGACCCCGTCTTGGCCGCGCTCCGCATCGACGGTGAAGTAGCCGAGACGCTCGAACTGGAAGGTCGTACCCGCCGCCAGCTCTGCCATTCCCCCCTCCAGCCAGCAGTCGGTGAGGGTTTCACAGGAGTCGGGGTTGAGGTCCTCCAGAAAATCCCGTCCGCCGGCGCCGGGGGTCGCGCTGGTGAAGAGCCGGTCGTAGAGCCGGATCTCGCCGCGCCGGGCATGGGGAGCGGAGACCCAGTGAATCGTCCCCTTCACCTTGCGCCCGTCCGGGGAGGCGCCCCCGCGGCTGGAGGGGTCGTAACTGCAGCGCAGTTCGACGATCTCACCGGCGGCATCCTTGATCACCTCTTCGCAGCGGATGAAATAGGCGCCGCGCAGGCGCACCTCACTGCCGGGCGCGAGGCGGAAAAACTTCTTTACCGGTACTTCCATGAAGTCGTCGCGCTCGATGAAGAGTTCCCGGGAGAAGGGGACCATGCGACTGCCGAAGGCCGGGTCTCCGGGGTGGTTGGGGAGTTCGAACTCCTCGCTCTTCCCCTCCGGGTAGTTGCTGATCACCACCCGCAGCGGCCTGAGTACCGCGAGCACCCGCGGCGCGCTGAGGTTGAGCTCCTCGCGAACGCAGTCCTCCAGCACCGAGATGTCGATCCAGCTGTCACTCTTGCCGACCCCGATCCGCTCGCAGAAGCTGCGAATCGCCGCGGCTGGATAGCCGCGCCGCCGCATCCCGGCCAGGGTCGGCAGGCGGGGATCGTCCCAGCCGCCGACATGCCGATCCTGCACCAGTTGCAACAGCTTGCGCTTGCTCATGACGGTATAGCTCAGATTGAGGCGGGCGAACTCGATCTGCCGCGGCCGGCAGGGGACGGAAGTGTGGGTGACAAACCAGTCGTAGAGGGGGCGGTGGTCTTCGAATTCCAGGGTGCAGACCGAATGGGTCACCCCCTCGAGGGCATCGGAGAGGGGGTGGGCAAAATCATACATCGGGTAGATGCACCAGCGGTTGCCGGTCCGGTAGTGGGGGACGCGCTGGATCCGGTAAAGGATCGGATCGCGCAGGTTGATGTTGGGGGCGGCCATGTCGATTCGTGCCCGCAGGATATGGGCGCCGTCGGCAAATTCTCCGGCGCGCATGCGCCGAAAGAGGTCGAGATTCTCGGCCACGCTGCGGTTGCGGAAGGGGCTCTCCTGCCCCGGCTCGGTGAGGGTGCCGCGATAGAGCCGCACCGACTCGGCGTCGAGGCTGTCGACGTAGGCGAGCCCTTTTTCGATCAACTCCTCGGCGAAGGCATAGAGCCGTTCGTAATAGGCGGAGGCATAGTATAGATGCTCGCCCCAGTCGAAGCCGAGCCAGCGCACCGCCGATTTGATCGCCTCGGCGTACTCCTCGCTCTCCTTCTCCGGGTTGGTGTCGTCCATGCGCAGGTGGCAGCGCCCGCCAAAGGCGGCGGCCAGCCCGAAATTGAGGCAGATCGACTTGGCGTGGCCGATATGGAGGTAGCCGTTCGGTTCGGGCGGAAAGCGCGTCACCACTCCGGCGTCGACTCGTCCCTGCTGGAGATCATCGCTGATGAGGTTGCGGATAAAATTGGTGGGAGTCACTTCGCTGGTCATGGACACCTTTCCTGGGCTGTTATCCCCGCTGTGCCGGGAGCCGTGGGTTTGCATTGCGGTTTTGGCCGGCTAGAACTCTTCACCGACCGGGCGCGGTTCCAGCAGGACCACGGCATGGCTGGAAATCCCCTCGCCGCGCCCCTCGAAACCGAGCTCCTCGGTCGTCGTCGCCTTGACGTTGACCCGTTCCGGATCACACTCGCAAGCCGTGGCGATCCGCTCGACCATGGCGGGGATATAGGGGGCGAGTTTCGGGCGCTGGGCGACCACCGTTACATCGAGGTTGCCGATAACATACCCCTTGCGTCGGGTGAGAACCATCACCTCGCGGAGGAGCTTGAGGCTCGAAATTCCCTTGAAGGCGGCATCCGAGTCAGGGAAATGCCGGCCGATATCCCCTTCCCCCAGGGCGCCGAGGATGGCGTCGCAGAGGGCGTGCAACAGGACATCGGCGTCCGAGTGACCCAGCAGACCGAGGGAATAGGGGATTTCCACACCACCGAGGACCAGTTTGCGCTCCGAAACCAGTCGGTGGACGTCATAGCCATGGCCGATGCGCATCATCCTGCCTCCTCCTCCGCTGCCAGGAAGGCCCGGGCCAGCACCAGGTCTTCCGGGGTCGTAATCTTGAGGTTGCGTTCACTGCCGGGGAGCATCGCCACCGGCAGCCCGAGCCGCTCCACCAGGGAGGCGTCGTCGGTGCCGCGGAAGCCGTCCTGCGCCGCCTCGGCGTAGGCGCGCCGCAACACCGCCGCCGGAAACGCCTGGGGGGTCTGGGCGAGCCAGAGGCTCCCCCGCTCCGGGGTCGAGACAATCCGCCCGCCAGCCACCACCTTGACCGTATCCTTGACCGGCAGGCCGACGACGCAACCGCCGACCCGCTTTGCTGTCGCCACGACCGCGGGGATCAGCCCGGCCGGAAAGAGGGGCCGCACCCCGTCGTGGACCAGGACGATGTCGTCATCCGCCGGCGCGGCGGCCGCCAGCCCGTTGGCGACCGAGTCCTGGCGTTCGGCACCGCCGGCAACAATGGCCTCAACTTTGCCAAAGGCGTAGCGTTCCACCACTTCGGCGCGGCAGAAATCGATTTCCGCGGCCGGCGAGATAACCAGAATCCGGTCGATCAGGGGATGGTGATCAAAGACTGCCAGGGTATGAGCGAGGATCGGCCGGTCGGCCAGGGTCAGGTACTGCTTGTTGACGGCGGCTCCCATGCGCCGGCCCATGCCGGCGGCAGGAACCAAGACAATGACACTCATGCTCCTCCGGCGGGCACCCCCGCAGGGCAGGGGCCACCTTGGCGGCGGCCGGCAAGCAGATCTCCGCAGCTGGGCTGCAGAGAAAAAAGAGGACCGGTGCTTGCGCGCCCGGTCCCGGTCTGGACGGTGGGATACTAGTTGACGAAAATGCTCTCGACCCGCTCGGCAACCTGCTGCTCTTCGCTTCCTTCGGCAAAGGCCAGTTCCTTGACCAGCAGCCGCCGCGCCAGGTCGAGCACCTTCTTCTCGCCGTAGGAAAGATCCTTCCCTTCCTTGATCAGGTAGAGTTCGCGCAGCACCTGGGCGACTTCGAGCAGGTCACCCGACTTGATCTTCTCGTTGTATTCCCGTTGCCGGCGGCTCCAGGAAGCAACGGCCCCCCCGTTCTCCTGCTTCTCCCCGAGGGTGGTGTAGATCGTCGAGACCTGGTCTCTCTCAATGACCGTTCGCAGCCCAACTTGGGCCGCATTGGTCACCGGGACCATGATCGTCATGTCGCTGTCGACAATCTTCAGAACATAGAATTTGTTGTGCTGCCCTGAAAACTCCCGGGCTTCGATTGCCTCAATGACACCGAGGCCCTGGGTCGGGTATACCGCCCTGTCGCCAATCTTGAACATAAGGCAAACTCCTTCCGCAACCCGGGAAGAATACCACAACAGAGCCCTCCCGTCAAGGACAACCCCCCGTGAAACGGGGATTTGCGGCGCGTTGCCGGGAGGGCTGCCCCCCACTCCCGGGTCTGCCGTTAACGCCGGTAAGGGGTCACCGTGAGGGTGCCGACATCGAGCATCTGCCCGCTACCGACCTCCCGGCAGGCGTCCTCGCCGCGACCGAGCAGGCCATAGAGTTCACCGGCCACCGGCTGACCGCGGCTCCCGGAGCGAACCACCAGACAATAACGTCCGGCCGCCGGAACGTGGAGAATAAAGTGGCCATCGATCTGCGTCGCCGGGGAAGTGACGTCGGGCATACGATGGAAGTCACTGTCACGGTACGCCATGGCGATGACGCCGGCGACCGGCTGGCCGCTGGCGTCCACGACGGAACCGGTAAAACCGGTATCGCTACTGGCGAGACGGGCGTTACGACCGAGCTGGGGCCGGTTACCGCCCATGAGAACGAAATCGGCACGTCCCACCCGGGACGGCGCCACTGCTATCGGGTTGTCGGGAAAGAGCGCCCAGGCATCCCCCGGCTGCGGCGGCCCCGATTCTCCGCCCCCCTGCCGCAGCCGTGCCACCAACCAGTAGTCTCCCTCGACCAGATCGAGAAAATAGGCGCCGGCGGCATCGGTCTCCGCGGCAAAATCGGCAGGCCCGCGCAGGTTACCGCGGGGATTGCGATAGGCATAAACCCAGGCCCCTGCAGCCGGTCGACCATTCTGACTGCGCACCGTCCCGGCGATGCCCGACGCCCCCAAACCGCCACCCGGAGGCGCCAGAACCGGAGTCGCGGGGCCGGGGCTGCAGGATAGCAACAGCAGCAGGGCTACGGCCGCAAAAACTGGCCGGAGGAGGGTTCGATATCGCCAGGGTGCCATACTTAGGGAGAATCCGTCAGCCGCGCTCAATTGATCTGGACAATCTTGCCATTTTTCACCTGCAAGAGAAAGAGGACCTTATCCGCTTCCCCCTCCAGGGTGAAGGAGGTGGCACCGGTAACGCCGGGATAATTGTGCAGCCGTTGCAGGGCGAGGCGCAGTTCGGCGCGGGTCGCGATCGCCGGATCGCTCAGGATGTCGAGGAGAATGCCGGCCACATCGTACCCCTGGGCTTCAAGGACGGTCGGCTCCTCCCCATAACGTTCGAGGTAGCGGGCGACGAAGTCGCGCACAAAGGGATAGGGGCTGTGAACAAAGAAGCCATCGACGAAGACCGCCCCCTCGACGTAGGGGCCGGCAGCCCGGACCAGCTCCGGCGAATTCCAGCCGTTGATACCGAACAGAGGCACCCCCTCGAGACCATAATAGGGGAGCTGCGGCGCCAGCAGGCCGACCTTTTCGACGTAATCGGGGATGAAGAGCGCCTGGAACGGCAGGGGCGGCGGTTCCGGCCGGAAAAGCTCTTCCAGGGGGTCATCGGAAGGTGCCTCATCCCGGGCATCGGGGTCCTTCCCCATCAGCAGGCGGACCTGGCGGCGGAAATCGGTGGCATCGGGAGCATAAGCCGCGCGCACCAGGACCTGGCCGCCGCAGCGGCGCAGCGCCGCGGTAAATAAATCGGCCATCTCTTGCCCGGAACGGCTGTCGGGCAGCAGAATGGCGAAACGGGTCAGGCCCCGCACCTCCACCGCATAGCGGGCCAGCGCCTCGGCCTGCAGTTGCGGCGTCAGCGAGTCGCGGAAGATCATGTTGCCCAGTTGCGGCAGGTCCTCGCGTTGCGACAGGGTCAGCAACGGCACCTGCTCCTGCTGGGCGCGCTCGGCGGCGGCCACAGCCGCAGACCCGGTGATCGGTCCGGCGATCGCCATCACCCCGTCCTCGCGCACCAGCCTGCTCACCGCTTCCGCGCTGCGCTCGGGGTCGGCGCCGATATCCCGGAAGAGGAGTCGCACCGGGGCCGGGCCACCGGACTTTTGGTCCAGGGCGAGTTCCATGCCGCGGCGCACCAGCTCGCCAAAGGTCGCATACTTTCCGGAGAGGGGGAGCAGTACGCCGATCGTGCGCTGCAGCCAGGGGCGCCCCGCCACCCGCGCATAGAGCTCCGCCGCCGCGGCGCGATAAGGAAAGTCGACCGGGCTGCCGAGGAGCCTCGTCAACAGGCGGCTGGCGGTGGCCTGATCGCCACGCCGATAGGCCCGTTCGGCCTGCTGCAGGAGGGCATCAAGCCCGAGGGGAGTCTCCCCGAACATGAAGGCGGCCTCGCCGAGCGCAGCTTCGTCCAGGGTCTGCAGGATCGCGTGTCCTTCCTGCAGGGGGACAGAGCTCGTCTCGGGAACGAGGCGCACGAGCTGGTAGAGGAAAGTGAGGGCTTCCAGGGGGCGGCCCAGGGCGGCATCGGCGCGGGCCAGCGCCTGCAGGCGTGCCCCCTGGCTGGTCGTGGAAAGGTCGGGGGGATCGACGGCCAGCAGCTGCTGCCGGGCCCTTTCGACCTGGCCGTTGGCAAGGAGCGCCTGGCCGAGGAGCAGGCGCAGCTCCGGGGTACGCTCCGCCTCCGGTACCCGTTCCAGGTAGAGCAATGCTTCCTGGGGATGGTTTTGCTGGAGAAAGATCTGCGCCAGGGCGAGGACGGCGCGGGGAAGTTCGGGGTCGGCGGGATGCTGGACGACAAATCCGCGCAGCAGGATGGTGGCCTGGTCGACCTGGCCGGCGCGGAAGAGGGCCAACCCCTGCTCCAGGCTCCCCTGCCCTTCGCCGAAACCCGGGGGGCGGCTCTCCGCGGGGCTGTCCGGGTAGGCCGCCGCCGTCAGGGGCAAGGCGAGCAGGAGCAGTAACAGCACCAGCTTCAGCAAGCGAGTCATCCCATCCTCCCTGACCGGGACCGTTTTGGGCGTCCCGCCCCGGTCAATCGAAGAGTTCCTTGACCTTGTCGAAAAAGCCCTTCCCCGTGGGGTTGATCTCCTCGCCCCCCTCACGCGCGAACTCCTCAAGGAGTTCGCGCTGCTTTGCGGTAAGCCGGGTCGGGGTTTCGAGACGGACCACCACCAGGTGATCGCCGCGGCCGTAACCCTGCAGGTGCGGGATCCCCTTGCCGGCGAGCTTGAAGACCTTTCCGGTCTGGGTGCCGGCGGGGATCTTGAGCTTGACCTTGCCGTCCAGGGTGGGGACCTCGAGTTCGCAGCCCAGGGTCGCCTGGACGAAGGAGATCGGCACCTCGCAGATGACCTCCTGCCCCTCCCGCTGGAAGAGGGGATGGTCCTTGACCGCAATCACCACGTAAAGATCGCCGGGCGGACCGCCCTGGCTCCCGGTATCCCCCTCGCCGCTCAGCTTGAGGCGGGTGCCGGTTTCAACCCCGGCGGGAATCTTCAGGGAGAGCTGGCGTTTCGCCTGGATGCGTCCGGCGCCCCGGCACTCAGGGCAGGGGCTGAGGATGACCCGCCCTTCGCCACCGCACTCGGGGCAGGGGCGGGTCAGGGAGAAGAATCCCTGCTGGTAGCGAACCTGTCCGGCCCCCTGGCAGGTGGGGCAGGTCTTGGGACTGGTCCCCTTCTTCGCCCCGCTGCCGTCACAGGCACTACAGCTCTGGTGGCGGGGAATCTGGATCTTGGTCTCCAGGCCAAAGGCCGCCTCCTCGAAGGAGATGGAGAGATTGTAACGCAGATCGTCACCCCGCCGACCGCGGCCGCGCCGGGAGCCACCGCCACCAAAGATATCCCCGAAGATGTCGCCGAAGATATCCTCAAACGGGCTGCCGCCAAAGCCGCCGCCGCCATTCAGGCCGGCGTGGCCGAACTGGTCATAGGTCGCCCGCTTCTGGGGGTCGGAGAGGACCGCATAGGCCTCGGACAGCTCCTTGAACCGTTCCTCCGCCGCCTTGTCCCCGGGGTTCTTGTCAGGATGATAGCGCAGTGCCAGCCGCCGATAGGCTTTCTTGATCTCGGTATCGCTGGCGTTGCGATTGACTTCGAGTGCTTCGTAGTAGTCTTGCTTGGCCAATGGATCTGTCCTCGCAGCGGCCTCACCGCCGCCGGCTCTCTGCATCCACCGGGGTGGAGCAGGGGTTTCCAAGCGCCAGAAGCCGGGACGGGTCCCGGCTTCTGGCCCCGCTATTCAGGGCGAAGGAGATTACTTCTTCTTGTCGCCGTCGACTTCCTCGAATTCGGCGTCCACCACCGTATCGTCACCGCCCCCCGGCGCTCCCTCCGGGGCGGCGCCGGCCTGCTGGGCCTGGGCATACATCGCCTCGGCCAGCTTGTGGGAAGCCTGGCCCAGCGCCTCGGTTTTGCTGCGGATCGCCTCGGCATCGCCGCTCTCCATCGCCGCCTTCAGCTCATCGAGGGCGCTGCGAATCTTGCCGCGGGTCTCGTCGTCGATCTTGTCGGCATGTTCGTCCAGAGACTTTTCGGTGGTATAGACCAGGCCGTCGGCCTGGTTGCGGGCCTCGATCAGTTCGCGCTTCTTCTTGTCTTCGCCGGCATGGGCCTCGGCATCCTTGACCATCTTCTCGATCTCCTCCTCGGAGAGGCCGGAGGAGGCAGTGATCTTGATCGACTGCTCCTTGCCGGTGCCGAGATCCTTCGCCGAAACATGCAGGATGCCGTTGGCGTCAATGTCGAAGGTCACCTCGATCTGCGGCACGCCGCGGGGCGCCGCCGGAATACCGACCAGTTCGAAACGGCCGATGGTCTTGTTGTCGGAAGCCATCTCCCGCTCGCCCTGCAGCACGTGCACCGAGACGGCGGGCTGGTTGTCGGCGGCGGTGGAGAAGACCTGGCTCTTCTTGCAGGGGATGGTGGTGTTCTTTTCGATCAGCCGGGTCATGACACCACCGAGGGTCTCGATGCCAAGGGAGAGGGGGGTGACGTCGAGGAGCAGCACGTCCTTGACCTCGCCCTTGAGCACTCCGCCCTGGATGGCGGCGCCGATGGCAACCACTTCGTCAGGATTGACGCCGCGGTTCGGCTGCTTGCCAAAAATATCCTGAACCTTCTTCATCACCGCCGGCATGCGGGTCATGCCGCCGACCAGGATCACCTCGTCGATCTCGGTCGCCGAGAGGCCGGCATCCTTGAGAGCGATCTTGCAGGGCTCGACCAGCTTATTGATCAGGTCGTTGCAGATGCTCTCCAGCTTGGCGCGGGTCAGCTTGATGTTGAGATGCTTGGGACCGGAGGCGTCAGCGGTGATAAAGGGGAGATTGATGTCGGTCTCCATCGAGCCGGAGAGCTCGCACTTGGCCTTCTCCGCCCCTTCCTTGAGGCGCTGCAGGGCCATCTTGTCGTTGCGCAGGTCGATCCCCTGCTCCTTCTTGAACTCGTCGGCGACATAGTCGATGATGCGTTGGTCGAAGTCCTCGCCGCCGAGGAAGGTGTCGCCGTTGGTCGATTTGACCTCGAAGACGCCGTCGCCGAGTTCGAGAATCGAAACGTCGAAGGTACCGCCGCCGAGGTCGAAGACCGCGATCTTCTCGTCCTTCTTTTTCTCCAGGCCATAGGCGAGAGAAGCGGCGGTCGGCTCGTTGATGATGCGCAGGACGTTGAGACCGGCGATCTTGCCGGCGTCCTTGGTCGCCTGGCGCTGGGAATCGTTGAAGTAGGCCGGAACGGTGATGACGGCGTCGGTCACCTCTTCACCGAGGTAGTCTTCGGCGGTCTGCTTCATCTTCTGCAGCACCATCGCCGAGATCTCCGGCGGGCTGTAGTTCTTGCCGCGGGCCTCAATCCAGGCGTCGCCGTTGTCGGCCTTAAGGATCTTGAAGGGGCTGATCTTGATATCCTTCTGCACCGCTTCCGTATCGAACTTGCGGCCGATCAGGCGCTTGATGGCGTAGAGTGTGTTTTCCGGGTTGGTGACCGCCTGGCGCTTGGCCTGCTGCCCCACCAGCCGCTCACCCCCCTCGGTGAAGGCGACCATCGACGGGGTGGTGCGCGAACCTTCCGAGTTGGCGATGACGATCGGCTCGCCACCTTCCATCACGGCGACGCAGGAGTTGGTGGTTCCGAGGTCGATTCCGATAACTTTACCCATGAGTTTATATCCTCCCTTGAAGAAGTTGGCTTTTATTGATTACGCGCCCGGTTCCCGGCGCGCTCACGCGTTTTGCCCCGGGTTCTCCGCCGCGGGCGCCTTGCTGACCATGACCATGGCCGGGCGCAGCAGGCGTTGATTGAGCAGGTAACCCTTCTGCAATTCCTGGATGACACTCCCCGGGGGGAGCTCGTCACTCTCCAGCTGCCCCATGGCCTCGTGGCAGGAGGGGTCGAAGGGCTTGCCGACCGCCTCGACTGCAGTCACACCGGAGCGCTCGAAAACCTTGCGCAGCTGGCCGAGGGTCATTTCCACCCCTTCGAGCAGGCTGCCGTCCCCGGTGCCACTCTCCCGGGCGTGGGCTACCGCCCGCTCCAGGTTGTCGACCACCGGCAGCAGCTCCCGCAGCAGGTTTTCGTTGGCGAAACGGCCGAGGTCTTCTTTCTCGCGCTGGGCCCGCTTGCGATAATTGTCCAAGTCGGCCCTGGTCCGCAGATAGAGGTCCCAGTTCTTGGCCGCCTCTTCCAGGCTGGCCGTCAACCGGTTCTCCAGCTCGGCGTCCGGCGCTGCCGCTTCATTCGTCTCCGCCGGAGTCTGTTCCGTATCAGGGGTCACTTCCGGGGCTTCCGTCTTCTGTTTCTTGGCCACGCTATCCGTTCTCCTCGCTTTCAAGCAGCTGGCTGACCAGCCGCGCGGTGTAGTCAACAATCGGGATGACCATCGAATAAGGCATGCGACTCGGGCCGATCACCCCCAGGGTCCCGAGCGTACCGAGACTGTTGGAGTAGCTGGCGGTGATCAGACTGCACCCCTCGATTTCCCGGTATTCGCTTTCACTGCCGATGAAAATCTGCACCCCCCCGGCCTGCTGGGTCCGGTCGAGAAGCTCGACCAGCTGACTCTTCTTTTCAAAGGCGCGAAACAGCCGGCGCATCTTTTCGACATCGGCGAACTCGGGCTGATCGAGGATGTTCGAAGTCCCCTCGATGTAGAGCTGTCCCCCCGGCTCATCGCGCAGGGCGACCTCGGAGAGGCGCAGCGCCCGCTGCATCAGCTGGTCGTAGAGCGCCTTCTCCCGGGCCATCTCTTCGATTATCTTGGCCTTGACCTGCTGCATCGTCAGGCCGCCGAGAGTCCGGTTGAGGTAATTGCCGATCTGGTCAAGCTCGGACTGGGAGAGGTTCTCGCTGTTCTCCACCAGTTTGTTCTGCACCAGCCCGGAGCGGGTGACAAAGACCACCAGCAGCCGCCCCTGGGAGAGGCGAACGAACTCGATATGGCGGAAGATGGTGCTGGTGAAGCGCGGCGCCATGACAATGCCGGTGTAACTCGACATCATCGACAGCGCCTTGCCGGCTTCCTGCAGCAAATCCTCGACCCGCAGCCCGCGCTTGCGATAGTGCCCCTCGATGCGCAACTGCTCATCCCGGGTCAGCTGCCGCAACTGGAGCAGGGAGTCGACGTAAAAACGATAACCCTTCTCGGTCGGAACTCGACCGGCGGAGGTATGCGGCGAGGCGATGTAGCCCATCTCTTCGAGGTCGGCCATGACGTTGCGCACGGTGGCCGGCGAGATCGCCATCTGGTGGCGCCGGGTCACTGCCCGCGAGCCGACCGGTTCCGCCGAGGCGATGTAGTCTTCAATAATCGCCTCGAGAATCCGGCGACCCCGCTCGTTGAGCTCTTCGGCCATCGCAATCCCCGCCCCAAAAAATCAAGCCGGACAACCCGGCCGACCCATCCTTAGCACTCCTGAGACGAGAGTGCTAACGGGACTCAACATAACAACGGCCCCTCCCTTTGTCAAGGGTGAAGGGCGACACCGCAGAGTGCCCCTATTTCAAAGAAAGGCACTGATCAGGTGGTCGTAAAGGAGCCAGCCATCGAGATCGAAAACCCAGCGGCCCTGGCGCCGGGAAAGGCGCTGGCCGCAGCGCCGCAAAGCCGCCGGAAAAGCGCTGGCCACATCACTGCCGAAGGCATCCTGGAATGCCGCGTCGTCGACACCGGCCGCGGTACGCAGGCCGAGGTAGAGGGTCTCGGCCATCGCCCCGCGGCGGTCGAACTGCTCCAGTTCCGTCGCCGGGTCCTGTCCGCTGCGCAGCGCCGCGGCATAGCCGGCGAGGTCAGGAGCGACCGCCAGCCGCCGCCCCCAGCCATCCGCAATAAAGCTGTGAGCCCCGGCGCCCACGCCAACAACGCTGCGTCGTTGCCAATAACCAAGGTTGTGCCGGCATTCCCTGCCCGGGCGGGCGAAGTTGGAGACTTCGTAATGGACCAGTCCGGCTGCCGTGAGGGCCGCGTCGAGCTGCCGGTAGCCGGCGGCGAATCGTCCTTCGTCGGCGGGGAGAAACTCGCCGCGCTGGAGGCGGGTGGCCAGCGGGGTTCCCGCCTCGACACTCAACCCGTAACAGGAGAGATGCTCCGGAGCGAGCTCGAGCAACCCTGTCACCTCGGCATCGAGACTTGCCTCCGTCTCGCCAGGGAGGCCGAAGATCAGGTCGCAGGAGAGGTTGTCGAAGCCGGCCCGGCGCGCCCAGGCGCAGGCCTGGCGTCCTTGTGCGGCGGAGTGGCCGCGACCGAGAAAGGCGAGGGAGAAATCGTTAAGGGATTGCAGCCCGAGGGAGAGCCGGTTCACCCCGGCGGCGCGGTAGTCGGCCAGAGAGGCGGGCGTCACCGTCCCGGGGTTCGCCTCCAGGGAAATCTCGACCCCGGGGGCGAAACCGAAACGGCGCTCGGCGGCCGCCAGCAGCCCGGCAACCGCTTTTGGTTCGAGCAGCGAAGGGGTGCCGCCCCCAAAAAAGACGCTCGCCAGGGGCGCCGGGGCTGACCATTGGGCCGGGGTCAGCGCCAGCTGGTCATGCAGCAACGTAACGTAATCGGCGAGCGGCAGGGCGGCGTCGGCGAGGGAGAAGAAGTCGCAGTAAGCGCACTTGCTGCGGCAGTAGGGGATATGAAAATAGAGTCCGGCCATGAAAAAAGCGGGGAGTCGCCTCCCCGCCTCGTTGCCTGCGGCGGTCGTCGCCGGTTAATGGAAGTCGGTAAAGTGACTGGCGTTGAGCCAGAGGTGGACGAGGATGCTCGCCGCATAACCGAGCGCCACCGCCCAGGTCCACTTCAGGTGGTTGCCAAAGGTGTAAATCCCGCGAGCCGAGCCCATCAGGGCGACCCCGGCGGCCGAACCGATGGAGAGCAGGCTGCCCCCAACGCCGGCGGTGAGGGTCACCAGCAGCCACTGGCCGTGGGACATGTGCGGGTCCATGGTGAGGACCGCGAACATCACCGGGATGTTGTCGACGATTGCCGAGAGGAGGCCAACCAGGACGTTGGCGGTGGTGTGCCCCAGCCCGTTATAGGCGAAATTGGAGACATAGGCGAGGTAGCCGAACTGACCGAGCCCTCCGACGCAGAGGATGACGCCGTAGAAGAAGAGGAGGGTGTCCCATTCGGCCTTGGCAATCTTGCGAAAGAGGTCGAAGCCGGCCACCGGCATGTGGGCATGACCGGTGACGTCGAGGGGGCTGTCGCCGCTGAGCAGACGATGTTCCAGTTTCTTCAGGTAGTAGGCGAAAAAGGAGAGGTAACCGAGACCGAGCATCATGCCGACGGCCGGCGGCAGGTGCAGGAAGTTGTGAAAAGAGACGGCGGTGGCGATCGTCAGCAGGAAGAGGAACATGATGCGCCGGGCGCCGATCTTCATATGCACCGTCTCGTCCATCGCCTCGGGCTTCTCCTTGGGGACGGCGAAGCTCATGATCGCCGCCGGAATCAGCCAGTTGACCAGGGAGGGGAAGAAGATGGCGAAGAATTCGATGAAATCGACCTTCCCCTTCTGCCAGACCATCAGCGTGGTGATGTCGCCAAAGGGGGAGAAGGCACCACCGGCGTTGGCGCCGACGACGATATTGATGCAGGCGACGATGACGAAGGCGCGGTTGCTCCCCCCCACCGCCATCGCCACCGCTCCCATCAGAAGAGCGGTGGTCAGGTTGTCGGCGACCGGGGAGATGATGAAGGCGAGAAAGCCGGTGACCCAGAAGACGGTGCGCAGGGTGAAGCCCTTGTTGACCAGCCAGGAGCGCAGGGCGCGAAAGACATTGCGCTCCTCCAGGGCGTTGATGTAGGTCATCGCCGCCAGCAGGAAGAGGAAGAGTTCGGCATACTCGGTGAGGTTGCCGAGGATCGCTGCATGGGGCGTATGGGTGTCGCCCATCGCCGCATAGGCGAGGGCGACCAGGACCCAGATAATCCCGGCAGCGAGAATAACCGGCTTACTCTTGCGCAGGTGCAGCTTCTCCTCGAGAATGACCAGCGAGTAGGCCGCGACGAAAAGAATCAGCCCGAAGATCCCGTAAGCGGTACCGGTCAGGTTGGCCACCTCGCCGCCACCGCTCGCCAGTGCCGGCACGCCGCTCGCCAGCAGCAGCACCATTGTCAGAAGAAAGCTCTTCACAACTCCCACCTTTTCTCCGCCAGCGGGCTCGCCATGCGGGTCGCGGGCATGTTAAAATCCGGTCGGACCTGCCCGGGTCGACGACCGGATAGCCTAGGGCCAAAACAATAGAACGCCTTGTTTTTTACCATCGGCCTCTTGACAGTGTCAAGGGAAAGCGGACGGCCAAGGGCCCTTGTACTGTCAAGGCAACAGCCCTATAATGAGACCTTCACGGGGCCGCTCCGGCCACGTGAATTTTTTAAAACCATGTTTTTACGGGAGGCATTTTTCCATGAATCGCAAAATCTGTGCGGCGGCCGTTCAATTCAACATCACCCTCGGGGGGGTGGAGGCCAATCTCGGCAAAGCCCTGGCCGGGCTGGAACGGGTCCAGGCCCGCGGCGCCCAACTGGCAGTCCTGCCGGAAATGTGGAGCAGTGGCTACGACTACAAACGCCTTTCCCAACTGGCGGAAGAGACCCCCCGGGTCCGCGCGGCGCTGCGTGAATTTTCCGCCCGCCACGGCATGGTCATCGTCGGCAGCCTGCCGGAAAAGAGCGACGGCAGGATTTACAACACCGCCTACGTCATCGATCGCGGAGTCGATCTTGCCAGCTACCGCAAGCTGCATCTCTTCTCCACCATGGGCGAAGACCGTTTCCTCGCCGCCGGCGACCAGCTGAAGGTGGTACCGACCTCCGTCGGCCGCCTCGGGGTGGCGATCTGCTACGACCTGCGTTTCCCGGAATTCTTCCGCAAGCTCGCTCTCGAAGGGGCCGAAATCCTCTGTATCCCCGCCGAGTGGCCGAAACCCCGTCAGGAGCACTGGCGCACCCTGTTGCGGGCGCGGGCGATCGAGAATCAGCTCTTTGTCGCCGCCGCCAATTGCTGCGGAATCCAGGGGAAGCTTGACTTCTTCGGTATGAGCCTGCTCCTGTCAGCCCGCGGCGAAATCCTGGCCGAGGCCGGCGAAAGCGCGGCCGAACTCTGCGCCCTCTTCGACTTCGCCGAAATGGCCACCTACCGTGCCCAGATTCAGTGCTTCAAGGACCGCCGCCCGGAAATCTACGGCACCCTCCCCTGAAATCCTTCGCACCCGTACCATGTGAACCGGCAGGCCATGCGGCCTGCCGGTTTTGTTTCAGCGCTCCAGCGGCCGGGCTTCGCCGCGGTAGCGCTCCGGGATATCCTCGCGACGATCGGCAAACTGCAGGTCGCCGGCAGCATCGACCCAGAGGTAGCGCGGTGTGGCAGCGGCCTCCGGTTTGCCCTGAGCCGGCGCCGCTGGCTGCGACGTGGTTGCCGGCCGGGCCGGGGGGGTGACGGGGGCCGGGTGCTGCACCGCCTGATCGATCAGCTGGTCGATGGTCGCCGGCGGCGCGTGGCCGGCAAGCCGCAGCAGGCGGCCCCGGAAATCGAGATAGAAAGAGCGCACTGAGGCGAGGGCCGGCTGCTCCATCGGCACCCGCAGCAGCAGCTGGTCCGTTGCCAGCAGCAGGCCGAAAAAGACCAGGGCCCAGAGGAGAAACTTCAGGGATTTACTCATCGTCAGGGCTCAATGGAGGTGGTCATGGTCATGGCCGCCATGATCGTGGTGATGATCGTGCCGCTGCCGATGCTGCAGCTGCTGGATGACCGGGCCGGTGAGGCAGCGGGAACACTCCCCCTGCAGGGTGGTGTGGGTGATGTGGTAATCATGCTCCAGCATCTGTTCGATGGTGCCGATGATTTCCCCCTGGCGCAGGCGAAAATCCGGTTCAATGTCGATATGGGCGGAGAGCGCCGAGATGTGGGAGCAGATCGACCAGACGTGGAGGTGGTGAATGTCGTTGACCCCCTCCACGGCCCGCATCTTGGCGACCACGTCGTCGACCTCGACATGGGCCGGCACCCCTTCCAGGAGGATATGCCCCGCCTCCCGCAGCAGGCGGATCGACCCCCAGCCGATGATCAGGGCGATCGCCGCGGAAATCAGGGCATCGACCACGTACCAGCCGGTGTAGAGCATCACCAGGCCGCCGAGGATTACCCCGACCGAGGCGATGGCATCGCCGATCACGTGGAGAAAGGCGCTGCGCACATTGAGGTCGTCGTGGCTGTGGCCATGCAGACGCGTCGCCGCCACCAGGTTCATCACCAGGCCAATGGTCGCGATGATGAACATCTCCTTGCTCTTCACCGCCTCCGGGTGCTGGAAACGGAGCCAGGATTCCTTCAGAATGCCGCCGGCGATCAGGATCAGGGTGGCGCCATTGATGAGGGAGGCGAAGATTTCGGCGCGGTGCCAGCCGTAGGTGCGGCGATCGCTCGCCGGCTTGCCGGCAAGGTAGATGGCCGCCAGCGACAGGACCAGCGCCAGCAGGTCCATGAAGACATGGGCGGCATCGGAGAGGAGCGCCAGCGAATTGGTCCAGAAGCCGCCGATCACCTCGGCCACCAGGGTCACCGCGGTCAGGGCGATGGCAAAGAGGAAACCGCGGCTGATGCTCTGGTCGAGGTGCTCGGAAGCGGCCATCCGGGGGAGGTCCTTTCAGCGGGGGATGGTGAGGTGCGGGCTGGCCCCTATTCTAGGCCGGCTGCCCGGGGAAATCAAGGCGACAGCCGCACGGAGGAGAGGCACGACGCGGTTTTATTTTGCCGGCGGCTGTGCTATGGTTTGGCCCTTCCATCGACCCAAGGAGTTGATCATGAGTCAGGAGTGTTACGACGTCGTCATCATTGGCGGTGGCCCGGCCGGGCTGACCGCGGGGCTCTACACCTCCCGGGCCAAGCTGCACACGCTGCTGGTCGAGCGGATGATCATGGGCGGCCAGGTGATGACCACCACCAAGGTCGAGAACTATCCCGGCTTTCCCGGCGGCATCGACGGCCCCGACCTGATGCTGCGCTTCCAGGAGCATTGCCAGGAGTTCGGCCTCGAGGTGCGCACCGGCGAGGTCGAAAACCTCGTCGACCAGGGCGCCGTAAAGCTGGTGACCATTGATGGGGAGCCGCTCCGGGCGCGCAGCGTGATCATCACCACCGGCGCCGAACCGCGCAAACTCGGCATCCCCGGCGAACAGGAACTGACCGGCCGCGGCGTCTCCTACTGCGCCACCTGCGACGGCGCCTTCTTTCGCAACGTGCCGGTGGCGATCGTCGGAGGTGGCGACACTGCCGCCGAAGAGGCGCTCTTTCTGACCCGTTTTGCCAGCAAGGTCTCTATCATCCATCGCCGCCGCGAGCTGCGGGCCACCAAGGTGCTGCAGGAGCGTCTCGCCGCCAACCCCAAGATCGAGATCCTCTGGGAGCGCAATGTGCAGAAGGTCGAAGGGGATGCTTCCGGCCTCAAGCAGGCCCTGCTCAGCCATCCCGACGGCAGCGCGGCGGAAACCCTCGCCATCGAAGGCCTTTTCATCGCCGTCGGCGTGACCCCGAA
The DNA here is from genome assembly GCF_001611275.1 of Desulfuromonas sp. DDH964. GTDB lineage: Bacteria > Desulfobacterota > Desulfuromonadia > Desulfuromonadales > DDH964 > DDH964. Next base: position 384,336 of record NZ_CP015080.1, on the reverse strand, counting down.
AGCCCACTTTCTGGCCGATGTCCTGCAGCTCGATGCCGACGGCTACATCCTCACCGACGCCGACTGCCGCACCTCGATGCCCGGCGTCTTCGCGGCCGGCGACGTCCGCAAGAAGATGCTCAAGCAGATCGCCACCGCCGTCGGCGACGGCGCGGTGGCGGCGATCATGGCCGAAAAATACCTCGACGACCTCGAAGCCTGATCAGGTAAACGACTTCAGCGCCTCCTCGACCGGGACATAGTCGAGGGCGAAGGCCTCGGCCACCCCCCGGTAGGTGACCAGGCCGTTGACGACGTTGAACCCGGCCCTGATGCCGGCATCCTGGCGCGCGACCCGTTTCCAGCCCTGGGTGGCAATCCGCACGGCATAGGGGAGAGTGGCGTTGGTCAGCGCCACGGTCGAGGTCAGCGGCACCGCCCCCGGCATATTCGCCACGCAGTAATGGACCACCCCGTCCACCTCATAAATCGGCGACTTGTGGGTGGTCGGTCGCGAGGTCTCGAAGCACCCCCCCTGATCGATGGCGACATCGACCAGCACCGCCCCCGGCTTCATCGTTTTCAGCATCTCCCGGCTCACCAACTTCGGCGCCTTCGCCCCGTGCAACAGGACCGCCCCAATCACCACGTCCGCCTCCTGCACCAGTTCCCGGATCGTCGCCGGCGACGACATCAGCGGAAAACAGTTCTTCGGCATCACCTCCGCCAGGTGCCGCAAGCGATCGAGATTCAGGTCTAGCAGGTAGACCCTGGAGCCGAGGCCGCAGGCCATCTGCGCCGCGTGGGTACCGACCACGCCGCCGCCGAGAATCAGCACCGTCGCCGGTGCGACGCCGGGGACTCCGCCGAGCAGGATGCCACGCCCGCCCTGGGCGCGCTCGAGGTACTTCGCCCCCTGCTGCGCCGCCATCCGCCCCGCCACTTCACTCATCGGCATCAGCAGCGGCAGGCTCCCGTCCGCCTGCTCAATCGTTTCATAGGCGATGCAGGTCGCCCCGGTCCTGAGCATCGCCGCGGTCAGGGGCTCGGAAGCGGCAAAGTGAAAGTAGGTGAAGATCACCTGCCCCGGCCGGATCAGGTCGTACTCCGCCGGCTGCGGCTCCTTGACATGCATCACCATCCCGGCGCGGGCGAAGACCTCCTCCGGCCCCGGGGCGATTTCGGCGCCGGCCTCCCGGTAAGCCGCGTCGGCAAAGCCGCTGCCGACGCCGGCACCTTGTTCGACCAATACCTGGTGCCCCTGCCCCTTCATCACCTCGACCCCGGCCGGGGTCATGCTGACCCGGTTCTCCTCGCTCTTGATCTCTTTCAGGATGCCTACGATCATCGCTTTGCTCCCGGTCTGGTCGTGATCAGGTCACGCGCCGCCGCTGTTGGGACATATCCGCTGGCCTTCGATTCCTTAGGAGCATAGCAGCAATTTTTCCGCTTGACGTCCGGCTGCCAGCGACAGGCTGTGATCGACCGCTCCGCAGCTTGCCAGTCCCTGTTTTTTTTGTTAGAACTGCCGGGACAGCCGCACGCTGCGGCCACAGCAGGAGGGGGAACCTATGCTGGCTACCATTCTTTCCGGGGCGCTCCTCGGTATCGATGCCTATGCCGTCGACGTCGAGGTTGACATCGCCCAGGGCCTGCCCCAGTTCGCCACCGTCGGCCTCCCCGAAGGGGCGGTCAAGGAGAGCAAGGACCGCGTCAAGTCGGCAATCAAGAACTCCGGCTACGACTTCCCGGCCCGCCGCATTACCATCAACCTCGCCCCGGCCGACATCCGCAAGGACGGCACCGCCTTCGACCTGCCAATGGCAATCGGCCTGCTGATCGCCAGCGGCGCCATCCGCAAACCCCGCCCGGGGCGCTACCTCTACCTCGGCGAACTCTCCCTCGACGGCCGCGTCAAGCCGGTGCGCGGCACCCTGCCGATCGCCGTCGCCGCCCGCCGCTGGGGGATCGACGGGCTGATTCTCCCCCTCGACAACGCCCCGGAAGGGGCCATCGTCGACGGCCTCCCCGTCTACGGTGTCCGCGACCTCGGCGAGGTGGTCGCCTTTCTCTCCAGCGAGCGGGAGCTGGAACCTTGCCGGGTCGAGGTGCTCGACCTCTTCGCCGCCGCCCGCTGCGAGCATGAGGACTTCGCCGAGGTGCGCGGCCAGCAGCACGTCAAGCGCGCCCTCGAGGTCGCCGCAGCCGGCGCCCATAACCTGCTGATGGTCGGTCCGCCCGGCAGCGGCAAGACTATGCTCGCCCGCCGCGTGCCGGGAATTTTGCCGGCCCAAGCCTTTGACGAAGCCCTGGAGACGACCAAAATCCACTCCGTCGCCGGGCTCCTCGCCGACCGCACCGCCCTGGTCGCCGCCCGTCCCTTTCGTTCTCCCCACCACACCATCTCCGACGCCGGCCTGATCGGCGGCGGCACCATCCCCAAACCCGGCGAAGTCTCCCTCGCCCACAACGGTGTCCTCTTCCTCGACGAACTTCCCGAATTCAAGAAGAACGTCCTGGAAATGCTGCGCCAGCCCCTCGAAGACGGCCAGGTGGCGATCAGTCGCGCGGCGATGAGCCTCACCTTCCCCGCCAGCTTCATGCTTGTCGCCGCCATGAACCCCTGGGGGTTTGTTTATCTTTTTCAAGTAGCATTAAGGAGGGGCTATAAGAAAAGACAAAATGGAGGCTGTCATCCCCGATTTCAACCTTGTCAACCAGATCCCCAACAAGCCTTCTCTTCTCGTCGTCGTTCAGGATCGGCCACATCGAAGCAAAGTTCGTTGCCCTCTCAAGCAAGAAGTCTTTGGCGATGTTGTTCGCCTTCGCAAAGTCGATCTCTGCCTGCAGGCGCGGGATCTCAGCGAGGATCTGCTCCTTCCGCTCTTTCAGCGGCATAAAGCGTTCCGAGAAGTTCCCACGATCGATCGTTTGATCACCAATCAAGTCGAGCAGCGTGTCAATTTTCACATCCACTGACTTGAGCTCTCTTTTTAGCAATTCCAGCCGCTCTTCCTTCGCTTGTCTCTCCGCCTCAAAGTCTGAAACAGCTTTCAGTTCCCCCGGCTTCACGATCATGGTTTTGAGGGCTTTCAGAAAATGTTCTTCAAGCACATCTTCGTTGAGCTTGAAGCAGCACTCTCGGCATCTGTAGCGTGGCACCTTCATCCCAGAGTAAGGGGCCACATACAATTTGGTGCCACATTGACACTGAAGAAGACCGCTGAATAGGTACTTCCCTTCCTTCGGGACCCTTTTCTGAAAAGGCTCGGCGTTTTTGGTCAGAAGCGCATTGGCCTTCTCCCAGATGTCCTCATCGACAATCGGCTCCACCTCTGTAAAGACCCAATCCTCTTCCGGTTTGAGAACCCAGGATTTTTTATTGCCCTTGCTCTTGCTGTAATTGGCTCTTCTGAGTCCTTTGTAGACCGTGTCCTGAAGGAAGCGCTTTAACGTGACGGGCCTGAAAATCCCTTTCCTGGTTCTGAAGCCCTCTTCATTCAGCTTCTGGCACGTGGTCAGGAGCTTGCCGGTCTCAAGGTAGAGTTCATAGGCCCGCCTGATCGTGGGAGCTTCTTTGGGATTTGGTACAAATTGACGATCTTTCCACATGTAGCCAAAGGCACCCTTGCCACCAGTTGGCTTGCCCTGCCGGGCACGAATCGGAATAGACGCCGCGACCCGGGCGGAAATCTCCTCCCGCTCCCATTGGGCGAGCGCCCCGATGACGGTATATAAAAGCCGGCCCGCAGGAGTTGAGGTGTCCAGGCTCTCCTCAAGGCTGATCAGGTTGGCGTTGTACTTTTGAAAGAATTCTGAAAATTCGAGCAGCTCTTTGGTGTTTCGCGCGAGGCGGGCCAATTTCGAGAAGATGAGGCCTCCGATTTTGCCAGAAACAACATCGGCAAACATGCGCTGGGCCTCGGGATGCTCAGAGACGGACTTGCCGGAAACCCCGGACAGGTCATAGGTTTCTACGACTGTCCACCCTTTCAGTTCGGCATACATCCTGGCCCTGGCTTCGTGGTTCCTTGGAGATTCCCCACGGGCCTGGTCTTCAGTAGAAACCCTGATCCAAATTCCAACCTGCATTGATTGATTCATACAAACATCTTCCAAAAATCCTGAGACCCACGATGAGCCCACCTACATCCGTCGCCCGCTCCAAACGACACGGCCAACGATCTTCAGCCCCCCTGCCTGGTCCTTCTTGAGAATTTCAGGCTCGTAGAGTTGGTTATCGCTTTTGATAACAATGGAGCCATCAAGCTTGCGCTGGATGCGCTTCACCAGGAGTGCATCCTCGAATTCCAGGACGTAGATGGCGCTGTCTTCGAGACGATCGGCTCGCAGATCGACCAGAATCATGTCTCCGTCGTTCAGAGTTGGATTCATGCTGTCGCCTTTGACTGACAGCAGGGCCAAATCCTTTCGGGGAACCCGCAGGAAGTTCTGAACCCACTCTTCCTTGAAAGACACAAAGTCGACAATTTGTTCACTTTGAACGTTTCGGCCCGGACCTGCGCCGGCCTCAATTTCATAACGTGGAAACATCACAAACCCCTCCTGAACAGGCTCTGATTTGATTTTCGAGCCTTCGCCGGTCAACAACCACGCCGGATTCGTCTCCGGAAACACCTCCAAAATTTTCAAAAGAATATTTACGTCCGGAAAGCGTTCTCCCCGTTCGTAATTCGCCATTGTGTTTTTGTGGATTCCAAGCTTGTCCGCCAGCTCCGCCTGCTGCATTTCTCCGCGCAGTTCTCTAATCCGCTCCCCTACGCTTCCCAAAGGTTCCTCCACAAATGTGTGTTTAAGAATAAATTTTTGTCTTGACATATTCGATTGTGTGCAATAAAACACAAACGAGGGATCGTGAACAATTTCATGGTTCTGTTTTCTCTCTTGTGTCGATGACGGACCGTAACCACCATCGAAATACATGCAGCCCACAAAAAATGAGTAGAAAGACAACAAATACCACAAAATTTTGTGTCTCGAAAGTTTCTTTTGAGTTTCGGGAGACCTCCCCTGCGCTTGCTCATGCCAAACACTCCAGAATCATGAAGATGTTTGCGGATGCCTTGGTGCGCAACGAACAAGGGACCGAATGCGCCGATGAAGGTTGCATCGAGGCCAAAGCGTGACGGGAGATCCTGCGGAAAACCACAAAATCGTGGGGGGAGACGGATTGGCTAACCCGGCCAAACTCCACCCTGAATTGATGGAAGTGCTGGAACGATTCAGGGAGTCGATCGAAGCGAGCCCCAAAAATCTGCCGGATTGGAGCCCTACAAAAGGGGCCTCCCCAAATGAAATTGTTCGCTCCGCCCTGTTCACAGCCCGAAACCGCAACCGACGCAGGGTTTATCTCAAACAAGCTGAAATCATCGTCACCGGAGGGGGAAGCATCCTCTACCTCGGCGAAGAGTTACGCCAGGACGACGAACTGGTTTGGATGCGGCTTCTGCAGCTCGCCAAAGGTAAACCGCTTGGGGAGCCTATTTATTTCACACCCTATTCTTTCCTGAAGGCGATCGGCTGGCGGGTCAACAACTGGGGATACCAGCATCTCAAAACCTGCTTGTTACGCATGAAGGCCACCGCCGTGCAAATCACCTCCAATCGGCTTCACCAGACGGTGGTGACAAGCCTCATCGATTACATCGCGATGTGGGACCCGGAGAAACAGTCACCTCTAGCGGAATGGGAGGTTCGTGTCTCGAAAGTCATGAGCCTCCTGTTTGCCGATGGGGCCTTCACGTTGATCGACCTGGAGCAGCGGAAAGCCCTTCCGGAAGGAATCGCCACGAAGCTCCACAGTTACTGGTCCAGCCACAGGGAACCCTATCCGGTCAAAGTCGAGACGCTGCAGAAGCTCTGCGCAAGTGAATGCGAGCTGAGGTTTTTCAGAAGGGAACTCAAGAAGGCGCTGAACGCCCTGGTTGCCGTTGGATTCCTTGAAAACTGGGGAATCGAATCGGACCTGGTCGCTGTCATCCGCAAGAGATGAGGGTATCGCTGAAGGACTCACGGACTATCGCTGGATGACTCACAACTTATCGCTGATTGACTCACGGGGTAACGCTGAATGACGCACGCAATTATCGCTGTAAGACTCACGGAACTATCGCTGAATGACTCACTGTGGACAACTTGAATCAACAATAAATTCGGAGTGTTAAGCCTGAAAACTGAGGGCGCTAACCTCTTTTAACCTTTTATTAACCAATAGGGGGAATCATGCAGATCTTTTCGCCTGAAGACGCCATTCTCTGGGTTGACCAGAATGCGAAACAGATACAGGGGCATACGAGAAAATACCTTCCGTTTGCGCCCTACGACCAAGAGGACTTTCTCCAGGATGCTTATGAAGCGGCACTGGAAGCCGTCAATGTGTCCGCTGACCGACAGATCCCTTTCCCGGCGTGCTTTTGGATATTGTTCAAGGGCAAGGTCTCTGATGTCACTCCGAACCCGGGTTCGAAACGAAACGCGGGGTCTCCCTCGCCCCCATCCACCTTTTGCGACTGGACTGATTTTTCCAGGGATGAATTCGACCAGGCAACCAAGGACGACAATGCTGAATCATTGTCCAGCATCGACATTGACAAGGTCTACCCCCTGATCCAGCACTATCTGACCCCGGTGGAAGAACGGGTTCTCGAACTTCTCCTTGGAATTCATGACGGCCCAATGAAAATTCGGGAGGCCGCGAGGCATTTGGACTGCTCCCCCGCAAATATTCGTCAAGCCCTGAATCGCGTTTGCAGCCGACTGTCAGCCCTGGTTGAGCAGGGCGAGTTAAGCCTTCATCTCGTTGACGGTGAAATTATCAAGCAGCAGCTTCATCAAGAAGACAGGGTATCTCAACCGGCGGCATGTCCCATCCCCATGGAAGAGGCCAACTCTATTCCCAGTGAGGACATGGAGAAAGATCTGAAAATTCGACGAGACTGCCCGAATTCCCAAAACGATTCGGGAGGTCAAGAGGAAGCGAATGCGCGACCGCGCTCCGCAAGGAAGGCTGGCAGTATTCCCTCCGATCTTCGCCTGCGGAAAAAAGCCGAGAGCACTATTGGGCGGCAGACCGAGAACGTGATGGCTTTAGCAGGCCGTTGAAAAACTAGCCGGGAGTCGGCCCATTGCTCCCGCAAGCGATTTTTTTGATCTTTGACAATCTGTGTTTCGTTGGCCCCGGAGCGAATGCCCTTGTTCGGATGCCCGTTAAGGCCGTTTTTCTGGCCGCAAGTGGCAACATTTTGCCCCTATCGGCTAGGTTGCCCAGATCAGATTTCGCATTCGGATCAAATTGTATGCACTCATGGCGAACTCGAAGATCCAACCGACCAGGTCAAGTCCTCGATGGCGCGTTTTGCGCAGGCATCCAACGGTTTTCAGCCAGCCGAAGATTTCTTCAACCCGCTTGCGAATGCGCTGGCTGACCTGGTAACCGTCATGGCGGGTGGTGCGGCCGTCAATCACGGTGCCCTTGTCCTTTTGGGCCACATGCGGCGTGGCCAGCAACCCTCGTAGACCATCGACGAAGACCGGCACATCGTAGCCCTTGTCGCCCCCAACGGTGATCTGGTGCGCTCCCGGCAGGTTTTCGATCATATCCAGGGCGGCGCTCCATTCGGCGCTCCCATTGGCTTCGGTTAAACGGCTGTCGACCACCAGGCCGTTTCGGTTCTCCATCAGGGCGTGTCCCATGAAGCAGAGCTTGGACTCCTTGCCTTTGCCCTTTTTGAGCAGGCGGGCATCCGGGTCGGTGGTCGACTGATGTGTATCGTTCTTGCGCTTCTGCCCCTTGAAATCGACCTCGGGGTTGCGACCACCGGTAGTGGGCGGGTCTTGGTCCCGGTCATCCTTGGGGCGGAAGCTCTTCATGGAGGCCCAGGCTTCGATCAAGGTTCCATCCACGGTGAAGTGGTCTTTCGACATCAGTCCGGCCCGTTCCGCCAGCCCCTTGGTGGCCTGGAAGAAGGCGGTCGCCACTTCAAATTGCATCAGGCGCTCACGGTTCTTGGAGAAGGTCGAATGGTTCCAGATCTTCTCGTCCATGGACAGCCCGACGAACCAACGAAACAACAGGTTGTAATCCAGTTGCTCAACCAGCATCCGCTCGCTGCGGATGGAATAGAGCACTTGCAGCAACGAGGCGCGCAGCAGTTGCTCCGGCGGAATCGACGGCCGACCGGTGTGAGAATACATCTGGCGGAACAACGGTGCGAGGTCATCCAGCGCGCTATCGACCATGGCCCGGATCGGCCGCAAGGGGTGATCCTTGGGGACCCTGGCTTCCGGGGAAATATAGCTGAACATGGCCTGCTGATTCGGATCTTCACCGCGCATAATAGTTTCTCCAGCAAAATCGACTGTTTATGCGCGAAATTATAGCAAAATCAGGTTGCTTGGCCTAGTAAAATCAACGGCTTAGGCAAATAGTTTTTCAACAGCCTGCTAGAAGAAATCAATTGCCGCGAGGTTCGGGGCCTTTGCTTTAGCGAGATTCGCCCCCGGGAGACCCTCGGCATCGCTGCAACCAGAAAGTTCGGCTCTTTCCCGAGCCTGTTGGCCGCAGCCAGGCAAATTTCTTCACCTGGGTGCAGAGACGGACCTGGCCGCTTCTGGTCAGACTTTTCGCCTGGGACACACCCTCTCGCGAGAAGTCGTTCGTGCTTGGCTGCCTGATTTTCACACCAGGAGCATTCTGGGTGTTTTGGAGGAATTTCGTGACCCTTGGAAAAAGAATCCGCATGGTGCGGGGAGATAGGACCATCGCTAATTTTGTCGAAAGTTATGGTATCTGCCCCAACACCTTGATGAATTACGAGTCGGACAGAAGAAAACCAGACGCAGCGTTTCTCGCCAAGCTTTGTGAGCTTGAAGGTGTCGAACCCAACTGGCTGCTGGGCTTTAACGAAACCAGTGGCGGCGACATCCAGTACAAGAGAAATGTCCTTGAGATGGTAGCCGTTGAGGCAACCAAGCTGGCTCCATTTCAAATCGGACCGAAGATAGGAAAACTATTAACCCTAGCCTACGAGCGAGCAGTTATGACCCATGCCGGCAAAAACCAGGTTGAGGTCATCGTGCGGGAGCTCCTTGAGTTCCTTGATTCGCCGGGGAGAAAGGTAAGAGCACCCCATGTGCGAGACGCCGATCAAAGACGCAGCACACCTGGTTAATTTGCCGCAGAGAGTCCTCTATCGACTGAAAAAGGACGGGATCATCGGTGATCCAGTATCGGATGCCGATCTCAGGGGAGTAGCCATTCTAGCCCAGATCTGGGGAAAAGTTTGGTATATCCGCAGCATGATGTCCTCCCTGTCTATGGCTTCAAGACGGAAGCTTTGCCTGACGCCGGACCTGTCAGGACCAGAACGGTATGCCTTGTCGTGTTACCTGAACGCCAAACAGGGCGAGAGAATCCTGGTCAAGGACATCATCGGAAAAGTGAAGCACTATTTGAATGCGCCCTTGACCGAGGAGCAGGTGACCAAGGTCAGGGAGATTGCTTACGACATCAGGCGGGGACGCCGCCTCGATCCCAGAAAAAAGGTGGATTGTCTGGAAAATGCTGAATAACAACTCTGGAAATCGCTGAAAATAATAAAGGTAGTTATTCCGTCTGGAATTTCCGCTTCCTGTTGTCGTGAAAAGAGATCCCCTCCCCGGAACGTTGGCTGGCGGGACATTCCCCCATTCCCCAATATCCAGACAGAGCCAAGTAAACAATTTTGGCAACGTTTACATTTTTGTCGGCAAAAAGGGCACAGGTAAACCAATTAGGTGACAAAAAAGTAAACAATCCTCAGCGAAGTAAACAAAACCGTAAGCGAAAGGGGAAACAAAATGGTCTTTGTCTGCGATCTTGGTTTTTCTGCCCTGAAATGGGTGTATGGAGAAAAGAGAGGCCGGATCATCTCCGCCTATCGTCGTACCCACGATGGCCAAATCCTTGTTGGTGATGACGCCCTCATGACAGCCGGCTCCAGTTACCTGAAAACCGTGGAGGATCTGGTGCACTTCTATCCCACCTTCGTCGATGCAGCGTTCAATGCCGGCAAGGTTCCCAAGGAGACACCCCTCATCGTGGGCCTGCCCTACGGAGCCTGGGCAGCAGAAAAGGACCGCCCGGCCGGCGTCGTTAGTACCTTGACCAAAGTTCTGAATGGCAGTGGCTGGCCGGATGTTCGAGTCCTGCCCCAGGGCCTCGGCGGAGTTCGACTCTTCCTTGACCAGAACCCCGGCACCAATGGAAACGTTCTGGCTGTGGACATCGGATTCAATACCGTCATTTTCACGTTATTCGCGGCAGGAAACAGGAATATCATCTACGGTGACACTTTTTACAAACGAGGGGTTCACCAGATGGCCATCCAGCTGCTGCTGCCGAACATCAGGGAGCTTGCCCCCTCTCGCACTTTCACGCCGGTCGAGGTCAGCTATCTGATCGAACACGGCTACATCCAATATGGATTCGAGCGGCACGACATCAGCAAGGAGATTGAAACGGCGGCTAAAGCCTACATCGAGGATGTGCTGAGAGACATCAACGGCGAACTCCAGGCACACCTAGGATTGAAAGCGGCCTTTGACAACGTTCTGGTCTTTGGCGGTGGTGCCACCCTGATTCGTGACACCATCTCCTCAAACAGGGTCAATATCAAAATCCTGCCGGAACCTGAATTCGCCAATGCGGCGGGCTTCGCGTTGGCCGATGGGTAACCAGGAGGAGCAGCATGGCAAACCGGATGCTGAGGTTGACGGTTCACGATCCAAATGTCATCAAGGCCCTGGACGCATTGCGCAAGACAAGGAAGCAATCCGCTTTTATCGTTGAAGCGTTGCGGCATTTTTTGTCTACACCCCAAGGGCAGGAGCAACTTGCCTCCTATCTCGCTTTGAAAAAGCAGCGGGCACCAACTCCCGCGCCCAAAGAGGTCGTCCCGGCAGAAAATCCGCCCGCGTCCATCGAAAAGGTGAAAACCAATCTGGACGACATCTTCAAATTTGAATGAGACTGCAATTAATGACTCATATATAGGCCATATTCATTCAATAAGCCTTCTATATGAGTCATTTTTCTTGACAGTACGATCTCCATCCAGCATAGTCTTACAGAGGAAATGCAGGATTGAACGGCTGTCACCAGAAACCGGGATTGAGAAAAGCGATGACTCAGGCACGGCCTTTTTCGAAATACACCATGGAAGCTGTCAAGCTGCTCGGCAAGCAGATCCAGCTTGGACGCAAGCAACGGCGCTGGTCTGAAACCGAGCTTGCTGAGCGTGCCGGGATTGCCAGGGCGACCCTGCAGCGGATTGAAAAAGGTGACATGGCCTGCAAGATCGGGCTGGTCTTTGAAGTCGCGACCCTTGTCGGGATCAAACTTTTTGATGCGGATAGCGAAACACTAAGAGGGCGAATCCTTGAGGCCGACGAGCGGATCGCCCTGCTTCCCAAGCATATTCACCCCAGCAGAAAACCGGTCGACGATGAATTCTAAGCCAGAAAAATACACCGAAGCCTACGTCTGGATCTGGCTGCCGGGCGAAATCGAGCCGGTCGTCGCCGGAAAACTGACGGCGGAAGGGGACACGCTGGTTTTCAACTACGGCAAAAGTTATCTCGAACGAGACAACGCCATCTCCATCTATGACCGTGAACTCCCTTTGCGACCAGGGGCGCTTCCACTGCCGAAGGGGCTGACCATCCCCGGTTGCATCCGTGATGGAGCCCCGGACGCCTGGGGTCGTCGGGTGCTGCTGAACCGGTTGCTCGGTCGCAAAGGGAAAAACGCGGATGTCTCTCAACTTGACGAACTGACCTATCTGCTCGAATCCGGTTCCGATCGTATCGGAGCACTCGATTTTCAACTTTCACCGGTCGAATATGTACCTCGATCCCCGGTGAACGCCTCCCTTGAGGAGTTGCTGCGCTCCGCCGAGCGGGTTGAAAAAGGTGTCCCCCTGAATGCAGACCTTGACGAGGCCCTGCATCATGGCAGCTCGATCGGCGGGGCACGTCCCAAGGCTCTTATCGAACATCAGAACAAGAAATATATCGCGAAATTTTCCTCGACGACCGATCTCTACAGTGTCGTCAAGGCTGAATTTATCGCCATGCGTCTGGCTAAACTGAGCGGGCTCCATGCCGCCGAGGTGGATATGACCTCGGCGTTGGGAAAGGATGTCTTGCTGATTGAGCGCTTTGACCGCATCTGGTCTGAAAAAGGCTGGCAACGACGCCCCATGCTTTCGGCCCTCACCCTGCTGGGCCTAGATGAAATGATGGCCCGCTACGCCAGCTACCAGGATCTGGCTGAGATCGTTCGGCACAAATTCACCGAGGCCCAGGCGACGCTGAAGGAGCTCTTTGCCCGTATCGTCTTCAATATTCTCGTCGGCAACACCGACGACCATGCCAGGAATCATGCGGCTTTCTGGAATGGCGAGACCCTTTCCCTGACCCCGGCGTATGATATCTGCCCGCAAGGACGCAGCGGAAACGAGGCGACCCAAGCCATGCTGATCGGCGGCGACAATCGCATGAGCCGAGTCTCCTCATGTCTTGACGCCGCACACCAATATCTCTTGTCACCAGATGAAGCCCGCGAGATTGTCAGCCATCAGCTTACGATGATTGGTGATTGCTGGAATGAAGTCTGCCAGAAGGCCGATCTCAACGAAACTGATCGCAGATTGTTATGGGGTCGACAGTTTCTCAACCCATTTGCCTTCGATGATCTGTCAGGTGAGAATGTCTCCCTAAAGACGTTCGCTGAGGAAATCCGCAACAAGAACGCTCTCTGAGCGGCCTGCCATTTGATTTTATACCCAGCCCCCCGTCCATAGACATCTTCCCCCCCTCCCCATTCCGGGAACGAGATCAAATTCCCGGAGGGCTCTGTGAAAAAATTCCTGCCAATCTGCCTGGCAATTCTGCTTACCAGCAGTGCTTGGGCTGATTCGATCTGTCGTCAAGTCACGGCCGTCGATTTCGGACCAGTTGTTTCCAGCCAATCCAGCAATGGGTTTGTCATAACCCAAAACTGCGAAGAAGCTCACCTGAAGGCCCTAAAGCCGGTCCAACTATCCGCTCTCATCCGCCAGGAGGAGAGTCATCACGCTGCCTCCGCATTGCCACCCGATTCCGGATGGACAGTCAATTTCGGCCTTAATTCATCCAGTTTAAACAGGGACGATTTAGACCTTCTGAACAAGATCCCACACAACATCAAAGTGAAAGTCACTGGCTATACCTGCTCGATCGGTAAAGAGGCTTACAACGACAAGCTGTCCCGGAGCAGAGCCGAAGCGGTCGCCAATTATCTACAAAGTCGAGGGGTCACCCTCACCACCGTCATAGGCAAGGGCGAGTGCTGCCCTGTGTCCACCACGGACCTGAGTAAAAACCGAAGGGTCGTCATCGAGGAGGAAAAATGAGATTTACCCTTTGTCTGATACTGGCTGCGTTTTTAGGAATTCAGCCCGCACTCGCAGAAGACCCGGCTGGAGATCCTGTCGATCAGCTTTCCCAGCTTCTGCCCAATACGACTATTGACGGGTTTGGTCCAACGCCAATACCCGGGCTCTTCGAGGTAACAGCGGGTGATCAGATTTTTTACTTCAGCCCGACCGGTCACCTCGTTTTCGGAGAAATCTGGACCAAGGATGGTCGCAGCCTCACTGCTGAACGCCGTGAACAGGTCATCGCGGAAAAGATCAAGCGCCTCCCTCTCCAGAAATCGCTGACCATCGGCAATGGCCCACACCAGGTGATTGAGTTCACCGATCCGGATTGCCCTTTCTGCCGCAAGGTCGACGCATTTTTCGCGAATCGTTCAGACGTGACCCGGCATGTTTTCTTTTACCCAATCGCAGGACTCCATCCGAAAGCTGCGCCCAAGGCTCGATACATCCTGTGCAGTGATGACAGAGAAAGGGCCATGCGAGAGGTCTATGCCGGGGCATGGGATAGCGAGGCCTTACCACCACTGGCGAACGGTTGCCAAGAAACTCTCCTGGACGAGCATCTGCAGCTCGGAGGAATGCTCGGTGTGCGGGGAACACCGACCATCTGGGTTGACGGAACCGCAATCAAGGGTGCCGATCTCGCCGCAATCGCCGCCTTGCTCGACCAACCATCAAAACAATGAAGGAGTTTTTCCGATGAAAAAGGTGTTTCTCTTCACTCTTCTACTGCTTTTCTGCGCCGGCCCCGTGCTGGCCATCACCGCTCCGGCAACGACCGGATTCGCCTACACCATGTACGACATTGTGGTTGTGAAAATGCTCCAGGGAGCCATCGGCTTCATCGCCGGCCTGGCTCTCGTGATCTGGGGGGCATCCATGCTGCCGCGTGGCGCATACCTCCCCGCCGCGTTCACAGTCGCCGCTGGAGGCATGGTCATCAAGGCAGACACAATCGTCACAAGCCTTGGAATGATGATCTGAAAAGGAAAGGGGGTCCCCGCCCCCCCTTCTTTGGAGAAGCCCATGGAAAAGAAAATGCCCCAATACCTTTCCAGCCCCTACCAACTCCTTTGGTTTGAACCGGATGACCTTTCCATCATGGTCATCGGGTATCTGCTCGCCATGGTTTTTGGAGGAATCTTCTGGTTGGGAATGATTGCTGGCCCGGTGACCTATGGACTGTTGAAGCGCCGCTATCCACGAGGATTTTTGCGGCACATGTTTTACATGATCGGCTGGACCAAGCTGCACGGCTATCCGACCTTTTTCGAAGAGGAGTTCGTCGAATGAAGTTCGATCTCTTCGTGCAGAAGACCAGCAATCTCTTCGCGGAACGGCGCTTGTTAAGGCTGATCGTTTTTCTGATCGGAGGGCTGCAGGTCTTCAACTGCTTGCTCCTCTTCTCTGTTTTGGATCAGAAGCGCACCATCCTGATCCCGGTAGGCAACCCGAACAAGGTGTCGGTATCCGGTTCCTCGGCGGATACGACCTATTTGCGTGAAATGGGACGGTATGTCGCCGGGCTTGGCCTGAGCTACAACCCCGGAACCGTAAGACAGCAATATGAAGAGCTCTTGTCCCTGTTCTCTCCGGAGCGCTTCGCAAGCGCGAAGGAGCAGCTCTATGAGGCAGCGGACACAGTGGAGACGGCCGGAGCGTCGAGCGTCTTCTTTATCGCGGACATGACCAACCACCCGGAGCAGAAAATCCTCGACATCACCGGAACCCGGCAGATGTTTGTCCAAGACCAGAAAACGGATGAAAAACAGTTGGTCTACAGGCTCGCCTATCAAATCCGGGATGGCCGTTTCTGGATCAATGACTTTGCGGAGAGGAAGAATTAATGCGCTGGAATCGAATGCAAATCGCCATTTTGGGCGGTCTCGTATGGGCGGGGTCCTTGACCCTTGCTTATGCCGATAAGGGAATCTCTGAGGTTTGGCCCACGGTCATCCTGCCGGAAGTGACAACCAAGGTGAGACTATCAAACACCGACGTTAATCGCCTGGTGTGCCCAGATGGCATCAAGGATGTGGTGTTCAGCCAGGAGAAAGGCGTCAAGGTGAAGATCACCGACGGCAACGCCTTCCTCAAATTCCAGGTCATCAAAAAAGGGGAGGAGATGATCTACACCGAAGTTCCTTCCGAATTCTATGTGGTCTGCGGAGGAGATATCTACAGTCTGGTTGGAATGCCTCAAAGAGTCCCGGCGCAAACCATTCGCCTATCAAGCGGGAAGAAACAGAAAATCCAGCAAAACCTCTCCCTCTTCAACGGGATGCCGTTGGAGAAAAAGATCCTCACCCTGATCCGGCAGACCTACACCGACCAGCTCCCCGAGAGCTATGAGGTCAGAGTCGTCAACCGCCAGATAAATCTCTTCCCCGTGCTCTGGATGAGCTTCACCCGGGAAATCGTCGTTGAGGGCGAAGGTCTCGCTGTGCGCGAATATCGAGTCTCTCTCAAATCCGGAACGGAACCGGTCCGCCTGACAGAGCAGGAATTTCTCCGCTCCGAATTGACCAGTCAGCCACTGGCGGTCGCGGTGGATGAATTGCTCTTGAGCGATGGGAGTCATTCCAGGGTTTTTGTTGTGGAGCGAAGAGACCCTGATTCTCCATCACCAATGATCAAACAGACCGTGGACAAGGCCTCCGGAAGTAAAAAGCCGGTATTCCAGCCGGTCAATGAGGAGGGGACAGATGGCCCTTAAGGAAACCTGGAAAACCCTTGCTCCCGAACGAAAGAGAAAGTTCGTTCTGGCCGGGACGATCGCCCTGGTCTTGTTGCTGGGCGCGGGTGGTTACCAAATGCGATCCAAACCCGTCCCGCATCCGCGTACCGAGGAGAAGTCCACATCTCTGATTCAATCGCCGGGCATGCTGCAGAAGTCCCTGTACCAACAATCACAAAGAGAGCTGGCGAAACGCGACCGCCAGATGGAGGAGCTGCGGGGGCAACTGGCCACCTTGATGGAAAAGGACCAGGACAGGGAAAAAGAAGGTCAGGAGAACAGTCCGGGTCCTCCATCAACGGAGCGTCCAGTGACCACGGTAGACACCTTGAAATACCCTCCGCCACCTCCTCCAGGGACGGTTTATCCCGCGATGCCGTCGCAATCCGCAGCGCCGCCTCCTCCCGAGGAGATTGTCGCCGTCGGTGACATCGGCATGATTTCGGCCCCGGTGTCGGAGATCGTCGCGGATAAAAAAAAAGCGGATGGTCAGAGGATCTATCTTCCTCCCTCCTTCATGGCGGCGACCCTACTTTCCGGCCTGGACGCACCGACCTCGGAATCCGCAAAAGGGAGCCCAGTCCCGGCGTTGCTCCGAATCAAGGACCTGGCGGTATTGCCGAACAGCGTCAAAGCGGATCTCAAGGGGTGCTTCGTTATCGCGGAGGGGCTTGGGAACCTCGCTGACGAGCGAGCACACATGCGACTGGTTTCCCTTTCCTGCCTGACCCGGGAAGGGCAGTCGGTCATCGACCAGAAAATCAAAGGGTTCCTCGTAGACCAGGACGGCAAGATTGGCCTCAAGGGGAGAGTCGTCAGCAGGATGGGCAGTGCGATCGCCAGGTCCATGATCGCGGGATTTTTCGGTGGGCTCGGGGAATATGTCGCGGCCCAAAACACCATAACCAGCACAAGTCCTCTTGGGACAACGCAGACGATCAATACCGGCGATGCCCTGCAATACGGGGCCGGGAGCGGCCTGGCTTCCGCATTCAAGGACACCCAGAAGTTCTACCTCGACCTCGCCAAACAGGCATTGCCTGTCATCGAGGTTGGCGCGACGAAGGATGTCACGCTGGTGATTGAAGAGGGAATCATGCTGGAGCTGCGAGATCCCGATAAGGAGAAAAATTGATGAGATGGTTGCTGCTTTCCCCTTTTTTGCTCCTGACGTTGAGCGGCTGTCTGAATCCTTACGCAGGCGACTTCAAATGCCCGGAGACGGACAACGGAAAATGCGTGTCCGTTGAGGACGCCTATCACGAGTCGAGAGGGAATCCGCTCGGCATGTCGAGCCAGCCGAGCACTGGAGATTATCAAGAGGCTCTTTATGGACGCATGGCCGGATTGCTGAAGGAACCGGAAACGCCGATGGTCGTTCCGTCCAAAGTGATGCGGGTTCTGATGCTTCCCTATGAGGGGAAGGACGAGGAACTCTATCTCTACCGCTACGCCTACATTTTCACCGACCGTCCGCGCTGGATCTTGACCGACCCGACGAAAACGCCCATGGGAGAGCAATAATGGGTCTTGCAACCCTTCTTTTTGGTGACGGGGGGCTGACAAAAGGGCAACTGGCTCGTGATACGCGGCGTAGCACGCTGTCAAGCTATCTGCCCTATATCGCCTACGATCCGGACACCAGAATCTACTTGAACAACGACGACACCCTTGGACTGCTCTGGGAATGCTCGCCGGTTGTCTTTGCCGGTGAAAAAACCATGCGGGCCCTGGATGGACTTTTCCGCATCGACTTCCCGGCAGGAACCATTCTCCAGTTCATCCTGCACGGAGATCCCCATGTCGACCCGATCTTGGCGGACTTCAAAAACCTCAAAGGCAAACGAGGGGAGTTGTTCGAGCAAATCTCCTCCGCCCTTACGGACCATTTTCGCACCGGGGCGACGGGGGGTTGGGAGACAACCGGACCGCTGCTGAGGAATTTCCGGGTCTTTTTCTCTGCGAAATGGCCCCGAGATAAAAAAGCCAACGTGGCCGATATCGCCGGCATGGCCGAGGAAGCGCTGGCCGGCGCGTCACTCCATCCCAAGTCGGTAACACCGTCGCACCTGCTCGACTGGCTTCGCCGGTTGCTGAACGATTCTCCTTCCGGGGATCTTGGGCATTACGACGAGACTATCCCGATCAGAAAGCAGGCGATCTTCGCGGAGACGGTGACAAGCAAGGCTTTCGACCACGTGCGCATCGGGGAGCGCGAGTGGCGCTGTCTGACTCCCAAAGGATACCCCCCGGAAGTCAACCCGCTGCAAACCAATCAGCTCTTCGGTGGCATCGAGGGGGGATCGTCCGACGCGGACCAGCTTCCCGGTCCGTTTCTTTACTGCTTGAACGTCCTGCTGGAGGACCAGAAAACCAAGCTGCACGCCAAGTGCAACATGATCCTGATGCAGCAGGGCGTCGGCTCGTTCGCACCGAGTCTGTCACGCAAAAAGGAGGAATATCTCTGGGCGACCGGCGAGATCGACAAAGGGGCCAAATTCTACAAGATCATCCCTGTCATGTGGGTGTATGACGCTCCAGACAAGGCCAGGCGAGCCCTGGATCGCGCAAGGCGACTCTGGGAAGGCCAAGGATACCTGATGCAGGAGGATCGCGGAATTCTTCCGGTCATGCTGATCTCCGCGCTGCCATTCGGTCTCTACGACACCGGCAGAAACGTCGACCAGTTGGAGCGGGACTACATCGTACCTGCGGGTACGGTTTCAACCATCCTTCCTGTCCAGGGGGATTTCTCCGGAGTCGGACGCCCGCAGATGATTTTCGCCTCGCGCAAGGGCCAGGTCGCTGGTCTCGACCTGATGGACAAGGAAGCAATCAACCACAATGCCTTCATCGCGGCTTCCAGCGGTTCCGGCAAGAGCTTTTTCATCAACTACCTGGTCACCAACTATTTTTCGGCCGGAGCCAAAATCCGCATCATCGACATCGGTGGCAGCTACCAGAAGATGACCAAGATGTGCGGAGCCCGTTACCTGGACTTCACAGACGAGGCGGACATCTGCATCAACCCCTTCACCAAAATCATCGAGCCGGAACACGACATCCCGGTGATCGCGCCGATCATCGCCCAAATGGTCTATTCGACCACCGAAACACCGCCGAGCGAGATCGAGATGACGCTGATCAAGAACGCGGTGCGTTGGGCTTGGGACCAGGAGGGGAACGCGTCCGGTGTCGACACGGTGCATCGTTACCTTTCGGATTACAAGGATCATGGCGGGCACAACGGAGAGATCCTCGCGGCTGCGGAAAAGCTGGCGTTCAACATCGAAGACTTCACCAGCCGAGGACCCTACGGGCGCTTCTTCAACGGCCCCTCGACCTTTGACATCTCGAACGACGACTTCGTGGTGCTGGAGTTGGAACACCTTGAGCCGAAGAAGGAACTCTTCCGGGTGGTTACCCTGCAGATCATCAATGCCGTCACCAAGGATCTCTATCTTTCGGACCGCAAAACACCCCGGTTCGTCATTTTCGACGAGGCGTGGAAGTTTCTCGGAAAGTCGGGGCACCTTCAGGAGGTCATCGAGGAGGGCTACCGGCGAGCCCGGAAATTCAAGGGCTCGTTCAATGTCATTACCCAGTCCATTCTCGACCTCAAGCAGTTCGGACCTGTCGGAGACGTCATCCAGGGGAACAGCGCCTTCAAGTTCTACCTGGAATCGGGGGACTTCGAGCGGGCGGCGGCCCAGAAGCTGATCAATTACGACCCGTTTTCCATGCAGATGCTCAAAAGCGTCAAGAGCCGCAAACCCCGTTACTCGGAGATCTTCATGGACACACCGTTCGGCGTCGGGGTGGGGCGACTGATGGTCGATCCCTTCAGCTACTACGCATTCACCTCGGACGCCGATGAAATTGCCGAGATCGAGGATTTGGTCCAGGAAGGATTGTCCTATGCCGAAGCTATCAAAGCGATGGTGGACAAATATCGTCGCCGCTAGTTTCGCGACACTGAGCCTGTTTCCCCCGAATTCACTCGGGGCCGCGACAGGAGACATGGCCACCGGCCAGTCAGCGGGCCAAGCGGCCGGGGAGACGATCCGAGGCAAGTTTGGCTCTCAGGATTTGCTGCGGCAAAACATCCTCAATCCGGTGACCTCCTCCGAGTCTCCGCTTGAGACCGTGGACGGCAGTACGGCTTTCCCCGGGCAGCTTTCCTTTCCCAGTTCCAGGAAATTCCTCGAAGTCTTCATGCAGCCCGGCCCAACCGGTGATCTCTCGACCGTGATCGTCGGGGAGGATCTTAATTTCGACGGCACCACCGATTATTCGTATCGGCTTCCTTATCCGGTCTCCGGGGTCTGCGCCAATGGGATCATTGCCTGCGCTCCAGGGACCTGGACAGATTGCCAGCACTATCTCTGGGCGGCAGACTCCACCGGCCGGGTCAACCTGCAGGGGACCTCCCCGGATAACGTTGGTGGCTGTTACTGCATCAACAGCGACTGCGGCAGCAACCTGGTCTGGAGCAATGCCCAGGTCATTCTGAGGGACCTCGGCGGCGGGGTTGTGGGGGCTATGCAACAAGCGAACGCGGGGTTCACGGTTTCTGACGTGAGGCTCGACAGCACGACGATCTCCTATTACGGGCAGGACGCCTCGCGCACAACGGACGCAAGTGGAGCGCCTTCAGCAGCGTCTCCAGTCCCGCCACCACAGACGGCTTACCTGAACAATCCTTTGGCGATCCCCGGCCAAGCCCAAAGCATGGCCATGGCCCAGTCCAGTGATTCCAGCAGTCTCTACAATCTGGTCAGCGGGTTCAACACGAACCAGCAGCAGAATGTCTGCGATGTGCGTCGTCTGATCACCATGAGCAAACCGAATATCAACGATGTGATCGTTCCCCTGGGTGGAACCGGAGCCGTCCAGTACTGCGGCCCGGACTGTATCGACGTCATTCTCGGCCAGGTTGGGGACAACTACTGGAGTGGACGATGCGCCATCTTTGAGAAGAATTTCCGGGTTTTTGTCAAACAGCCGGACCTGATCCAGTCAGCCACGATCGTTCGCGCCAAATGGGACGATTACATGCAAATCTGGATCGGCGGCACCAAGGTCTGGAGCGGGCCGAACAACAACTTTCCCCCGGAAACGGCGGGAGCGTGCGAACTGAGCACGAGCTGGAACCGGAATCCGAACCAGGACGTCACCAGCTATTTCCAGACCCACGGAGAGATCCAGACCAAGATCCGCGTTTCCGTAACCGGAGGCGGGGAGGGTTACGCTTTCGTGCGTATCCGTCTCAAGCCGGATCGCTGTGTCATCGAGTCCAGCGTCCTTGATGGGTGCGCCGCCCTGTCTTCCCGCGCCGATTGCTCGCTGCAGGAGGAGAAGGTGGACGGGGTTCAAGCCTACCACAGCGCCAACCCGACCAGTCTGACGCCTCTGCCTTCATCGAAAACCCTCACCCAGGGGGATTGTACCGAGACCATCACTCAGGACTGGTGGCTCAAGGAACGAATCTATTTCTGCTCATCGCCTGTCTACGACTTTTCGGACACCAAGACCAGATACGGGCAGGTCGTCGGATCGCTGACAACTGGCAGCTCATCGGCCAGCTATCAGGATATGCAACGGAGCAACGGAGGCTGGGTCTCCTCCTCCGGAACCATCGGACTGATGGATTTGCCCGATCACGACGAATGCGAGAAAGCCTGTAAAACCAGGCGGCCCACACAAGACACTCAAGCTGTCCTCGCCGGACATTCCGAGCAATTCAAGACCAGCACAGACAGCTACGACATTCTGTATCACACCTGTTTCGACGACCGGTGTCCCACCGAACCGGGCGAGGAGATCCTCAAGGACTGCCAGTGCCTCAACGAGTTTGCCGAGGCGGCGACCATCATGCAGATGCTCAGACTGGCCGGTCAGGACACCATTTGCTCTGACGGGGTGCCAAAATGAGAAGAGCGGTCGCCTTTATTGTTCTGGTTTGCTTCATCCTGGGAGCGCCGATCAACGCCCTGGCGGTCATGTCTTGCGGTGCGGATCTCAATGGTGATGGCTTCGCCGACGCCGCAGGGGAAACAGCGGCCTGTTATTCAGCTCCTTTGTGGGGGCAGGACACCTCCCAGTGGTTTTGCCCGGTGCAGCCCACCGATTGCCAGAGGGATTTCGCTGAGCCGATCATTGAGCAGACCTGTTCGCTTCCAGGCTTCACCTACATCGAGTCGCGAAACCGGTGCGAAGCCCCCTTCACTTCCGGGTGTGGCGGAGCGCAGTATGACCCGACTTTGAGTGTCTGTTTCACCCCGTCAACGGCAACACCAACCTGTTCGACTGGCACCTATGACCAGGCCACGGGCAAGTGTGATCTGCAAACCTATTCCTGCCCGCTGGGAGAATACTCCTGCCTCGACACAGGGGCTGCGACTCCTCAATGTTCGCCCAACCCCTGCATCGATGTGGCGAACCCCTCCAATGACGTGTCGCTGCTGCCAAGCGAAGACCCCATGCTTCAGAACGATGGCCAGGTGGACGCCAACGGAAACTGTCTTGGCGAGATCTACATCTTCAGCGGCAAAGGAACCCGTTGCCGGCCTCCCGGTCTGTCCGTCGGGTACGCGAACGACTGTTGTGACAGCAGCGATCCCGTCCTGATGGACTCCACCACCGGGAGCAGAATCAACAACGTGGCCTCCGCCATTTCAACAGCCTACGAAATGGCCCAGGTTGGCTACTACTCCTACCAGATCTCTACCGGAGCCATGGCCGCCGTGGAATACGGCGGACAGGTCGTGGTCTACAACATGGCAAACGGCACCATCGCTGCTTCTTACGCATCCGGGACCGCAACCGCCTCGGGCGTCATGGCCGCCCAAGGCACAGCGACCGCTGGTGCCGCGACTACGACAGGCACGGTGACTTCGGGTCTGTCGTCCTACGCAAGCGCCCTGTTCAATCCCACCACGATCGCTATCGCCATCGTGGTCATGGTGGTGATGAAGGTCATGTTCGGCAACGGGTGTTCCCCGGAGGATATCGAAACCGCCATGCTGGCCAACTCCGACTACTGCCATTATCTGGGGACGGTCTGCGAGCGGAAGTGGAAATTCGTCGGCTGCGTGCAACGAGCCAAGCGGTTCTGCTGCTTCAACTCGAAGATGGCAAGAATCGTTCAGGAGCAGGGAAGGCCGCAACTCAAGGCTTTCGGACCCAGTGGCGGCTGGGGCACCGCCGAAAACCCCAATTGCCGAGGATTCACTCCGCAGGAATTTCAGCAGCTCGATTTTTCCCGGATTGACCTGACCGAATACTTCGGGGACATCCAGCAAAATCTCTCCCAGAAGATTCAGGACGCCCAGACCACCGTACAGCAGAAGATTCAGGACCACTACGAGCAGATACGATGAACATTGCTCCGTTGAAAATGGCCATTCCGGTTCTGGTGCTCTGCTTTCTGGCCGTCTCGCCAGCTCAAGCCAAAGTCATCGGCACGGTTGGTCAGGTTTATCCTATCGTGGAGCGCGACGCTCTGACGGAGATCGAGGAAAGAGCGAAGGACGTCAACTGGCGGTCCATTCTGGACAAAGAAAAGCCCGAAGATTTCAGGCCGTCGAACCTGGTTCCGTTGCCGAGGGCCACGCATGATCGCTCTTTTCTGGTGGATATGACCTACACCTTGGAATTCGATGTGCCGGATGGGCGAGGTGGAATTCTCTATCCCCGTGGTTACCGCTTCAATCCTCTGGATTACGTTCCTTTCAACCAGACTCTCGTGGTTCTGGATGGAGATGACCCCGAGCAGTTGGACTGGCTGAAGAGGTCCTCGCTCCTGAGCGAGCCGGGCTCGCAGATTCTTCTGACCCAAGGAGCCTTTTCAAGGGTTGGGGAGCAACTTGGCCGAGCCGTGTTTTATGCGGGCAGGCGCATCCTTGAGCGATTCAAGCTGGCCGCAGTCCCTTCGGTCATCAGCAGGAAAGGCCGCCTGATGGAGGTTAAGGAAATTGAGATCCCTGATTCTCGTTCTTCTGTTCAGTAGCTTTCTTTTTCCGGGCGGCGCCTGGGGGAAGTGCGACTCAAGACCGATCAACCCGGTCACGGATATTTGCTGGCAGTGCATTTTCCCAATCCAGTTCGGGGGGAAACTTACCCTGGGTAACAGCCAGGGGCAGGTCCCTGTGGAAAACACCTCACCTCCGGTCTGCGCCTGCTTCAATGGTGGAAGCCTCACCATCGGGGTCACGGCGAGCTTTTACGAGCCGGCCAGAATGATCGAGACCGTCCATGACGCCTACTGTTTCCCCTCGATGGGGACCTCCATGAGCAATCCCCAGCCGGGTCTTCTAAACGGCTCCATCGATGATCAGGACGTTTCGGGTGGCTCGCAGGTGTTCCAACAGGCGCACTATTACATCCTGCCGGTCTTCGCGATCATGGATCTGTTCGTGGACTTTCCCTGCCTTGAGCAGGAAGGCTTCGACCTGGCGTACATGACAGAGGTCGACCCTCTCTGGAGTAACGATGCCCTGGCATTCCTGATCAACCCCGAGGCCCTGTTGTTCGCAAATCCCGCCTCACAGCTTTCGTGCATCCCGGACAGTACCGCCGCGAACCTTGGGTATCCTCTCGATTCGCTTTTCTGGTGCATGGGAAGCTGGGGCAGCGCCTATCCGCTGTCAGGGACCATTTCGGAGAGAAACGCCACCACGGCCAACGCCGGGCTGGCGGCGCGAATGCTTTTCAAGCTCAGCCGGGAGATGTTGCTTTGGGACACCGCGAGCAACGCCTGCGGGCCGGTCATGGCACCGATTTGGCGCAAAAGCCATTATCGCCTGCAAATCGCCCGACCGGTCAAAGGAAACGACTGCATCCCCATCGGTCGTAGCGACCTTCTCTGGGGCAGCGGCAAAAATCCTCCCGGTGGGGCCGGGCCAAACGCTCCGGACAATTTCCTCTGGATTCTGACCCGCAAGAACAAGTGCTGCATCGGGTATTCGCCATGAAGCGGTTTATCCTTGGTTTGATGCTCATCCTTGCTCCGGTCATCTCAAACGCGGCAGGGGAAACCGAATCCCTTGAGGAGAATCTTCGGCCTCTGATGGAACAAGCCGAAACCGTCGAAGTGGCTCTTCCTGAAATCGACCCGGAGGCCCAAAAAGCCGCAGAGGATCTCTTCCGGCTTTATCAATCGGATGGTTTTCAGAAGAGGCTTCAGCACGAGCGCAAAAGGCTTGCGGATGAATTCTTCGGCGCGAAATGGCTGGCGGCAGAGAACCCAAAAGGAGAAAAAACCGAGGCTGCCGACAGCCCCGCTTCGGATCGAATCTATCTTTTTGTCTCTTCATCGATGCCCCTGACGACGCTCAGAAACTACGTCGCGGACATGGCAAGACTGAACGATTCCAGGTTTGTCATGGTGCTGCGCGGCTTTGTTGGCGGGGCGAAACACATAGGGCCAACCTCCTCGTTCATCGCGAACGTCTTGAAGGCAGATCCACATTGTGAACTTGGACCCGGTGGCGAATGTGCCATGCGCGAGCTTCCATTCATCGTTGATCCGACTCTGTTCAGGCAAGCCGGGATTGAAAAGGTGCCGGCCATAGCTTTTGCCCCTGATGGAAATGTGAACGGCAGAGCTTTGATCGTCTATGGCGACGCCAGCCTTGGTTATGGTCTTGAACTCCTCGCTCGCGAAACCGGGAACAAAGATTTGCGTCGGCTTGCGGAGAAGTTGAAGCCGATTCCATGACCTTCCCCCAGCCCCTATTCCCAAGGTGAAAAGGGGTGCGTTCCTTGGAGATAGCTTTGGCCCTCTCTGGAAATCGCTGAAATTAATAAAGGCAGTTATTCCCTCTGGAAAGATCGCCCTGCCGAATTCGGAGGCCCTGTTGAACGAAGAAGAAAAGGATTCCCCTTTGCAATCGACCGATTCGCCTTCCGGGCTGGAGACTCCACCTGACGCCCCCCCTCCAGTTGGGTGGAGCCCGGCCCGGATCTTTTTTTGCGCTGTGTTGGTCTCGGTGACGATCTCTTTCGGCTCGGTTTATCTCTACGACCGATTTATCGCGCAAAAGGTCGTGGCAGTGGATCTCCAGGGGTTTTTAGCAAAGCAGAAGGGATTGTACCTGCAGGGAGACATTGACGATGCCGAACTGAAGAAGCGGATGGATCGGCTGGAACAGCTTGTGGAGACCATCCCAAAACGTTACGCGGTAGTCCTTGGAGATGTCGTGGTGCGCAATGTCGAGGTGATCGAGCCGTGACAACACGCAAGAAGCGGACGATTCTACTTCTTTCCCTGTTGCTGGCGGGATTCGCCGGCTCTTTTCTTCCCGGAAGAATCAGCGTCACACTCACACCGTCTGTCAAACACCGGGTCTGGTGGCTCTCCCAAGACACGTCCAAAGTCCGGCATGGACAATATGTTCTGTTTCATCTTCCTTCGTCGAACCTGAAAGGTATGCCGGTTCCCGAGACGGTGGTCAATGGACAGGATATTCGAGCTATCAAGCGTGTCGGGTGTGACGAGGGAGAGACATTGAGTCAAAAGAGGCGAGATTTCTTTTGCGGCGACGAATTTCTCGGTCATGCCAAGGAGACGTCTCAAAATGGAGAGCCACTGACACCGTTTCTGTTCACCGGAAAGATTCCCGCAGGCGAGGTCTTCCTGGTGGGGGATCATCCAGACAGCTTCGATTCCCGCTATTTTGGCTTGATTGAAAAAACAAACTATCTGGCCTGGGCTCGGCCGATTTTCTAGGAGGGGTCGGTGGACTGGATCAATCAACTGAATCCGCTGAGCCACATGGGAGCCGGCGAGTATATCGGGTTCTGGCAAAACCTGTTTGCGACCATCTTTCTCGGGTTTTGGAGCCGGATCTTCGCTGTCCTCCTTCTGGGACTCTCCTTCTGGTTCGGGGTGCGGCGGCGTAACTTCATGATGGGGTTCTGGACGTTCCTTGCTTCCGGGGGAATTGCCTACGGTGCCGCGCTTTTCCGTTTTCTGGGGCTGCTGTCCCGCTAGGAGATCAAGGTTTGGGAAAAAACGATTCGAGCAGCGACATCCTGCCCATGCCGCCCGGCCAGGAAATCCATCCCAAGGGGTTTCTGGAGGCGATCTCCTACATCGAGCAGAACTTCGCCAACGAGCTTGGCGGGGCGGTCATTCGCGACACGTTCCTGACAACCAAGCAGCGTCTGGAATTCTTCGAGGTAGGCTTTCGCAGCTCCTTTATCTCTGGGTTGATTTCAGCGCTGTTGACCCCCTTCGCCATCGGCGTTGTGGAGCGGTACATCCCGGTGTTCGGTTCCACGTCGCCGGATACTTTCGACATGCTGTTCGCGTTTCTGCTTGCCGTTGGCTATTCCCTCGGGTTTGCGATCTTTCTCGCCTACGCCTGCACCAAATTCGTCGGGACCTATACCCGTGCCATGACCAGGAACCTTCTTGGCGGGGTTGTCGCAGGTGCTGTGCTGAAAGCGATTCTGGCCTTTATCGGCTTCCATTTCCTCTACATCGTGGTCATGACCGATTCGAACCTCCAATGGGCGGCGACACAGCTCTACCGGCTCAAGCTTTCCAAGCCTTCGGTGCTGGCCGTCTACGACTGGGTCTATGGGTTCAAGGGAGTTTTCCTGACATCAGCGTGGTTCATTCTTGGAATCACCGTGGTCTTTATTGCGATCCCCACAGTCGCCATGCTTCTGGCCATGAGACGGAACCGAAAGCTGATCGAGGCAGGGGTTGTCCATGTCGAATAGGTTCATAAGAAAACGTCTCGCTCCTGTTTCAGTCCTGGTGTCCATCCTCGCCCCGGCCCCGGCGTTCGCTCTGGATGCTGATTTTTATACCTGGGGAGGGTTTGATGCCGTCGCCAGCGGGCTCCAAAGACTCGCCCTGATTTTCAGCGACGGCGGGTATCGAGGACTGTTTTTTTCGGTCATCGTGATGGCGATCATGTTTGGCGGATTTGCGATTGTCGCCCGCGCCGCAAGTGGGGCCAGGGCAAATCCGGTATCCTGGCTCGTTCCCATTCTGACCGGCGTCGTGATCTACCTCGGACTCGTAGTGCCGACCGGCACGATCCATCTTTATGACAACCAGACCAACAAGTATCAGGCGATCGGCGGCATCCCGGACGGGATCGTCGCGGTGGCGGGTATCCTGAACCTGGTAGAGCGGGGCATGGTGGAGATTGTTTCGACCACCGGAGATCCCCGCAGCTATACCGACCAGGCTGGCGGCTCAGGTTTTCTGGGGTTGTTTCAGGCTGCCAGCAAGGTATTGACCACCGACGACACCCTGATGGACACCTCGGTGAACAAATACATTCAGGACTGTGTCACCTTCGAATTAACCCGACCCGGAACGACTTTGACGGTAGACGAATTGCGCCGTACAACGGGTGACTTCAGGACCTCTTTGGCGAAGGCCAACTCTCCAGCAATCTACACAGTCTATTACGACCTCACAGCACCTCAGGGGCAGACCATGACCTGCCAGCAGTCCTGGGTGAACATCAACACCTACCTCGGATCACCCGCTCATCTGGAGGAGAACCTGAAAGGGATCTGCGCCCAGATCGGCTATGACACATCGGCTGTGGCCAGCTATCAGAAATGCAAGACGTCCCTGCAGGCGACCTTTTCGGATCTTGGCGTGTCCGGGGTGACAACGGACGATTTTGTCCGTCAGGCCTATCTCTCCCAGCGGCTGCACGACGTGTTTCGCTCAGGAGATACCGCCGCAGTCGCCAACTACAAGTTTTTGATGAACGCCAGCGGTGCCATGAAAGCCGCCAACGAATGGCTGCCGATCATGAAAGGCGTACTGACGGCTGTCGCATTAGGGCTGGTGCCCTTTCTGGCCCTCTTCATTCCGACACCTTTGCTGGGCAAAGCGATCAGCGTCATGCTCGGCTTTTTCATCTGGCTGACGGCCTGGGGAGTAACCGATGCCCTTCTCCACCAGTTTCTGATGGATTATGGAACCAGGGCGATGGAAGGGGTTCGGCTGCATAGCGGTGGCTCTGGCCTGGGTATGGACGCCTTCTACTTCATGCCGAATGAGACAATCAAGATTCTCGGCATGTTTGGAACTGTGAGGATGGCCGGCTTGATGCTGGCGACGGTTATTACCGGCATGCTGGTCAGATTCGGCGGTCATGCGCTGGCCACTATGGGCAGCAGCCTCATGGGTCAGGTTCAGAACGCTGGCCAACAGGCAGCACGAATGACCGAAGATCCTTCCGGTCGAGCCGCTGCTCTCAAGTCAAACGCCTGGTCCATGCCGACCGAAACAATTGCCAACGATCAGCGCTATGGTTATCGCGGGATGATGACCGAAGGCCTCGTGAATCAAAGCTGGGGAGTTGAGGGTGCGGCGGCCAGGCTTCAAAACATGGAAGCGCTACAGAGGCAAGGGGCGGTTCCGCAAGCCCCTGGCAGGTTGGGGTTAGGAGGTTTCGCCAGGCAGTCCCAAGCCATGGACAAAATCGCCACACCTAATGGTGTCATGGGCTATGGGACCACACCAGACAAGATTGTAAATTCGGACCTGCGGGGGGAACATACATCCGCGACCACGGACTCGATGGGCTGGCGTCTCACGAGTAACACCTTAAAAAACGAAGCTGGAAATAATGTGGCCGGCACCGTAACTCATTCCGGGGCGGCTGGAACCGTCAAGGCACATCTTTATGACGGGAGAGAAGTCATTGATCAGGTTGAGCTTGCCGGGCTTTCCGGAAAGTTTGGGCTCGGGTATCGTGAGGACGCAGTCAGAAAGGGTGCTCACAGTTTAGCCGCAGAGCATACATGGAACCGTCTGGCGCAGAAAGTTGAAGAGGATTCAGTCCATTCCAGTGAGTCCAGAAGTTTTAAAGAGGCGGTCAATAATAATGTTTCAGAAGAAACTGCACGTCGCGTTGAAAATGGTTCGGCTTTTTCTCAAGTTAAGGATGAAACAAGGCAAGACATACTGGAGGCTGGAGCTAGTATCGGATTAGGTAAGGGAGCAAAAGGGCTGATATCGGCGTTATCCCTCGGCTTAGTTGATGTAAACGCGCAAGGAGGTGGGAGATATCAATTGATAGGGGCTGATGGGAAAAAAGCTTCTTTCAGCGCCAGTGAGTCAGAGGTAAATGCGATGAGAAATACCGCAAGTGAAATTCGAGAATCGGCCCTAACTCAATCACTTCAAACTTCTGAGGGGCGAAAATACGCTTCTTCTTTATCCGCACAGGATATTGGAAAGGAAGGGTATTCATATATCCAGGAGGCTGCGGCACGTGATACGACTTCAACGGCTCAGGACATGGAACTAATGACGGCCTACGCAATGCACAGAGCCCAAAAGGACTATGGTGCTGCTAGTATTGAAAACATCGAGCGTACTGCTACCGATATTGCCGCTCAGCGCACCGGAAGTGCGGAGGAGCAGAATTCCCTGAACAAAGATATCCAGGGGTTCATTGCCAATCGGTATAGTACCCTCGATAACGAGCAACATGGCAACTGGGTTTTGCGTGATAAAGCAGCAATTCAGAACAAAGTGACTGGAAGTGTTGGAAATCTTCGAGAACAGGCTGATTCGGCTGCAAGTAAAGCCAAAGCAGCAATAACCGATCATCGTCTTGATGGTCCCCGTCCATCAAATATTGAAGGTCCAACTAGTCATGTAGAAAAAGCGGCTGATAACCGCAGGGGAGCAATTAATGCCGCCTATGAAGACAATGGAGCCTTTGATTTTGGGTCAAACACATTGAAGCAACTTGGAAGGGATTTGGCTCGGCCGATGATCCCACAGCCTGATAGCCCGGATGCTCGATCTTTGGTTGGTGGTCCGAATACTGTAATTATTGAGCCAGCTCCGCCTACTCCAACTGCCCTGAATACCAACCCTTCCGATGGAATTTCGACTCTTGGAAATGTGAAGCCGAGATCGGAAAAAAATTGGGATATCGATCCAGATTCACTTAAAAGACTTGAAGAAATGTCACAAAAATTGGAGGGGAGATAGAAACGCCCATATTACAATCCAGAATCAGGGACATCAACGGTTGATCCACATAATTCCAGATGCAGGATCGGCGGTGTAAATCAGTTTGTGTAAATGGCTTGGGTTTTTGTCGTCAGTAAACCGGCAACCTGCCTTCGAACAAGATAGAGAACTGGTTGAGGGCGGCCTTCCAGTCCCGAATCGGCAGGGTCCATTTCTTGGCGATATTGTTTAGCGCCAGGTAGAGCAGTTTGAACATGGCTGCGTCGTTGGGGAATGAGCCCCGGTTCTTGGTGACCTTGCGCAGCGACATGTTTAGCGATTCGATCGCATTGGTGGTGTAGATCACCTTGCGAATCTCCGCCGGGTAGGCGAAAAACGGGGTGATTCTCTCCCAGTTGCGCCGCCAGGACTGGCCGATGGAGGGGTGGGTTTTATCCCACTTCGCTTCGAACTCCGTCAGGTTCATTTCGGCCTGCTCGGCCGTCGCGGCCTGGTAAATGGACTTCAGATCGGCCGCCACTTCCTTGCGCTGTTTCCAGGAGACGTAGCGGAGAGAATGGCGCACCATGTGAACGAGGCAGAGCTGGACCTGGGTGCGAGGAAAGACTGCTTCGATGGCCTCGGGGAAACCTTTGAGCCCGTCCACGCAGGCGATGAAGATGTCTTCGACACCCCGGTTTTTCAACTCGGTCACCACCTGTAGCCAGAACTTGGCGCCCTCGTTCTCGGCCACCCACATGCCCAGGACCTCCTTGATGCCGTCCAGGGTGACGCCCAGGGCCAGGTAGACCGCTTTATTGCTGACGTGGCCGTTGTCCCGCACCTTGACCCGGACCGCGTCCATATAGACGATGGGATAGAGGGCGTCGAGCGGTCGGTTCTGCCAGATCTTGACCTCGTCCGCGACGGCATCGGTCACGCTGGAAATGAGGGCGGGAGAGACCTCGACGCCATAAATCTCTTCCAGATGCCCCTGGATCTCCCGGGTCGTCATCCCCCGGGCGTAGAGGGAGATGATCTTGCCGTCGAAGCCGGCGAAGCGGGTCTGGCCCTTGGGAATGATGAGCGGCTCGAAGCTGCTGTCCCGGTCACGCGGAACCTCGATCGGCAGTTTGCCGAATTCGCCCTTGATGGTTTTGGCCGACTTGCCATTGCGGGCATTGCCGCCTTTCGTGGCCACGGGAGCATGCTTCTCGTGCCCCAGGTGTTGGGTCAATTCCGCTTCCAAAGCTCGTTCCAGAAGGGCCTTGGTGAGCTGTTTAAGCAAGCCGGTTTCGCCGATCAGGTCTTCGGGCTTCTTGTAGTCGGCAAGCAGACGGTCCAGCAGATCTTTTTCGATGGCCATGGGGGCTCCTTAGAGGGTGGGGTCCCGGTGTACCCCTGAATGGCCATTTACACAATCTTTTTTACACCCTCGCAGGATCGGCTGGGTCAGTATTCTTATCCCATTCTTTTTGATCCTCTTGGTCTGGCAGTATTTTCGGATCGTTACGTGGATCATAGATCACCCTTGCTCCATAGAAAATCGGAGCCTCAGCCATTGCCTTCTCAGCCGGGTCCTGAATAAAATCGTCGCCAAAACTGGGGAGTTTGAGTTTTTTCAGAAGATTAAGGATCGACATGAACGACCTCCTTTCAATATGTGGCAGAATGTTTTCTTCTTACCTTATACATAGGGGAATGGGGAAGTTCAGGCAGAATAGACGATTTTAGCCAATTTTGCTTCTGCTGCTCACCATAGCTATTGATGGACAGTGTGGACCATCAGTTTTGGAAAACAGGCATTAATCCTTCACCAATCCATAGCCTTTCATCTCTCCACGCACCTCTTGAATCTCGCGGTTTAGTTGAGTGATATACTCGTTGGCCACCTGGGAGAACAGGTCCTGACCGATATCTTCCAACTCAATTTGAAACGCACCTTCCTTGATTCGAACGATCAGCTTATTGAAGGCGCTCTTGACCTCATTTGGTTTGTCCTCAGAAATAGGGATTTTAATCTCTTCGTCCCGGATTAGGAGCTTGATGAAGTGCTTCTCTTCATGAACCACCACCTTTGCCTTAATTGTTTCCATATATTTTGCCTCGCTCTCCAAATGCTTCTTCACCCCCCTCAAGGGTTCTCATGCTTATCTTCTTCCAATCAAGCCTGTCGTCTTCTCCATTCAGATTCACTAGATTGTTCGAAAAGGGATTTCCTGTGTAGGTGGTATAGCCGGATGGACCGTGGAGACGGTAAATGGAGCTGTAAGGTAGAGTGCGCACTGCAATATTTGCATCATGGGTCGAAATGAATACTTTCTTCCCTGCACGAGCACGCTCCTTAATCAATGGCACGATTACATCGTTGATATATTCGTTGCCTAGGCTCCGCTCAGGCTCATCAAGAATGTAGACCTCCTTGTCAGTCTCCAGTTCCTTTTGCAGCATAACCATCGACGCCTCTCCGCTCGACGGTGAGTATTGGCAGCCATTAAGTGCAAAATAACGTTTAAAGAGCAGCAGTTCGTAAACGGTCTCGATTTTCTCGATATCTTCTATCGCGTTGAGAGAAGCAATGTGCTGAAATAGATCATCTTCGTAAGAATTCTTAAGAATTTTGCGAACCACCTTTGCAAACGTTTTCTGCGGACCTTTATTGACGGCCTTCAGTTTATTGAGACCTCCATCGGTAATTGTTCCATCTTGGAACCTGAACTCAGTCCGTAGCTCCAACTCGCCTTTGTTCGATCCGAGGTTGCCCACAGCCTCCTTGAGCACTTGGATCTTTGTATCCAAGCTCTTAATGATCTCGGCAGCATTGGCCTCGATCCTCACGCGGTTAAGAGCATACTCGCGAAAACCCGTACTTGTAGGCTTAGCTGGTGATCCGGTCTTTCGTTCTACCTCAGTACGAAATTTCTCAATTACCGAATTCAGAAAACATATCTCTTTCCATCCTGAAAAGCCTTCCCATTCCCTAGTAATCATCCGGTCAAGAAGGTCCGAGAGGACATGAGTGATCTCTTCGATCTCAATCATGCTCAGTTCCTTCTTTACCGACGGATGCTCCCCCAAGAATGCAATAAAATCTTTTATCTTTTTTACGCCTTCATTAAATTCAACAAATTCTCGCTTGGCACCGCTTTCTTCTTCTGGTTCGATGTCTTTTAACTTAATTTTTTTCGCATTCTTATTTGTAGATTTTATCCGAAAAAAGATCTCGTATTTAGATAAGCTTGTGATGCCTACCTCTGACGCCCCCCTAAGCGCTTCAATTTCATCCTTGCAATAGTTTATGTCATACGAGTTGAGATTAAGAGAAAGATCTCGCCCCTTTGTATCAAAGATTTCATCAAGTTTGTCGCTTGCAGACTCATAGACCTTTGCATCTATACCGCTGTCAAGATAATGTTTGGCAATAGCCTTAAGAATGCAGGATTTGCCTGTTCCCTTCGGACCAAAAACAACGTTGATGTCGTTAAAGACTTTGAGTTTCAAGATGGTATCATCCCCAAACGGTATTAGCGTAAGGTCCTCTGAGATCTTCTTATCTAATATGGTATTGATTGTCGTTGGATCCTTTTCAAGCAGGAGACAGAAATGGTCGAAGCTCTCTATGGGAAGTCGGAGGTCCGGCAGGTCACGGGCTTGCTCTTCGTAAATTGACCAATCGTGAACGTCGGAACCATAGATTGACGCGTGCCCATGCGAAATGTAGATCCCAGCTGAAATCGAGTTGGTGACCTCCTTAATCACGCGTCCAGGGTTCGCGGTTCCTGAAATTAACTTTTCAAGCGCCTCATCAGATAAATTGGGTGTCTTTTGCTTATAATGTGTTACGTAAAGCGGCTTTAACACATCAAATTTTTCAAGAACCTGCTCGATGGTGGTTATGAAGCTATCTGGGGTGGAATCCTTGGTAATATCATCTACGATCCCGGAAAACGCTTTAGCCATTTTGGGCGATACAATCACTATCAAATGCCCGCGCATACCGTTTTCATCAACATCCAGTTCGACTCCTGGCCAAACTTGCGCATTGTCTTCTATTATTTCTAAGATTTCCTCAAATTGATCCAAATCGAAGGCATTATGATTCCTGATTAGGTCTGATTCTCAGCTATGACACATTCTGTCGCACAGGGAGCATAGAGTTTGGCCATGGAACTCATGAATAACAAGGAGGTTAGCATCCATGGCCATCAATCGTATCCAGTTCCAACCGGGGCTGAGCTTGGCTGATTTTCTCAAAGACTATGGTACGGAGGCCCAATGCGAGGCGATCCTTGAGCACTCGCGCTGGCCCCAAGGATTTGTCTGTCCAGCATGCGGTGCAAGCCGCGCGGTCCAGTTTCGGCGAGGACGGTCGAACATCTTCCAGTGCTGTCGCTGCCGCAAACAGATCTCGCTGATCTCCGGAACGATTTTCCATGGGAGCAATCTGCCGCTGACCCAGTGGTTTCTGGCCCTCTACTTCATGACACAAGGCAAGTCCGGCCTGTCGATGCTGGAGTTGAGACGAATGCTGGGTTTGAGCTACAAAGCG
Source organism: Desulfuromonas sp. DDH964 (assembly GCF_001611275.1). GTDB lineage: Bacteria > Desulfobacterota > Desulfuromonadia > Desulfuromonadales > DDH964 > DDH964. Next base: position 348,637 of record NZ_CP015080.1, on the reverse strand, counting down.
GCTTGGCGGCTCAAGCACAAGCTCATGCAGGCGATGTTCGAGCGCGAAGAGACAACGGTTCTGGCCCAGCGGGTCGAGATCGACGACGCCTACTTGGGCGGGGAACGCTCCGGCGGTAAGGTTGGTCGCGGTTCGGAGAACAAAGTTCCCTTCATTGCGGCAGTGGAGACCAGTCACGAGGGCCATCCGCTGCGAGCTGTTTTTAGCCGGGTGACGACCTTCAGCAGCCATGACGTTGATCAATGGGCCAAGAATCACTTGGCACCGACGGCGCTGGTCGTTTCTGATGGCCTGAATTGCTTCCGCGCCGTCACCAAGACTGGGTGCTACCATCAGCGAAAGGTGGTTGGTGATCAACGCAGAAGTACCGACATGGGCTGCTTCCACTGGATCAACACCATCCTGGGCAATCTTAAGACGGCCATGGCCGGAACGTATCATGCGTTTGACTTCGACAAATATGCGCATCGCTATCTGGCCGAGTTTCAGTACCGGTTCAACCGGCGGTTCGATCTGCGCAGCATGCTGCCAAGACTGCTGTTCGCCTGTGTCTCAATCGGCAAGCGGCCCGAGGCCTGGCTTCGCCGAGCTGAGAATTGGACCTAATCAGGTTATGATTTGTGATCGCAAAGATCCCGACCTCTGTTTTCTGAATCGTTTCGTAGAAATCTACGGGCGTGATTTCTCTTGTTGGAGCATCACCTGACTTGCACTTCTTCGTGTGGGTATGTATGTCGATTTTCATCTACCTGCCCCCCTACAAAACAGATTGGGACTGAGACGCGCAGTAGCTACCTCCCAGCATGTAGTCCTTTTATATGACCCCAATATAACCAGTGTGTTCTGAAAAAGTTCTGCATTCCGCTTCGTTCGCACGACGGAACGAAATAATTCTGACGGTCTCATCGTCCCGCATTGTCGTAACAAATAGGACAATCTTTCCACTATCATCAAGTCCCATATGCATGTGCCGAACTTCATCGTTCTCTAGGAAGGCGTCACTGGTCATAAATGGAGAAGATGGACCTGCTGGCAACAATAGGTTTTCAAAATAGTGCACTGCACTTTCTAGTGAATACCCGTGATTTTGACGATTCACCAACTCTTTGTCTTGGTCGTACTCGATTCGTGTACGACCAAAAATCAGACGAAATTCGTACTCGGGTATGCCTAGCTTCTTAGGAGAATCCATTTCGCCTCATTGGACTAATAATTCACAAAGCTTCTCTTGTATGGGAGGTAAAGGATTCTTACGACTCTGTTCTCAAAATTCCCGAACTTTCAGAAAATCTTCTTATCTTCGTCACATCTCACCGACACATCGACTCGCAAGGGATACCGTCACTATCCCGGTCAAGATTGAATAACCCACAATCCCTCAAGAAAAACATCGCCTCTTCGCAAGAGATCATTTCCTTACAGTATTGTTTCTGGCCACATTCTCTGGCCTTTCCTGGAAAACTCTGAGCAGGCTCTCCGGGAGAGGAGACGTTCTTTACCCCATGCCGCCACTCCCAGGGTGGCACTGGATCAGGGACCGCCCAAAGGCCACGATGGGCGGCCCGAGCTTCCGATTCCAGCAGACCGAGGGTTGTATCTGAGCTGTATTTCTGATACCACCAGGCGTAGCCGGCACGAACCAATTCTCGATTCAAACTTTTTCCGCCCGGCAAGATAACTTCTCCTACAGTCCTTCCATAGCGATCAGTGGTTTCAATTTTCACCGTAACGACCTTCTGCGCAGCCAAGTCCAGGGTGAACCGTTTGGCAGCCTGGCCGAATGCCTGCTTTTTTTCAGGGCAGTCGATCCCGGCGAGCCTGATTTTTTCAGCATGCCCGTCGTGCATCACCTGAATCGTGTCCCCATCTGACACCTTGACAACCTTGCCCGAGAAGGACAAAGCGAACACTGGGGAGGTGGAGAGGAAAAGCAGCAATATCGCCAGGAGTCGCATCGCTAGCTCTCCAGAGGCAAAACTGTCTTGCAATTCGGATAACCCGAACAACCCCAGAAGGTTTTTCCAGCGTGCTGGCCTTTTCGCGCCACCCGCTTCAGCATCTCTTGGCCGCACTTGGGGCAAACTTTTACGGGTTGGCTCTGGGATTGCTGCTGGACTGAGGGTTGTTCTGTTCCTGTTGACTTCGTGGTTTGAACCTCGCACACCATCTGAGCCAGCTTCGCGCCGTCGACAAGCTCCAGTCTTTTTCCCTGTGCAAAAGATCTTGCCTCCCCAGTAAAAACACCACTGGTGATTACAATTCCCCGGGTAGCCCTTTCCGCCGCCATAACACCATAAAGCTCACGGATGACCTTTACGCCGATCTTATAGGACTTCCAATGTTTGCATTGAACCAAGACCCGTTCGTCTCCACGTTTCAAACGGATATCGACTCCACCATCCGCTCCTCCCATGGTGTTTTCGAGAACCTGGTAGCCCTTGCGCCGGTAAGCTTCTGCGACCAGCTCTTCAAATTCTTTCCAGGAGAGCTGTCGTAGGGAATGAATGTCTGACTGGGAATCCAGCAAACGAGCTTTTCGTTTGCTGTTCAGGAAGGCGAGTAAGCCGATGAAACAGAAGAACAGGGCGACCCACGGGGCCAGAGAGCCGGCCAGGCCCGCCAAGCCGAAAAGAACTTTATGCTCCGAAAATTGCCGGGGGATAAAAACCCCGAGGAAGAGATAAGCACCGCCAGCGACAATGAAACTTAGCCACCAGGCGGAGCTGAGCAGTTCCACAATGAGTTTTTCGAACTCGGATTTGCGAGCCACATTCCCCTCCCAAACGAATGCAAATACTCAATTCATAGAATACTCACATTTTTTGATCAATTTTTCAATGTGATTACCGTCCAACATCGACAGGGAACGCCTTGCTCGAAGACATCCCTAACCGATCTTTACGGGTATCTCCCGGGTGTACCTGGCCTTGCCACGCTCGATTATGTGGGCATAGCCTGCCGAGGTGGCGATATTGCTATGCCCCAAGGTTTCCTGGACCGCCCGAACGTCGCGAGTCGCCTGGTAGAGAAGGGCTCCGCAGGTATGCCTCAGAGCGTGGCAGGACAGTCCCTCTCGTTTCAGTCCAGCTATCCGCAGGTAGTGGTCAACCACCTTGTTCACCCCGGTCCGGCTGATTCGACCCATGGCGGTTCCGCCCTTGCGGATCTGTACAAACAGCGGCTCACCTTGTTCGTCTCGCTCCACCGACCCCCTGGCGGTCAGATACTCCTGCAGCGCCCGGGCGGTGTCCTCTCTCGGATAGATAAACCGCTCCTTTCCCTTGCCGTGAACCAACAGGCGAAGACCTTCCAAATCGTTCCCGATATCGGAGACGCAGGCGCGAACGATCTCGACCCGGCGCAACCCCTCAAGAGCCATCAGGCCGATCATGGCTTTGTCTCGAAGTGACTTGATTTCAGAATCCTTCGGGACCGCCCGGAAAAGGAGCTCGGCTTCTCCGGCTGATAGGTATTTGATCTGCTCTTTCACCGGCCGCCGCTCCCGGGGAGCCCTCACATTGGCGGCCGGGTTGGACTCGAGAATTCCTCTGTCCACGGCGGACTGGTAGAACCTTCGGACGGTGGTGAGTTTCAGGGAGATCGTCGAGGATTTCGCTCCGGCCGCGATAAGGTCCTGCCGCCATCCCTTGATGTCCTCGACGGTCGCTTGTCTGGGATGGACTTGATTCTCACGACACCAGGTCAACCAGGCTTCAAAATTTCCCCGATAGGTTTTCAGAGTGTCGGAACAGGCATCCCCGTTCGCCACATCAAGGTGCAGCCAGTCGGCAACGAGATTCTCGATGTTCGAAATCGCGATTGCGCCTTGCTGGGCAGGGACGATAATCAGACTATTTACTTTCTCTTCCATATGTCAGATATCCAGTCTGACCCGGTACCGGGTCTTACCGACAACAGCCTCAGACGGTCCGACCCAGCAGGCATCAACCATAACTCGTTGTCCCTGCTTGTTCTTGAACCGTTCCGACTTCAATAGTCTCCAATGCCGCCGGCGTTCATGCGGGCGCTTGCCACTGACTCCATCTTCAGATGGCCGATCCAAATCCATTGTTTTGCGGATGGTCTCCGGCTTCAATGGAATGTAGCGGGGCCGGTCAGGACTGCGAGTGATTCGTCCCGCCTTGCACTTCCTTGGGTTGGCAGGAGACTTCTCGAAAATGAAATATTCCGGATCGCTGTTGATCAGCATCAATTCTTCGATGGAGGTGATGACATTTCCGATGATTCCCCGACAAGACTCTTCGGCCCCGGGCATAAATTTCAACTCCTGCATGGCCATGTCGGACTGGATTTCCCCGCGCCCGTTCACGATGACGATGCGATCGACGCAGGCGGAAGCCTGATAGTCCGTACTTCCCACAGGTAACTTCATTGAAAAAATGCGTCCCAGGGCGATCTGGTGAAGTCCCTCCTGCTTGGCCCAATGTCTCATTTCGGGATCGAGTTCAGACAAGCTCCCCTTGAAGGCCCCTGGATCGTCACTGCCTGCCAGGGAAAGAACATCGATGAAAGCTCTGGGCTCCGAAAGGCCCACTTGCTTTTCGGCCCCATCGAACAGGAAGGTGCAGGTTGCCTTGTCCTCGATGGCCGTTCGTGGAAATGGTAAAAAGAAGTGCTCCAAGTCATCCTGGCAAAACTTCCCCGGAGCGACGGCTTCATGCGCTCGAAATGGAAATTCAAACAACGCAGTTTGTTCGAGGTCCGGAACCAGGTCAGGAATATGCCGCTCGATGAAGCCAGCGAGTTTGTCAAAAAGCATCAACAGCCTCCTAAATCAAAATTTACCCGTCAGGGCAGTCTATAATTTTAATGTGACGTAGAAATCCACACCCTGTGGGTGTGGTGATGTGGGCTGGCTATGCCGGTCCCGCATGGGTATGGCTGAAAAAGCCGCTCACTGTTACCCTGTCTTTCGAGTTGTTGCCGCAACGTCGAAAAGAGAGGAGAAAACAGTGAGCAGCCGATTTCGAAAGTTATCACATACGATATGGCACTGCCAGTATCACATTGTCTGGGTCCCGAAGTATCGGTTTCGGATCTTGCGTGGGGCCGTGAAGTCAGCCGTAGAAAGTGGCATCCAGTCAATTTGTGGATATTCTGGGTGCGAAGTTGTTGAGCTAAACGTGCAACCGGACCATGTTCATCTGGTTGTGCTGGTGCCGCCCAAGAAGTCAATATCGGAATTGCTGGGCCGTTTGAAGGGGCAGATATCGATGAAGATATTTCAGCAGTTTCGAGAGCTTCGGAAGAAGCCCTATTGGGGCAATCATTTTTGGGCCAAAGGTTATTGTGTCGATACCGTTGGCCTTGATGCGGACATGATACGGAGGTATGTCCGCTATCAAGAAGAGAAGGAAAGACAACTGGAGCAACTGCAGTTGGTTGATTGATATCCACTTGCGGCACAACTCCTTAGCCCGCCCCCTCTGGGGGCCGGGCCATGCCCCCCTATGGGGGGCGACGACAAAGCCGCGTCCTTTGGGCGCGGATACTTTACAATCCGTTTTGGTACACAGAAGGTCCATTATGTACACCAAAACCGGTTGGTAAAAGCGGGCCGGTCGGCCCGCCGAATTCTCACTCGTTTATCCACAGGCGCTCTGGAAAAATCCCCTTCATCCTGTTGAAGGGGTCCCGCATCCCCCAGACGAGAAAAGCGCCTTGACCTCTTTGCCCATTATTTGAGCTTGCCCTTTCTCAACGCACCTCGGCGATGAGACCGGTCCCACCGCATTTGCCACACGAGGATCTCGTTTCCTGGTCATCGTCGTCATAATCGACAATGTATCCTCGGCCGTTGCAGGTGAAGCAGGTTTGCTTCCATCTGTTGCTGATATGGTACCGACGCCACCGGTCCCAGATTCGATGGAAGATCTCCCGTCCTCCGGTAATGAGGTTGTGGGGTTCGATCATCAATTCTTTCCGCCCACGGATGACATCGATCGCGGCCTGGTAGTATTTGCCGTCGAGCAGGCTCAACTCGGTGACATCCAGTTGCCACTCGTCTCCGTTGTAGGCGCTCAGAATAACCTGGGCGGCGGCCCGGCCACCCGATGTGTCGGTCTGGGCCAGACCCGTCAGGAGGCGGATGGCTTCTTCATACTCTTTTCGCACGATCGGTTTCATGGATAGCTCCTCAATCAATCTCACGGTTGATCCCGGTAGTAGTTGGTGCCTGAACCCCTCAGGATCACCGTGCCCTCGTCTGGCACAGGTGTCGGCTCCAAAGGGTTGGTCACAAATTGCCTGATGTTTGCCCCGGTCTTCGCCGGGAAGCCACTGGCTGCTTCCGATGACCCGCTCGTCAGGTAGGTCGAATTATCATGCTCTGGCGACATGCTCTTCCCTGTGAAGCTCCACCATCCGACCGCTACGCAGGCGATCAACAGCAAGTACTTGACCCAAGCAGGAACAACATTTGTCGACATGACATCCCTCTCCCGATTTTTCACCGCCTCAATGTTCGGTGGAGAACAGTTCCAATTGGGTCGAAGTTGAACTCAGACGGTAGACCCGAGAGCGGTTGGACTTGGTTTTGTTATGAACGATTTTGGAGAAAACTCTCTCTGCGTCCTCCCGTCCCCAGCGGAACCAGGCCTCCAATTGCCCACGTCCCCGAGCACTGCCGGAGGATTTCTCAATCACATAACCATCACGGATATGCAGAAGCCTGAGGCGATACCAGGCATGGCAGGCAGAATCCGCTTGCAAGAATACTTGCTGAAGAACTTCTGGCTGCCTATGGGATTGGTTCATCTCAAGCTCCACGAATGTGTGTTTTTCTGATAATGGGGAAGGGGGGAAGTTTGGATTGCTGGAGAAATGAAATATCTGCAGTTTGAAAGGATGTCCTACTTCGGCGGGGCCTATCTGTAGCACGACTCCCAGTACCAAAATTCTTTACTGAAGAGCTTTCCCTCGGTACATTATGAGCTTACCAAGACGAAATCTTAAAAAGGGGGGAGGAGACCAGGCGAGCCAGGAGGGGCACACCAAAGGTCATACCGTCTCAAAATTCTCCTCAAATTGACATGAAAGCGTTGGTTGCCACTCGGCCCAGAAATACGCCTGTGGGAACCTTTCTTTTCACATTGTCATTTACCTAATAGGTAAATGTGTGTAAAATGGTGTCATGCCTTGAAGATAAATTTTAAGAACAAGAAGGATCGCGAACTTTGCCAGAAGAAAGCGGTCGCTCAGAAAAGGCTAGGCGATGCCTGTGCTCGGAAGCTCAGAACGCGCCTTGATGACCTTGAAGCCGCTATTACCGTGACAGATCTGGTGGCAGGGAATCCCCATCCTTTGGTTGGGGACCGAGCTGGGCAGTTCGCAGTTGACCTTGCAGGCGGTTGGCGTCTTGTATTTTCACCGGATAATGAACCTTGCCCACGCCGCCAAGATGGATCGATTGATTGGTCGGAAGTGACCATCGTTTGTATTGAATACATTGGAGACTATCATGGCTAAGTTGGATACCCCGTTTGCACCTGACTGGGTTTCCCCACCTGGCGACACCATCCTCGATATCATCGAGGAACGTGGCTGGCCACAGACGGAACTAGCAACTCGTCTAGGCTACAGCACCAAGCACACGAACCAGCTCATCAAAGGAAAGGTTCCGCTTACCGAAGATGCGGCTGTCCGCCTTGAAAGAGTTTTAGGGGGCTCGGTTGGCTTCTGGTTAGCCCGAGAGGCAAAGTACCGTGAACGCTGCGTTCGCCTGGAAGCGGCACAAAAGGAAGCCGAGTGGATCTCTTGGCTTGATGAATTGCCGGTAAAACAGTTGATGGATGCTGGCGCTATCCCTAAGCAGCGTGTTGACAGGAAATCAAAACCTGATCTGGTCGAAAAATGTCTGCGCTTCTTTGGAGTGGCTTCGCCCGAAGAGTGGCGTGGCCATTATGCGGAAATGCAGTGTTCCTTCCGCCGCAGTCGAGCTGAGCAGAGCGATGTTGGCGCTATTTCTTCATGGTTGCGCATGGGTGAACAGCATGCAGAAAAACTGGACCCCCGAAAATATGATCGCAATCAATTCATAGAAGTACTGCCTCAAATTCGACAGCTGACCACTCTTCCTCCTGAAGAATTTGAGCCTCAGCTTCGAAATTACTTCAAACAAGCAGGCGTTTCCTTCGTCCTGGTTCCAGCTATCCCCAAAGCGCGTGTAAGTGGTGTGGCTCGTTGGCTGAACCCTCATCGCCCTCTTATTCAGCTTTCTTTGTATGGCAAGACCAATGATAAATTTTGGTTCACGCTCTTCCATGAAGCTGCCCATATTCTATTGCATTCCAAGGAGAAGAAATCCGTCTTCCTGGACGACCCAAACAAAGGCCATGCCGATAATCCTGAAGAGCATGAGGCCAATATATGGGCAGGAGACTTCCTTATTCCACCGGAATTCAAACCATATCTCCCCACTATAAAAAGCAAGGCAGCAGCATGTGACCTTGCTAGGCAAGCGGGTGTCCATCCCGGAATTGTTGTTGGGCGATTACAACATGACGGGTTGATAAAACCATCATGGATGAACGACTTGAAAGACAGTTTCCGTTTCGCTAAGAATTGAAAAACATCCCTGACCAAAGAGGGTAACTTCACACGAATCCTCGACATGTGTGCTTATTTTGACCAAAACCATCCGGGTGTTCTTACGGAAAATCATCCACCAATTATCATGGGAATTGGCGCCTCGGAGGCGGGCTCGCAGTGCAGGATTTCCGGGAGGGTGACTTGCTAGATAGCCAATACCAAGATCCTCTGATACCAAGAACCGCTGCCGCCGCTGAACTGTGGCCAGCGGTTTTAATTTTGTAACGACATGAATACAGATCGAAATCACAAAAGCAAATCGGCTGGCATTGGTGACCCATACTGGTATGAGTGGGGTATCGGTCTGCTCAAGGCAGTCGAGATGTTGAATCCAGATTCGGATATCGACGCCGTAGCGTTCCAAAAGGATGGCATCAAGGGATGGGACGATATTGTCATTCGGTTCAGTTCAGGCCATCAGGACTATTACCAAGTTAAGCATTCCCGGCCCCGATCGAATCTGACCTTCTCAGATCTCGTGTCCAAGGGCGAGAGCGGCACCTCACTTCTCGGTTCACTCTCGTCTGCATGGCACAAGATGGGACTTTGCGGAACGGACACATCCTGCATTCTCATCACAAATCGCAGCGCTGGTACAAGGTCAAGCAGATCAAAGAGTGGAACATTTTTCCCCCCGCTTGCACGTTTTATTGAACACCTCTCTGCAGAACTTGGCACGGTAACGTCACTTGAGGCCATCCGCATCCCAGATGAATGGGGAGATGCGTGGGACCTTTGGTTGACTGAAATGGGGGATATCGCGCCGGACGAAAAACTTCATTTCTTACGAGCAGTAACCATTTCAACTGAGGCCCCACAGCTCGACGAAATGCAGGATGGGCTTGCCTCATCGCTGTCCGCTACTTTGGGCATCACCAACTACCAAGCAGTACCACTTGTTCGGAATTTGCTATCAGCGCTTCTCCATTGGACAACGTCGCTACGCGGGACGAAGGAGTGGGTGACAGCAGAGGATGTACTGGAATCCCTCGCGGAATCGGAGCCGGATATTTTTGGGTACTGCGATGTGCCTACCCCAATGCCGTTTTTCCCTTCACGAGAGGCAGCAGTTGACGAAATCACCGATTTGCTGACGAGTAATTCAGAACACCAGATCGTATTTTTGGAAGCAGACCCTGGATCAGGGAAAACGAGTGTGGTCAGCCGTATAGTCAATCAAAGGGCTGACAATTACTCAAAGCTCATAGTGGACATCCGTTACTACGCTTACAGGCCGATAACCCCTGATTCGCCTGCTCTTTCTGCAGATGCAGATCGGTCCGCCTCATCGGAGTCTCTTTGGTATTCACTCCTCAGTCAAATACGCGAACGCTTGCGAGGCCGACTACTTCAGTTGCGAGTACCGGTCAGGAATCATTTCATCACGCCCGATCAAGCCAGGGACCATGTGTTGCGCCTTTCGTCTTTTCTTGCGCAGGAGAAGCATGCCCCATTTGTAATCGTCATTGATGGGATTGACCATGCCGCGCGAGCCCACCGTAAAGGGTTGCCATCGCTGATGCAGTCTCTGCCGGCACCAGAGGCCATACCAAAGGGCGTAAGAATTCTTATAGCTGGACAGCCCGCGACGGGATATCCAGAGTATCCCATCTGGCTTCGCTCCCGGCATGAGTTGGTGGCTTCAATAGGTCTTGGTCCGCTCGAGATTCAGGACACGCATCTCCTCCTCTCCAGTTCCACTACGAGAATACCTGCAGACGACTTGGAGCATGTCGCTCGTCTCATCCATGACATTGCCGGCGGCAACACGCTCGCTGCTGTCTTTTCAGTTGCGGAGGCTGAACGGTGTCAGACACTGGATGAACTCCAAGGAAGACTCACTAAGAGGCAACTGCATTCCGGAGTACATGCATACTACCAAGCTATATGGACGGCCGCCATCCCAGCATCGCCAACCGGAATCTCCCTATATCTTTCCGCTGTCCTATGCATTCTAAAAGAGCGAATCACAGGGACGATTATGCACCAAGCTTTTCCCGCATGGGGAAAGCCGGCACCAGAGTGGGATGCCATTCTTTCCTCACTGGAGCCTCTGGTGGTCCATGATGAAGGAGGATTTCGCGTACGACACAACGATATCAGGGTCTTTCTGGAAAGGGAGTTGAGCACGGACGACGCAGCATTGCGTTCCGTCGCATCGTTGCTGGCAGATTACTACATGAGTCCCTCAGCGGACCCCTACTTCAGGCAAGAAAGCCTTTTTAATCTTCTACAAATTGCGGATAGAGATACGGAGAAGGCTCGCATCTTTAATCCCGCCTGGGTGCTAGATGCCGCAGCATACGGCCGAAATTTATCCTCAATCCAGACGGAAGCAGAAGAAGCCTTCCGGGCTATTCCTGACTTGAAGGATTGGGATGCCGCCCTTTCAGTGGCATGTGGTGGAATGACTCTCGCGAAGCTCTCGGATTGTGTTGATTCGAACCCTGATCTATTGGTACGCACAGACACGCCACTGGTTTCTTTGCCTCAATGCGTTGAAACTGAACGCTTTGTGCTACCGCTCAGTCGTTGGGATGACGGCACCGTCCGTCAGGTTTTGAGTGATGCCAGAATGCTCGCCGAAAAAGCGGATATTAACCGTGCAAGAGGGTTGATTGAACATTGGTTCTCGGGGATTTCACCGATGGCCATGGTTGCCAGTGTATCAGGCATGACCGACTATCATGAAATCCATGAGAGCACAACTCTTGCTGTGGGCGTGGATGCCCTATTGGAAGACTGGGGAGACCTAGCCTTCAGATTAGAAATTCTGACAGACCGGGGAGACCCCAACGACTATATTGGCTCCGAAGCAACCTGTCTTTTCGAGAAAGGATGGGTGTCCGCTTGTGTTGCATCGTCAGAACAAGAGGAAGTAGCATTTGCATCCCTGATGGAATTCAATCCCCTCTACCTGCGTACCTTCGAGGTAGCCCTAGAGGAAGCCTCCAAGAAAGGAATGTGGAACCTTGTCGGTAGGCTTCTACAAGTGATTTTCGAGGATAGGGGCAGACTGCATCTGGATTTCCGTATCAAAGCGGCATATTGGGCATTGAAGGCCCTTGGGGAGGATGGCGCAAAGGATTGGCTTGAAGTCATCCAAATGGCAAGGACCGGGCAATGCGCTGACCGTCGCATTGAGATGCCTTTGATGCTCTATGTGGCCAGGGTCATCGGTTGGGTCGAACCCCAGCGCGAGGCTTCTGGAATTGCCTCAGAGCTTGCCACGGCGATCATTTCTCAAAATAGGCATGTTCGCGACCAAAGATCTTTTCTGCTGCCGCTGAGGGCCGCAGCCATGAGCGGACTTATTGGTCGTATGCTCAGCAAAGGAAATCCAAGCGGCGCAGCTGCCTTGGTGCCTTCCCAGACCGTAAGGACTGTAATTGAGTTTATCTGGGAAGCTAGACACTCTCTGGATTTCCATGATTTCCGAGATTTGGCACTTAATCTGACATTCGCGCTCCTGGAGCAGTGTCAGGAGATCGGAAACACTCATGCCGAAATGGTTCTTTCGCTCAGCCTTTCAAGTGCAGAAAAATTTCCAGTGGACCAGCGTTTGCCTGTCCTTTGGGAAATTTTGCGCCGTGCTGGACATCGGGAGCTTTTGTACAACTGGGCGGAACATTGGATAGGTAAAAAAGGGGCCGTATGGTTCGGAACTGGTTATTCCGAACGTGTGGAAATCGTAGGCAAGCTGTCGCATTCAGCTCGTAAGGAAGGCTGGGATGAATTGGCTGCGACGGCCGAAACAAAGCTGCGTCATCACCTCATCGGGTATTCATCCCACAAGGATTATTCGTTCCAAGAAGCTCTAGATTGGTTTGAAGAATTAGCCCGCAGGGCCCCTATTGCTTGGTGTCAGGAAGGCATGCAATTGCTCGACATCTGCAGAGAGTGCGATGACCAAGGTGGAGATAATCGCCTCATCTCCTCGATCGAGGCTGAAATTGCGGCCGCAGCATTCCATTGCGGACCCAATAATGCTTGGGCCTTCTTTAACAGCATTGATCCGGAGACTGAAAGATACTGGCTTCAGACAGTTCGGAAAAACTTGATCGCAGCTATCAACCGGATAATCTCGGACGGGACAGTCACAGATAGTATCGACATGTTGACGCTATGGAGCTGTGCTGTGGGTTTGACGAGATGGTTCGATAAGTACCAGGTTCAACTTATAACAGAGCTTCGCGACAGCATCCTTGCCGCCGTCTCGTCCGAAGACAGAAAAAAACTTCACAAGCGGATGCAATCCCTAACGCCCGGGGAGGTTTTGCGGGAAGAGTACGAAAAGGATCGGCCGAGTCAGAGAACAAGGAACATCCGTGAAACGGCGACCATTAATTCCCCTGATGCTGGAGAGGCCGTCTCTAAACTGGCTCAACAGGTAGCGGGGGGGTATGAGCCTAGTTTGGTTGAGATAGGGCAGCTTGCCATTCAAATTGCGCGAGACAACCCAGAAAATCGCACAGAGTTGATGTATACGCTTTTAGGGCTTGTGGACGCAAATAGAAACTACGGCAGGAGATGGGGCTATTGGGAAGAGGAACCCCCACTGCGAGAACTGATTCCAGCCCTCCGGGAGTACGAGGTATGGGAGCTGATGCGAGCTGCGGTCAGGCCGATGGGTGAGGCTTTTTGGTTTCATTCGGGTTCATATAATGTTCATTTAATCTGCCTATTTCACGCGGCGGGCAAAGGGACGGAGGGTTTGAAGCGGGGGACTCAGTGTGTGCTTGCTATGCACCGACTGTGGTCGAGATTGCCGGAGAGTCAGAATGCCGAGGTAAGGGACCTTTCTGCTGACAATACAATTGAAACCTGGCCTCGTTTTGCAGCACTCGTTCTACTTCGCATGCTTACGGCTGACAGCGCTGAGACGGTCTCTGCAGCCCTTCGTGGACTCTCTGCTGTCGTGGAGACATCCCCAGAAATATTGCGCACCGTCTTGGACTATTGTAAAGCTCGGGAGCGATCATGGCTCCTGCTGGGGATGGAGATCTGGGCGGCGCGACATCCGGAGATAGTGGCTTCGACTCTCGAAGAGATATGGGCGCAAGACGATGGTGAACTTCGGACCAGAATACAGCTATGGTTATGCAAGCTGATGCTCTCCAAAGTTGCTGGCGGTGAGCAGCTTACAGCATCATTCATGCCCGCGCCCACAAGCAAATCTGAAGAACATAGCTCCATCATAACTAAGCCTCAGAAATTGCTGGAAATTAGTCCCATTTCGCAGGGAAGCACAAAGCTTGCGAACGTTTTCTCGGCAGCACGTACCTGGATTAGTCGAATGGCCACGATCACTGGGCACGATACAGAGGGGCTTGAGTCAAGAATTGCGGAAGCTATCATCTCCCAAGATCCTGCTGTGGATAAAATTGAAAAGCACAAAAATAGGGAGCATTTCGCCGCTGAGGATGGCGACATGATAATTACCGGCAGGGAAGATGGAATACTGGACAATGCTTTTACACGTGAATTGCGCAGGACTAATTGGAGTGAGGATGATGCCACAGATATTGCTGTTGCGCTTACCCACGGAGATGACCCCTGGGTTGTTCGGCAGTCACCACTTCCGTCACCAGCATCGTTCGACTGGCCTGAACAAAAAGAAGTGGAAGAGTGGATTGAATCAGGAACAAACAATAAAGGCATATTGAATCGTCTGAGACTGCTCGCAAGTGGATCCGATCTGCCAGATGGGAAAGTAGCACTCGGAAGTTGTCTCCGGTTGTTCACATCTCATTACGATTTCGAGATGCGGTACTGGCTTGACAATAATATTCTTGAAGGAGTTGCAGCAAAACATTCACCAACATGCCCATCAGGAAGGTGTTTCCAATTCTTTTTCCCTAATAGGTTTGAACCAAGGGCAGACAGTTCACCTCTTGTTTTTTTCTCTGGGTCTTTGCTCTTACTATCCTTCAGCACATTAGAATTAATCCCTGCTCGATTTCTCCAAGAGCGCCTAAAGTGGGAACCTTCTACTAAAAACCCACTCAAGTGGTATAAGGATGGTCGTTTAGTTGCCAAGTATGAAAGGTACCATGGCCCGTTGGATTATAATTGGAGTCGGAGGCACATGCGACAACCGACACTTTCTCGCTGGGTGGTAAGGGCCGAATCGTTAACCGATATCCCTCGCCTGACACCTCAGTGGAACCACATGGTACACCGCTTCTCGGAACGTTAGGGGCTCGCTATTACGAATGGGTAGTGGGTAGCGCCGTAGCCGTCCAATAATTCATAATAAAAAAGGGAGAGATGGTCAACAGGACCACCTCTCCCTTTTTTCTACCCCATACTCAAAATTACCACCCGAGCGTTAGGGGCCTTTCTCAGGATCAGCTTCTCGAACTCATCCCAAGAGAGTGTGTATTCACGATTGTTGATTCTGACCTTGACCGACATCGCCTGTCTCCTTTCCGGTTGAAGTTGGCCCGATAGGGCTTCCTGCAACCCCCGTCGAAAATGGACAGGAGCTCCAAGAAGCCCTACCGGGGTACCGGAAGGGATAGATCTATGTGATCAGGTCATAGGCGCTCGGGGCTAATAGTTCGCCTTTTTCATCAGCGCCTCATATTCTTCATCGCTGAGGGCTTCATAAGCCTCCCGCGAAATATCGCCAGGCAGGCCAGAACGCCAGCGTTGGCGGCGTTTTTCCACAGTCTGGCCATCCGGAACAATCGGCTTCGCAATGGCTGCCTTACCGTCTCCAGAAGAACCGGAGCTGGCGTTGGCCACCGTCGCCGCAGCCCATATCGGGAGGTGGATGACCGCTCCAAATGGATTGGTTGCTCCCGCAAGCCGGGTGTTTTCTTCAGCCTTCTTGAGGCCGGCTGCAGAGCAGCCGGCCAGGACAAGGACAGAAAGCAATAAAGCAACAAGTTTCCTCAAAACGTCCTCCTTTTCCTATAAAACTCCGTTGTTCGCGAAGGAGTAGTAGCCCTCCTCGCCAACAATTAAGTGATCCAGCACTCGGATTCCGAGAAGTTCCCCGGCGTCCTTGAGCCGTTTGGTCATTTCGATATCTTCCCGGCTCGGTGTCGTATCGCCCGAAGGGTGGTTGTGAATGAACAGAACCGCTGCCGCCGATGACAGCAGGGCCGCCTTGTAGACCTCCCTCGGGTGAACGATACTCGCACTGAGCGATCCGATTGAGACCCTGTCAAAACAGATAATCCTGTTTTTGGCGTCCAGGTGAAGGGCCACAAAATTCTCCTTGGCCTCCTTTGCCAGGTCGCGGAACAATTCGAATACGTTCTCCGCGCTGGTGCAGGTTGATTTCACCCAAACAGGCGCGTTCTCCCGAATGACTTCGTTGCTGAAAATCGCCCGGATTGACCGGATGCAGATTTTCTTGGTCTGCGGCTCGGGTTCCAGGCCAAATAATGTCATGTTTTCCATATCCTGATCTCCTTGTCGGGAGCGGACATGGACCCCATCCGGGGGCTTTGTCCGCCCCCGTAACTGGGTGATGGTTGTTATCGGTTCAAGTTCATCTCGTCAGGGTTCTCCCGCATTCCCGAATGCAACCGGATGGCTTTTCCGATGGCATCGACGCAGGACATGATTTTTTCGTCACCATCAACCACCGGTGCCCGGTGACAACCGTGACCGATCAACCCTTTGATCGCGTCACCCACATCCATTCCGGAGCGCAGCCCGTAAGACGTGATGATCGTCAGGGCGTTGGCGACAAGGCTGCCGCAGGTACCAGACTTTCCGAACCTAACGAACACTTCCATGAGGTCGCCGGTCTCCGGGTTGTCATTCATCGTGACGTAAATTTTCCCGCATGGAGATTGCATCTCCAGGGTTTCTCCTTTAACGGCTTTTGGCCGATGTCTTTTGGGTGTCATTATTATCCTCCTCGGGGAGTCCAGCAGTGCCGAACTCCCCGCGCCAATGAGATCGACGATCAGGACAACGCCTCGTAAACAGCCTTCAGATCAATGGCTGTCTGGGTAACGCTGTCGAGATAAGTCCAGGCTTTCGATACGCTTCCATCGCTTTGAGGAACCTTGACCAGCTCCTCGTCCGGTGTGGATTCGGTGTCATAATCAATGACCATGACCTTCCAATCCGCCATCAACTCGGGCTGATCGGAGACAATCGCCTGGACAATTCCTCCCTGGAGCACGATCCCAAGATAGGGAGTCGGTCGATTCAAAACCCTCTGCACCTCGCCTAATGCCACCATCTGGATCTCCGGCTCCTTCATGGAGCCAATGACCAGAGAGGCTTCAATGGTTCGCAAGACCGACAGTGGAGACTGCGGCAGGCGTTGCCGATTCGCGGGTTCTGTTTCAACGGTTTCAAGAGGGATGGAGTCGGTCTCCCACCGGATGCTGGTGTGCTTGACGTAACCACTCCAAAAATAATCATTGGAAGTGACATTCAACGTCACGCATTCGACACGGCAGGCATAACCCTCCTCTTCATCTTCCGGTTCTCTAAAGGCAATCGGCCCGTCGTCTTCCTCCGCGTCATAGTCCCGCAGGAAAAAGTCCGGGGAACAATCGAACTCGGTAATTTTGTAAACTCCGAGCGCCTTGGCGGCTGTCGCCAGTTGACGAATGCGGGCATCGAGAGCTGGGGTGATTTCCACCACCGCTATTTCAGGCCCGTGATCAAACTCGGAACCGATATGGACCTCCAATATTTTTTGACTCATGCTCTTCTCCTGTCATGGGGACCGGGAGAAGTGCCCCGGAAGGGGATCAAATCCCCCGTCCGGGTTGGTTGTTGCTATTGGCGTGTGTGTTTATTCGGTCAAGGCTTCCTGAAAAAGCCCGAAAACCGCTTCTGGTAATTCACTGAGACTCTGGACCGTTCGATGTCTGGCAAAAAGATGCCTCGTCGTCCCTTGATCCAGAATGCCCAGCCCCATGAGTTCGACCCCTTCGCTTTCCAGTTTTTCGAGAAGGGCTCTTACCAATCCGGGGTTGGACGGCTGACCGTCGGTTGCGACCAGTAGTATTTTTCTCCTCTCTTGTCTGACGGCCATCTGGACTCTTGCCCATCCAAGGGCCTGAGCCAGTGGAGTGCCACCGTTGGCCGTCATCGCGTAGTTCTCCTTCGTCTGAGACGCTGTCCGCCCAAAAGGGGTCATGGACACAACCGCGCCAGCTTTTCCCGGGAACGCTCCAGTCGCGACGCTGATTCCTGGAATGGTGCCGAGAACGTCGGCAAGAGCCAGAACAGTTCGCCTCGCCAGCTCCATGCGTGGTCCCGACATGGACCCCGAACGATCAAGAAGAACGATCACGGCGGTATTGATAGCCCGTTTCTCCTCTTTGCGTCTGAAAACGCGGGGATCGCCAGCGGGCAAACGGTGCAGCGTTCGGTGGTCAACCAGACGCCCGAGTCTGCCTGCACAGGATCTCTTCAGCTTGGACGCTTGAACCAGTCTTGCGAGTTTGGAACGAAGCGCCACGGTTTCATGTCGAACCTGGTGAAGATCCGGAGGACTTCCACAGGCCACTTCTTTAGCGAGCTGTTCTCCTGGGTAGATACCAGTCATGGATTCCATGCCGTTTTCTTTGACCGCCTGATCGGACGCCGCCTGCAAGGCGTCAGCGGTCATCTGGCCGAGATCTCCGAACGCGCCGGGATCTTTGCTCAGAATTCGCTTCATTATGGCTTTGCCGGCATCCGATGACGACCCAGCGCTGCCGGAGGTTTCTGAGATGCCGTCCGTGTCTAACCGGGACCGTGAATCATTCGAGCCGCTTTCCGGTGGATCTGCACAGTTCTGGTCGTCCGGCGTGGACTTGGCGGATGAAGGTTCCCCTGGGGGCTCCTGATCGTTCTGGGGATCTCCCTTCTGCTCCTGATCGGAACAGGACGAGGATTGGCTCTTTTCCTTCTGCTCGGTCGGTTTTTGTTGGGACTGACGCTGAGCCTGCTGAAGCAGGGCAAGGATCTCTTTGGCGAGATCATGTGCCTGGCGGGTCGTTGAAAGCCCATCGACCCTCTTCAGCAAAGTCTCAACCTGGTCCACAAGAACAGCCCCAAGGAGTTTTGGCAAAGTGCCCCGGGCTTTTTGAGCGATAGGAGCCAAAGCCGACTGCTTCAGTACCCGGCTGCGGCATTCGGCCAAGATCCAGCCCAAGAAAAGCTGTTCCGGTTTGTTGGCAGAAGGCGTGAACGCCCCTTCGTGCGCCAGATGTTCTGCGAGCTTCCGCAGGTTGGCGGCGCAGCCGGGATAGGTCCACCCCATCGCCTGTTCGATTCGAATGTCTTCAAGGATGTTGGCAAGAGCCTTGTGCATCGGGGTGTCCTCACGCACGGAAAAATCCGTGTGGCGGACATGACCGGCTTCATGGTCAAGATACCCACGCGCCAAGATCCAGGCCGATTCGTCTCCTTCAGGAAGCACCGGCAGATAGATGGTGCTCCCATCTGTCATGGCCTGGGTTCCCTGAATGCGGACTTTAACGCCCATCTTGTCCCCCATCGCCATGGCGACAACGGGCAGGGAGCGTATGAAAATGCTGTTCATGGTGTCCTCCAACAGAACGCCCCCCGTCCGGGGCGTTTCGATAAAAACGGACCCCGAGACGGCGGG
This sequence comes from Desulfuromonas sp. DDH964, assembly GCF_001611275.1. Taxonomy (GTDB): domain Bacteria; phylum Desulfobacterota; class Desulfuromonadia; order Desulfuromonadales; family DDH964; genus DDH964. The sequence goes on along the minus strand of NZ_CP015080.1, from coordinate 329,448 downwards.
AAGGGAAATCAGAACCAGGTCGCCGGCATGGCTGCGGCCAGAGGCGCTGGCGTCATCTCCCCAAGTTCAATGAAAGGTTCCATGTTCTTTTCGATGTCTTCGTCTCCATCCTCCTGTTCAAGGACGACAGGGTTCTTCGCGCCCTCCAGATCGACCAGGGTGTGCAGGACTCCCACCAGTTGGCGAAAATCCCTTCCCTCCAAGTAGCCGGATTTCGGCAGGCCGTTCAATTCTTCCTCGATGCCGGCGATAACTGGAACGAGGCTTCCTTCCAGAAACGACAGCCCTTTGGCTTTCTCCAAAAGTGCCCGGATCGGCCGTAGAGCCTTCTGGCTGACCTTGGCCCGTCCCCGGAAAGACGCTTCCCAGGTCTGGATCGCGGATCGCGAGATTTCCTTGATGAGACGATCTCCGAGAGAATTCACGGATGCAGTCAATCCGTCGTCCAGCCCTTCAACGCCTTGGACCTGGAAGGTCTGGTGCGAAAATGAAAGACGGCTGGCGATGGATTCGATCGGTTCGATTGCCTCCGCGACCATGTGACGCCATTGGCCAGGCAGAGTTTTCAGCCAGACTTCAGTGGACTCGCTGTAGCGGGCGAGAAAGTGTTGCTTCTCCTCCGCGAAATCAACGGCCACCTTTCTGAGTTCGTCGACCACAGCCTCGGCCTTGTCCTGGGGGATGGCGTATCCACCAAGGAACCGGACTCCGGCCGCTTCGCAAACGCGTTCGGCACGTCTTCTCAGATTCTGGAATGTTTTGAGCTCGTCAGGGTCGCAGATCTTCTTGACCCCGAGGGATGCAAGTTCTTCCGGGGGAATGTCCCCGGCGGTGAGGTTGAGATCGGCGGGTTGAAGTTTCTTCCGGCCGCTCCAGATATGAATATTCAGGCTGACGCAGATCAGCTTGTTCAGCATGTCGAGCATGGACTTCCTCCTTCATGATTTGCCCGGAGGAATCCCCCTGCCGGGAGATTTTCTCCCCGGGTGGGGTTGTCGACTTAGAACCAGTTCTCAGTGTTTTCTTTTTCCCACTCACGCAAGACCGATGAGACGCCGGGCAAAGGTTTCGCGACCGGACGGATCGGCTTCTCGGGTGGTGGTGGGGCGACGCCGGCCAGGCTCGGTTGCTCCCGAACCAGCATGTAGCCCTTTTTCATTTTCTTGTTGGCCCGGCTTCGGGCTTCTCCTGCCGGGTCCGGATGGCACTCGGACACAGGGATGAAGCGTTCCTGCATGGTTCGCGCATCGGTTTTTCCAAACCGGATGACCAGGCCGTCGGGCCTGACTTCAGCAAACCAGTCCTTGCTGCCTCCAGCCGGATGGTAATAACGCAAATGGATCATTGCTTGGCCCTCCTATCCGAAAATGCGTTGGGCAATTTCCGCCAACGCGCTCCGGCTTTCTGGTTCGGCCCGGAATGACAGGGCGCGTTCCAGAGCGTGGAGCAGCGGATTTTTCCCCTGCGCCGCGAGCGGCCGAAAGAATTCCGCCATCTTCGCCCACCGGACCAGTGTCCGGGTGGAGAGGGTGACTTCGACCTGTCCGCCAACGAAGAGCTTTCGCACCTCGGCAGCAAAACTGATCATGCCTTTTCTCAGTTCTTCGGGAAGCGCCGGGACGACTCGGGACAAAATGCTCAACTCCTGTTCCATCTCCGGGTAGCCGACTTCGACCATCCAGAAACGATCCAGAAAAGCGAGATTCTGCCGTAGCGTCCCCTGGTAAAGCCCCGTCTGATCTCCCGATCCAGCCGTGTTCCCGGTCGCGATGAAGCAGAAGCCGGGGGCAGGACGCACCATTTCGCCACCCTTCTCAGGGATCACCAGGGGTGCCCCTTCAACGATGCCGTTGAGCCCGGCAGCGGTCGCCGGATCGAGCAGGTCGATCTCGTCGAGAAGGAACCAATGTCCTTCCCGCATAGCCGTGGTGAGAGGCCCGTCGACAAACGACATGGAGCCGGACACCAAAGCGTAGTGACCGATCAACTCGGGGGTTTCCAGACGGCTATGGGCGGTGACGCGGTGAACAGGGATGTTCAGGCGGGCTGCGACCTGAAGAACCAGTGTTGATTTCCCGGACCCAGTGGGGCCAGTCAGATAGAGTCCTTCGGTTCCGCCAAGCATGTGCCAGGCAAGAATGTCGGAAAGGAGGTCCTTGCGGAACAGGTAGTGCTGATCCAGTCTTGGGACGAAGGGGCTCCCCTCATGATAACCCTGGATCGTCAGTTCCTCGGGAACTCCTTCAATGCCGAAGGTTTTGGCGATACTGAATGCATTTGTTTTCATCGTGTCTTCTCCTTGGTCGAAAATTGACCCGGAGGAGACACGTCCCCTATCAGGGGAGGATATCTCCCCCGGGTTGGGGTTTAATCGGTCAGGCCGCTTCGCCGGCTTTCCACACCGAGATCATTCGCGGGATGGAACCGGCCTTATAGGCCACGATCACCAGATCCTTGTAACGGAACCGCAACGGGTTCTCGTTGAGGATCGGGGCGGCCAGGCGGCAAGCTTCAACGGCTTCGTAAGGAATTTCGCGTTCCAGGATACGGTTCGCGGCGTGCATCGTCAGCGCGACCATGACGCCACCTCTTTTTCCATATCCCTATAGGCTCCGTAGGCTTGAAGAAAGTCACGAGAGCGCTCCTCTCTGTCAGGACGCAGCAACGGGGTCAGGATCATGTGCAGAAAAAGCAGCATGGTCAGCCCTATTGCCAACAGGTAGCTGATGTCTTTCATCGTGTCTCCTTGTCCGAGCGCAAACACTCCAGATAAGGAGGCCCGCCAGGGCGACGTTTGCGCCCCGCTGGGGATTTGTTGTTAGGCGGCGCTGCTGGTCGCCGGTATCACCTCCTCATAGGGATTGCCATCGAACAACCTGGCAACAGGAACGAATTCGAACTCGTCCCGGTAGCGGTTCACGGCGCAAACCACCATGACCGGCTTGCCCGTCGATGAGCAATGGCATTCCATGAGCGCGAGATCGCCATTGACGGCCGCCTTTTTCAATGTCTCGAAATTACTTTTGTGTCCCTTGGAAATCATTGGGCCTCCTTGTTGACCGTGGGTAAAGGGAGGCCCCCTTGACAGGAGGAGAACCTCCCATCTGGGATGTGATAAGTATTGTTTCGCCTAGATCGGCTTGATGTCGAGCCGGGTGAAACCGGCGCGTTCCTTTTTCACCTGCTGGTAAACCTCGGGGAACCGATTCTTGAGCAGCTGGGCATCGACGGTCTCCGAAGGACCTACCTCCGAAGCGTTGATGAACAGACTGTCCGATGTCCCCTTGAAGCAGGTTCCGGTAAAGGAAAGGACGTCTTGCTTGAGCTTGTTGACCTTCTTTTCTACCGCCTTCTTCTGTTCGGTCGCTTCCAGGTGGCTATGCGCCAAGGTCTTCACCTCATCGGGGATGACGATAGCGCCGTCCAGAAAAGCCGGGCAGTCAGTCCGATACGGACAATATCCGCACAGAAGACCAGGCTCCACGTCCGGCGTTTCCCCGGTATCGAGGCAAGCCTTGATGCGTCTTCCTTTGGCAACCAGAAGGTTGAAGGTGATTTCGTCCGGCTTGTAGCTGTTGAACTCATGCCAGGTGCCGGCGTTCAGGTCGATGGCGAGAATACTCCCGCCGATGTCAGCGTCTGGGTATGACAGGGCCAGCAGGCCCATCTGGAAATGCAGTTGGTCCACCCAGGAACCGTATGGGGTTTCGGGCAGTCCGTTGGTGGTTTTCAACTCGACGACATGCAACCTGCCGCTTTTCGCCTTGAACAGGAAGTCGATGTGACAGAGCAGATCTGGAAACTCGGGATGGCGGATCTCCATTTCCCGCAAAGGGGTCAATCCTCCCGCCTGGAAAATCCCGTGAATCAGATCCTCTGCCGCATGCCCCCGGGCGAACTTCAGTAGCGTTGCCGCGTCATGCTCAACCGGCCTGGTGCGTGCCAGAACCGCCTTGCGGGGGCAGCCACCGATATCGGAAGCACCGATATAGGTTCTGCGATCCCCAAGATGCTGGCTGCTGAGCCGGTTCTTCTCTTTGAGGGCCTTTTCGAGAAAGGCTTGAAGTTTGCTCATGACGGCCCCCTAGAAAATGATCGCAATGACCGCCACCATCGGCAGGCCGAGAGCGACACCAGTCATGATGTTTTTCATTTCCACGAATTCGAGGGCTTCGATAATGGTTTTCATGTCTTGACTCCTAGTGGTTGGACCACAGGGGAGACAAGACGCACCCCTCCCGGGGAGATCGTTTGTCTCCCCTGTCGGGTCGGTTTGTCGTTCAGATATGTTTGTTACTGAGCGGTCAGATACCAGCTCTTCAGTTTGCCATCCCAGCGAAACCCGATTTGCTTGAGAAAGTTCCGGTGTTCGTAGGATGAGGCGTAAATGGTCTTGCCGTCTTCGGCTAGCTTCGCTTCGATCTTGTGAGCTGCGAGTGCGGAGAGAACCGCATCGACGCTCTGAGGATTGCTGAAACTTTTGCCGGATTTCTTCCGCTTGAGAGCTTCAATCGCCTGCTGGTACATGGCATGTGGAAGCATCTCCAGGGAAGGAACGCCGAGATACTGGAGAAATTTGTTCTCGTCTGTTCCGGTGCTGTGAATCAGGCTCTGAAGGGTGGTCAACTGTCCTTTCGACAGAAGCATTTCCGCTTCGGAACCCGGTTCCGGCTCTTCTTCATGTCCTTGGTTATCGCGTTCGCGATAGTCCTCGTGGGGGGTTACATCGCCTGCCAAATCGTCAACCACATTGCCGGCCTGATCCATTTCTTCCTGGACATAAAGACCAGAGAGTTCTTGGGGGAACGCACGACGGATCGCGAGAGCTTCAGCGACCTTTGCGATCATCAGGTCCGGCATGGACGCCCAGAAACGGGTCAGGTTGCCCTGTTTCGTCCTTTGCGCGTAGGTTGAAAAACGGGCGACAGCCCATAAGGGTTCTTTGAAGTCGGTACGCAGAACGCCAACTTTAGCCGCGAAGGGCGTGGTGGCGTCATCGAGCCAGACTTCTTTCCACTCTCCGTTTTTGCCACACCAGTACGGTCCGAGTTGGCCGGCGTACTTGCCGGTTCTCTCCGCGATCAGCCTGAAACCGTCAATCGAAGTCTGAATGGACATGACCTCGCGGTTCTGGCTGGAATCCCAGCGTTTGATGGCGTGGATCTGGCGGGCGAACGGGTCCAGGCCGGTGCGTTTGCACTGGTTGACGAAAAGCTGAAGCTCATCGTTACTGGCTCCCCTGCAGATCGTTCGCTTGATGAGGGTGATTTTTTCCTCGTCGAACAAAGACTGGGGGACAGGTAGCCTGGATGTGTGGTTATGAGGGATGAGAGCTTGTGCTGTTTGAGCGGTCATCACTGTCTCCTTTCTCGGGCGAAAGCCCGAACTGGGGAGACAGAACCGCCCCGTCCGGGGAGATGGTGTCTCCCCTGTGGGATGGTCACTGCGTTTGCGGATGGAGTCCTTAGAAAGGATTCCCTTCCTGTTCCGGCTGGTCATCGAACCAGCAAAGGTCCTTGACCTTCTCCAGGAACTTCACCTGGTCCGCGACGATCTCGGTGATGTAGCGATCCTGGCCTTCCTTGTCCTGGTATTTTCGCGTGCGAATTTTGCCCTCGACAAAGACCAGCTTGCCCTTCGTCAAGTAGTTGTGGCAGGTGTCCGCCAGCGATTTCCAGGTCACGATATTGTGCCATTCGGTGAGTTCCTTGACCTCTCCGTCCTTGTCTTTGCGCCGCTCCGAAGTCGCCAGTGAGAATGTCGCCACGGGCGTTCCTGAGGCTGCGGTGCAGCGATAGTCCGGATCGGTTCCCAGCCTTCCAATCAGTTGAACCTTGTTGAGCATCTTTTTTCTCCTTTCGAGGGTTTCCCCGGACAAAAGGAGTCATCCCACCACGGGAAGAAGTCTCCTCCCGGCCGGGATGGTTGTTTGAGCAACAAAAAACCCATTCCGGCAAAGTGCCAAAACGGGTCTGAATGTTTCGGTATTCCGTCGCGCGTCGAGAAAACGCACGTTATTTCGATAAGCCGCATTTGCCGGTGGAACTTGGAAAAGCGGGATGAAACACAGGGGAGTCTGCTGTCGCGTGCAGATTGGATCACCGGGCGTTCCGGTTTCTCCCTTGGAAAATCGCCCCATGCCTGGGGTTTTCGGATCAGAGGCTTTCTCTGAAACTTTGTCCTGCTCGATAGGGAGCAAGGAGTCACTATGAAGTCATAGTGTGGATGAATACGTTTATCTTACAAAAATGCTTATTTCTGTCAAGGATGCCTTCAATAGCAGCATTTACGCTCGCTTTTTCCCTTCTTTTACTTCTTCCTCTTTCAGAGGATTATCGAATCCGCGAGGGGCACGGTAAGACATCCCCAGCGCCTGACACATCTCGGCGTTGAGCTTGTTCATTTCCTGGCGCAGCTCCTCGTTGCGCTCCAGAAATTTGACCGCCTGTTCAACCGGGACGCCATTCGGCCGGCCAAGCTGGTTTCGCAACCGGTTGATGATGTAGTCATTGGCCGAAAGCAGCCGAATGAAGTCGTTGGTTTCAGCGGCCCGGCGCGAGATGACTTCCATATCGTCACGCTTGGCCAGTTCAAGCTTCCGATCCAGCCGCTCCTGGCGGAAATTCTGTTTCCCGTTACCTTTTGCCATGCGTTCCTCCCTTGGTTAGATACCCATTACGCGAGTTGCCACGCCTTCTCCAAATCGTTGACGTAAAGACTGGTAGGCTTCTTCGCTGAAGCGTTGTTGTTTCCGGACAAATTCATAAATGGTGTTCAGTTCGGCCACGGTCGTTGCGTATTCCGTCTGGACCTCCCGCATGAGATCGAAAAGACGGCTTTCGATCTTTTCGACCGCTGCCATGGACTCGGAGACATTCTCGATTCGACATGACGATGTGGCGTTGTTCCCTGCGGGTCCGCCTTGAGTGCTCATGATGTTCTTGGCCGTCTCGAAGATCCCCCGGGTCTTGGCGTACATGTCGGTCAGGATCGAGTAGGCGTAGGCTTTGGCGGTCACGTCCGAGAGTTGGGCGATAACCGCGCCTTCCTGCTGCTCCCCAACAGCGGTTTTCAGGACCAGCCCCACCGCGAGCGGAGAGGCGTTGATGAATGCCTGATCCGTTGTGGACAGGGGCTGCCGGTTCCTATACCGGCTGGCGATGCCAATCAGACGGTTCTGAACGTACTGGCGAAGATTCCGGTTGGCGTCGGAGATGGTCGAGCAGGCCCCATTGGTCGGTTTGCCCTGGGCCGTTCCGTCAAGAAGATCCTTGAGCCCCTTGTCCTGGTCGCAGGGCTTGTCATAAACCACTTTGTAGGCGTTGATGTTCAGGGCGGGGTTGGGGGCCTGAATGAAAATATCTCCCACGTATCCCCGGATCAGGTTGAGGTAGTCGGCATTGGTGATTCCCACTCGGGCACCCGCCTGTTCCAGAATGCTGCCGCCCGCGAAAACGGACCGGAAGTCGGTCGAACAGCCGGTCATGGACGCAGTGGCGGCGGCCGGGTCCGGCTTGTCGTTGTCCGCTTGTCGCAGCTGTTGAAACTCGGTCCAGAGATCCCCGCCACCAGTTGACTGCCACCAATCGGCCTGGATCGCGGCCAATTCCCCCTGCTTGTTCTGGGGCGCGAGAGGACTGGCGATTGTGGCAACCAGGGCACGGGCCGATTTGCATTCATCGAGCTGGATATTGTTGAGCCTGTCCGCAATCGACTCAAGGGAACGTATGGTGTCCGAAACCTGCGGAGCCAGAACCTTCAGGGCGACATCGAAGGCGGCTGCCGGTGCCGCCGACATGATGCGTTGGAGCTTCTGAACCAGGTAGTCCGGGTCCAGAAAAGAAAAGCCACCCATGAAAGCGTCTATACCGCCGCAGCCGGTTTTGAGCCTTGGCGGCGTCACACTCCAGAGGTAGTCGTTCTGCAGGTTCCAGCGGGCGGAAAAACCGCCACCGGTGTAATACCCCCGCTTTTGCCCCTCGAAGTAGCCGGGCGATGTCTCAACCTTCTGGTCAATCCAGTCATCCACCCAGCCTGCGGACCATCCGGTCGAAGATGAACACGCGAGCATGACCAGCGCAGACACCCCAGCGATAATAGCTTTCCTGTTCATGACGGCTCTCCTTGATCCACTCGAATGACCAGCCGCTCCAGCGGGACGGACAGATCCTCCGGGGAGCAGCCGACAAGCTCGGCTATTTCCGATCGCGTGGTATGCCGCCAGTCGGTTCGTCCCTTCTGCAGCCTCACCATAGCCAGTCGCTCACCCAGTTCCTTTTCCCCATATACGGCTTCATCATTGTAATGCTCGACAAGAAGCGGATTGGCTCCGAGGGCTTCATCGGAATACTTCTCCAGAATGGAAGACCAGATCCCTTCAATGGCGTTGGTCACCGAGGGCCCGGGGTTGTGGCGGATCTCGCTGGCAACCAGCAAAGTCCCCTGTCCTTTGGCGATCACGCGCAAGTGACAGACGCCCCATGTCTGGGGGACAAATCCGGGATACACCAGATAACTGTCTTGAACGTTAGCGTCCGGTTTCGACATCGAATCCTCCCCCTTTCTGAAAGTCATAGAGATTGAAGTTCTCCGGAGAGACTTCTCCCTTGAGCAGCCGGATACCGCGATAGAGGTTGGCCTCGATCTCGGACGCCGAGGCGACGCCGGCTGTCACCGGAATGAAATCCTGCTTTCCACGCTGGATGAGCAACAGGGAGGGCGTGGTCTGGACGCCAAACCTGCCGGCCAGTTCCGGTTTCAGGTCCACATCGATGGGCTTGATCGTCCAACCGAAACGATCCTGAAAGTAACCGAGGATGCCTTCCTGCTCCTGGCAGAATGGACAGCTTTCGGATTTGAAGTAGAGCAGGGCAAAGTCCTCTCGGCCCTTCGCAAGAAGCCGCTCGCGTTCCTCGACCTTTTCCCGCGTCACCGCTTTTCGTCCAGGTGCGGCGAGCGGGGAATCTTTGGCCACCGACAACTCCGGGTTCTTTTGCCAGACAACCTCCGACGCATTGGCGAACGCCACCGCTTTGCGGCGGATTACATCCTGAACCACGTAATGCCGCCTGACGTTTTCTTCGGACGGAACCCGAACAGCCTCCTTCTTGACCGCTTCGGCGTACTCTCGAAGTTTGTCCGCATCCATCGTCCACATCTGTTCCGGCGAATAGGCCGGAAGGTTAGGCTCCTGAGCCTTCTCCTCCTTCGAAACCGGAGGTGGGTCTTCATACCACCACCAGCCTTTTTGCGCGTCCTTCCGATATACGTCCGCCCCGGACACGGAACTAGCAAGGACCAGGCTCACGCAAATGGAGGCCAGGAAAATGCACACTCTGCTCATTCGGTCTGGTCCTTTTTCTCCGCGTTGCCCACTTTCACCTTCTTGATCATCCGGTTCAACGTATCGGACTTGAGTACCTCCAGCTTGGATGGAACATTGCTGAAGATTTCAGCCCGAAATGGAATCAACGGGACCCTCATGCTCTTGCCTGACGGCATAACCACCAGGCACTGAGTCGTGTAATACCCTTCCCCGAGGAGCTCGGTCGCAATGGCTTTCTGTTCATCAGCCAGTCTTTGGACAACCGCCTTCAGCATCTCTCTCTTGTTCTGCTCGTTCGCGTCCGCCGCAAGCAAAATCGGCGCATTGTTGGCTAACCGTTTCACCTCACTCCACAAAGCGTCTGGCTGGGCTAGCACCCAGCCTTCCGGAACCGAAATGACCGACCAGCGGTTTTTCTCAACCTTGTTGATCTTCCGTCGAAGCCCCTTCAGCAGGCGATCCAGATCAATGCTGGACAGGTCGAAATCCCCGGAGACATTCTCCTGAAGATCTGCGCTCTCTTCTTTCTCCCTATTGGGGACGGTGGGAAGCTGGGGGACCTCGCTTTCAGAGTCTGCCTTCTCAGGTTTTGATTTGACCTGTGGCTGTTTCCGGGAAGAAGAATTCCACGGTAAGGAGGCTTGTTCCGTTTTCTCTGTTTCTGGAGAACTGGGTGTCTGCCGGCTGATTTCCAGAAGTCGTACCTGGTGATCCGCTTCCTTCAGGGCTCGGCCGAGAGACGATTCGGGATTCAGGAGATGATGCTGACGGATGGCCAGGCTGATTTCGTCCCGGTTCGACATCGACTCGAAGCCGGGGGTCTTGTGCAGCACGATGATGGAAATGATCGGGTGATCGCCGGTCAGATAAAGCGTGTTCTGGTAAGCGGGGATTTTTCCAAGGTCATGGCCTAGCCCCGCGATCAGGGCATCGGGGATGAGCATCGCCTGGTTCATGGCTTCGGCAAGGTGGTTCGCGACCTCCAGTGAATGCTTCCACAGCGGGATTGATGCCAGCATGTCGAACACGTTCGGGGCGTACTTTTTCTCCGCCTCGGAACTGTTTTTCTGGACCACGGAGGGGCAATCGCCATCCCTGTCCAGAAGAGCGAGGAGTCCTTCGACGATCTCTTTTTTCATATCCTTGACCACTGGATGAGAAACCCACTTCGCGTGAAACCTCTGGATCTCAGGACAACGATAGGTTGGCGGCGGTTTCGGTTCGGCCTTCGCTTCAGGCGTCGTTCGCCAGATCCGGGCGATGTCCCGAAAGTCGAGTTCCGTTTCCTTGCCGGTCCAAAGCCGGGATATGTCGGCCAGGGATTGTTCCTCCTGTCTGGGTTTGCCGTCGTCTCCCGAGCTATCTTTTGATGACCGTAGCTGTGCGACCGCATAGGTGCCCAAAACGACAGCGACTCCGCCTGCAGCCCAGGTCAATACGTCAAACGGCATGGGCGTCATCGTGCTGCCGCGCGGCCAAGATCGCGGTGGGCGCGTCCGGAAACCGGATCGTAAGTTTTGGGTCCTCTACGGTTGCCGTTTTCCCTCGGTACCGCCCCGAGTAGGTCATCATGTAGAATTCGCGGGGTTGCAGACCCAGAATGTCCTGGGTCTTGAGAACATCCTCCTCGATCTCGCGGGTGGTGATCTGGGCCGGGTTATAGATGCTGTTCAAGACCTTGCGCCGGCCGAAATGTTGCACGACGTATTCGGAGGTCTCCGGATCTGAACAGCGCATGAAGATCTTCGTGTTGGTGTTGTCCAGAATGGACTTGGCGAAATCCTCGCCCACGGCGGCGTAGAGCTGATTCACGGACTGGGCGAAGGCGTGCACCATCACATCCGCCGACCCGGCCTTGGCGAACAGATCCTCCACGCCCTGATAGAAAAGACTTTGGGCCTCGTCAATGTAGATCGACAGGCCGGGAGCGACCCGCTGCTTTCCTGATAGGTAGACCCGCCCGACGAAGGACTGGATCATCGACAGCAGCACTTTACCGAGTGTCGCCCCGGCTTCCCGGGTAATCATGGACCCGGTATGAACCACCAGGATGACCCGTTTCCCTGATTCCAGCCGTTCGATGAAGCGGTTCGATTCTGCCTTGCCGATGATCGCCCCGATGTTGCCGCTGGACAGCTCGTTAAGACAGGTCCGCAGGGTCGAGCTGACCTTGGCGTAGTAGTCTTGGGGAGAATTGAGGATGTCCTGGATGACACCGGAAATTGAGGCCGCTTCCGGTTCGCTGACTCGCAGCAGTGCGTTGGCCATTTCCTCCAGTGCCTTGCGGCGGATGCTCTGGCGAATGGAGTCGATGTTCTGCAGGGGGACCCGGCCCTCTGCCCGGGCCAGCAGTATGTTTCCGGTGATCACCGCCGAGGTGATTTCCTTGGCGATGTTGCGATAGAAAGGCTCCCGTCCTCCCTGGATGCCGCTGACGATGTGCCCCACCAGCTCGTCGGGCATGAAGTAATAAGCGAGCGGATCAACCACGGCCGAATACTCCGGGAAGACCGGGGTCACCAGCATCATTTCGGATTCCCTTCCGACCTGCCGGGCAACATCGAAGATCTTGGTGAAAATCTGCTGATCGCCTTTGGGATCGAGGAAGACGACGCTCTTGCCGGCACGGATATCCTGCTCAATCATCATTTCCGCCAAGCGGGTTTTGCCGACACCGGTGGTCCCGAACACGAAAGTGTGCCGCTTTCGGTAGCTGTCCGGAAGAGAGATATCGACAATCTTGCCCGGGGCGTCCATGTGAACTCCGGTGCCAAGAAGGGTCATCGTCTCAGGAATCTTTTTTCGCCACCACACGGACGATAATCCTTTCTCCCAATTCTTTGCCGACAGCCTGGATCGCCTCTTTGGGTATCCTCTCGGATGTTTCGATTTCACTGAAAGCACCAGCAATGCGCCGCCGACACCTAATAGACTGCTCGCCGGTCATTTCTCGCAGCAGGCTTTCAGGCAGGGATTTTGAAGTGCGACTGAGCCGGATCAGGACTTTGGCTTTGTCCTTTTCCACCACCGGAAGGACGCTGGTGATGAGAAATGCTTTCCTGACTCCAATATGGAGCCCGCTTCTTTCATGGGGAGGTAGCTGCCGGGCATAACAGGTTCCCGTCAGGATGAGGCTTTTGAGATGATCCTCGACTTCAAGGTCGACGGTCAGTCCCTCATCCGGGGCAATTCTTCTGATTTCCCCGAGGATATGGCGACCGCGTAGGGTTCTGAGATATTCCTGCTCGCGGAGGCTCTGGCGTTTTTCCAATTCACGTTCGATCTGGTAGCGGATTTGCCGTTTGAGCTGTCGGGAGAGGCTGGAAAGATCAATCTGCCTGTTGCCCAGGGCGACGACTTCCATCTCCACGCCAACACTGACCAGGATATCCATGTTGAACGCTTTGGAAAGAACGCCGGATATAGCTTCCTCTATGGCAAGAGCGGCTTCAGGTGCGGGGAGGTCGTACTTGGCGAGCAGATCCAGGGGAATCATAGTCCCCCCCTGGCACGCGCCAGAATGGTCGCGATTTTCAACGCGTAGGCGTCTCTCCGTTCAGGCGTCCGGCTGTGATAGCACCCCACGGCTTTCCAGGTGTAGCCGTAGTCCTGAACGCACTGGTTCAATATCCAGGCACCAGCCATGACATTGGTACAGGGATCATCCAAGTGATCCCAGGTCTTGCCGAGCTGTTCGGCCCAGATTGAATTGACCTGCATCAGTCCAACATCGACAGTGCCGTTGCGGTTTTGGTTGATGGCGCTCAGGTCAAGTCCGCTCTCGACCTTGGCAATGCCCCAAAGCAGCCAAGGAGATACCTGGTATCGACTTCCCGCCTCCTGGAAACAAAAAGCCGACACCCAATTTGGAAAGAGGACCAGAAAAAGCAGCAGGAGAGTTTTTTTCAATGGCAATCGCCTCGGTGAGTGTTGCCGTGGGAATGGGGAGGGGGGGAAGTGTTTCTTCTAAAATCAGCAGGCAAAATCGGGCGAAATCGGCTAAAATCGTTTGACCTTTGCCTTGGAATATTGCATCTTTAGGGAGTTTTTATGATGGGAGGGGGTCCCTTCATTTATACCCACCATCTATGAAGAGCGCTTGCTCTTCCACATTCTATTCGGAGAGCAGAGAATGTCGAAAACCGAAGACCGCTGGCTTTCGATTCACGAGATTTGCGAACACCTGGGTGTCAGTAGTGACACGGTCTACAAATGGATTGACAAACATACAATGCCCGCACATCGCATGGGCCGCCTTTGGAAGTTCAAAAAAGACGAGGTCGATGAGTGGGTGAAAGCTGGTAGCGCAGCAGCAGAAGAGAAGAAACGGCAAACAGGAGATAAAAAGTGAACAAAGAGAAAATTACTCTATCGCAGCTTGAATCCTTTTTGCTGAAAGCTGCCGATATTCTACGTGGAAAAATGGATGCTTCCGAGTTCAAGGAATTCATCTTTGGCATGCTTTTCCTGAAGCGGCTCTCGGATGAATTTGATCGGAAACGGCACCAACTGCGTCATGAAACCTTTGCACATTTGAAAGATCAGCCCGACCTGGTTGATGAGCTCCTTGAGGATAAAACATCCTACGGTGAGACCTTTTACGTGCCCAAACGTGCCCGCTGGCACGAAACATGGGTGGATGAGGACGGTAATACCGTCCCCGCCTTGAAAGATTTAAAGCACGACATTGGCAACATGCTCAATAAAGCCATTGCCGCCATTGAGGACGAGAATGATTCCCTTGCCGGAGTGCTCAAGAACAATATCAATTTCAATGAAATCAAGGGGAAAACCAAGATTCCAGATCAGAAATGGAAAGACCTCCTCGACCATTTCAATCAGCCCAATTTTGTCCTCGTAAATGACAACTTTGAGTTTCCTGATCTTCTCGGGGCCGCCTATGAATACCTGATTAAATATTTTGCCGACAGTGCGGGCAAAAAAGGTGGCGAATTCTATACCCCCGCCGAAGTAGTCCGCCTGCTGGTGCAGCTCGTCAAGCCACAGGCAGGCAATACCATTTATGACCCTACGGTCGGCTCAGGCGGTTTTCTGATTCAGGCACATCAATATGTCGAAGAGCAGGGTCAGGACCCCAACGATCTGGCTCTTTATGGACAGGACTCCAACGGCACGGTCTGGTCCATCTGCAACATGAATATGATCCTCCATAACATCAGCCGTTTTACCATCGAAAACGGCGATACTCTGGAGGACCCGCAAATTCTCGAGAATGGTCAGATTCGCAAGTTCGACCGGGTACTGGCCAATCCTCCCTTTTCCCAGAATTACAATCGAGCCAACGTTAAATTTACCCATCGTTTTCGGGAGTGGTGTCCCGAGACCGGTAAAAAAGCCGACCTCATGTTCGTCCAACACATGCTGGCCAGCCTCAAGGGCGACGGCCACATGGCCACCATCATGCCCCATGGAGTGCTGTTCCGTGGCGGCAAGGAAAAGCTGATCCGAGAAATTTTCATCAATGATGACGTCATCGAGGCTATCATCAGCCTGCCGCAAGGCCTGTTTTACGGCACCGGCATCCCCGCCTGTGTGCTGGTCTGCAACAAAAACAAGCCGGATCATTTGCGCAACAAAGTGCTGTTTATCAACGCAGACCGTGAATTTGCCGAGGGCAAGAATCAAAACAAGCTGCGCCCGGAAGACATCGAGAAAATCGACACCATTTTCACCCTAAAACAGGACCTCCCAAAATACAGCCGCCTGGTCGACAACTCCGAGATCATCGATAAGCACGATTACAACCTGAACATTCGCCGTTATGTTGACAACACCCCGGAACCGGAGCCAGAAGATGTACAAGCCCATCTCATCGGCGGCATTCCGGAAGATGAAGTAACGGCGCAACATGAGGACTTTGCCCGTTTTGGCCTAGCCGCTGAAACACTCTTTCAAGCGGAACGTGCAAAGTACCTCGCCTTCAAGGAGGCTGTTTCAGACAAGGCGGATATAAAAAACCTTATCGAGGCCGATTTGGCCGTTGTCCAAACGATTGCCACCCACGCGCAAGCCATTGAAGATTGGTGGCAGGTGGCGCAGAACGATTTTGCCCGGCTAGAGCGGGCCAATAATGGCAATGGCAACGGCAAAAAAATGCCGGATGTACGCCTTGAGCTACTGACAACGATCAAGAGCAAAATGGCCCCCCTAAGCGTACTGGACGAATTCAAAAGCGCAGGCGTGTTTGTGAACTGGTGGCAACAGATTCGCTACGACTTGAAAACCATTGTTTCCATCGGCTGGCATCACACCCTGATCCCCGATGACTATCTGATTGCGGAATTCTTTCAGGCCGAGGCCGACGCGATTGAATCCTTGGAAACCAAAATCAGCGAACTACAAAGCGAGTTGGCCGAGGCCGTCGAAACCGCCCAGGAGAAGGCAGCCTACGAGCCGGACGAGGACGAGAAGGTTAATGCCGCCGTCATTAAAAAGGCGTTGAAGGCACTCATCGATGATTTGAAGGACACACCCGGGGCCTCTGCCAGGCGGGAACTGGATGAGCTGAAAAAACTGGATGCTGCCATCAAGAAAATTGAGAAAAAAATCAAGGACGCCAAGGCCACCCTGAAAGAGAAAACCACGGAGCTGGAACTGAAACTCGAATTGAAACGTCTGGGCGCTGAAGGGTTCACTGATGAAAACCGGGAACTGATTCGGCAGGTTGATAAACAAATGACCGAACTTGATGCAGGCAATAAGACGGATAAGAAAAAAGTCACCGCCCTGCAAAAAGACAAGGCCGCCCTGCAGGCACGCATTGCCCGAACCGATACCCTGCTGGCGGAAATCGGCGGCCAACTGACTGTCGAAGAAGCTAAGCGACTTATTCTGAAGAAACTTTACGACATTGCCAGTCGAGAACTGGACCGGTACTTAAGCGCGGAAAAGCGAGCACTGATTCAGGGAGTTGAAAATCTCTGGAATAAATATGCGATTAGCAGCCAGAAGCTTGAGCAGAAACGGGAAGAGACGCTTGAGGAGTTGAACGGATTTCTGGAAGGGTTGGGGTATTTGAAATGAATACAGTCACTCTCGATTCCGAAATAAACAGAGGGAATATCAAACTTGGTCGAGGTAACATCATCTCCTCGATAGATATTGCCCGTAATCCGGGCGACTATCCAATTTACTCTTCTTCCGCAAAAGGGACAGGCGAGTTTGGTCGTTACGGCGATTACATGTTCGATGAAGAACTGATTACATGGTCTGTAGACGGTGGCGGAAGGTTCTTTTTTAGACCTAAGCATAAATTTTCAGTGACAAATGTATCTGGATTTATGCGAATTGACGCGGACATTTGGGATAGGAAATTTGTTTATTATAGTCTGGATTTTCAGCATCAGAAAATAACTTTTGATTACCAAACAAAAGCTCATCCCAGTGTTATTCGGACCTTATATCAACTTGCAGAGTTCTCCAAACCAGAACAATCCAAAATCGCTGAAGTCCTTTCCAAAGTCGATCAGGCCATTGAGCAGACAGAAAGCTTGATTGCCAAGCAGCAGCGCATCAAGACCGGCCTGATGCAGGATCTCCTCACTCGGGGTATTGATGAACACGGCAATCTTCGCTCCGAAGAAACCCATGAGTTCAAGGATTCACCCTTGGGGCGGATTCCGGTGGAGTGGGAGGTGAATGTTTTTGGCGATGTTGGTGAATGGTACAGTGGCGGAACCCCCTCCAAGACGAACAGCCGCTTTTGGGATGGCAACGTGCCTTGGGTGTGTCCAAAAGACATGAAACAGTTAGACCTTTTTGCGAGCATCGACACAATTACAGATTATGCGGTGAAAACAGGGACAAAACTAATGCCAGTCGCTACTGTTTTTATCGTTGTAAGAGGGATGATTTTGGCCCATACCTTTCCTGTAGGGTATGCGAAATGTAAGATGGCTTTTAATCAAGATGTGAAGGCAATCGTAACTAAGGAAGGAGTAATTGGGCGCTACCTTGCGTTCTGGCTGGTTTCCAATTCTCATCAGTTTCTGAAACTCACGACAACTGCCACGCATGGAACTAAGCGTTTTGATATGGATGAATTATTCGCGCTTCCTATAGGCGTACCGCAACCCCATGAACAACAATCGATTGTGAGTATTTTTGATTCACAGCAATCCATAATAGAACGTTCGATAGCCCACGCTCATAAGCTTCAAGAGATAAAAACCGCCTTGATGCAAGACCTACTCACCGGCAAAAAACGGGTGACGCCGTTATTGGAAAAGACGGAGGTCCACTCATGAGCACAAAGAAAACCGCAAACCATATCAAGCTCGATGAGCGCAACCATGTGGAAAAGCCGTTACTCGATCAGCTATCCAGCCTTGGCTGGGAGATTATCGACCTGACGGATGAGAAGCAGACTCCGGCCCATACCTTCCGCGACAATTTCACCGAAGTGGTCATGCCGAAGGTCCTGCGGGAGCAGGTCAAGGTGATCAATCCCTGGCTGGACGATGACCAGGTTGAAGAGGTCACCAAGCAGTTGACGGCAAGTTTTCCAGGAACGGGGCTTATTGAGAACAACCAATACGCACTCCACCTGCTGCTGGAAAACACCAGTGTCAGCGAAAACCGTAAGACGGGCGAGCAAAGCCCGACAGTGCGGTTTATCGATTATGACAAGAACCCATTGACGAACAATCGATTCATCGCGGTTTGTCAGTTCAAGGTCCGCATTCTCGGCACCGAGCATCACATCATTCCGGACATAGTTCTGTTTGTGAATGGTCTGCCGGTAGTGCTGATCGAGTGTAAATCGCCGAAGGTCAAAGACGCCATACCCGAAGCCATCGACCAGATATTGCGATACAGCGAACAGCGCGGTGCCAAAGGTGAAGGCAGTGCGCCGCTTTTCTATTTCAATCAGATCATCATCGCCACTTGCCGCCAAGAAGCCAAGTTCGGGACGATCACCACCCACAGCGAAAAACATTTTTACCGTTGGTCCGATCCCTACCCACGCACACTGAATGACCTCGACCACGGATCGGGCAGTCCCAACGATCAGCAGCGCCTGGTGGCGGGCATGATGGACAAGGGCAATCTCCTCGACCTGATTCGTACCTTCACCCTGTTCTCCACCAATGACAAGGGGCAGACGATCAAGATTGTCGGCCGTTACCAGCAGTTCAGGGCGGTGAAACTGGCAGTGCAGCGTCTGCTCCAAGGGAAAAGCCCACGCGAACGTAGCGGCATTATCTGGCACACCCAGGGGTCGGGCAAGTCACTCACCATGATGTTCATGGTGCGCGAGATGTATCGGCATGCGGCGTTGTCCAACTGGAAGGTTGTGTTTGTGACCGACCGGACCCAGTTGGAAGGGCAGCTCAATGAAACCAGTTGCAGTATAGGCTTTACGGTCAAGGTGGCGAATAGCATCAAAAAGCTCAAGGAGCTGCTCAGCGCCGACACCTCGGATCTGGTGATGGCCATGATCCATAAGTTCCGCGAGGCAGACCTGACCGAAACCTTCCCTCAACTCAATGACAGTCCCAATATCCTGGTCATGACGGACGAGGCCCACCGTTCACAGTACAAGATGCTGGGTGCGAACCTGGACAAGGGCATCCCAAATGCCGCGAAAATCGGCTACACCGGCACCCCAATAGACAAAACTGAACGAGTCTTTGGCGACTACATCGATAAATACACTATGCGCCAGGCCATCGACGACGGGGTTACTCTGGAGATCGTTTACGAAGGCCGCACTCATAACGCGGAAGTGCCCGATCAGGCGGGCATGGACCAGGCGTTTGCGGATATATTCAGCGATTACAATCTGCAAGAACGCCTTGAAATACTAGGGTTTGGGTCGCGAGACGCCTATCTTGAGGCTGAATCGACCATAGAAGCCAAGGCGAAGGACATGGTGGACCACTACCTTACCCATGTGTTCCCCAATGGCTACAAGGCTCAAGTTGTGGCGACTTCAAGAGAAGCGGCGGTCCGGTACAAGAAATATATAGATGCCGCTTTAAAGGCGAAGATAGAGGATCTGCAAAAAGCTAACCCGGGCGGTCTGGAAATTGAACAGCTTAAGAAGATGCAATCGGATGTCATCATTTCCGGTGGACATAACGATCTGCCGCATTTGAAATCGTATTCCGATAGTTCGAAACATGAGCGCAGTATCAAAAGTTTCAAACTTAGCTTTGGCGGCAAGGACGAAGGGGTGACCGGCGACATGGGCATCCTCATCGTCAATAACATGCTCATCACCGGCTTTGACGCGCCCGTTGAGCAGGTCATGTACCTGGACAAGGTTATTACTGATCACAATCTTCTTCAGGCAATTGCCCGGGTAAACCGTGTTGGCGGCGACACCAAAGACAAGGGCTTTGTCGTTGATTATGTCGGTGTGGGTCATCACCTGAAAAAAGCCATCGATGCCTATGACGAGCGGGAACAAAAAGAAATCATCGATACGCTGAGCTTCCCGGAAGAAGAGCTCCGCGACCTCCAAAACATCCATGCCGAAATTATGGGCCTGCTTCAAAACCACGGTCTGACGGACCTCACGGACCATGATGCGTTCTTTGATGTTTTTTATGACGAGGACTTGCGTTTTGACTATATCCAGGCCTTCAAGAATTTCACGAAATGCATGAACCTGGTCTTTCCCGCCCGGCAAGCGTTGGATTTTATGAGCGACTATAATGCTCTTGCGGAAATTAATGTTCTGGCCGGAAAGCATTTCCGTGACGAACGCTTAAGCATGAAAGGTATACCGCCCAAGCTTCGTGCGATTACCGACCAGTATCTGGAATCGAAGAGTATTGATCAGAAAATTGAGCCGATTTCAATTCTTGATGAGGACTTTGAGAAAAATGTCGGCAAGCGTAACCGCACCAAGACCAAGGCGGCGGAAGTGGAACACGCTATTCGTCATCACTTGGATGTTGAACTGGATGACGATCCGGATTTACAGGCCTCCTTTGCCGAGGCACTGGCGCAGATATTCCAGGATTTTCGCGATAATTGGAAAAAAATTTATGAAGAGCTGGAAAAATTGCGAGAGCGCATCAAAAGCGCCAGCAAGGAGCCGACCTATGGCCTCCACCGTAAGAAACAGATGCCGTTTTTTCGGAGCTTTAAACGTGAAGTTTTTGGCGAAAAGGCACTGGATGAGGATGAAATTTCGGTTCTCGTCGATCTCACCCAGCAGGTTTTCCTAGTTATTGAAAGGGAACTGAAGCTTGCCGGTTTCTGGGAGAGCATTCCTGCTCGCAACAAGCTCAAAGCCGATATCCAAGCGACACTTTTGCAGCCTGCCTATACAAAGCTGCCGAACTTGCTTCAAAATCGCGCCCAGGTCATCAGCCGGGTGATGGAAATAGCAGAAAAGAATAATGATGTGATTCTTTACGCGGAGTAAACATGGAGCTGGTCTATACCATCAAGCGATCGCCTAACCGTAAAAAGCTGACGATTACCGTTGAACGGGATCGCAGCGTGGTTGTCCATGCGCCGGAATCCACTTCCGAGGAGAAGATTCAGGCTATCGTCGAATCAAAACGGAAGTGGATTTATGAAAAGACCAAACATGCGCAAAAATACGCATTACCTCATCCTCCGGGCAAAGAGCTGGTCAACGGCGAATCAGCACTCTACCTGGGCCGTCAATATCAGATCGAAGTAGTCCAAAACAGCTCGGAAGAGATTCGTTTCGAGCAACGTTTCCTGATCCCGGCGAGGCTTTCTGCTGAGCGCAAGCAGGTCCTGCGAAATTGGTACATGAACAAGGCCAGAGAAAAAATCCTGCCCCGGACCAAAAAGTTTGCCAATGATCTCGGAGTGGCATTCACCAATGCCAAGATCGTTGATAATCGCTATCGCTGGGGATCCTGCACGATCAAGGACAACATAAATTTCAACTGGCGACTCATTAAGGCACCGATGTATGTCGTGGATTACGTGATCATCCACGAACTGACTCACCTATTGGAAGCGAACCACACACCTCGGTTTTGGAATATCGTTCGAGCACAGTCCTCAAAAATGGACAAGGCAAAACAATGGCTACTCGAAAATGGTCAGATCCTTGAGGAAGATATTTGAATGTCCGTTAAGGTTGCCGCGACTGAGGTGCTGAAAAATAAGGAGCGATTATATGAGTAGCGATAAGACCGAGTTTTCAGAATATAAAATACAAATTGGCACAGAGGACTTGATTGAATCGAAGGTCATGTCGCTTATTGCCGAAGACCCGAATTCTGCAGATACTGATTATTCAAAAGCTAAAAAGAAACTGCTCGAGGTGCTGAAAGAAACCCGAGTACGTATGGGAACGTTATTAAAGACTGACAATGTTTCCTTCCTGATTGGCGCTGGCGCTTCAATATCTGCTGGCGGTGTCTCTTTGGCCAATATCCCCAAGCCTCTTGAAGATGCTTTGCTCGCAGAGGTCGAGAGCGAAAAAACAAAGTCAGATGCGCCGAAATGGATACACTGTTTTTACGAAACAGTTTCCCTGCTATCAGGGAAAAGTTATACCTTCGACGACCGCCAAGCAAAATGCCCATTGGCTGATGACAAGAAAACCGAGGCTATTTGTATAAACCTTGAAGATTACCTGAGTCACCTTCATATGTGGCGCTCAAGTATCGGGAGTTTGACGGATGCAATCAAAATTAGCCGTACCGGCGCTGACGATCTGGTACTGGGAAAAGGCAATCTGGAAGCGCTAATCCGAAAAATTACAGGTTGCCTAACCGATCTTATAAATCTCCCTGCAGCAGGTTATGAAGGCGAATTGGATGTCCATAGAAAGTTCATTAAGAAGATATTGACCAGACCTTTGAATCTTCGACGGGCCAACCTCTTCACGCTCAATTATGACACCCTGATTGAACAGGGAGCTGATGCTGAAGGCGCGGTGTTGGTTGATGGTTTTGTCGGCAATATGAAGCGAGTGTTTCGGCCTGAATCTTACGACCTTGATTTTTATTTCCCGGCACAGACAACTGAAGGCCGAGTTCATCGATTTGACAGAGCTTTACACCTATACAAACTTCACGGGTCAATTACATGGCATAGAACCGATCAGGGCTGGGAAAATCCGTATGGTCTGTTTGCAACCTTTTTCAACCAGCAATGCAAAGATGATGACGTTCTGATATATCCATCACCGCTAAAATATGGGCAGGCTCTTGGGTTGCCATATTCTGAATTGTTCCGCCGATTTGGAAATGCGGTTGTCCAGCCCCAATCCGTTCTTTTCACTATTGGATACGGGTTTGGTGATGAGCATGTTAATGCGATTATTCGACAGGCATTAGCAATACCAAGTTTTACCTTGATTATAGTGGACCCCAACCCGAGCAGCGATTTTGTGAAGGAACTGCAGAAAATTGGTGATGAACGGGTTTGGATCGTTTCGGGGTGGAATATCGGTACATTTGGCAATTTTGTTAAGCAGCTGCTTCCTGATCTCAGAGAAGAAGAAATTGATGCCAAAGTCATGAAGACCTTTAAGGCTCTCGCCTTTAAAGAAACCCAGCCGGAGGTCGACGATGGCGAATGATCATGAAATCGGGCGTGTTGTTGCTGTTGACACAGCTCAGGTGACCATAGAGCTGAATCGAGACCTGAAGGCTCTCACTCGCTCAACATATGAAGGAACCATTGAGGTTGGGTCGATCAATTCCTATGTGATCATACCTGTTGGTTCCCGAAGAATTGTTGCCATGGTAACACGCGTTGTACTCACAGAAGAAAGTGAGCTCAAGGCCGATAAAACAATGGTGTCACTGCCTTCATCTCGACGCCTGATGAAAGCAACCATGATTGGTACGATTGACGAAAAGGAATTCAAGCAAGGGATCAATCTTTTCCCTGTATTGGACTCACCGGTATTGATCACAAAGCGGGAAGATCTGGATGCTATTTTCGGCAAAAAATGTGCCTGCGAATATGATTCTGATGAACCGGGATACTGCATCCCTGTGGGGCGCTCTGCGGTTTTTCCAGATTATGATATTAAAATTGACCCCGACACGTTCTTCGGCAAACACGCGGCAATTATTGGGAGTACCGGATCTGGAAAATCTTGTTCTATAGCTACAATTTTACAGTCTGTTATTGAGCATCCACAGGTGAAGCAAACACGATTTGTCATCTTGGACACGAACGGCGAGTATCGATCGGCTTTTCAGAAAGTGAACGGAAGCCATTGGAACGATGCAAAACCTGCGTTTAAATCCTTATACATCCCGACAGATCCTAACGAGAAAGAAAAGCTGGCGATCCCATACTGGTTTATGGATTCCGATGACTTTGTACGGATTTTCCGGGCCTCACCCGGTGTGCAAAGGCCAGTCTTGCTTAATGCCCTTTCCTCTGCACGCAACAGCTCCAGCACTGGGACCGCATGGCTTCAATTGCGTGAGGATTTAATCAAAGAATGTAACCATATTTTGGGTTATTGCTCTGGTGGTGACAAAACTAATGGAAGGTCAATACGCCAATTATGTGATGGTCTTGCAGGCTATCTCGACAATCCTGCTAATGCAGACCCTGTTGCATTGATAGGCGAAGCATATACTTCTGTCACCCTTGAGGAATTGAAGAAAGTTTTTAGTGGAATACGTGATATTGCTAGAGAAGGTATAAAAAAAGAAGGAGAAGAATATGAATCTTATGCACTAATTGATATTGGAAAACAGAAACGAATCAAAGACCTGATAAACCCTCTGTTGTCTACTCTGTCGCGTCTGCCTGATGGTGATGAGTCTCTCTCTGTAGCCACAGCTGATTGCCCCTCATATTTTAGCCGCACGGATTTCCGCTATCGACATATTGAAGAGGCAATGTCCAGAGATGATGGGAGCTCAAGTCGTGCAAGAGATAATTGCTCTACCATGCTTATGCGAATTTTCAGGCTTCTTGAGGATTCAAGATTCGAGTTTCTTTTTGGCCCATCAACAAAGGAATGGCCCCAAATAAAGCACTCACTTGCTGCTTTTTTAAGAGATTTGCTTGGTTTAGAAAGTAATCCATCTGGAGATTTATCGGATTCTGAGAGCCTTCAAGATAACCTGCTTCCGTTTTACGATAGGCAGAGAAAGGGGTCCGCAAGATCCAATGTCGTTATAGTTGATCTGAGCCTTTTAGCCTCAGAAGTTTTGGAAAACGTTACAGCTCTTATTGGGCGTCTGATTCACGAATTTATGCAACGCCTGAGCTTTCCGGAGAGTGGTATAGGGCGTGGAGAGTTCCCTGTTGTGCTTGTTCTTGAAGAGGCCCAGAATTACATCCGAGAAGGGAAAAGAACCGAAGACGACTCCATCTCGAAGCAAGTATTTGAAAGGATAGCACGTGAGGGGCGTAAATTTGGACTGGGATTAGTTGTTGCCTCTCAAAGACCAAGTGAAATGTCTAAGACTGTGCTTTCGCAATGTAATTCCTTTGTTGTGCATAGGCTACAGAATCCTGAAGACCTTCGGTATTTTCGCGAGATTGTCCCCGGGATATACGGGCAATTGCTTGAACAATTACCGGCATTAGCACCGAGAAGCGCTCTTGTGCTTGGAGAATGTGTTCAGGCTCCCGCACTGGTTGAAATGAGGGAAGTTGACCCAGCTCCTCGAAGCAAAAACCCGCAATTTTTCAAAAGCTGGTCAACCGATGGAAGGATTCCAAATATCGAAAAGATTTGTGCCAAATGGGAAAACAACCTCGAAAAGGGAGGTGAAGAAGACGAGGTTCCCAAATGAAAATCCTCCACACATCCGACTGGCACATTGGGCGAACCCTTTACGGCAGAAAACGCTACGAGGAGTTCGAGGCTTTTCTGACCTGGCTGGCGGAGACGATTCAGCAGAACAAAATCGATGCGCTGCTAGTGGCGGGTGATATCTTTGACACCAGCGCTCCGAGCAATCGTGCCCAGGAGCTATATTACCGGTTTCTGTGCCGGGTGGCCGCCTCATCCTGTCGGCATGTTGTCGTCGTGGCGGGCAACCACGATTCGCCGTCCTTTCTCAATGCTCCCAAGGAGTTGCTCAAAGCCCTTGATGTCCACGTGGTCGGTAGTAGCACGGAATCCCCGAAAGACGAAGTGCTGGTGCTCCGCAATGAGCAGGATGCTCCGGAATTGATTGTCTGTGCAGTGCCCTACCTCCGCGACAGGGATATCCGCGTGGCGGAAGCGGGTGAGAGCGTCGAGGACAAGGAGCGAAAGCTGATTGACGGCATCCGCACTCATTACGCCGCCGTCACCGTCTTGGCCGAACAGAAGCGCGAGGAACTCGGGTCCGATATTCCCATCGTTGGCACGGGACATCTGTTTACCGCTGGCGGACAAACCGTCGATGGTGATGGCGTGCGCGAACTTTATGTCGGCTCCCTAGCGCATGTGACGGCCGGGATTTTCCCCACGTGCTTCGACTACCTGGCGCTTGGGCACCTCCACGTCCCGCAAAAGGTGAACGGCTCCGAAACCATACGATACAGTGGCTCTTCTCTGCCTATGGGGTTTGGAGAGGCAAAACAGCAGAAGAGCGTTTGCCAGGTTGAATTTCACAGCGCGACTGCATCAGTAGAACTGGTCAATGTCCCGGTGTTTCAAAAACTTGAGCGCGTCAAGGGATACTGGGATGGAATCCGGGGCCGCATCCTCGAATTGTCGGCAACGGGCTCCCAAGGCTGGCTCGAAGTCATTTACGAAGGTGATGAAGTCATTGGCGACCTGCGTGAGCGTCTGGAAGCTGCGATTTCCGGCACCCAGATGGAAATTCTCCGGATAAAGAACAACCGCATTATCGACCGCGTGCTGGGACAACTCCATGAAGAGGAAACACTCGACGACCTGAACGTGAATGACGTGTTCGAACGATGCCTCGCTGTTCATGATGTGCCTGAAGATCAGCGGTCTGAACTGCTTCGGGCCTACCAAGAAACGGTCTCGTCTCTCTATGAAGACGATGTGCAGGCGGAATAGAGAGGCTATCGATGAAAATACTGCAGGTACGCTTCAAGAATCTGAACTCACTGGTCGGCGAATGGCAAATCAACCTGATGCACCCGGCCTTCGCGTCTGACGGCATCTTCGCCATAACCGGTCCCACTGGCGCGGGGAAAACCACGATCCTCGATGCTATTTGCCTCGCCCTCTACGGGCGGACGCCTCGCCTGAACAAGGTCACCAAGAGCGGAAACGAAATCATGTCCCGCCAGACCGGCGAATGTTTTGCCGAGGTGACATTCGAGACCCAGACGGGACGCTATCGCTGCCACTGGAGCCAGCACCGGGCACGCAAGAAACCGGAAGGCGAACTCCAGGCCCCGAAACACGAAATTGCCAATGCCGATTCCGGCGAGATTTTCGAATCCAAGATCAGAGGTGTGGCCGATCAGATCGAGTTGGCTACCGGCATGGACTTTGATCGGTTCACTCGATCCATGTTGCTGGCCCAAGGTGGCTTTGCCGCATTCCTTCAAGCGGCACCCGATGATCGAGCTCCGATTCTGGAGCAGATAACAGGCACAGAGATCTACAGCCAGATATCCATCCGCGTCCACGAGCGCCAGCGCGAAGAGCGGGAAAAACTGAACCTGCTCCAGGCTGAAACGGCAGGCATCGTGATTCTTGAGCCGGAGCAGGAACAAGAGATTGGGCAGGCACTCGAAGCAAAGCAGAAGGAAGAGACAGACCTTGCCGCCAAATCCGCTGACACCGGGAAGGCCATTGCCTGGCTCTCCATCATCGATGGGCTGAATAAGGAAATCGTCAACCTGGCCGATGAAGCGAGCAAGCTGCAGGGCGATATCGAGGCGTTCAAACCGGATCGGGAAAAGCTCAACCGAGCTTTGAATGCCGCCTCACTGGACGGCGCATACGCAACGCTCACTGCCACTCGTAAACAACAGGTGGATGACAGAGCAGGCTTGAAAGCTGAGGAAGAGGCTCTTCCTGGACTGGAATCCTCCGCCAAGGAACAAGCCGAAGCACTGAAATCGGCTGAGCAACAAACCGCTCGGGCCAAAGAAGAGCTGAAAGCGGTCACGCCTACATTGCAGAAGGTTCGCTCCCTTGATCAGAAACTTTCCGATCAGATAAAGGCTGTTTCAGAAGGTGATGAGGGCTGTAAAAAGGATACGGCAAAGATTGATGCTGACAAAAAAGCCTTGCTCGAAGAGCAGGAAAAAGGATCTAAGGCTCATGTGACGCTGGATCTTGTTGACAGCTACCTCAAGGAGCATGCACAGGATGAATGGTTAATCAGCGGTCTTGCTGGCGTTGAAGAACAGCTTGGCGGTCTGCTCTCCAAGCAAAATGAAATCGTTCAAAAAGAGGCTGCTCAAGAAGCGGCCACGACGACTCTGGAATTGGCGACAAAGTCATTCGACGACTGTCAGAAGCAATCCGGCATTCGAAAGCAGGCGCTGGAGGACGCCTCAAAACAGTTTCAGCAGGGCAAGGATGCTTTGAGCCAGATGCTGGGGGACCGCTTGTTGCGAGAATACCGCACCGAGAAGGAAACCCTGCTGCGTGAAATGGCCTTCCTGACGAAAATTGCGGAGCTTGAAGATCACCGGGCAAAACTGGAAGACGGCAAGCCTTGTCCACTCTGCGGCGCGACCGAACACCCCTTTGCGGAAGGGAATGTCCCTGTTCCCGATGAAACCGAAAAGAAGATCGACGCCCTGACTAGGCTGATTAGCAAAGCCGAGGATCAGGAAACTGCCATCAAGAAGCTCGAAGAAGCTGAAACCCTGGCCCGTAAAAACCTGACGGAGGCTGAAAAGCTGGAGTCAGCAGCGGATAATGACAAGAAGGCCGCCGAGAAAGCCCTCGCCGAGGTGAAGGACGGCCTGGTGAATCTTCGGGCTGATTTTGCCGAACGCAGACAGGCTGTTACTACCAAACTCCAGCCGCTTGGTATTGCGGACATCCCTGAAAAGGACATTTCATCACTGATCGAAACTCTCAGGGAGCAGCTGAAGGCGTGGCAGGCCCAGGTCAAGAAAAAGGCGGACATCGAGAAACAGATTGCCGACATCGACAGCGAGGTGAAGCGGCTGGGTGCGGTTATTGAAACCCAAAGCACTGCCCTGGCCGAAAAGCTGGAGCGTCTGGATACCTTGAAAAAGGAACTCGCCGCCGGAAGAGATGAGCGTAATGCACTGTACGGCGACAAGAATCCCGACAATGAGGAGCGCCGTTTAAACAAGGCGATTTCTGATGCCGAAGGTGCCGAAAAGCAGGCCAGAGAACGGCACAATGAGCTCCAACAAAAATGGAATACCGCGAAGGCCCATGTCGAATCTCTGAAGAAACGCATCGACCTACGAGAGCCGGAACTAAGGGGCCTGGAAACCGAATTCTCCACAGCGCTCGCACCTGTGGGATTTTCAAATGAAGAACAGTTTTTGGCGGCCATATTGCCATCTGAAGCTCGGGTGGAGTTGACAGCTACAGCCAAGGATCTGGATGAGCGCCAAACAGATCTGAAAGCCAGACAGAAAGATCGGGAAACACGCTTGGCCAAGGAACTTGCTCGTAAGGTAACCGACAAATCTCTGGAAGAGCTCGAACCCCAATTTAAAGAACAAGAGGATGCCCTGAAAGAGCTGCGGGACATCATCGCCGGTCTCAAACACAAGCTATGTGAAAATACCGCTGCAAAAGAGCGGATAAAGGAGAAGCAAACGGCTATCGAGGCCCAGAAAAATGAGTGCCTGAGGTGGGAAAACCTGCACGAATTGATCGGCTCCGCAGACGGTAAGAAGTACCGGAATTTTGCCCAGGGGCTGACCTTCGAGATGATGGTTGGTCATGCCAACCGTCAACTGCAAAAAATGACAGACCGCTACCTGCTGGTTCGTGATGACGCTCAGCCTCTGGAACTCAACGTGGTGGACAACTACCAGGCTGGGGAGATTCGATCCACGAAGAATCTTTCAGGCGGCGAAAGTTTTATTGTCAGCCTGTCCCTGGCGCTGGGTTTGTCCCATATGGCCAGCAAGAAAGTCCGGGTCGATTCACTGTTCCTGGATGAAGGCTTCGGAACACTGGACGAGGAAGCCCTCGACACCGCTTTGGAAACCCTCGCGGGCCTGCAGCAGGATGGCAAGCTGATCGGCGTCATTTCACACGTACCCGCCTTGAAGGAGCGGATCAGCACGCAGATTCAGGTAACGCCTCAAACCGGTGGCAGAAGCCAGATATCCGGTCCTGGATGCGGCAGGCTGAGCGCTACAGGTCAGGCTTTAACTTGAGAATGAATCGACAGACGATGCTTTCACCAAGAGAACATCATTTTTATGTTGCGATTGCCAAGTTCATTTTCCACCATCTGGAACATGGCATTGTATCGGTGCAGGACCCGATCAAGATCAAGGATGCAGAGCGTTACGGGCTCAGCCCGCTCATACTCTATGGGGTTACCGTGGCCGGATTGCCCATTCGCTGGATGACCTTCACTCCAGTCGATCAACCTAGAGCATTCCGGGATGTCCTGCTGGATGCGTGGCGTAACGCTGAAGGCTTACGTGGCCGCCCAGACATCCTTCGGGTCAATCGCCACCTTTCGAAGGCCAGCCCTGAACTGGTCGAGGAAATGGCAAAAATCGGTGTCCAGGTCGAGGTCGCCGATGCCAAGGAGAAATCCCTTCCAGCTTCCCTACGCTCAGCCCAAGACTCCAGCCGGTGGCTGCTGAGGAAGCACGATGGAAAAGATCAGTCTCTTGGGCCCATCCAAGCTCTTTGCCGGTACGCTCAATATGACCATGATTTTCGGATCAAGGATGGTCACAGAGGTGTGAGCAGTCGCGAGGTTGAAGATAGAATCCAGCGGTGGCTGACATTGCCGGCGCAAGTGCCAGAGCCAACAATGATCGGTGAACTCGACTGGGAATCCGGCCCATGGCTGTCATCCTGGGAGACCGCTCTGCCGCCCGATCAACCCCGATATTTCAACCTCGATGGGTTTAATGGCAGTACCTGGCTGCTGACAGGTGAGAAGTCACCAGAGGATATCGTCGAGGATGATGATTTCTGGGCCGACGGTAACTATGACAACGCGGCAGAAATCGCCAAGAACCTCGTGGCGTGCTGGCCCAATCCGCCTGCAGAGATCGCCAAGTGTGCCGGGATCACACTGCGGGAACTTCAATGGTTCACCTCTAGGAAGGCTCCCCTTGATCGGCATGCGCGTTTTGGCCTGGAAGACTTGCTCGGCATCGAATACGACGAGAGCATGGGTTGTTATGTAGGGGCAGGACCTTATGTCCTGGTGGCTCAAAAACCACTAGCTCTCAAAGAAGCCTACGAATCCATTTCCAAAGGCGGAGATGCTCGCCCCTGTGAGATTGTCCCTCGTCAGGGTGCCGCAGACCCAAGCTGGCGATACGTATTGATAAACACATACGGTGAACCCCCGAGCATTGTGATGACGCCTCGCGGAGAAAAAATCACGGAGCGTCTTCCGGAACTGCTTATGAATTATGCCGGTATCACGCATGTCTCTCCGGAGTTCTACCGGGATGTTGTTTCCACCTGTGCCCGGGCCTGCCGTGAACCTGCGTCCAACATTCGCGAGATGCAAGACTTCGTGAATCGATACGAAGAGCACTGGGTAGATTGTGCCTGGCAGCCGGAGTAAACCTGTCTGGTTGATTCAAAATACGGAGATTGATATCCGTGGAAGCTGCAGAAACGACATTCGGACAAAAAAATTTGGGCCGCAAGCATATCAAGAGCTTCGCCAGTGGCATCGCCCATATGTTTGCGTGCTCAGCCCAGCATTATGCCTGGTTGGCGTATCAGCACCGGTTGCCGATAGTGACAATTGACCTCCTTGAGCTGCGAATCGATCCAGCTGAATTCGACATTGAAAGGAACCGGATTCTTGCCGGAATGTGCCAGAGAACGCTCCTACGAAACTCCGGGCAACTGGCTCCTCCTGGCGCTGTGGTTTCAGCGGTTCTCTCTGCCCACTTTGGGATTGATGACTATTCGGAGGGCGGCAATTCCGCCTCGATTGGCCGGTCTGTTTTTACCGTGGTTCTAGCCGATGACCGAGGCAAGGAGTGGTGTGTTGAACATGTTGAGGAGAGAATGCTGATTCAATCTTAGCGGGGAAGGTCCCCAAGTCCATTGCCGTCTTGCTTAAAAAATTGAGGCGGGCTGAGATCTGAGTCCATTTGTTTCCAGACTACCTGCAACCCATAAGTAGAGCGATTGCAGCACCATTGAAGTTGGAGGTTCTGTATAGCTAAGGTTCGTCTCCCATGACGGGACTGCAGCACTCCGGAGAATCATTTTGAGGATTGTTCACTTCGTCGGAAACCGGGAAAGCCTCCAGCATATCTGACGGATAGGGAGAGAAAAGTATTTTCAGCTTTTCGATATCAGTCATCTCACGATCCAGCCAAGTATCGAACTCTGACGAAGAGAGAATGACTGGCATCCGATCGTGAATTTTTGCCACCAGGCTATTGGCGTCAGTCGTCAGGATTGAACAAGACTCGACGCTCCCCTCTGGTCCCTTCCATACATCCCAGATTCCGGCAAACGCTATCGGCTCCAGGTCCTTGCGGTGGATAAAATAGGGAGTTTTTTCTTTTCCCTGGTGAGCCCACTCGTAAAATCCGTTTGCAGGGATCAAGCAGCGATGGTAACGAATTGGACCTCGAAAAGCGGGTTTTTCAGCAACCGTTTCGCTGCGAGCGTTAATCATCTTATGGCCAATGGCCGGGTCTTTCGACCAGCTCGGCACCAACCCCCAGCGAAAATTCCGAACAAATCTGTATCCATCTCCATTTTGACAAATTGCAAAGATCTGCTGAGAGGGAGCGATATTGTAGCGGGGAACGAGATCAGGGGTTTCGGGGACTCCGAAGAACTGCCTGAACTTGTCTGGTTCTATGGTCATAACGAATCTGCCGCACATATCGTCATCTTTCAAAATAAAAGACCCGGCGAAGCGGAGGGGGGTGCCGCGCCGGGTCAAGAAGGACTATGTTGCCCCTCTGCGGAAAATAATCGCTGATTTGCACTCATCCGTCAAGATATGTTTGAGCGTCCTCAAGTATCGACTTTAATGCGGACCATCCGAATTCTCTGAAATCCAACAGAGAGTATTCACCAAAGCCATCTGCTCGACCGTGTGGCACTTGATCTCCATCAGTTTGGGGTTTGCTACCAGCAAGGCCAGGCAACGGGCTCTCGAAATCGCCACATTCAGCCGGTTCTTGCTGTAAAGAAATTCCATATAGCGGGGCAGGAAATCCGCACTGGACGTGGCCATGGAGACAATGACGACTTCCGCCTGTTGTCCCTGGAATTTATCGACCGTTCCGACCCGGGCATCCCGAGGCAAAATATCCTTGAGCAGATTCACCTGCATGTTATAGGGGGCCACAACCAGGATATTCTCAGCCGACATGCGATGCTCGATGCCATCGCGATCCAGGTAACGCTGCCCGAGCAAGCTTTCATACAGACTGCGAACGATCTCCGCTTCTTGCTCGCTGCGCTGAGAACACCCGCTGTGGTCGATGCCGATAAAACGGATGCCAGAAGGCCGCAACTCTGAATGGGCGTCTGGGGCGAGAACAAGACGCTGGTTCTGATTCTTGGATTCAGGGTGGAGCCTGCCATCATAGACTGCATCGGAAATAAACCGGCAGACATCCTGATGCATGCGCCAGGTGGTCCCGAGAAAAACACCCTGGTCGTCTGGAATAGTCGCCTTCCCCTGGAGCAGGTAGTCCAGCGTCGATTCGCCTGAATGTCCGGGGTGAACCCCCTGAACCGGTTGCTGCAGTTGCATCTGATCGCCCAGAAGCACAATGTTCTTCGCGCAGGTTCCCAAAGCCACCAGGTTCGCAAGAGCGACCTGCCCAGCTTCGTCAATAAAGAGATAGTCCAGGCTTTGATCGAGGTCGGGATCGGCAAACAGCCAGGCCGTGCCCGCCACCAGGTTTGCGCCAGAGCTAATGACAGCTCGCTTGTCTGTGACGTCCCTGATCATGGCCCCATTCAAGAACGTGTCGGGACCGGAGGACTTCTTGACCCCCTGAATCCTTACCTGTTTCTCCGCCGCACGCTCTTCTACGGCTTCAAGCAGGTTGTTGATCGCCTTGTGACTGTTCGACGAAACTCCCACCGTCGCCCCTTGCTCCAGTAGGTCGACAATGACATGGGAGCCGGTATATGTCTTTCCGGTCCCAGGCGGCCCCTGGATGAACAGATAGCTTTCCTGGAGGCGGCTGACCGCCTCACTCACTTTAGGTGTCGCCTCGCCGCCGCCTGCCACGATTGACGCACCTGAAGCAAGGCCACTGATTTCTGGCGGAGAACGCCTCAGGATCGCCTCTATAGAGGCATAACGGTGGTCACCGGCCACAACGCTATCGGCGAACCGATAAATTGCTTCTTTGAGAATCTCGTTGTTGATTGGACCAGTGGTGATCACCGAAAGTCGTTCGGGAAGTGGCCCGCTTCGCTTCCCTCGCTTGATGCGGACCAGCCGCTGTTTCTCATCGATGTCTTCGATCTTCCCCGCGCGTTCCAATGTGTCGGAACGCTGGCAATCGTCGCCGACTTTCAGCTTGAATTCCTGCTCCGGATAACGATAGGTGTAGACCATCGATTGTTTTTCCGCCACGGGAAGCAATTGGGGGTCCGCAACCAGACATCCTATCGCCTCAGGATCTTCGATGAGTTCTTCTTCCGTCATTTCCTGGCGGGCAAACATAGCCCACCAAGACGGCTTATCCGCCCGGCGATGGAAATCCAGAAGCTGGTAGACAAGCTCCCGCATCCGATCATCGTCGCTCCATTCAGCGCGATCCTCGGGTAATCCACCAAGCAGCCTGTTCGCATAATCGGCAAGCCGGGCCTCCGCTTCATGGACTCGATCACTTTTTTGCTGCTCGGCAGTTTCTTCAGTGTCTGCATTGAGCCAGGGCAAGTCGCCAGGCCGGATGCCTAGCAGCCACTCGCGAAGCAGATACGTGGAACGGCAATCGTCCTCATTGTAGTCGTGGATCTGCTGGAGCAAAGCGGAGTCCCGCGTTTCCTTCCAGTGTTCATAGAACACGATGCTCGCCCCTGCGTTGGTGACTTCACCCGTTCGCTTCTCCATGTAGAAGGTTTCAAGATTTTTGATGGAGTAGCGCGGTTCAGAGACCAGCAGAGACTCCCGCACGACCTTGTAAAGATCCACCAGCTTTTCCGAGCGCAGCAGGTGGTCCACTTCAGCCTCGCAAGTGCCATGGAGCGACATCAACCGTTTCAGAGCCGTCTCCTCGTAAGGGGCGTAGTGGTAGATGTGCATGTCCGGATAACGCGCCAGGCGATCCATGACAAAGGCCATGAAATCCTGAAACGCCTGCCGTTCCTCTTGCCGGCTATGAGCCCAGAACGGCTGAAACTTTGGTTGGCCGTCATCGTGGTAGTAAACACCGAACAGGTACTCCAACCCTCCCTCTTCCAGAGGGTCTCCCTCCATATCGAAAAAGAGGTCGCCGGGATTTGGTTGGGGCAGCCGCCGGAATCCTTTCGTCTCGGCGGGGTCGGTTTCAAGAAGCTCAAAAAGATCCTTGTCGGTCTCCCGCCGCTCAAGCTGAAGGGCGGCCTGCCGGCGAAGGCGCTGGAATGTGGCATCCTGCATGGTAGGCACATGATCGTCGGGCTTCAGCTGTGCCAGCCCAGCCAGGGTCGTGATGCCGCCAGAGCGAAGCTTGTCGATCTGAATCTTGGTGATGTTGGCGACCTGGCAGAGGTGATCGTCCTGAGTCCATTGCTCCTGACACAAGTTTCTCCAGTGGCAGAGGTCGCAATGAGCGCATGGCTCGGGGTACGTTGGGGCGAGTTCTCCTTTCACCCGTTCAAGAAAACGCGCCTTGACCGAGCGGTAATAACGATAGTAGTCGGCGAGTCGGTAGCTCTGTTCGGTCCGGTCCCCCAGAACGACATGGATGTTTTGTGGCAGGAAACCTTGGTCAACGGACAGTAAGTCGGAGTAGAGGCAGAGCTGGATGATGAATTTCGCCTTCGGGCTTCTTGCCAGCTTGGTGTCTACGACCTCGTAACTGAAGTTGCCCAAACCGGAGGGATGATCGACCCTGCGGAGAAAATCCACGTAGCCAACAAACTCCGGAGAATGGAGACACCCCTGGAAAATGACCGGAATACCTTCGGCCATCGCCCGCTTGGTCGCCTCGGCAGCGGCGGCTATGCTTTGGCCAGAAGCTTTCGCGTCAAACACCGAGATGCCGGAACCCTGAAGGTCCTGAAGATATCTTGCCTCGTGTTCGAGTCCCTTCTTTTGGATCAGCTCGGCCTGCTCGTCATCCTCAGCCTTGGATAGGGGAGTGTCAAGATTGACCAGGTCCAGCGTGGTCAGATGCTCGCAATCGAGAAAATTGACTAGGTCGCTGGCCGAATAGAGTTTGCTGCCGTGAATCTTTTGCATGATAGTCCCCCTTTAGCTAGGCCCTGGATGCCCTCATTCCGCGCCTGCTAATTCCTTGAGGGATCTTGGAGCGCCTCTTTGTCGGAATCAGAGACATTCAAGAACCCCTGCGAATCTAGCACCCTGGAAACGTCTCAGCGTGCATTGCCAACGTTGAAATCTTCAGGCCCTTAGAACTTAACAAAAGTAGCCTTGAAAAAATAGAAAAAATTTGGTAGATGTTAAATAAACCTTACATCAAGGTGGATGGAGAATAAAACTATGTCCGAAGATGTCACACCATACAATGCCATGAATCCTCAGCAATTCGAGCTCCGGAGCTATCGCGAGCAGGCCAACATGTCGCAGGGGGACCTTGGTAAGTTGCTTGGGGTTACCCGCCAAACCATAGCGGCCTGGGAAAACGGGGAGCGTGCGCCGTCCCTGGAGCAACTCTCCAAGATTGCACGGGCTCTGAACACGCCCCTTGAGCTCCTTTTGGGGGAAGCTAAAGAATCCGGACCATCCCTTCTGTTCCGTTCGGACAACCCGGAAAGCCTCAGTCCCGAACTGCGCGCCCTGTTGGCTAGAAAATATCGGGATTACGCCTCGGTGGAGAGCATGACCGGAGAGCCGTCCGCGCTCCCTCCCTCCCGAAACCTGGAAGGCTACGATCCGCTCCTTTCCGAAACCATGGGGCAGGAGATCAGGGACTGGCTGGGAGTGGAGCAGGCCCCCCTCGGAGACGTTCTATCCATCCTTGAGGAGAAAGGTATCAAGGTTATCCTGCATCCGCTTCCAAACGAGGTGTCGGGGCTTTCCGCTTACACGGATGAGCTGGGTGGCGTCATTTTTGTCAACGCCGGCCATCCGACCGAAAGGCAATATTTTACGGCCCTCCACGAACTCGGCCACCTGATCTTCCATCGCCGTGAGTATGGAAAGCCTCAGTCCGGCAAGGACAGGGAAAAGGAAAACATGGCCAGTCACTTTTCCGGAGCGGTTCTGATGCCACGAACGGTTGTGGAAAAGGAGTTGCGTAACTACCGGAAGCAGTGGATACCGGAGCCTCTTCTCCAGGACCTGAAGCTTCGTTACCAGATCAGCATGAGAACGATCCTGATCAGGGCCAACCAGGTGGGCTTAATGCCGTTGTCTCTTAAGCGGCAGCAGTATGACGCTCTCGATAAAAAATATGGCCCGACGAAGGAAGATCCGGTTCTTCCGCTTCCTCAGACGCTCCGCAGGCTGGAGAGATTGGTTTATCAGGCCCTGCTCAAGGAGGAGATCACCACGTCCCGCGCGGCAGAAATTCTCAACAAGCCCCTTGTCGAGGTTCATAGAGAGCTGAGCAACTGGCTCGAAGAGGGGGATTGAGTCTTGATACTGGTGACCGACGCAAACATTCTGATCACCCTGTTCGACGTGAACGGGGTGTCAATCCTCCCCCGGATCGCTCCCACCGAAGTTCTGGATGTAGTTCTTGGTGAGTGCGAGCACGAAAGTCAACCAGGGCTCAGGGAGGCAGTTGAAGCGGCGGGTATCGACATTATTCCCTCGGACATGACCTGGGCCTCCCCCGCTAGGCAGATGATGGATGGAAAGCTGAGCTTTCCGGACGCCCTCTGCCTTTTTTATGCAAAGAGCCAAGGCAAAGTTCTTCTTTCTGGGGACCGGCCCTTAAGAAATCGTTGCGAAGTGGAGGGCGTCGAGTATCGGGGAGCGATCTGGGTGGTTCAGGAGGTTTATGAACGGGGACTGCTTTCCCCCGAGGAGCTGTGCCGGTGGATCAAAACGTGGCCTCTTATGGAGCGAAGACTGCCAAGGGCCGAGCTGGACCGGCTGAAAAATGAGTTGAGTTGTTAGCGGATTGGGAGATGCAGGCACAAGGAAAAATCTTTAAACACAAGTTAAAGCCTGCTTAAAGGCCGCTTAAACACTAGATGATGTATTGGCATACTTAACGAACACAATATGTAGTTATTTTCTATTGACACACTGCCCAGATATGGTAGCGTGGCAATGAAAAAACCCCCACATTGCCTGGCAGGGCATTGCAGGGGCTCTTAAAACCATGATGACCGAAGGAGTGGGGTATCGGCCAGCAGGCATTGGGTGTTGGCAACTATACCTAACCTCCTTCGGCATCGCAACCCGCAAAATGCGGTTCATGCTGAAAGGAGAACATCATGCGCTCACCTTAACTTCAAGTCATAACAACCTCTCGCGATTCACTGCCAACAAAGCCGCCGAGCAATCTGAGCAGCCTTGACGGTGCCAGAATGCCCGGAGCCAAGAACCCGGCGCTTGCCGAGAAACGGGAATATCATGAATTCCTTTTCCGACATGGCAATCGATCTCGATTGTCCGCAATGCAGTGCCAGATTCACCCGGAAATTGAGCGAACTCGCTCCCGGAAAGAGTTATCGCTGCCGAAGGTGTGGCACGGATATCCGTTTCCAGGGGGATGGAGCCAGTAAGGTCCGGAAGAGTCTCGGGGATTTCGAAAAATCCCTGAAGAAGAACATTCAAATCAAACTCTGAAAAGAGAGGAGCACTATTATGGCTACCAACCCGCCTAAAGGCGATGGACACAGGAACGGAGCGGTCAGGAACCGCTCTCAGGTTTACAACCCCCAAAACGACCGCTGGACGAAACGGGGACCCGATGGCCGCTTCATGGATCAAAAAGCGGACGACAAGCCCTTCAAGGGCGTCAGGAAGGAAAAATAATCGCAAGCAGGGCTCACCCCTTAAGGGTGGGCCCTTTTTTCAGGAGAAATAAAACCATGAAGTTTCAAGGTGCAGTTATCAAAGAGCAGGGAATCACTTTTGCAATCGTTGTCGTCAAGAAGCACATACTCGATTCTACAATCAGATCATCAGAGGCGATACGTGCATTCCGGAGACATTTTCCCGGCCTTCCTATCACGATCATGGCCCAGGACAGCAGAGGAGTGCCAAGTTACAGGGGCGAACGCTCGGATATTGTCAAATTTCTAGCAAGCGTACCTTTCCAAGCAATACCGTGGAAGGAATACACCGTTCACTGAAATCTCTCGGAGAGAGGAATTCCAGCCCTTGGTTCTCAACCGCCAAGGGCTTTTTTGCGTTTAGACTTGTGCCGTGGCATGAAAACATTCAGAATTTTCCCAGCAAAAAAAGGCATAATTTTCCTTACCAGCAAGATGAGGATTTAAATGGTATTTCCTGTTCTCGCGGTCGTTTGCGGTCTCATTCTCCTCGTTTGGAGTGCTGATCGGTTTGTGGAAGGGTCCGCTTCAACGGCTCGGCACTTTGGAATGCCGGCGCTTTTGATCGGCATGGTGATCGTTGGCTTCGGAACATCGGCACCTGAAATGGTCGTCTCGGCGATTGCGGCGTCACAGGGCAACCCCGGGATCGCCCTCGGTAACGCTTACGGTTCGAACATCACCAACATCGCTCTGATCCTGGGCTTGACCGCTCTGATCAGCCCGATCGCGGTCCATTCACAGGTGTTGCGCAAAGAATTGCCAATCCTCATGGCGGTCACACTACTGGCGGCCTGGCAACTTTGGGATGGTGAACTCTCCAGGAGTGACGCCCTGATTTTACTGGGAGTATTTTCTGGATTGATGGCCTGGACGATCTGGCAGGGGATGCAGAAGAAAACTGACGCATTCGGCGGCGAGGTTGAACAGGAAATGGAAGAGCGAGCAATGCCTCTTCGTCGGGCCATTTTCTGGCTGGTTACTGGGCTGGTTCTGTTGATCGCAAGTTCTCGGCTTTTGGTTTGGGGCGCGGTAGAGATCGCCCACGGACTCGGGGTCAGTGATTTGATCATCGGCCTGACAATCGTCGCGGTTGGCACCTCCCTTCCAGAGCTGGCCTCATCAATCATCGCGACGCGTAAAGGCGAACATGACATCGCTCTTGGCAACGTCATCGGTTCAAACCTGTTCAATACTCTTGCGGTGGTTGGGATTGCCGGCGTGATCCACCCTCTCGATGTCGGCCCAGAAGTTTTGTCGCGGGATATTTTCGTTATGGCCATCCTGACCGGAGCACTCTTCGTCATTGGCTATGGATTCCGAGGCCCCGGACGCATTAACCGTTATGAGGGCATCACCTTACTTGCGTGTTACGTCGGCTATACAGACTATCTGGTGTATGGAGTGATTGTAGGCTGAGGACAAGTCGAGCCATTTATCCAGACCTTTTGTAGTGACCAGCTAGAAAGAGTTCAATTTTTTCCTGGTTATTACGACAAGGCTTGTGCCGGCCAGCCAACCAGTCCGCGAGTTGCTCAGGATCTCGCTCCATCTCAGCCCCAAGTTGTTCAAGAGTCAGACCCTTGACCTGTTTGTACCAGGCCAGTTGACCCATCAAATCCTCCGGGCAAGGGATTGGATTGTAACCAAGGAAGTCAATCACGCGGGGCATAAATCTTAACTCTACAGTCCATCCGTGCTCCCAGTTCCAGATGGTTGAGGCCGTTACACCGATCTGAATTGCGACATCTTTTTGGT
Organism: Desulfuromonas sp. DDH964; assembly: GCF_001611275.1. GTDB lineage: Bacteria > Desulfobacterota > Desulfuromonadia > Desulfuromonadales > DDH964 > DDH964. The sequence goes on along the minus strand of NZ_CP015080.1, from coordinate 289,180 downwards.
ACAATCCAAGCTCAAGGCGGCGACGGCGCAGGTGATCACCGAGGGTAACGGGTTTTTTGACGAGTTCTTCAGGTGGCCGTATTTTAAGGGGAATTTCGATTTTATGTGGGGTATTGCTTGAGTTGGAATACTTGTAAAAGATGTTCAAACCCCTGCAAGTGCGGATTTCTCTTTGAATCCGGCAACTTATGCACTTGTACACCGCACGATATCCAGCGATACAGGCAGCGGCTATCCGGGCCACTACTCGACAGAATTGATCTGCACATCGAGGTGCCGCGGGTTCCCCATCGTGACCTGACCGACCCCGTTGACGGCGAATCGTCGGAGGTCATTCGCGGCCGGGTCGAAGCGGCCCGACAACTTCAGCGTGAACGCCTCGCCCCCTTCGGCCTGCACGCCAACGCCAACATGGCTGCCCGCCATATCCGAAAGTTCTGTCCGCTGGATGAGGAAGGACAGAAACTGCTGGAGATGGTCACCGACCGCCTCGGACTTTCCGCCCGCAGCTACGCTCGCATCCTCAAGGTCGCACGGACAATAGCTGACCTGGGAGGAAGCGAACGGATCGAGCAGTCGCACTTGGCCGAGGCGATTCAGTATCGGGGTCTGGATCGGAAGACCTTGTAAGACCAACTAACAGCATCCGTACCACTATGGCCTGCGCTTCCGCAAACCCGGCGGAATCCGTCCCGTTTGACTTTTCCGAAAAGTGCATCGGCCAGGCGGTCGGCGCAAAGATCGACCCGTCCCTATCGGGCCAAGCGGCCCTTTACTCCTTCCGTACCGCTTCGCTCCGGCAGCCTGCCGACCGCACGGCGCCAGTAGTCGTGCTGGGTCCTGAACGGGGCCAGCAGGGCGTTGCCCAGAGCGTTGTCCCTCTCCCCCGCGTACCCCTGGATGCCGATGTCGATGGCATCCTGGGGGATATTGAGCCCCAGGGTGCGGTGCAGCCGGTCCCAGAAGGAGAAGAGGGTGGAGTAGTTGGAATTCGTTTCCCCCCGCACCTGGGAGTGGTGGATGCCGTGCATGCGCGGGGTGACGATGAAACGCACGAGGAGGCGCTCGGCCCGGATCGGCAGGCGCACGTTGCTGTGGTGAAAGAGGGTGCCGGTCTGGAAGAAGGTTTCGTAGAGCAGGTAGCTGCCGAGGGAGGGGCCGATCAGGCCGATCTGCGCCACGCGGAAAGCGGAGGAGAAAGCGAGCTCCCCGAAATGGAAGTGGAATGCGGTAGAGACGTCCAGGTCGGGGTCGATGTGGTGGATATTGTGGAAGCGCCACAGCAGGGGGATGCGGTGGTTGGCCCGGTGCCACCAGTAGAAGGTGAGGTCCATCAGCAAAAAGGCCAGGACCGGGCGGAGGCCCGGAGGAATTGCTGCCAGCTGCGCCAGGCCGAAGGCGCTGCGCCCGGTCCAGCCGAGGGTCGCCTCGGCCGCGGGGCGCACGGTGATCGCTACCGTAACGAAAGCGACGGCGGCGAAGGTCAGGTTGACCAGGAGCCGCCCGGTCAGCGGGCGCTTGGTCCGGCGCAGGTGAAAGAAGCGCTCCAGCGCGAAAAGTGCCATGGCGAAAACCACGACGGCGGCACCCCAGAGAAGGGAAGCCCTCATTGTCGACCCCTCACACCCTGCCCACCACATCTTCCCGCTTTGCGACCATAGCCATGGCCCTTACCAGAAAATTCTGGCATTTTCCCATACTCTTCTCCCGTACATTCCTCAACATTTTCAGAATAGACCTGCCCTCTTATGTGTCAAATGCTGGCAGTGCGTTCAGGTGGATTAGGATAAAATATTCTTGACTCCGTACCTTGGTACGGCATTTAGGATAAAAAAAGAAGGAGGGAAGCGATGAAGGATCTGACCATCGGGCAGGTGGCAAGGGCGGCCGGCGTAGGAGTGGAGACAGTCCGCTTTTACGAGCGGCAGGGACTCATCGAGCAGCCTCCCCGGCCCCCGGAAGGGTACCGCCGGTATCGGTCGGAGACGGTAGCGGAATTGCGCTTCATCCGTCGCGCCAAGGAGCTCGGCTTCACCCTGCCGGAGATCGGCGAACTGCTCGGCTTCTGCCGGCACGAAGCCGTAGACTGCGCCACGGTGCGGCAGCGGGCCGAGACGAAGATCGCCGACATCGAGGGGCGGATGGCGGCTCTCGCCCGGATGCGGGATGCCTTGGGATCCTTGGTCGCCGCCTGCCGGGAGCGCGGCCACGTCGGCGAGTGCCCGCTCCTGGAGACGCTGGCCGAAGAAAGCAAGGAGGATGGTTCATGAAGCAGACAGAGACCAAACCGGTCAGCATGCCCTGTCCTTGTTGCGGCGCTGCCGGCCAGCCGGTCAAGCCGGCCACCCTGCGGGCGCTGCTGAAGCCGGAGAAGGCGGCTCAGGTGAGGGAAGAAGGGAGCTACTTCTTCTGCGGTTCCTTCTGTGGCGCGGCAGCGTGTGATGTCGTCTATTTCGCTCCCGGCAGCCAGATCTTCCTCAAGGACGATCTCACGGTGCGGGTCGGAAACAAGGAGAGCGCCCCTCCCCGGCCGCTCTGCTACTGCTTTGGCCATACCATGGAGTCGATCGCGGCGGAGATCGAGGGGACCGGCAGAAGCACGGCTGCGGTCGACATCCGCCGGCGCATACGGGAGGAGGGTTGCTCCTGCGAGACGAAAAACCCCGCGGGCCGCTGCTGCCTCGGCACTGTGGAGCAGTTCGTGCGGGAAAGGCTCGCCGGCTCGGGTCAGGAGGCGGAAGTTGCGGAGCCGCAGGCCGGAGGCGGGTGCTGAATGCGAGAATGAGCGGCCGGTCCGGCCGCAAGCAATGAGGAGAGATCATATGCGGAAGGAAAGATTGACCAGCCTGGGAGGCATATTGGCGGCGCTTCTGGGAACGGCCTGCTGCCTGGGACCCATTCTGTTCGTGGTCTTCGGGACCACGCTTGCCTTTACCGGGCAACTGACGGCTCTGGAGCCTCTGCGCCCCTGGTTTCTCGGCCTGGCCGGGGTGCTGCTCGGCGGCGCCTTCTGGAAACTCTACCTGAAGAAGGCGCCCTGCGCCTGCCCGGAGGACGTCCGCGCCCGCCGCATCTCCCGGGCATTTTTCTGGATCGGCGCAGCCGTCTGGCTGGCGGCGCTCTTCTCGCCGCAGATCCTGCTGTGGATCTACGGGTGATCAAACACTTTGGAGGTACAGAATGATGAAAAAGGTATTCACGCTATTGGTGGCGGTACTGCTGCTGTCGGCCGTTTCGGTCCAGGCGGCGCAGCAGGTGGAGATGGAGATCGAGGGGATGACCTGTGCGCTCTGCCCGCTGGCGATCAAGAGGTCGCTGGCCAAGGTCCCTAGCGTCAGCGAGGTCAACGTCTCCTTCGAAGAGAAGAAGGCGCACCTCACCGTGGACGACGCGGTGGCCGACGAGGCCCTGGAGGAGGCGGTGCGAAAGGCGGGGGGATACACGGGTAAGGTCATCGAACGGAAACCGGAGCGGTGAGTAGCATCCCGGAAATTTAATGGATTCCTGAGAATTTTTTGGAGGCGTCGAATGGATGCATTGTTGAGGGACCCATGTTGCGTGGCGGGCCTCACCGTTGTCGGTCTCTTCGCCGTCGGCGCGATTGTCGCGGCTGCGGGCCATTTTGTAGTCGGCATCTTCCGCCGCAGGGGAGATCCTTTCAGGGGGGATCCTTCCGATGCGGATGGCGAGCAAGAAACGCATTAAGCGCATAACGAAGGAGAAAAAAACGTGGCAGGACTCATGGAGCGGATAGGCGAATCGGTAAGAGGGCGGATCGCCGAGGCACAGCTTGATCCCGTGGAAGACGAAACCAGGAAATTCATCCTGCGCAGGTTCGCAGCCACCGGCAGGGCACCTTCCCTGCTGGAGATCGGGGAAAGGATGGGCTTCGCTTCACCGGAATCCGTCAGCCGCAGTGTGGAAAAGCTCGAAGGGGCTGACATCCTTACGCAAAAAGGGGGAGAGATAGTCTCAGCCTACCCCTTCTCAGCCCAGGAAACGCGCCACCGGGTAGTATTCGCCGACGGACGCTGGGCCTATGCCCTCTGCGCCACCGATGCCCTCGGTATCCATTTCATGCTGGATGAGCCGATCACCGTCCTCTCTCGGTGTCCCTGCTGCGAAGGGGAAATAGAGGTGACTGTGAAAAACGGCACGATCTTTTCCCGCAAACCGGAAGGAATGTTGGAGTTTGTGTGCGATCGGGAACGGGGCGGCTGCACGGCGGAAAGCTGCTGTCCGTACATCAATTTCTTCTGCTCCAGGGAGCATCTGGCAAACTGGATGGGGAAGAACCCCGCACTGGCTAAAGGCGAGATTTATACCCTCAAGGAAGCGTTGCAACACGGCAGGATGATTTTCGAAGATTTCCTCCGGTAGACCACCGGGGAGAAGGGGAGGAGTCCATGGAACGCTATGACCTCGTAATCCTGGGAGGAGGCGCTGCCGCCTTTGCGGCGGCGACGGAGGCGGATCGGCTTGGCCTGAAGACGGTGATCGTTAACGACGGCCTTCCCATGGGGGGGACCTGCGTGAACGTGGGGTGCATGCCGACCAAGCACCTTCTCGCCGTGGCCGGCGAGCTGCACGGAATCCGCCATCCGCGTTTCGCCTCCATCTCATCCACCCCGCCCGCCTTCGACTTCGCGAGGGCCATGGCGGAGAAGGACCACCTCATCACGGAGGCCCGCAGGAAGAACTATCAGGAGGTCCTGGCGGGGTTTAAACACGTCACATGGATCGACGGCCGAGGCGTCTTCGCCTCTGAGCGGGCCGTCCGGGTCGGGGAGAAGGAGATCGAGGGCGAGCATATCCTCATCGCCACCGGCTGCCGGACGAAGGTCTATCCGATAGAGGGGCTGGAGGCGACGGGCTACATCACCAATCCGGAAGCGCTCGCGCTGCAGCGGCTTCCCTCCTCCCTGGTGGTGCTGGGGGGCGGGCCGCTGGGGCTTGAGTTCGCCCAGATCTTCGCCCGCTTCGGCGCGAAGGTGACGATCGTCGAGGCGGCAAAGAGGATCGCCTCCGTCTCCGAGCCGGAAATCTCAGAAGCCCTGCGCGGCTACCTGCAGGATGAGGGGATCGGGATCCGCACCGGGGTCAAGATCCGTCGGGTGCGCAGGAACGGCAGCATCAAGGAAGTTATCGTCGAGGCGGACGGCAGGGAGGAGGTGCTCCGAGGGGAAGAGATCCTGGTCGCCACCGGCGTGGTCGGCAACATCGAGGGGCTGGGCCTGGAGGAGATCGGCGTCGAGACCGAGAGGGGGTGCAACGTCAGGGTGAACGAATTTCTCCAGACCAGCCTCCCCCACATCTGGGCCGCCGGCGACGTGGTCTGCCACATCTGCCTGGAGACCGTCGCCGCCAAAGAGGGGAAGATGGCGGTGGAGAACGCCTTCAGGGGGGCGAAGAAGACGCTCGACTCCGACAGCATACCCTTTGCCGTCTTCACCGACCCGGAGGTGGCCGGGGTGGGCCTCACCGAGGCGCAGTACATGGCCCGCTACGGCACCTGCACCTGCCGCACCGTCCAACTGAGCCAGGTGCCGAAGGCCCTCGCTGTCAACGACACGCGGGGGCTGGTGAAGATGGTCGTCCACCACGAGACCGGCAGGGTCATGGGGGTCCATATCCTCGCCCCACACGCGGCGGAGATGACCCACGAGGCGGCTCTGGCGGTCAGGCTCGGCCTGACCGTCGACGACCTCATCGAGACGACCCACGTCTTTCCCACCTACTGCGAGGGGATCAAGATGGCCGCCCAGGCCTTCCGCCGCGACATCGGCCGCATGAGCTGCTGCGTGGAATAGGAAAGGAAAAGGTCGATGCCGAACGCGCAGAAGAAATACCGCAACCGCCTCATCGCCGCCCTGGTGGGTACCGGGGTGGTCGCCCTCTGCTGCTTCACCCCCGTCCTGGTCGTCCTGCTGGCGGCGGTCGGCCTGGCCGCCTTCACCCCCTACCTCGATTACGTGCTCTTCCCGGCGCTGGGGATTCTCATCTTCCTGACCATCGTCGCTTACCGGAAATGGCGGAAGGCATGCCGCTGCGAGGATGCATAGGATGCACGTCATTTGCCTTGCGGCGTCGGCCAGCCTCTATGAAAGTCGATGACGATGGCCGTGCAGTCGTCGCGGGGCGTGTCCCTCCCGGTGAACTCCTTCAGGGCGGCAAAGAGCTGCTCAAGAAACTCCATGTGGTCGCCCCTGGTCTGTAACAGCACATCTTGCAGGCGTTCCAGGCCGAACAGCTCCTCCGCCTGATCGGGGGCCTCGATGACGCCATCGGTGTAGAGGAGAAGGCGGTCTTCCTGGGCAAACTGGAAGGTCTCCATGTGAATCTCGGGCGCATCGAAGAATCCGATGGGCGGCGCGGTCGGCGGCAGAGTGTGAAGGTTCCGGCCGCGGAGGATCAGAGGGGCGGGGTGGCCGGCGTTGACGTACTCCATCGCCAGCGTGTCGGGGTGGATGAAACCGAGGAAGAGGGTGGAGGAGAAGTGGTGATCGAACTCCGGAGAACGGATCGCGAAGGATTGCAGAAAACCGTTGACCCCCCGGACCACGTCGAGGGGGGAGCAGATCTCCGCCGCAAAACGGTTGATGTACCCGTACAGAAGGGACATGACCACAGCCGCCGGCAGGCCGTGGCCGGTCACGTCGCCGATGAAGAGCGCCTGGCAGCCGTCGGGGAGGGCGATGAAGTCGAAGTAATCCCCTCCCAGCCCTTTCGCCATGCGGTTCTTGACGCCGATGCAGCTCCAGTCGCAGACCGGCGAGCTTTTGGGGAAGAGGAGCTTCTGCACGTGGCTTGCCAGGTCGATCTCCAATTGGTCCGGTATTTCCATGCGCTGCCTCCGACGGTTTGTTCCCTTCTCACATTAAACCCCTTTCGAGCGTGGCCGCAAGCGCGCCTCCCCTGTTCACTCCTCACCTTCTTCCGCTACTGAAAAAAAGCGCTTGACCCGGTACCATGGTACCGACCCTATCCTGAAAATGAGAGGATGAAAAGAGCATGCAACGACTGACGATCGGCCAGGTGGCCAGGCAGGCAGGGGTGAAGGTCGAGACGGTCAAGTTCTACGAGCGCCAGGGGCTCATCGAACAGCCGCCCCGCCCCGCCTCGGGCTTCCGCACCTATCCCCCGCAGACGGCGGCGCGCATCCGCTTCATCCGCCGCGCCCAGGAGCTGGGGTTTTCCCTCAAGGAGATCGGCGAGCTGCTCAGCCTGCGCTTCACCCCCGAGACGAGCTGCACCGAGGTGAAGGCGAGGGCCGAGGCGAAGATCGCCGACATCGAGCGGAAGCGGGAGGTGCTGCGGAAGATGCAGGAGGCGCTGCAGAGGCTGGCGGAGACCTGCAAAGGGGAAGGACCGGTCAGCGAGTGCCCGATCCTGGAGGCGATGGACGAGAGGGAGAAGAATTGAAGGAGGAGAGATTGAATCGAAATGAGTCGACGGACAAAGGTGCTTCTTGCCGCGCGGGTGGAAAGAGTCGGCTGTTGGCCGCGGCGCCGGCGGTGGCGGTCGCCCTTTTGCCGAAGGCGGTGTGCCCCGCCTGCTGGCCGGCTTATGCCGGGCTGCTGGGGTCCATGGGGATCGGTCTCGTCGACTTCAGCCCCTACCTCCTGCCACTGACCGTGGTCACTCTGGCGGCGGTGATCTCCTCGCTCGGCTACCGGGCCGGAAGCCGCAGGGGATTCGGTCCACTTCTTCTGGGCCTGCTCGGTGCGGGAGCTATTTTGCTCAGCAAGTTCCTTTTCGCTTCAGATCTTCTGCTTTACGGCGGCATTGCGTTCTTGATCGGGGCCTCGATCTGGAACTCCTGGCCGAAAAGGTCAGGGGAATGTCCGGCCTGCATCCAGGCCGGGAAGTCAACGGAATCACCACACACACTTGAAAGGAGACAACTACCATGACGACCAAACGCAAAATCGAAGTCTTCAGCGCCGGCTGTCCGGCGTGTCAGGAAACGGTGAAACTCGTCGAGAGCCTCGCCTGCCCTTCCTGCGACGTTGAGGTGCTCGACATGCACGATACGGCCATCGCCGCCAGAGCAAAGGTGATGGGCGTGCGCACGATTCCGGCCGTGGCGATCGACGGCAAGCTCGCCTCCTGCTGCGCCGGGCGCGGACCGGATGAGGCCGCGCTGCGGTCGGCGGGGCTTGGCAGGCCGCTTCCCTGAGGTAAGATGAAGCATGAATTGGGGCTTCCGAAGAGGGGCTCCGCTCTCCCCCTGAAGGACGAGGAGCATGCAAGAAAACTGGGGCGGCTGGACCCTGGCCGTTTTCATGATCGTCATCGTCTCCTGGGTCTTCTACCGCTTCGCGGCCCCGAAGAGCTGGCGCGAGTGGAGCCGGGCGGGTCTGGTCCAGGCCTTCATCATCGCCCTCTACGCCGAGATGTACGGCTTCCCTCTCACGCTCTACCTGCTGGCCCGCTTCTTCGACCTCGACGTCTCGGCAAGCGCCAACCTGTGGTCGAGCCTTCTGGGGGTCGGCGAACTGGGGATGGTCGTGGCCATGATCGTCGGCTACGCGTTCGTCCTCGTGGGCCTCTTCCTCCTGGCTGGCGGGTGGCGGCAACTCTACCGCGCCCGTCGGGAAAACCGCCTGGCCACAGGCGGCCTCTATGCGATCGTTCGCCATCCGCAGTACACCGGCATCCTGCTCGCGGTCTTCGGCGAAGGGGTCATGCACTGGCCGACCCTGTTCTCGGTGGTCCTCTTTCCTGTGATCGGGCTTGCCTATTGGAGTCTGGCCCGCAAGGAAGAGAAGGAGATGCTCCGGGTCCACGGGGAGGCCTACCGCGAGTACCGGCGCCGGGTCCCCATGCTCCTTCCGTGCTGGGGGCAGTGGAAGCGGCTGCTCGCAGGCAACTGGTGGGAGAGGTAATAGGATGGGGCAGAGCGCTACAGAGCCAAGGCTCGTCGTCCTGCGCCGCTATCTGGCCATCGTTTTCCTGGCCAATCTTGCGTGGGAGACTCTCCAACTGCCCCTCTATACCCTCTGGGAGGAAGGGGATGCTGGGTTACTGACCTGGGCGGTTCTCCACTGCACCGGCGGCGATCTCCTCATCGCTTCCGGGTCCCTCCTGCTGGGGGCCGTCCTGATCGGGGGCTCGGCTTGGCCGCTGGAGCGATTCCTCCGGGTGGCGGCAACCTCGACGGCGCTTGGAGTTTCGTACACGGTATGGAGCGAGTGGCTGAACACGAGCGTGAAAGGGGCCTGGGCCTACTCGGAGTGGATGCCCATCGTCCCCGTGCTCGACGTGGGCCTCTCACCCATCGCCCAGTGGATCGTCATCCCTCTGCTCGGATTCTGGTGGGCTCGGCGCGGTCTCGCTGTGACGGAAATTGGTCCGCGGGACACATCGTGAGAGCCCTGGGAAAACCTCAAGACTACCCTTGGGGAAAAGCTGAGGCCCCTAAAATTGGGGGCCTCGACGATATCGATTTTTATTGATGGAAGTTGAACTCGAACTGGCGCTTCTTGCCGTCCTCGAGCTTGGTGCCGACCAGGAAGGTGACTTCGCCCTTTTCCGGAAGGGCAATGTCACTGCCGAAACCAGAGCCAATTTCCATTTTCATCGGCATTAGTTTAGTGGGGTTGCCGGCATCACCTTCCTTGGTCTGGATCTTGAGCGCCGCCGATCCCCCCGCAATGGAACGACCGCTCTGCTCATCGACAAACAGCATCATGAGATGGTGTGTGGCGTCCATGCCCATTTTTGCCATGGACACCCTGGCGGCATCATCATACACCATGATGTGGGCCATCGCTTTCACCCCGTCCACGACTTGGTCGCCAATCAGGACCATGTCGCCCTTCATGTGCATCCCCTCGTGCTTCATGCCTTGCATGTCGGATGCTTCGGCCGCCGTCCCGAAAGGGTGAAAAACTAAACCGAGGGCCAAGAGTGCTGCCAGAGAAAAGATTTTCATCGGTTCGTGCTCCTTTTATTACGTTTGGGGTTGAATTACTGTTGCTGATTTGCGCTCATACATCACAATTCGTCCGGAAGGTGGAGACGACTCATTCGCCCCTATCCGCCGGGTTCTGGAGCCCTACTCTAGAGCCTTTTTCATCTTCACAAACTCCTCCAGACTGAGCTCCCCCCTGACGTAGCGAGCGGTAAGGATGTCGAGGGGCCTCTCCTTCTCTGCCGGCCCAGGCTGCCAATCCAGCAACCACTGGACTGCGCACACCGCACCGAGAATGGAGACCCCCCAGAACAGAAGTATTGAAATCATGATCGTTCTCCTTTGCCAACTGTCGGATCAGGGCCGGAAAAAAGCGTGTCCGGCCACGGACAAACCTGCGAAAGACGCACTGGTCCCTTGCTTGGTTCAGTCGACGACGTTGCTGGAGATCAAATCAGAAAGGAACAGGTACGCAGGTAGACAGGAGGGGCGCCGCGGGGTTTGTGGACGAGCACATCTTCGGGAGGGTTACTGCGGGGAAGTTCAGAGAGTCGTGAGTGGGTGACTGAAGGGGGAAGGCACGCCACCTGGGGAGCATCGATCGTAAGGAGGGTTCGCTCATGCGTGGCCGGGGTCGGTTGGTCCTCGGCCGCCTTGAGGTCGCAACAGCCTTCCTGTCCACCGAAAGCGACAAGCGGGGTTTGTTGGCTCCCTGCATCCCGGCAGCAGCAGGCCTGCCGGACCTGTCCGTCCATGCGGCACTGGTAAAGCACCGAGCCGAGCGAACCCGCCGGGGCGAGCATGCTCAGGAGCAGGAAAATAGAAAAAAGGCGGATCGGCATTCGCCTTCACCCAACAAGGTTGGGTCCCCAGAATAGCCCAAAGCTGGACTTACCACTCAAAAAAGCCCACCAACTCAGTCAGCAATCTGCTTTTACTATAGGTTCAAGTGCAAACAAATGTCAACCCAGGTCAGTATGGCCAGGCAATAACCGTTACTGCATGCCCAAGGGTTACCGATCCAACCCCTTCCCCTCACGGGCGATCTCTTTCCAGCTCTTTCCGCCGTCCCGGCTGAGAAAGACGCTGCGCTTGAAGGTGGCGATGGCGTATTCGCTTCGACCCGCAGGGTTCTGCGCGATGAAGGCCACCGCATCTCGACCAAGAGGTGGCACCGTTACGCTCTGCTGCTCCTCCGTTCGCCAATCAAGCCGAATCAGCGTCGGCGCCTCGGCGTAGCCGCCATACCAGAGATGCCGGCCGTCGAGGTCGAAGAGGACTGAATAGACCGGGCCCGAGGCGAGCGCGCGAAAGCTTGCGCCGGAGTCAGCCGAGAGATACAGGCCGCTCTTGGTGGCGACGGCGACAACATTTGGGTCCTCGGGATGGACCGCGATGCCGGCCGGCTCACCGCGCAGCCCCTCGGCCCGCGCACGCTGCCAGGCGTCCCCGTCGTTCAGGGTGAAGTAAATCCCCGCCTCCGGCATCCGGGAGTTGGGCGCGTGGTTGTAGACGTACACGGCGTTGCTGCCGTAGCCCGCGGCGAGCTGGTGGAAATCAGATTCTCCCTCCAGCCCGAGCCTACTCCAGCTCTTGCCGCCGTCGTCGCTGCGCATAAGTCCGAAGGGGTCGACGAGCCGCGAGCTCTCTGCCGGATGGCCGCTGCTGTAGAAGCGGTTTCTGGTTGCGGTAAATCCCATGTAGTCGTGCTCGGGACCCGGCGCCTTGGCCCACTTGCCCCCCTCGTAAATGGCAAATCCATGATGGCTGGGGACAAAGAGGCGCTTGCCATCGGCGCTGTAGGCCAGGCCATGAACGTGTGTGAGAGTGACCTCGGCCAGCGCACCGGCGGCCGGCGCCAGGAGAAAGGCACATGCGGCAAGAAGCCTGAGGAGTGTTTCAGATGGGGATTTCATGTTCGCATGAACTCCACGGGGCCGATTCTATTCCAGATCCTTTTTCATCCTCTCGAACTCCTCCTTTCCGATCTCACCTTTAGCGTAGCGGGCTTTGAGGATGTCGAGTGGCGACGCCGGCGACCCTTGCTCCTTGCCGACTTTGCCCCGGGTGGCCAACCAGCGAACGGCACAGACCAATCCGAGAATGGCGAAGCCCCAGAGCAGAAGCATGAAGATCCACATTGCCGGACCCATCATTCCCCAACCGTCCATCATTCCGCCGCCGTGCATCATATGCTCATCCTCCTTGCCTCCGATTCGGGACTATTTTTCGGTGCGTCCGTGCCGTTGCAGGAAGCCGACGATGTCCCTGACCGTCTTTTCCTCCGGAACCGGCTTGCCCACGGCCGCCATGTACCCTTTCATCCGTTCGACCACTGCCGGCCACTCCGAGGCGCTGTGCTGGCCGGGGTCGGGCAGGACGTGACACTGGGAGCAGACCGCGCGGAAGAACTGCCCAGCTTCGCTCTCCAGCGCCGGGGAGAGTCTTTCGGCCAGGGGTTTCTGGGCGTGTTTCTGGAGGTAGTCGAGGATGGCGGCAAGCTCCCCTTCGGCGGGGGCGTCGACCCTTCCCATCATCATCATGCCGCGGCGGCTCATCATCTGCATGCGTCGGTTCATCCTGTTCACCACCTCCGGCCACTCTGCTGAGGTATGCAGACCCGGCCCCGGCAGGTAATGGCACTGCGTGCAGAACCGCTGAAGTAGCCGCGCCCCTTCCGAATCCGGATCCGGCAGAAAGGCGGGATCCATGGGAGGAGGCAGCATATCGCCCATCATCTGCTGCATCATCTCGCGCATCCCTTCGCCCATCATGCCACCGCGACCGCCCATCATTCCCTGAGTCCAGCCGCTGCCGGGGATAACGACAATGAGGAGGCCCACCGCAAGGGCCCAGACAAGGAAGTTCCACCGCCTTTTCATCTTTCTCCTCCTGTGCTTCACAGTAAAAGCAACGCTTTCAGATTACCTTGACGCCCCTGGATGTCAAATTCCGTAAAGATTTCAACGGAAACGGTCTTCGGCCTAAGGAGAGTGGTAGGATGAAAAAGGAGGATCAAAGCTATTGCTTGCAAAATGGGCAATCGGTCTATCTTCGAAATCGAAGGTCAGGTTAAACGTGATTTCTCATTTTGACATTCTGGCGCCGGTCTATGACCGAATCGCAGGGCTTTTCCTTGGGCCTATCGACCATGAACTATGGAGGAAGCTGCTTGAGCTCCGGTAAATGGCCGCCTGCTAGATGCCGGAGGTGGAACCGGTCGGGTATCCGCCTCCTTGCGCCCTATGGTTGGGCAGCTTGTGGTTGCCGACATTTCCTCAGGCATGCTGCGTCAGGCCCGGAAAAAGGGCGGACTCCATCCGGTCCAAACCGATGTGGCCCTTCTCCCTTTCCCAGATGATATCTTCGAGCGGATCATGGTAGTCGATTCCTTGCATCATTTCCCGCGCCAACGGCAGGTGATTCGTGAGTTGGCAAGGGTCCTCGCCCCGGGCGGGCTGTTGGTAATCGAGGAATTCGACATCCGCCGACTGCCGGTCAAGGGGCTTGCCCTTCTCGAGAAACTGGTCCTGATGGGCAGCCGCTTCGGCCGGACGAAAGAGATCTGGAACCTTGTCCTGAAAGAGGGTTTGACGACGGAAATTCGGGAAGGTGAGCGGTTTTCCATCCGAATCGTGGCGAAGAAGCAAATCCTATGAACCCCTCATCTTTCCATCTTCGACAGAAATTTTCGCGTGAATCCTTTTGAGCAGGGAGGTATGCCGCAGATCCCGCGCCTACATTGATTCTGATATGAATATCCAGCTTTCCAATTTTTCCCTTGCATTCTGGAACAGTTACAGACAAAATGTTCCCACTTTTATATAAATGGAGTCATTTTGTCTGGTTTTATATCGAAAAAATCCCCTGAGGAAATTTTCCGACAGCATGGCGGCCAGCTGCACATGAGCGAAGCTCTCGCTCACGGAATAACACGGTACATGCTGTACACCCTGCGGGACAAGGGCATCATCGAGCAGGTGACGCGAGGAGTCTATCGCTTGGCGGAGCTGCCGCCCATCGGCAACCCCGACCTGGTGACGGTAAGCCTTCGGTTTCCGAACGCCGTCATCTGCCTCATTTCCGCATTGGCCTTCCACGGAATCACCACTCAGATTCCCCACGAGGTCTCTGTCGCCGTGCCCCGGGACTCTCGGATGCCGTCCCTTGATTTTCCGCCGATTCGCGCCCATAAATTTTCCGATGCCGCCTTCCGGGCCGGGATTGAGGAGCACCAAATCGATGGCGTCCCTGTTCGAATCTACAGCCCGGAGAAGACCCTGGCGGACTGTTTCAAGTTCCGCAACAAAATCGGGATGGATGTGGTTCTGGAAGCGCTGAAACTCTACAAGGCGCGGAAGAAATTCAACCTGGCGGGAGTGCTCGAATATGCGCAAATTTGCCGTGTGGACAAGGTGATGAAGCCCTACCTGGAGGCGACGCTGTGAGCGCGAAGGCTCTCAAGAACACCGCTGCTTCGGTCCGACAACGCCTCCTCAACCGGGCCAGAAGCGATCGGCGGCCGTTTAATGAACTGCTCCAGTATTACGCGATGGAGCGCTTCCTCTTCCGGCTGTCGCAATCGGAGCATGCCGACCGGTTCATCCTCAAAGGTGCCCTGATGTTGAGAGCCTGGCGGTCAGCAGAGTTGCGACCGACCATGGACATCGACCTGCTGGGCCGCACAAACAATGAAACGGCCAGCATTGTCGCGCAGATTCGGGATATCCTTTCCGCCGAAGTGGACCCGGACGGACTGGTCTTCGGCCCGGACACGATTCAGGCCGAAAGGATTACGGAGGATGCCGACTATGAAGGGATCCGGGTTCGCTTTCGAGGGACATTGGATTCGGCCAGGGTCAACATGCAGGTCGACATCGGTTTCGGCGATGTCGTTTTCCCTGGACCGGAAAAGTCTGACCTGCCGACCTTGCTGGATTCGCCTGCACCACGCCTGCTGTGCTACAGCCGCGAAAGCGCCATTGCCGAAAAGTTCGAGGCGATGGTGAAACTGCGCGAGTTGAACAGCCGGATGAAGGACTTCTACGACATCTGGCTGCTCTGTCGGCAATTCGATTTCGTGGGAGAAAACCTGGCCGAGGCCATCCGCCTCACTTTTGACCGACGCGGCACCCCACTTCCCGATGTAATCGAGGCCTTCACCGATGGTTTCGCCGAGGCTAAGCAGACTCAGTGGGCAGCTTTCCAAAGGCGTCTGCGGCAGGATCACGTTCCCGCGTTGTTCTCGGAGGTCGTACTTTCTGTCAAGGAATTCCTCCTGCCGCTCACCGTCGCGCTGTCTTCCGGCAAGGCGGCACCCTCTCGCTGGACCGCCCCAGGCCCTTGGGAGTGAACCGACAAGAAAAGATCAAGCTCCTCTCGATTCCGCCGACACGGCTTGTGTCTCCCACTCAGCCATTCGGCCAACTGCTCAGGATCGCGACCCATCTCGGCACCGAGCTGTTCCAGAGTCAGACCGTTGACCTGCTTGTACCAGGCCAATCTTTCCAGTAGATCATCGGGACAGGGGATGGGATTGTAGCCGAGGAAGGTGACGATCTGGGGGATGTACCGGAAATCGGCGGTCCACCCGTGCTCCCAGTTCCAGATGGTGGAGGTAGTTACTCCGAGCTTGGCCGCGACATCTTTTTGGTACAGACCGAGTTCGAGACGGCGCCGGCGCAGGTGGTCTCCGAGGGTGACCGGTTCTTGAGCGAACTCGGAAAGTGGTTGAATTTGAAGGGGAATTTCGATTTTGTGGGCTTGGTTGGCTGCTTCAGAAAAGTAGGAAAAGATACACGCAACCCTGCAAGTGTGGATTCCTCGGTGATTTCAGTAACTTATGTACTTGTACACCGCACGACATCCAAAGTTATCGGCGGCGATTGTCAGGACCATTGCTGGATAGAATCGACCTGCAGATCGATGTCCCACGGGTGCCGCACAAGGATCTGGCCGATCCGGTCGAAGGGGAATCTTCGGCAACCATCCGTGCCCGGGTAGAAAAAGCCCGCACGATCCAGCGCGAGCGTCTTGCTCCCTATGGCCTGCACGCCAACGCCGCCATGGCCGCCCGGCATATCCGCAAATTCTGCCCGGTGGACGACCAGGGGCAGAAACTGCTGGAGATGGTCACCGACAAGCTGGGGCTGTCGGCACGTAGCTACAGTCGTATCCTCAAGGTGGCACGGACGATTGCTTATCTGGTGGGAGAAGAAAATATCCATCAGCAGCATTTGGCCGAGGCGATACAGTACCGGGGGCTGGATCGCCGCAATCAATTGCCTGTTTTAGGTAGTTCAGACATTTGGACCGACGAACCGCCGGTCAGCAGGAGGGGCTTCAGGTGCCGTCGGCTTCGGAGGTCTGGCATCCACAATCTGCGTCTTTTCCGCGCGGCCAGTAGCATCGCGCCAGAAGCAGCAGAAGTGCCACGGCCGCAGCCACCATCATAGGGGAATCGGCAGCCGCGCCGACCTCGCTCACCCACCGCGTGATATCGAGTCCGCTCCAGGCGTAGATGCGGTTGGTGAGCCACCCAAGAGCCAAGGAGCAGAGGGCGATCGAGCACAGGTAGACGATAGTCGCTGCCCGACCGAAATAACGGGCGACCACAGTGATGGTTGCCGCATTGGTGGCCGGTCCGGCCAGCAGAAAGACCAGTGCTGCACCCGGAGAGAGTCCCTTGAGGACTAAGGCTGCTGCCACTGGGGTCGAAGCGCTGGCACAGATGTAGAGGGGAATCCCCACTCCGAGCATGATTAGCAGAGACAAAAGTTCATTGCCGAGATAGCGGGTGAAGAAGTCGTCCGGAACGAAGTAGGCGACCACCCCGGCGATGGAGATGCCCAATAGCAGCCACTTGCCTATGTCCCCTAGCAGATCGCCGAAGGCGTAGGCGAGACCGTTTCGCAAGCGGCGACCGAGAGGTGGCCGGGGTTCCGGGGCGGTCAGATTCCCACGGCAGGAGGAGGCGCAGCCGCAGCTCCCGTCACCTTTCCTGCTGCCGGACCCGGCAGGCTCAGGTCCATCTTCTGGGAGGCGATTGATCAGCAGCCCGGTCACCGTGGCGGTGATGAAGGAGGCCACAGGCCGCACCACAGTCATGATCGGGTCGAGTAGGGCGTAGGTGATGGCGATGGAGTCGACGCCGGTTTCGGGAACCGAAACCAGGAACGCCGCCGAGGCCCCCTTGCTTGCCCCTTGTTTGCGCAAGCCGATGGCCGCGGGGATCACCCCGCAGGAGCAAAGTGGCAGGGGAATGCCGAACAGCGAAGCCTTGAGCACCGAGGCGGTGCTGTTCTTCCCCAGGTGCCGGGCCACCGTTTCCTCAGGCAGCAGAGCCTTGAGCACCCCGGCGGCGAAAAATCCGAACAGCACATAAGGGGCCGACTCGACCAGGATTTCCCAGCACTCGATAAGGATACCCGTAACAGTCTCAAACATAATCAACTCCCGGATTCGCCTCTTTTGACAACGATCGCCGAGGCCATGTCGGCATCGACCGCATACTGGCTGTAATCGACCGAAAAGACAAAGGATGGGAAATTGGCGTTCAATTCGATGGCATTGCCGGGAAGCACGCCCATGGCCATCAGCTTTTGCAGCTTCTTCGAATCGCCCGCCTTGATGTAGGCAATCGTCCCGGTCTCCCCCGGTTTCAGACTGGCCAGGGGGGCAACGAATTTCTCTTTCGTCTCGCGGGCCTTGCGGCAGCAGTCCCCGGGAGGAATCGGCTTGCCGTGGGGACAGGTTTCAGGGTGCCCCAGCAGGCGGCAGATTTTCTCTTCGATTCCTTTTTTAACGATGTGCTCCACCTGGCAGGCGGCCTCTTCCATATCCGCTTGGTCGGTTTCGATGATGTCGTGGAACAGGCGCTCCGAAAGGCGGTGCCGGCGGATGGCCCGCTCGGCTTCCTGCTTTCCCGCCGGGGTAAAGTGGACGGACTCATTCTTGGATTCCACCAGCCCCTTCTGAACCAGCCGGTCGAGGGGGATCTCCAGTTTCTCGCTCAACTGGCTTTCCGTGTTCAGCTGCGGGTTGGCATCCACCAGACAGACCCACAGAACCTCCAGCGCTTCTTCAATCCGTTCATTTATCGGCATCGATTTTTCTCCTGAATTTCTTTTTTTAACTCGCGTAATGTTTCAACAAATTCCGGCTCGCGGGGCGATTCGTAGCCGCAGAAAGGGCATTTGACCTTCTGGCAGCCGCCGAAGGACGAGCAGCTCCGGCACTCCTTCTTGGCGTCCTTCGCGACGAACTCCTTGCGGCAGAAAGGGCAGATCACAGCAGAATCCCGGTGAGATTGAGCAAGGCATTCACCAGGCCACCGACCGCAAAGGCGAAGGGAAAGATGAACAGGGCCATGGCGCAGGCCATCTTGAGTCCCCGCTCCTTTTTCATCATCAAGAACTGGGCGACGCAGGGGACGAACAGGGTCAGGGTGATCACCGCCACGGCCAGCTGGTTGCCGGTCAGGGCGCCGGCCTGCTGCAGGTCGTAGAGGCCGGCGGCGCCGTAGTCGCGGCGGAAAAAACCGAACAGGAAGGCGACTGCAGCTTCTTTCGGCAAGCCGATCCAGCCCATCACATGGGAGAGCCAGGAAACGACGACATCGAAGGTTGCGGTGATTTTCCCCAGCCAGATCAGGACGCTGGCCAGGATGAAGAGCGGCAGGATCTCCACGAAGTACCACTGCATGCGGGTGTAGGTCTTCATGAAGACCGCTCCCGGACGAGGCATGCGCAGGGGCGGGACCTCCATGTAGAAGTTCGGGCGGTCGCCGGGCATCAGCCGGGCGGTCAGGAAGCCGACAAAGAGGAAGATGAAGAGCATGAAGCCGGCCCAGACCGCCATGGCGGCCGGCTTTTCCGCGACCATGCCGAGAATGACCCCGAGCTGGGCGCTGCAAGGGATCGCCAGGGCCAGTAGCAAAGTGGCGATGATCCGCTCCCGTTTGGTTTCCAGGGTGCGGGTGACCATGGTCGCCATGGTATCGCAGCCGAAGCCGAGAGTCATGGGGATGACCGCCCGTCCATTGAGGCCGATCTTTTTGAAGATCCGGTCGACCAGAAGCGCCAGGCGCGGCAGATAACCGGTATCCTCAATGATCGAAAAGGCGATGAAGAAGGTGCCGACGATCGGCAGGATGATGGCGATGGCATAACGAATGCCCAGGGTGACGATGCCGTAATCCATGCCGATCAGGTCGCGCACCGGCGCCCAGGGGACGTAAGTGGTGAGCAGGCCGTTGATCCAGGGGTTGAGGTAGACCTCAAAAATATCGGCCTCCAGAAAATCAACGATGGTCCCGGCACCGAAGTCGCCAACGAACTTATACAGACCAAAATAAAGGACCAGCAGCAGGATTGGGACACCCGTCAGCGGTCGCATGGTCCAGCTGCTGAGGCGATTAGCGAAGGATTTGCTTTTGCTGGCCGGCGGCGCAAAGGTTTCGGTGCAAATGTTGACAGCACTTTGATGGAGAATCATCGGCACAGCATAACTGGCGGGCTCCTCCAGCTTTTCTTCCAGCTCCGCTAACGTGGCGTCGAGAAAATCGGTCGATCGCCCTTCCAAGGCTCGCTCCTCTTCGGCAATGGCCGCATCGCCCTGGATCAGCAACAGGGCCAGAGCCCGCTGGGATAGACCACGGTCGACCGGCATGATCGGGGCCAGGGCGTTCAGTGCCCCCTCGATAGTTTCGCCGTAATAAATCTCCGGAGTTTCTTGCGGGTGACGGTAGGAGGCGATTTTCTCTTTCAGGGTGTCGACACCTTTGCCGGAGAGGGCCGAGATGGCCACGACCGGAATGCCCAGCTTCTGCTCCAGCAATGCGGTATCGATGCGGATGCCGAGGCGCTCGGCTTCATCGATCATGTTGAGGACCAGCACCACCGGCAGGTCGGCCTCGACCAGCTGCAGGGTGAGCGAGAGCATCCGCTTGAGGTTCTTGGCGTCGACCACCTGCAGCACCACATCGGCCCCGCCGTCCCGCAGGATGTCCCGGCTGACGCGCTCTTCTTCGGTGATCGGCAGCAGGGAATACATCCCGGGCGTATCTTCGACATTGAACTCTTCGGTGCCGATTCGGCACTTGCCCCGGGACATCTCAACCGTAGTCCCAGGGTAGTTGGAAACCACCACGTAAGAGCCGGTCAGGCGGTTGAACAGGGCGCTCTTGCCCACGTTGGGGTTGCCCACCATGACGATCTTTTTGAGCCCGCTCTCTTCGCTGGTCTGGCCGCCCTGGCAGCCGCAACCTCTCTTTTGACTCATGTCTACCTCCAGGTAAATTTAGTGCTTATTTTGAACGCGTGAAGATATGTTCAAGCGTTGGGGTAAAAAAAGGAATTACTTCTCTTTTAAGTGGCGGATGCCTTCCTCAAAGAGGTTGCGGACATGCTCGTCGTCGAGGGAGTAATAAACCATCTTGCCGTCTTTTCTCGACCTGACCAAACGGGCAGTGCGCAGGATACGCAGCTGGTGGGAGACAGCCGATGAAGACATTTGGACGACTGCGGAAATGTCGCAGACGCACAGCTCCTCCTCGGAGAGGGCATGGAGAATGCGCACCCGCGTCGGCTCGCTGAGGACCTTGAAGGTTTCGGCCAGATCTGCAATGGTCTGCTCGTCGTGCATCCTGGCCCGGGCCCGTGCAACCCGTTCGTCATCCACGTAAATTATCTGACAGATATCTTTTGACATGTTGTCCGTTTGTGTGAATAATCGTTCAATCGTTTCTGGCTTTTTACCCTTCATGGCCTTTCTCTGTCAAGAAGAAATTGAAAAAGGTTTTCATCGGCAAGAAAATGATTCCAGCATCGCACCAACCCAAACGACTCTCCCTGCCGGCCCTGGGGCTCATTCTTGCCGCCATCATCCTGGCCATGATCCTCGGCGCGGTCACCTGGCGCAATCTGGATCGCGAAGAGCGCCTGATGGAGAACTTCCTGCGGGAGGAAGGTCTGACCCTCATTCGCGCCTTCGAGGCGGGGGCCCGCACCTCCATGATGATGAACTGGGAAGGCAACTCCCTGGCGACCCTGGTGCGGGAGACGGCCCGATCCGATTCGGTCGCCTATGTCATCGTTGCCGACGCCTCCGGTCGACTGCTGACGGCGGCAGGCGAGAGGCGTAGCAGCGACGATATCCTGCCGGTTGCACAAGTTCTGGCGCAGGAGCAGCCCCGCACCCGCCGGACGAAGGATGGCGCCGGCCGGTCCGTGTTCGAAGTCGCCAGGGAGTTCAACCCGGTTTTGCCGGAAGGCGCCGGCCGTGAAGGGATGATGGGGCGCTGGCAGAGGTGGTGCGGAATGGGCTGCGCACCGGGCGAGGAGGTTGGCCGCCGGGTGGTTTTCGTGGGACTTTACACCAGCGAGTTCGAAGCGGCCCGCGACGAAGATGTCCGCCAGAGCCTGCTCATGGGCGGGCTTCTGCTGCTTCTGGGGTCGACCGGGTTTTATTTCCTCTTCCTTTCACAGCAGAGCCGGGTGGCCAAAACCACCCTGGCCAACATGGAGCTTTACACCCGCAACGTCATCGACAGCATGCCCGCCGGGCTGATCACCCTGGACAACCAAGGCCGCATCGTCTCTCTCAACGACAAGGCCCGGGGGATCTTCGGCCAACAGGGAGAGGCCGCCGAGGGCAGACCCCTGGAAGCCCTGACCGGAGCCGAGCGCTGCGAGATTGCGCCGCTGATTCGCGAAGGCCGCGAATTTGTTGAGCGGCCGATGGAATGCCGTCGGCCGAACGGCGAGAGCATCCCGGTCAAGGTGAGCGCCTCGCGCCTGACAGACCGGGACGGAGAGCCGCTGGGGACCGTGCTGGTTGTCCGGGACCTGCGTGAGATCAAGGCCATGGAAGAGGCGCTGGAGCGCTCCCGGCGGCACGCCACTCTCGGGCGCATGGCGGCCGGCATCGCCCACGAAATCCGCAACCCCTTGGGAACCCTGCGCGGCTTTGCCCAGTATTTTGCCAAACTCGGAGCAAAGGACCCGCACGCCGGGGAGTACGCCGAACTGATGGTCGGCGAGGTCGACCGGCTCAATCGCACCATCTCCGCCCTGCTGCAGTTCGCCCGGCCGCGGGAGCCGGAACCGGCGGAGATCGACCTGGGCGATCTGCTGCGCCGCACCGCACGGCTGCTGCAGGACGATCTGGCGGCCCGGAACCTGACCTTTCAGCTCGACCCGCCCGCCGAGAGGGTCAACTTCACAGCCGATTCCGACCTGCTGACCCAGGTGCTGATCAACCTGCTGCAGAACGCCCGGGCCGCCACCGAAGCCGGAGGGGAAATCCGTCTCGGGGCACGAGAGCAGGATGCGGAGATCCGCTTCTGGGTGGAGGACACCGGCAAAGGGATGGCCCCGGAAGAACGGTCGCGGATGTTCGACCCCTTCTTCACTACCCGCAAGACCGGCACCGGACTGGGGCTGGCGATGGTCCAGCAGATCGTGGAGCAGCACGGCGGCCGCATCGAGGTGGAAAGCGCGCCGGAAAAGGGCACCCGGGTCGAGGTCATTCTTCCCCGGGAGCCGGCACAACGCAAAGAGATTGGAAGTCCAGCGTGAAACGTTGGAGCATGAGGACAAACGGATGACGATAATAAGAAGAATCCTGCTGATGGCCCCGGTCATTCTCTCCTGCGTCGGTTGCGACCGGATCACAAAGGCGGTCGCCAGAGAGTACCTGGCCGGCTCTCCCGAACTGTCGTTTTTGGGGGACCTGTTTCGCCTGCAGTATGCGGAAAATCCCGGCGCCTTTCTGGGAATGGGTTCAGGTCTGCCGGAATCGGCGCGTTTCTGGGTCTTTATCATGGCGGTCGGGGCGGTATTGCTGGGCGTGCTGGTCTGGACCCTCTCCTCAAGGAGCTTGCGCCCTGTCGGTGTGGGGGCTCTGTCTCTGGTGCTGGGCGGAGGACTCAGCAACCTTTATGACCGGGTAGTTAACGACGGCGCCGTCGTCGACTTCCTGAACCTGGGTCTGGGAGGGCTGCGCACCGGAGTCTTCAATGTCGCTGACGTTGCCATCACCACCGGCGTCACCTTACTGCTGATTGGGGAACTCATGCGAAGCCGGAAGGAGCCGGAATATGGAAAAAGCTAAAGCCGTTATTCTTGTGGTCGACGACGATGTCGCCCACCGCACCATGCTCAAGGCCCACCTAGGCGGCGAGGGGTACGAAATCGTCGAGGCCGACGACGGGGATGTAGCCATTCATCTGGCCCGGGAGCGCGAGTTCGATCTTGTCCTGCTCGACCTGAAGATGAAGCGGGTCGGAGGGATGGAAGCCCTTGAGGCGATCCAGGAAGTGAAACCGGAGCTGCCGGTCATCATCATCACCGCCTTCTCCTCAGTGGAAAATGCCGTGGAAGCGATGAAAAAAGGCGCCTTCGACTATGTCACCAAGCCGGTGGATGCTTCGGAGCTGGCCCTGACGGTTGAGCGGGCCCTGAGTTTCGAGCGCCTGCAGCAGGAAAATGCCGCCCTCAAGGAGCGGCTCGGCGAAAAGTTCGACTTCGGCAACATCATCGGCAGCAGCCGCCCGATGCGCGAACTCTTCGAGACCCTGGTCCTGGTCGCCCCGTCAGATGCCACCGTGCTGATCACCGGCGAGTCGGGGACCGGCAAGGAGCTGGTCGCAAATGCCGTCCACCAGAACAGCCCTCGTTCGGACGGCCCCTTCGTCAAGGTCAACTGCGCGGCGCTGCACGAAAACCTGCTGGAGAGCGAGCTGTTCGGCCACGAAAAGGGAGCTTTCACCGGCGCCGCCGAGCAACGCAAGGGGCGCTTCGAGCTGGCCCACAAGGGGACCTTGTTTCTCGACGAGATCGGCGACATGAGCCTCACCACCCAGGCCAAGATTCTGCGGGTGCTGCAGGAGGGAGAGTTCGAACGGCTCGGCGGCACCAAATCTATCAGGGTCGACGTGCGCCTGCTTGCGGCCACCCACAAGGACCTGCAACAGATGGTGGCAGAGGGCAGCTTCCGCCAAGACCTTTTCTTCCGGCTCAGTGTCGTTCCCCTGGAACTACCCCCCTTGCGCGAGCGCCCAGAAGACATCCCGACACTGGCCGGGCATTTTCTGGAAAAGTACAGTGCTAAAAACCGCAAGGACATCCGCGGCCTTCATCCCGAAGCCCTGGATGCCCTGCTCGCCTACGCCTGGCCCGGCAACATCCGCGAACTGGAAAACACCCTGGAGCGGGCGGTCATCCTCTGCCTCGGCGAGCAGATCGGCCTGCGCGAGCTTCCCGTTTCCGTCCGCGAGGCGGCTGCAAGCACAGTGCGCCCCTTCGCCCTGCGCCCCGGGCACACTCTCAAGGAGATGGAGAAGGACCTCATCCGGGCTACCCTCGCCCAGACCGACGGCAACCGCACCCGCGCCGCCGAGATTCTCGGCATCACCCGCCAGACCCTGCAGAACAAGCTCAGGGAATACAGGTTGGGGTGACTACCGACCCGAGCCTATTTCGCAACAAACGCCACATCCCCCTGGATCACTTCAAATAACCGGGGTTTGGCCAGGGAATAATAGGCCATGCGCCCGTCGTTGCGATGGTTGAGGATCCCCTGCTGGCGCAGCAGTTTCAACTGTTGGCTGGTCGCCGGCATGGAAAGGCCGAGGATGTGGGCCAGATCGCAGACGCACAGCTCTCCCTTGCCCAGGGCGAAGATGATTTTCAGCCGGACGGGACTGCCGAGAAGCTTGTAAAACTCGGCCAGATCCCGCAGCTCCTCCGCGGCGATCATCGAATCATTTATCTCACTGATCAGCTCTTCGTTAAAACAGACGACCTTGCAGGTCTCTTCGCCGGCGTTGGCTTTAGCTTGTGTTTTCATTATTTCCCCAATCTTTGGAGTTCTTTCCCTTCCAGGACATAACCCTTTGGTGAGGGAACCATCTCCCCCGTGACCACCAGCTCCTCTTTCACCTTTGGCGGGGGTCCCGCATAGCGCACCGGCACGAACTTGGAAGCGCAGGTCACGACCCCGCAGGCCTTGTACTCCCGGATGTCAATCAGGACGAAGGTGGAATCGGCAGGCGAGGTGTCGGCAACGACGCCTCTCACCTTGATGGCGCCTTTATAGGCGGAGGGGTCGGAAGCCACGCTGTTGACATCCAGTGCCCCTGCCTGGCCCGGGGTCCCGGGCCGACTCCCCATGCCCAGGGTCAGGCCCGCGCCCAGCAACACCGCAAGCAATCCGACTATGCCCCACTTCCCAAATACGCTCATGTTTCTATCCTCCGCGTTCGTTGGTGTGTATGAATTTCCTCCGTCGACCGCCAGCTCCCCGTCACGGATGCAAAAGGTCTCCTGCGCCATGGCGGCGACGGTCTCCGAATGGGTGACGATGACGACGGTTTTCCCCTGTTCATTGATCTTGCGGATGTTCTCTAGCAGTTCCCCTTCCGAGCGGCTGTCGAGGTTGCCGCTCGGTTCATCCATCAGCAGGATCTCAGGGTCGTTGGCTAGTGCCCGGGCGATGGCCACCCGCTGCCGCTGACCGCCGGAGAGCTGGTTCGGCTTAGACTGCAGTTTATCTTCAAGGCCCACCAGGTTGAGCAGCTCGGTGGCCCGCTCTTCCTGTTCCTTTTTCGATATTCCTGCCAACATCATGGCGACCTGGACGTTTTCCAACGCGGTCAGCACGGGCAGCAGGTTGAAGAATTGGAACACGAAGCCCATCTTCCTGGAGCGAATTTCCGCCAGGCGATTGCCATCGACGGAGGTCAGCTCCATATCATCGAGAAAAACTTTTCCCGAGGTCGGCCGGTCTAGGCCGCCGATCAGATGCAGCAAGGTGCTCTTGCCGTGGCCTGATGGTCCCATGATGCAGGAGAGGCTCCCTTTGGGTATCTGCAGATCGACGTCCTGCAGGGCGATCGTCCGAAATCCGGTGTCGTAGATCTTGGAGAGCTTTTCGGTACGGATGATGGCGTTATTCATAGCTGATGGCCTCCACGGGGCTGAGTTTGCAGGCCTGCCGCGCCGGGTAGACTCCGGCCAGGGCAGAAACCAATATCGAGAAGGTCAGGGCTTTTAGCGTGATCCCGGCGCTGAAGAGCTGCACGCTCTGCTCACTGCCAAGAAAGGCGGTAAATTCGTTCTGACCGATATACGGGGCGGCGAAGTAGGAGAAGACAAAACCGACCACGACTCCGACGATCCCGCCCAACAGACCATAGAAGGCCGATTCATACAGGAAGAGGGAGAAGATGGTCCTCTTCTTGGAGCCGATGGCCTGAAGAATGCCGATCTCCCGCCTGCGCTCGTAAATGGCGGTCATCATGGTGTTGACGATGCCGAAAAAGGCGGTCAGGATGGCGACCGCCGCAATCAACTGCAGCGCACTGCCAACGCTGCCGACGATGGCCAGTACCGATTTGAGAAGCTGCTTGTCGGAGGAGACCGCAACATTGGCGACCTCCTGGATATCCAGAATGTATTGGTCGATCCGGGTGATGTCATCCACCTTCACCGCGATGAAGGAAACCTTGTCACCTACCGCATAAAGCTGCTGGACGGTGGCAAGCTCCATATAGATGGCCAGATCATCGCTGTTGCCGACTTCCTGCAAAACCCCGCTGATCGAGAACTCCTGACCCCTGACCGTAAGCTGGTCTCCGGATTTCAGTTCGAATTGTCGGGCAATACCGGAACCTATCACCACATTGGCATCATCCAGCAGGTAGCGTCCCTGACCGACCTGCCAGCCCTTGAACTGTTTCATCTCGGCCGGCAGAATCCCGAGCAGCGGGACCGGCTGGTTCCTGAGGGCGGTGCGTTGGGTCAGGTAGGGGAAAGCAGTCAGTCCTTCGAGTGCGGCGATTTTTTCCACATCCTCGTTGGGAATGGCTTCGGGCAAGGTCTCCCCGGTGAGGACGGAAATCTGTTCGTAGGCGCACCAGCCCCGGGGTGTAACCACCAGATTCGCGCCCAGAACATCCGCTTGCTTGCGGATCTCCGTTTCCAGCCCCGTGCCTAATGACAGCAGCGTCACCAGAGAGGCGATACCCACGGCGATCGCGGAGAGGGTAAAGAAAAAGCGGCTCTTGCGGCGGACGATGTTTTTCCAGGTCAGCTTGAAATGGTTCAAGGTGTTTCCTCCTCTGTGGCTTCTTGTAGCTTCTACGGGACCGATATCCTGCTCTATATATTTTCTTGTTTTCGAAAATGTTTATACTGGTATTCCCCACCCTGTCAAGCACTTTGCCTCTATTGAGTTGTCAAAAATTTTGACAAAAGACACGAATCCGGGATGGCAAGCTGTCTAAAAATTTTTCGGTCAACAGCCTGCACGAATACTCGAGGAGGCTAACTTCCTGTTGTATTTCAGGATCTTGGCACCCTGCCCTGGGTCCTGGCACCCTCCTTGCCATTCTAGTTCGGCAACGAATCGAACATTGAGGAGGTCGCCATGAAAAAGAGGATTCTGCTGCTGGTTGCTCTGGTCGGAGGAACTTTGGTTCTCTCAGGCTGCGGCCATTGGGGCTGCTGGGATGGGGATGGGCACACCCACGGGCAGAGCCAGTCCCACAGCCATTATGCCGGCTGCGGTCACCCGGGATACTGAGAGGGAACGGCCATGTTTTGCGGATCTGGTTGGAGCAACGGCTGGTTTTTTAGCGGCTGGATCGTTCCGGGACTGTTCCTGCTGGCCCTGCTTGGCGGAGCTGCCTGGCTCCTAAGCCGGCGAACCCCAGCGAGCGGGCTCGCACCCAAGGCTTGTCCCAGATGCGGAGGTTCGGTGCAGGAGGTCTATTTTCGCTGTCCTCACTGCGGGGATACACTCAAGAGCAACTGTCCCGGTTGCAGCCGGGTGGTGGACCAGGCCTGGGACTACTGTCCCTTTTGCAACGCGGCCCTGAAGGCCGAAGTGAAACAACCGATAACCACAATGACAACGGATCAACAACCCCATGAATCGGAAAGGAGAGTGCTATGAAGAACAATCGTAAATTGATTGCAGCAACGGCAATACTGGCCATGGTGGCCTTGACGACCCCGGCCTTTGCCTGGATGGACGGCTGGTCAGGCTACGGAATGGGATCGGCGACCGGCAGGCAGGCCCTGACCGCCGAGCAGCAGAAAAAGGTCGATGAAATCCAAAGCACGTATCAGCCGCAACTGCAGGAGTTGCAGCAGAAACTCAACGCCAAGCAGGCCGAGTTGATCGCGGCCCGCAGCGACGACGCAACGACAGTGGGCCGGCTCAACGCCATCGAGGGCGAGCTCTACAATCTGGAACGTGCCTACTGGACCAAGCTGGACCAGGCTAATTTGGAGGTAAGCCGGATCACCGGCGGCGGATACGGTTCTTGGTTTGCCTGCGACTACCAGGGTTGTGATCACGGTTACGGGAGACACGGCATGAGGCGGGACGGTTACATGATGAGAAGCCGTAGCATGCCCGGCGGAAATTATGGCTCTTGTTGCTGGTAACTGTTTTGATGAAGGTGACCTATAACGCTGAAAGAGGAGTTGCAGCCATGAAAAACACACGCTTTAGCAACCTTTTTAGTTTGATGCTGGCCGGTTTGTTCCTGGTGGTTTCTGCCGGACCGGGCTTTGCCGTCGATGACCGGGAGGCGCTTCAGGGAATGACCGCCGCCAAGGTGGTGTTCGATGTCAAAAAGGATGATCCGCAAAAGCTGTTGCGGGCCTTGACCGCGATCAGAAATGCCAGCGAGAATCTGACCCGACAGGGTGTGCGGCCCGATATCGTCGTGACCTTCCGGGGAGCCTCGGTGGTCTGTCTGGCCGACATGAAAGAGGTCCCTGAGGTGAATGAGTACAAGGAAGAGATCATGGATAAGATTTCCTGGAACATCATCGAGTTGAAAAAAGCCGGCGTTCAGATGGAAATCTGCTCCCTGGCCCTTAGCCTGGTCGGCATGGAAGACACCGAGCTGCTGCCCGGGATCAAGAAAGTCGGCAACAGCCTGGTTTCCCTCATCGCCTACCAGAACAAAGGGTATGCCATGGTGGCCATTTGAGCACGAGAGGTCAGGTTTTGTGTGGAGCGCGCGGACAACTCACAACCCGGACGCTCCGCCGCAATCCTCAGTAAAGGAGAGGAACAAAATGAGCTACGTTATCAGCAAAACGGTTGCCGGATCTTTCGATCAGGCGATCGCCAGAGTCACGGAAGAGCTCGGTAAAGAAGGGTTCGGCATCCTGACCGAGATCGATGTGCAGGCGACCCTGAAGAAGAAACTTGACGTCGATTTCAGACAATACCGCATTCTCGGCGCCTGTAATCCGCCTTTTGCTTACCGGGCGCTGCAGGCCGAGGCCCACATCGGCGTCATGCTTCCCTGCAACGTCATCGTCCAGGAATATGAGGATGGCCGTGTCGAGGTCGCGGCGGTCGATCCCATCGCCACGATGCAGGCGATCGACAACGCCGATCTGGCCGATATCGCGATCCAGGTACGGGGTAAACTGCGGCAGGTCATCGACAGCTTATGAAAAAGTTCGACGGTCTATCTCTCGGCTTACGGCCGGGGAAGTAAAGGAATCTGGACCATGATGAGATTTTGGAGCGAGAGCTGGCTGTGCGGTCCCGGCAGCTATTTTCACGGACCCTGGGGCATGTTTGTCAACCTTGCCTTCTGGATAGTGATGATTTTTTTGGCCGTCTGGTTGTTTCAGGCAGTGTTCAGCAAGAAAAGAACCGCACCACCATCCTCCTCTTCGCCGCTGGAGGTTTTGAAGCATCGCTACGCTGCAGGCGAGATCGATCGCGAGGAGTTCGAACGAATGAAACGGGAGCTGCAGGGATGATCCGGCCGCGCCATCCTACGCCACCGGCCAGCATGAGCGTTGGGCGGACGCTTGAACGGAGCAGTCGAGGTTGAACCAGAACGAATACGAACCACTCCGGCGAGAATACTCCAGGATCGCCTCTTCGTACGACGCCCGCTGGAAGTTCTATGTCGAGGCCTCGATCCGGGAGACTATGGGGCGACTTCACGTGGCGCCCGAAGATCGCGTTCTGGATGTCGGATGCGGAACGGGAGCACTGCTGAAGGCGCTGTCTCGTGCGGCACCGCGAGCCCGGCTCGCGGGAGTCGATCTGTCGGGAGATATGCTTACACTGGCCCGCCACAGGCTCGGGGCAGCCATTGACCTGGAGCAGGCTTACGCCGAGACTCTGCCCTTTGGCGACGCAGCGTTTGATGTTGTAGTTTCAACGAACGTCTTTCACTTCATTCAGCACCCGGTTGCGGCCCTCCGAGAAATGTTTCGGGTATCGAAACCTTCGGGTAGAGTCGTCATCACCGACTGGTGCGACGATTATCTTGCGTGCCAGGTCTGTGACATTTTTCTCCGCGCTTTCAGTCGCGCACATTTCCAAACATATGGCTCCAAGGAATGCCGGGATCTCTTCATGGAAGCGGGCTTTGCGAGCGTTGACATTGAACGCTACAGGATCAACTGGTTGTGGGGGCTAATGACGGCAACGGCCACCAAGGACGCCGCCCAACCAATAAGGATTAAAGAAAGGAACCACGCTGTGACCCACGCTGTGACCCCTATTTACACTGACAATTCACTTTCCGTCGGCCGCACCCCTTTGGTGAGCCTGAACCGCATCGTCCCAGAAGGTGCCACCGTCCTCGGTAAGATCGAGGGGCGCAACCCCGCTTACTCGGTCAAGTGCCGCATTGGCGCCTCGATGGTCTGGGACGCCGAACAGAAGGGGCTGCTCGGCCCCGGCAAGGAGATCGTCGAGCCGACCAGCGGCAACACCGGCATCGCCCTGGCCTTCGTCGCGGCCGCACGGGGAATCCCCATCACCCTGACCATGCCCGAGACCATGAGCATCGAGCGACGCAAGGTGCTGGCGGCCTTCGGCGCCAACCTGATCCTTACCCCTGGCGCAAAGGGGATGACCGGTGCCGTCACCGCGGCCGAGGAGTTGGCCGCCTCCGATCCGAGCCGCTACGTGCTGCTGCACCAGTTCAAGAATCCGGCGAACCCGGCGATCCACGAACGGACCACCGGCCCCGAAATCTGGGAAGATACCGGCGGCGAGATTGATGTGCTGATCTCCGGGGTGGGCACCGGCGGCACCATCACCGGCGTGTCCCGCTATATCAAGCAAACCAAGGGCAAGCAAATCCTCTCGGTGGCGGTGGAGCCCGCCGACAGCCCGGTCATCAGCCAGAAGCTGTCCGGCGAGATACTGCATCCCGGACCGCACAAGATCCAGGGGATCGGCGCCGGCTTCATCCCCGAGACCCTCGACCTGTCGATGGTCGACCGGGTGGAGCAGATCAGTAACGACGAGGCCATCGACTACGCCCGGCGCCTGGCCAAGGAAGAGGGCATCCTCTCCGGCATCTCCTGCGGCGCGGCGGCGGCGGTGGCCGTCCGCCTGGCCGCGCAGCCCGAGTTCAAGAACAAAAAAATAGTGGTTATCCTGCCCGACTCGGGCGAGCGCTATCTCTCGAGCCCACTGTTCGAAGGGGTTGTCTGATTCTATCTTTGATCTGGGCGCGAAGAGTCGGAGGCCGGACCTCCGACTCTTCGCCGGCATCCCTTTTAAATTCGGGCAGAAACAAAACTGACTCTATGCGCCCTGCGCTTCAGTCCTACTCTCAAGTCGAGGAAAAGTACCGCATAGGTGACACCGAGATCATCATTGTCGATCTCCGGTGCCTCTGCTACGTCAACCTGCCCCGAAAGGCTTGCGAGAACGGACCAACCAGAAGAGACTGATGGTCAGAAAAAGTCCGGGGAAAACATCGCCGAAACGTGTATAGAGGCTGTTTCCCGCCCCCAGGCCGGCCCGGGCCGCGGTCACCGCCTCCTCAAACACCGCCGTTTTCCCCTGTACCCGGCCGGAAGGGGTGATAAAGGCCGAGATCCCTGTATTGGCGGCCCGGGCCACCCAGATCCGGTTTTCGATGGCCCGGAAACGGGTCATGGCCAGGTGCTGATCCGGTGCCGAGGAGCGCCCGAACCAGGCGTCATTGGTGATGTTGACCAATAGATCGCTCCCCTTTCGCACATAATTGCGGGCCAGTTCAGGGAAAATCCCCTCGAAGCACACCAGTACCCCGATCTGATGATCGTTCATGGACAAGGGGTTGACCGTGCCGGGAGAGAAATCCCCGATCCCCGCCACCAGCTTGTCGAGGAAGGGGAAAAGCGATTTCAGCGGCACATATTCACCGAAGGGCACGAGATGGATCTTATCGCTGCGCCCGAGGTTCTCTCCGGACGGAGAAAGAAGAAAGGCGCTGTTCAGATATCTTTGCCGGCCATCGACCTGTTCAACGGCCGGACTGCCAAAGAGGAGATGGGCGCCCGTTTCGCGGGCGGTGCCCCGTACTTTTTCGGTAAGAAGACTCTCTTTCTGAAAATAAAAGGGCGTGGCACTCTCTGGCCAGATAACAAGATCCGTATCTTTGCTCTGTGCTGCGCCCAGTGAGAGCTCTTCGTAGATGTCGACAGTCTCGGTTCGGTAGGCCGGGTTCCATTTGAGGGACTGATCGATGTTGCCCTGGGCCAGAGCCACGGTGATCGTATCCTCCCTGGCCTCCGGGTTGTTTTTAAGGCACAGCTGTCCGTACCCCCAGTTCAGAAGAAAAAGAACCAGCGTGCAAGCCACCGCCCTCCTGGGGGATGAGAGCTTCTTACCGTTTTTGCAAGCCGCAGCAGCACCAGCCAGGGTGGCGTTGCAAAGAACCAGCAGAAAACTGATCCCGTAAACCCCGAAAAGATCCGCCGACTGGATGAGGACCAGATGGTTCTGTTGGGAATAGCCGAGGGTGGCCCAGGGAAAGCCGGTGAAAAGAAACGAGCGCAGAAACTCCAGAGCCGTCCACAGCACGGGCAGGGTCAGTGGCAGCGGGTAGTCGAGTTTGTTTTTCAATCGGCAGGCCGCCCAGGTGGCGGCGCCCCAGAAAAGGGACAGATACAGCACCAACAGCAGATAGGCGGCGAAGGAAAAGATCGGATGCATCCGGCCGTAAGTGGTCATGGCGATGTTCAGCCAGTAGAGGATCACCCCGAAAAAGACCGCCCCCGCAACGAATCCGCTCCGGTACGGCCGCCTTTCCATGACCAAAAAGAGTGGCACCAGGGCGAACCAGGCGAGACTCTCCATGTCTATCCGAGGAAAGGCCAGCGCAAGCAACAGCCCGGAAAGGGCTGCGCCCATGGTTGTGCGGTCAGA
This sequence comes from Desulfuromonas sp. DDH964, assembly GCF_001611275.1. Lineage (GTDB taxonomy): Bacteria > Desulfobacterota > Desulfuromonadia > Desulfuromonadales > DDH964 > DDH964. The sequence continues at coordinate 256,062 of NZ_CP015080.1, read as the reverse complement.
CAGAAATCGGGACATGCTTCAAGGGCTCTTGGAAGCAGATGGTGTGGAGAAAAACAGTCAGGCGGATCTTGGCATCGGGATTCGCTTCATCAAGCTGAATGAAGGACAGAATCCCGACGATAAACGCTACCCAGTAAGTGACGTCCGATGCTTGCGGTAGCAATTGGTTATCCCTTGACCAGCCCCTTGAAATAGGCAATCGTTTTCGGGCTGGCCCAGTCGATGGCGCCAATAACTTTTTTGTCGACTGTGCCGTCTTTGCGGATGATGAAGGACTCGGGGACCCTGTAGACGCCGTATTGTTGCTGCACGGTCCCCTTGTCGTCATAAAGGACGGTGAAATCATGCGGATTATTCTTTAAAAATGCCGGAACAACAGATCGGCCATTCTCCTCTGTGTTGATCGCCAGCATGACAAAATCTTCACCCGCGATGATCTGATTGAGTTTCTCCATCGAAGGCATCTCTTCCTTGCATGGCGGGCACCAGGTCGCCCAGAAGTTCACCATGACAACCTTGCCGCGCAATGCAGACAGGCTGACTCTGTTGCCTTTGGTGTCTTCGAGCTGAAAGTCAGGGGCGACATCGCCGGAAACCACTGCCGTTGCAACCACCTCCGTCGTTGAAGGAAGGTTGAAATAAATATAGGCTCCACCGCCTACCAACACGAGCAAGACAATCAAGACCAAATAACGCATAACTAACCTCTCTACTTTCACTGTTTAAGTATTTTTCGCCATGAAGAGTTGCGATATCTAAATCGGATCTTTTCATGGATGATCGAAGCAGCTAACAACGGCCACGCTGCTCAATGACTCACAACCGCCTGATCAATTATTTCGAGCAGTGCATCCAGCGGTTTATAACCAGGAGCGATCTGTCCATTCGGCAGAATCAGGGTCGGGGTACTGCGGATACCAAGGGATTTTGCGACGGCCAGGTTTTGTTCGATGACCTTGCTTTCGCAGCTTGCTTCCGGGATCTCTTGCTTGGCAAAGGCGGCTTCGAGTTGCTCCATCGACTCGTTGCAGGCGATTGTTTCCGCAACTTTTTTCGAACTCGGCTTGATCGGCATTAATTTGATCTGAAACAACAGGTCGGAGCGTTTTGCCACGGCCTCTTTCATAACCTCGTGCAGCTTGACGCAGTAGGGGCAGTGGGGGTCGGTGAAGACGATGATCTTCTTTGCCGCCGCCGGGTTGCCGAGAAGTAAGGCATCATCGGTCGGGATGCGAGACAGATCAACCGGGTTGAGTTTTCGGTAGCTTTCTTCGGTCAGGTTCTTCCTGTCTTTCAGCCGTATGATGGTGCCACTGACCAGGTAGGACTTGGAGTAGTCCAGATATAGCGGCACATTCTGATTCTTTATTTTCATACCGATTTCCCAGAACCCGGGCATTTCAGCCTGTTCTACAGACAACAATTCACCTTGAAAACCGGTAAAAATCTCTTTCGCCTCGGCCTTGGTTAACGTATGGCAGCTGCGACAATCTGCCTTTTCTGAGCTCAACTGTTTGAATGCAACGGCCGGCGAAACGAACAGAAAAAGACCGACCAAAAGATAAACAGTAATCCGCATTATTCTCCTCCATATCCTGTCGAGTTGTAAAATTTGCGATAGTCATTGGATTTCGATGGGGATAAGCGCTGATCATTCTTCACAATCGTCATCATCCGTAAAGGCCGAGCAGCCAGCGTCGGTCGTCGTTCCCACCGGACTGCCCCAAAGATTTTCTACCGGCAGGGAGAGGCCATCATCTAAGCTGTCGATTTCCATGATGCCCGGGGAAACGATCAGGGGGACTCTGGTCGCGTCGCTTCTGGCCAGGGCCATTTTGTTGCAGAACAGGAGAAACTTCTCCCTGGCGCCGAGAGTCGCCGGTTGGTCCGGCTCCTTTGCGAAAAGCCCGAGTATCGCTTCGCCATCGCGCGTCTCGCCCGGTTGCCGGAGAAGCCTGGCAAGCCTGGCTTCATCCGAGGTGTTTTTGGCGATGGGGTAGAAGGCCGTCTCGGTTGAGGCCTGTGGATCATTGAGAATTTTCCGGGCGGCCTCCTCGCAGGCTGGACAGGTCGGAGAAAAATAGACCTTGACTGGCGCCTCGGCGGAACCGTAGATCGGCCAGGGCGCAAAGGCGACTTCCTTGATCACCGCAAGACCGACGAAAAGGAAAAACACCGACCAGACCAGTCCGATTCCGATCAGAAGCTTCCGGCCCGGAACTTCCAGACCGAACACGGCGAAGAACGCCGTCAGCCCTATCAGCAAGGCGACCACATGGCAACTGGAGCAGGGCCAGAGGAGGGATTGGTAGATGAGAAACAGGGTGTCGAAGAAGAGCCCCAGTCCGACGGCAACCGACAGCAGCAGATGGGCACCTCGCCTAGGATACCAAAGGGTCAGAAGAAAAATCCCCAGGAACCCGGCGAAGCCGTAGATGTAAAAAGACAGGCCGAACAGGCCATAGCCCGCATAGATTTCACACCCCCGGGTGCCGCAAAACAGCTCCGCCCCGGCGGCATTCAGCAGGCAATAAAGCCCACCGAGGAAACTGCAGGCAAGCAGAAAAATTTTGGCCTGATCCGGCCTGTTGATTTTCATTGCATCACCTCCGGCCTCGATTGTCGATTTCATGACACTGTGGAGTGCTTTGCAGGATCGGCTGGCCAGGGCATGAACTCACGGCGTCCAGGACGCTCCGGCCGACGAGAAAGGGGCATCAGCAAAGGGGCCATAGAGGACCTTGCCCAGATAATCGTCCTTGCGCCCGTCGAAGAGTGAAGCCGCGATCGCTTCGGGGTTGTCGGTTCCCCAGTAATTGCCAGCCATCCGCACATCGTCCGGCACCTCTTCCCCAAGCACGACGGCATAGCGGCGGTTGCCGGCGATGTTGTTCCCTTCAATGAAATAATCGCTGGGATAGGAGGTGATGAAGATCCCCTTTTCATTGTCGGTGATGACATTGTTGCGAATCACCGGAGCGCCGAAATGAAAACGGATGGCGGTGCCGTTGCCGCGCAGCAGGTTGTTTCGGATGAGGAACTCGGTCGCGTTGAATCGCAGCCCGAACAGGTTGTTTTCTATCCGGGATTCTTCGATGACAGCTTTGGACTTGTGGCTGTGAATGGCGCTGTTGGCCTGGGTGATGCGGACGTAACGAAACCGGGTCTCGGGACTCTCGCGCAGGTTGATCCCGCCCCAGCTGCCGCCGGGCGCAGCCGGATCGACGAAGCGGAAGGTGATGGGTTCCTCAACCGTCCCTTCGGCGACAAGGGTCCCCTGAACGATCAACTCGCTGCCGGGAAAGTTGGGGCGTTCGGTGAACAGATCCTGCCCCGGTGCGGGCGGAAGAAAAATTACTTCGGTACCGGGCTCGATGATCAGCCGCGCCGCCTCGTCGATCACCACGTCCCCGTCGACGAAAACCGTCCCGTGCCAGCGGAGATCGCCGGACACCGTCCCCGTCACGGGGGAAGAGCTGCCGGGGGCAGTGGCGGTGCAGGAGGCCGGGAAAAAGAGGAGAAGAACCAGGCCTGCAAGTTTCCACGGTAAAACGAATTTTCTCATGTCCCTGATCTTCCTCAGCCGGTGGCCGGAAGCCAGCGATAGAGGTAGCCCGTCAGCTTTCCGTAAAAGTCCAGAAAGAGCATCGCTCCGACCACCATCAGCATGACGCCGGTGGCGATCTCCACCAGCCGGATATGTTTACGAAATCGTTTGAAAGCAGAGAGAAAGCCGTGAAAGAGCATGGCGGAAACCAGGAAAGGGATGCCCAGTCCCGCCGAATAGACACTCAGCAGAACCACTCCCTGCCCGACGCTGCCGCTGGTTCCGGCGGCCAAGGCCAGAATGGCGCCCAGGATCGGACCGATACAGGGGGTCCAGCCCGCGGCAAAGGCCACCCCGACCAGGAAGGTTCCCACAAACCCCTTGGGCTTGTTGGGAATCTTGACCCGCTTTTCCCCGAGCAGGACGCCGAAGTGGAACAGGCCACTCATATGAACGCCAAACAGGAAAATAAGGATCCCGCCGCCTTTCTGCACCCATCCGAGGCCCTCGCGGAAGTGCTGCTGAAAGGCGTGGGAGGCCAGCCCGGCGAGCGCGCCCAAAGCGACGAAGACGACGGAAAAACCCAGGATGAAGGCGAGGGTATGGTACAGGACGGTCAATCGCGTCCTGGCGCCGGGGTGGGCTTCCTGGAGCTGGCCGAAGGTCAGTCCGGTAATGTAGGTAACGTAAGAAGGGATCAGCGGCAGCACGCAAGGGGATGAAAACGAGAGCGCCCCTGCGGAAAACGCGATCCAGAAGGTCAGGTCGGTGCCGGTCGCCATGGTCAGGCTCCTTAGTCAGTCTGCCGCTGGATGCTGGCCTGGACGGGAATGCGCAGATCGGATTTAAGCGCGTCTTGGGCTGGAATGACGACATACCCACTGAAACGGTTCTGGCCGGGCCTTGAGATCAGCTGGATTTCCATGACTGTACTCTGCCCTGCGGGCAACGTTCCTTCAGACAGCTTCACCACCAGATCGGGAGAACTGGTCTGCACGTTCTCCAGGCGCAGATCGCCATCGGATTGGTTCTTCAGGGTCGCTTGGGCAACTGCGGTTTTCCCCGTTGTGACCGCCCCCAGGTTGATCCGGTTCGGCACCACCGAAAGCGTCTCCCTGACGATCCCTTTGACTTTCAGTTGCGTGACCGGCTGAGTCGGGTCGTTGCTATAGAGGGAAATGGTCTTGGTCACCGCACCGCGGAAACGGGTGCTGTCAAAATTCGCCTGGAGTTCGCCGCTCTCGCCCGGAGCCAGCGTCTTGGCTGACAACAGCGCAGCGGTGCAGCCGCAGGAACTTTTCACTTTTTCGATGTTCAGCGGTTCATCGCCCCTGTTGCTGAAACTGAAGGTGTGACGAACCGTCTCTCCCTGGGGAGCCTCCCCGAAATCGAAGGCCGGTTGCTCAACCACAAGTTTGGGCGCCGCCCAGGCGTTACCGGCCAGTAGGCCCGCAAGCAGGATGAGTCCGACAGTAAATAGACGTGACATAGATCATCTCCTTTCTTCTGAGGTCAGATTTCATGGTTCTGGTGATTGCTGTTCGGCGGGAGTGCGATATGCACTCCATAACAGGCAGAGTACGCCGAGCGTGATGCTGCAATCGGCAAGGTTGAACGCCGGCCAATGCCAGCTCCGCCAGTAAAAGTCCAGGGAGTCGACGACATAACCACGCACGACACGGTCGAAGCCGTTGCCGAGCGCACCGCCCAGAATCAGGCTGTAGCCGAGCGCCTCGGCCCTGGGTCGCGATTTGCGCAGCAGGATGATTAGAACGAACGACACGCCGAGGGTTATCACGATAAAGAAGTAGCGTTGCCAGCCGCCGGCATCGGCCAGAAAACTGAACGCCGCGCCGGTGTTCCAGACATGCACCAGGTTGAAAAATCCGGTCAGGGGAATGCTTTGGCCGTAGTCCATCAGCGTCGAAACGGCGAGCTTGGTGACCTGATCGGCCGCCGCCACGCTGATCGCCAGGGCCCACCAGCGCCAGGCAATGGCGGCAGCACTCGCGCGAGCGCTATCAACAGACATCGTAATTCTCCGCTTCCAAGGACGTATCCTCTGACTGACAGTGAGGCAAACAGATGGAGGTCGCCGGCACGCTCATCTGCGCAGCAACCGCAGGCCGTTGAACACCACCAGCAGGCTCGCGCCCATATCGGCGAATACCGCCATCCACATGGTCGCCTGGCCGGTGAAGGTCAGGGCGATGAACACCGCCTTGATCCCCAGCGCAAGGACGATGTTCTGAGTGAGGATGGCTGCGGTGGTGCGCGACAGGCGCAAAAAGGTCGGCAGCTTGCGCAGATCATCGTCCATCAGCGCCACGTCGGCGGTTTCGATGGCGGTGTCGGTGCCGGCGGCGCCCATGGCAAAGCCGATATCGGCGCGCGCCAGAGCCGGCGCGTCGTTGATGCCGTCGCCCACCATGCCGACCCTGGACGGCCCCCCGACCAGCGATTCGATGGTGTTCAGCTTATCCTCCGGCAACTGGTTGCCGCGCGCCTCGTCGATACCGACCTGCCCGGCGATCGCTTCGGCGGTATGCGGATTGTCGCCGGTTAGCATCAGCGTCCGGACCCCCAGGGCATGAAGTTCGCCGATGGCCAGCCGACTGCTCTCCTTGACGGTATCGGCGACCGCGAAAAGACCCAGCACTTCATTTTGAGTCGTCAGCATGACGGCGGTCTTCCCCTGACGCTCCAGCTTGTCGAGCCGTTTTTCCAACGTCGCTGTCGTCAGCCCGAGTTCGCCAATCAGCCGGTGATTGCCCAGGTGATACAGTTGACCGTCCAGCGTGCCGCGTACGCCGCGACCGGGGATCGCGGCAAACTCCGCGACCTCCGCCGGGTCCAGGTCAGCCTGCTGTGCGGCGCGGGCGATCGCTTGCGAGACCGGATGGTCGGAGCGGGCCGCCAGGCTGGCCGCCAACTGGCGCACCTTCTGCTCGTCAGCGACGAACGCATCGAAATCGGTCTGTTCGGGTTTGCCGTGGGTGATGGTCCCGGTCTTGTCCAGCGCCAGCACGGCGAGCTTGCGCCCCCCTTCGAGATAGACTCCGCCTTTGATGAGAATACCCCTGCGCGCCGCAGCCGCCAGACCGCTGACGATGGTCACCGGGGTGGAGATCACCAGGGCGCAGGGGCAGGCCACCACCAGCAGCACCAGCGCCTTGTAGATCGCGTCGATCCACGCCGCACCGAAGGCGAGCGGCGGGATCAGGGCCGTGACCAGGGCGACGACGAAGACCGCCGGGGTGTAGACCCGGGCGAACCGGTCAACGAAGCGCTGCGTGGGAGCGCGGCTGCCTTGGGCGGCCTCCACGGCATGGATGATGCGCGCCAGCGTGGTGTTCGCGGCGAGCGCCGTCACCCGGTACTCAAAGGAGCCGGACTCGTTGATGGTGCCGGCAAACACCGGGTCCTGCTCGGCCTTTTCCACCGGCAGGCTCTCGCCGGTGATCGGCGCCTGATTGACGGTCGAGCTGCCCGAGACGATTTCGCCGTCCAGCGCGATCCGTTCGCCCGGCCTCACCCGTACCACCGCGTCGAGCGCGACGCTTTTCGCCGGAACCTCCGCCCAGCTGCCGTCGGGCTGACGCACGGTCGCCGTCTCCGGAGCCAGGTCCATCAGCCCTCGAATGGCGTTGCGCGCCCGGTCCAGCGATTTCGCTTCGATAATCTCCGCCAGCGCGAACAGGAACATGACCATCGCCGCTTCCGGCCACTGGCCGATCAGCATCGCGCCGGTCACCGCGATCGACATCAGCGCGTTCATGTTCAGGTTGCGGTTGCGCAGCGCGATAAAGCCCTTCTTGTAGGTGGGCAGGCCGCCGCTGAAAATCGCCAGCAGCGCCAGCGCGGCCACCGTCCAATGGAAGCCGCCGTTCCACCAGTACACCACCTCGGAGGCGGTGGCCGAAACGCCCGAGACGAGCATCGGCCACCAGTTAGTTTTGGCCGGTTCGGCCGGCGCCGAAACCTCCCCGGCCACCGCCCCGCCCTGGACCTGCGCTTCAAGGCCGAGCGACTTCAGCGCCGCCAGTATCGAGGGCAGCGCCTCGGGCGCATGTTGCAGCGTCAGGGTGCGCTGGACCAGATTGAAATCGAGCCCCGCGACGCCGGGCATCCCGGTCAGATTGCCGCGAATGAGGCCCTCCTCGGTGGGACAATCCATCTTGGCGATGCCCAGCACCGTGGTCTGTCCCGCCGGAGACAGGGTGTCGCGGACCGCCTGCATGCCGATGGCGGCCAGCGCCTTCTCCAGCGGCTCCGGCGACGGCAGCCGGTGGGTCACGGCGAGGGTGCGCTGCACCAGGTTGAATTCCAGCTCCGCCACCCCGGGCAGTCGGCCAAGTTTGTCGCGGATCAGCGCCTCCTCGGTGGGGCAGTCCATATTCTTGATCTGGTAAACCACGCGGTTTTCGCCCGTGCTCGGCGGTTCGGAGGAGGGCATTGAAGCGCTCGGACAGCCGCAGCCATTGGATGTGCATCCACTCATCGGCAACTCCTTTTGAGTCGTTTTCTTCTGCTCGACTTGTTTATTAAGCACCCTGAAGTTACTATAGGGTCAAGTCCGATTGAGTCCGAAAGGAGCTTTGCCCCGTGAAACCGGAAATGAAAATTGGCGAACTGGCCAGGCGAACCGATTGTCGGGTGGAAACGATCCGCTTCTACGAAATGGCGGGAATATTGCCGCCGCCTCCGCGCAGTACCGGCAACTACCGCCTGTACGGCAAAATGCATGTCGAGCGCCTGCTTTTTATCCGCCGCTGCCGTTCGCTCGATATGACGCTGGAGGAGGTCAGACGGCTGCTGCAGATCCGCGACACTCCGCTGGACGATTGTTCCGCCGTCAGCGCACTCCTTGATGACCATATCCGCCAGGTCGACGTGCGGATCGCGGAGCTCGAACAGCTGCGGGATCAGCTCCATTCTCTCAGCCTGCGTTGCAGCGGCACCCGTACCGCCGAGCAGTGCGGTATTCTGCAACAGCTCGGCAGTACGGAGTTCAACACCGACGGCTAGCGTTGCGCAGCTGGAATCTAACGGCGCCGGCAAACTGACTCATCCCCTGGTAGTTTGCTTCTTTGCTGTCTGCTGTCTGGCCAGTTCCGCGTCGATCATCTGTTTAAAGCCGGCCATGCTGCGATTCTGCAGACGGCGCCCGTTGATAAAGACCGTCGGGGTTCCGCGCACACCAACCTTCTTACCTTCCTGCATGTCCGCATTGATCACCTGCTGCAGAGCCGGATCGTTCCGGTCCTGATCAAACCGCGCCAAGTCGAGACCGGCCTGCTCAGCGAGTTCGCGGATTTTTTGCGAATTCAGCTTGTTGTAATTTTCAAACAGCAGATCGTGCAGTGGCCAGAATTTCCCCTGTCGCTCTGCGGCAAGCGCCGCTGCGGCGGCCGCACGGGCATTTTTGTGCATCTTCAGGGGGAAATTCTTAAACACCAGCTTGACCTTGCCGGGATAAGCCTCCAGGACCTGTTTGAGCAGGGGGACTGCCTTCGCGCAGTAGGGACATTCAAAATCGTCAAAAATAACCATCTCTACCGGGGCGTCCGGGGCGCCCAGCGAAGGTGCGCCGGCGGTCTTGAGCGACACTACCGGCTGCAGCGCCAGCAGAGTCATCTCTTGCCGCTCCGCCGACTGCAGAATCAACCGCTCGGCCCCTTGGGGAGTGATCCCGGTCACCTCCGGACCGACCTCAAAGCGCCCCTGAATCTGCCCGTCGGCAGAGTAAAGCTGCACCTGTCCGGTTGTCGTCAGCACATAAATACGCTGGCCGTCGGCCGATGCGACCACTTGTCGCGGCGTCTCTCCGAGTGAGACCGATCTGAGTAAACGCACATCGACCGAATCAGCCAGCAGACTGGTGGCGCTGAGTAACAGGGTCAGTATGGTGAGCAGGCTTTTCTTCATGATCTTTCCTTTCTGGAATGAAATGGCTACGTGCGCCCTTTGCGTTCTGAAGGCGGCGGTTACGGATTGCGCTCTAATACTGCTGATAGGGAGGCATGTTGGCCCGTTTGGCCATCTCCCGGATCGGATCGTAGTCGGCGTCAGTGAGCGGCTCGAAGCCGTCCACCCAGGCCGCCTTGAGCACCTTGACCTGCTCGCCGTCGATCTCCACGGTCTCTTCGGGATTCAGCTCCATGAGCGCTTGGCGGAATTTCTTGACCAGTTCGGGATCGGTGTCCCCGGCCGCCCCGAAGGTACAGTAGGGGATAATTGGGCTCTGATCCAGAATGTGAAAATCGTCTGCGGAGATTTTCCCCTCTCGAATCATAATTTCCAGGTCCAGAGCTGGCGCTGCCGCTATGTCGTATTCTCCGAAATAAACGCCGTAGATAACCTTTTCATGCTTGAAGGAGCCATGAGGTATGCCGTAGTAGGCGAGGTCCTTCTCCGGATCGATCCCCGCCCGGAGCATGAGGTCGTACTGGGCCAGGTAGCCGGTCGGGGCCAGTTGGGGGCCGAACACCATGCGTTTGCCGCGCAGGTCCTCCAGCGTGGTGATGCCGCTGCCCTTGCGGGAAATGATCGTTCCGGCTGTGCGTGAACCGTACTGCCCCCTTTTGTCGGCAGCCACCAGTTGCAGACCGTGATTTTCCTTGAGCATGACGTAGAGCAGGGAGTTGGTATGGGTGAAGGCGAACTTCTCTTTGCCAAAACGCTCGTCGAATTCCTGAGTGTCCACCGGCACCGCCTCCAACGGCACCCCAAGCTTCTTCTCCAGGTAGCGGGTCAGGGGGAGAAAGCGTTTCAGCGTCTCCTCCTCACTGTTGCAGTTCATGTAACCGATGCGCAGTGCCGGAGCATCGGAGACCTGCTCGCAGCCCGCCAGCAGCAGGATGGTGACAAGCAACAGCGACAGACGGCGCATATAACGAATCCTCTTCATCTTGAAATCCTCCCGTTAATGTTTCGGCAGCCCGGAAGGCTCCCCATTCAAAGGTGCAATCGCATTTACCGGTCCGGTCCCCGGGCGATCCCGGTTGTCCCGGATCAGGGCTGCAATCCCCTCCGCATCCACCACTCCCCACCAGTTGCCGGGCGCAACGATGGCCGTCGCGCCATCGTTCTGCAGAGCATACTCGCCGTTTTCGGCCAGGTCGTTGCCGACGATCTCACCGGCAAAACCGAGGGTTCGGACACCCGCCCGGCCGTTGCCGCCGATGCGGTTGCCGCGGACCACTCCTGCGGAGTCCTCCAGGTACAGACCGTGTTCGCTGTTGTCCGTGAGCAGGCTGTCCTCCACCGCAACTTTGGAGCGCTGCAGATAGAGCCCCTTGCGGTTATCCGTTATGCGGCTTGCCGAGATGTTCAGGGTGGAATCACGCAGGTTCACTCCGTTGATCAGGTTGTCCTCGATGCGACAGTTCTTCATGGTCAACTCGTTGTACACACCGCGCAGTCCCCAGTAACTACCGGTGATAACCGAATCGCGTAGCTGCACAACGGAATTGCGAAACTGAATACCATTGAGATTGTCTTCGATGCGACAACGCTCCATATTCACCGTCGACTCCTGAAACTGCAGTCCGCGCAGATTGTGACGAAAGACCGAATCGCGGATAGCGGCGCTGGCGAAATGGGCGTGAAAACCGCGGTAACCGTACTCGACGATGCAGTGTTCCAAAACGTTCTCTTCTTCAGACATCATCATGTTGATCGCCCCCCAGGCGCCCGGTCGGGGCTCGCCGGTGGCGGTAAAACGGATCGGCGCTTCGGCGCTGCCGACAGCCTTGAGGATCCCTTGTATGAACATCTCGTTCTCGCCGATACCGTCACCGTTAGTGTCACGGTAACTGAAGCGCACCAGGGTGCCGGGACGGATCGCAAGAGTCACCCCGGGGGCCACAGTGAGCGTGCCGTCGATCAACACCTCGCCCTCCCAGACGGTGTCTTGCCAAAGGGTCTGTTCGCCGGTGTAGCTCAGCGCCGCAGCGACCGGAGAGACGGTGCAAAGGATCGCCAGCAGGGTGAGCATGAGAGCCTCGGGTCTCATTTGCCACCCACCTCACGGAGTTGTCGGAAGTCTTCGCGGTTGCCGATCAGACGACCGGCCTGCGTGGCCAGCTTCGGGTCATAGGCGACCAGACCGAAGTCGTTTCCGACGATCAGGTTGTCGGATAGGCTGGGCTGGCTGCTGCGGTCGATGAACAGCCCCTCCTCTTCGTTCCCGGAAATGCGGTTGCGGCGTAGTTCGGGGTGGGAGCCCCACCAGCAGAAAACTCCGCCCTCACCATCCTCGATCCGGTTTTCGACCAGCTTTGGGGCCGCCTGCTGGAGGACGATGCCGTAGCGGCAGCCGCGGATCAGGCTGTCGCGGATCAGTGGTGAGGAGCCGATGCAGAGGATGCCCGTCTCCGCTCCGTGGATACGGGCGTTACGGACTACTGAACCGGTCGAGCGGTCGAATGCGATGCCCGCCCAGGCGACGCTCTGCCCTTCGGGAAGCTCCAGGGGCAGGAAGGTCACCGGTCGCTTCTGCGTCCCTTCGATGCGCAGCGTGCCGCGCACCAGCAGTTCGGTCTCGGCAGAGAGCCACTCCGGATCGATCTTGGTGCTCGGATTGGGCTGGACATAGACGATAGCGCCAGGACGCAGGGTCAGGGTGCGGCCGACCGGCACGAGCAGGTCCGCCGCCAGCACCACCTCGCCATCGATCACTCTGTCCTTCTGCAGAACGCCGAAGATTTGCGGCAGGACGTCCGGCTGTGCGGGGATTTGCGGCAGCACCGTACGGGAAGCAGGAGAGCAGGCGGTCATCAGCCCCACGGCGGCGAGGAAAACCATCCAGCGCAATCGCTTCAATTTTCCGTCAATGGGCTTTCGCCCGTACTCGGCGGAGTTGGCAGGAGGCATTGAAGCGCTCGGGCAACCGCAGCCGCGGGATGTGTATCCACTCATCGGCAGATCCTCTTGAGTCGGATTCTCATTTCCTCAAATCAATCTATTTCAACAAAGGCCCTGATTGCAGGGTTTGGGTCAATAAATCAAACAATATCCGGTCGATCCCCTCTGGCCCGCTTACGATAAAAAGAGAAAAGTGTCAACAACACCCCGCAACCCATGGCAATCGCTCCGGCAAGAGCGATGTTCGCGCCCGGGTCATAATTGATGGTGAGGATGCTGTAGGGGATGTAACGTCCGCCGCGCATGGCCTGGCCGTAGGACGCTGGAATAACCACCAGCCCGTTCCAGGTCAAGGGGTGGTTGCTGCGGGTCTGCACCCGCTTCAGAAGCTGCTCCCCCTTGAAGAGAGCCAGAGTGTTGAGCATCTCCATCGGTCGACCGCTCGGAGCAAGGACCGGTTCGAAGGCTTCCAACTTCAAGGTGACGCCCAGCTGGGGGAGCGGTTTGCTTTGCCCGACCAGCAACCCGTTTTTCTCGCTGCGGAACCCAGCTTGGCTCCCCCACAAAAAGGCGACCAGAATCAGCACGAAGCCGATGTGGATCAGATATTCACCACATTTGCGCCAGCGACTCCTGATAAAGCGTAGCCAGTCGATAAAACAGCACAGGGTATTCAAGGCCAGTAAGCTCACCAGGATTCCGCCGACCGGAATCCACCAGGTCATTCCCGGTGAGTTGGCCGCAACACTGTTCAGCCAGAGACCGAGGGGCATGCTGTCCAGGCTGCCGAAAATACGCGGATTGAACGGCATCAGTACCGACCCGCCGACCGCCAGCAGGGTGGCGGCCGAGGCGAGCACGATGGTCAGCTTCAAGGAACAGAGCAGCTTCCATGGTTTCGTATCGAACAGAGAGTTTTTTATCATTTCACACCTCCCGGTCAGTCAAGCGGATGGTTGCTGCTCATCAGCAGACCGATACCGAGATAGGTGAACAGAACCACGCCGAAGCCGACAATCGACAGCGCCGCATAACCGGAGCCCTGCCAGCGCCGGATGAATTTGGCGTGGCACATGCCGGCGTAAAACAGCCAGACCAGCGCTGACCAGACCCCCTTGATGTTCCAGGAGAAGTAATGCCCCCAGGCGACAAACGCCCAGATGCTGCCAAAGATCATGCACAGGGTGAAGAGGCTGAAGCCGAGGAACACCGCTTCTTCGTTGAGTTTGCGCAGCAACAGCAGGTCGGGCAACAGACTCGACTGCAGACGCTTCTGCAACAGATAGAGCACGCCCATCGAGAAGGCCATGGCGAAGAAGGCATAGCCTGCAAAGGAGAGGGAGACGTGCAGTGTAAACAGCGGCGTATCAAGGGCCGGGATCAACGGCGGGAGGTCGGCGCTACGCTGCAGAACGCTGCCGTAGAGCAGCAGATTGCAGAACATCACAAACAGACCGGCGGCATGGATTTTATAACGCAGCTCAAAGTAGAGATAGGTCGCCGCCAGGGCCCAGCTGAAAAAGAGCTGGGTGCCGAACAGGTTGGTGACCGGCAGGTAGCCGCCCTGCCACCAGCGCAGCCCCAGACAGAGCGTCTGCAGGACAAAACCGGCCAGCACCAGGGTAAAAGCGCTGCGCCACACCCAGGCGCGACGCTGCAGCAGATGCCCTAAGTAGAGCAGCACCGCCAGCAGGTAAGCGCAGAAGGCTCCATACAGCAGCGGTGCTTGAGGAATATTCACAAGCAGTTGTCCTTAGGATAGGAAGTCAATCAGCGTCCACCCGCAAACTGCGGATGGACGCCAGGAAGTCTCCAGGTCGGAAACAAATTAACCGTGTCCGTTCTCCATATGATCGATCATTGTCCGCACCTTGTCCGCGCCCTGACCCGTCGGCACCAGCTCCAGGTAGCGAAGCCAGGCCTCTTTGGCCTTTTCCTTATCACTCAGGTCGTGGTTATAGACGATTCCCATATTGAACAGTGAATTCTGATGCTGTGGATTCAGCTTGTTCGCCCTGGTGAAATTGTCGATTGCCTTATCGAACCAGCCGACGCGCCGGTACATGATCCCCTGGTCGGTCAGCACATCGGGATCATTCCCATCCAATTCAAGGGCTTTGTCGTACGCTTCGATCGCTTGCATCGGTTGATTCGAATCGAAATAGTTGTGTCCCAATTGGACCCAGGTGTTCCGGTTACCGGGCTCCTTTCCGACCATCTCCTGCAGCATCCGGATGTTCTGCTGGTAATTCACTGCCGGTGCCGACGCGGGTGCCTGATTTGGAGCTGCCGGGTTCTTTTTAGCATTGGTGAAGATGACACCCACCAGAATTCCGACAATCAGGGTAACGACAACCAGCAAAATAGTCTCTTTCTTCATGAAGCTCCCTCGGATGTAAATGACCTTGTCCGCAAGATTCTGCTGACGATTAGTGGCTTGTGCCCTGAGCATTCGATGAGACATTGCCGGGTTCTCTCATGCCCTGTTCGATCCGGGCGATTTCCCGCTCGGCGGTAGCGATCAGCTGCGCTTCCGGATTGCCGGCCAGAAACTTCCGTAGCAGTTCCAGTGCTTTGGCATCCTCACCCTTGTGCCGGCTGTAGATCAGTGCCATGTTGAGCAGAGAGGCGCTGTGCTCGGGCTGACTTTCATAGGCGCGGCGATAGCTCTCCAGCGCTTTGTCGTACTGCCCGATTTGTTGATAGAGGCCAGCGAGGTCGTTCTGGGCGTGGGCATGGCCAGGTTCGAGTTCCACCGCCCGCTGGAAAAGCCGAAAGGCCTCCATGGCGCGACGGGTATCCATATAGATGTCCCCCAGCGTCACCATGGTCTCGACATCCTCGGGATCGACCTTGAGACGCGCCTCAAGTTGGACGATACGCGCTTCGGTCCCGGCCGCGTTCGTGGCCTGCGCCTGAGGCTGTGGTTTGGCCGCAGGCCCCCCAACCAGGTTGACAAGAGTCATGACTGCGATACTGACCACCATCACCCAGAAGAAACCAAGAACAGCCACCTCCCTGCGACTGACGGAAACACTCACGATTGCACCTCCTGCTGCCGGACCTGGGCGGTGAGTTCCTCCAGACGTCGGGTAGTCTGCCGCTGACGGCCAGAGAGCCAGGTCAGGTAGCCGGCGAACCCCGCCCAGATGATTATGTAGGCCAGAACCAGATACGTTGCGCGTTCCATGTCGAATCTCCTTATCGTTGCAATTGCTGCTGCAGATCAAGCAGTGCGTTCTCCTGCCTCTGCATATTGCAGCGCAGGCGGAACAGGGCCGCCCAGAGGATCAGCATTGCTGTCAGGCTGACCGCCAGGGTGATGAGCATGGGCGGTTCCAGAGCGATCCCCTCGCTGCGGATGACGGTGGGGTGGATGCTGCGCCACAGGCGCGCCGAGAGAAAGACCACCGGCACATCGACGAAGCCGACAATGGCCATGACGGCGCAGAAGACGGCGCGCTTCTCTTCCTGCTCCACGGCGCTGCGCAGGATCAGGCAGGCGGCAAAGATGAACCAGAGGATCAGCGAGGTGGTCAGGCGCGGGTCCCAGGTCCACCAGGTGTTCCAGATGGGGCGGCCCCAGATTGAACCGGTCAGAAGCACCAGGGTGGTGAAGAGCACCCCGATCTCGACGGCCGCCGCGCCGCGCTCGTCCCAGGCCCGCTGCCGCTTAACCAGATAGAGGATTCCGGCGACGCAGGCGACGAAGAAGGAAAGGAAGGCCGCCGCGGCCAGCCCCAGGTGGAAATAAAAGATCTTCTGCACCACGCCCATGGTCCGCTCCAGCGGGGCGTAGAAAAAAACCATGGCGGCGGCGCCGGGGACTGCGAACAGAGCGAGCACGGCAAAGGGATCGTAACGTTTCAGCACGGGTCAAACCTCCCGGACGGCATGGGCAAAGAGCAGATAGCCCACCGCTGCGTAAATCAGGCCGAACGCGGCCATCGGTTCGAGCTGGTCGAGAATTGCGCTCACGGGCCGGCCCGTAAAGGCGGTGCCGGTCGCCTTGACCGCCAGGGCGACCAGCGGCAGGCAGAGCGGATAGAGCAGGATCGGCAGCAGCACCTCATTGCGACGGGTCCCGGCGGCCAGGGCCGAGAGCAGAGTCCCGGCGGCGGAGAAACCGATATTGACCAGCATCAGCAACACCAGCAGGATCAGCGGACTCGGCTGCAGACCGGTGCCGAACAGGGCAAAGAAGACCGGAACCAGCACCAGTTCGCTCAAGCTCATCAGGGTGAAGTTAACCAGCGCCTTGGCGGCAAAAATCGCTCCCGGCGAGATGGGGCTGACCAGCAGTGCAGCGACACAGCCGTTCTCCTTCTCGCGGGCGAAAACCCGCCCCAGACCAAGGACCGAAGAGAAGAGGATCGCCACCCAGAGGATGCCGGCGGCCGGCTCGGCCTCGATGCGTCCGCCGAGCCCGGCCGCCAGATTGAGGATCACCATGATCAGCGCCCCGAAAAAAGCCATGGCGATCAGGGACTCCTTCTTGCGCACCTCGACCCGCAGGTCCTTGCGGTAGAGGAGCAGAATCTGCCGCACCAGGCTCATGCCGCCTCCAGGTGCCGGAAGTAGAGCTGTTCGAAGGCGTCGGGGTCGATCTGGTCACGCCGCTGCAGGAAGATCAGCTGCCCCTGCGCCAGGATCCCCACCGCCGTGGCCAGTTCCAGCCCCCGCCGCAGGTTGTGGGTGACCATGACGATGGTGCGCTGCGCTTCGTGCAGCAGGCGCAGCTGCCGGGAGAGGCGGCTGGCCGCGTGCTCGTCGAGGCCGGTGTACGGTTCGTCGAGCAGCAGCAGGCTCGGATCGTTGACCAGTGCCCGGGCGATGGTGAGGCGCTGTTGCATCCCCCGGGAGAATTCCCGCACCGGACTGTGCGCCCGGTGCGCGAGATCGACCCGCTCCAGCAGTTCGCCAGCTCGGGCGGCGGGATCGGAAACGCCGTAGAGGGCCGCATAGAACTCCAGGTTCTCCCGGGCGCTCAGATCATCGTAGAGAAACGACTGGTGAGAGACCAGCCCGAGCCGGGCGCGAAAGGCCTCCGGATGTTCTTCCAGATCGTAACCCGCCGCCCGCACGGTCCCGGCGGAAGGAGACAGCAGGGTGGCCAGGACCTTGAGCAGAGTCGACTTGCCGGCGCCGTTGGGGCCGAACAGGCAGAGAAAGTCCCCTGCTTCCAGGGTCAGGCTGACCCCCTTCAGGGCCGCCAGCCCGCCGTAGCTCTTGCGCAGATTTTCGACGTGCAGAAAGGGCTCAGCCACTGGAATCTTTCCCCGCCCGGTCGAGTTCGTCGAGGCCCGCAATGGCCGCGGCGGCCTGACGGGTGTAAAGCTCCTTGAGCTGCTGGTAATCGACCTCGCTGACCTTGCCGATGCTCTGCTCGAAGTCGATATCGCGCAGGGCCTGGAGGTGGTTGTGCTTCTCCTGCTCCAGGGCGGCGCGCCGGCGGAGGATTTCTTCGCCGGCAACCGTAAGCGGCTGATGGTCCTTCAGCAGCGGCGCGCAGGTATAGGTCAGCAGGGCAAGGGCCAGGATAATGAAGATGACGCCGGTCATGAGCTATTCCTCCTTCTCGAGCCGCGCCAGTTCCTGCGCGACCCGCTCTCTTGCGGCGGCATCGACGATCGCCGGGCTGTCGTCCGCTGCAGCGGTTTCCGATTCGTTAACCTTGCCGCTGCGGCGGGCCCAGCGCCCAACCAGGAAAAGCGCGACGATGGCCCCGGCGCACAGGCCGACGTACGGGGCCACGTAGGCGGTCAGGGCGAACCCCTTCTGGGGCGGCGTGGAGATGATGGCCTCGCCGTAGCGGGCGACAAAATAATCGAGAATCTCCTGCTTGCTTTTGCCTTCGCCGATCATCCGGTGAATGGTGTCCTTCATCTCCTGGGCACCGCCGCAGTTACATACGGACAGCTGGTCCTCGGGACAGGCATAGCACATCAGGTGATTGCTGACCTCGGCCTCGGTGAGGGCCGCGGCCCGGCCGGGCAGGGCCAGGACCAGCAGGAGCAGCAGAACGGGGAAAAACGCAAGCCGGTTGCGGACGGACGTGTTCATGACGCGATTCTCCTCTTGCGCTCGGGGATGATGGCGACAACGCCCCCCACGACCATCAGCGCTCCGCCGATCCAGCCCCAGACCAGCAGCGGATTGACGGCCGCCTTGAGGGTGATCTCCTGGTTGCGGCCGATCCCCGGCATGGTGACGTACAGATCGTCACGCAGGGTCGTGCGCAGGGCAACCTCGGTGGTCGGCTGCTCGGCGTTGACATAGACCCGACGCTGCGTCTCCAGGATGCCGAGCGGCTCACCCCCATTGAAGACGCTCAGCTGCGCGCCGTAAATGGTGCGGTTGAATTTGTTGTAGACGTTGAAATCGTCATAGCGCAGTTCGTAACGCCCCACCTGCAGGGTCTCGCCACGCTTCAGGGTTCCCTGGGCTTCCTGCTTGAAGGCCGTGGAGCCGGTAATGCCGACCACCATCAGCACCAGCCCGAAATGGACCAGATGTCCGCCGTAGCGGCGCCGCAGGCGCCACAGCAGCTTCGGTCCGGCGCTCCAGGAAGATTCGCCGGGTTGCTTGTCGCGTGAGCGCAGGGCAGCGACAAATTCCAGGACGATGGTTGCGGCGACAAAGCCGCAGAGACTGAAGGCGACCAGGGCGTAGGGATGGCGGATGCCGAACCCCAGCAGTAGCGCCAGTACCACCAGGCCGAAGATCGCCGGGCGCAGGAAATTGCGGCGCAGGTTGGTCGCCGAGGCCTTGCGCCAGCCGATCAGCGGACAGATGCCGGTAATCAGCAGCAGCAACAGAAACAGCGGGGTGTTGACCATGTTGAAAAAGGCCGGTCCAACGGTCACCTTGTTGCCGGTGAAGGCTTCCGAGATGATGGGAAAGATCGTGCCGAACAGGGTGGCGAAGGCCAGCGCCAGCAGGATGACATTGTTGAACAGAAAGGTGCTCTCTCGCGAAAGGTACGATTCGAGAACATGGGGCGTTTTCAGATCGTTGTAGCTCTCGGCGATGAGGTAGATGCCGCCGAGCAGTGTGACAATGGTGAAGCCGAGGAAATACCCTCCCAGCCCGGTCGCCCCGAAATCGTGCACCGACTGCAGCACGCCGCTGCGCACCAGGTAGGTGCCGAAGATGCAGAGGGTGAAGGTGAGCAGGATCAGCACCATGTTCCAGACCTTCATGATCCCCCGCCGCTCCTGGATGATGGCGGTGTGAATAAAGGCGGTGGAGGCCAGCCAGGGGATGAAGGAAGCGTTCTCCACCGGGTCCCAGGCCCAGAAACCGCCCCAGCCCAGTTCCACGTAAGCCCACTGGCCGCCGAGAATGATGCCGATGGTGAGAAAAATCCAGGAGAGCACGTTCCAGACACGCGCCTTGCGGATCCAGCCGGCGTCGCTGCGGCCGGTGACCATGGCGGCCACGGCGTAGGCGAAGGGGACGGTGAAGCCGACGTAGCCGAGAAAAAGGGTCGGCGGATGGAAGACCATGCCCGGGTTCTGCAGCATCGGATTGAGCCCCTGGCCGTCGGCGGGGGTGAAGCTCAGCAGTTCGAAGGGGTTGGTGATGGCGCACAGCAGAAAGAGAAAGAAGCTGAGCGTGCCGGCCAGCACCAGGTAGACGTAGCTGGTGGTGCGCGGATCGGCGTCGCGGCGGTTGGAGTAGACCGTCAGGGCGGCGCAGAAACTCAGGGTCCAGGCCCAGAAGAGCAGCGAGCCCTTCTGCCCGGCCCAGAAGGCGGTCAGCTTATAGAAGATCGGCAGGGCGCGGTCGGAGTAGGAGGCGACGTATTCGACCTGAAAATTGTCGGTCAAAAACAGCCCGGCCAGAGAGATCGACGCCAGGGTAGTGAAAGCTCCCGCGGTCAGCAGGGCCCGGGCGCCGCTGCGGGCCAGACGGGCATCGTTGCGCATTACTCCGAGCAGGGTGAAAACCAGCGCCAGCAGGCTGAAGGCCAGGGCGGCGAATTGGGAAAGATTGCCGAAAACGACCAAGGTGTCCTCCTGTTATTTGCTGCCTTCTTCCGATGAATACTTGGATGGGCATTTGACGAGCAGATTGTCGGCGGCGAAAAGATTGTCGCCCCGCCGGTAGATTCCCTCGGCCAGCACCTCCACGCCCGCCTCGAAGGCGTCGGGCTTGGGACCGGCATAACTGACGCGGATGGTCGAGGTCGGGGTCTGCTGATCGCGCAGCTCGAAAGCCAGCCGCAGCGCCTGCTGATCGTAAGCGATGCTGTCGGCGACCACGTCACCACCGACCCGTACCGTTTCTTCCGCATCGAGGTTGAGGCCGGTCGGCGAGTCCTTCAGTTCGGCCACGGTCAGGTAGTAAGCGCTGGTGGTGGAGATGCCGCGGACGATGAGGAAACCGACCGCAAGGCCGATGATCAGCACGCCGATAAGAATTTTTCGGTTCGATCGTTTCATTGCCTTCTTGCCTGAATGAATGTTTGATTGCTCGGGAGGCTCCGGTCCCGGCTTCACAACGACAGCCATCCTGCCGCTGCAGAGTTCTATAGCAGCAGGTGTGCCGAAACGGACTGGACGGCGCAACCTGTCTTTAGGTAGCTGGAATACCTTGATTATTCAGCAGGGAAGAGGATTTCGGAGGGGTTTTGAAAAGAGCTCGGCGCAAGACTCTCGTGGGGCAGAAAAGACCATGTGCGACAATTTGTCGCACCCCCGCCATCAAGAATCAAAGGGACTCATCTCCGAGTTTGCGCTGAATGGTCTTGCGATTGATGCCGAGGATCTCGGCCGCCTGCACCTTGTTGCCCCCGCAACGGCGCAGGACGTGCCGGATGTAGTCACGCTCCACCTCGGCCAGAGCTCTGGCATCGGGCCAGGCGAACGACTCGGCGGGACGCAGGTCACGGAGGATTTCCGGCGGGAGGTCAGCCAAACGCACGATCCCCTTGTCGCAGAGATAGCAGCAGCGCTCGATCACATTCTGCAGCTCCCGTACATTGCCGGGCCAGGAATAGTCCATCAGCGCCCGAAGCGCCTCGGGTTCGAAGTCGACCACCTTGCCGCGACAGGGGTGGCGGGCGGTGAACTCCTGCAACAGGGCGGGGATGTCCTCCCGCCGCCGGCGCAGGGGGGGGATTTCGATATGGAAGGTGGCGATGCGGTAGTAGATGTCCTCCCGGAAGCGCCCCTCGCGGGCCTCCTCCAGCAGTTTGCGGTTGGTGGCGGCGAGAACCCGCACGTCGAAGTCCTGCTGCCGGGTGCCGCCGACCGGCCGCACCTGCCGCTCCTGCAGCGCCCGCAACAGCTTGGCCTGCAGCGCGGGGGACATCTCGCCGATTTCGTCGAGAAACAGGGTCCCCCCGTGGGCCTCGAGAAAAAGTCCCGTCTTCTCCTGGGTGGCGCCAGTAAAAGCGCCGCGGGCGTGGCCGAACAGTTCGCTCTCGAGCAGACCCTCCGGAAGCGCGGCGCAGTTGACGGCTACGAAGGGGCCGGCACGGCGCGGCGAGGCTCTGTGGATGGCTCGGGCGACCAGTTCCTTGCCGGTACCGGTCTCCCCCTCAATCAGCACCCCCCCCTCCGCGGGGGCCGTCTTGTCGATCAGGGTCATCACCCGGGCCATGGCAGCGCTGCGCCCCACCAGCTCGCGGTGCGCAGTACCAGGCTCGAGACGCTCTTCCAGCTCGGCGACCCGGCGCCGCATGGCGAGTTCGCGCTCGGCCCGCTTGACGGTTATCAGTAGTTGCTCGGTTTTGAACGGCTTGATCAGATAATCGTAGGCGCCCCGATCAATCAGCCGTACGGTGTCGTTGATATCACCGAAGGCGGTGATGAGGATCACGAAAGGGGTGAATCCTCGCTCCGCCTTGACTCTTTCGAGCAGGGTGACGCCGTCCATGGACGGCATGCGGATATCACTGATGATCAATTCGCAGGACTGTCCGGAGAGGACGGAAAGGGCTTCCTCGCCGTCGCCTGCGGCATACACCGCATAGCCCCGCTCGCAGAGCACGTCGCAGAGCAGATCGCGCATCTCCTGCTTGTCGTCGACGACCAAGATACGCAGCGGCTGCAGGTCGGTCATTGGCTCATCTCCTTACCCCGGGAAGGAAAATTCATGACGAAGCGGGCACCCCCACCGGGGCGATCTTCGATCAGAATATTTCCCCCGTGGTCCTCTACGACATTGGCCGCAATATATAGACCGAGGCCGGTCCCCTCCCCGACATCCTTGGAGGTGAAGAAGGGCTCGAACACCTTTTCGCGCAGTTCTGCCGGAATTCCCGGCCCGCTGTCCTCGAAGACAATTTGCAGGTTCTCCTCCGCCATGACCGAAGTCACCCGGATCAGTCCCTGGCCGCCCATGGCTTGAATGGCATTGAGCATCAGGTTGACAAAAAGCTGGCGCAGGGCGTTACTGTCCCCGGTCATCTTCGCCAAGGCCAGATCCAGCTCCAGAGCGACGGCGAAATCGTTTTTGGAGAAGCGCATCCGGCAGAGGTTCAGGGCCTCCTGGACCAATCCGCTCAGATCGACCTCGTCCCAGCACCTGACATCTTTGCGAGAGAACGCGAGCAGGCGTTCGATGAGTTCGGCGATCTGCTCGCTCTGGCGGATGATCGACTCCAGCCCCTTGCGGCCGGGATCGTCCTGCACCATCCGACTGAGCAACTGCTCGGCACGGCCGCTTATGACGTTGAGGGGGGTGCCGATCTCATGGGCCAGACCAGAGGTGAGCTGCCCCAGGGAAGCGAGCTTTTCGGCATGGCGCAGACCACGCTCCAGTTCCAGCTTCTGCCGGTAAAACTCCTCTCGGATGCGGTGCTGTTCCTCAAGGCTGGATGCCATCCGGTTCAACTCCTCCCCCATCTGGTCAAGATCGACCACCCCGCTCGGCTCGATCCGCAGTGCGAGATCGCCGCTGCCGAGACGGCGGGCGGCTCCGATCAGCTGGCGCAGCGGCTGGCTGATGCTCCAGCGGGCGATGAAAAAGATCACCGCACCGAGCCCGACCGTGAGCGCCACCGTGAAAAAGAGGAAACGACGGGTGGTGCCGGCCAGAGCCTGGTTGACTTGCCGCAAGGGCAGGACCACCTCCAGTGCCCCCTGTGGAGAATCACCGGCGCCCCTGACCGGGACGATGATGGAAAAGTACTGCTCCCGACCGCCTTCGAGGAATTCCTCGCGGCCCTCTTCATCGAGGGTAGACAGGTCAATCCGTTGATGCGGCAAGGGCAACGGGTTGCACTGGGCGCAGGCGATGCCGATCGGGGCACCGTCTCGGGCGTAGAAACGCAGCATGGGCGGGGTCGACCAGTTGCGCGGGGCGATGTCGGCAAGGAGCCTGTCAAGATCGACTGCAGGGGCGCCAGGATGGTAGAAACGCAGCACCGCAGCCAGTGAGCGAGCCATGAGACGCGCCTCGGAGCGGATCCCGGAGAGCAGATGATCCCGTTCGTCCTGTATGGAAACGTATCCGAGAACCACAGAAGCGGTGGCGATTAGAGTAAATAGATAGAGAAATATCCGGGTGGCGATGCGCATGCGGACAGCCTAACAATTTTCCAGAAGTCTTTGAATCTAAGTTTTTTATGGTAACGGATTCCGGGTGAAAAGTCAGCCCAAAGGTCATTTGCTCTTTGCCTCCTTGGGATTGTCAAAATATTTGACAAAGGTCGCCCCTGTCTTCCGAGGAGAAGAACGACCTGATCCGGTATTTTCAAACGAACGCCTTTCAGGCCTGGACCCGGGCGCCCTGCCCGAGGGTGAGACACCGGGCGCGCAATCCTTCGCCGACGTTTGCTCGCGCTGCCATGCCCTGCCAGATCCGAATGCCCATAGTCCCCGGGAATGGCAGGCGGTGGTCGAACGCATGGCCATGAACATGGAAAACGTGGGCTTCGGGCCTCTGGCGCCAGAACAGAGAACTGCGATCCTGGACTATCTCAAGGGACAATCGCGCAAGTAGAGAAAAAAGGCCGAGTGCGGCCTTGCGCCGAAGAGGCAAGCCGCACTCTTTTCAATACTCTCGAAACGAGGAGTAACAACGGACATGATGAGATACTGGAATCAAAACTGGCTGTGCGGGCCCGGAAGCTTTTTTCATGGCCCCTTGGGAATGGTCATCAACCTGGCCTTCTGGCTGTTGATTTTCGTTTTGGCCGTATGGCTATTTCAAACCATTATCCGCAAAAAGAACACGACTGAGGGCACTCTCGGACCGCAGGAGGTTCTTAAACATCGCTATGCGGCCGGAGAGATCAATCGCGAAGAATTCGAGCGCATGAAGAAAGAACTGCAAGGATGAGCAAAGTGGTACGTAACATCAGCGGCGCTTTCATGGGGGGTCTGCTCGGCGCCCTGGTCGACAGCCTCAATATTTGGTGGCTAGGCAAGGCCGGTGTCACCGCAGCGTTGGGTATCGGCCTCGCCCCGAATTCACCATGCCCTGGCTCTACCCGCGCCTGGTCTGGGGCGGTTTGTGGGGGCTGCTTCTGCTGCTGCCCCTAGTTCGCGAACGCACCCTGTTGCGGGGCCTGCTGATCAGCTTGGCACCCTCTGCTATAGTTCTGCTGGTGGTCTTTCCCGGGATGGGCAAGGGGCATTTGGGCCTTGGCTTTGGAACACTGACCCCGATCTTGGTGGTACTGTTGAATTTCATATGGGGAATGGTGGCCTCTGCCTGGCATCGTGCGGCAGGCCGCTGAAAGCATGGAGCCGGATTTTCATGAACTGCTCAACCTCCTCCCGGTTACGCCGACACGGTGTGTGGCGACCTGCCAACCAGTCGGCCAACTGCTCTGGATCACGGTCCATTTCAGCGCCAAGCTGTTCCAAAGACAGCCCCTTGACTTGCCTGTACCAGGCCAGTCTCCCCATCGGGTCTTCAGGGCAGGGGATCGGGTTGTAGCCGATGAATTCGATTACTTTCGGCATGCAACACAAGGTGATTGATGACCAGCCATTTTCCCAATTCCAGATGGTAGAGGTTGTCACTCCAATCTGTTTCGCGACATCTTTTTGATACAATCTAAGCTCAAATCGGCGACGACGTAGGTGATCGCCGAGGGTGATCGGTTCTTCAGTAAGCTCCTTAGGTATTTGTATTTTAAAGGGAATTTCGATTTTGTGCGGGGTTTCAGGTGAATTGGAAAACTTGTAAAAGATGTTCAAACCCCTGCCCCTGCGGCTTTCTCGGCGACCCCCAGCACCCCTGCAACTGCACGCCGCTGGTGGTGCAGCGCTATCGGCGCCGCCTCTCCGGCCCGCTCCTCGACCGCATCGACCTCCATGTCGAGGTGCCGCGCGTCCCCCACAAGGACCTCGCCGACCCCGTCGACAGCGAAAGCAGCTGCGCCATTCGCGCCCGCATCGAGGCCGCCCGGTCGATCCAGCGCCAACGCCTCGCCCCCTTCGGCCTGCACGCCAACGCCGGCATGGCCGCCCGCCACATCCGCAGGTTCTGCCTCCTCGACGACGCCGGCCGGAAACTCCTCGAACTGGTCACCGAGCGGATGGGGCTCTCGGCGCGCAGCTACACCCGCATCCTCAAGGTGGCACGCACCATCGCCGACCTCGCCGGCAGCGACACTATTCAGCAGCCCCACCTCGCCGAGGCGATTCAGTACCGGGGCCTGGACCGCAAGGTGGGGTAAGGGAAACCATCCCTGTTTAACGAAAGAATTCGTGGTTTATGCTGTCATTGCACCGCCCTGCGGCCAATTCATTCAACAGGAGGGACACATGCAGAAAATTCCCCAGATCACCATCTATGCCAGACAGGCCGGGGTTGCCATTACCCCCTTTGAGCGGCGCAGCGAAGGCCGGGCGACCGAAGGGCGCATCCTGCTGCGCTTCTTTCGCCTCGAGAGCGGCAGTAACGCGATCCGATTCATTGTCGAACCGGCAGAAGCCTTCGCCCTCTACGACAAGATCCACAGGATCGCCCGGGACGGCGGCCAGGAGAGCCTCAAACACGCGTTTACCCGCCCCGATGGCGAGGTCCAGACGCGCCTGACGGTGGAGCGCTGGGAACGCAACGGCAAGAGTGGTTATGCCCTTGCCGTGCAGCGCGGCGAAGAACAGCTCAACGTGCCGGTCCAAGCGGAACTGAGGTAAGTTGAAAATATCGGACACCAAAGTTAAGAAATTCCTCTTGCGGAGGTGTCAACATGACAAGAGGTTATAACGGCCGCTCTTCGAAGGATCGCCCGACTGGCTAGCCGCCCCAGATCGGATCCTGGGCAAATTGCTGGCCCAGCCGCTCCTCCGGCCTCTGCTCCAGGAATTCCTCCCGGCTGAAGGAAAACCGGTAATCGCGGCAGTAGGCCAAAAGGATCTGATAGGCGGCGTTGATCTGCCGGATACGATCATTTACGCTGCCGCCGGCATCGGGATGATGGCGTTGGAAATCTGGGCAGTGTCCCCGATTTTCGTACCAAGCCAACTCCTTGTCCCCAGACAAAAGCAGCCGTGATGGCCAAAGAAATTGCTCATTTCCTCCGCAGAAGGCAATGAGCAAAATGGGGGAAATATGATTTCAATGGTTGACTATTAGGATCAGGTTCCATTATGCTTTTAGCCTGTCCACGAGGATTTTTATGGTTCGAATCTTTCGCAGGTATAAAACATCCGTTTCCGCTCTTGCCGTCCTGGCCTACCTGTTGATCGGGTCGGGAGTCGGCAACGCCCTTCTCTGGTGTCAGGAGTCGGAGTTCGATTCCCACCTGGAATACAACCTGGCCGGGCAGTGCCAGAACGTCTGTCTTCCCGTAAATGGCGACCATGAACTCGGTCGCCAGAGAGACATCTTCCCGGTCTTAACGTCTTTGGCAGATGACTGTCAGGATACCCAGGTCTCCCTTTCACATGCTCCTGCGCCAGGCTGCAAGAACCTGCCGGTCACCCCCGCTTCCCCCAACAGTCACTCATTTCATCTCTCTCCCGCCGACCGCTCTGCCGCTTCTTTGCTCTCCCGGCTGAACCTGATTGCTCAGCCGCCCCCGTCACAGGCGCTCGTTTCTCTGCGCACCATCGTTCTTCTGGTTTGATCCCCGTCCAAGCGCTTCTCTGAGGACGGTTGCGGCATTCTCCCTCCGTCAGCCGTCGCCCCGTTTTTTCCCAATTATCGACCAATACAATCTGAAGGAGTTCCTCCATGCGTTTGACCACTTTTGTGGCCGGAACGGGCGCTCTCTGGCTGGTGATTGCCTGTGGCAACGGGTTTGCCGCGAATTCCGGCTCTCTGCCGGAACCGCGCCCCCTTGGCCGAGAACTGCCCCTCGCCGCATCCGAAACCCCGATTCCCGAACCGACCGCTGCAACCGTCACCGATGAGCTGACCCTGCGCCAGGCTCTCTCCCTGGCCCTGCTGCACAACCCGGACCTGGCCGCCTTCTCCTGGGAGGTGCGGGTCAAGGAAGCCGAGGCCCTGCAGGCCGGCCTCCTGCCCAATCCCGAACTGGGCATCGAGATGGAAAACTTCGCCGGAGGCGACGAGTTCTCCGGAACCGATGCGGCCGAAACCACTGTCACTCTGAGCCAGCTCGTCGAACTGGGGGGCAAGCGCGGCAAACGCCGGGCGGCCGCTGCCCTGGAGGCGAACCTGGCCGGATGGGACTTCGAAACCCGGAGGCTCGATGTCCTGACCGCCACGGCCAAGTCTTTCATCGCCGTCCTGGCGGCGCAGGAACGCCTCGTTCAGGCCGACGAACTCTCCGCCCTGGCCGATCGCTTTTACCGCACGGTCAGCGAACGGGTCGAAGCGGGCAAGGTCTCTCCGGTGGAGCAGGCCCGGGCACAAGTCCCCCTTTCCGCCGCTCGCGTCGCCCAGGACCGGGCCCGCGTAGCGCTGGAAGCGGCGCGCAAGGAGCTGACCGCTCTGTGGGGGAATGAGGCTCCCACGTTCGAGCGCGCCGTCGGCACCCTGGAGAGCATCGCGCCCGTCCCCTCCCAGGAGCAGATGGTTTCACTCCTCGAACAGAGCCCCGACGTCGCCCGTTGGAAAACCGAAGAACAACAGCGCAACGCCCGGCTAGCCCTGGAGCGCGCCAACGGCATCCCCGACCTGACCCTGTTCGCCGGGAATCGCAATCTTCAGGCGAGCAATGACAATGCCTTCGTCGCCGGCATTTCCATCCCCCTGCCCCTGTTCGATCGGAATCAGGGGGGGATCGCCGCGGCTCGAGCCGCCCGCAGCAAGGCTCGCGAAGAACGCCGGTCCGCCTACAGCCAGGCCGTCGCCTCTCTGGCTGCCGGTTACCGGGACCTGAGCGCCGCCTTCGTTGAGGCCAGAACTCTTCGGGAAGAGATCCTGCCGGCGGCCGGACAGTCATTCGATGCCGCCGAATTCGGCTACCGCGAAGGGAAGTTCGGGTTCCTCGAAGTTCTCGACGCGCAGCGCACCCTTTTTGAAGTCAGGGGCCAATACCTCGATGCTCTCACCGCCTACCATCAGGCTAGGGCCGAGGTGGAGCGCCTCATTGGAGCTCCGCTCGAAGCAGACATCGTCAATAATGGACAGGAGAAATAAATCACATGAAATCGATCACCCAACCCAAGGCATGGGGATTTGCCGCACTGGCTCTGCTCACCGCCCTGATTCTTCTTCCCGGCTGCAACGGGCAAGACGCCTCTGAAACCCACAAGGAAAGCGCGGCTAAGAAGTCGGCGCAGGCAACCGCTGCGGGCGAGAAGGACCACTCGGGCAAAGAGGACAAGCACGCAGACCACGACGAAGACGAGGGGGAAGCAAATAACCACGGCGGCGCGGAAGGGCACGATGAGCATGGCGGGGAAGAAGTGGTGCGCCTTTCGCCGGAGGAATTGAAGGAGTTCGGTATCGAGGTCGCAACGGCCGGACCCGGCCGACTCGATCAGTATGCCGAACTGCCCGGCGAAATTGTCCTTAATGCCGACCGGCTGGCCCACGTCGTTCCTCGGGTTCCCGGCATCGTGCGCGAGGTGCGCCGGACCGTCGGCGACGCTGTCAACACCGGCGAGCTTCTGGCCGTCATCGAGAGCCGCGAACTGGCCGATGCCAAGGCTGCCTTCCTGGCGGCAGCCGAACGTGAGAAGCTGGCACTGGCCAATTTCGACCGTGAGGAGCGCCTTTGGCGGAAAAAAATCTCCAGCGAGCAGGAGTACCTCGATGCCCGCCGGGCCCTCGCCGAGGCGCGCATTGCCAGGAACTCGGCGGAGCAGCAACTGCACGCCTTGGGCTTCTCCGAGGATTACCTGAAGAGCCTGCCCGAACATCCGGACGCCACTTACACCCGCTTCGAGATCCGTGCGCCCTTCGCCGGCACCATCACCGAAAAACACCTCGCCTTGGGGGAAAACGCCAAGTCCGACGCCGAGGTGTTCACCATCGCGGACCTTTCCTCGGTCTGGGTCGATATTAACGTCTATCAGAAGGATTTGACCCTGATTCGTCAGGGACAAACCGTGGTGATCGAGATCGGTCACGGCATCCCCCAGGTTTCCGGCAAGATCGCCTGGGTCGGTCCTCTGGTTGGCGAGGCGACCCGCACCGCCAAGGCCCGGGTGGTCCTTGCCAACCCCGAGGGGACCCTACGTCCGGGCCTGTTCGTGACCGCCCGGGTGGCGGTGGGGAACACCGCGGCCGGCATCGTCGTTCCGAAAAGCGCACTGCAGACGTTCGAGGAGCGTAACGTGGTCTTCGTTCAGGACGAAGATGGTTTTGAACCGCGCCCGGTGGAGCTGGGGCAGAAGAACGCCAACCAGGTGGAAATTCTCTCCGGGCTCGAGGCCGGACAGACCTACGTCAGCCAGGGGGCCTTCACTCTTAAGGCGCAACTCTCCAAAGGCGCCTTCGGCGACGGCCATAACCACTAGTCGGCCGATGAAAAACGCCCATCTGCGGCGTTGCCCTCATCCTTCGTCAACGACGTACCCTCCGGGTACGCCTTATTCCTCAGGATTTCTGGCGCCTTGCATCTGGGCATCCTTGATCGGCCTGGGGAACTGGAGATACGAATCTTTATGGAAAAACTAATCCGTTTTGTTCTGCACAGCCGGCTGCTGATGAGCGTCCTCGGCGTGCTGGTACTGGCGGCCGGCTGGTTCAGCTATAAACAGCTGCCGGTCGATGCCTTTCCCGACGTCACCCCCGCCCTTGTTCAGGTTTTCACCGAAACCGAGGGCCTCGCTCCCGAGGAGGTGGAAAAGTACGTCACCTACCCGGTCGAGACCGCCATGAACGGTCTGCCCGAGCTCAAGGAGATTCGTTCGGTCTCCAATTTCGGCCTGTCGGTGATCAACGTCTACTTCGAGGACGGCACCGACGTCTACTTCGCCCGCCAGCTGGTGAACGAGCGGCTGCAGTTGGCCCGCGAGGAGATCCCCGAAGGCTTCGGCGACCCGGAAATGGGTCCGATCGCCACCGGCCTGGGGCAGATCCTCTTCTACGTCCTCGAGGATGAAACCGGAAAACGAACGTCCGAGGAAATGCGCGAGATTCAGGACTGGCTGATCAAATTCAACCTGCAGACCGTCCCCGGCGTGACCGAGGTCCTCTCCCTGGGCGGCGAGGTGAAGCAGTTCCAGGTGCGGGTGCGTCCCGCCGATCTGTTGCGTTTTGATCTCGCCATCGGCGAGATCGTCGAGAAGGTCGAAGCCAACAACGGCAACGTCGGCGCCCAGTTCCTGGTCCAGAACGCCGAGGAGTACATCGTGCGCTCAGTCGGCCTGGCCGAGAAGATCGACGACTTGGAGCGTATCGTGCTGAAGGTCCAGGACGGCACGCCGGTCTACCTCGAACAAGTGGCCGACGTGGTCATCGGCGGCGAGATCCGCCGCGGCCTGGCGACCATGAACGGGGCCGGCGAGGCGGTGGTCGGCATGGTCCTCAAGCTGATCGGCACCAACACCTCCACCGTCATCACCGAGGTCAAGGCCAAGTTGGACGAGATCAACCAGGTGCTCCCCGAAGGGGTCAGGGTCGTCCCCTACTACGACCAGGCGACCCTGGTCGGCAAATGCGTGAAGACGGTCACCGATTCACTGATTTTCGGCGTGCTGCTGGTCGCCGGCGTGCTGCTGATTTTCATGGGCGGCCTGCGCGCCAGCCTGGTGGTGGCCCTCTCCATCCCCTTCTCGATCTTCTTCGCCTTCATCCTGATGAAGGTCTTCGGCATCAGCGCCAACCTCATGTCGCTGGGGGGCCTCGCCATCGCCATCGGCATGATGGTCGATGCCACCATCGTCATGGTGGAAAACGTCGACCGCATGCTGCGTGAGGCCGACCCGGACGATTCCCGTCTGGCCATCGTCAGCCGCGCCTGCGCCGAGGTGGGTAGGCCGATCATCTTCGCCATCGCCATCATCATCATCGTTTTTTTGCCGCTGTTCACCCTGCAGGGAGTCGAAGGCAAGACCTTCAAACCGCTGGCCTACACGGTCTCGCTGGCCATGCTCGGTTCGCTCCTTTACGCCCTGCTGCTGGCCCCGGTCGCCTCGCATCTGCTGATGCGTCGGCCCAAATCGGTGGCTGCGGGCGAAGGCGCCAAGGAGGCCTGGATCGTGCGCTGGCTGCTGCTTCCTTATCGCCCGGCGGTCAGCCTGTTTGTGCGCCATCGTTCCATCGCGGTGGGCCTGGCCGTGGCGATGCTGGTTGCAGGACTGCTGATCTTCCCGCGACTCGGCTCGGAGTTCGTCCCCCGGCTCGACGAGGGGGATCTGCTGATCCGCGCCACCATGGCGCCATCGATCTCTCTCGAGGAGTCGAAGGAGACCATGCAGCGCTTCGAAAAGCGTCTCATGGCCCGCTTCCCCGAGGTGACCCGGGTCGTCACCCGCGTCGGGCGCGGTGAGGTCGGCGCCCACGCCGACCCGGTCAACAGCGCCGAAGCTTTTGTCGCCCTCAAGCCGCAGGAGGAGTGGACCAGCGCCGAAAACCCGGATGAGCTCTACGCCGCCATCAGCGAGACTTTCGAAGGCTTTCCCGGCGCCCAGTTCAACGTCACCCAGCCGATCGCCGCAGCGGTCGACGAGCTGCTCACCGGCACCAAGGCCGAGCTTGCCATCAAGATCTTCGGCCCCGACATGGAGGTGCTCAAGGAGAAGGCGGCCGAGATCGAAGCGGTGATCCGGGAGATTCCCGGCGCCGCCGACGTGCAGAAGGACCAGGTGACCGGCACACCGCAGCTGCGTATCCGCATCGACCGCAAGGCCATCGCCCGCTACGGCATCAATGTCGAGGATGTGCAGAGTGTCATCCGCACTGCCGTTGGCGGCGAGACCGCCGGCCAAATCTTCGAGGGGATCCGCCGCTTCGACATCTTCGTGCGTTTTGCCGAGGAGGCCCGCGCCGATGCCGAGGCCATCAAGCATATCCTCATCAAAGCGCCCGGCGGGGCCAAGGTCCCCCTCGACCAGCTCGCCGCCATCGAGGAGATCGTCGGCCCGCGCCAGATCACCCGAGAGAATAACCAGCGCTTCATCACAGTGCAGACCAACGTGCGCGGACGCGACATCGGCTCCTTTGTCGCCGAGGGGCAACGGACCATCGAGGCAAAGGTGCAGATGCCGGCCGGCTACCTGGTCAACTGGGGCGGGCAGTTCGAGCTGCAGCAGCAGGCCAACAAGCGCCTGGCCCTCGTGGTGCCGGTGACCCTGCTGGTCATCCTGCTGTTGTTGTTCATGAACTTCAACTCGCTCAAAAACACCTTCCTGATTCTGCTCAATATTCCGCTGGCGCTGGTCGGCGGCATCGTCGGCCTGTGGCTCACCGGTCAGAACCTCTCGGTCCCCTCCTCCATCGGTTTCATCGCCCTGTTCGGCATCGCCCTGGAGAACGGCATGGTACTGGTCACCTATCTCAATCAGCTGCTGCGGGACGGAGTAACGATGGATGAAGCATCGGTCAAAGGGGCCTGTCTGCGCCTGCGGCCGGTGCTGATGACCGCCATCACTACCGCCCTGGGGCTCATCCCGCTGCTCTTTTCCAGCGGTACGGGGAGCGAGGTGCAGCGGCCCCTGGCCACGGTGGTGGTCGGTGGTCTGGTGACCTCAACCATCCTGACATTGTTGGTTATTCCGGCGCTTTATAAATGGTTCGCCGTCAAGGTCGAAAGGGAGATTTAAGCCATGAAGGAAGTCAAGGCATACATCAAACGACATAAACTGAACGAGGTTATACTTGCCCTGCGCAAAGTCGAAGGCTTGACGGGAGTAAGCATCCTCTCCATGCAGGGCGTTGGCAAGGGGTGGCATGATCGGGACGCTGACCTCGATGTCTTCGCCAACCGACCACCGGGGGTCAAGCTGGAGATCTGCTGCAGGGATGACCTGGTCGAGGCTGTGGTCGCCGCCATCGAACGGGCGGCCCACACCGGCCTCAAGGGGGACGGCAAGATCTACGTCGCGAACCTCGAAAAGGCCGTACGCATCAGTAACGGCGAGCAGGGCGAAGGGGCCGTCTGAGAAAACGGGGTCGGCTTGGCTCGCCCAAGCCGACTATTTCCAACAAGCTGGAGGATGAGGGGTTCTGTGAAGGTGCAAAAATGGAGGATTGGCCTTGTTGGCTCGCTCCCCCATCTGCGTCGCCATCACCGAGTTCACTTGTCCGGCCACATCGAGGCGGACGTGATCACCCCTGACGGGGCGGTGGTTGAACAGAAGCCGACAAGAGGGGCGGGACTGAGTTCGGAACGCAAGGGGTGCAAGGATGTTCCTTTCCATCTCAGGCTCGATTCCGTTTCGCCCGAAGGCTCGGTTACTCGGCGCCGATACCATGCACTTGGCGGCGAGGCCTCTGCATGTAAAAACCTCGGCCTTCGAAGCTGATAGTTTCTCCGTTTTTCCTCCTGATATCGCCCGCACATCTGGTGCGGGCATTTTTTCAATTTTTCATAGTTGGCTTTAGGGGTGAACTGCATCCTGAAAAACAGAAAAAATCATAAACAGTGACAGCAGAGAGGTAGATTATGCGTTATTTGATCTCGATAGTATTCCTCGTGTTTATCGGCGTCGGTGTCTACAACTACTTCAACTTTCCCTCAACGACAACAGTCGTTGCAGGCGATCCGGCCCCGGACTTTCAGCTCGAAGACACCAACGGCAACAAGGTCTCCCTCTCCGCATTGCGCGGCAAAGTCGTCCTGGTGAATTTCTGGGCGACCTGGTGCCCGCCCTGCAAAGAAGAGATGCCTTCGATGTCGCGGCTGAACAAGCTGATGGCCGACGAAAATTTTGTCCTGCTGGCGATCAATGTGGAGAAGGACGGTCGCGCTGTGGTTTCTGATTTCCTCAAGAAAAATCCCCATGATTTTACCATCCTCCATGATGACCGGGGCACCGTGCAGCAACAATACGGCGTCTACAAATTCCCGGAATCTTTCATCATCCGTAAGGACGGCATTGTCGACCAGAAGGTCATCGGCGTCATCGACTGGTCTAGCCCGCAAACGGTCGCCTATTTCAAAAATTTGACCAAAGGATAGCAAATTGTTACAGCAAACAGCCGACATTACTTACTGGATCGCCTTTACCGCCGGGATTCTCTCCTTCGCCTCGCCCTGCGTGTTGCCGCTGATCCCATCATACCTGACCTATATTACCGGTCTATCTTTCAAACAACTGGATGAGGCCCACCCCGGTGCCAGGGTGCGTTTGACGGTCTTCCTCCATACCCTCTGCTTTGTCTTCGGCTTTTCCTGTATTTTTATTCTGCTCGGCGCGATTGCCGGCATCGCTTCCGGCCAGATTCAGGTCCTCCTGCGCGAGGGATTGGACTGGGTGGCCAAGATCGGCGGCCTGTTGATTCTGCTGTTCGGCATTCACACCACCGGTCTGTTCCCCTTTCGCGCCCTGCTCGGCGATAAAAGGGTGCACCTGCATAAAAGACCGGCCGGTTATTTTGGCACCTTCATCATCGGAATTGCCTTTGCGGCCGGCTGGACCCCCTGCATCGGGCCGATTCTGGCCTCGATTCTAATGGTTGCGGCAACCTCCGGTCAGGTCGGCGAAGGTACCATTTTGTTGACCTTCTACTCCATGGGACTGGGGCTGCCCTTTTTGCTCTCGGGACTGCTCTTTCATCAATTTCTGGGTGTGTTCAAGCGGCTGCGCAACCACATGCGGAAGATTGAAATCGGCACCGGAATTATGTTGATCGCGGTTGGCATCATGCTCATGTTCGGCCTGCTGGGGCCGATCACCATGTTTTTCTACCGGTATATCCCGGTACAGGGATAGTTCCTGGCTGAAAAGCGGCACGAGCCGGCTCTTTTTATCTCAACATCGCCAGACTTTGGAGTCTTTAGATATGGCACAACCTGACAAAGCAACAAATACCAACTGGACGCTGCTGTTCCTCTGCTGGCTGCTGGTCAGCGTATCAGCCACGATCAGCATCTTTTTCAGTTCTGTTTTGGAATATGAACCCTGTGTCCTCTGCTGGTATCAGCGGATTTTCCTGTTCCCTTTAATTTTTATTTTTGCGGCGGGTCTTTTCCCAGCTTTTGACAAAAGTGTCATCAGATACGCCCTGCCGTTGACTATCGCGGGTGGCTTGATTGCCCTTTATCACACCCTGCTCTATGCCGGAATTATTCCCGCGAACATCCAGCCCTGCTCACAGGGAGTTTCCTGCACGGAAAAATATATTGAACTGTTCGGTTTCGTCTCGATCCCGATGATGTCATTTTTCGCATTTTCAACACTCGTAACCCTGTTAATCATTTTGAAGAGGAGAACGTCCAAATGAAGTACGCACTTGTCGGAATTACATGCATAGTCCTCGCCATTGCCTTCATTGCCGGCAGCAACTACTACAAGGGCCAGCAGGTTGAAAAGTACGGTTTTATGGCATCACAAAACGCTGATCTTTTTGTCAGAGATCATTCGCCAACTCTTGGCAGTGACGATGCCAAAGTTTATCTGGTTGAGTTTATGGATCCGGCCTGTGAAACCTGCGCATCCTTTGCTCCCTTGATCAAAAAAATCATGGCTGACAATCCCGGCAAAATCAAACTCGTGCTGCGTTACGCTCCCTTCCATGATGGCGCTGACAATTTTGTCAAGATCCTGGAAGCCGCCAGAATGCAAGGGAAGTACTGGGAAACCCTGGAGGTTATGTTTAAAACCCAGAATGTCTGGGCCAGCCACCACAATTATCAGCCGGAAAAACTATGGGACGTTCTTCCCAGGGCAGGAGTCGATATCGAACAAATTAAAAATGATATGCATGCTCCTGCCATTGCAAAAATCATCGAACAGGACATGGCCGACGTTAAAACACTGAATGTACAAAAAACTCCAGGTTATTTTGTCAACGGCAAACCACTGCAGACCTTTGGCTACAAACAGTTGTATCAATTGATCCAATCAGAGCTGGACGCAAAATATCCAAAGTGAGATTGCAGGGGGTAGCGGATAGTCGAAGAAATACTGACGGTTATACCCCTGAATTGATCATCCATCGGGCTGGCGCCATTTCTCAGTGGCGCACACTTCAATTCCGAGGAACCCAAGGAAGGGGGATAATGTCATGAAATAGTTTGCAAAACATCAATGCGAACTTCTCCATAACTGTTCCAGATAGCCTCCGATGGAATTGGCCCATGCCCCGCAAGGTGTGGGCATTTTTCCCAACATCGCGCGCATGAAGCTCAAAGTCCGGTCATCGCCATTGATTGCGGCTATTGGACATTTCCTTCGGAAAGGAGGATAAAAAATGTCGCGACGAATCGATTACAGAATCCAGGGGCTGGATTGCTCCGAAGAGGTCGCCATCCTGCGCCGCGAGGTCGGGGGAATGCCCGGGATCATCGATCTGGAATTCGACGTTGTCAATGCCCGGATGACGGTGGAGTTCGAACCCGACGCCCTTTCCGCCGACGCTATTGTCCATGCGGTCGGCGCCACCGGCATGAAGGCCACCCCGTGGGAGCTACGGCGGACACGGGAGAGGGGGACGTTCTGGCAGCAGCACGGAAGGCTGGTCATGACCGCCGCAAGCGGAGCCTTCCTGTTGATCGCCTTCGTCAC
Source organism: Desulfuromonas sp. DDH964 (assembly GCF_001611275.1). Classification (GTDB taxonomy): domain Bacteria; phylum Desulfobacterota; class Desulfuromonadia; order Desulfuromonadales; family DDH964; genus DDH964. Next base: position 218,649 of record NZ_CP015080.1, on the reverse strand, counting down.
CCACGGGGTCATACACGGCAGCCTGCTCGACGTTGTGTCCGGCGGCCATCGTGACAGTCATGCTTTTCCGCCCGCCGTCATGCTGTTCTACTTCCTCTCCGCCGTTTGCGGGGCATGGTACGTTCTTCCCCGGGCTCTGCAGGCTGCCCGCCGACTGCGGCCGGACATGAACTTCCTGATGGTGACGGCAGTGATCGGAGCCTTCATCCTCGGCGAGTGGTTTGAGGCGGCCACCGTCGCCTTCCTGTTTGCTCTCTCTTTGTTATTGGAGCAGTGGAGCGTCGAGCGGGCACGCAATGCCATCGGTGCCCTGCTCGATCTCGCCCCGGCCACGGCCCGCTACCGATGTTCGGAGCACGACGACATCCACGAAAAGCCTGTCGAGGAGGTCCCCCTTGGCGCGATCGTTCTGGTCCGCCCGGGTGAGCGGATTGCGCTGGATGGCGAAGTGGTCAGCGGCCGGTCCTCTGTGAACCAGGCGCCGATCACCGGCGAGTCGATGCCGGTCGCCAAAGAACCGGGCGACCAGGTCTACGCCGGCACCATCAATCAGGACGGGACCCTGGAGTTTCGCGCCGACCGCAGCGCCGACCAAACCACCCTGGCGCGCATCATTCACATGGTCGAAAGCGCCCAGACCCGACGGGCCAACAGTCAGCAGTGGGTGGATCGGTTCTCCACCCGGTACACACCGGTCATGCTGGTTCTCGCAGTAGCCCTTGCCTTGCTGTCGCCACCGCTGGCCGGATTGTCCTGGTCTGAGGGGGTTTATCGCGGCCTGGTGCTGCTGGTCATCGCCTGTCCCTGCGCGCTGGTGATCTCCACCCCGGTGAGCATCGTTTCGGCGCTGACCGCCGCCGCCCGCCACGGGGTGCTGATCAAGGGCGGGCTCTATCTGGAGGCAGCCGGGCGGCTTAAGGTCCTGGCTCTGGACAAGACCGGGACACTCACCACCGGCCAACCCGAAGTGCAGCGTCTGGTCACCCTGAATGGCCACAGCGAATCGGAACTGCTGGAGCGGGCTGCGGCGCTGGAAACCGGCAGCGAGCATCCGCTGGCCAGGGCGATTTTGCGCAAAGCGCGCGAAGCCGGCATCGAAGTTGAACCGGCGGAGCAGTTCACGGCGTTTCCCGGCAAAGGCGGCGAAGGGAGCATCGGGGGAAGGTTGTTCTGGGTCGGCAGTCACCGGATGCTGCACGAGAAAGGCCAGGAGACCCCGGAGATTCATGCCCGGGCGGAAGAACTGGAAGACGCCGGCCATACGGTCGTCGCGATCGGCAACGACAGCCATGTCTGCGGCTTGATCAGCATCGCCGACAGCCTGCGCGAAGATATCCCGCGCATCATCGCTGAAATCCGGGACGCGGGGGTCGCTCGGATCGTCATGCTGACCGGCGATAATGCCGGTACGGCCAGGGCGATTGCGGCCGAGACCGGGATCGAGGAATACCACTGCGAACTTCTGCCCGAAGACAAGGTCGAAGCGATCGGGCGGCTGGTGCGTGAAAACAATACCGTGGCCATGGTTGGCGACGGCATCAACGACGCCCCGGCCATGGCGGCGGCGACCTTCGGGATCGCCATGGGGGCCATGGGGACCGACGCAGCCCTGGAAACGGCCGACATGGCCCTGATGAGCGATGACCTGTCCAAGCTGCCCTGGCTGATCCGTCACTCCCGCCGGACATTACGCAACATCCAGCAGAACATCGGCTTCGCATTGGGGCTGAAAGCGGTGTTCATCGTCCTGACTCTGTTCGGAATGGCCACGCTCTGGATGGCCATTGCCGCCGACATGGGGGCGACGCTGCTGGTTGTGTTCAACAGCCTGCGACTGTTGAATGACTTTGGGCCAGGGGCTGTTCAGAGCTGATGTCTCTGTTTGCAGGAATGATGACAAGAGAAAATCTGGAAGAAAATCAAGTCTGGCTATATGCCGGGGCGCTGGCCACCGGGGCAGGGTTCGGCTTGTGGCAACCCGTCTGGAGCGCGCGTCTGGAACTGCTGATCTCGCCCGTGCTGGCCATCATGCTCTACGGAATGTTTGTGCAGATTCCTTTCCTCCAGCTGCGTCAGGCGTTTGTCAACCGGCGATTTGCCGGAGCCCTGCTGACCGTCAATTTTGTCATCGTGCCCGCTCTGGTCTGGGGATTGTCGCAATTTTTACCGGAATACCCTCCACTGTTACTGGGAGTGTATCTGGTGCTGCTCACTCCGTGCATCGACTACGTCATCGTTTTTACCCATCTCGGTCAGGGTAATGCGCGGCTTGTGCTTGCGGCTACCCCTATGCTGCTTTTGATTCAGATGCTCTTACTGCCTGCGTATCTGTGGTTATTTATGGGTGGACAGGCCGCACGGGTCATGAGCGCCGAACCATTCCTGCAGGCATTTCTCTTGCTCATCGCTTTGCCTCTGGGTCTGGCCCTGGCAAGCGAGATTTGGACCAAGCGCAAGAAAAGTGGTCAAGCCTGGCTTGTCGCGACCGGGTGGCTTCCGGTGCCATTTATGGCGCTTACCCTGATTCTCGTTGTGGCGTCCCAGATCGACAGAATCGGGGAATACCTGCCTATCGTTGGTCAGGCTGTACCGCTTTACATTGCCTTCATGGCCATTATGCCGCTCCTCGCACGCTGGACAGCGCAGGTCTATCGTCTGGATACCAAGGCCGGCAGGGCACTGATTTTTAGCTCGGTGACGCGCAATTCCTTGGTGGTGCTGCCGCTTGCCCTGGCCTTGCCGGATGCATGGGTGGAAACACCTGCCGTCATTGTAACCCAGACTCTTGTAGAGCTTGTCGGCGAGTTGGTTTTCATACGTTTGGTGCCCACGGTGATCTTGTCCGGGACCCGGCGTGATGACGCGCCTTGTCGTTAAATTGGATTTCTTTCTCATGTCCGTTTGGGCGTGTTAAAGGCGTATTTATTTCGTGCAGAGCTACCGCATGTCTGCCAGCCTGCTCATAAAAAAATCATTTGTTCCAACGTTTCTCCATAAGTCGAAAATCATTTCTTCTCGTCGAAAAATGGCATTATTTCAGCTCGTCAGTCGAAAATCACCTGTTTCCAAACGGGAGGGAAGGCCTATTCAACTCAAATTCTGAGGCGTTTACTCGACTTATTTGACTCAGTAGGCAGTGTTCCATAAACGCCTTTGGCAGGATCACGTTCCTCATAGCTTCTCTGAAGTCGTCCTTGCCAGAAAAGAATTCATTCAATCACTTGCCGCAGCACTCTCTTCCGACAAGGCAGCTCCTCACCGCTGGACCGCGCCAGGCTCTTGGGCGTGACCTGATAAAAATAGCTCAACCGTCCTCCTGTTCCGTCGACAAGGATTATGTCTTCCCGTCAACCAGTCGGCCAGCTGTTCGGGATCACGGTCCATTTCAGCTCCAAGCTGTTCCAAAGACAGCCCGTTGACCTGCTTGTACCAGGCCAGTCTCTCCAACAGGTCTTCAGAGCAGGGGATCGGGTTGTAGCCGAGAAACTTGATGACTTTCGGCATGCAGCTCAATGTGATCGACGACCAGTTATTTTCCCAATTCCAGATGGTGGAGGTTGTCACTCCAATCTGAACGGCGACATTTTTTTGGTACAAGCCAAGCTCGATACGGCGGCGGCGCAGGTGATCACCGAGGGTGATCGGTTCTTCGGTAAGCTCCTTAGGTATCTGTATTTTAAAGGGAATTTCGATTTTGTGCGGGGTTTCAGGTGAATTGGAAAACTTGTAAAAGATGTTCAAACCCCTGCAAGTGTGGATTCCTCGGTGATTTCAGTAACTTATGTCCTTGTACACCGCACGACATCCAACGTTATCGGCAACGCCTTTCCGGCCCACTGCTCGATAGAATTGATCTTCAGATTGAGGTCCCAAGGGTGCCACATAAGGATCTGGCCGATCCGGTCGAGGGAGAATCATCAGCCATCATCCGCGCCCGGGTAGAAAAGGCCCGCACGATCCAACGGGAGCGACTAGCCTCTTATGGTCTCCACGCCAACGCCGCCATGGCCGCCCGGCATATCCGCAAGTTCTGCCAGCTCGACGAAGCGGGGCAAAAACTGCTGGAGATGGTGGTTGATAAGCTTGGCATGTCGGCACGATCTTACAGCCGCATTCTCAAGGTGGCGCGGACGATTGCCGATCTGGCGGGGGAAGAAAATATCCGGGAACCGCATTTGGCCGAAGCAATTCAGTATCGGGGGTTGGATCGAGAATTAACTTGACGATATTTCCATATATGGTGGATCACAATCACCTTCCCGGGATTGTTCTATTTTTTCGAGAGAGTTCAATTCTCTAATGGCCCATGCCGTGCCATGGAAAATGAACACAACCTGTTAAGGTAAGAGTGAATCCTATAAGCAACAAAACTCCGACGACTAGAAAGAACTTTTTCATCTGATCTCCTTTAAGCGTTAATGGTGGTTTGAATCTGTCATCGAGAAAACCGAACAGCTAACGAAGGCACTCCATCAGCGGACTAAGCTCAAACCCAATCGGTGCCACTATTATCAGCGCTAACCACCCAAGTACGAAAACTGAGCTGAGGCTGAGGAGGGAAAACCAGAGGGCAAAGTCCATATCTGCATGCGGCGGCACTTCCGTATGATCAGACTTTTTGGTGTACACTTCAGATGGACTGTGCACGCCCAGAAGCTGACAACATCGTGAGCATAATTTATACGCTCTGCTGACTGGCGCTCCACAACCGAGGCAGTTAATATGAGTTAGATTCATAAAAAACCTGTCTTTGACAAAAGCCCTTGAATGGATTTCGGTCGTTCCCACGGAGGTAAAGGCCCGTGGGCTTCCTTACATCAATTCAGGAAAATTGAAGATACTGGTTTCACAACACACCCGCAGCCTCAGGAAAAAGTTTTTTCGAGAAGTTTTCACTGCTGCTCAACACATCTGTGGCTGCCGTCCCTCGCCTTTCGGTACCGTGATAAAATTCGTCATTACCTTGTCCTCGAACAGGGTCTCTGCCGAGAACAACCCAGCCACTTGCGCGCTTAAATCCTTCTATCTCTTCAGTTTCAATCAAAGTGTTAAGCCGAGTCGCTTTAACCATGTCGAAGCGGCCGTCTGGGTACCGAATACGAATCACCATCGATTTTCCCTTTCAAAAGTTTTTTTTATTGGCTCCACGTTCAAAGCACCACCCCAAGGGTATCGCCATACTAGGGTTGAATTTGAGGGAATTTCTTCAATGCACCGTCGGATATTCTACAGCGCGCATTCTGAGAGCCTTCTGTAGTCAGCGACACCTTTCACCCCCTGAACAAATGGACCTTTCTGCTTCGTCCCAGTATTTAAGCTATTTGACCCCAAGATTCGGGATTATGAGCCTGATAAAAAAAATTGAACCTTTTACTGTCATGCTCAGGACGCAGGTACCATTTGAAAGGAGGCATGCTATTGTTATACAGCTATCATGCCAATAAAAAGATCCGGGGCTTGACCTTCCCCTTGCGGATCTATTGAGTTTGCAAATTCAAGGAGGCGTCAGATGTTTCTTCACGTAGAAAAAGCTCTCGCGACGATTTTACTGTTAGCCACGCTACTGAGCCCCGTATGGGCGAGAGCTGCAACCGTCGAATATGACCTCACTATTGCCGAAAATGAAGTCAACTACAGCGGCCGCCCCGCACAGGCGATGACCGTTAACGGCGGCATCCCCGGTCCGGTGTTGGAGTTTACCGAAGGGGATCTGGCGCGTATCCGGGTGCATAACGCCATGTCGATCGAGACTTCAGTGCACTGGCACGGAGTTCTGGTGCCGCCGGAGATGGACGGGGTGCCGTTGGTCAGTTTCCCGCCGATTGCCCCCGGATCAACTTTTACTTACGAATTTCCCATCCGTCAGAGCGGCACCTACTGGTACCATTCGCATACCAGTCTGCAGGAACAGAGCGGGGTTTACGGTGCCATCAAGATTCTGCCGCGATCAGAAGACCATACCGCTGATCTCGATCGGGTGGTGATGCTGTCGGACTGGACCGATGTCGAACCGCACGAGGTGCTGCGCACCCTGAAACGGGGGAGCGACTGGATGGCGCTCGAAAAGGGGAGCGCCCAGAGCATTTTTGGAGCGATGAAACTGGGCATGCTGGGCGACTATTTCGCCCGGGAACTGCAGCGGATGCCGGCCATGGACATCGCGGACATCTCCTACGACCGCTTTCTGGCCAATGGACAACCGGAACTGACCATGGCCGATGCGGGTGGTAAAACGCTCCGCCTGCGGATCGTCAACGGCGGTGCCGGAACCAACTTTTATCTGGAATACAGCGGCGGACCGATGACCATCATCTCCGCCGACGGGCAGCCGGTTGAACCCGTTGAGGAAACCCGCTTTTTGATTGCTATCGCTGAAACCTACGATGTGCTGGTCAGGGTTCCGGCAGACGGCGCCTTTGAACTGCGCGCCACCGCCCAGGACGGCTCCGGCTACGCCTCGATTTGGCTCGGCGCCGGAGAGCGTTACGCCGCGCCGGATATCCCGAAGCCGAACCTCTACCAGGGGATGGGGAGCGCCAGCCTTCGGCAGGTCTTCGTCCTGACGCCAGCCGGGACCATGGGGATGAGCGACAACGAGGTCAGGGGCGGCAAATTCGATACCCCGGGCATGGCAGGGATGTCGATGGAGATGGAGGGGATGGACCATGGTTCCGGCATGGCGCCAATGGTCATGCCCGGGATGGATCACAGCAGTCAAGAGATGAGGGCAGGCAGTATGTCTAAAGAGGTTCCTCAAGCGGAGCTGGAGTCCCTGTTTGACGAGCCGCAAACGGCTGTGACATCACTGGCAAAAGGGCGCGGGACGGAGCATGCAGGGCATATGCTGCCGGCCATGCAGAACGCACCGACAGGGGAAATTGCGGCTGGCCATAGCGGCAAACGCTTTGGCTCAAACTTTCGCCCCCTGGCTGCCGATGTTTCCTCTGCGGGACCGCTGGCAGTCGACGGCATGAGCGCCGCGCGCCCCTGGCCCCCTTATGAAAAGCTCCGCGCGCCCCGCTCCACCTCCCTGCCGGCCGGCAAGCCGGTTCGCGAAATCCGTCTGACCCTCGACGGCGATATGGAGCGCTACGTCTGGTTCCTCAACAACAAGCCTCTTTCGGAGAGCGATGCCATCCGCATCCGGGAAGGTGAGGTGGTGCGCTTCATCATGATCAACCGCACCATGATGCACCACCCGATGCACCTACACGGCCACTTCTTCCGGGTCCTCAACGGCCAGGGGGATCACGCCCCCCTCAAGCACACCGTCGATGTCGCCCCCATGTCAACCACGGTCATCGAGTTCGACGCCAACGAGGTCGGCGACTGGTTCTTCCACTGCCATCTTCTCTACCATATGAAGAGCGGCATGGCCCGGGTGGTCAGCTATGAAAATTTCACCTTGAATCCCCAGTTGGCGGCAATCAGGCCGAAGCTCTACCAGGATTCCTCGTACGCCTGGGGCCAGGCGGAGATTCTCAGCAACATGAGCGAAGGGTTCGTCACAACCGCGAACACCCGCAACAATCTGAGTGCCGAGTGGGAAATCGGCTGGGGGCAGGTCGATGAGACCGAATGGGAGGCGTTGCTGACCTGGGATCGCTACATCAATCGGTTTTTCACTGTCTTTGCCGGTGCCGATATCGGTAACGCCATTGAAGAGGACCGGGCGGTAGCCGGCCTGCGCTACCTGTTGCCGTTCATGCTGGAAACCAGCGCCTTTGTCGGCAGCGACGGCGAGGCCCGGGTGACCGTTGCCAGAATGTTCGAGCTCATGCCGCGCCTGTCCCTGGACGGACTGGTGCAATACGATACCGACAGCTACTGGGAGTACATTGGGGGGATCTCCTACACACTCACAAAGGATTTTTCTTTGCGGGCGCAGTGGCACTCAGATTATCGCTGGGGGGCAGGCTTACAGGTCCGCTTCTGAAACTGAAAAAAGTTGTTTGGGGAGGAGATGATTCTATGGACTATCATTTCAGTCGACAATTGAACATGGCTTTCGCGGAAGCTGAAACGCTGGTGATCAGCAAGCTGGCGGAGGAAGGGTTCGGGATCCTGACCGAGATCGATGTGCAGGCGACTCTGAAAAAGAAACTGGGAGTTGATTTTACACCCTACAAAATTCTCGGCGCCTGTAACCCGCAATTTGCACACCAGGCTTTACAGGTTGAACCAAGAATCGGCACCATGCTGCCTTGCAATGTCATTCTGCGTGAGCTGACGGGAGGGGTCATCGAAGTATCAGCCGTTGATCCCCTCGCCTCGATGCAGGCGATTGACAACCCGGAACTCTGGGCGGTTGCCGGACAGGTGCGGGACAAACTGCAGCGGGTAATTGCGGCGCTCTGAGGTCAGCGGGCAACCGGGCGATGATGAGTCCCCGCATAAAGCCAACGCTCAGTCGTGGTGCCTCTTCTCTTCCTTTGTAAAAAGATCCTCAACCGTTTCAGTCTGCTGCAGGGACAGGATGTGGTTGATCAGGTGCCAGCGGTCGGCTGCACCGAGCCCGGGGAAGGGGGGCATGCCGGTCGCTTCGGTGCCGTTGCCGATGATCCAGAATTTCTCACCGGGGTTGTACATGCCGCTGTGATGGGTGTCGAGAAAGTTGGCAGGCGGGGTCGGTAAGGCTGCCGCTGCCGGTCCCTTGCCGTCCCCTTTTTCGCCGTGACAGACAGCACAGTTCTGCACGAACAACTCTTTGCCCCTTGCCAGGGACTCCACATCTGGAACAACTGGGGTTCGCTCCATAATCCGGTATTCCTCGGGCACTTTTTCCTTGACCGCCATCATCGCTTGCATGTGCGGGTCCATCTTTGTTTTTTCCGAATGCTTCTCCTTGCCGTGAGCCATCGCCGAACCGACAGCTGCGATTACCAATAACAACGCGAACAGGGTGAGCCGGCACATAAATCGAATTTCGATCATGATAGTTCTCTCTTTCATGGACAGGGAACAGCCTTTGGGACGTGGCGTCCCTGGTCACTTGCTATTTCACTCAGGACAACCCTGGGCGGCTCGGAAGTTTCACAACTCTTTAATACCTCGACCTTACCAGAGACAGCGATTTTTCGCATCAGAGAATCCATCACCGGGCAGTGTTTCCCAACCATTTCGGCCAATTGTCGCAGTTTCTCTTCCGGTTCGTCGGAGACGATTTTGGTCGTAAAAGAAATCTGTGAAAAACCGGAAGGAACGTCCGCCACTGCCCATTCCTGCGATGAGCAATGACCACCAAGTTGCCGAGAATTTCTGGTTTGCAGCCGAATAGGAGACTTCCCATCCTATTGTTTAGTTTAATGTTCCCCCCTTTCGTTTTATCGGCATATCAATTGCGAGGTCAGAGGTACAGGTCGTAAATTCAGTAGGTTGGGACGAAAATTGTGGGATATCCAACGGTGACACGAAAAAAACCTACAATTTGCTTTTTTGTCTTGACTCTGGTCTATAGTCAAGGGTTTAGGGTTGAGTCATCAAGGTCATCACAACAAACAAATTTCAAAATCGGGAGACAAAAAAATGCTGCATTCCCTCACCATCGGCAAGTTGGCCAAAAAAGCAGACGTCAGTATTGACAGCATCAGATTTTACGAGCGCCGTGGACTGATCGCCGAACCGACACGAACGGAATCCAATTACCGCGTTTATCCTTTGGAGGCCGCAGACCGGCTGCGGTTTATCAAAAAAGCACAGAGGCTTGGCTTTTCCTTGGGCGAGATCCAGGAACTCTTGGAGTTGAGCCATGACCCGGTGGCTTCCAAAGCCGATGTAAAAGCGAAAACCGAGGAGAAGATCGAGGATATACGGGGTAAAATTCAGGACCTCAGTCGGATGCTGAAAGCCCTGGAACAATTAGACGAAAGCTGTGACGGACATGGACCGATTGCCGAATGTCCAATTCTGAAGGCTTTGGCTACAGATGACAGCCATGAGTGTCATCATTAACCACAAAACGAGGTGATTTATGAACCCGACACTGACAGACATCCTCTGGTACCTGGCAATCGGCGCATTCTTCATTATGATGATGCGTAAAGGTGGCTGCTGCGGTGGTCACAAGAAAGAACAGAAACAGGAAATCAACGAGAACAAAGTCGAGCATAAGCATTAATCCGAACCGTATTTTGCCTGATTTTCAGAGCAAAGATAAACATCAAACGATTACAACGATAGAGGAGACCATCATGAAAAGAGTATTGTTCACCGCTGTTCTGATCAGTGTCTACATCGGGACCACCGTCATTTCCAGCCTGGCTGCATCTGAGCATGAAGCGCACCACCCCGCTGGAGCGCAGTCCGCTGCGACAACCTCCAAGCAGGGAAAGATGAATCCGCAGGGAATGGCCCAGATGCCCTGTATGGCTGCAGCTGATGCGGGTTCCATGTCGCAGATGATGGGAATGATGGGTGAGGGAATGGGCGACATGATGGACGCAGGCATGGGTAAGATGATGAGCGCCGGGAAAATGGGGATGATGGAACAGCGCATGGCGCACATGTTCTACCTGGACCGTGTCGATGAGTTGGGTCTCTCCGCTGACCAGGTCAGCAAACTAAAGACTCTTCACATGGATTGCCGCAAGGACAACATTCGTAACGCCGCCGAGGCGAAGATCGCCCGACTCGATCTCGCTGACTTGCTTTCTGGCGACAACTGGACACTGAAGGACGCAGAAGCTCTGGTTCGCAAAATCCAGAAACTCGAAGGCGATATTCAGGTTCGTCATCTGCAGGCCATAAGCGATGCCCATAAAGTTCTGACCAACGAGCAGTTGAAGCAGGCGCGTTCGGGCGAGGCGTCTGGCAATCTGGAAAGCTTGTTTCAATAAGCCTCTATTTTACAGGAAAGGTCTGAGTTATGAGAGATCCGGTTTGCGGCATGGAAACAACCCTTGAGGCCAAAGGGGGAACAGCCCAATGGCAGGGAGGAACCTTCGCATTCTGCTCGGAGAAATGCCGAGAGAAGTTCACGGCTGATCCCGAAGCCTATGTAAAAAACCCTGCCAAGGACCCGGTTTGCGGCATGACCGTCAGCGCAGAGAAAAACGCCGGCTCTCATACCCACGAGGGGACAGAGTACCTGTTCTGCTCCAGCAAGTGCCGGGAGAAATTTGCCGCCGACCCGGAGGCCTACCTCCATCCGCAGCCGAAGACAGCCGATCCGGCGGACGCGTCGCGGGAATATACCTGCCCGATGCACCCCGAAATTGTCCAGCAGGGGCCGGGCAGCTGCCCCAAGTGCGGCATGGACCTGGAGCCGATGGCTGCCTCCGCTGAGGACGACGAAGAGGAAGAAGCGGCGATTCGCAGTTTGAAACGCAAGACTTTGGTCGCCGGTGTGCTGACCCTGCCGGTGCTGCTGCTCGCTTTCGACAGCATGATCCCCGGGCTCTCCTTTGAAGGGTACCTTTCGGCGCGGCTGCAGGGCTGGCTGGAACTGGTTCTGGCGACACCGGTCATCCTCTGGGCGGGCAGCCTCTTTTTCACCCGCGGCTGGCAATCGATCGTCAACCGCAGCCTGAACATGTTCACCCTGATCATGCTGGGGGTCGGTGCCGCCTATGCTTATAGTGTCATGGCGGTTCTGTTTCCCGACCTCTTCCCGGAATCCTTCCGCAGGCAGGGTGAGGTCGCGCTTTATTTCGAAGCTGGCGCGGTCATCACCACCCTCATCCTGCTCGGGCAATGGCTCGAAGCCCGCGCCCGTCGGCAGACCGGTCAAGCGATTCAGAGTCTGCTCAATCTCGCGGCCAAAACCGCGCATCGACTCAAGGATGACGGTGAAGAAGAGGAGGTGGAGATTGATGTGATTCAAAAGGGCGACCGTCTGCGCGTGCGTCCCGGCGAAAAAATTCCCCTCGACGGCGTCATTCTCGACGGCAAGAGCACCATCGACGAATCCATGCTCACCGGCGAGCCGATCCCCGTGGAGAAAGGCGAAGACGACAAGGTGATCGGCGCTACGGTCAACCAAACGGGCAGCTTCATTATGCGTGCTGAGGCCGTAGGTGAGGAGACCATGCTTTCGCAAATCGTGAAAATGGTTGCCGAAGCCCAACGCAGTCGGGCACCAATCCAGAAACTGGCCGACCAGGTCGCGGGCTATTTTGTGCCTGCGGTCGTGTTGACCGCGCTGATCGCTTTCGGCGTCTGGGCCGCCTTCGGCCCCGCGCCGGCCATGTCCTACGCCATCGTCGTGGCCGTCTCCGTGCTGATCATCGCCTGCCCCTGCGCACTGGGTCTGGCCACACCCATGTCGATTATGGTCGGGGTCGGCAAGGGCGCCCAAAGCGGCATCCTGATCAAAAACGCCGAAGCCATCGAGCGCGCCGAGAAAGTCACCCACCTCATTACCGACAAGACCGGCACGCTCACCGAAGGCAAGCCATCGGTGGTCGATGCGCAATCGCCGGACGGCGTTGAGCCCGGCGACTTGCTGCGCCTGGCGGCGGCCGTCGAGGCGCAGTCCGAACACCCTCTCGCCCGGGCTGTTGTCGATAAGGCGAAGGAAGAAGGGCTCGAACTGCCGGATATCACAGATTTCGAGAGCACGACCGGTGGCGGTGTCCAGGCCAGGGTCGAGGGCAAGATGATTCGAATCGGCAAACGGGGCTTCCTCGAAGCGAAAAACATTACCATCCCCGACGCGCTATCGCAGGAGGCAGAGCGTCTGCAAGGCGAGGCCAAGACAGTGATCTGGGCCGGACGCGACGATCAGCTGCTCGGTCTCATCGCCATCGCCGATCCGATCAAAAAGACCTCGAAAGAGGCCATCGAGTCGCTGCACGCAATGGGGATCACCGTGGTCATGTGCACGGGGGACAATCCGCGTACCGCCAAAGCCGTGGCCAAAGAGCTGGGGATCGACGAAGTGCATGCCGAAGTCTCTCCTGAGGACAAACAGCGTATCGTCAACGAATTGAAGGACAAGGGATATCGCGTTGCCATGGCGGGTGACGGAATCAACGACGCCCCCGCCCTCGCTGCGGCTGATGTAGGCGTCGCCATGGGCACCGGTACGGACGTCGCCATCGAGAGCGCTGGGTTGACTCTCGTCAAGGGCGACCTGCGAGGTATTGTCAGCGGCCTGCGCCTCAGCCGTGCGGTCATGCGCAATATCCGCCAGAATCTGTTTTTCGCCTTCATCTACAACGCTGCCGGCGTGCCCATTGCCGCCGGAATACTCTATCCCTTTTTCGGCATCCTGCTCAGCCCGATGATCGCCGGTGCCGCTATGGCCTTCAGTTCGCTCTCGGTGGTCAGCAACGCCTTGCGGCTGCGCAAGTTTTCTCTATAAATAAGCGTGCCGGACGACGTTAGGTGAATTCGTACATGGAATCGATCAAGATCGAACTTATAAACAACCGGAGCTTTCATGGCTAAAAATGATGACAGAACGACGCAGTACCGCGAAGGCAGCCTGACGTTGGCGGGGACGGTCATGCTGGGAACCGGTGTCATGATAGGCGCCGGCATCTTTGCGCTGACCGGGCAGATGGCGCAGATGACGGGGGTTCTCTTTCCGCTGGCGTTTCTGGCCGCGGCCGTAATTGTCGCTATTAGCGCCTATTCCTACATCAAGATCTCTAACGCCTATCCGTCCGCCGGTGGTATCGGCATGTATCTGCACAAGGCCTACGGAGACCGGCTGCCGACGGCCTTTAATGCACTGCTGATGTATTTTTCAATGGTGATCGCCCAAAGCTTTCTTGCCCGCACGTTCGGTGCCTATACCATGCAGCTTTTCGGCGGAGACGCGAGTGGTCGCATGGTGCCCATTCTCGGGGTGTCACTCCTCCTGGTGGTCTTTCTGATCAACCTGTCAGGCAACAGTCTGATTCAGGGCGTGGCCTCCTTTATCGGTATTCTGAAAATCGTGGGGATACTGATCTTTGGAATTGTGGGTGTCTGGATTGCCGATAGTATCTCCGTCGACTTCTCCCGCACGGGAGAAGCCGGAACCATTGGCAATTTCCTGGGGGCGACTGCGCTCGGAATACTGGCGTTCAAGGGATTCACAACGATCACCAACAGCGGCTCGGAGGTGCAAGATCCCCATCGTAATGTTGGTCGCGCCATCATGATTTCCATTGCCGCGTGCGTGGTGATCTACACCCTGGTCGGTTTCGCCGTTGCGAGCAATCTTTCACTCGCCGAAATCGTCGCGACCCAGAATTACTCCCTTGCCGCTGCAGCCCGGCCGGCATTGGGCGATTATGGCGTCTGGTTCACTGTGGCCATCGCCATCATGGCCACCGCCGGTGGCCTTCTGGCCAGTGTTTTTGCAGTCTCGCGCATGCTGGCGATGCTGACGGAAATGAAGCTGGTTCCCCACAGTCACTTTGGTATGCCAGGCAGTATCCAGAAGCACACACTGGTCTATACGGTGGTGCTCGGCCTGTTCCTGACCGCATTCTTTGACCTTTCCCGGATCGCGGCACTGGGTATCGTGTTCTACCTGATCATGGACATTGCCATTCACTGGGGCGTTATCCGCTATCTGCGCGAGGACATCAAGGCCAGGGTCTGGGTGCCCGCCCCCGCCATTGTGCTCGATTTACTCGCCCTCGGAGGTTTTGTCTGGGTCAAACTGAATTCCGACCCCTTTGTGATTGGTGTTGCCGTTGTCACGATGGTCGTCATAGCGGTCGGCGAGCTGATTTTCCTGAAAAAGACGGCGGGAGCCAGACAGTCTGATCAAGAGGAATCTGATGCGCACCATCACTGAAAACCGAAATTGAAACGGAGGTTATGACCATGATGGGGAATCACATGTATTATGACACGATGTGGGCAGGGCACTGGCTGTGGATGCTGGTCATTGCTGTTGCAGTCGTCATCCCGGTCTGGCGTATCTGCCAGCGCACCGGCTATCCGGGCTGGGCGGGTATCCTGATCCTGTTTCCTGTTATTAATCTCATTTTTCTTTACTTCCTGGCGTTTGCGGCTTGGCCGGCGGATAAAACCGGAGATCAGAATGGCTGAGCACCGACACGCCTACAGATCACCTGCTAATCTGGCGGAATGTCGGGGCATTGCATATCGCGTTTCGGCGATGAGTTTGGCCAGCAGGTCACACCCGTGTACACGACGTCTTTGCCGCAAATTTTCGTCACAAACCGTCTGCGAAGACTTTGGAGTTGAGAGATGAATGAATCGTTCAGTCATAGTGGAGCATGGGGCCTTGCGATTATCGTCATCGTGTTGATCTCCTGGTTTTTCTATCGTTATTTTGCGCCGAAGAATTGGCGCGAGTGGGCAGGCGCCGGGGTGGTGCAGGCCTTTATCATCGCGCTATACGCCGAGATGTACGGCTTCCCGCTCACCATTTATCTGCTGGTGCGTTTCTTTGGTCTCGACAGCGAGTACGTCAGCGCCAACCTCTGGTCCACGCTGGTCGGGCTGGGCGAGGCCGGCATGTTCGTCTCAATGTTGCTGGGCTACGCGCTCGCCTTCATCGGCATCGGTCTTTTCATCCAGGGCTGGCGTCAGGTGCACCGGGCACGCAAAGAAGATAGACTGGTTACTGACGGGCTTTATGCTTATGTGCGAAATCCTCAGTACACCGGCTTGTTCATTGCGCTGTTCGGCGAAGGTGTGGTGCACTGGCCAACGCTGTTCTCGGTCGGACTGTTCCCGGTGATTGTGCTCGTCTACGTCTGGCTGGCGTATCGTGAGGAAGCGCAGATGATCGACCGGTTTGGCGACGCCTACCGCGCATATCGGCGGCAAGTGCCTATGTTTATCCCTCGCTGGGGTCAATGGCGGCAACTTGCGGATGTTTCACAGGATCTCTCCGATCACGAGGATTCTGGGTGACCGTTGTTGAGTCAGCATCAGACCGCAGTGGAAGGGTAACGATTTGAATCCCAGATATGCCATCGCAGGCCTGTCTGCTGGCCAAACGACGAAACTCGTCATCCTAGCGTACATTGTACTTGTTTCCTCTGCCTGCTACCTGTTGATTTTACGCGGGCTACAGGCGGCACCGCCGCTTGCCTTTGGTGGTGTCCGAACCGTGCTGGGAGGAACCTTCATCCTGCTTGTTGCCTGGCTCTCGGGTCAGCCGATCATCCCTGCGAAAAAACTCTGGAAATGGATCCCTTTGGTTGCATTGACCGCGACCACTCTCACGTTCGGGTCTATGTTTCTAAGTCCAAGCTTTGCTGGAGCGGGGCTGGCGTCGATTCTGGGGAATGCCCAGCCCTTTTTTATCGCCCTGATCGCATTTATGTTTCTTAACGAACGCCTTTCCCGGCAGCAACTAATCGCACTCGGCTGCGGATTGATCGGTATCCTGATTATTATATTGCCCTCAGCTGCGGGACAGGACAACCTACTACTGACCGGAACACTACTGGCGCTGACCACCTCTCTCGCGGCAGCAATCGGCACTGTTCTTGGCCGCCACTTAAAGCTGGCGAGGTCACTGCTGGCTTTTTCGGGCTGGCAACTTATTGTCGGTGGTGCCGCCCTCTTGCTGATCTCGGTCGGCATCTCTGAACCTAATATTCAATGGAGTTCCGAGTTTTTAGCTATTTTGGTACTTCTGGGCATATTCAACTCTGCGGTTACTACCTGCGCCTGGTTCTGGTTGCTGCAAAAGGAACAGGCAGGAAGTCTCGGGATTTTTCTTCTTCTCATCCCTGTTCTGGGCGTGTTGTGGGCGCTACTGTTTCGTGGAGAGCAGCCACAGCCCAACGCTATTCTGGGTGGGCTACTGATTCTCGGTGCGGTCGTCTATCAAGAATACCGAAATTACCAGAGATGACTTGCCAGCAAAAAAAATATTAAATCTGCTTTGTGTCGGTTTTCTCTTCGTTCTTTTTCAAAAAGTTTTCGATTGCTTCCCGATTTCGTCGACAAGGGTTATGTCGACCGCTCAGCCAGTCGGACAATTGCTCGGGGTCACGGCCCATTTCAGCGCCAAGCTGTTCCAAAGACAGCCCCTTGACTTGCTTGTACCAGGCCAGCCTTTCCATCAGGTCCTCGGGGAAGGGGACGGGATTGTATTCGAGGAATTCGATGACTTTTGGCATACAACTCAATGTGATCGATGACCAGTTATTTTCCCAATTCCAGATGGTGGAGGTGGTCACTCCAATCTGTGCTGCGACATCTTTCTGGTACAATCCAAGCTCTAATCGGCGGCGACGCATGTGATCGCCGAGAGTAACGGGTTCTTTGACGAGTTCTTCAGGTGACTGGATTTTAAGGGGAATTTCGATTTTGTGCGGGGTATTCTGTGAGTTGGAATACTTGTAAAAGATGTTCAAACCCCTGCAAATGCGGATTTCTCGGTGATTTCAGTAACTTATGTACTTGTACACCGCACGACATCCAAAGTTATCGGCGGCGATTGTCAGGACCATTGCTGGATAGAATCGACCTGCAGATCGATGTCCCACGGGTGCCGCACAAGGATCTGGCCGATCCGGTCGAAGGGGAATCTTCGGCAACCATCCGTGCCCGGGTAGAAAAAGCCCGCACGATCCAGCGCGAGCGTCTTGCTCCCTATGGCCTGCACGCCAACGCCGCCATGGCCGCCCGGCATATCCGCAAATTCTGCCCGGTGGACGACCAGGGGCAGAAACTGCTGGAGATGGTCACCGACAAGCTGGGGCTGTCGGCACGTAGCTACAGTCGTATCCTCAAGGTGGCACGGACGATTGCTTATCTGGTGGGAGAAGAAAATATCCATCAGCAGCATTTGGCCGAGGCGATACAGTAACGGGGGCTGGATCGCCGCAATCAATTGCCTGTTTTAGGTAGTTCAGACATTTGGACCGACGAACCGCCGGTCAGCAGGAGGGGCTTCAGGTGCCGTCGGCTTCGGAGGTCTGGCATCCACAATCTGCGTCTTTTCCGCGCGGCCAGTAGCATCGCGCCAGAAGCAGCAGAAGTGCCACGGCCGCAGCCACCATCATAGGGGAATCGGCAGCCGCGCCGACCTCGCTCACCCACCGCGTGATATCGAGTCCGCTCCAGGCGTAGATGCGGTTGGTGAGCCACCCAAGAGCCAAGGAGCAGAGGGCGATCGAGCACAGGTAGACGATAGTCGCTGCCCGACCGAAATAACGGGCGACCACAGTGATGGTTGCCGCATTGGTGGCCGGTCCGGCCAGCAGAAAGACCAGTGCTGCACCCGGAGAGAGTCCCTTGAGGACTAAGGCTGCTGCCACTGGGGTCGAAGCGCTGGCACAGATGTAGAGGGGAATCCCCACTCCGAGCATGATTAGCAGAGACAAAAGTTCATTGCCGAGATAGCGGGTGAAGAAGTCGTCCGGAACGAAGTAGGCGACCACCCCGGCGATGGAGATGCCCAATAGCAGCCACTTGCCAATGTCCCCTAGCAGATCGCCGAAGGCGTAGGCGAGACCGTTTCGCAAGCGGCGACCGAGAGGGGTCCGGGTTTCCGGGGCGGCCAGATTCCCACTGCAGGAGGTGACGCATCCGCAGCTCCCGTCGCCTATCCTGCTGCCGGACCCGGCAGGATCAGGTCCATCTTCTGGGAGGCGATTGATCAGCAGCCCGGTCACCGTGGCGGTGATGAAGGAGGCCACAGGCCGCACCACGGTCATGAGCGGGTCGAGCAGGGCGTAGGTGATGGCGATGGAGTCGACGCCGGTTTCGGGAACCGAAACCAGGAACGCCGCCGAGGCCCCCTTGCTTGCCCCTTGTTTGCGCAAGCCGATGGCCGCCGGGATCACCCCGCAGGAGCAAAGTGGCAGGGGAATGCCGAACAGCGAAGCCTTGAGCACCGAGGCGGTGCTGTTCTTCCCCAGGTGCCGGGCCACAGTTTCCTCAGGCAGCAGAGCCTTGAGCACCCCGGCGGCGAAAAATCCGAACAGCACATAAGGGGCCGACTCGACCAGGATTTCCCAGCACTCGATAAGGATACCCGTAACAGTCTCAAACATAATCAGCTCCCGGATTCGCCTCTTTTGACAATGATCGCCGAGGCCATGTCGGCATCGACCGCATACTGGCTGTAATCGACCGAAAAGACAAAGGATGGGAAGTTGGCGTTCAATTCGATGGCATTGCCGGGAAGCACGCCCATGGCCATCAGCTTCTGCAGCTTTTTCGAATCGCCCGCCTTGATGTAGGCAATCGTCCCGGTCTCCCCCGGTTTCAGACTGGCCAAGGGGGCAACGAATTTCTCTTTCGTCTCGCGGGCCTTGCGGCAGCAGTCCCCGGGAGGAATCGGCTTGCCGTGGGGGCAGGTTTCAGGGTGCCCCAGCAGGCGGCAGATTTTCTCTTCGATTCCTTTTTTAACGATATGCTCCACCTGGCAGGCGGCCTCTTCCATATCCGCCTGGTCGGTTTCGATGATGTCGTGGAACAGGCGCTCCGAAAGACGGTGTCGGCGGATGGCCCGCTCGGCTTCCTGCTTTCCCGCCGGGGTAAAGTGGATGGACTCATTCTTGGATTCCACCAGCCCCTCCTGAACCAGCCGGTTGAGGGGGATCTGAAGTTTCTCTTTCAACTGGCTTTCCGTGTTCAGCTGCGGGCTGGCGTCCATCAGACAGACCCACAGAACCTCCAGGGCTTCTTCAATCTGCTCATTTATCTGCATCGGTTTTTCTCCTGAATTTCTTTTTTAAATCGCGTAATGTTTCAACAAATTCCGGCTCTCGGGGTGATTCATAGCCGCAGAAAGGGCATTTGACCTTCTGGCAGCCGCCAAAAGAGGAACAGCTCCGGCACTCCTTCTTGGCGTCCTTCGCGACGAACTCCTTGCGGCAGAAAGGGCAAATCACAGCTGAATCCCGGTGAGATTGAGCAGGGCATTCACCATCCCCCCGACCGCGAAAGCGAAGGGGAAGATGAACAGGGCGATGGCACAGGCCATCTTGAGTCCGCGCTCCTTCTTCATGATCAGGAACTGGGCGATGCAGGGGACAAACAGGGTCAGGGTGATGACCGCCACGGCGAGTTGGTTGCCGGTCAGGGCCCCGGCCTGCTGCAGGTCGAAAAGTCCGGCGGCACCGTAATCGCGGCGGAAAAAGCCGAACAGGAAGGCCACTGCAGCTTCTTTCGGCAAGCCGATCCAGCCCATCACATGGGAGAGCCAGGAAACGACGACATCGAAGGTTGCGGTGATTTTCCCCAGCCAGATCAGGACGCTGGCCAGAATGAACAGCGGCAGAATTTCGACAAAATACCACTGCATGCGGGTGTAGGTCTTCATGAAGACCGCTCCCGGGCGGGGCATGCGCAACGGAGGAACTTCCATGTAGAAATTCGGCCGGTCGCCGGGCATCAGCCGGGCGGTCAGAAAGCCGACAAAGAGGAAGATGAAGAGCATGAAGCCGCCCCAGACCCCCATGGCGGCCGGTTTTTCCGCGACCATGCCGAGAATGACCCCGAGCTGGGCGCTGCAGGGGATCGCCAGGGCCAGTAGCAAAGTGGCGATGATCCGCTCCCGTTTGGTTTCCAGGGTGCGGGTGACCATGGTCGCCATGGTATCGCAGCCGAAGCCAAGAGTCATGGGGATGACCGCCCGTCCATTGAGGCCGATCTTTTTGAAGATCCGGTCGACCAGAAGCGCCAGGCGCGGCAGGTAACCGGTATCCTCGATGATCGAAAAGGCGATGAAGAAGGTGCCGACGATCGGCAGGATGATGGCGATGGCATAACGAATGCCTAGAGTGATGATGCCGTAATCCATGCCGATCAGGTCGCGCACCGGCGCCCAGGGAACGTAGGTAGTAAGCAGGCCGTTGATCCAGGGGTTGAGGTAGACCTCAAAAATATCGGCCTCCAGAAAGTCAACGATGGTCCCGGCCCCGAACTCGCCAACAAACTTATACAGACCAAAATAAAGGACCAGCAGCAGGATTGGGACACCCGTCAGCGGTCGCATGGTCCAGCTGCTGAGGCGATTAGCAAAGGATTTGCTTTTGCTGGCCGGCGGCGCAAAGGTTTCGGTGCAAATGTTGACAGCACTTTGATGGAGAATCATCGGCACAGTATAACTGGCGGGCTCCTCCAGCTTTTCTTCCAGCTCCGCTAACGTGGCGTCGAGAAAATCGGTCGATCGCCCTTCCAAGGCTCGCTCCTCTTCTGCAATGGCCGCATCGCCCTGGATCAGCAACAGGGCCAGAGCCCGCTGGGATAGACCACGGTCGACCGGCATGATCGGGGCCAGGGCATTCAGTGCCCCCTCGATGGTTTCGCCGTAATAAATCTCCGGGGTCTCTTGCGGGTGGTGGTAGGAGGCGATTTTCTCTTTCAGGGAGTCGACCCCTTTGCCGGAGAGGGCCGAGATGGCCACGACCGGAATGCCCAGCTTCTGCTCCAGCAAGGCGGTATCGATGCGGATGCCGAGGCGCTCGGCTTCATCGATCATGTTGAGCACCAGCACCACCGGCAGGTCGGCCTCGACCAGCTGCAGGGTGAGAGAGAGCATTCGCTTGAGGTTCTTGGCGTCGACCACATGCAGCACCAAATTGGCCCCGCCGCCCCGCAGGATGTCCCGGCTGACGCGCTCCTCTTCGGTGATCGGCACCAGGGAATACATCCCCGGCGTATCTTCAACATTGAACTCTTCGGTGCCGATTCGGCACTTGCCCCGGGACACCTCGACCGTGGTCCCCGGGTAGTTGGAAACCACCACGTAAGAGCCGGTCAGGCGGTTGAACAGGGCGCTCTTGCCCACGTTGGGGTTGCCCACCATGACGATCTTTTTGAGCCCGCTCTCTTCGCTGGCCTGGCCGCCCTGGCAGCCGCAACCTTTCCTTTGACTCATGTCTACCTCCAGGTAAAATTAGTGCTTATTTTGAACGTGTGACGATGCGTTCAATCGTTTGGGTAAAAAAAGAGCCTACCCCTCTTCCAGGTGCCGGATGCCTTCCTCGAAGAGGTTGCGGACATGCTCGTCGTCCAGGGAGTAATAGACCATCTTGCCGTCTTTTCTCGACCTGACCAGACGGGCGGTGCGCAGGATGCGCAGCTGATGGGAGACGGCCGAGGAGGTCATCTGGACGACTGCGGAAATGTCGCAGACGCACAGCTCCTCCTCGGAGAGGGCATGGAGAATGCGCACCCGGGTCGGCTCGCTGAGGACCTTGAAGGTTTCGGCCAGATCTGCAATGGTCTGCTCGTCGTGCATCCTGGCACGGGCCCGCGCAACCCGTTCGTCATCCACGTAAATGATCTGACAGATATCTTTTGACATGTTGTCCGTTTGTGTGAATAATCGTTCAATCGTTTTGAACTTTTACCCTTTCTGCCCTTTTCCTGTCAAGAAGAATTTGAAAAGGGTTTTCAACGGCAAGAAAATGATTCCAGCATCGCACCTATCCAATCGACTCTCCCTGCCCGCCCTGGGACTCATTCTGGCCGCCATCATCCTGGCTCTGATCCTCGGCGTGGTCACCTGGCGTAATCTGGATCGCGAAGAGCGCCTGATGGAGAGCTTCCTGCGGGAGGAAGGCCTGACCCTCATCCGCGCCTTCGAGGCGGGCGCCCGCACTTCCATGATGATGAACTGGGAAGGCAACTCCCTGGCGACCCTGGTTCGGGAGACAGCGCGAACCGAATCGGTCGCTTATGTCGCCATTGCCGACGCCTCCGGACAGCTGCTGACGGCGGCGGGCGAGAGGCGTAGCAGCGACGATATCCTCCCGGTCGCGCAGGTCCTGGCGAAGGAGCAGCCCCGCACTCGCCAAACAAAAGATGGCGCCGGCCGGTCCGTGTTCGAAGTCGCCACCGAATTCAACCCGGTTTTGCCGGAAGGGGCCGGCCGTGAGGGGATGATGGGGCGCTGGCAGAGGTGGTGCGGCATGGGCTGCGCGCCGGGCGAGCCGGTCGGACGTCGGGCGATTTTCGTGGGGCTTTACACCGGCGAGTTCGAAGCGGCCCGCGACGAAGACGTTCGCCAAAGCCTGCTCATGGGCGCGCTGCTGCTTCTTCTGGGGTCGACCGGGTTTTATTTCCTCTTTCTTTCCCAGCAAACCCGGGTCGCCAAAACCACCCTGGCCAACATGGAACTTTACACCCGCAACGTCATCGACAGCATGCCCGCCGGTCTGATCACTCTGGACAATCAGGGCCGCATCGTCTCTCTCAACGACAAGGCCCGGGGGATCTTCGGCCAACAGGGAGAGGCTGCCGAGGGCAGCCCCCTGGAGGCTCTGACCGGAGCCGAGCGCTGCGAGATTGCGCCGCTGGTTCGCGAAGGCCGCGAATTTGTGGAACGGCCGATGGAATGCCGTCGGCCCAGCGGCGAGAGCATCCCGGTCAAGGTGAGCGCCTCGCGCCTGACAGACCGGGACGGAGAGCCGCTGGGGACCGTACTGGTTGTCCGGGACCTGCGTGAGATCAAGGCCATGGAAGAGGCGCTGGAGCGCTCCCGGCGGCACGCCGCTCTTGGGCGCATGGCGGCCGGCATCGCCCACGAAATCCGCAACCCCTTGGGTACCCTGCGCGGCTTTGCCCAGTATTTTGCCAAATTTGGGAAAAAGGACCCGCACGCCGGGGAGTACGCCGAACTGATGGTCGGCGAGGTCGACCGGCTCAATCGCACCATCTCCGCCCTGCTGCAGTTCGCCCGGCCGCGGGAGCCGGAGCCGGAGGAAATTGACCTGGGCGGTCTGCTGCGGCGCACCGCCCGGCTGCTGCAGGACGATTTGGCGGCCCGGAACCTGACCTTTCAGCTCGACCCGCCCGCCGGGACAGTGACCTTCACGGCCGATTCCGACCTGCTGACCCAGGTGCTGATCAACCTGCTGCAGAACGCCCAGGCCGCCACCGAAGCCGGAGGGGAAATCCGCCTCGGGGCAAGTGCGCAGGATGTGGAGATCCGCTTCTGGGTGGAGGACACCGGCAAAGGGATGACCCCGGAGGAACGGTCGCGGATGTTCGACCCCTTCTTCACTACCCGCAAGACCGGCACCGGACTGGGGCTGGCGATGGTCCACCAGATCGTGGAGCAGCACGGCGGCCGCATCGAGGTGGAGAGCGCGCCGGAGAAAGGTACCCGGGTCGAAGTCATTCTTCCCCGGGAGCCGGCCCAACGCAAAGAGATCAGGAGTCCAGCGTGAACCCTTGGAACAGGAGGACCAACGGATGATGAGATTTAAAAGACTCCTGCTGATGGCCCCGGTCATTCTCTCCTGCGTCGGTTGCGACCGGATCACCAAGGCAGTCGCCAGGGAGTACCTGGCCGATTCTCCCGGATGGTCGTTTTTGGGGGACCTGTTTCGCCTGCAGTACGCCGAAAATCCCGGCGCCTTTCTGGGAATGGGTTCAGGTCTGCCGGAATCGGCGCGTTTCTGGGTCTTTATCATGGCGGTCGGGGCGGTATTGCTGGGCGTGCTGGTCTGGACCCTCTCCTCAAGGAGCTTGCGCCCTGTCGGTGTGGGGGCTCTGTCTCTGGTGCTGGGCGGAGGACTCAGCAACCTTTATGACCGGGTAGTTAACGACGGCGCCGTCGTCGACTTCCTGAATCTGGGTCTGGGGGGCCTGCGCACCGGCGTTTTCAATGTCGCTGACGTTGCCATCACCACCGGCGTCACTTTGCTGCTGATCGGGGAACTCATGCGAGGCCGGAAGGAGCCGGAATATGAAAAAGAATAAGGCCGTCATTCTCGTGGTCGACGACGACACCGCCCACCGCACCATGCTCAAGGCCCACCTGGGCGGCGAGGGGTACGAAATCGTCGAAGCCGACGACGGGGATGTGGCTATTCATCTGGCCCGGGAGCGCGAGATCGATCTGATCCTGCTCGACCTGAAGATGAAACGGGTGGGAGGGATGGAAGCCCTTGCGGCGATCCAGGAAGCGAAGCCGGCGCTGCCGGTCATCATCATCACCGCCTTCTCCTCGGTGGAAAATGCCGTTGAAGCGATGAAGAAAGGCGCCTTCGATTACGTCACCAAGCCGGTGGACGCTGCGGAACTGGCCCTGACGGTGGAGCGTGCCCTGAGTTTCGAGCGCCTGCAGCAGGAAAATGCCGCCCTCAAGGAGCGGCTCGGCGAGAAGTTCGACTTCGGCAACATCATTGGCAGCAGCCGCCCGATGCGTGAACTCTTCGAGACCCTGGCCCTGGTCGCTCCGTCAGATGCCACGGTACTGATCACCGGCGAGTCGGGGACCGGCAAGGAGCTGGTCGCTAATGCCGTCCACCAGAACAGCCCCCGTTCGGACGGCCCCTTCGTCAAGGTCAACTGCGCGGCGCTGCATGAGAACCTGCTGGAGAGTGAGCTGTTCGGCCATGAAAAGGGGGCTTTCACCGGCGCCGCCGAGCAGCGCAAGGGGCGCTTCGAGCTGGCCCACAAGGGGACCTTGTTTCTCGACGAGATCGGCGACATGAGCCCCACCACCCAGGCCAAGATTCTACGCGTACTGCAGGAGGGGGAATTCGAGCGGCTCGGCGGCACCAAATCTATCAGGGTCGACGTGCGCCTGATTGCGGCCACCCACAAGGACCTGCAACAGATGGTGGCAGAGGGCAGCTTCCGCCAGGACCTCTTCTTCCGGCTCAGTGTCGTTCCCCTCGAACTGCCCCCCTTGCGCGAGCGCCCAGAAGACATCCCGACACTGGCCGGGCATTTCCTTGAAAAGTACAGCGCTAAAAACCGCAAGGACATCCGCGGCCTCCACCCCGAAGCCCTGGATGCCCTGCTCGCCTACGCCTGGCCCGGCAACATCCGCGAACTGGAAAACACCCTGGAGCGGGCGGTCATCCTCTGCCTCGGCGAGCAGATCGGCCTGCGCGAGCTTCCCGTTTCCGTCCGCGAGGCGGCCAAAAGCACAGTGCGCCCCTTCGCCCTGCGCCCCGGGCACACCCTCAAGGAGATGGAAGAGGATCTCATCCGTGCAACCCTCGCCCAGACCGACGGCAACCGCACCCGCGCCGCCGAGATCCTCGGCATCACCCGCCAGACCCTGCAGAACAAGCTCAAAGAATACAACCATTCTTAAGTCTTCTCCGTTTCGGGGGAGGACTGCCAAATAATTTGACAACTCACCCCTTTCCCTCCTTTTGGCGTCGTCAAATATTTTTACACTCCACATCAGATTAGAACCATAAAACGTTACAAATCCAGATAGTTAAGCATTCTCCAGACAGCTGGCACCCTCCTTGCGATTACCATTTAGCAACACATCACCCCTTGCGGAGGTTTCCATGAAAAAGATGATTCTACTTCTGTTTGTTCTGGTCGGAGCGGCCTTGATCCTCTCGGGCTGCGGCCATTGGGGCTGCTGGGATGGGCACAACCACGGGCAGGGCCAATCCCACAGCCATTATGTCGGCTGCGGTCACCCGGGATACTGAGAGGGTACGCCATGTTTTGCGGACCCGGTTGGAGCGGCGGCTGGTTTTTCAGCGGATGGATCGTTCCAGGATTGCTCCTGCTGACCCTGCTTGGCGGAGCTGTCTGGCTCCTGAGTCGGCGAATCCCAGCGAGCGGGATCGCATCCAAGGCTTGTCCCAGATGCGGAGGATCGGTGCAGGAGGTCTATTTTCGCTGCCCGCACTGCGGTGACGCCCTCAAGCGCAATTGTCCCGCTTGCAGCCGGGTGGTGGACCAGGGATGGGATTTCTGTCCCTTTTGCAGTGAGGCTTTGAAGGCCGAAGCGAAACAACCGACAACCACAATGACAACAGATCAACTAACCCCATGAATCGTAAGGAGAGGACTATGAAAAACCATCGTAAACTGATCGCAACAACGGCAATTTTGGCACTGGTGGCCATGACGACCCCGACCTTTGCCTGGATGGGCGACTGGTCGGGATCCCGGATGGGCCGTGGGATGGGACCGGCGACCGGCGCACAGGCCCTGACTGCCGAGCAACAGACAAAAGTCGATGAGATCCAGGGCAGGTATCAACCCCAACTGCAGGACCTGCAACAGAAGCTCAACGCCAAGCAGGCCGAGTTGAACGCAGCCCGCAGCGACGATGCCACGACAGTGGGCCGGCTCAACGCCATCGAGGGCGAGTTGTTTCAGATCGAGCGTCAATACTGGGCATTGCTGAACCAAGCCAATGCCGAAGCCGGCCAGGCAGCGGGTACCGGATTTGCCTCGTACTTCACCTGTGGCTATATGGGCTGCAATCACCAGGGCCACATGGGCACCGTGATGCCTGGCCGTCACATGGCCTGCTGCTGGTAACTAGAGAAAACAGGGGGAGCGTGCCATGAAAAAGCATAAACAATGGTTTCTTCCGGCGGCCTCCGTTGTCGGGCTTCTGCTGACGGCCCTCATCGCAGCACCGGCCTTCGCCCAGTGGATGGGCGGCGGAATGGACGGACGCGGCATGTGGGGTGGGCGGATGTGCCGGATGATGGACGTCACTCCGCAGCCGATCAACCCGGCCGCACTGCCTGAGCCTGAGTCGGCCGGTGCAGGGGTTCTGAAGACCAAATGCACCCAGTGTCATGGTCTGGTCTCGCCGAAACAGCATTCGGCCCAGGACTGGCCCTACATTGTCGACCGGATGGATCGGCGTATGCAGATGATGTCGCACGGGCGGATGGGGATGATGCGAAGCACCATCGCGCCCCTGTCTGCCGAGGAGAAAAACGACCTGATCCGGTATCTTCAAACGAACGCCTTTCAGGCCCTGGACCCGGGAGCCCTGTCCGAGGGTGAGACACCGGGCGCGCAATCCTTCGCCGACGTTTGCTCGCGCTGCCATGCCCTGCCAGATCCGAATGCCCATAGTCCCCAGGAATGGCAGGCGGTGGTCGAACGCATGGCCACGAACATGCGAAATATGGGCTTCGGACCTTTGGCGCCAGAACAGAGAACTGCGATCCTGAGCTACCTCAAGGAACAATCGCGCAAGTAGAGAAAAAAGGCCGAGTGCGGCCTTGCGCCGAAGAGGCAAGCCGCACTCTTTTCAATACTCTCGAAACGAGGAGTAACAACGGACATGATGAGATACTGGAATCAAAACTGGCTGTGCGGGCCCGGAAGCTTTTTTCATGGCCCCTTGGGAATGGTCATCAACCTGGCCTTCTGGCTGTTGATTTTCGTTTTGGCCGTATGGCTATTTCAAACCATTATCCGCAAAAAGAACACGACTGAGGGCACTCTCGGACCGCAGGAGGTTCTTAAACATCGCTATGCGGCCGGAGAGATCAATCGCGAAGAATTCGAGCGCATGAAGAAAGAACTGCAAGGATGAGCAAAGTGGTACGTAACATCAGCGGCGCTTTCATGGGGGGTCTGCTCGGCGCCCTGGTCGACAGCCTCAATATTTGGTGGCTAGGCAAGGCCGGTGTCACCGCAGCGTTGGGTATCGGCCTCGCCCCCGAATTCACCATGCCCTGGCTCTACCCGCGCCTGGTCTGGGGCGGTTTGTGGGGGCTGCTTCTGCTGCTGCCCCTAGTTCGCGAACGCACCCTGTTGCGGGGCCTGCTGATCAGCTTGGCACCCTCTGCTATAGTTCTGCTGGTGGTCTTTCCCGGGATGGGCAAGGGGCATTTGGGCCTTGGCTTTGGAACACTGACCCCGATCTTGGTGGTACTGTTGAATTTCATATGGGGAATGGTGGCCTCTGCCTGGCATCGTGCGGCAGGCCGCTGAAAGCATGGAGCCGGATTTTCATGAACTGCTCAACCTCCTCCCGGTTACGCCGACACGGTGTGTGGCGACCTGCCAACCAGTCGGCCAACTGCTCTGGATCACGGTCCATTTCAGCGCCAAGCTGTTCCAAAGACAGCCCCTTGACTTGCCTGTACCAGGCCAGTCTCCCCATCGGGTCTTCAGGGCAGGGGATCGGGTTGTAGCCGATGAATTCGATTACTTTCGGCATGCAACACAAGGTGATTGATGACCAGCCATTTTCCCAATTCCAGATGGTAGAGGTTGTCACTCCAATCTGTTTCGCGACATCTTTTTGATACAATCTAAGCTCAAATCGGCGACGACGTAGGTGATCGCCGAGGGTGATCGGTTCTTCAGTAAGCTCCTTAGGTATCTGTAATTTAAAGTGAATTTCAATTTTATGCGGAATTCCTGCTGAGTTGGAATACTTGTAAAAGATGTTCAAACCCCTGCCCCTGCGGCTTTCTCGGCGACCCGCAGCATCCCTGCAACTGCACGCCGCTGGTGGTGCAGCGCTATCGGCGGCGCCTCTCCGGCCCGCTCCTCGACCGCATCGATCTCCATGTCGAGGTGCCGCGCGTCCCCCACAAGGACCTCGCCGACCCCGTCGACGGCGAGAGCAGCAGCGCCATCCGCGCCCGCATCGAAACCGCCCGGGAAGTCCAGCGTGAGCGCCTCGCCCCCTTCGGCCTGCACGCCAACGCCCGCATGGCCGCCCGCCACATCCGCAAGTTCTGCCCCCTCGATGACGCCGGCCAGAAGCTCCTCGAACTGGTCACCGAGCGGATGGGGCTCTCGGCGCGCAGCTACACCCGCATCCTCAAGGTCGCCCGCACCATCGCCGATCTCGCCGGCAGCGACACCATCCGTCAGCCGCACCTCGCCGAGGCGATTCAGTACCGGGGTCTGGATCGGAAACAGAGTTGAATTCTGGAAGAATCTGGCAAGGGTGGAAGCTTTTCAGTGGTGTGGCAGAGTATCTGATAGAACTTCTTGGGCGAGGATTGAGGTAGGCTGGAAAAAGTGGACACCATCCTATTAGCCTGAGAGGTTAATAGGATGGTGTCGCTTGGGTGTATACCGAGGCCGTTTTATTCAGATGAATTTAGGCAGGAGGCTGTCAGCCTGGTTGTAAATGGTGGACTGACGGTTGCAAAGGTCAGTCGTCGATTAAGCGTGTCGCAGCAGACGTTGCGCAACTGGATCAAAAAGTATCGTAGCAAAGGGCAAATTTCTTTTGGTAACCGGTCCGTGTCGGATTTGGTAGTAGAGGTTTCAAGGCTTCGCAAAGAGCTGGCAGAGACGGCGGTGTAAATCAGTTTGTGTAAATGGCTTGGGTTTTTGTCGTCAGTAAACCGGCAACCTGCCTTCGAACAAGATGGAGAACCGGTTGAGGGCGGCCTTCCAGTCCCGAATCGGCAGGGTCCATTTCTTGGCGATATTGTTCAGCGCCAGGTAGAGCAGTTTGAACATGGCTGCGTCGTTGGGGAATGAGCCCCGGTTCTTGGTGACCTTGCGCAGCGACATGTTTAGCGATTCGATCGCATTGGTGGTGTAGATCACCTTGCGAATCTCCGCCGGGTAGGCGAAAAACGGGGTGATTCTCTCCCAGTTGCGCCGCCAGGACTGGCCGATGGAGGGGTGGGTTTTATCCCACTTCGCTTCGAACTCCGTCAGGTTCATTTCGGCCTGCTCGGCCGTCGCGGCCTGGTAAATGGACTTCAGATCGGCCGCCACTTCCTTGCGCTGTTTCCAGGAGACGTAGCGGAGAGAATGGCGCACCATGTGAACGAGGCAGAGCTGGACCTGGGTGCGAGGAAAGACTGCTTCGATGGCCTCGGGGAAACCTTTGAGCCCGTCCACGCAGGCGATGAAGATGTCTTCGACACCCCGGTTTTTCAACTCGGTCACCACCTGTAGCCAGAACTTGGCGCCCTCGTTCTCGGCCACCCACATGCCCAGGACCTCCTTGATGCCGTCCAGGGTGACGCCCAGGGCCAGGTAGACCGCTTTATTGCTGACGTGGCCGTTGTCTCGCACCTTGACCCGGACCGCGTCCATATAGACGATGGGATAGAGGGCGTCGAGCGGTCGGTTCTGCCAGATCTTGACCTCGTCCGCGACGGCATCGGTCACGCTGGAAATGAGGGCGGGAGAGACCTCGACGCCATAAATCTCTTCCAGATGCCCCTGGATCTCCCGGGTCGTCATCCCCCGGGCGTAGAGGGAGATGATCTTGCCGTCGAAGCCGGCGAAGCGGGTCTGGCCCTTGGGAATGATGAGCGGCTCGAAGCTGCTGTCCCGGTCACGCGGAACCTCGATCGGCAGTTTGCCGAATTCGCCCTTGATGGTTTTGGCCGACTTGCCATTGCGGGCATTGCCGCCTTTCGTGGCCACGGGAGCATGCTTCTCGTGCCCCAGGTGTTGGGTCAATTCCGCTTCCAAAGCTCGTTCCAGAAGGGCCTTGGTGAGCTGTTTAAGCAAGCCGGTTTCGCCGATCAGGTCTTCGGGCTTCTTGTAGTCGGCAAGCAGACGGTCCAGCAGATCTTTTTCGATGGCCATGGGGGCTCCTTAGAGGGTGGGGTCCCGGTGTACCCCTGAATGGCCATTTACACAATCTTTTTTCCTGATTAGGTCCGATTCTCAGCTTGATGCGGATCGCCCCTACAAGAGCCCAAGCCGTAGCGATGAATTGAACAATGGGGCCCCTACATATTGGATGCCCAAGGTGCTCTCGCCCCTCAGCTGAGAATTAGGGCTAATCAGGATCTTTTTTACACCCTCGCAGAGACCCGACTGGAGAGGCTTAAATCGTTTGTGCAGGGTCTTCATTTTCCTCGAAAACCTGCATCTTGAGCGGCCTGACGAACACCCGGTCACCTTCCCGCAGGTTCAGCAGCCGCAGACGCTCCGGCGGCATCTCGGCTTCCAGCAACTCCTTGCCGTCGGCACTTTCCAGCTCGACCAGGGCGGTCGGCCCAGCCGAATGGAGGTGGACCACCCTGGCCTCGACTTCCCCCGGGCTCTCCTGCTGATCGCTGACCGCCAGATCCTGGGGGCGGACGAAAGCCACAACGGGACGGTTCCGGCTTTTGCGCAATTCCGGAAAACAGACCTCGACATTGCCGATCCGGACCAGTCCGGCCTGGACTACCCCGTGAAAGACGTTGACGTGGCCGAGAAAGTTGTAGACGAATGGCGTAGCCGGCTGGTTGTAGATCTGTTCCGGTGTGCCGGTCTGCTCGATCCGTCCCTCGTTCATGATCACCACCTGGTCGGCGACCTCCAACGCCTCGACCTGGTCGTGGGTGACGAACAGGCTGGTGATGTGCAGCTCGTCATGCAGCCGCACCAGCCAGCGCCGCAACTCCTGGCGCACCTTGGCGTCGAGGGCGCCGAAGGGTTCGTCCAGGAGGAGCACCTTGGGGTCGGTCGCCAGAGTCCTGGCCAGGGCAATGCGTTGCCGTTGACCGCCGGAGAGCTGCGAAGGGTAGCGTGCCGAGAGGTCCTCTAGCTGGACCAGGCGCAGCAGATCGAACACCCGGTCGCGGATCTCAGCCCGGCTGAGCCGTTCCCGGCGTTTCTGAACCTTCAGGCCGAAGGCGACGTTATCGAAGACCCGCATGTTGCGGAACAGCGCATAGTGCTGGAAGACGAACCCGATGCGGCGCTTGCGCACCGGCACTCCGGTGACATCCTCCCCCTGCAGAAAAATGCTCCCCGCATCCGCGGCCTCCAGCCCGGCGATGATCCGCAACAGGGTGGTCTTGCCCGAGCCCGAGGGGCCGAGCAGCGCCATGAGCTTGCCGGCAGGCACCACCAGGCTGACGTTGTCCAGTGCGCAAAAAGAACCGAATGTCTTGCGGATATTCCTGACCTCGATCCCCGCTTCCATGCCGACTCCTTCTGGTCACCAGCTTTTGGGAACCAGTTTGGTGGTTTGGCGTGATTCTCTTTACCAGAATAGTACCAAAGTCTCCGGAGCGCGCCGATTACCGAACAGTGCCGATCACGCGCTGCTGGGAAAAAACCCTGTTTTCCCCGAAGAAAACGGATATGGAGAAGACATGGCATCCAATTTGCGATACATATCAGTGATGGTTTGGCGATTTTGTTGCCCAAGGCGACGACCAGGGCTGCAGAAGTACATGCCGATCAACGACTCGCTGGTAGATGGCCCGCTCTTCACGATGCGATAATCGGGGGCGTAGATGACCATTTTCATGAGCATCAAGGGGCGTTTGATCCTCGCGGCAACCGTCATCATGCTCCTCAGCGCGCTGGTTCTGGGCGGCTATTCCTACCAGAACCAGGTTCGGCAGCTGCGGCATCGCTTCAGCGACCTGGCCATTCACGACCATCACCTGTTCGAAACCATCCTGCAATCCGATGCCGACGGTCTGCGCCGCGCCCTGACGGGGCTGAGCCGCCTGGAACCGCTGCTCGAACCGTTCGCCCGGGGCGATCGTTCCGCCCTGCTGGCGGCCGTACAGCCGGTTTTCACCGAGCTCAAAAGCCAGCATCACATCACCCACATGTACTTCATCTCCCTTGACGGCGAGGTCTTCCTGCGCGCCCACAGGCCGGAGCAGTTTGGCGACAGGCTGGAGCGGGCGACCTACCTGCGCGCCGCGGCGACCCGCTCGACGGCTCACGGCCTGGAAATGGGACGCAATTTTTTCTCCCTGCGCTGCGTCACCCCGATCTATCTGCACGGCACCCATATCGGCTATCTGGAGGTGGCCGAAGAGATCGATCACATTTTCGAGCAGATGAAGCACATCACCGGCAACGATTTCGGCCTGTTCCTGCCTGCCAGCTACCTTGAGTCGTACGATTCGGCCCTGCGCCCCGATGCCGAGGGCGACTTCAGTCTGCTCTACCCGACCAACCGGGAAACCTTCCTCCTGCTCGCTGACCGCTTGAACGGCCTGCTCGGTCGGGGCCTGGAAAGTTTTGCCGTCGAGCCTTCGCGCCTCGCCGGGCAAGAGTATCTGATCGGCGTCGGACCGGTCCGGGACGCCTTTGACCAAACCGCCGGCGTGCTGGTGACACAGCGCAACATCACCCTGTTGCACGACGCCCTCTGGCGCGGGGTGGTGTCGAGCCTGGCAGGATTTGTCGCCATCCTCGTGGTCGGCAACGCCCTGCTCTATCTCTCCATGCGCAAAAGCCTCAACCTGTTTCAGTCCCTGCACCAGCACATCCGGAACGTCACCCAATCCTGGGACAGCAAAGCCCGCCTGCAGATCGATACCCGCGACGAAATCGGTGAGCTGGCGACCGATCTCAACCGGTTACAGGACGAGATGCAGAAGATGCAGACCTCCCTGCAGCAGCGGGCCAGCGAACTGGCGGCGGCCAACCAGGAGTTGGAAGCGTTCGGCTACTCGCTCAGCCACGACCTGCGCACGCCGCTGGCCAAGATCGCGTCGGCGGCGGAGATCCTGCGGGAGAACTATGCAGCCAGCGTGGATGAGGATGGTCAGTTCCTGCTCACGACCATCTGCGCCGGCAGCGAACAGATGGACCGGTTGATCGAAGCCATCATGGTCTTGACGAAGAGCACCCGCAAGGAGCTGGCTCTGGAGACGGTCGATCTGGCGGCGCTGGCCCGCGAGGTGGCCGCCGATTGCGCCGACACCGACCCCGAGGAGCGCCGCGTCGAGTTCATCGCACCGGATCAGGTGCTGGTGCAGGGCGATACGCAACTGCTGCGCCCGGTGCTGAGCAACTTGCTGGAGAATGCCTGGAAATACACCCGCGAGCAATCGGCCCCGCGCGTTGAATTCGGCGTCGAAGAGCGTTCCGGCAAACAGGTCTTTTTCGTCCGGGACAACGGTATCGGCTTCGACATGCACGAGGCCGGCAAACTGTTTCAACCGTTCCAGCGCCTGAACAATGCCAGCGGGTTTGCGGGGACCGGCATCGGCCTGGCGACCGTGCAGAAAATCGTGCAGCGGCACGGGGGGCGGGTCTGGGCCAAAGGGAAGCTGGGGCAGGGGGCGACGTTCTTTTTCACCTTGAGCTGAGGGCGCAACCAGGCAGGAATGCTTCAGGCCAGGCGCTGGCGCAGGGTGCGAGTCAGGGCGAATCCGGCCAGATTGCCGAGGGCGGCGCCGGGAATCCAGGCCAGGGAGGCGACGACGAACGCTTCGCTGCCCAGCATCACCAGCATAAAATAGGCGATCGCAGCGTAACCGAGGAAAAAGGTGGTACTGAATCGCCTGGCCCAGGCCAGCTCGGTGCGCCGCAGCAGCAGACCGCACAGAATCCCACCGCAACTGACGAACAGCAGGCCGCAGAACAGGTAGAAGAACAGCGCCGGGGCACCGGCATGTCCGGCGTGCAAAGAGAGATGGCCGCCCAGGCCGAGACCGAACTGCGGGCAGACGGTCAGGGTGGCCAGCCCCGTGGCGATCTGGGCCAGGGTCATTTTCAGACCGGTCTGCCAGGTTTGCCGCCGCATCTCCCTGCCGATCCGCGCGCTGACAGCCTCATCGAGTGCCGGGCCGGGCGTTATCGGTCCTGTCGTTTCGAAATCGTGAAACTCCCGGTATATCTGGTCTTCGTCATGACGGGTCATGAGTCATCTCCTTGCCACCCAGTAACCGGCGCAGCCTGCCAAGGGCGCGGCTGGCCAGCTTCCGGGCATTGGCCGGCGACAGTTCGAGCTGCTCGGCGATCTCGGTAAAACTGAACCCCTGGCCGAAGCGCAGTTCCAACACCCGGCGCTGATCCGGGCTGAGCGTGGCGAGCGCGGGCAGCGCCTCGTGCAGAGGCGCCGGGTCCGGCACGTGGTCGGCAACGGCTGCCGCAACCTGCTCACCATCCAGCACGATGCGTGCGCTGCGGGTTTGCTCCCGCCGCGCGGCATCGATCAGGGCAGTGCGCACGATGGTAAACAGCCAGGGGAGAAACGGCAGCTCATCCCGGTAGTTGTCGCGGCTGCGGTGCAGTTTCAGAAATACGGCCTGAAAAACGTCTTCGGCCGCAGTCCGATCGCCTGACCGCTTCAACAGATAGCCCATCACTCGGCATTTATGCCGGGCG
Organism: Desulfuromonas sp. DDH964; assembly: GCF_001611275.1. GTDB lineage: Bacteria > Desulfobacterota > Desulfuromonadia > Desulfuromonadales > DDH964 > DDH964. Next base: position 183,018 of record NZ_CP015080.1, on the reverse strand, counting down.
TACAATTGATCAAAGGCCGCCTGTTCTCCCCGGGCATAGGCCTGCATCAACTCTTCATCGGTCACAATTCCCGCTCTCCCCCGCTCTCCCCTTTTAAGACTATACGCAGCAGAACGTCCGGATGTGACGATCGGCAAAAAGACCATCGAACTGTCACATCTGCCGCCGTCGCTGCGTATTTACCAACAAGATGACCCGCATGTTCATTTTACCCATCGCCGAAGGAGAAGAAAGATGCCAAAGACACGTTTTGATCGCTTCCTGCTGCTGACCCTCGCTGCCGCCCTGCTGCTGACGCCCCAATTCACCTGGGCCCACTGCGACACCCTCGACGGACCGGTGGTGATTGACGCGCGTGCCGCACTGGCCGCACAGGATGTCACAACCGTCCTCAAATGGGTCCGCGCCGAGGACGAGGCAGAGATTCGCGCCGCCTTTGCCCAGACGCTCAAGGTGCGGCACCTCGATGGCAGCGCACAAGAACTGGCCGACCGCTATTTCTTTGAAACGCTGGTGCGGGTTCACCGGGCCGGCGAAGGTGCCCCCTACACCGGCCTGAAAGCCGGAGCGACCGTGCCGGCGCCGATCGCCAAGGCCGACCGGGCGCTGGAACAAGGCTCGGTCGACCAACTGGCGAAGGCCATCGCCGCCCATGTGGAGCAGGGGATTCGCGACAAGTTCGCTGCCGCCCATGCCAGCCGTCAACACGCCGCCGACAGCATCGCCGCCGGCCGCGCTTTTGTCGCCGACTACGTGACCTACGTGCACTACGTGGAGGGGATTGTCGAGGCGGTGCATGCCGGGCCGCACCACGGGACACCTAAACCGGAGAGTCATGGTGGCGGACACGCCCATTGACGGTTCGCCAGTTTACGAACAACCGGCCGGCCGGTGCAAGATACACTGAACTCTTGAGCTGCAGGTTGAATTCCCGGATTCGGGAAGGACTGCTGGATGGTTACGCGTGCGGGGGGGGAGGGATCAGAAACCGAGACTGGCGACGAAAACCTGTGCGAACTCCGCGTGGTGGGCCAGCTCCAGCACCTCGATCTTCCCGACCAGCTGCTGCAGGTGCGGGCGGCAGTCGCGGTTGAGGAGCAGGGCCTGGCTGCCGCTCTTGGCGGTGTTGCCGACGAATTCGATCCGTCCGGCGAACTCCGGGGGGAGCAGGCCGATGGTCAGCAGGCTCTCCGGGCGCAGGTGCAGGCCGAAGGAGCCGGCAATCAGCACGCCGTCGAGCTGCTCGGGGGAAAGACCGACCTGGCGCAGCAGCAGGTCGATCCCGGCCCGGATCGCCCCCTTGGCCAGCTGGACCTGGCGCAGATCGCCGCGGGTCAGCACCACCTCGTCGGCGATGACAAAGACCGGCTTTCCGTCCCGCGCGACCAGCCGGGCGCCGAGGCTGGCGGGCAGGCTGTCGGCCGAGCGCAAAAAGCCCCCCGCCCTGGTGACCACGCCGCTGCGCAGCAGCTCGGCGACGGCATCGAGCAGGCCGCTGCCGCACAGGCCGAGCGGATCTCGCTCGCCGATGGTCTGCAGGGCGATCGCCCCGTCAGCGTCGATCCGAACGCGCTCGATCGCTCCGGCGGCGGCGCGCATGCCGCAGCGGATGTTCATCCCCTCGAAGGCCGGTCCGGCGGCGGTGGAGGTGGCAAAGAGTCTGCCCTGGTGGGCGAGGATCATCTCGCCGTTGGTGCCGATATCGATCAGCAGCATGCTGCGCGTCTCGCTATCGAGGCCGGCGGCGAGCAGCCCGGCGCTGAGGTCGGCGCCGACATAGGCCGAGATGATCGGCGGCAGGTAGACCTGGCCGACGGCGGCGATCTCAAGGCCGAACTCGGCAGCCGGGTGGCGGCTGCCGCCGCTCAGGGTCGGGGTGTAGGGAGAGTGGCCAAGGGGGGAGGGATCGGTGCCGGTCGCCAGGTGCAGCATGCAGGTGTTACCGCACAGGACCGCTTCGTAAATCGCTTCCCGCCCGATCCCGGCAGCAGCCGCCACCTCGGCGGTCAGCTGGTTGAGGGCGTCAAGCAGCTCGCCGCGCAGCTGCGACAGGCCGCCCTCCCGGGAAGCAAAGCGGATGCGCGACAGCACATCCTGGGCGTGACGCGCCTGGGGATTGAGACTGGAGGCGACCGCCAGCTCGGCGCCGGTGCGCAGATCGATGAGGGCGACGACCAGGGTGGTGGTGCCGATATCGACCGCCAGGCCGAACTGCTCGCCGCGGGTGTCCCCCTGCTCCACGCCGAGCAGGTCCTCGCCACTATGTACCAGCGTCTGGCCGGTAGCCGCCACGAACTCCTTGCCGACCGCCGGTCGCAGGGGGACGCTGCGGGCCGCTCCACCGTGGGCAATGCGCAGCCCCGTCTCGCGCTGGCGCTCCGCCAGTTCCAGTCGCAGATCGCCGCAGACCTGCTCCTGGCAGGCGAGAAGCCAGCCGTCCGCCTGTTCCGCACGGCTGAGGGCGTGGCGGGCGCCGACGATGGTCCGAGTCTCGCCGGCCAGGCGCCGCACCTTGCATTTGCCACAGGTGCCGACCCCGTCGCAGGGGGCCTCGATCACCACCCCCGCGCGCCGTGCCGCCTGCAGCAGCGTGGTGCCGACTTCAACCTCGACCTGGCGCGCGGCGGGGAAAAATTCGATCAGCGGCACGGCGTCAGCCCGCTTTGACCGTGCCGGTCAGGGCACGGATGTTGGCCAGGGCGCTGGCGGTGGAGAGACCGCAGGCCGGGGCGATGATGTCGACGCCGGCCCGGACCAGGCCCGCCGTCTGCCGCTCGATCTTCGCCGGATCGCCCGCTTCGAGCAGAAAGGTGCTGATGTTGCCCATGGTGGTCAGCTGCGGAAAGTCGTGCTTGAGCTGCGCGAGGTTGACCAGGGCGTCGGTACTCAGGGCATCGGCGCGCAGCCGGCCCACCAGCGGCCGCACGCTCTTGAGATCGCCGCAGATATGCAGAATCGCCGGCCGGCCGGCGGCGCGGATACTCCCGGTCAGTCGGTTCAGATACGGAACAGCGTAACTCTCGAACATTTTCGGCCCGAGAATCTCGCCGGTGGCGGTCGGATCGCCGATGGCCACCGCCGCGGCGCCGGCCTCGATCAGCAGCCGGGCGAACCCTTCCAGAAAAGCGGTCACATAATCGAGCACCCGATGGGCGTGCTCGGCATCCTTGCGCAACTCGCGCAGAAACTGCATCGGGTCGACAATCGACGCAGCGGTGGAGACCGGCCCGGTGAGGCTGGCGATGACCGGCTGCTCCGGGTGGCGGCGCGCCAGCGCCTCCACCGTCGCCGCGACGGTCCGGATGCGCCCGGCGCCGAGCAGCTCGGCCAGGGGGCGATAAACCACCTGCCGGGACGAGGGGAAGATTTCGCGGGCGATTTTCGGCTCGCAGCTCAGCGACCCGAAGTCGATCTCGCTGCCGAGCACTTCGGCCTCGACGGTCATGCAGAAGGGGACGCCGATATTCTCAAAGCCGGTCGCCTGCTGCACCTCCGTCGCCAGGGCCGCCATCAAACCGGCATCGTGATGGCCGGCCGGCAGGGTGACTCCGCTGGAGGTCATCACCTCGACCACCGCCGCGTTCATCATGCCGCCGGTACAGATGGCCGGCGGCCGGTCGACCGGCTGTCGGCTCAAGGTGCGTTGCAGGCGTTCCTTGGGGCTGAGACTCATGATCCCTCCGTCAGGGCATGCGGCTGGACCGGCCAGCCGATCTCGCGCACCGCCGCGAGCATGGCGTCAATATTGGCGAAGGGGGTTTCGGTCGGCAGGCTGCACCCCGAAGCGACGATATAGCCCCTGGGCGCGGCGTGCGCCTGGCGCACGCCATCGCGCACCGCCTGCCGCACCGTCGCCGGCGTCCCCGACAGCAGGACCGCCGTCGGGTGGACATGGCCCATGATCCGGACCCGGTCGCCGATCTTCGCGGCGGCCGCGGCCAGGTCGACCTCGTTGTCGAGACTTAAGGTATCGGCGCCGGTGGCGACCATCCCCTCCCAGCTCTTTTCGGTCTTGCCGCAGATGTGTAGGGTCACCGGCTTGCCCTGGCGATGGATGAAGTCGACCAGTTCGGTCAGGTAGGGCTGGGCAAAGGTCGCGAACTGGCGCGGGCTGATCACCGTGCTCGACGCCATCGGCTCGGTGAGGCTGGGGGTGCCGCCGGCGGCGATGATCGCCGCCGCGAAGCCGATGGCGCTGTCCAGGGCAATCCGGCACAAGCGATGGACGGCCTCCGGATCCTTCAGCATCAGCCGGCTCAGTTTTTCGGCCCCGATCAGGAACGAGGCGGTGGTCAGCGGGCCGGTGACGGCGGCGCTCACCGGCACCTGGTCGCCGATGGCGGCCAGGGTACGCTCCAGAGCCTCCAGGTGCCGCGGCAGCAGGCCGTCGCGGCGGGGGTCAGCAGGTTGCAGCGCGGCGATACCGGCCACGTCGTCGATGGCCGGCGCGGCGAGATAGGCGGTTTCGTCCTCGGGAAGGGTCACCGTTGCTCCCATCGCCTCGGCCAGTACGTAGAGGTCGGTGAAGATGCGGACGTTGTCGTAACCGAAGCGGCGCCAGGCGGCGGTTTGCGCCGCGGCAAGCAGGCGGGCATCGGCACGCAGGGCGCGCACCTTGACGCCGAGCACCCGCGCGGCGCCATTGCCGACGATCGGCACGCACGGCAGGCGGTCGATGGGCTCGCCCCGCCCCCAGGCGGCCAGCCGCTGGACAGGTGTCAGCGCATCGCGGTTCATGCCGCGACCTCGCTGCTGGCCGTCAGGCGCCGCACCAGCTTGACCGCCTCGGCGGCGTTGGCGGCGTAGCCGTCGGCGCCGATGCGACTGGCGAAGCCCTGCGAGATCGGCCCGCCGCCGACGATCACCCGGAAGCGCTGGCGATTGCCCCGCTCGTCGAGCAGGCGCACCACCTCGCCCATCCCGTCCATGGTGGTGGTCATCAGGGTGGAGAGGGCGATGACCTGCGCGTCGATCCGCTCGGCGGTGGTGACGAATGCGAGCGGTGCGATGTCGCGGCCGAGGTCGGTGACCTCGAAGCCGGCGGCCTCCAGCAGAATCCGCACCAGGTTCTTGCCGATGTCATGGGTATCCCCCTGGATGACACCGATCACCACCCGCACCTTGTCGGCCGCCGCGGCGACCCGCAGGTGCGGCCGCAGAATCTCCAGCCCGGCATACATGGCGTCGGAACACATCAACAGTTCGGGGATGAAATACTCCTCCTCCTCGAACAGCGCGCCGGCCCGTTCCATGCCGATCGCCAGCCCCTGGTCGATGGCGCGGTAGGCGTCGATATTCCGGCGGATCGCCTCCTGCGCCAGCGCGACGGTTTGCTCCTCGTCCATTTCGACCACCGCGGTGGCCAGGGCTTCGAACAGTTCCTGATCTTGCATCCTTGGTCTCCTTGCGTCAGCGCACCCAGAAGAACAGGCGGCGTTTGATCTTTTCCAGCAGGGCCATGGCGGAAAAGGCCACCAGGCCGGTGTAGAGGATGCCGGCGACCATGCGCGGATAATCGGCGTAGTCGGCATAATACTGGACGAAACGCCCCAGCCCCTTGTGGGCGCCGAAGAGTTCGGCCACCGTCAGCATGATGAAGGAGAGGACCAGCCCCACTCCCAGTCCCGAAAAGACCTGCGGCAGGGCCGCCGGCAGGACCACCCGGCGCAGGTAGGGAAGATAGGCGATGCCGAGGACCCGGGCGTTGTCGCGGTGGCGCTGCGGGGTCTGGGCGGCACCGGCGGCGGTATTCACGAAGATCGGCCAGAAGGCGCCGACAAAGACCACGAAGATCGCCGCGGTGAAAAAACTCGGCAGCAGGGCGATGGCATAGGGGATGTAGACCGTCGGCGGAATCGGCGCGGCGACCCGGGCGAAGGGGTTGAAGGCGCGCGACAACCAGCCGCTGGTGCCGACCAGCAGCCCCCAACCGATGCCGGCGACGATCGCCAGGCCGTAGCCGGGGAGAAAGATCAGCAGCGACGCCCAGGTCCCCTGCAACAGTTCGGGGAGCGACTGCCAGAGGGCGACGGCCGTCACCCGCGGGGTCGGAAAGAGTCCCGGGTTGGGGAGCTCGACGGCGGTGGTGAGAAACTGCCAGAGCCCGAGCAGGGCGAGAAAAAAGAGCCACCCTTCGCGACCCTGCACGCCGGGAAATCTCCAGGCGGCAGATTGCCCGCGGGGTTGCGCGCCGATGACGGCGGTTCTCAGTTGCGATTCAGCCATGTTCAGATTCCTTCCGCCGGCGAGCTGATTTGTTCCTCCGCGGCGAGGCGCCGCTGGATGTCGGAGCGATAGAGCTCGTCGATCTGCTGGCGCAACCTCTGGTAGCGCCCGTCGGCAAAGACCTGGCGACGCTGGCGCGGGCGCTCGAAGGGGACCTCCAGATCGGCGATCACCCGGCCCGGAGTGGAGCCGAGCACTACCAGCCGGTCGCCGAGAAAGAGGGCTTCCTCCACGTCGTGGGTGACGAAAACCACGGTCTTGCGCGGCTGTTCCGCCCGCCAGATCTCCAGCAGCAGATCCTGCAGGCGCAGGCGGTTGACCGGGTCGAGGGCGCCGAAGGGCTCGTCGAGGAGCAACACCGGCGAGCCGAGGGCGAGGACGCGGGCGATGGCGGCGCGCTGCTGCATGCCGCCGGAGAGCTCGAAAGGGTACTTCTTCGCGGTCCCGGCCAGGCCGACCATCTGCAGGTAGGCCGCCGCCAGCTCCCGGCGCCCTTTGCGCGGCATCTCGGGCAAGGACTTTTCGAGGGCCAGGCCGATGTTGTCGGCGAGGTTCAGCCAGGGGTAGAGGGAGTAGTCCTGAAAGACCACCCCGCGCTCGATGCCGGGACCGCTGATCGGACTCCCCTGCCAGTGCAGACTGCCGGTGCTGGGCACCTCAAGCCCGGCGAGGAGGCGCAGCAGGGTGGTCTTCCCCGAGCCGGAGGGGCCGAGCAGGCAGACAAACTCGCCGGCCGCGATCTGCAGCTTGATCTCCCGCAAAATTTCGGTCTCGCCGTAGGAGAAGCGCACCCCTCCCACGGCAAGCCCCCCCCTCCGCGAACTCTCTGCTGCCGAAAATGCTCCTGCAGTCATGAACGATCCCGTGCGTTGAAGATCTCCCAGAGCTTGGCCCAGAAGGCCTCCTTGGGCTCTTCTCTGGTCAGTTCAAAGAGCGCCAGCCGGTAGATCTCGGTATTGATGTAGGGGGCGATCGCCTTGTTCGACTCGACGAAGCCGCTTTTCTGCATGGTGCTCCAGAACTCCTCCACCCCCTTGACGTTGGGGTCGGAAGACTGGTCGAGATGCGGGCTGTAGTAGGCCTTCTCGATCAAGGCCGCGTCGAGCTTGAGATATTTGGTGATGATCGCCACGGTCTCCGGCCGATTTTCGCTGGCGAACTTTTCGGCCTTGAGGATCGCCCGCAGGAAGTGCTTCCAGGTCTCGGGATGATCCGTGGCGCTGGCGTTGCTGACAGTCAGGCGGCAGCAGGGATGGCCGGGGGAGAGTTCGTCGCTGCGGATCACCACCTTGAGCCCCTGCTCCTCGGCGCGAAGATCGTGCGGACCCCAGACCAGGCCGGCATCGACCTGGCCGGACTTGACCGCTTCGATCACCGCCGGCGGGTTTTTCAGCTCAAAGATTTCGACTTCGGTTTTCCAGTCGATACCGGCCTGATTGAGGGCGCCACGCAGCACCGCATCGCCACTGGCCAGGCGCACCGTGGCGACCTTCTTCCCTTTCAGGTCGGTCACTTTCCGCACCTTGTCGGCGTTGGCCGCGGTGGTGATCAGCGCCGCGTCCTGCCCCATGATCCCGCCGATCACCTGGATCTCGGCCCCCTTGGCGATATGCACCAGCGGCGCGGTGGTGCCGAAGGCGCCGACGTCGAGCTGACCGGCGCGAATCGCCGACAGGCCGTCGGCCGAGTTGTGGAACTGGATCAGTTCGACATCGAGCCCTTCGGCAGCGAAGAACCCCTTGTCCTGGGCGATGAAGAACTTGGCGTGGCCGGTCACCGGCAGGTAGCCGACCTTGAGCGGGGTTCCGGCCAGGGCCGGCAGGGCCGACAGCACCAGCAGGGTGACGGCGGCAAGGGGGGTGAGACGATGCAACAGCGAAATATTCATGGTCGATCTCCTTTGGCCTTAAGCGTGGCGTACACGTCAGGCAGAAAAAAAGAGGCCAGAACACCGTCACCCCGGAAGAGAGGGGGGAGAAGCATTCTGGCCTCCGGTTGGTCCGGTCAGCCGGTTGGTTGTCAATGTCGCCTGGGCAAAACTATAAAAGCGCCGGCGGACGCCTGTCAAGAAAAAACTTATTTGCCTATCGTTTTTATCGTCTTTTACTCAGGGGCGCTCCGTTTTCTCCCGGTCCGGTGCTTAACGGCTGCTGCGCATAGAGAAGTAGCGTGTCAGCCGATCACTCCCTTCGCGCCAGATCAGCAGCAGAAAGCCGGCGGGAAAGAGCGCCGCCAGCGGAATGGCGGCCCAGACGCGCCGATCCCAGGAGAAGGCGAGGGGGAGCAGGCTGTAGGTGAAGAGCAGCAGATTCAGCAGCAGATAGGCGCAGCCCTTCTGGGCATAGATGTTCGACAGCGCACGGCGGCGACCGCGACCGGTCAGGCCGAATTTAGGGGTGCGCTCAAAGATCCCGCCGCGCCGGGTCAACCCCTGGAAGATGGCAAAGAGGAGGCTGGGAGCCAGGCCGATACAGAGTGCGGGGAGCAGCGGCAGATAGCGCAGGCTGGCAAAGTTGCGCCGCACCAGCAGGTGGAGCAGAAAGAAAAAGGTCAGGGCGGCGCTGGCGCCGAAAAAGAGCGGCAGATCGAGGCGCAGCAGCTGGTAGGGACCGATGCCGACCCGCCAGGTCATGACCGGATAGAGGGTCAGCACGATCAGGGTCGCGAGGAGCCAGCCGAAGTTCGCCAGCAGATGAAAGCCGGCCTCGACCTTTATCTGGAGCGGCAGCGGCGCGCGCCAGATGCGCGGCAGCAGTTTGCGCGCGGTCTGCAACGATCCCTTGGCCCAGCGCTGCTGCTGGCTGCGGAAGGCCGCCAGGGTCACCGGCAACTCCGACGGGACGGCGACCTCATCCAGGCAGATAAAACGCCAGCCTGCCAATTGGGCGCGGTAGCTCAGGTCGAGGTCTTCGGTCACGGTATCGGCCTGCCAGCCGCCGGCTGCTTCGATCGCCTGACGCCGCCAGATGCCGGCGGTGCCGTTGAAGTTGAAAAAGAGGCCGCGGCGAAAGCGGACCAGGTGTTCGATGCGGAAATGGGGTTCGAGCAGGATCGTCTGCACCCGGGTCAGCCAGGAGTGTTCACTGTTGCAGAAACTCCAGCGGGTCTGCACCATGCCGATCCGCGGGTCACGAAACTGCGCCACCGTGCGGCGCAGAAAATCGGGCGACGGGATAAAGTCGGCGTCGAAAATCGCCACCAGCGATCCCCGGGCACTCTTCAGCCCCGTCGCCAGCGCACCCGCCTTGTAGCCACTGCGCTCTGTGCGGCGGATCACCTGCATGTCGATGCCGCGCTGCCGCCAGTAGGCGCTGCGCGCATCGACCAGCGCACAGGTTGCGTCGTTCGAATCGTCCAGTACCTGAATTTCGAGGCGTTCTGCGGACCAGTCGAGGGCGGCAGCCGCATCGAGCAGGCGCACTGCGACGAATTGCTCATTATAGAGTGGCAGCTGCACGGTCACGATCGGCAACTCTTCCCCCGCAGCGGCGGAAGGGGGCAAGGGATCGGGCCGGTGCCGCTCGTTCATCCAGCAGGCCAGCAGCCAGAGCCGGTGCAGGCCATAACAGGCCAGTCCGGCCAGCGAGGTGAAATAGAGCCCGGCACAGAGCCGGGCAAAGAGATCAGTCAGGGTCACGGGAACCAGAAAACCTTTCCTTCTTTGGGGGCCGTGGTGCGGCTTCAGCCATCTTCACCAAGCCGGCGGTTCTCAAACAGATAGTGGCGCGGATGCCAGGCTTTGAGCTCGGCCCGGCTCCCTTCAAGCGTGAGATCGGCGACCGGCAGCAGCCAGAATTTCTGGCTCCACAACTGCCAGTTTCCCTGTAATTGCAGCTGACCGTCAAGATCGCTGCGACCAACCGCCAGCACCTGTCCGTCGCGCGGCTTGTCGTTATGCCGCACCAGGGCGTAATCGCTCTGCGGTGCAAGTCCGTGCGCACTGAAGCGGAATACTCCCTGGGCCGGATCATAGCGCAACTCCCCCGCGGCGCCCCCCGCAACCACCTGCCAGTTGCGTGGATCCTTGGCTTGCAGCCAGAGCACCTGTTCGGCCATCGCCGCTCCCCTGCTTCCCGAAATCAACAGCAGGGCCAGGAGCAGCGCGCCGATGAAACGGCGCGCGGTCAAGGTTGCGACCGGCGGTTCCAGGCTTCCATGCTCCCCTCGTAATTACGCCCGTTCGGCAGGCCCGCAAGCTGGTAGACCAGCCAGGCGTAGGCCGAACGGATGCCACCGGCACAGTAAAAAACGACCGGCTTCGACGGATCGATCTCATTCCTGGCGAGGAGTTTTTGCAGCGCATCCGGTGTCAGAGGGGCACGATTTTCACCCTGGTAAAAATCCTCCCAGGGGATGCGCACCGCACCCGGAACCCGCCCCTTGACCCATTCGAGCAAGGAGCGGACATCGACCAGCGTCTGCGCCTGCGGGGCCTGCACGATCTCCTCTGTAGAGATATACAGTTCCGCGCGCGGCGCAACCTGATAGGCGGCACTCTCTTTCACTGCCGAGGTTTCGCCGGTCAGGGGGAGTTGCGCCTGCCGCCAGGCCTGCACGCCACCGTCCAGCAGGCGGATCGGTCCCCGATGTCCCAGCCAGGCGAGCAGCCAGACGGTCCAGCCTTCACCGCCCCAGCTGGTGTCGGCATCGCCATAGACCACCAGCGGTGTTTGTTCGCTGATGCCGAGTTGACCCAGGGCGGCAGCCAGTTCCTGCGCCGGCCAGGGGCGGTAGGGGATTCCTTGCGCGTCGGTTCTGGTGTAATCTTCCCACGAAAATGAATGCGCTCCGGGCAGATGCCCGGCCGCCCACTCTGCCTTGGGGCGCGCATCGAGGAGCACCCATGCCTCGCTCTGCTGCTGCAGGGTCGCCACCGTGATCAGGCCAAGATCGACTTGATGGTTGGTTCCGGCTTCCACCGCGTAGACGGGTGACAGAAAAGCTGCCATGAACAGTCCTCCCGCCAGCCATAATCGCTGGAAAAATTTAACCCGTTTGACTCCGCTGCTCCTGGTCATCCTTGGCTCCTTTTTATGGTTGGCCCGGCAAGCCGACCTGCGCCTGGTCGTGCCTGAACTGATCGGGGTTTGCGCCCTCGCTGTGATGATGCTGGGGCTGCTGGTTTTTGTCTGCGCGCGCGGCCTGATCCGCTGCCCGACGCTGTTGATTCTGGCGGTGGCCCTGCTGTTGCGCCTCGTTTTTGTCGTCGCGCCGCCGCAGCTCTCCGATGATCTCTACCGGTATCTGTGGGATGGCCACCAGCTGCGCCAGGGGGTCAATCCCTACGCCGCCGCCCCCGCCGTTGCCCCGGCATCCGCCGACCGGGAGGCGCTGCGCGGGTTGATCAATCATCCCGACCTGGTCACCATCTATCCGCCGGCGGCGCAACTGTTGTTTGCCGCCGGCACCCTCTTCGGCGACGGCGTTACCAGGTTCAAGCTCTTTCTGGTGCTGCTCGATCTCGTTCTGTGTCTGGTGCTGCTGGGCCTGTTGACCGTTTTACGCCGTCCCCCCTGGTGGCTCATCCTCTACGCCTGGAATCCGCTGCCGGTCCTCGAAATCGCGGCTTCGGGGCATATCGACGGGGCAGCCATGCTGTTTCTGCTGGCCGCCCTGCTGGTGCTGCTGAAGGAGATTCCCCGTTCGCCGCGCGCGGCGGTCGCCACCACCATCGCCGGGGGACTCTTCGCGGCGGCGGTGCTGGTTAAACTCTTCCCGCTGGTTTTTTTGCCGGCGCTTCTCCTTTTGTGCCGGGGTGTGCGGCGCTGCTTTCTGGGCGGCTTTCTTCTCGTGGCCCTGCTCCTCAGCCTCCCCTTCTGGCCGGAACTGCAGAACGGGCTCGACACCCTCGATCTCTATCTGCGCAACTGGGAGTTTGCCGGACTGGCCTATCGCGCCCTGCGCGATCTGACCTCGGGAGGCACGGCGCGCCTGCTGCTGGCGACAACCTTTGGTCTGGCAGCAGCGGGGCTCTATCTGCGCGCCGCGCGGCAGGCGACGACAACGGCAGTTATTCAAACCAGCTATGCGGTCACCCTGCTTTTCCTGCTGCTGACCACAACCCTGCACCCCTGGTACGCCCTCTACCTGGTGGCACTGCTGCCGCTGGCCGGCGGCCCGGCCGGGCTGGCGCTCGGCTGGTCGGTGCTGCTCGGCTATCAGGTGCTGACCCCCTATGCCATCCTTGGCCAGTGGCAGGAACAGTCCTGGGTCGCGGCGGCGATTGTCAGCGCTCCGCTTTGTACGCGCCTTGCAACGCGACTGGCGTCGCGCTGGTCGCCGTCAAGCGTTCACGACCGATCACCCACAGAATCCTGACCCCCGCCCTGATTACGCCGCTGACCGTGCGGCTGATCTTCGAATCTCCGGCCATCCGCGCCCGATAGGGAAGCGGCAACTCCAGCACCCGCAGCCCCGCCTTGAGGGCGCGAATCTGCATTTCGACCGTCCACCCGAAGCTGCGATCCTGCATGTCGAGACGTTCCAAAGCGGTCCAGCGGATCGCGCGCAGCGGGCCCAGATCCTCATAACGGTGCCCCCAACCAAGTCGGATCAGCCGCGTGGCCAGCCAGTTGCCGAAGCGCTGCTGTGCGCTTAAGGCGCCGCGCCCCTCGGGGATGCGCCGCGCCAGGGCCAGATCACAACGGCCGGCGGTTATCAGGGAGAGCAGCTGTGGCAGATTTTCCACGCCATCGCTGCCGTCGGCATCGGCAAAGGCGACAAGCTCCGGCGGATTTTCGCGCAGAACCGCCAGTCCGGCCAGGCAGGCGGCGCCATAACCGGGGCGCGCCGCGTAAACAACCTCGGCCCCGGCGACGCGGGCCACCTCGCCGGTGGCATCGGTCGATCCGTTGTCCACCACCAGCACCCGCGTCACCTCGGCAGGCACCCGCGCCAGCACCTGCGGCAGCGCCAGTTCCTCATTGCGGGCCGGGATGATCAGGGCGATCGCCGACGGTCTGTAGCTAGCGTCCATATTCATCCTCAATCCGCGTAATATCGTCCTCTTCGAGGTAACCTCCCGACTGCACCTCAATTACCTGCAACGGCACCGCACCGGGGTTCATCAGGCGGTGCACCACCCCCGCCGGGATCCTGGCCGAGTCGTTTTCGCTGATTAGCAGAACTTCGTCACCTCTTTCCACCTGCCCCACCCCGCTCACTACCACCCAATCTTCGGCACGATGCTGGTGGAGCTGTCGGGAGAGCGCCGCCCCGGGATCGACGGTAAGAAGCTTCAGTTTGAATCCTTGGCCCACGGCGAGGATTTCGTAGTGTCCCCACGGGCGCTGGCAGCGCCGCGGCCATATCGTTTCCGGCCGCTTCTGCTCCGCGAGGCGGGCAACAACCTGGGCAACCCTGTGGGCGCTCTCTCTGGAGGCGACCAGTACTGCATCCCCGCTTTCCACCACAATGCAGTCCTGCAAGCCGACGGCAACCAGCAGTTGCCTGTCCGAGGAGAGATAACAGCCGGTGCTCTCTTCCGCCATCACGTCACCCCGGCAGACATTCCCAGCGCCGTCCTTGCCGGCCACCTCCCAGACTGAGGGCCAGGTACCGAGGTCGAACCAGCCGGCAGCCAGCGGAACAACCCGGGCGCGCCGGGTTCGTTCCAGGACCGCCCGGTCGAGCGAAAGGTCGGGGCAGGCAGAGTAGCCGGCGGCGCCCAGCCGGACCGATCCGTCCGTCGAAGCCACCGCGTCACGCCAGGCCGATCGGCAGGCCACCAGCACCTCGGGTGCATGCTCCGCCACCTCGGCAAGCCAGGTGGAAGCACGCACCAGCAGCATCCCGCTGTTCCAGAAGCAGTCCCCGGTTAAAAGCATTTTACGGGCACTCTCCCGATCCGGTTTCTCAACAAAGGAACAGACGGCCGCGGGAGGGGGCGCAGCGGCCGCACGAATATAGCCGAAGTTGGAGTCGGCCGTCGTCGGAACGACGCCGAACAGAATGATATCACCCGCGGTTGCCGCAGCGATGCCCATCTCGACCCCGCTCGCGAAAGCCGCCTCATCGGTGATCTGGTGATCTGCGGGCAGGACCAGCAACAGAGGATCATCGGCAGATTGCGCGTGCAGGGCCGCCACGGTCAATGCCGCCGCCGTATTGCGACCGGTCTGTTCCAGCAGGATCGTTCCCACCTGAAAACCGTGGATTCGTAACTGATCGGCCACAGCAAGCTGGTGATCCGCATGGCAGACAATGACCGGATCGCCGCACTGCGCCAACGCGCGCGTCCGCGACAGCGTATCGAGCAACAACGATCGGGCGCCGTCGAAAGAGAGCAGATACTTGGGATATCCAGCCCGCGAGAGGGGCCAGAGCCGGGTGCCGCTGCCCCCCGCCATAACCACCGGCAGGATGGGCAGATGCGCTGCGCCACCGATCAAAGCAGAAGGAATAGGATCCTCACGATGGAACATCTCGCCCCTTGCCCCCCTCAATGCTCCTTGGCATCGATCGCCTGCCCCCCCAGTTTCCCCTTGAGAACGGGGAGCAGCGACACCAGCCCTACCAGCCCGATCCCCAGCAGAACCCGGGGCGAAATGCTGCCGCGCAGCAAATCGAACAGCGAACTGGAAAAGACGATGAAGGCGATACAGGCCGGCAGCATGCAGACAAAGGTCGCGACCACATACGGCACAAACCCGACCCTGGTCAGGCCGAAGGCGTAGTTCAGCAGGTTGAACGGGAAGGCCGGAATCAGCCGGGTAAAGGCTACCACCTTCCAGCCATGCTGGCCGACCTCGGCATCAAGCTTGCTCCAGGTCGGTCCGGTCAGTTTGGCGGCCACCCAGTCGCGGGCCAGATAGCGGGCGACCAGAAAGGCCAGCGCCGAGCCGGTGGTGGCGCCGATAATGGTATAGACCACTCCCCAGACCGGGCCGAAAAGCAGGCCACCAACGAGAGTAATCGGCAAACCAGGCAAAAAGAGGACCGGCGCCAGGGCATAAATCAGCATGTAGATCAATGGGGCGAGCACGCCATAGTCGGCAATCAGGGCCTGGAGTTTCTCCTGCTGCAGATACTGGTCTGCTCCGGAGAACTGAATCGTGGCGATGACGGCTGCCAGCAACGTTAGCAGGATCAAAGGTTTCAACGCCGATTTTCTGGATGACGAATTTTCAGGAAGAATGTTTCTCTCACGGCTCACGGCAAATCCCTCTTTACGGTTGTAGGCGCTTTTCAGGCGCAGTCGATTCAGATAAGTCCAGGGCGCTTTGGCGCCTCTTTTACGATCGGCCAAAGTCGCCTGCGGAGCAAACAGGATGTCGACCAGATGGCTGGTGGGGGTCTGGGTGCCGAGTGCCTGTACACAACCGGCACAGTAGCTGATGGTGCGACGGCCCGCGGCTTCGCGCCGGCGCAGGTCTTGCCATTCTGCCGCCAGTTCGGGCTGGAGCAGGTCGACCCCCCCTCCCTTGCCGCAGCAGACCGTGTTCGGGCCCGAATTGGGCATCTCTTCCACCGTCAACCCCTGACGCTGCAGCAGGGTGCGCACCGCCGCATGGGTCGGGGTCGAATTGCGGATGACGCAGGGGTCGTGCACCGTCACCGTGCCGCTGGCCTTTTGTGGTTGCAGCCCGGAATCGGCCAGCGCTTCCCACACCGTACGTACCTGCAGCCCGGCACCGAAACGTTCGAACATGACCTGACAGTTGGGGCAGGCGACCAGCACTTCCTTGACCCCCTGCGTCACCAGCCAGTCGCGCATCTCGCTGAACATGCTGTCGACATAGGCTTCGCGGCCGAGACTGTGCGAGGGCTTCAGACAGCAATCGAAGACGATGCCGACCTGCGGGTCGCCTTGCTGCAGCTGGCTGAAGACCTGGTTGACCCCGCCGGGACGGGTGCCGGAGAGGGAACAACCAGGAAAAAAAATCGTCGTGCAATCGTGCGGAAGCCGGTAGAGAGTGAAGCGTTTTGAGGTGCCGAGCTTTTCGTAATTTTTCAACGGCGCGTGGGCGGCGAATGCGCCGTGATGGCGATCGACCGCCTCCCGGCGCATTTCGAGGAAAAAATCGTCAAGCGGCAGCTGCTGGGGGCAGACCGCGTTACACAGGCCGCACAGGGTGCAATCGAACGCGCTGGTCAGACTGGCCGGGGTGGCGCCATCGAGGGCGGCGGCGATTTGCAGCGGGTTGCCGCTGCGCTGCAGATAGGGGCACTGGGCGACGCAGATGCCGCACTCATCGCAACCGACAAGAATCTCGGACTGGTGCGTCCGCAATTGCACCCGCAGTTCGGAACTCGTTTGTGCCATGAAACAATCGCTCACTTTCAGGGGGTGGCGAAACTGAGCGCCAGGGTGTAGGTCGCACCGGCTGCGGTGTTCTGGCCGTAAATTGCCGGCGTCCAGGCCGCCTCGATCGCCCAGGCCGGGGTCAGCTTGTAGCCAATGGTCAGATCCAGCTTGGCCAGGTCGAAGTTATTGGTGGTGGTCGGATTACCGGTGGCGTCGGTGCGGGCGCCGTTGTCGACACTGAAAATGCCATCCAGTTTCCCGCGGGTGTAGACCTTTTCCGCCAGGTCGAAACCGATTTCGACCAGATAGCGGATCTCGTCGGACGGCGCTCCATCGCGCCAGCGATAGCCGAGCTCCAGGTTGGTGTAACCGGGGAGCAGCGGGTAGAGGGAACGACCGTAGAGTATTTTCCCTTCGATATCGTACTGGCCGTTGCCCAGCGGCAGATAGTCGTCCTCGTCGTAGGCCTCGGGGATTTTCACCAGTGCCTGCACCGAAAAGATCCCCAGATCATTGTCGAGCAACCGCTGTCGCAAGCCGAGGTCGATATCGCCGACCCCCCAGGTCGTGTCGCGGCGCAGATCGCTGTCGTTTTTAATCCGTTTGTAAGCCAGCGAGCCGAAAATCGTCAAGGGGTCGGTCAGGCCGTATTCGAAGTAGTTGCTCAGGTTGTAATCGCTGAACTCGCCGTTGTTGGCGAAATCGACCCGGTCGCCGTCACCGTCGAAGTTGCGGTCGGCGAAATAGTAGTTGAGCGCCACCCGGTTGTAGAGATGCCCCGCTTTCTGGGTCCAGGCTCCGGCGAAGCTGAGGCTGGAAGTAGCGAGGAACAGAACCGCAGTGGAGATGAATATCTGTAGCAAAGGAAAAAGCTTCATCAGTCAGGCTCCAATTGGGAAAAAGTGGGCCGGCCCGGAGAGAGGGCCGACCCGAAATTAGACATCAGCGAGTGCCAAGGGCTTACTCGACCGGGAAATTGGTCGGGTCGGTAATGTTGTACTTGCCCCATTCGCGCCAGGAGCCGTCGTAGTTCTGCACCTCCGGGTAGCCGAGACTTTTGAGCACCAGGGCGGAGAAACCCGAACGGTAGCCCGACTGGCAATAGGTGATGACCCGTTTGTCCGGGGTGATGCCAGCGGCGAGGAACTGATAGAAGAGCGAGTCGGCATCTTTGAGCACCTTGGCGCCGGTGGCGGCGTCGTAGGTCAGCAGGTCGGACCATTCGAGCCAGATGGCGCCCGGCACATGCCCCGGATTGAGGCCGTCGGTGCGCGGCACGCTTTGCAGGTATTCGGTGGCCTGGCGGGTGTCGTTGATGACCGCCGCAGGGTCACTGATCGCCGCCAGAACATCGGCGGCCAGGGCCAGGCTGCCATCGTTGCCGACAATGGTGAAGCTGCTTGTGGCGACCGGGGTATTGACGGTCGTTTCGGTCGATTTGCTTTCACCGGTCCACTTCTTGTAGCCGCCGTCGAGGGCACGGGCGTCATGGCCGTAGTAGACGAAGGACCAGGCAACCCGCGCGGCGGACGAGCTGCTGTCCGCATCGTAAACGATCACGCGGTCGCCATCGACAATGCCGAGGCTGTTAGCGAGGGCAATGAACTCGGCTTGAGAGGGGAGCAGGCGCTGGACGCCATCGGCACGATCAACGGTCAACGCGTTTGCCGAAACGTTGATGGCGCCGGGGATGTGACCGGCCGCGTAGAGTGCCGCGGAGCGGATGTCGATGATCTTGGTAGTGGCCGGATTGGCCGCAAGTTCCGTTGCAAGCTCGTCGGTGCTGGCGAAATAGTCACTGATCGCGGCGGTGGGGTCGCGCAACGCTTCCAGCGTGGCGGTGGTGTTCTCCACCGGGAAGGCGGTGCCGTCGGTCTGTTTACCCCAGTCGTTCCAGGAACCGTCGTAGTTCTTCACGGTGTAGCCGAGACCGAGCAGCACCTGGGTGATGAAGGAGGAACGGATCCCCCCCTCGCAATGGGCAATGATCGTTGTGTCGGCGGTGACGCCACGGGCGGCGAAGTAGTTGCGCAGTTCGGTCTCGCTCTTCAGCACTTTGACCGGACGCGAACCATCGGCCAGCCAAACGCCAGCGGCGTTATCCTTGAGCACGTCGGCCCAGTCGATGAAGATCGCGCCGGGGATGTGGCCGAGGCGGTAGGCATCCCAGGTGGCGTTGGTCACCCCGGCGTATTCCCCCGGCACCCGGGCGTCGAGCACCACAAACGAGGAATTTCCCACCGCGGCACTCAGTTCTTCCTTGCTGGCCAGAATGCTGCGCTGGCCGCTGATGACGTAGCTGGTGGTGTTCGGGGTCGGCAGGGTCGGGGTGGTCACCAGCGGACGGCCATCGATCAGCTGCCACTTCTGGATGCCGCCATCGACCGAGAAAGCGCGGGCGTGCCCGTAATATTGCAGCGTCCAGGCCAGGCGCGGCGCCCAGCCGAAGCTGATGTCGTTGTCGTAGACCACCACGGTGGTGTCTGGGGTGATCCCCAGGCTGTTGACCAGGTCGACGAATTCCTGCTCGTTGACGATAAGGTATTTGACGTCCGAGGTGGCGCCGGCGACGGTGCGGGTGCGGATGTAGTCGCCATGCTGGACATTGATTGCTCCCTCGATATGCCCGGCGGCATATTCGGCCGCTGAACGGGTGTCGATGAGAACGACCTTTTCATTGACCGAGCCCTGTTGGACAGCGGCGACAAAATCGGTGGTGACGAAACTGTCACTCAAGGTGGTGATGGCAGCCGGCTGCGCATTGGCTGCCGTTTTGACATCACTGGAACTGCCGCAACCGACCAGCAGGCTGAGGGTGATGATTAAAAGGCCGACCAGAATGGGGATTTGAAACCTTTTCATGTTGCGTTCTCCTTGCTGTGAGTTATTTGATGGGGTCCCCTGCCTCCGGTAGTTCCGGTCAGCCTCATGGACAATGACACGATTTTTTATATAACTATTAGTCTATCGTTTTTATAGATTTTATCATACTGTAATCGACAAAGTTGGTCAACAATATTTTTCTTAAAACCTGCTATTGAGATCGGGATTCTTTCAGCGCTGGTCGATGACCCGTTTCGCTTTGTGCACCGCCCGCGGCAGGGCGCCGTCGGCGAGAATATGGACGCCGCTCGGGGCGATGCCGTGGCGGTTGCGCAGCAGACTCTTCAGGCGTTCGATCAGCGCAGCGTCGTTGTGGGCCGTACCGTCGCGCCGTTCGACGTCAAGGGTGAAACGGGTCAGGTGCTGCTCGCGACTCAGGGTGATGCGGTATTCGCCGGTCAACTCCGGAATGTCACGCACCGCGACCTCGACATCGGCGGGGAAGAGGTTGACGCCGTTGACGATGAACATGTCGTCGGTGCGGCCGTGCACCCAGATGCGGGCATGGGTCCGGCCGCAGGGGCAGGGCGAAGCGTCGCGGGTGACAATGTCGCCGGTGCGGAAGCGAATCATCGGCCGCGCGCGTTTCTGCAGGGTGGTCAGCACCAGCTCCCCCTTCTCGCCGTCGGCCACCGCCTCGCCGGTCTTGGGATCGAGAACTTCAAGCAGATGGTGATCCTCGGTAAAGTGCAGACCGTTGCGCTCGCTGCACATGCCGGCGTTGGCGCCGAAGATGTCGGAAATGCCGTAGAAATCGTAAAGCTCGGCCCCCCACAGGTTCTCGATGGCGGCGCGGGTCGCCGGCAGGGAGCCGCCCGGCTCGCCGGCGACGATGATGCGGCTGATCGCCAGATCCCTGGCCGGATCGATCCCCTGCGCCCTGGCGGTCTCTCCCAAATACCAGGCGTAGGAGGGGGTGGTCCAGGTGACCGTCGGCTGAAACTCCTGCATCAGAAACAGCAGCCGCTCGGCCGGGACGGTGCCGGCCCAGAAGCAGAGGGCGCCGAGTTTCTGGGCGCCGATGACATCGGGGCCGCCGACGAAGAGGGAGAAGTTGAGGGCGTGCAGGTAGCGGTCGATGGCGCGCACTCCGGCGGCGTAGAAGAGGCGCGCCTGCACCTCCTGCCAGGCGTCGAAATCGCCGGCGGTGAAGGGGGAGAGGGTCGGCACGCCGGTCGATCCGCTGGAGGCCGAGGCATAGACCACTTCGGCTTCCGGCACCGCCAGCAGATCGCCGAGCAGCGGGACCGCCTGCTGGCGTTCGCGCTGCACCTGCTTGCTGATGAACGGAAAGTGCCGCAGATCGTCGAGGCTGCCGAGGCTGGCGGCGCCAACCTTGCTGGCGCGAAAGGCCTGGCGGTACCAGGGGGAGTGCTCGGAGGCAAAGGCGATGTGCTCGCGCAGCAGCTTCAGCTGCAAGGCTTCCAGCTGCGGGCGCGGCAGGGTTTCGAGCTCAGCGTCGCGGTAGCTGGTGTGCAGGTCTTCGCTTGGTTTTTCGAGCAGATTGCTGGCCATTGCTGTCTCCTGTCTAATTCTGATCGAGCCCGGCGATGCGCCGGGCGTTGGTCGCAAACTTTTTCCACGGCTCCAGCGCGCGCACCACCAGCCGCGCGCCATCCGGTGAGCCGCCGCCGTTGAGGCAGCCGGGGATGCCGCCGCCGACGGTCAGCCATTCGACCAGCCGCGCCAGGCGGGCGCGGGTCTCGCCGTCGGAGACCGCCGCCAGGGCCGTGAGCAGCTTGTCGCCGTAGAGCGGGCTGGTCAGATCCTGCCACGAGGGGAAGCAGCCGGTCTCGGTGATGCCGCCGCCGATCTCCTGGGCGAGGCGCTTGGTCTCGTAGGGGAGCATGGCCACCTGCACCTTGTTGATGTGCGCCAGCAGCGGGTCGGGAATCCACACCCCCGACGGGTGCGCCTGCCCCTGCAGGATGGCGCCGAGGCCGAGCCCGAAAGTGGTCTCGTTGTTGATCGCCATGCGCGTCAGCTTTTCCTGGAAGACCTTCTGCGACAAGCCGCCGGCTTCAGCCAGGGCCAGCACCGCGCCGATCATCACGTCCCCCTGGCCGGCGACGCAGGCACCGATCGGGGCGCGGTAGAGGGCGGTGAAATGATTGATGAAGACCCCGGCGTAGCGGGTCTGCCCCTGGATAAAAACCCGCTCGTTGGGGACGAAGACGTCGTCGAAGAGCAGAAACGCCTGGCCGACGCCGCCGGCCCTGGGGGCATCCCAGCCTTCTTCCTCGTCGCGGGTGTCGCTCGGCCGCCGGGTCTCCACCGCCGTCAGCCCGGCGACATCGCGCGGCACGGCAAAGGCCACGGCAAAGGCCTCCTCCCCCTCTTTCAGACCGCCGCCCGGGACGCAGACGATCTCGTGCGCCGCGGCGACACCGCAGATCTGGGCCTTGACTCCGCGCACCACGATGCCGTCGTCGCGGACTTCCTTAATGTGCAGATACTGGTCGGCCTCGCTCTGCGCGGCGGGACCGAGGGAGCGATCCCCCTTGGCATCGGTCAGCGCCCCGGCGGTGGCCAGGGCGTTCTCTTCGAGGTAGCGGAAATAGTTCTCCAGCCGCCGGTGGTAGTCGGTCCCTTCCGCCTGGTCGAGCTCCCAGGTCGTCGCCCACAGCGCATTGAGCGCGGTCCAGCCGGCGCAGGTCGCGCCGTGGCACGCCCCGGTGCGCTGGAACTGGGCGCGTTTAATGCGCGCGTTGGCGACCACGTCATCGGCGCTGCGCATCAGGGTGTTCCAGCGGTGGGCGCGCTTGCCGGTCAGGTGCGACTCACCGGTAAAGATGGCCGCATGTTCGGGGTCGAAGCCGGCGTCGTAACAATCGGCAATCGCCTTGACATGCAGCCGGGTGGCGGCATGGCGGGTGACGTCCTTGATTGGCTTGCCCCACTTGTAAAGATTGGGAGCGAGTTGCTTGAGGCTTTTGCGGTACTGGTTACCGGTTTTCATCGCGACTCCTTGCGCAGGGGGGGCCGACCCCAAGAAAAAAGCCGGGACAACTCCCCTTGGCATGCGCATGGCACGCCGCTGGGAATCGCCCCGGCCTCCGGTTTTTCCGGTCAGCACCAAAAGGGTAGTTGTTGGGGTGGTTGTTGCAGACTCTTTGGGCCGGCAGCGCGGTTGGCACACTGTCGACTGTGCCGATTATTAACCCGCCTACGGAAAGACTGTCAAGAAAAAAATTCAAAATCTATCGATTTGATAGTCTTTGCCTTGTCATCCGCGGCGCAATTCCCGGACCCGCCCGGCGATCAGTTCTGCCGCCCGCTCGATCTCTGCGCGGTCGCTGCCATGCCCGAGGCTGAAGCGCACCGCGCCGAAACCCTGCCCGCGCGGGATGCCCAGCGCCTTGAGCACGCCGGAGAGTTCGCCACTGCCGTCGTGGCAGGCCGAGCCGGTCGAGGCGGCGACCTCCGGCAGATGGGCCAGCAGCTCGGCGCCGTTGACGTCGGCAAAGCTGATGTTCAAGGTGTTGGGCAGCCGCTCGTTGGGGTGGCCGTTGAGAATCACACCGCCGGCGCGCTCCTGCAGCAGGCGATGGAAATCGTCGCGCAAATCGCGCAACCGCACCCCTTCGGCCGGCAGCCGCTCCTGCGCCAGCTGCGCCGCCTTGCCGAGCCCGGCGATCAACGCCACGTTCTCGGTGCCGGCGCGGCGGCCCGCTTCATGACCGGCGCCGTGCAGGTAAGGGTCGAGCGTGACCCCCTGGCGCACATAGAGCGCCCCTACGCCCTTGGGCGCGTAGAACTTGTGCCCGGCGACCGTCAGCAGGTCGACCCCCAGTTCATCGACCCGGGTCGGAATTTTCCCCACCGACTGGGCCGCGTCGCTGTGCAGGGCAATCCCCTGCTCCCTGGCGATGGCGCCGATCTCGGCCAGCGGCTGCAGCGTGCCGATTTCGTTGTTGGCGTGCATTACCGAGACCAGAATGGTGCGCGGGGTCAGGGCCCGCCCCACGGCCTGCGGATCGACCCGGCCGTGACCGTCGACCGGCAGCAGGGTGACGTCAAAGCCTTGCCGCTGCAGCCATTTCAACGGTTCGAGCACCGCCGGATGCTCGATCTGCGTGGCGATAATGTGGTTGCCGCGCGCCCGGTTGGCAAAGGCAAACCCGATCAGCGCCTGATTATTCGCCTCGGTGCCGCCGCTGGTGAAGACCACCTCCGCCGGCGTGCAGCCAAGCAGGGCGGCCAGCCGTTGCCGGGCCAACTCCACCACCTCCTTGGCCTGTCGGCCGTAAAGATGGCCGCTCGACGGATTGCCGAAGCGGGTGTTCAGCGCGGCAACAACCTCCGCCACCACCAGCGGGTCGACCGGCGTGGTGGCGTTGTAGTCGAAATAGATGGGATCCATCGGGTTCTCCGTAATCGGTGTCTTATTCTACAAGGGCTAGTGTGAATTTTTTGTCAAACATAAAGACGCTAACATGTCAACAATTGCAGTTACGTTTCTTGACAAATTTACTCAGTTTAGCGTATAAGTCAACCTGTAATTTGCTGAGCCTGAAGGAAGAGGATGGCGGCATCTTTTGTGGCGCGGCGGTCGCCGTCGCGGTCCGCCTCGATTCCGGCGAGCGCTACCTGACCAGCCTCCTGTTTGAAGGCCTGGTCTGAACGCAACGGTCCCCGCGCGGTGAAGCCTTGCTGGAAAAATGAGGTCAGAGCATGAAAGCACAACCTGAATTGACGCAAGTCGAAAAGGATAAGCTGGAGATCGATCCCGATTTCGATTTTCGTGAGATCGCCCGCCGCCCGTTTGCCGACATCACCCCCAATGAGCTGGCGATGTTCAAGTGGAGCGGCGTCTATCACCAGCTGCAACCGAGCTTCTTCATGATCCGCGTGGTGACCCCCGGCGGGCGCATGACCACCCGTCAGTTCAACCGCGCGGTCGATCTGGCCGCGGAATACGCCCAGCACGAGCTCTGCATCACCACGCGCCAGACCCTGCAGTTTCACTGGGTTCGCCAGCAGGATATCTACAAGGTCATCGAAGGGATGGCCGAGGTCGGGATCACGACGAAAAACGGCTGCGGCGATGTGCCGCGCAATATTATCGGCTCGTCACTGGCCGGAGTCGGAACCAACCAGATCGGCGATTCGCTGCGCCTGATCCGCTTGATGGCAGCGGATGAAGAGATCCAGAACCAGCGCAACCTGCCGCGCAAGCACAAGATCAGTGTCGCGCCCGCCAACGATGCGCTGGCGCAGACCCTGATAAACTGCCAGGGCTGGGTGCCGGTGCGACGTGGCGACAGGGTCGGCTGGAAATTTCACGCCGGCGGCGGACTCGGCGCCCGCCCCTTTCTGGCCAAGGTCATCTTCGACTGGGTTCCCGAAGAGCTGGTGCTGCCGGTCACCCGCGCCACCATCGAGGCCTTTCGTCGCCACGGCAACCGTCGCCAGCGCGCCCACGCGCGTCTCAAGGTGGTGGTGGACCGCATGGGGGGGGCAAAGTTCGGCGAGCTGCTCCTTGAGATCCTGCGCGAACGGGGGATCGCCGGGCTGGAACAGATCGAAGTCGCCAGCAATCCGGTTCCGACCATCGGCCGCATGTCCCTCAACGGGGAGGAAGTCATCCCCCAGCGCGACCCCGGCCTGAGCATCGTGCGCGTCATGATTCCGCGCTCGGAACTGACCACGGAGCGGTCCCGCACCATTTCGCGGCTGGCCGATGAGCTGGGTGGCGGGGTGCTGATGTTCACCAACCGTCAGAACATCGAACTGCACGAGGTTCCCAACCAGAACATCGCCGCGCTGCTTGACGCCCTGCACGGCGCCGGGCTGCGCACTGCCGGCCATGAGCATCTGCCCGATATCGTCGCCTGCGTCGGCAGCACCCTGTGCAAACTGGCGGTCTCGGACGCACCGGACGCCTGCCGCCGCCTCTACGCCGCGCTGGCGGACGATGAAAACGACTGGCGCAAGATTGGTCCGCTGCGTATCAACATCACCGGCTGTCCGAACAACTGCGCCCAGGCCTGGGTAGCCGATATCGGCCTGCGCGGCACCCGGACCCGCAACCCGGAAACCGGCAGCACCGAGGCTTACAGCATTTTTGTCGGCGGCAAACTGAGTGAGGCCGGCAAGATCGCCGAATATCTCGGCGACGTGGCGAGCTCGCAGATCGTTTCCGCGGTGCGCAGAATTCTCGACCTCTACCTTGAACAGCGCCGGAGCGAGAGCGAGCGTTTCGTCGATTTCTGCGCACGGCTCGGCATCGAAACCCTGCGCACCCTGATCGCCTGAAACGAGCGGACTTTTATGCAAAAACTTCTGGTACAAGCCCAGGCGCTCATCGACGCCGAGCAAATTGAAGAAGCGGTCGCCCTCTTGTGCGATGCAGGAGTCCCGACCGAAACCGCGGTGTGCGAGCTGATCGCGACCGCCTATCAGCGGCGCAGCGCCACGCGCGGCGATACCTTCGCGGCGAAGGTGTTTGCGCAGCGCGCTCTGGCGCAGGGGAGTCGCCTGCCGCTGATGGCGAAGATTGTCGCTGCCCGGCGTCAGGATCAACCATTGCAGGCGGGGGTCCAGCCGCAAACCTACCACTTGGGCGGCTGGAACGAACAGCGCCAGGAGATGGCCGCGCCCCTCGCCTCCTGCGCGCTCTCCAGGCTGCTCGGCCGTGCCGATCAGCCGAAAGACTTGGCCTGGCTTGAGCAGAATATTCCCTGTCAGAAAGCCTGTCCGGCCGCCACCGATATTCCCGACTATCTGGCGGCCATTTTTGCCGGCCGTCACGCCGATGCCTACCGGATCAACCTGCGCGACAATGTCTTCCCGGCCGTCCTCGGCCGCGTCTGCGCGCGCCCCTGCGAAGCCGAATGCCGCCACGGCTGGGACGGTCTGGGTGATTCCGTCGCCATCTGTTTTTCAAAACGGGCGGCGGCCGATTACCAAGATCAGGGGTTGGTCGTGCTCGACCCGTGGTTTGCGGCGTCCGGCAAGCGTGTTGCCATCGTCGGTGCCGGTGTCGCCGGTCTTGCCGCGGCCCGGCAATTGGCCCTGCTCGGCCATCAGGTTCGGGTTTACGAAAAACACCACCAGCCGGGCGGCATGCTGAATCAGGGGATTCCGGTTTTTCGCCTGCCGCGTGAAATTATCGATCAGGAGATCGCGCAGATCGTCGCGCTCGGCGTTGAGATCATCTGCAATACCTGCATCGGTGAAAGTCTTTCCCTGACCGAGCTGGCGGCAGAGTACGATGCCGTGGTGCTGGCCGCCGGCACCCTGCGCCCCAATCACCTTGATCTGCCGGGCAAGGAACTGGCGGGGGTGCGACACGGCCTCGACTTTCTGCTCGAAGTCAATACCACCGGCCGCGCCGAAGTTGGCGAGAAGGTGGTGGTCATCGGCGGCGGTTTTACCGCCATGGACTGTGCGCGCACCGCCCGCAGGCTGGGCGGAGCGACACTACAGCTCGAAACGGAAGAGGCAGGTCCCGTTGCCGCGGGCTCGATTTTGCGGATGCCGCAGGACCAGGTCAAAGTCATGTACCGCCGCTCGGTCGAGGAGATGCTTGTCACCCCGGGTGAACTCGAAGAGCTGGCACACGAGCAGATCCCCCTGCACTGCATGGTCGCGCCGAGGGCGTTCGTTGGCGAAAAGGGCAGGATCACGGCGATGCGCTTTGTGCGCACTGAACTCGGCCAGCCCGATGCCAGCGGGCGCCGCCGCCCGGTCGAAATTTCGGGCAGCGAAGTTGAAATCCCGGTTGACACGGTGCTGCTCGCCACCGGCCAGGTTCCCGACACCCGCTGGATCGATGCGAACCTTCGCCGGCAGCTGGTGCAGGAGGATGGCTGGCTTAAGAGCGGCGCGGCCCACAGCACGGCACAGGAGAATATTTTTGTCGCCGGCGACTTTGCCACCGGTGCGTGGTCACTGATTCAGGCGATTGGCCATGCCAAGGAGTGCGTCAGGGTGGTCGACCGGTTTCTGACGGGAACAGACCGGCTCAAGGATGTGGCGCAGATTGAGGATGTTACCGACAGCGGCCGGATTCGCGAGATGGACGCGGTACCGCTGCAGAGGATGCCGACCACTCCGCTGGCACGGCGCGATCTGATGACCGAGGTTGATCTGGGGTTCAGCGCCGAGACCTCCGGTGATGAAGCGCAGCGCTGCTATCAGTGCCACTTCAAATACGAAATCGACAGCGACAAGTGCATCTACTGCGACTGGTGCGTCAAAGCCAAACCACGTCCCGAGTGTATCCTCAAGATCAAGAGCCTGCATCACGACGCCAATGGCCGATTGACCGGCTGGAAGATCGCCCGCAAGGTCGATGAGGTCAGCCAGGTCTGGATCAACCAGGCCGACTGCATCCGCTGCGGCGCCTGTGTCGCCGCCTGCCCGGTCGATGCCATCAGCATCCAGAAGGTCTCCCTCCATGCCGTTTGTCCGGTGACAGGTTAAAACCGCGTCCGGGCAAACCCCCTCAGATTCACCTCAACGGACTGCTCTCCAGCGACTGCACCGGACTGGGCGCGGTGTCGGCCTGTTCGACCACCTCCCCCTCGCGAAACATCCACAGGGTGCCGGGGCGCATGTCGACCCAGGCCTCGTTGTCGGTCAGCGGCAGCGAGGTGATCACCGCCACCCGGTCGCGCGGCGTGGTCAGTTCACGGAAATCGACAGCCACATCCTCATCCACCAGATGCGCCTCGCCGAAGGGTGCCTGACGCACAATATAACTGAGCCGCGTCGAACAATGGGCGACCATCACCTGCCCG
This sequence comes from Desulfuromonas sp. DDH964, assembly GCF_001611275.1. Classification (GTDB taxonomy): domain Bacteria; phylum Desulfobacterota; class Desulfuromonadia; order Desulfuromonadales; family DDH964; genus DDH964. The sequence continues at coordinate 154,917 of NZ_CP015080.1, read as the reverse complement.
TTGCTGAGCAGGTAATTGCTGATCCCCTGCGGGGCAAATTCCAGGGTCAGCTCCTGCAGGACGGCAAACAGCGCGGCCGGTGCCGGGGGCGTGGTGCCGAAGCGCTGCTTGAGGCTTTGCAGCAGCCAGCAGAAGATCCATTCGCTGTCGGTGTTGCCGACCGGCATGAAATTGCCATCCAGGGCAGGCTTGAACAGCGGCAGGTGGCCGTTGTGGGCGAAGAGCCAGTGCCGCCCCCAGAGCTCACGCTGGAACGGATGGGTATTCTCCAGGGTCACCACCCCTGCGGTCGCTTTGCGGATGTGAGCGATGACGTTCAGCGACCGGATCGGATAGGATCGCACCAGCTCCGCCAGCGGCGAGTGGGCGGATGGCTGCGGGTCGAGAAACAGCCGCGCCCCCTTCCCCTCGAAAAAGCCGATCCCCCAGCCGTCGCCATGGACGTCGGTCGCCCCGCCGCGGCGGCGAAAACCGGTAAAGGAGAAACAGATGTCGGTGGGGACGTTGCAGTTCATCCCGAGCAGTTGGCACATGGTCAGCTCCGCGTTGCGCCCTGCTGTTGCAGGCAATTCAGGCAATCCCGGACCGCGCAGACCCCGCACTGATGCGACATGGAGACCGGAATCCGCTGCGCCCGGGCGACCTTCATCACTTCGCGCCGGGCCCGGTGGGAGATCTTGCCGGTGAGCAGCAGCACCGCCTGGCAATGGCTGACCTTGGCGGCAAGATTGGTTTCCGCGGTATTGTAGACGCGCAGCTCGATCCCGAGCTTCTGCGCCTCTTCCCGGTAGTGGCGCTGCAGCCGGTCAAGTCCGCCGATCAGGGAAATCTGCATGGCCGCTCCTGCGGAAAAAACTTTTGACTTCTGGCCTTCTGTCGGTGAAAATGCTATAACCCTATCGTTTAGATAGAATTTAAATCGGGCAGGCGGGCCCTGTCAAGATGTTTCTGCGGTTTTCGCGAAAACCAGCCACCCACCGCGGCTCGCAGAAGGAGCCCCCCTGTGGACAAACGTCAGTGAGGATTCTTCATGCCGCAACCGCTTTTCGATTTCGACCAGCTTATCGACCGCCGCCAGACCGGCAGCGAAAAATGGAACCGCTATGCCGGTCGCGACATCCTCCCGCTGTGGGTGGCCGATATGGACTTTGCCGCACCGCCGGCGGTCCTGGCCGCCCTGCATGAACGGATCGACCATGGGGTATTTGGCTACACGGCGCCGGGCGACGGGTTGCGCCGGGCGGTCATCGACCACCTGCAGCGGGACTTTGCCTGGCAAATCGGGGCGGAGGAACTGGTCTGGCTGCCGGGACTGGTGACCGGCCTGAACGTGCTGTGTCGCGCGGTCGGCGAAAGGGGGGACGCAGTACTGACCAGCTCGCCGATCTACCCGCCGTTTTTATCGGCGCCGGGGTTGTCCGAACGCGAGCTGCTGGATGTGCCACTGGTGCTGCGCGAGCAACGCTGGCAATTTGATTTTGCCGCCATCGAAGCGGCCATCACCCCGCGCACCCGGCTGCTGCTGCTGTGCAACCCGCACAATCCGGTGGGGCGCGCCTGGAGCCGCCCGGAACTGGAGGCGCTGGCGGAGATTGCGCGCCGCCACGATCTGGTGATCGGCTCCGACGACATCCACGCCGGGCTGGTGCTGAATCCGGAGCAGCGCCATATACCGATCGCGACCCTCGATCCGGGGGTCGCCAGCCGCTGCATCACTCTGCTCGCACCGAGCAAAACCTACAATATCCCCGGACTCGGCTGCTCCTTCGCGGTAATCTCCGATCCGCAGCTGCGCAAGCAATTCAAGCAGGCGATGGGGCGCATCGTGCCGCACGTCAACACCCTGGGGCTGACCGCCGCCGAAGCCGCCTATCGTCACGGCGAACCGTGGCGGCAGGAGTTGCTCGCCTATCTGCGTGGCAATCACGAACTGGTGACGCAGGCGATCGCCGCCATGCCGGGGCTGGCGATGACCCCGGTCGAGGCCACCTGTCTGGCGTGGATCGACACCCGCGCCCGCGGCCTTGATCAGCCGGGGCAATTCTTCGAAGCCGCGGGGGTCGGCCTCTCCGACGGCGGCGATTTCGGCGCCCCCGGCTTCGTGCGCCTTAATTTCGGCTGCCCGCGCAGCCTGCTGGTTGAAGCGCTGGAGAGGATGAAAAAGGCGCTGGGGTGAAGGTCGTTTTGTCGATGACAGTCAAATCGGCAAATTGAGCAGTATTCAAACCGGCGGCATCGCTAAGGGGGCCGAGAGTCGTTGGGCCATGTTGCCGGCGCAGCTGCCGGTAATGCTCGGCCAACCACAGGCTGCGGCGTGGCTGACCGTAGATCTTCAAGAGTTGCTGTGAGCTGAGCGGTCGCTTCCTCCAGCCGAGAAAGGCGGCCACGTCCTTGAGCGGATAGCCAGAAAGACACCGACCTCATGGGGGCAGGGTTCCTCGCCGAAACGCCGCCTCAGGTGGGCCAGCGCCGCCCGCCAGTCCTCCGGCGCCGGGTAGCCGGCCCGGCGTAGAAAAGCCGCGGCGTTGCATTGCGCCTGCCGTTCCTCTCTCCCGCCGTTGAGTCCCTCCCGCAGCGGGCAGACGCCGCAGTCGTGGGTCATGAAAACCCCAACAGGTTTCGGCAGCGCTCCACCATCATTTCCCTGCGTACTTTGGGAGATACCGTGTTGGTGAAGATCCCCATCGCTTCAACGTTTTTCTGCGGAATTAGCCTTCCGAAGCCGGCTTGCGCGCGATCAGTGCCGCATAGCCGATCTGGCCGAAAAACCGTCCTTTCCGCGTGCGCTGCCGGGCCTCGCCCTTCATTGCCGCTGCCAGCTCCCGCCCGATAACTCCTTCCTCGGCCAACGCCTCGGCACCGCGATCGACCACGCTCAGCAGGTAGTCGGGCCGGGTTTCGCTGTAGCTGAAGGTGCGAAAGTCGCGGACCGTGAATCCGGCCCCCTCGGCCAGGCCCGGCGCGCGCCGGGCCAGCCAGCTGTCGTGGATGAAGGCACGACGGAAGGACGCGGCGCAGAGCTGCAGGGGATCGAGGTCGTCGGTGCCGAAGGTGGTTGAGGCATAATCGCCGTCGAAGACCGCCAGCCAGCCTCCCGGCACCAGCACTCGAAAGGCTTCGTGCAGCGCGGCGGCCGGGTCGGTGAGGTGGCAGAGGGAGGTGTGAAAAACGACCACGTCCTGACTGGCGTCCGTCAGCGGCAAAGCCTCTGCGGAGCTTTCCCGAAATGTCAGTTTGCACTGATTCGCGGCGAGTTGCCGGGCTCTGCCAAGCAGCACTGGCGACGGATCGATGCCGATCACGGCACCGACGTCGGGGATTTGGGCCAGCACCCGGGCCACCGGCCCGGTGCCGCAGCCGACCTCGACCACACGGGCTCGGGCGGGGAAGTCGATCCGCTCCAGGTAGGCGCGCAGCATCGCCCGCTGCTGCGGGTCGGCGGCGCGTAGTTCCAGGATCGCGGCGAGCTGCTCGACCTGCTGTCGGGAGGCGGTGTCGATGGTGTTGTAGACGTCGGTCATGAAGTCCTCGGGGTGTCGGTCACCCGGTCAGGCGCCAGCCGGATTCCACCCGCCCCCCCTGGGCGGAGAACCAGTCGAGCGCCCGCCGGGCCTGAATATCGTGCTCGCCGTCGAAAATTTCCAAGAAGAAGCGCCGGGCGCCCAACGCGTGCAGTCGTTCGGCGAGGCGCCAGCTGTGCTGCCAGGGGACCAGGGGATCGAAGCGGCCGTGGTGCAGAAAGAGGTTGGTTTCGGTCAGGGCGGCGGCATGTTCCAGCGGCGAACGCTCGCGATAGCGCCGGTCGATGTCGGCCGAGGCGCCCGGAGGACCGCCAAGACAGGCCTCGATGTGCGGCGCGTAGTAGCTCGCCTCGCCGTGCCAGAGGGCGAGATCGGTGATCGGCACCCAGACGCTGACGGCACGCCAGCGGGCGGGGTCCGCCGCCGCGACCAGCAGCGCCAGTTGTCCCCCGCCGCTGCCACCAAGCAGAAAGAGCCGCTGCCGGTCGATGGAGAAACGCGCCGTTATCCAGGCCGTCGCATCGAGCACATCCTGTCGCGCCAGGGGTGAGCCGGCAGCTTGCTCCGCATGGGGATTGCCGGCCAGGTTGGGGCCGCGCGCCTCGGGCAGCAGCAGCGCCCAGCTGCGCTCGCGGCAGAGCGGCAGCAGGGTCTCCAGCTGATTGAAGCGGTCAAAACTCCAGGTGTGCAGGGCAACCAGCAGTGGAAAAGGACCATCCCCCTCGGGGATGAAATACAGGTTTGGCTCCGCTGAGCCGTCAAGCAAGGAAGGGATGCGGATTTCCCGCACTCCCATGCTGTCAAGGTCTTTGCGACTCACACCAGAACTCCTTTCGATGGACGGTGCGCGGCGATCAGCTCGCCGCCGGGTTCGAGACTGGCGTGACCAAGGTCGAGTTCCTGTTGATAGGCAAGAGTGTTCTCGTCAATACGGCGCATGAGGTACTCGACTTATCCCGGGTGCTAACACGCCGCCGGTCCTCAGATCGCATAGGCAAAGGGCTGCTCGGCGCCGTGAAAAAAGTGACCGTAAATCTCCTTGCGGATCTGCACAAAATCGTAGCTGCTGCGATCGCGCGGGCGCGGGAGGTTCACCGGGAGAATTTTTTTGATCGTCCCCGGCCGGCTTGACATGATCACCACCCGGTCGCCGAGGAAAATCGCCTCGTCGATGTCGTGAGTGACCAGGACCATGGTGGTCTTCTCCACCTCCCAGATCCGCAGGATTTCCTCCTGCATCTGGATCCGGGTCAGGGCATCGAGGGCGCCGAACGGCTCGTCGAGCAGCAGCAGTTCGGGACGGGTGACCAGGGCGCGGGCGATGGCGGCGCGCTGCGCCATGCCGCCGGAGAGCTGATCGGGGTAGGCGCGGGCAAACTTTTCGAGACCGACCAGCTCGATATGCTCATCGACCGAGCGCTGCTGCTCGACGGTCAGTTTGCGGCCGAGGCCGAAGGCGACATTTTCCACGACTGTCAGCCAGGGGAGGAGGCGGTGTTCCTGAAAGACCATCCCCCGCTCCAGGCTCGGGGAAAAAATCGTTTTGTCGCCCAGGCGGACACTGCCGGCTGAGCTGGTTTCCAGCCCGGCAACGATGCGCAGCAGGGTGCTCTTGCCGCAACCGCTGCTGCCGACGATACTGACAAATTCACCCGGTTCGATGGCGAGATCGACCTGTTCCAGGGCGACGATTTCATCGCCGTTGACCTGAAACGATTTCTGCAGCTGGTCGATGGCGAGGGCCCGTGGGTGGGCCGGGGTGACGGTCATATTCCTGCTCTCCTTCTCTCTTTGCCGACCGGATGCGCCCGGCGTTGCCAGCGCCGGCCGACGCTCTCCAGCAGCAGGTCGGTCAGCTTGCCGAAGATGGCAAACAGAACAATGCTAGCGATGATGATCGCGGCACGGCCGGTCATCTGGCCATCGACCATCAAAAAGCCGAGCCCCCTGCTCGCCCCCATCAGTTCGGCGGCGACGACGAACATCCAGCCGAGCCCCAGCCCGCTGCGCAGTCCGACCAGATAAGCCGGCAGGGTTGCCGGCAAAACGATGCGCCGAATCAACTCGATCCCTTTAAGCTGAAAGATCCGACCGACTTCCAGCAGTTTGCGGTCGACCTGCAAAATACCGCTGTAAAGGTTGAGGTAGACGGGGAAAAAAACCCCGACGGCGATGAGGCTGACCTTCGAAGATTCCTGCACTCCGAGCCAGAGCAGAAACAGCGGCACCCAGGCCATGGACGGGATGTTACGCAACGCCTGCAACAGCGGGTCGAGAAGTTTGCGCGCCAGCGGCAGGTAGCCGGTGAGGGTGCCGAACAGGGTGGCGGCGATCGCACCGAGTAAGAATCCTGCCGCGATGCGCCACAAGGTGATACCGATATGCCCGAGGAGTTCCCCCTGCCGTGCCAGGTCGAAAATGGTGGTGGCGACGACGCTCGGCGCCGGCAGCCAGTTGGGCGGGAAGACCCCCATGCGGGCGAGAATCTCCCAGACGGCGACCAGCAGGGCCGGCAGCAGCCAGCCCAGCAGTGGATCGGGGAGCCGGAGTCCGCGCCAGGCGCGGACTCCGGTCCTGGTCAATGTCTTTGTCAACGCCGCCGCAAGCGCGGTTTCGTGACCGTAGCTACTCATGATTCGTGTCCTTACCTGGCAACTTTGGCGATGAAACCCGGATCGATCAGACTGCCGACCGTCGCCTCGATATCGACCGTTTCCGGAATGATGCCGCTCTTTTTCAAGACCGCGCCAGCGGCGGCGATCGCCTTGTGCTGGACGTCGCCGATGACCGGATTGCTCAGATCGGTGCGCTCCAGTTCCTTGGCCGCAACTTCCGGACTCAACTTGGCGTCCCGGGCCAGGACCGCCTTGAGTTCGTCCGGGTGGGCGATAGCGTGCTTGCGCGCCTTCTCGTAGACCGTCAGCACCCTGACCACGTAGTCAGGATACTGTTTGGCGAACTCTTCGCGCACGTTGAGCACGCCGTAGGTGTTGAGATCGGGGTCGCGAAAGAAGAGGCGGGCGCCTTTTTCCAGTTCGATCTGCGCCATGTGCGGATCGAGGCCCGCCCAGGCGGCGACATCGCCGCGATCGAGGGCATTTTTGCCGTCGGGATGCTGCAGGGGAACCAGTTCGATGTCTTTTTCCGACAGGCCGAAGCGATCAAGGGCGCGCAGCAGGAAGATGTGCGGGTCGGTACCGCGGGTAGCGGCGACCTTTTTCCCTTTGAGGTCGGTCACCTTCTGGATCGGACTGTCTTTGGCGGTGACCAGGGCGGTCCATTCCGGTTTCGAATAAAGGTAAATCGCCTTGATCGGGTTGCCGTTGGCCTTGCCGATCAGCGAAGCGGCGCCGGCAGTGGAACCGAAATCGACGCTCTTGCTGTTCAGCAGCTCCAGGGCCTTGTTGCTGCCGAGGCTCAGATACCACTCGACCTTGATGTTCTCCTTGGCCAGCTCGGTTTCGAGCCACCCCTTGTCCTTGAGCAAAAGAGCGACCGGGTTGTAGTAGGCGTAATCGACGCGGATAACGGCCGGCTTGCCCACGGCTTCCTCTTTGCTGCAACCGGTCAGTCCGGCGACGGCGGCAACGAGGGCGAGAAGGATGAGCATGAAGCGTTTTTTCATAATGGAACTCCTTGGTGTGTTGGGGGTGAATGTTGAACGAAACCGATCGTTCAAGTTAGCTGATGCGGTTGCCCGACGAGCCGTGGCGGCGCTGGTGGACCCAGCTCTTGTAGCGCGGGTCGTCGGGATTCTTTTCGATGGCCTCGCGTTCGTCGAGATAGAGGCCGAGATTGGTGCTGGCGTACAGGGCGCGGTCGGCGCCGATCGGGCAGACCTTGGCGCAGATGCCGCAGGGCCAGCGGTTTTCCGCGCGCAGCACCTGGTGATGACGGGTGCAGGCATCGACATCCATGTCGGCAATCAGCTGGTCGTCGCGGGTGGTAAAGGCCTGCGACGGGCAGAGTTTGCGGCAGAGGTCGCACTTGATGCAGAGCTCCTTCTTCAGCAGCGGCGTCGCCGGCAGTTCCAGACTGGTCAGGATCGAGACCAGCCGCACCCGCGGTCCGTATTCGGGGACGAGGAGGTTGTGGCTGTAGCCGATGGTGCCAAGCCCGGCGTATTTGGCGGCAAAGACGTGGCTGAAACACCCCGGCGGCAGTTCGAGCAGAATTTCGAGATTGCCGTAGCCGTCCCGCGGCATGAAGATCGCCGGAGCGCCGCGGTCGTTGAGGTAGATCGACAGGCGAAAGCCGATCTGGTCGAGGAGACTGTTGGAGGCGTTGTACATCTCCTGATAGTTGATCGACGGCGTCGTCTCGATGATCGGCAGCAGCATCGGCACGCCGATGACGATGACCGTACGCGCCTCCTTCCACAGGGCGGTCGGCCGGTAGTCGGGACGCACCTCGTCAAACTCTTCCCAGCGCTCAACCGGCGCGAAGCCGACGAGGCTCGCCCCGAGGTCGCGGGCTTTTTTGATCAGCTGTTGTTTACTGGGCGCTTTTATCCGTGTCATGGTCGGACATGTCCTTGAGTCCTGCTGGTGTGCCGGGAACAAAAAAGGCCGAACACACCCACGTTTCGGGGTGTATCCGGCCTCCAGTTGTCTGGTCAGCATGTTCCGGGGCGCACCCCGGTTGTCAGGTTTCAAATCTGCGCCAGCGCCTGCTCCAGGTCGGCGATGATGTCCTGCAGGTTCTCGATCCCCACCGACAGGCGGATGAAGTCGGGGGTGACGCCGGCTTCGAGCTGCTCGGCGGCGGTGAGCTGCTGATGGGTGGTCGAGGCCGGGTGGATCACCAGCGACTTGGCGTCGCCGATATTGGCCAGCAGCGAGTGGAGCTTGAGGGCGTTGATGAACTTCTTCCCTTCCTCGATTCCACCCTTGATGCCGAAGCCGATCAGGGCGCCGTAGAGGGCGTGATTGTGGTACTTCTTCGCCAACTCATGAGAGGGGTGCTCCGGCAGTCCCGGATAGTTGACCCAGCCGACCTTGGGGTGCTTTTGCAGATATTGGGCAACGGCCAGGGCGTTGGTACTGTGGCGCTCCAGGCGCAGGTGGAGCGTCTCAAGCCCCTGCAGGAAGAGGAAGGAGTTGAAGGGGGAGACGGCCGGACCGAGATCGCGCAGCAGCTGCACGCGGATTTTGACGATGTAGGCGATATTGCCCAGCACTTCCCAGAAGTTGACCCCGTGATACGAGGGATCGGGCTTGGCGAGCTGCGGAAACTTGCCGTTCCCCCAGTTGAAGGTGCCGCCGTCGACGATGACGCCGCCGATGGAGGTGCCGTGGCCGCCAATGAACTTGGTCGCCGAGTGGACGACGATGTCGGCGCCGTGCTTGAGGGGGTTGATCAGGTAGGGGGACGGCGTGGTGTTGTCGACCACCAGCGGCAGATCATGGTCGTGGGCGATTCTGGCGACGGCGGCGATATCGAGCACATCGAGTTTCGGATTGCCGACGCTCTCGGCGTAGATTGCTTTGGTTTTCGGCGTGATCGCCTTGCGGAAATTCTCCGGATCGGACGGGTCGACGAACTTCACCGTAATGCCGAGCTGGGGAAAGGTGTAGTGAAACAGGTTGTAGGTGCCGCCGTAGAGGCTGGCCGCCGAAACGATCTCGTCGCCGGCATGGGCCAGGGTGAGCAGCGCCAGGCTGATCGCCGACTGCCCCGAGGCGACCGCCAGCGCCGCCACCCCTCCTTCGAGGGCGGCGACCCGCTGCTCGAAGACATCCGAGGTCGGGTTCATCAGCCGGGTGTAGATGTTGCCGAATTCCTGCAGGCCGAAGAGCCGCGCCGCATGGTCGGCGTCGTCGAAGACGTAGGAGGTGGTCTGGTAGATCGGCACCGCCCGCGCCTTGGTGGTCGGGTCGGGTTTCTGGCCAGCGTGCAGGGCCAGGGTCTCGGGGCGGTACTGCGGTTCGGTCGCTTCACTCATGGTCAAATCTCCTTAGTCAGAAAAGAGGTAAAACCGAACCGCCTGCCAAGAAGGGGCAGATTCGGCGTTGTGTGGGCTGGATGGCCTCGTCAATTAAAACTGTATGTCTATCGTTTTTGTAGGCTAATAAAAGTACCTTGGCTTGTCAAGCTTATTTTGGGGCGCCGCGAATTTAATTTCGCTTCAGACGGCGACCTGCACCGGCGGCGCCGACTCCTGCCGGGCGAGGTAGGCGGCCAGCTCGACCAGCCGGCTGGCATAGCCGGTTTCGTTGTCGTACCAGGCGATAACACGCACCAGGTTGCCGCCAGTGACGGTAGTACAAAGACCATCGACAATGGCCGAGGCGCAGCGGCCTTGAAAGTCCCGGGAGACCAGCGGCAGCTCGCAATACTCGACAATCCCCTTGAGGCGGCCCTGGGCCGCCGAACGCAATACCGAATTGACCTCGGCCACGCTGGTGGCGACACGGGTCTCGACGACCAGGTCGAGCAGCGCGACGCTGGCGGTCGGAACACGCACTGCCATCCCCTGCAGCCGCCCCGCCAGCTCCGGCAGAACCTGCTCCACCGCGGCAATCGCCGAGGTGGTCGTCGGGATGATGGAGAGTCCAGCCGCCCGGCCGCGCCGCGGGTCGGCGTGGGGTTGATCGCTGAGGGCCTGGTTGTTGGTGGCGGGATGGACGGTGTTCATCATCCCTTTGGCAATCCCGAACCTCTCCAGCAGAACCTTGGCGATGGGAGCCAGACAGTTGGCGGTGCAGGAGGCGTTGGAAAGAATCTGCTGCTCCGGGCGGCAGTCGGCTTCATTGACCCCCAGGCAAACGGTCAGGTCGGCATCGGCACAGGGCGCGCTGATGATCACCCGCCGGGCGCCGGCGTGCAGGTGCTTTTCGGCAGCGGCGCGGCGGGCGAAACGGCCGGTGGCCTCGATGACGATATCGATTCCCAACTCCCGCCAGGGGAGCACGGCCGGGTCGGGGATCTGCAACATCCGGATAGTGCGGCCATCGATCCGCATGGCACCGGCCTCCACATCGACACTTCCCGCAAAGGGGCCATGCACGGAATCGTATTGGAACAGATGGGCCAGGGTCCGCGGCGGAGCCAGATCGTTGATCGCCACCACCTCGATGGCCGGCGAATGCTGCGCCAGGCGCAGAACCGTGCGTCCGATGCGGCCGAAACCGTTGATGGCGACCCGCGCCGCCGCAAGCTGTTCGCCGGGCAGGGTCGCGGCGGATGGATCAGATGACATAGTCTTGAGCCTGTTCATGTACCAATTGAAATTCCCGGAACAGTTCCCGGCGATAGGTGCTGAAGTCATCGCCGGTGCGGTCGCAGGGGCGCGCCAGGTCGATGCTGACGATCTTCTGCACCCGGCCGGGGTTCGGCGCCATCAGCACCACCTTGCCGCCGAGGTAGACTGCCTCGTCGAGATCGTGGGTGACGAACACCACGGTCGGCTTTTTCTGCTGCCAGAGCCGCAGCAGTTCGTCCTGCAGCCGCAGACGGGTGAAGGCATCCAGCGCCGCGAACGGCTCGTCCATGAACAGCACGCTTGGTTCGACCGCCAGGGCCCGGGCCAGGGCGACGCGCTGCCGCATGCCGCCGGAGAGCTGGTGCGGATGCCGGTCCGCGGCCTGACCAAGACCGACCAGATCCAGATAATGCCGGGCCCGCTCCTGCGCCTCGGCGCCGCGCTGTCCGCGGGCCTCAAGGGCGAAGAGGATATTGCCGAGGGCGCTTTTCCAGGGGTAGAGACCATAATCCTGAAAGATCATGATGTGATCGGGGTCGGGGCCGAGCACCTGCCGGCCATCGATTTCAATCCGCCCGCTGCTCGGCCGGGTGAAGCCGGCCAGCAGGTTGATCAGCGTGGTCTTGCCGCACCCGCTCGGCCCGACCAGACAGACGAACTCGCCGGCGGCGATCTCCAGATCGACGCTGGCCAGGGCGCAGGTCGCCGCGCCGCGCTGGTTGGGGAAGCGCTTTTCCACCTCGCGCAGCAGAATTTTGCTGTTGGTCGGCACCGCAGTCATGATGGCGTCTTCCCCCAGAGGCGGCCGATGAACCCCTCCGCGCCCCGCATCCCCCGGTAGATCGCCAGCCCAAGCAGACCGACCACCAGCATGCCGGCCATGATCCAGTCGGTGCGCAGAAAGTTGCGCGCGTCGACGATCAGGTAGCCAAGGCCCGACTGGGCCCCGAGCATCTCGCCGGCGACCAGGTGAATCCAGGCGGTGCCGACGGCGATGTGCAGGCCGACCATGATCCCCGGAAAGGCGGCCGGAACAATGACCTTGAGAAAGGTCATGCGTCGTCCGGCACCGAAATTGGCCGCCACCTTCAGATAAACCTCCGGCACCTGGCGCACCGCATCGACCGTGGCGAGCAGCACCGGGTAGAAGGCGGCGAGAAAGATGATGAAGATCGCCGGGGCGTTGCCGATGCCGAACCACAAAACCGCCAGCGGAAACCAGGCGATGGGCGAGATCGGCCGCAGCACCTGCAACAGCGGATCGACGGCGCGGCGGCACCTGGGGTGCTGGCCGAGGAGCAGGCCGAGGGGGATGGCGATCGCCACCGCCAGCAGGTAGGCACTGGCGAAGCGCCACAGGCTGATGCCGATATGCTCCCAGAGCAGACCGCTGGCCGCCAGTTCACGCAACGCCGCCAGCACCGCGAGAGGCGACGGGAAGAGTGCCGGCGGATAGAAAGAAGCCGCCATCTGCCAGAGCAGCACAAAGCCGGTCAAGGCAGACAGCGGCAACAGGGGGTGAAACCGTTTAAAAAAGCGCAACATATCAGCCGGCGAAGAAACGGGTGTCGACATAGTCGGTCAGATCAACCTCATCCTTGGCGACGCCGAACTGGAGCATCAGTTTCTGGGTGGCGGTAAAATCGGCAAGGTCAGGCTTGAGCCGGTCGAAGGTCAGCCGCCCGGCCGGCTTGGTCAGGACGAACTCCACCACCTCGGCCTTCTGTCCGAGGTACTTCACCGAGGCCCGGGCGGCGGCGACCGGATCCTGCTGAATGAAACGGGCGGTGCGCTGCATACCGTCGATCAGTTCCTGCACCGCTTCCGGGTAAGTGTCGATCACTGCTTCACGCAGGTTGAGGACGCAACAGATGTGATCGGGCCAGATATCCTTGGAGAGGGTCAGCACCTTGCCGACCTTCTGGAACTCGGCCTGGGCCCCGAAGGGTTCAGCGACGATGTAGCCGTCGATGCGGCCGGTGGCCAGCGCCACCGGCATCTCCGGCGGGGCCATATCGAGCAGCTTGACCTCGGTGTTCGGATCGATGCCGCACTCGGTGAGCAGCTTGCGCAGCAGCAGATTGTGGGTCGAGAATGGGCTGGGGATGGCGATGGTGCGCCCCTTGAGGTCGTCGATGCGCTGGATCTCGTCGCCACTCTTGACGGTGATGACGCTGCCATTGCGATGGCCGAGCAGCACCACCTTGAGGGGCACCCCCTTGTTGCGCAGGGTCAGGCCGATGGGGGTGAGCAAAAAGGCGCCGTCGATGGCGCCGGCCTTGAGCGCCTCGGAGACATCGGGCCAGGAGGAGAACTTGACCGGCTCGAAGTCGAGATGGCGGAACTGCTCGCGGGCGGCGGCGAGCACCAGCAGGTGATCGGTGATCGGTAGATGGCCGATGCGCAGTTTGGCCTTGGTGTTGGCGGCGCGTGCCGTCAAGGGACCGAGCAGAGGGGCGGCGGCCAGGGCGCCGAGGCCGGTTTTGAGAAAATCGCGACGTTTCATGCTTTAAGCTCCTTGCGTGTTGGTTGTAGAGGTGTCCGGCCAGCCGAGCTGACGGCGGCGCTGACGCAAATCGATGACCAGGCGCGCGGCGAGCTGCCGCGGATCGGGCTCGACCACCATCACCGAACCGAGGGTTTCGCGGGTAGCGCTGTAGAAAAAATTCGCGACCTTGTCCGAGCCGCCGATGGGCGGGGCGATGCAGTGGTAGGAATCGAGTCCGAGCAGGCGAAACCCGAGGGCCGCGCCGACCCCTTTTTCGTTCGACCACTCCGGGCTGGAGAAGGCGAAGGGGAGACGCTTAAGCGGTTCGTTCAGGGCATCGGCCAGCACCCGGAACAGGGCCGAGGCGCGGGCATTGTCGAGGCATTCGCCCATGTGCCAGACCGGCGGCAGCCCCTTCTCCGCGAGCAGCGCCTGCAATCCCGGTCCCGCCTGAGCCAGCCCGTCGGGGTGACAGAAGCCGAGCTTGAGCAGGGCATAGGCGGCGCAGCCGTTGGTCAGCACCAGAATGTCCTGTTCAATCAGCCTGGCCGCCACCTGCGTGATCGCCTCCTCGTAGACCAGCTTGGGGTTGTTGCAGCCGACCAGGTTGACGATGCCGCGAATCCGGCCGCTGCGCAGCTGCTCGCCCAGCACCGCGGCGCCGCCGAAGGAGGCGAGGATATTCTCCACGGCAAAGCCGACCTCGGCCTCGATGCGTGCCGGAGGAATGAAGATCTTGCCCGCCACCCGGCTGCCGAAGCTGTCGATCGCCCGACCGATGATCTGCTCGGCGATGGCGTCGGCCTGGTCGAGATTGTCATGGTGATGGTTGAAGCCGAGATGCTCGGCCCCCGGCAGGCGCGCCGAATCGCTGGTGGTGATCACCCGGGTGTGAAAACAGGCGGCGACATCCATGATGCCGGGAAAGACATCCTGCACGTCGGCGACCCACAGATCGAGGGCGCCGGTCGCCAGCGTCAGTTCAGCTCCCATGGCACTGGCCAGCGGCTGGACGTCGCCGAATTTGGCCAGGGCCGAATGGCCGGAGCAGCAGATGCCGTAGAGCCGGATCTTTTTCGCGCCCTGCTGCCGCGCCCGGGCGTTGAGATCCTCGCGCCGGGCCGCCTTGACGATGGCGGCGACCAGCACCGGCGAATGACCGTGGACGGCGATGTTAACCGTGTCGGTGGTGAGCGTCCCCAGATTGACCTCGATCCGGCTCCGTTTCGGCAGGCCGTAGAGGCTGTCCATGGCGATGCTTGAGCCGACCACGCTGTTCCAGGCAAAGGCGAGCCCGCAGCGCAGCATCTGGCGCAGCAGGTTTTCCCAGTCGCCATCGGTGCCGGTGGTGGTGCGGTGCAGCGCCTCGAACACCTCGTGGTAGGCGCCGACCGGCAGAATATCGAGCGCCTTCCAGACCGCAAGCCGCTCCGGCGGTGCCAGCGCTTCAAGGGTTCGATGCGGTCCGGGCAGGGTGCGACAGAGGTCGTCAAGCAGGATCATGGCGATCTCGCCGGCCAGCTCGCGCACCTCGCGCCCCTCGATCTTAAGACCGAAGCTGCGCGCCGTGGCCAGCACCTTCTCCGGGCCGAGAATCGGCAGGTCGAGTCGGCCGTCGGCCGCCCCCTTGAGGGCCAGCATGACTTCGCGGCCGCGCGCCCCGTGGGCCGCGGCGCCCGCCGCCACCCAGCGCAGGATGTTGCGCGCGGCAATCACATGGGCGTCAGCCCCGCAGACGCCGCGCGGGCTTTTCGAGGTGATCCGGCAGGGGCCCATGTGGCAGTTCTTGCAGCAGGTCCCTTCCAGACCGAAGCCGCAATGCGGCTTCTGCGCGTCGAAGCGGTCGAAGGGGGTTTCGATGCCAAGCGCCTCCATCCGGGCCAGCATCTCGCGTACGGCCGGATCGGGGGTGCGTTGACGCACCGTCTGCTTGTCGGGATAATCCCTCGGCCCGGTGTTCTTCATCAGATCCCTTCTCCATAGCCGACATACCCCTCGCCCAGATCGTAGAGCCGCTCCCCCCAGTCGGCGGCCCAGTCGCGAAACTCCTCGTCGTCGAGGGCCATCGGCCGGGAGGGTTTCCCGGGCTGGCTGAGCAGTTTTGCCAGATCGCGATAGAGGTAGGCGGCGTGCGACAGGGGGGCGGCCTCGATAACCGTTTCGCCGAAGAAGGCGCTGCGGATCACGGCACGCGCGCGCGGCAGATAGCCTTCCAGGCCGATGCCGGTTTTGCGGGCGAAATCCTGCACGATGGAGCCTGCGTACGTTTCGGAGAGGTTGTTGCCGATCAGGCCGGTTGTCACATCCCGATCTTTGAGCGCCTGCCAGAGTCGATTGACCGCTCGGAGCGAGGCCGGCTCGATGTCCGTCACAGCCAGAACCTGGCTGGCCAGGCCGGCAACAAGCAGTTGTTGCAACCGGTCGAGGTTGTCGGCCAGGTCGATCAATACCAGTTCGGGCGCCGGGGCGCACGCGGCGATCGCAGCGGCGAGGGAGGCGGCTGACTGCTGGCCCCAGTACCGGCAGGCCAGCCCCTTGAAGCCGCTGGTCCAGCCGGCATCACCGACCGGCTCTCCCTGGCTGACCAACGCCGCAGACTGACCGGCGGCGCCATCGATCAGCAGGACGTCGCGCCCGGCTTCGGCACAGGCCGCCGCCAGATGCGCCGCAACGCCGGCGCTGCCGGCGCCGGGATGGCCAAAAAAGATCAGATACTGTGTGCTCATGCGGATTCCACTCTGCGGCGTTACTTCAGCCGTACCTTTTCACTCTTGTCGATCTGCACCACATGGCCGTCCTGGATCACCAGGGTGACACTGCCGTAGCGGATTTCGCTGATGGCCGCGCGCAGCCGGGTTTCGAGATCGCTGGTCCACAAATCGGGGGTGCTCTGCGGTGGATTGCTGCTCATGACGGCCTCCATTAACCGGGTCAGAGCCCGGCTAGATCTGGTAATCGGGTTCGAAGACCCGCACGTTGGTTGGTTGAATGTAGACTTTTTCGCCGGTTTTCAGTCCCAGCTCACGGTAGTGTTCGCGCGGCAGCTCGGCCTGCACGGTCTCGCCGGTGTCGAGGCGCCTGAGTTCGATGCGCGGCAAGGCCCCGGCCCCCTGGATGAAGACCACCTCGGCGGCGATATCGTCGCTCGCCGCGGCACTGCGCCGGATGCGAATATCGCCGGGACGCACGTAACCGACCCCGCCACCATCGGCACCGGTCGGACAGGCGATGGCGCCGGGCTGGCTGCTGTCGCCGCTCCGGCAATGGAAGAGGTTGACATGGCCGAGAAAACTGAAAACGAAGGGGGTGGCCGGCCGGTCGTAGACCTCTTCCGGGGTGCCGATCTGTTCGATCCTGGCCTGGTTCATCACCACCACCCGGTCGGCCACTTCCAGCGCCTCCTCCTGGTCGTGGGTGACGAAGACGCTGGTGACGTGGATCTCGTCGTGCAGCTTGCGCAGCCAGCGGCGCAGCTCCTGGCGAACCTTGGCGTCGAGGGCGCCGAAAGGCTCATCGAGGAGCAGCACCTTCGGCTCGGTCGCCAGCGCCCGCGCCAGCGCGACGCGCTGACGCTGGCCGCCGGAGAGCTGGGCCGGGTAGCGCGCGGCCATGTTGTCGAGCTGGATCAGCTGCAGCAGCTCGTGGACCCTTTCGCGGATCTGGGCCTTGCCCGGCCTTTCATTTCTCGGTTTGACGGTCATGCCGAAGGCGATGTTGTCGAACACGGTCATATGCCGAAACAGGGCATAGTGCTGGAAGACGAAGCCAACCTGGCGGTCGCGCACCTGGCGGCGGGTGGCATCTTCGCCATCGAAATGGATGCTGCCGGCATCGGCGGTCTCCAGCCCGGCAATGATCCGCAGCAGGGTGGTCTTGCCGGACCCGGAGGGGCCGAGCAACGCCACCAGCTCTCCGGAGGGAACCTGCAGATCGACCTGGTCGAGGGCGGTGTAGGCGCCGAATTTTTTTGAAATGTTCTGAACCTGGATTCCCATAGGACTATTCCACTCCAATCGGTTTGGTCGCGGTTTTCACCTCCTGGCGGACCCTTTTCTCCAGCAGCGCCTTGGCCACCAGGGTGAGGATCGCCAGCAGGGCCAGCAGCGAGGCGACGGCAAAAGCGGCGGCGAAGTTGTACTCGTTGTAGAGGATCTCGACGTGCAGCGGCAGGGTGTTGGTCAGTCCCCGGATGTGGCCGGAGACGACCGAGACCGCGCCGAACTCGCCCATCGCCCGGGCATTGCAGAGGATCACCCCGTAGAGAACCCCCCAGATGATATTGGGGAGGGTGACGCGGAAAAAGATCTGCCAGCCGTTCGCCCCGAGCACCAGGGCGGCCTCTTCTTCCTCGGTCCCCTGCGCCTGCATGAGCGGGATCAGCTCGCGGGCGACAAAGGGGAAGGTGACGAAGATGGTCGCCAGGACGATCCCCGGGACGGCGAAGATCAGCTTGATGTCGTGCGCCGCCAGCCACGGCCCCAGCCACCCCTGCAGGCCGAAGAGCAGCACGTAGATCAGGCCGGAGATGACTGGCGAGACCGAAAACGGCAGGTCGATCAGGGTGATGAGAAACGCCTTGCCGCGAAACTTGAATTTGGCGATGGCCCAGGCGGCGGCGATGCCGAAGACCAGGTTGAGGGGCACGCTGATGGCGGCGGTGAGCAGAGTCAGGCGGATCGCCGCCAGGGCGTCCGGCTCGCTGATCGCCGCCCAGTAGGTGTCGAGGCCTTTCTCCAGCGCCTGGACGAAGACTGCGACCAGCGGCACCACCAGGAACAGGGCGAGAAAGGCCAGCGCCAGGCCGGTCAGCAGCCAGCGCACCGCCTTCGGCTCAGTCAGGGCGGCGCCGGCAGGATGAGAAACGGTCAAGGATTGTGTCGGCATGGTCCCCTCCCTCAGCGTTCCGCGTGGCGGCGCGCCCACCACTGAATCAGATTAATCGTTAAAAGAATCAGGAACGAGAAGGCCAGCATCACCGTGGCGATGGCGGTCGCGCCGGCATAGTCGTACTGCTCCAGTTTGGTGATGATCAGCAGCGGGGTTATCTCCGAAACCATCGGCATGTTGCCGGCGATGAAGATGACCGACCCGTACTCGCCGATGGCCCGGGCATAGGCCAGGGCAAAACCGGTCAATAGCGCCGGCATCACCGCCGGGAAAATCACCCGCACGAAGGTCTGCCAGCGGTTGGCCCCCAAACAGGCCGCAGCCTCCTCCAGCTCTTTTTCCAAATCCTCCAGCACCGGCTGGACCGTGCGCACCACGAAGGGGAGGCCGATAAAGGTGAGCGCGACCATGATCCCCAGGGGGGTATAGGCCACCTTGATCCCCAGCGGGGCGAGATATTTCCCGATCAGGCCATTTTCCGCATAGAGTCCGGCCAGGGTGATGCCGGCCACGGCGGTCGGCAGGGCGAAGGGGAGATCGACCAGGGCATCGATCACCCGCTTGCCCGGGATTTTGTAGCGCACCAGCACCCAGGCGACCAGCAGGCCGAAGAGACCGTTGACCAGCGCCGCGACTAGGGCGGCGCCGAAGGTCAGGCGAAACGAGGCCAGCACCCGCGCCGAAGCGACTGTCCCCCAGAACGCATCCCAGGAGAGGGTCGCGGTCTTGAACAGCAGGCTGGAGAGCGGGATCAGGACGATCAGGCTCAGATAGAGGAGGGTGAACCCCATCGCCAACCCGAACCCGGGCAGAACACTGCGCTGTCTGAGTAGAAAATTCACTGCCATCTCCCTGCGGTCGCCCGCTCAGGTCAAGATAGAGGGTAGCCGGGGCACGGCAGACCGTGCCCCGGCAGAGGACAACTAGTGCGCCGGAACGTAGATCTGGTCAAAGGTGCCGCCGTCGGCAAAATGCGTCTTTTGCGCCTTCTGCCAGCCGCCGAAAACCTCGTCAACGGTAAACAGGTTGACCTTCGGGAAGCGGGCGATATCGGCCGGGTCGGCATGTTCCGGGGCCACCGGGCGGTAGTAGTGCTTGGCCGCCAGCTTCTGCCCGACCGGGCTGAACAGGTATTCCAGGTAGGCCTTGGCCACTTCGGTCGTACCGTGCTTGGCAGCCACCTTGTCCACCACTGTCACCGGCGGTTCGGCCAGGATCGAGACGGAGGGGACGACGATCTCGAATTGATCCGGGCCGAGTTCGTTGATCGCCAGAAACGCTTCGTTCTCCCAGGAGAGGAAGACATCGCCGATCCCGCGCTTGACGAAGGTGGTGGTCGAGCCGCGCGCCCCCGAGTCGAGGATCGGCACATTCTTGTAGAGGGCGGTGACGAAATCGCGCGCCGCCGCTTCACTGCCGCCGCTCTGCTTCAGGGCGTAGCCCCAGGCGGCCAGAAAGTTCCAGCGGGCACCGCCGCTGGTCTTGGGGTTCGGGGTGATGACGGAGACACCCGGCTTGATGATATCGCCCCAATCCTTGATCCCCTTGGGATTCCCCTTGCGCACCAGAAAGACGATGGTCGAGGTGTAGGGAGCGCTGTTGTGCGGCAGGCGCGCCTGCCAGTCCTTGCCGAAATGTCCGGTCTTCTCGGCGATGGCATCGATGTCGTAGGCCAATGCAAGGGTGACGACATCCGCTTCGAGGCCATCGATCACCGCCCGGGCCTGCTTGCCGGCGCCGCCATGCGACTGATTGACCTTTACCGTGTCGCCGGTCTTCTCCTTCCAGTAGTCGGCGAAGGCCGCGTTGTACTCCTTGTAAAGCTCCCGGGTCGGATCATAGGATACGTTGAGCAGGGTGTACTCTTTCGCCAGGGCCAGGCTGCCGATGAAGAGGCCGAGGACAAACAGGACCAGGGTCAGTTGCGGGACGAGTCTGTTTCGTAACATGAGTGGTTCTCCTTATGTCGTATGGCTAAAAGGGTTCTTTTAATAGGCGACCTGGACCCGGGTGAGCAGGACTTTTTCGGTCTCGCGGTCGCCGCTGGCGCTCCCCTGGTCAAACGTGGTCTGTTCATAGTTTACAACCACCTTGAGGTTGCGGCTCGGGTACCAGTTGAGACCTGCCGCCCAGGCACTCGCCTTCTCGGCGTACTTGGTCGGGTCGGCGAAGAGCGGAAATGCGTCCTGGTCGATTTCGAGTTCGTTATAGCGTCCTGCCAGCTCCAGGGCGCCCCAGGCGCCGCTTTTCGGATCGAAGGACCGTTTCGGCTTGACCCCCTTAAAGGAGGCGTCCTCGCCGGTCACCACCCAGGAGGCCGCAACCTGCCAGGCCTGGTTGGCCAGATCCCTGGTGATCGTGCCATTGCTGACTTCCTGCTCCGAACGGACGTACTCGGCGAGCAGGCCGACGGGGCCGGCGTACCAGTAGGCCTGCGGGGCCACCCGCCAACGGCGGCCGTCGGCGTTGCTGGTGGCTAAATATTTAAAGAACGTCTGCTGCCCTCCCGACTTGAACGAGGGGAGGGCTCCCTCCTGATTGCCGTAGCTGCCGGCCACACCAATTCCCAGCCCTTGCAACGGAGCGATGCCGGAAGTCTTGAACGGATGGGCGAAGAGGCGCGCCGCCAGGTCCTTGTCGTCGTTGCTGTCGCTGTCGGTGCTGCCGCCATCGACGCCGCCGTTGAAGAGGCCGAGAGCATAGCTCAGGGTCCCCTTCGCCAGTTCCCCCCCGATCTGCAGGCCGACATCGCGATTGGGAACCAGGCTGGTGGGAAGGGCGCGCTCGACGAACAGCAGGCTGGCCCCCGACTGCAACCGCTCAAGGCCCACCGGCGCTTTGAACTTGCCGACCCGAACCTGGGCCGCCGGCCAGTAGTTCGCCTGGATGTAGGCATCCAGCAGTTCGGTCTTGCCGCGGCCGAAGTCGGGCATGATGCGGAACTGATAATCCTTCCCTAGGGTTCCCTCGATAATCGGCCGCACCCGCCGCAGCAGCAAATCGTTGGTAACGGCGTCCCGGTTGTCATCGAGGTAGACACGGCCGTCGGCCTGCACGTAACCGCGCAGTTTCAGTTGCCAGCTGCCATCTTGCGAGCGGATCGCGAATCCCTTCTCGCCAGCCTCGACGACACCATGCTTGGCGGCCTCCTTGCCGGCCGCTTCTTTTTCCAATTCCAGTTTGCGTTCCAGGATACGGATCTTCTGATCGAGTTCCTGCCAGCGTTCCTCAGGGGAAGGACCCGCCCAGACAGGGCTGGTTCCCAGGAGCAGCCCTGCGACCAGGACCAGGGTAATGAACCGGTTGCTACGCATTGATTTCCTCCTTGTTGACTGTCGGTAGCTTCCGGCGGTCCGGTCAGCCCTGCGCCGTTTCTCTTAATTTAAAAGCGTGCCTCCGGAATTTCCGGTCGGCTCATTTCTGACAGGGTTTAATGGTCAGACGATGCCGTCAAACAGGACGCTGGTCAGGTAGCGCTCACCGGAGTCCGGGAGAATCGCCACGATCTTCTTCCCGGCAAATTCCGGACGGGCGGCCAGCCGGGCGGCAACCGCCGCCGCGGCACCGCACGAAATGCCGGCCAGGATTCCTTCCTCCCTGGCCAGGCGCCGGGCAAAGTCGATCGCCTCGTCGTTGCTGACCTGCTCGACCTGATCGACGACCGCCAGATCGAGGGTTTCGGGGATGAAGCCGGCACCGATCCCCTGAATCTTGTGCGGGCCGGGCTGGATCTGCTGCCCCGCCAGGTGCTGGCTGATGACCGGCGAATCGCTCGGTTCAACCGCCACCGAATAGAGGGGTTTGCCCTTGTCCTGTTCAAAAAACTGCGAGATGCCAGTGATGGTGCCGCCGGTGCCGACCCCGGAGACCAGCACGTCGACCTCGCCGCCGGTCGCCTCCCAGATTTCCGGGCCGGTGGTGCTGCGGTGGATGGCCGGATTCGCCGGGTTTTTGAACTGGTGCAGCAGCACATAACGTTCGGGAGCGCTGGCGGCCAACTCTTCGGCAGCGGCAATGGCGCCGCCCATCCCCTTGGCGCCGGGAGTCAGCACCAGGTTGGCGCCGAAAGCCTTGAGCACCTTGCGCCGCTCCAGGCTCATGGTCTCGGGCATAGTCAGGGTGATGGGGATACCGCGCGCCGCGGCGACGAAGGCCAGCGCGATGCCGGTATTGCCGCTGGTCGGCTCGACAATCTCCTTGCCGGGGCCGAGCAGCCCTTTCTTCTCGGCGTCCCAGATCATCGCCGCGCCGATGCGGCATTTGACGCTGTAGGCCGGGTTGCGCCCCTCGATCTTGGCGTAGACTGCGGCGCCCTGGGGGACGATGCGGTTCAGCTTGACCAGTGGAGTGCCACCGATGCTCAACGAATTGTCGGTAAATGTCTGGCTCATGAAGGTCTCCTTGGTTGGGTGGTTTGTAATTATGTCTATCGATTTTATAGTCTAAAGGGCAAAAAAAATCTAGATGGTGAAATCGATCACCTTGCTGGCCCTTTTGGAAGCCTCGTCCGACCGCTGCAGAACATCCTTGAGCGAGGTGTGGTCAAGAATATCCGCAATGGCGTTGCGGACATCCTTCATCACCAGACGGATGCCACAGGTGTTTTCGTCGTGACACTCCTCGCATTTCTGGTAGGCCGTTTCGCTGGCGCAGGGGATCGGGGCCAGAGGCCCTTCGAGCACCCGAATGGCACTCCCCAGGGTGATCTGCGCCGGGTCCTTGGCCAGGAAATAGCCGCCCCCCTTCCCCTTGCGGCTGCCCAGAATTCCGGCATTTTTCAGCTGCAACAGGATCAACTCCAGGAACTTCTTGGGTATCCGCTCCTGCTCAGCCAGATCGGCGATCAGAAGCGGCCCAAGGCCATGTTCCCGGGCCAGGGAGAGAAGGGCTTGCAAGCCGTATTTGGTCTTTTTTGAAATCACTATCTATCTTCCCTATTTTTTTTATAGACTAATTGCTCCTATCGTAACTGTCAACCATTTTTTTGCACCATTTTTTTGCCCCTCCAACCGATCAGCAAAACGGCACACCTCGGCCGCGTTATCCCGACAGGGATTATGTCATTGGCTAGGTAAATCCCATTCCTTACAATCCTGGACCAAAAAGGCTAAGCATCCAGTTGCATAGTATCCAGCTCCCCTGCAAAGAGATTGGCAACCACTGTTTTCGAAGGGATCCACTCCCCTCTCCCTGCGGCTTCTGCGGCGAGGTCCCTTGCAACTGCCACATGCACCCCGGTGATGATCCAGTGAGAACGCCTCGCCCCCTTCGACCTGCAGGCCAACACCCACACCTTCAGGGTGGTGCGCACCCTCGCCGACAATGACCCCCTACAGCAGCCTCACCTCGCCGAGGCGATCCAGTATCGGGGGCTGGAGCGCAAGCTGACCTGAAGATCGCAGCCGAGAGCCCCGCCAAAATTGAAGGCGACCCTCGATTTATGATTCAATTGGTTGTATATTGTTCGCCATCACCTGAAACCCCAAGGAGGCTGACGATGGATACTGCGGCAAAAGTACTGGAAGTGATTCACAAGGCGGGCGAGCCCCTCAACGCCGGCAAGGTCGCCGAACTCGGCGAGCTGGAGCGCAAGGCGGTCGATAAGGCGATGGACCAGCTCAAGAAAGAGGGGAAGATCGTTTCGCCAAAGCGCTGCTACTGGTCACCAGCCTAGGCTTCTCCCCCCAACAGGCCCGATTGCACCTTGAAAAACCCCGCCGAAGACTGGCGGGGTTTTGTTTGGACGCCTGGCTGGTGATTTTCATCTACTTTGGTCTGGTTGAAGCTCTTTCATCCAGAACTGCATGACATGATCGCGCTGGATACCGTCAGGCTCGCGCCAGGCAAAATGGGTGGTTACCCCCGGCAGGCGGACGAACCCGGTACGGGCCAAAAAGCGGGTGATCGGGATGAAATCGGGCGGGCGCAGCGGGTGATCCGCAGGGCGCTCGACGGTGGCGCAGGTCAGCTGGCGGTAACGCCCGCGAGCAAGCACTTCGCTTTCCAGCTGCGCCAGCAGCCGGCGGCCGAGGCCGCGACTGCAGTAGGCCGGACGCAGCAAGAGCTCGCCGACGTAATAGGTTTCCCCGAGGTTCAAAGCGCTGTCGGCAAAGGCTTCCAGCAGTTGCGAATTTTCATGGCTCAGCGGCATGCCGGTCGCCGCCCCGATCGCCTCGCCCCCCTCCGCGGCGAGGATGACGCAGGCGTCCGGTTGCTCGGCATAACTGCGCAGGTAGTTGAGTTCATCCTCCCGCCGCCCCCGGTAGAGATAGGGGTACTCGAGAAAGATGTCGAGACGCAGCGTCGCCAGGGCGTCAAGCGCCCCGGCAACGGCGGGCCCGGTCAGCAGTTTCCCAGCGGGGGTCGACAGCGACTTTTCGTCCTTTTCCAGGGTGGGCATCACCCGGCCTTCAGCGACGCCATGTCGATGGAGAAGCGGTACTTGACGTCCGACTTCAGCAGCCGCTCGTAGGCCTGGTTGATCTGCCCGATCGGGATCACCTCGACGTCGGCGGTGATGTTGTGCGCGCCGCAGAAATCGAGCATCTCCTGGGTCTCCTTGATGCCGCCGATCAGCGAGCCGGAGAGGCGCTTGCGCCCGAAGAGGAGGGCGAAGGAGTGGACCGGCAGCGGCTTCTCCGGCGCCCCGACCAGGGTCAGCTCGCCGTCGAGGCCGAGCATCTGCAGGTAGGCGTTGATGTCATGGTCGGCGGCGATGGTGTCGAGGATGTAGTCGAAGCTGCCGGCATGCTTCTTCATCTGCGCCGGGTCGGTGGAGAGGATCACCTCGGCGGCGCCGAGGCGCAGGGCGTCGGCCTTCTTCCCCGGCGAGGTCGTAAAGACCGCCACCTGGGCGCCGAAGGCGCGGGCAAACTTGACCCCCATGTGGCCGAGGCCGCCGAGGCCGACGACGCCGACCTTCTTCCCCTTGAGATTTCCCCAGCGGCGCATCGGCGACCAGGTGGTGATGCCGGCGCAAAGGAGCGGCGCCACCCCGGCGAGATCGAGGTTGGCCGGGACCTTGAGGACGAAGTGCTCGTCGACGACGATGCGTTCCGAGTAGCCGCCGTAGGTGACCGGTGCCGTGCCATGCTTATCCGGCGAGTTGTAGGTGAAGGTCGCGCCCGGGCAGAACTGCTCGACATCGGCCTGGCAACTCGGGCAGTCATGGTCCGAGTCGACCAGGCAGCCGACGCCGACGAGGTCGCCCACCTTGTGGCTGGTGACGGCGCTGCCGACGCCGGTCACCCGGCCGACGATTTCGTGCCCCGGCACGCAGGGGTAGGTGGTCTGCATGACGCTGTGCCACTCGTCGCGTACCGTATGCAGGTCCGAGTGGCAGACACCGCAGTAGAGGATTTCGATCTGCACGTCACGCGGGGTGGGGGCGCGACGCGGGATGGTAGTGGACGTCAGTTTTGCGGTCGCACTGGCGGCGGAATAGGCTTTGGCATTGGACATGGTCTTCTCCTTGGCGGATTGGGCGGGTTACAGCCCGGTCATTTTTCCGATCGCTTCCGGGTAGTCTGGCCCCACCAATGAGCGTTTTTACACTGGTAGGGTCCTTTCACTGTTCAGCTCTTCCTATCGTTGAACCTATCCTACTGGCGGGAAAGTGCAAGTCGGCAGATTGCTCCCGGCGGATCAGTGACGGATTGTCCAAATGGGCGGGGAAAGGTGGTCGGGAGGGGGGAGCGGGCTGGAATTTGCAGGTGGCGTGTTAGAATTTTGGCCCTACGCAGGCATGGCGAAAAGGGACAGCCGGGTATTTTCACCCCTCTGCCCCTCCTGGCCCAACCCAGAACAACGAAACTCAGCGGACCAGCCCGGAGATGCCAATCAAAATTAGGTAGACGGCGACAATATAATTCAGCGCCTTGGGAATCACCAGGATCAGGATGCCGGCCAAGATCGCCAAAACAGGTTGCAGGTGCACATACATGATAGGGACTCCCTGGGTCGGTTACGGTTTCAATCCCTGGTTGACAATTTCCATTCCAAAACTCAACGGGATGGGAACCTGTTTCCCAGGGGGGATGTTCACGAAGAGAATCTGCCCTTAATCACGGGGATACTCTCATTTGCCCTGGTGGCCGTTGCCATGTCCGCCATTATGGTGCCACAGACCCGGCGGCCGGGGGCACCCGGCCAGGGTTACCGTGACCAGGAGGAGAACGACCAATTTCAGCAAAAGAATTTTTTTCATCTGTCACCTTTCAGGTTGTCACTGAGCAACTTAAGTTAGGCTGCGTGAGGAAGAGACGCGCCGGTTGCTGAACGGCGGTATGTCCTTCTGGCGCGCAAACATTGAACTGGTCCAGAAGTATCGCAACGAACATGCCAGTGTCAGGCCCCGCCCTTCAGGGAAGTAAATAATTGATATTTTTATGAAAATTTGAAAACAAGGAGAGTGCAGGAAAAGAACCTGGCCGAGCAAGGCCGTACCATATGACGGATCTGCCAGGCGTGACGGATCGGGGGAGCGCTTTCATTGTGGTGATGAATCTGCCCCGAGATAAACAGGAGGCGGGTAACTCTTGTTTTGCTCTGGCCTCCGGGAATCCGGAGGCCGTATTCTGGGTAGAGTCCTCCAGGCTGCGGAAGCTCTCCCTGAAAATCCGCAGGCCGCCGAAAGACGGTCAGTCAACTAACCCGATCTAGCCCTCGGCCGATCGAATCCTTGCGGGGGATACCCCCCTCGGCAAAAATGCGCTATGCTTCCAACCATGTCGAAACTGCGCTTGCATATTCTCTTTACCCTGTTCTCCCTGCTGTTACTCCTCCCCGGTTGCGACGCCAAGCCGAAGATCCGCCCGCTGGCATCCGGCGCGACGATCCTCGCCTTTGGCGACAGCCTGACCCATGGCAACGGGGCAGGTGCCGGCGAGAGCTATCCGGCGCAACTCGAAGAATTGCTCGGGGTACGGGTGGTCAATGCCGGGGTGCCGGGAGAAGTGTCGACCGCCGGGGTCAACCGGTTGCCCGGGGTGCTGGAAACGGTGCAGCCGCAACTGGTGATCCTGATCCACGGCGGCAATGATTTCCTGCGCCGCCTCGACGTCGCGCAGACGAAGGAGAACCTGCGGGCGATGATTCTAGCCTGCCGACAGCAGGGTGCCGACGTCGTCCTCGCCGGAGTCCCGCAACTCGGCCTCTTCCTCGCGCCGGCTCCCTTTTACGCGGAACTCGCCAAAGAGTATCGGCTCCCCTATCTGGACGACACCCTCAGCGATATCCTGAAGGACAATCGCCTGAAGAGCGATGCCATCCATCCCAACGCCGCCGGCTACCGGCAACTCGCCACGGCGCTCGCCGAACTAATTCACGCCGCCGAGGGACGCTGACCTGTCATCTTATGTACTCTGGCCCGCATGGAGGAAAACCCTTGTACGATTTCAGCCGTTGCAAGCTCTGCGGGAAGGAGGCAGCCGCGCCAAAATACCGATTAAAAGAGATGACTGTGTACGCCTGCACTAACTGTGATTTCCACTTTATCGATGCCCTTGACGACCTTCCGACTGAAGAATCCAGGGAGTCCCTGCTGACAGGGAAAACTCGACAATTTATTTCCAGCAAGCTCCTCCAGAACAGCGCCCAACTGAAAATCAATCTGCAGTTTGTCAAAGCACATGTCGCTCTGGCAGGAAAACATTGTCTCGACATCGGCTCCGGGGCGGGAGTATTCCCCTCGTTGTTGCAAGAAGAGCAAGCAATTCCGGAAGGTATCGAACCCCAGCAGGTCTTCCGCGAATACGCACTGGAAAAATTCAAGCTCCTGTTGCGGGCTGAACTGGTCGACGACCCCTACTGGCAAAACGGATACGCCAGCTATTTTGAGATCATTACCCTCTGGGACACGCTGGAACACGTCAATTTCCCGGTTCAAACGATCGCGGCGGCCGCCAAACTGCTCAAACCGGGGGGCTATTTATTCCTCGACACCCCCGCACGTGATTCTTTTTTCTACCGGGTCAGTGAATGGTCCTATCGTTTGAGCAGGTCCGCTACCTCTCCGCTACTGGAAACCCTCTACTCCCCCAAACCATTTCGCCACAAACAGATTTTCACCAAAGCGCAGCTTTTGGCCCTGCTGAAAAGCGCCGGCTTTTCCAATATCGAGTTCTCAGCAATACACCGCGCCAGGAACAAGCTGGTTTTAGTCGCACGAAAAACAGACCATTAAGAGACACCCTCTAGCGATATCCTGAAAGACAATCGTCTGAAGTGCGCTGCCATCCATCCCAGCGCCGCCGGCTACCGGCAACTCGCCGCGGTGCTCGCGAGGCTGATTCGCGCCGCTGAGGAGGACTGACCCGCCGTGGAAAACCAAGCCGCTACTTTCAGCTATCGTCCCATCGGCATCCTGCACTCCCCCTATCACCGCCGCATCGACGCCCCCCACCAGGGGACGGTGGTGGCCGGGACGGTGGACGGGGCGGCGGCGAACGCCACCCTGGAGCTGGCGGATTGGCTCGACGACAAGGTGCTGCAGGATCTGGATGGCTTCGACCGGCTCTGGCTCATCTATTCCTTTCACCGCAGCGAAGGGTGGCGCAGCACCATCAAGCCGCCGCGCGGCGGACCGAAGCGGGGCGTTCTCGCCACCCGCTCCCCGCACCGGCCCAACCCGATCGGCCTGTCGGCGGTGGAACTGGTGCGGATCGAAGGGCGGACGCTGCACCTGCGCGGCGTCGACCTGCTCGACGGCACCCCGGTCCTCGATATCAAACCCTACGTCCCTTACGCCGATGCCTTTCCCGAGGCCAGGGCCGGCTGGGTCGATGAGCTGGATGCAAGGCTGGGGAGTCAATCGGCGCCGGGACCGCGACGGCCACGGTAGCTGAAATTGGCAGGCGTGAATCGAAAGGGGGAGAGGCTGCTTTGCAAAAAAAGCAGCCTCTCCCCGTTCTGCTCTGAGCGACCTATACGCTCAGCTGCCCCCGCCACCCAGCAACGCGAACAGGAGCAGCAGGATGAGGGTCTGAACGACCCAGCCGATCGCGCACACGCCCACAGCCCGCAGAGTGCTGGTGTAATCGAGCGCCTGCCGGACCGCGATAACCATGGCAACTAGCATCCAGATGGCTGCCAGGGTAAAAACGATCGGCCCCAGTCCCGGGATGATCCCCAGTACCCGGATCATGCCGGGAGAACTCGAAAATCCGGTGGTGCGCAGCATTTGACCGAGATCGGCTTCGGTTTGCGGCTCGGCGAGAAACCGGGTGCCGATGAAGTAGGTGAGCCAGGCCCAGATATACCAGCTACCCAAGGCGGCAAGGGTGCCAAGCAGAATCCCGGCCAGTCCCAGGTTGGCGACACTTCCGATTCCGGCCGCCAGACTGGAAAGGACAACCACCCCCAGGGCCTGAGGCATTGCACCCCGGTCGGCTTCGACCTCTTCATAGAGGGGAACGTCCAGCTTCGCCGCCCGCAGCATCCGCGTCATGAAAATGCTCATCGTTGCTCCTTTGGTTGTGGGGTAAAAGGGCCGGAATTAATTTTTCTGCAAAAGTGCCTACTGAGCTATCTTCTCTCACGACATCATCCCTCCCGCAACCTCATACGATCAACCATCACCTACCCCGCCCCCCGTGGAATTCGCCCCTCACAGGGGACTTTGGTCTGGCAAAGGCCGCAGCCGGTCGCTTTGATGTCGTAACTGGCCGCAACGGCCTCGGGAACAGTTCCGTAAACGTAGTCGCGGCAGAGGAACTTGTCATGGCCGCTATCGGAGAGGGCGCCGACCGGGCAGCGGGCGATGCAGGCGCCGCAGCTGCCGTCGACAAAGCGCAGGCAGTAGCCGCGAAAGTCGGAATAAGGGCGCGGGGTGGACGGCAGCGGGGCGTCGGTGACGATGCTGCCGAGACGGTGGGCGATCCCCTTGGCGGTGATCAGGCCGTCGTTGAGGCTGAAGGTGCCGAGGCCGGCGGCGAAGGCGGCGTGGCGTTCGGACCAGTTGGAGGAAGGACCGGATCCTTCCACCTCGACTGCCTGCCAGAGCGGAGAGAGCTGGGTGGCGACGGCCCGGAATCCCCGCGCCGTCAGCAACTCGACCAGGTGACGGCGCAACAGGACGTTAAACGCCTCGCCGCGGTCGCGGGTTCGGGCCCAGGCCCGGGAGGGATACTGCTGCTCGCGACGGTTACCGAGGCGGGTTGTTTCCACCACCGGCAGCACCCAGCAGAGGACCGCCGTGGCGCCGGGCAGCAGCCCGTCGGGGGTGAGGTGGAAATCGCCGACTATCTCTTTGTACTGGACGAAGAGCGAATCGGCGGCAGCTGCGACGCCAACCAGCGGTGCCTCAAAATAGGGGGTGACCCCGTCCTCCTGAAGGTTGGCGGGGTGCTCACGGACGAAACGTTCAATCTCGGCAATCAGCTGTTGCAGCATTGTCGGCACCTCCGTTGCGGCTGGTCGCGAGCGGGCTGACCGCCCCGCGCAGACCAGATGTACCACGATTCCATCCCTGCGGGCCAGCGCCAAGCTTTCCCCCGCCCCTTCGACCGGCGCTTTCTTTCGTAGCACTTCTGGACTTGCACCACGGTCGCAAGTACCTTTAATGTGTAAGCAAGAGACCGATCTGCCGTCGTAGCTGCCGACACCTCACCAGGAGACTCGACCCGCCATGTCCAGCCGCTGGGAAAAAGGGCTCATCTTCCTCGTCATTGCCGTGCTGGTCGGCCTCTTCTTCACCTTCGACCTGCAGCGTTTCCTGACCCTGGCCGAGCTGAAAGCGCGCCAGGAGGCGTTTCAGAACTACTATGCCGTCCATCGGTTGCTGACTCTCGGCTTCTATTTTTTCATCTACGTGGCGGTCACCGCCCTGTCGCTGCCGGGGGCGGCGGTGATGACCCTGGCCGGCGGTGCCCTGTTCGGCTTCTGGCCGGCGCTGGTCGTCGTCTCCTTCGCCAGCACCATCGGCGCCACCCTCGCCTTCCTGGTCAGCCGTTTTCTGCTGCGCGACTGGGTGCAGGCGCGCTTCGGCGAACGCCTCCAGGCGGTCAACGCCGGCATCGAGCGGGAGGGGGCTTTCTACCTCTTTTCGCTGCGGCTGGTCCCCCTCTTCCCCTTCTTCGTCATCAACCTGCTGCTGGGGCTGACCCCGATGCGCACGCGCACCTTTTACTGGGTGAGCCAGCTCGGCATGCTCGCCGGCACCGCGGTCTACGTCAACGCCGGCACCCAGCTCGGCCGCATCGACAGCCTTTCCGGCATCCTCTCCCCTGGGCTACTCCTTTCCTTCGTCCTGCTCGGTCTCTTCCCGCTGCTGGCGAAGAAGGGGCTCGACCTCGCCAAGACGCGCAGGGCCCTAGCCGCCTTCCCCAAACCGAAACGCTTCGACTACAACCTGGTGGTGATCGGTGCCGGCAGCGCCGGGCTGGTCTCCGCCTACATCGCCGCGGCGGTGAAGGCGAAGGTGGCGCTGATCGAGAAGCACAGGATGGGCGGCGACTGCCTCAACACCGGCTGCGTGCCGAGCAAGGCGCTGATCCGCTCGGCAAAGATGCTCGCCTACGGTCGCCGGGCGCAGGAGTTCGGCTTTGAGCGGACCAGCACCGACTTCGACTTCGGCGCAGTGATGGAGCGGGTGCAGCGGGTCGTTGCCAAGGTCGCGCCCCACGACTCGGTGGCGCGCTACACCGAGCTCGGTGTCGAGTGTATCGAGGGCGCGGCGCGCATCACCTCTCCCTACTCGGTCGAGGTGGATGGCCGCATCCTGACGACGCGCAGCATCATCGTCGCCACCGGCGCGACCCCCTTTGTGCCGCCGATCCCCGGGCTCGACCAGGTTGATTACCTGACTTCCGACAACCTCTGGCAGCTGCGGGAACTGCCGCAGCGGCTGGTGGTGCTCGGCGGCGGCCCGATCGGCTGCGAAATGACCCAGGCCTTTGCCCGCTTTGGCACCCGGGTGACCCAGGTCGAAATGGCGCCGCGGCTCATGGGCCGCGAGGATGACGACGTCGCCGCCTTCATCCGCAGCCGCTTTGAGGCGGAAGGGGTGCGGGTGGTTACCGGACACGCGGCCAAGGCAGTGGAAGTCCGCGACGACGACAAGGTCCTGGTCTGCGACCACCATGGCGAGCGGGTCGAGATCGGCTTCGACGCCATCCTCGTCGCCGTCGGTCGCCGCGCCCACACCTGCGGCTTCGGCCTTGAAGAGCTTGGCGTCACCATCAGCCCGCGCGGCACCATCGCCACCGACCCCTTCCTGCGCACCAACTTCCCCAACATCCTCTGCGCCGGGGATGTTGCCGGACCCTATCAATTCACCCATACCGCCGCACACCAGGCCTGGTACGCCGCGGTCAACGCGCTTTTCAGTCCCTTCAAGACCTTCCGCGCCGACTACCGGGTCATCCCCTGGAGCACCTTTACCGACCCGGAGGTCGCCCGCGTCGGCCTGAACGAGACCGAGGCCAGGGAACAGAAGCTCGGCTTCGAAGTGACCCGCTACGAGCTGAGCGAGCTCGACCGGGCGATTGTCGAGGGAGAGGAGGAGGGGTGGATCAAGGTCATCACTCCGACCGGCAAGGATACGATTCTCGGTGCCACCATTGTCGGCCCCCACGCCGGCGACCTCCTCGCCGAATTCACCCTCGCCATGAAGCACGGCATCGGCCTCAACAAGATTCTCGGCACCATCCACCCCTATCCGACCCTGGCCGAAGCGAACAAGGCCGCGGCCGGGGCATGGAAACGCGCCCATGTGCCGGAGCGGCTACTACAATGGGTGGAAAGGTTCCATACCTGGCGCCGCGGCTGATTGCAGTGCCAGCAAGGCCCCGGGTCGGATCCGGCCCGGGAATTTACCCACGAAGGAGATGAGATCATGAAAAAACTGAGCGTTCTTATCGTCACCGCCCTTTTCGCTCTCAGCCTCGGCGGCTGTGCCGCCCATAGCGGTGCCAAGCAGATGGTCAAATGCCCGGCGTGCGGCTATGAATTCCAGGTGCCGGCAACCCAGTAACTAGTGCCAGCCCCGGCTGCGGCCGGCTCCCGCCTCCGGCAGGAGACCGGCCGCAGTCCTTTGCGGGGGGAACGGAACCCCCGCCGTCGCCAGAGGAATGAGAAAATGGGGAAAATGAAAACCTTATGCCTCGCATCCCTGATCGGGCTCGGCCTGCTCCTCGCCGGGCCGGCCAAGGCGGCGCCAAAGCCCGAGTTCTGGCCGATCTGGCAGGGGAGCGCCCCGCAGAGTACCCAGCAGGTCGACCATGGGGCCTGGGCGCGTTTCCTGGCGCGCTACCTGGTACCCGGCCAGGCCGGGGAACCCAACCTGGTCCGCTACGGCGCCGTCAGCGCCGCCGACCGGGCTGCCCTGCAGGGCTACCTCGACAGCCTCGCTGTCGTTGCGGTCACCGGACTGAACCGCGCCGAGCAGAAAGCCTACTGGATCAACCTCTACAACGCCCTGACGGTGATGACCATCCTCGACCATTACCCGGTCGCCAGCATCCGCAACATTAAATCGGGCTGGTTCAGTCCCGGACCCTGGGATCTGAAGCTGATCAAGGTCGATGGCAGCGAGCTCTCGCTCAACGACATCGAGCACCGTATCCTGCGGCCGATCTGGCACGACAACCGCATCCATTATGCCGTCAACTGCGCCAGCCTCGGCTGCCCCAACCTGCAACCGGAACCCTTCACCGCGGCCAACAGCGAAGAGCTCCTCGAGCGGGGGGCACGGGAATATGTCAACAGTCGACGCGGAGCACATTTTAACGGCGCCACCCTGGTCCTTTCCAGCATCTACGACTGGTACCAGGCCGATTTCGGCGGCAGCGAAACCGGGGTACTGAGTCACCTGCAGCACTACGCCGACCCGGCTTTGGCTGCGAGGCTGAACGGCTTCCAGGGGGATGCCGGTTATGCTTATGATTGGCGTCTGAACGCCCCCTAGGGAATCGCGATCTTCACGGAGTATTCAGCCCGGGGATACTTCCGCCCCTCGCCGCTGCCGCGGTCTGGACCTGCCCCGTCAACTCAGGCGGTGGAAGGTAAATCGCTCAAGGAGTCCGCATGAAACAGCAAAAGGTCAGCTTTCCCAACCAGGATGGGCTCGCTCTCGCCGCTCTCCTCGACCTGCCGGAGGATGAAGCGCCCCTTGCCTTCGCGATCTTCGCCCACTGCTTCACCTGTACCAAGCAGAGCGCCGCCGCCGGCCGCATCTCCCGCGCCCTGAGCCAGCAGCGGATCGCGGTGCTGCGCTTCGATTTTACCGGCCTCGGCGAAAGCGCCGGCGACTTTGCCAGCACCACCTTTTCCCACAATGTCGCCGACCTGGTCGCCGCCGCCCGCTACCTGGAGGAGACCTTTACCGCGCCGCAGATCCTGATCGGCCATTCCCTCGGCGGCGCCGCCGTGCTCCAGGCGGCGTCGCGCATCGCCACGGTGCGGGCGGTGGTGACGCTCGCCGCCCCCTGTCATCCCGACCATCTCCTCAAGCTGCTTGGCGATTCCCGTGCCGCCATCGAGCGCCAGGGTCAGGCCACCGTCGACATCGGCGGCCGCCCCTTCACCCTCGGCAAGGAGTTCGTCGATGACCTGCTGGCCCAGGAGCCGCTGACGGCGATCGGCCGGCTTAAAGTTGCGCTGCTGGTGATGCATTCCCCCCAGGACAAGATCGTCGGCATCGACCATGCCGCCGCCATCTACCGGGCCGCCAGACACCCGAAGAGCTTCATTTCCCTCGATCCGGCCGATCATCTCCTCTCCCGGGCGGAAGATTCCCGCTTTGCCGCCGCCATGATCGGGGTCTGGGTGCGGCGCTTCCTCGATTCCGACGAAAACGCCACCACCGATCCGGAGATCAGCGACAACCGGGTGACGGCGCGCACCGGCGCCGAGGGGTTTCGCACCGACGTCTTCGTCAACGGCCACGCCCTGGTCGCCGACGAGCCGGAAGCTTTTGGCGGGACCAACCAGGGCCCCTCCCCCTACGACTATCTACAGGTCGCCCTCGGTGCCTGCACCGGCATGACGGTGCAGATGTACGCCGCGCGCAAGAAGTGGCCGCTGGAATCGGTGGTGGTTCGTTTGCGGCACGAGAAAATTCATGCGCAGGATTGTGCTGACTGCGATGACCCGGCGCATCGTATCGACCACCTCGAGCGGGAGTTGGAGATTCATGGCGCGTTGAATCAGGAGCAGCGAGAGCGCCTGCTGGAGATCTCCGAGAAATGTCCTGTGCATCGTACCCTGCACGGCGAGGTGAAAATTTCGACGCGACTGCGCGAAGCCTCGTCCCGATCCTCGGCAAGGAGTTCGTCATGAAAACCGTGGAAATCTATACCAAGGATTACTGTCCCTACTGCCACCGCGCCAAGGAATTGCTGCAGAAAAAAGGGGTGAACTTCGTCGAATATGATGTGACCCATGATGCCGCCAGGGAAGAGGAGATGCGTCGACGCTCGGGGCGCGCCACCGTGCCGGAGATCTTTGTCGATGGGGAACTGATCGGTGGCTGTGACGATCTTTTTGCGCTGGACGCCAAAGGGGCGCTGGACGCAAGGCTCGGATAAACTCCACGCTCCTGTCGGCCCGCCCGCACGACGTCGATGCATCACCTGAAAACCTCTGGACGAATCGGCCGCCCGTGGCTATTCTAGGATGTCTTTTTTGCCATGCCTGTCGGGGGGAACATGTCCGAGGAACGCACCAACTACGTCCGGGCGCACGCCAGCATCGACGCCTTCATCACCGCCTGGAAAGCGTCCGGCGGTGCCGAGCGCGCCAACTACCAGCTCTTCCTCACCGAACTCTGTCACCAGCTCGACGCTCCCCTACCGGAACCGACCCGGCCCGACGACAGCGAAAACGCCTACGTCTTCGAACGCACCGTCACCCTCCAGCACGGCGACGGCAACACCTCCCCCAACTACATCGACCTCTACAAGCGCGGCTGCTTCGTCCTCGAAGCCAAACAGGGGAGCGACAAGCAGGAACCTGCGCAGTTCAAGGAGACGGAGAAGAAGTACAAGACCGGCACCGCCAGGCGCGGCACCCAAGGGTGGGACCGGGCGATGCAGGCGGCCAAGAACCAGGCCGAACGCTATGCCAAGGCCCTGCCGACAGGCGAGGGGTGGCCGCCGTTCCTGCTGGTGGTTGACGTTGGCCACAGCATCGAACTCTACAGCGAGTTTTCCTGCACCGGCAAAGCCTACCTCCCCTTCCCCGACCCCCGTTCCCACCGCATCCATATCGGCGATCTGGCCCGCCCCGAGGTGCGGGAGTTGCTGCGGAGTATCTGGACCGACCCGCACAGCCTCGACCCGGCGAAACGCTCCGCCAAGGTCACCCGCGAGGTGGCTGACAAGCTGGCCCGGCTGGCGAAGTCGCTGGAGGCGGCCGGGCACTCTTCGGAAAAGGTCGGCAACTTCCTCAAGCGCAGCCTGTTCACCATGTTCGCCGAGGACATCGGCCTGATCCCCAACAACAGTTACACCGAGCTGCTGACGAGCCTGCGCGGCAGTACCGACAAGTACGTGCCGATGGTCGAAAGCCTCTGGCAGACCATGAAGGACGGCGGTTTCTCCCCGGTACTGCGCGAGAAACTGCTGCGCTTCAACGGCGGCCTGTTCGAGGGGTCCGAGGCACTTCCCCTCAACGAGGACCAGCTGGAGATGCTGATCCAGGCCGGCAAGGCCGACTGGAAGGACGTCGAGCCGGCGATTTTCGGCACCCTGCTGGAGCGAGCCCTCAACCCGACCGAACGTCACCACCTCGGAGCCCACTACACCCCCCGCGAGTACGTCGAGCGGCTGGTGCTGCCGACCGTGGTCGAGCCGCTGCGCGTCGACTGGGAGGCGGTTCTCGCCGCCGCCGTCGCCCTCGACACCCAGGGCAAGCGCGACGAGGCCGTGGCCCAGCTTCAAGCCTTTCACCATCACCTCTGCGGCGTCCGTGTCCTCGATCCGGCCTGCGGCAGCGGCAATTTCCTCTATGTCACCTTCGAGCACCTCAAGCGCCTGGAGGGGGAAGTCCTCGACGCGCTGGAGGGGTTCGGTGAGACGCAGGAACTGATGGGCCTGGCGGGGACCACCGTCGACCCGCACCAACTTCTCGGCATCGAGGTCAACCCGAGGGCAGCGGCCATCACCGACATGGTACTCTGGATCGGCTACCTCCAGTGGCACTACCGCACCCGGGGGGACGTCCAACCTCCCGAGCCGGTCATCAAGAAGTTCCGCAACATCGAGTGCCGCGACGCCGTGCTCAGCTGGGAGCGCACCGAACCGGTAGTCGACGAGGATGGCACCCCCGTCACCCGCTGGGACGGCGTGACCACCAAGACCCACCCCGTCACCGGCGAACAGGTCCCCGACGACACCTCCCGGGTGCCGCTGCTGCGTTACGTCAACCCGCGCAAAGCCGAGTGGCCCGATGCCGACTTCGTAGTGGGGAATCCGCCGTTCCTAGGGAAGCAGAACATTCGCCCTGCTTTGGGTGACAGCTACGTTGAGACACTGCGCAATGTATGGCTTGACGTACCCGACTCGGTCGACTTCGTCATGTACTGGTGGCACAAAGCTGCAGAGTTGGCGCGACTTGGCAAGCTCCGACGCTTTGGCTTCATCACTACCAACAGCCTTACACAGAAATTCAACCGCAAGGTGGTAGAAACACACCTTATAGCCGTACCCTCGCTGTCCTTGGCCTTTGCCATCCCCGATCATCCATGGGTCGACTCCGCCGACGGAGCCGCCGTCAGGATTGCCATGACCGTCGGGAGACCTGCTAAGGATGGTGACGAAGGTCGGCTGGTCACAGTGGCCGCCGAAAGAGGGAGCGATGGGGAAGGAATTGCTGTTGACTTGATAACGCGGCAGGGTGTTTTGCACGCCGACCTTCGGGTTGGTGCCAACGTGGCAAGTGCTCAGCCGCTCCTGGCGAATAGCCAAATTTCCGGCACGGGTTACATTCTGGGGGGCCGGGGTTTTGTTTTGACGGCTGAAGAAGCGGATCGCCTCAGGCATCAAGGCGCCGAAACCGCTCGACTAATTTTCCCATTATCCAATGGGGATGACATCGTGGGGAAGGCGCGACATTTTCATGTCATCGATGCCCACGGCCTTACCGAGGAACAATTACGGCGTGAGACCCCAGGCCTTTGGCAGCGTCTTTATGAGAGGGTATATCCTGAGCGGCAAATCAACCGGGATCCGAAGTTGCGTGCTAATTGGTGGCTCTTCCGACGCAGCAACGAGCTGATTCGCTCCGCGACTGCGGGCCTGCATCGGTTTGTGGTCACCCCGGAAACCGCTAAACACAGGATATTTTCTATCATCAATGCGGGTAGCAGACCGGAACACAAGCTCATCTGTATCGCCACCGACAGCGCCTACCACCTTGGCGTACTATCAAGTCGCGCTCATGTCACCTGGGCTCTGGCAGCGGGTGGACGCCTTGGCGTTGGCAATGATCCTGTTTACAGCAAGACCCGCTGCTTCGAGCCTTTCCCGTTCCCCGTCTGCAGCGACACCCAGCAGCAACGCATCCGCGACCTGGCCGAACAACTCGACTCCCACCGCAAGCGCCAGCAGGAGCAGCACCCCGACC
The DNA here is from genome assembly GCF_001611275.1 of Desulfuromonas sp. DDH964. Taxonomy (GTDB): domain Bacteria; phylum Desulfobacterota; class Desulfuromonadia; order Desulfuromonadales; family DDH964; genus DDH964. The sequence goes on along the minus strand of NZ_CP015080.1, from coordinate 116,255 downwards.
TGACCCTGACCGGCATGTACAACGTGCTGGAGAAGCTGCGGAGCGGAGCGGAATTGACCGCCAAGGAGAAGGTCATCCACGAGCAGGGGCTGGTATCGGTGCTGCGGCAGCTGCACGACGAACTCGACGCGGCCGTGGCCGATGCCTACGGCTGGCCGGCCGACCTCACCGACGAGGCGATCCTGGAACGGCTGGTGGCGCTCAACAAGGAGCGAACCGGGGAGGAGGAGCAGGGACTGGTGCGCTGGCTGCGCCCCGAGTACCAGAACCCCTCCGGGAGGATGGGAGAGTCGCAGGGGAAACTGCCCGGCAGCGAGGAGACCGCCGCACCCGTCGCCGCCAAGGAGAAGCCGGTCTGGCCCAAGACCCTCCCCGAGCAGGTCGCCGCCGTCCGTGCCGCCCTCACCCAGCGCAGCGTACCGACAACGGCCCTGCAACTCAAGGAGGCCTTCAAGCACGCCCGCGAGCCCAAGGTCCAGGAAATCCTCACCGCCCTCGCCTCCATCGGCCAGGCCCGTGAGGTGGGACCGGGGGCGTACACGGCCTGAAAGACGGGCACGCAGAAACCAACCCCGTCGCGCCCCTTTGCATCGACTGCGCCTCCTGATGTGCAAAAGGGCAAAGAAAGCGTGCCTGGTCCGGTATCAAAAAGGCCTTGATAAATTCAAGGTCGGAATTCTTTGCTCTGCTCAGCTTGCTGTGCGCGGGGGTTAACAAGGTGATGTTCAAACGCCACGCGACCAAGGGCCGCTCGCGTGGCGTTTATCTTAGGTGCAGTCTCTGGTGTGGTTTCCAAAGCTGCTCTGAAAGTGGGCACTTCGCTCCAGCGCGAGAAGCGTTTCCGAATCACCGGCAAGAAATCCGTCCAGCCGGGGAGCTGCTGTTTTGATCGTCAACTTCCGGCTGCTGTCTCGGGTGTAAGTAACGCATTAAGCTGTCGGTTTTGTGGCGGATGAGGGTCCTTGATTAATGAATCTCCCCGCAGCAAGCTACGGGGTATCAAAAGTTTAGATTGATCGCTTTCATCGAAGCAAGCTTCGGGGAATTCGACCCACCTGAGATTCAAACTCACTGCTTGCCGGCGGACGATACTGCTTATAGTCTTCCCGCCGCCAGCGAAACGGCAGGTCAATGATGGTCCCCGGCTCGCGAATCTGGTAAAGGGCTCTTAGCGTTTCCAGGACCACCGCTTTTTGCTGTGCACTGTTGCCCGGCTCGCCGACCGGATGTCCGAACGGCCAGCGCAGGAAGACGGTTCGCGGCGGTTTTACCTTCTCCGAGTACTCACGCACGATCGAGATTCCCACCGTGGCCAGGCCGGCCTTTTCAATCTCTCTCTGGATCAATCCCACGGATTGATTGCAGATCCCTCAGGCCGGTGTCAAAAGCACCAGGTCGACCTGATCCGCCTTCAGTCGTGCCGCAACGTCCCGGGCGGTTTTCTCCACCAGCGTCGCTATGTGTCGTCCATCGATGTGTCCCATGAAAGCGTAATGGACTTTGGCCAGCTGACCGAGGGTGCCATCGACCTCCAGTTCCCGCAATCGATCCAGGGGCAGGATGATATTGGGGTCCTTGTGCGCGTCGCTGTGGTCGTAATAATCGTGGGTGATCTTGAAATCGTTAAACAGCCGGTCGCCGTCCAGAACGCGATAGCTCGGATCCCCCTCCTGGTCACGCATGTCAAAGGGGATCTGGTCGCGATGATGAATGCCGGAGGTCGTCACCAGGGCCAGTTTGGCTTGCCGCAATGGTTTTGCCGGCCTCGTCCAGGGGATATCCCCGGACGTTTCGCGCGGCTGATAGGCCGCGACAAACCGGCGCCCCAGTTTCGGCGACCAGGAAATCAGCCGCGCCAGAAGGCGATTCTTCAAGCGTGTGAGTGAGCTCATTGCGCCACCTGTCTGTCGGAAGAAGTGAACCTGTCGAGCGAAGCCAGACCCGGGCTGACGGGAATGGATGCGTTCAGCTGGCCCTTGGCGTCGATAATCGGCAAAGTTTTGTTGTTCGCCCATTCAATCCAGGAGCCGTCGTAGTTTTTGACCTGCTGGTAGCCAAGGCCGAGCAGCACCAGGGTCGCATAGGAGGAGCGTATCCCGGTCTGGCAATGAGCAATCACCTCTTTATCCGGGGTCACGCCGTGGGACAGCAGCAAGGCATTGATCTCTTCCGGACTTTTCAGAACCTTGACCCCATTGACCTCTTTCTGCAGATTCGTCCAGTTCAGGTGGATGGCCCCGGGAATATGTCCGCCTCGATCAGCGCGCACATCCGTGCCGGCAAACTCGCCGTCGCTGCGCGTGTCCCAGACAACGGCGTCGGGGGTCTCAAGGCGGGTATAGAGATAATCCGCATCGGCACGCGCCTCCAGGTAGTCGCCATCAACCGCGAACGCATAGTTGCTTGCCTCTGGCGTCTTGGTGGGGAGCAGGCTGATGTTGCGGCCTTCCATGGACCACTTGTCGTAGCCACCATCGAGCACAAATGCTTTTTGATGCCCGTGGTAACGCAGGGTCCAGACCAGTCGAGCCGCATAGGGGTTGTCATCCTCCGCGTAGACAACCACCGTGCTGGCAGTGGTCAACCCCAGAGAGCTCATCAAATTCTGGAAAGCAGCCGCTGTCGGAACCAGACTTTTCACCTCGTTGCGGGTCTCCAGAAAGCGCTCTTTTTCGACATTGAGCGCTCCGTCGATATGACCCAGCCAATAGAGCGGCGCCTTGCGCACATCCAGCACTACGACATGGTCTCTGTTCGCTGCCAGCCATTGCGTGTCGACGAAATAATCCTCCAGGGCAGCCTGGCTGACTCCGGGCAACAGCGCGAATAGAAATATCAGTAGGCCGAGCTTGTAGGCTTTCATAAAAAGATCCTCCGAAATTTGACTTGTTTTGTAGGGTTTATACTCTCTATTTACTACCATGTCAATGTGTTTTATGTTTTTTTATACTACTGTATTTTACCGTAAATTAAATACAGAGCTGGGCAGCCGCTACGGGGTGCATCCCAACCAGATCACCAACTGGAAGCGGCAGGCCATCGACAATATGGCCGAGACCTTTGCCAGCAAGGCGGAACGTACCCGCAGCAACGATGATCCCCAGATCAAGGAGCTGCATGCCAAGATCGCCCTGGACCGCACTCTGCTGGGGGATCGACGGACAGATCGCGGTCAGGAGTCCCCACCCGGCAGCAGTAACCATGGCTCGGCTGCAAGGATCCGACTTACCTGGCCGGGGCCCTCGCCGCCATTGCCGCGGGTGTCGTCGCCCCCTGACCAGCGCCGGATAACTCTTCTCGGCATCTGATATGCACTAGACCCCTGTCGTTCCCGCTCATCGCTGCGGAAACCGGGGTTTTGTGCCTTGCCACGGGCAACGGCCGGCGCCCTCTGCGTAATTTTTAGACAAATTCGCCCGCGAAGGAGTCGGCAAGGGTCATGCTCGGGACTTCTCTCAACCTCTGCAACCTCCCCCCCTGGGCGATCGCCTCGCGGCACTTCAACCGGCACCCCCAGCCGATCGAGGTGCAGGGGGTGGCGAGCAGCGGCAAGCCGCTCTTCGACCGGCTCGGCACCGTCGCCGAACCGTTGCAGCGCGGCGCGCTCTTTCACGACTTCATGGATGTCCGCTTCCAGCTCCACCAGTGGGACAACCAGGACTCCCACAGCAGCCGCAAGGCGCTGAAAAACAGTTACCTGCGCTTTTTGCGCGGCTGGCTCTTCGACAGCAACTCCCTCGAAGGGGCGGTCCTCAAGGGGTGGGTGGAGTCGCGGCTGGGGATCCCGCCCCTCTTTCACAAGGAACCGATCGGCGACATCCACTCTGCAGCCTATTACCAGTACCTCGGCGAACGGATGAAGGGAGCGGCGCGGGCCAGCGCCATCCTTGGCCAGCTCGACCTCCTCTACGGTTTTGTCCAGTACGAATTGCAGCGCCGCCATCCGGACCTGAGTCACCTCACCCTCTATCGCGGCATTTACGATTTTTCCGAGCACCAGGTTCTGGCCGAGGAGAGTCCGGGCCACTACCTGCTGCAGCTCAACAACCTCAACTCCTTCACCGACGATTTCGAGAAAGCCTGGGAATTCGGCAACCGGGTCATCAAGGCCGCGGTCCCCCTGGCCAAGGTCTTCTTCTGCAGCGGGCTGCTGCCGAAATCGCTCCTCAAGGGGGAGGGAGAATACCTGGTGATCGGCGGCGAGTTCGAGGTGCAGGTCCTGACCGGAGGCTGACGATGGCACGGGCGGAACTCGAAGCAGCGGCGCGGGCCGTCTTTCTCGGAGTCGCCCTCGGCGACGCCCTCGGCGCGACCACCGAGTTCATGACCCCGGGGGAGATCCGGGCCCGCTACAAGCTCCACAACAAGATCCGGGGCGGCGGCTGGCTCGGGGTGAAGCCGGGCCAGGTCACCGACGACACCGAGATGTCGCTGGCGCTGGCGCGGGCGCTGATCGCCGCCGGCGGCTGGGACCTGCAGGGGATCGCCGAACAGTTTCTCGCCTGGATGCGCAGCAAGCCGATCGACATCGGCTCCACGGTGCGCAAGGGGATCGTCGGCTTCATGCGCAAGGGGAGCCTGGAGGTTCCCTACAACGAGTGGGATGCCGGCAACGGCGCGGCGATGCGGATGGCCCCGGTGATCCTGCAGACCCTGGGCGATGACGACCTGCTGCGGCGCTGTGCCCTGGAACAGGCGCGGCTGACCCACAACCATCCCCTCTCCGACGCCGCCTGCGTCACCCTGGGGAAGATGGTGCAGGCAGCGATGCTCGGCGCCGACCGTTTCCAGCTCCACGCCCTGGCGCGCGAGCTGATCGCCGCCTGCCCGACCTTTCACTTCAACCACTACAAGGGGCTGGCGTCGGGCTATATCGTCGATACCATGCAGACGGTCTTTCACTATTTCTTTTCCACCGCCAGCTTCGAAGAGTGTCTGGTCGGGGTGGTCAACCAGGGGGGGGACGCCGACACCACCGGGGCGATCGCCGGCATGCTCGCCGGCGCCTTTTACGGCATCGACGCGTTGCCGAAGCAGTGGCTGCGCAAGCTCGATCGCCAGGTCCGGGAAGAGGTCGAGACAGCGGCGGTCGCGCTGCTGAAGATTTCTCCCTGGGTCCTGCGCGACACTCCCTTCCGGGAACTCTCCGGCGACCTCTGGGAGTTTCACCAGCAGGGCTGCGTGGTGGCGATCACCACCAACGGCAAGGTCGGCGGCAATGGCCGCAACGTCATGGCCCGGGGGACCGCCCGCCAGGCCGCCGAGCGTTTTCCCGCCCTGCCGCAGCGCCTCGGCGAACTGATCCGCCAGCACGGCAACCATGTCTTCGATCTCGGAAACGGGCTGGTCAGCTTCCCTGTCGAGCACACCCCCTGGGAGGTGCCCGACCTGCAGCTGATCCGCCAGTCGGGGCGGGAGCTGCGCGCCCTGGCCGACGACCGGGGGTGGCAACGCATCATCGTCCCCCGCCCCGGCTGCGGCGGCGGTGGCCTCTCCTGGGGCGAGGTGCGCCCCCTGCTCGAAACTTGCTTCGACGACCGCTTCTGGATCATCCAGGCCCCCGCCGCCTGAAGGGCTGGGCCGGCTTCACTCATCCGAGCGGGACAGCGTCGTCCCCGAAACAGGCAATGGTGCCCGCGGCCAAGCGTCTCGCTTGCCGCGGGCTTTTTCCCAAAGGAGTCCAGTCATGACCAGCACAAAAGACCTGTTGTCGGTCGCCAGCGCGGCCGCGGCCCTGAAAACGACCCCTCTCAATATCCTGATGCACATCAAGAAGGGCCTGCTCGCCGGCGAGGAGATCGACGGAAGCTGGTTTGTATCCGGTGCCTCCCTCGACAGGTTCCGCGCCGAGGCGGGGGCGGCGGCCCACGGCAGCCTCTGTCAGGGGAAGAGCCACTGCGGCGGCTGCGGCGGCAAGGAGTAACGCGATGCGACTCCTTATCAAACCATCGGACCTGCGCTACAAGTACCGGCACAACAGTCCGGCTCGCGACCTCCCCCCCTTCGTCGGCAAGCCGGACGAGCGCCCCTTCGACCGGGACAGCCTCCATGAGGTCATCAACATGTCCCAGGTGGTGATGGCGGACCTCGGTTCCGACAGCGGTGTCGTCCTCGAAACCCTGGAGGAAGTGATGGTGCAGGAGATGCCGGCCTTTTTGAAGACGCGGGAGGAGGTCTTCGATTTCCTCACCATCGTCATGACGGAGAAGCTGGCCCGGGCCCGGGACTGATCCTTTTTGGGCAGACCCGGCTGGCGTTGCCCAATTTCTATGCAGCAAGGGGTTGCCGGCCACTGCCGGAGCCGAAGCCGGAGACCGATTTTTTTCGGAATCAAAAAAAGATTCATGCAAATTCGATAGGTTGGCCGATCAATCTGGCCGCTTGGCACAGGCCATGCTATAAATTGAAAGCGAATCCGGAAATCAGCGCACGGCGCAGTGCACTGGTTCTTCCCCCAGGCAAAGAGGCCCAAAAGATGTCGGCAGGTCGCCGAACCTTCTTTTGGGCTTTTTACGTTGCAGACAATTTTTGAACAGCAGAAGCGGCACCACGGTGGCGCTGCTTCGGGCAATGGCGCCCGGCCTGAAAACTCCCGTTCAGGCCGGGCGCTCCATTTTCAAGAGCATGGCTTCTCCGGCGCAGCGCCGCTGGCGGGCCGACCAACATCCACCCAGAAAGAGAGGATCCCCGTCATGGAAGAGAAAAAAATGCGTCAGATTGCAATCTACGGTAAAGGCGGCATCGGCAAGTCGACCACGACCCAGAACACCGTCGCCGGCCTCGCCGCCCTCGGCAAGAAAGTCATGATCATCGGCTGCGACCCGAAGGCCGACTCGACCCGCCTGATCCTCCACGCCAAGGCGCAGGAGACGGTCATGGACAAGGTCCGCGAGCTCGGCACCGTCGAGGACCTCGAACTCGAAGACGTCCTCAAGTGGGGCTACGGCGACATCAAGTGCGTCGAGTCGGGCGGCCCGGAGCCGGGCGTCGGCTGTGCCGGCCGCGGCGTCATCACCGCCATCAACTTCCTCGAAGAAGAGGGCGCCTACACTCCCGACCTCGACTTCGTCTTCTATGACGTCCTTGGCGACGTCGTCTGCGGCGGCTTCGCCATGCCGATCCGCGAGAACAAGGCCCAGGAGATCTACATCGTCGTCTCCGGCGAGATGATGGCAATGTACGCCGCCAACAACATCTGCAAGGGGATCGTCAAGTACGCGGCAAGCGGCAGCGTGCGTCTCGCCGGCCTGATCTGCAACAGCCGCAACACCGACCGCGAGGCCGACCTGATCGAGGCGCTGGCCGCCAAGCTCGGCACCCAGATGATCCACTTCGTCCCCCGCGACAACCAGGTGCAGCGCGCCGAACTGCGCCGCATGACGGTCATCGAGTACTCCCCCGAGCACAAGCAGGCCGAGGAGTACCGGCAGCTGGCGAAAAAGATCGCCGAGAACAAGATGTTCGTCGTCCCCACCCCGCTGGAGATGGAAGAGCTCGAAGAGCTGCTGATGGAGTTCGGCATCATGGAAGCGGAGGATGAGACCGTGGTCGGCAAGGCGGAGAACGCTTAAATCGGCGCAGAAATCTCATAGGACCTATATGACCTATAGGTCCCATAGGACCTTTCAAGGAGATTTGACCATGGCAGAGCGAAAGCCCATCCCGGGCGTTAGCAAGGAAAAGACCGAGAAGCTGATCAAAGAGACCCTGGCGGCGATGCCGGCCAAGGCCCAGAAGAAGCGTGCGCCGCACCTGGGCGCCAACGAGCCGACCGCCTCGACCTGCGCGGTGAAGTCGAACAAGAAGGTCGTCCCCGGCGTCATGAGCCAGCGCGGCTGCGCCTATGCCGGCGCCAAGGGGGTGGTCTGGGGGCCGATCCGCGACATGGTCCACGTCTCCCACGGACCGATCGGCTGCGGCGTCTACAGCTGGGGGACGCGGCGCAACCTGATGCAGGGGATTCCCGGCGTCACCTCCTTCCCGATGGACTTCACCTCCGACTTCCAGGAGCGCGACATCGTCTACGGCGGCGACAAGAAGCTGGAGAAACTGCTGCAGGAGGCCGACGAGCTCTTCCCCCTCAACAAGGGGCTCTCGATCCTCTCCGAGTGCCCGGTCGGCCTGATCGGTGACGACATCAACGCCGTCGCCAAAAAGATGGAGAACGAGCTCGGCAAGCTGGTCGTACCCTGCAACTGCGAAGGCTTCCGCGGCGTCTCCCAGTCGCTGGGTCACCACATCTCCAACGACTCGATCCGCGACCACATCATCGGCAAGTTCGAATTCCCCGAACCGGCCGGCCCCTACGATGTCGCCCTGATCGGCGACTACAACATCGGCGGTGACGTCTGGGCGGCGAAACCGATCCTCGAAGAGATCGGCCTCAACGTCAAGAGCGTCTGGACCGGCGACGGCGAGGTCGAGAAGATCGGCGCCACCCATTCGGTGAAGCTGAACCTGATTCACTGCTACCGCTCGATGAACTACATGTGCAAGGTGATGGAAGAGAAGTGGAACATCCCCTGGCTCGAGTACAACTTTTTCGGTCCGAGCAAGATCGAGGAAAGCCTGCGCGCCATCGCCGAGCGTTTTGACGACACCATCAAGGAAAACGTCGAGAAGGTGATCCAGAAGTACAAGCCGGTGATGCAGGCGGTGATCGACGAGTACAAACCGCGCCTCGAAGGAAAGACCGCCATGCTCTTCGTCGGCGGCCTGCGCCCCCGCCACACCGTCGGCGCCTACGAGGACCTCGGCATCCAGATTACCGGCGCCGGTTACGAGTTCGCCCACCAGGACGACTACGACCGCACCTCGCCGGAGCTGGCCAAGGGGGCCTTGATCTACGACGACGTCTCCGAGTTCGAGCTGGAGAAATTCGTCGAGGAGTTCAAACCCGACCTGGTCGGCAGCGGCATCAAGGAGAAGTATGTCTTCCAGAAGGCCGGTATCCCCTTCCGCCAGATGCACAGCTGGGACTATTCGGGCCCCTACCACGGCTACGAGGGGTTCAAGGTCTTCGCCCGCGACATCGACATGGCGATCAACAGCCCGACCTGGAAACTGGTGAAGTCGCCCTTCTAAAAGGAAATCTGCCACAGAGGCACAGAGCCACCGAGAAGGTCAAATTCAGAAACTCTCGGGTTGTGGGACTAAACCCTGAAAATTTTGGTTTGCTCTTCCTCTGTGTCTCCGTGTCTCTGTGGCAAAAACCAAGGAGTAATCGCCATGAGCGAATCTGCCGTTAAAAAAGTGACCGAGACTCCGGCCAGCGAGATCGAGCGGGTCAAGGAATGGATCAACAGCGAAGAGTACAAGGAGAAGAACTTCGCCCGCGAGGCGCTGGTCGTCAACCCGGCCCACGCCTGCCAGCCCCTCGGCGCCCAGATGGTCGCCAGCGGCTTCGAAGGGGCCCTCCCCTTCGTCCACGGCTCCCAGGGGTGCGCCTCCTACTTCCGCAGCACCTTTTCCCGCCACTTCCGTGAGCCGGCGGCGGCGACCTGCGACGCCATGACCGAGGACGGCGCCGTCTTCGGCGGCCAGAACAACCTCTTCGAAGGACTGGAGAACGCCTACGCGCTCTACAAGCCGAAGATGATCCCGGTCTACACCACCTGCATGCCCGAGGTCATCGGTGACGACCTCACCGCCTTTATCCGCAACGCCAAGACCAAGGGGCACCTGCCGGAGGAGGTTTTGACCCCCTACGCCAACACCCCGAGCTTCAACGGTACCCATATCCACGGTTACGACTCGATGCTCAAGAGCATCCTCGAAACCCTGACCACCGACCAGAAGATCGAGGGCAAGTGCACCGGCAAGCTCAACCTGATCCCGGGCTTCGACGGCAACACCGGCAACCTGCGCGAGTACAAGCGCATCCTTGAGCTGTTCGGCATCCCCTACACGCTGATGGCCGACATCTCGGAGGTCTTCGACACCGTCTGCGACGGCAACTACCGGCTCTATCCTGGCGGCACCAAAATTGAAGACGCCGCCGAGTCGATCAACGGCAAGGCGACGATCTCGCTGCAGAAGTATTCGACCCTCAACACCATGAAGTGGATCGAGGAGGAGTACAGCGGCGAGAAGCTGGTGATGCCGATGCCCTTCGGCATCCAGAAGACCGACGAGCTGCTGCTGAAGCTCTCCGAGCTCTTCGGCAAGCCGGTCCCGGAGAAACTGAAGGAGGAGCGCGGCCTCGCCGTCGACGCCATGACCGACGCCCACCAGTACCTGCATGGCAAGAAGTTCGCCGTCGCCGGCGACCCCGACTACCTGATCGGCATCGTCTCCTTCCTCCTCGAGATGGGCGCGATCCCCTACCACGTCCTCTGCTCGCGCACCAACAAGAAGTTCGAGAAGGAGATGAAGGCTCTGCTCGCCTCCTCTCCCTTTGGCGCCACCGGCAAGGTCTACATCAACAAGGACCTCTGGCATTTGCGCAGCCTGCTGGTCACCGATCCGGTCGACGGCATCATCGGCGACACCCACGCCAAGTGGGCGGCCCGCGACGCCAGGATCCCGCTCTTCCGCATCGGTTTTCCGATCATCGACCGGGTCAACCTCCACCGCAGCCCGGTAATCGGCTACCAGGGGGCGGTCAACATGCTGACCATGATCGCCAACAAGTTCCTCGATATCAAGGACGAGACCTGCGAGAACCAGTGGTTCGAAATGATGCGTTAACCCAGTGACGGGGGTCGGCGGAGGCGATCGGGCCTTCCCCGCCCCCGTCCCCCCTTGCGCGAGGATCCGATGATCCGTACCCGCAGATTCGACATCGTTGGCGGCCGGGTCGGGAAAGGATTGCATATGAAAGTGGCATTCGCCAGTACGGACAAAATCCATGTCGACGAGCACTTCGGCCGGGCCGAATCCTTCTTCATCTGGGAAGTCGGGATTGAGGAAGCCGCCTTTTCCGGCCTGGTACAGGTCAAGACCGAAGGGGCCGACGAGGCCGACCGCATCGAGGCCCGCTGCGCGGGACTCGCCGACTGTGCCCTGGTCTACGTCGCCGAAATCGGCGGCCCGGCAGCGGCTCGGCTGGTCGCCAAGAAGATTCACCCGATCAAGAGCAAGGAACGCGAGCCGATCACCGCCGTGGTCGAAAAGCTGCAGGAGGTGCTCCGCAACAGCCCGCCGCCGTGGCTGCGCAAGGCGATGCTGAAAGGCGAACGGCCGGCAACCTAAACCCATAAACCAAGGAAGAGGAGAGATCCCATGGCTTATCTCACCGGAATTACCCGTGGCGGTGCCAGCTGGACCCCCACCTTCGCCGAAACCATCGACCCGGAGAAGTGCATCGGCTGCGGCCGCTGTTTCAAGGCCTGCTCCCGCAAGGTCCTCGGTCCGGAAGACCTGGTCGATGAAGAGACCGATTCGACCCGCATGGTGATGACCATCGCCAACCCGGACAACTGCATCGGCTGCGCCGGCTGCGGCGTCACCTGCCCGAAGAAGTGCTTCAGCTTCAAACCGATGGAAGTCTGAAGACCCTAAAGCAGAGGATCCATACATCGTATGGGTCCTCTGGGAGGTTCCCATGCTTATCGCCGTCGCATCCAAATCCGGGCTCGAAGTCGACCAGCACTTCGGCCACGCCGAACGTTTTCTGATCTACGACTGCGCCGGAGGGGCGCCGCGCCAGGTCAAGGAGGTCGCGGTCGAGAAGTACTGCTCCCTCGATCCCGACCATCCCTTCCGTCATCGCCAGTTCGACGCCATCGTTGCCGCCCTGCAGGGGTGCAAGGCGGTGGTGACGGCCATGATCGGCGATTATCCGAAGCAGGAGCTGGCGAAAGCCGGCATCACCGCCATCAGCGCGGTTGGCCCGATCGGTCCGGCCCTGCTCACTGCCCATGGCAACCTCTGCGGTTGCGGCTGCCAGGGTCCGAAACGCTGCGGCTGCTGAAAATTTAACGTTCCAGAGCTGCAATTGCCTCAGGCATGGGCAGGGGGAACAATGAGGGTTCCTTTCTGCCCCTTTTTTTGGTCCTTCCAGGGTTGGCACGTCTGATGCTATAAAAAAGACGGCACCCAAGGTACAAAGTTGTACCGACCTGAACTTGGCAACGAAGCCCCGCTGCGCATATGCGCGGTCGGGGCTTGATTTTTTTCAGGAGCTTGGCAACGGCGCTTCCGGCTTACACCCGGGAGCGCCGTCGTCTTTTTGCAACGAAAGGAGCAACGCCATGGCCAGCGGTTGTCCGATGATGAAGGCCAACGTCCAGAGCGATCATCCCTGTTTTGGCGGCGATCACAGCAAGGCGGGGCGTATCCACCTGCCGGTCGCCCCGGGATGCAATATCAAGTGCGGTTTCTGCGAACGCAAGTTCGACTGCGCCAACGAAAGCCGCCCCGGCGTCACCAGCCGCGTTCTCACCCCCGAGCAGGCGGTGGAGCGGGTCCGGCTGGTCAAGCGCCACATGGAGAAGCAGGGGGGCGCGCAGCTCAAGGTGGTCGGCATCGCCGGTCCCGGCGACCCCCTCGCCAACCCGAAGACCTTTGAAACCTTCCGCCAGGTCCGGGCCGCCTTTCCGGAGCTGACTCTCTGCCTCTCCACCAACGGCCTGCGCCTGCCGGAGATGATTGACACCATCCTCGCCTACGACGTCCACAGCCTGACCGTCACCATCAACGCTCTCACCCCCGAGACCGGTGCCAGGGTCTACGAATGGATCAAGGTCGACGGTCAGCGCCTGCAGGGGGAGGAAGCGGCGGCGCTGCTGCTGGCGAAGCAATTCGCGGGGGTGAAACTGGCGGCGGCGGCCGGGATGCTGGTCAAGATCAATCACGTCTACATCCCCGGCGTCAACGATCACGAGACCCTCGACCTGGCGGTCAAGGTGCGGGAACTCGGCGCCAGCATGATGAACATCATGCCGGTGATCCCGGTCGGCCTGTTCAAGGAGATCGAGCGCCCATCCGACGCCACCATGGAGATGGTCCGCAACCAGGCCGAGCTGATCCTCTCCCAGGCGCGCCATTGCAAGCAGTGCCGTGCCGACGCCGCCGGCGTCGTCGGCCAGGACATCGACCTCGAGGCGCTGCACACCCTGGCAAGCTGAAAGGTTCACCCACGCGCCCTGCCGACGGCCGCGGACTCAGCCTTGACCGGTCGGGTCCGTCCTTGCCGCCAATAGCGCGTCGGTTTTGGCGGCCATGATGAAGTCGTTGCGGTGCAGGCCGCCGATCTTGTGGGTCCACCACTGCACCGTCACGCGCCCCCACTCGGTGAGGAGCGCCGGGTGATGCCCCTCAGCCTCGGCCAGCTCGCCGACCCGGTTGCTGAAATCGAGGGCCTGGCGGAAGTTGCGGAAGGGAAAGCGCCGGGTCAGCCGGCCGATGCCGTCGACCTCGACGATCTCCCAGTCGGGCAACTGCTCCAGATAGGCGGCGATTGCGTCTGCCGTCGCCGGCGGCACCTGGCCACGGCAGGCTTCGCAGTGCTGCTCGGTCAAGGTTCCCATCCCCGAACTCCTTTCCCTCTCCACTTCACCCGGCGGCCTGCGCCGCCAGCTCTCCGGCCAGTTGCACCAGCAGGTCCCGTTCTTTCAGCCCGTCGATGAAACGCTGCGGAATCTTGCCAAGTCCGACCTGCGCCCCGACCAGGGCGCCGGTCAGCATCGCCCGCGCCTGGTTCTGGCCGCCGCCGTTGATGGCGTGCAGCACCGCCGCCTCGAAGTCGTCCCGGAAGCGGGCGGCGAGGTAGTAGGCGGCCGGCAGCTGGTGGAAGATGGCGCAAGGCATGCCGTAGACGATCGAGACCTTCCAGGCCGGTTCGATGCGAATCTGCGGGTCGGCTGCGGCCGCAGCCATGTAAGAAGGGGTGAGCAGCGCATCGGGGGAGGCAAAGCGACCGACGCGGGGCGGGTCGGGGTCGCCCGGCCGCGGCGGCTGCAAATCCTCGGCGGTGACGGCGTGAAAGGGGAGTTCGCCCTCCTTGACCAATTTCATCAGCCGATCGGAGATCCTGGTATCCAGCGGGTGCCCCTGCACCAGCTGGCCGAGGAGGGCGCAGTAGGCGACGGTCATCGCCACCACCAGTTCGTCCCCCTGGGTCAGCACAGTGTTGGCGGTGACCTGGCGTGCCAACTCCGCCGGCTGCCGGGCGTAACGCACGGCGATGGCGAGGACGCGTTCGATCGCCTCGGTGGTATCGGCATGGCCGCCGGTCTCCCCCCAGGGACGCCCCTGCTCCACCCGCCGTCGCCAGGCTTCGCGGATCGACTGGCTGGTGTAGCCGCCGGGGCCGCCCATCGGGGTGCCGTCGAGGAGCGGGAAGAGCTCTGTGTCGAGGCGCCGGCAGAAATCGGCCTCGTCGTACGCCCCGCGCGCCACCAGCGACTGCAGGGTGAGCTTGAGGATGATTCCGGCCTGGGAGAGCTCGCCGGCCTTGAGCCCGGCATGGTAGCGCCCCGGCCTGGGATCGGTGTAGTCGCCGATCCAGTCACCGTAGTCGCGGCGCAGCTCGCCAAGATCGTAGTACCAGTGCGGTCCGAGCCCGAGCGCGTCACCGATGAAGGCACCGAGCAGGGCCCCCGCCGCCCGGTCCTGAAGTGATAAAGTTGACATGCTTGACTCCTCTTCGGATAGTTGAAATCGACCGAAACCTCTGCGGCCATTATACACCGGGCGGAAATTCAGAGGCGCCTCGGACACCGGACAAAGGATTCCCCGGGCGAGCCGAATCGGTTATGGTAGCTGCCGGGCAACGAAGGGAGGCAAGAGCGTGGCGGGAGAATATCGTAACGAGCTGCGCCCCGGGATGCGGGTGGCGATCGTGCGCAAACAGGACCAGCGCAGCGGCACCCTGACCGTGGGAACCATCGACCGGTTGCTGACCAGCAAACCCTATCATTCCCGGGGGATCAAGGTCCGCCTGGAGGATGGGAAGGTGGGACGGGTCCGGCAGATCGATCCCGGCGCGGAAGGGTAAAACCGGCCGGGAGTGCTGCCGCAGGGGGTCCGGAATGCTATGCTGGAAGGAGGCAACCGGAAGGCGGGAGGAGCATGAGCGGCAAGCAAGCGGAGATTGGCTTTTTCGAAGCGACCGCCATCGGCATCGGCGGCATGGTCGGCGGCGGCATCTTCGCCGTCCTCGGGCTGGCGGTGCAACTGGCACGGGGTGGGGCACCCCTCGCCTTCGCCCTCGCCGGCATCGTGGCGCTAGTCACCGCCTACTCCTTCTCCCGGCTGGCGGTCTGCTTCCCGAGCCAGGGGGGGACGGTGACCTTTCTCGACCGCGCCTTCGGCCCCGGGCTTTTCACCGGCACCCTCAATATCCTGCTCTGGCTCAGCTACATCGTCATGCTCTCCCTCTACGCCTACGCCTTCGGCAGTTACGGCGCCACCTTCTTCCCCACGGCCGACCAGCTCTTCTGGAAACATCTCCTGATCAGCGCGGCAATCTTCGCCATTACCGGGCTGAACCTCCTGAGTGCCGACCTGATCGGCAAGGCCGAGGACGGGGTGGTCGCCGTCAAGCTCGTCATCCTCCTCCTCTTCGTCGGCCTCGGCCTGCGCACCATCGACCCATCCCGGCTGGCGGTTGCCGCCTGGAGTCCGGCCCTCGACCTGGTGACCGGCGGCATGATCATCTTCCTCGCCTACGAAGGTTTCGAGTTGATCGCCAACGCCGCCGGCGACACCCGCAATCCGGATAGGGTCCTGCCGCGAGCCTTCTTCAGCGCCACCGGTTTCGTGCTGGTCCTCTACGTGCTGATCGCCGCCGTCGCCGTCGGTAACCTGCCGGTCGATCGCATCGTGGAAGCCAAGGACTATGCCCTCGCGGTCGCCGCCAAGCCCTTTCTCGGCCAGAGCGGATTTCTGCTGATTACCGTGGCTGCGTTGCTGTCGACCGCCTCGGCGATCAACGCCACCCTCTACGGTGCGGCGCGGCTCAGCTATGTCATCGCCAAGGACGGCGAACTCCCGGAACTGCTGGCAAAAAAAGTCTGGAACGAACCGCTCGAAGGACTGCTGATCACCGCCGGGGGGACACTGCTGATTGCCAACCTCTTCGACCTCTCCAGCCTCTCGACCATGGGGAGCGCCGGCTTCCTGCTGATCTTCGCCGCCGTTAACGGCGCCAACGCCCGCCTCGCCAGCCGCACCGGCAGCCACCGCTGGCTCTCGCTGACAGGGGCGGGCCTCTGCCTCGCGGCCCTTGTCGCCCTCCTCTGGCAGACCCTCAGCGACCGTCCCGCCCGGGTGCTGGTGCTGATCGGAATGCTCGGCCTCGCCTTCGCCATCGAGGCCGGCTTCCGCCTCGCCACCGGTCGGCCGCTGCGGGTCGCGACGGACCTCCGGGAGGAAAAGGCAGACCCGAACGACCCGTCATGAGATCAGAACCCCCGCAGCTCAATGGCCTCGATAGTCCGTTCCAGACCAAGCTGGTAGGCCGCCAGTCGATAGGAGATGTCCGACGCCTCGGACCGTTCCCGGACTTCCCGCCATGCATGCTGCAGCCGGTCGGTCAACTCCCGGTTGACCCGATCCTCGGTCCACTGGTACCGCTGCCGGTTCTGCACCCATTCGAGGTAGGAAACGGTCACGCCACCGGCGTTGGCAAGGACATCGGGGACGACAACCACACCTCTCTCCCGCAGCATCTGATCCGCCTCGCTGGTCACCGGCAGGTTGGCCGCCTCGACCACCATCCGTGCCTTGACCCGGTCGGCATTGCCACGGTGAATAACTCCGCCGATGGCCGCGGGGATCAGCAAATCGACTTCGAGGGCAAAAAGTTCTTCGCTCGAGATCGTCTCACCCTCCACCGCCAGGTCGGGAACCGCACCTCCCGGCTGATCCTGCACCGCCTTGACCATCCCTTCGATGTCCAGACCCGCTGCCGAGTATTTTCCTCCCTCCACATCGACCACCGCGACCACCTTTGCCCCCTGGTCGGCGAGGAAGCGGGCGGTATGGCTGCCGACATTGCCGAAGCCCTGCAGGGCGACGGTGGCGCCGTCGAGCCGGATCCCGGCGGCCTCGGCGGCCCAACCCGCCACCAGCGCTACGCCACGTCCGGTGGCGGCGAGACGGCCGGGTGAACCGCCGAGCGCCAGTGGCTTGCCAGTGACGACTCCCGGCTCAAACCCTGCCTGCAAGGCATAGGCATCGACAATCCAGGCCATCTCCTGAGGCCCGGTCCCCATATCAGGAGCAAGAATATCCCGGTCCGGGCCGATGATCATCGCGACCCGTTCCACGTAACGCTTGGTCAGGGTCTCCCGCTCGCGACTGGAGAGCTGCCGCGGGTCACAGTTGACGCCCCCCTTGGCGCCGCCGAAGGGGAGGTTCAGGACCGCGGTCTTCCAGGTCATCAGCTGTGCCAGGGCCACGAAGTGGTCCATGTCGACATCGGGGTGAAATCGCAATCCGCCCTTAAAGGGACCGCAGCTGTGTTCGTGCTGAACCCGGTACCCATAAAAGACCGAGACCGAACCATCGTCGCGATTGAGGGGGAGTTCAAAACGTGTCTCCCGGTAAGGAGCGCGCAACAGGTTGCGCACCTCGTCCACGGTTTCCAGGCGATCGAAAGCTTCTTCGAGAAAATGTTCACAAGTCTGACGTGGGGAAAAGGTTCCCCCGGATTCTTTTTCCGCAGCCATTGGCTTCCCCTTTCCGCTGGAGGCGATGGGAACAGGTCGCCGGAAACAGCCCGGGCCGACCACGGTGCCTCCCGCTGATTCTCTTCAATTATAACCCCAAGTGTCCGCTTGGTTGACGGGACGACTCCGCACGCTAAACTTAAACTATCGTAATATCAGCTAGATAATAAAATAAAAAGGATATGGAATGTTCACCCAGGAATTCTGGAGCCTGTACGGGCAGGCCGTAAAAACCTCCCTCGGATTTTTCTGGAAAGCCGGCTGGGCCTTTATCTTCGGGTACTTTGTCAGCAGCATGATCCAGGTCTTTGTCTCGAAAAAGAAGCTGACGCCCTACCTCGGCACCCCCCGGCCGCGGAGCCTCTCCCTGGCGGCCCTGTTCGGGGCGATCTCCTCTTCCTGCTCCTTCGCCGCTCTCGCCACCGCCCGCGCCCTCTTTCTCAAGGGGGCCCACTTTATCGCCGCCGTCGCCTTCATGTTCGCCTCCACCAACCTGGTGATCGAACTCGGCATCCTGATCCTGATCTTTCTCGGCTGGCAATTCCTGGCGGCCGAGATTGTCGGTGGCTTGCTCCTCATCGTCATCAGCAGCCTGCTGATCCGGCTCAGCTATCCGCGGCGCTGGATCGAAGAGGCGCGGAAGGAGATGGAAGCAAAGGCGGAAGAGGAAGAGGATTTTGACTGGAAGGAGCGGATCACCAGTCGCCAGGGGTGGCAGATGGTCGGCAACAAGTTCGTCATGGAATGGCAGATGGTCTGGGAGGAGATCCTGATCGGCTTTACCGTCGCCGGCTTCGTTGCGGTCTTTGTGCCGGAAAGTCTCTGGGCGAAGATCTTCCTCATCGACGCCGGTGCCGCCCTGCCGCAGTGGCTGCAGGCCCTCGAAAACGCCCTGGTCGCACCTTTCGTCGCCGCCCTGACCTTCATCGGCTCGATGGGGAATATCCCTCTCGCCACGGTCCTCAATGCCAACGGGGTAATGTTTGCCGGGATCATGGGGTTTATCTACTCGGACCTGATGGTGCCGCCGCTGGTGGCCGTCAACGCCAAGTATTACGGCTGGCGGGTAGCCCTCTACATCGCCGGCATCATGTACCTCGCGATCGTGGCCACGGCGCTGATTCTCCACTACAGCTTTGCCGCCTTCGGCATCACCCCCCACAGCGCCCGCAGGGTGGAAGAGATGACCCGCTTCGGCTTCGACTACACCTTCTGGCTGAATCTCTGCTTCCTCGGGGTGACGGGCGCCCTGATCTTTCTTCATCGCCGCCATCGCCAGGAGCAGTCGGAAGAGATGTCCATGGAGATGGGTGGCGGCCATTTGAGCCCGAAACGGGTCGTGGTCTGGCTCGCCCTGATTCTCCTGGTCGGCGGCCTTGTTGCTCTCGCCCTGACCAGCGGCCAATCCTAGCTTCCGTCGGGTGAAAAACCGGGCCTTACGGGGCCCGTGGTAAGATGAAAGGGCAAAGTCACTTGTCAGAACGTTCATCCCGAAAGGAGAAAACGATGACGACACAGGAAGCCTATGTCGAAAAAGTGAAGTCGAAAATCGACCAGTGGAACGCTGAAATCGAAAAATTCCAGGCCAAGGCCCGCGGTGCCAAGGCCGATGCCCGGATCGAGTATGAGGAGCAGGTCGAAGAACTCAAGGACCGGCGCGACGCTCTGCAGGAGAAGGTTGCCGACCTAGAAAAGGCCGGTGGGCAGGCCTGGGAGGATTTAAAGGCGGGCGCTGAGAAGGCTCTCGGCGAGGTTGAATCGGCCTTCGCCAAGGCGCGTGACCGTTTCACGCTGCACTGATCGTCCGTCCCTACCTGAAAAAGGGGGCGGACGATGAGGAGGGGAGGGGTTCGCTGTCATCTCATGATTCTTCCGGGGCAAAGCAGAGGGAATAATCGCTGCAGAGCCCGCAATCGGGTGCCTTGCACATGACTCCCCCCTTCAGGTCGCAGACCTGGCGGAAGAGGAATCGCTTCCAGCGCATCCCCCGGCTGTTGGCCGCGGTCAACGCCGGGAGGTGGCGCCGAATCGCGGCGCTCAGTTCCGGCCGGGCGAAGAGGCCCATCGCCACCCAGAGATGCCCCGGATGGGCGGCGCGGGCGGCGAGGATCGCGGCGAGCCAGCGGGGCGCCGGGTCGTCTCCCCCTGCGGGGAGGTGGGAGTGCAGCACCGCCAGTACGCCGGCATTGACCAGGGGCGGCCGCTTCCCCCTCTCCCCCGATTCCAGGGTCGCGGGAGCGACACCCGGAAAGTAGCGCTGCAGCAGTGCGGCCAACTCCCACTCGTCGAGGCCGAGGGCGGCGGCCAGCGACCAGGGTTCGGCAGCGGCCACCGTCAGCAGGCAGGCGAAGAGGTGGCGGTCTTCCGCCGCGACCGCGCGCGGGGCCGGGCTGGCCAGCAAGCGGCGATAGACCGGGTCGGCGGCCGTCACCCGCGGCCCGTGTTCGACGGCAGCCGGGTCATGGGCGACCACTGCTACCGCATGGTCTTCACTGCGGGCACTGGCCAGGGCGGCCTGGAGCGCGGCCACCGCCAGCTCGGCGCAATAGTCCCGCTCCGTCGGCAGGCCGTTGAGGACTGCGGCGACCGCGGCCGGCGCTATCGCCGCCGCCGCTTCGAGATCCTTCCCCTCCGCCAGTTCGGCGGCGGCAGCACAGGCGGCGATGGTAAAGCCGCAACCGAAGACCTGGAACCGGACCTGCGTCACCTGCCCGGCATCGATCCGCAGGGCAAAGCGCACCGCCAGGCGCCGGCCGGCCTCTTCCGGTCCGAGGCCGACCTCGCCGGTCCCATCGGCACGGTCGAGGGTGCCGGTGTAGCGGCTGTCGGTAGCGTAGCGGCGGATGGTGTCGGTGTAAGAGCTCATTTCAAAAGCCAATCCTGGGGCGCATGGGACAACTGGGACCGATCGGACCTTTGTGGTTCATAAGTCCCAGTGGTCCCATGCGTCCCATTCTTTTCATTGGTCTCACCACCCCTGCTCCTCCCGCCAGCGACTGGCGGCATTGGCCAGCGCGCAGAGGAAATAAGCGCCCCCCTCGTAGAGGACGTCGTTCTGCAGCTGGTTGCCGACCTCTTCCCAGTTGGGATAGCCGCGCACCACCAGCCCCTTGTGGCAGCGATGGGCAATCCCGGCCCCGTGGAAGTTGGTGATCAGCAGGTCGTACTCGGCGGCGAAGTCCTCGGCATCCTCCAGGTCCCCGACCAGGACCTGCGCCGCCGGGACCTGCTCCAGCTGCGGCGCATCGACTGTGGCGATCGCCGCCCTGACCTCTCCCCCCGCCTCACAGAGGGCGGCGACCTGGCCGGCGAGGTGGTCGGGTTCGGCGGCGACGAGGAAGCGGGTCTGGCCGAGGGCGAAGTGACAGTCGAGCAGGGCATCCTGCAACCGCTTGCGCCAGCATGCCACCGCCGGCGGCGGCGCACTGAAACCGGTCTCGGCGAGAAGCAGCGCGACCAGCCGGTCGGTCGCCGCCAGCCCCTGCAGGTGGTCAAAGTGGTGATGGCGCATTGCCGGGTTCTTTTTGGTCAGCGCCTCCCCGGCGGCACGCATCGAGGCACCGACGCTGAGCACCAGCCCGGCGTCGCCGAGGGTGCGAATCTCTTCGACGCCGATGCCGCCGCTGGAGAGGGCGCTCTGCTTCTCGCCGAGGTGGCCGTCGAGAGAGGTCGAGAGGTCGGGAAGCGCAAGCACCTCGAAACCGAAGCCGGCGATGAACTCCTTGATCTTCTCTACCTCGATCGGCGTCAGGCTGACGTGGGGCAACAGGACCAGCTTGGTATCGTCGACCAGCTCCGTCGCTGTTACCAGCTGTTCGATCATCGCTCTGACCGTCAGCGCCCAGCCGCTCTCTAGCCCTCCCTCGTAGTCGGGGGTGTTGACCCAGACCAGCGGGAAGTCGATCTTGCCGGCCACGCCGCGGATGTCGTCCCCCTTGGTCTCGGTGAGGCCGGTGGTGTGCAGGCCGATCAGCTGCGGGGTCACCTTGGCGGTGATGTTCTTCACCGACTCGACGATGCTGTAGTCGCCGCCGTCGAGGATTGCGGTGATGTCGGTCACCGCCGTGGTCTGGATCGCGATCGGCTCGGCAAAATGGCGGGTCAGGTAGACCTTGGTGAAGGAGGTGCACCCCTGGCCACCGTGCATCAGCGGCATGCAGTTGTCGACGCCGAGAAAGGCGAGGGTCGCCCCCATCGGCTGGGAGAGGCGGTGCGGATTGACCTGCAGCGGCTTCGGTGATTTGTGGACTACTCCTCCCATGGCGCCCTCCTGGCGACGTTGCGGAAGACCGGGGTTTCCAGGGCGTGCCGGAGATCCTCGGCGAGGTTGAGCAGGCCGCGGTAGCCGCCGTAGCTCTTCTTCTTCTCCTGGTTGACGTCGGCGAAGGCGATCCCCTTCTTGATCGCGGTGTAGAGGCTGCGCCCACCGGCGAGGAGGAGGTCGGCCTTGGTATCATCGATGATCTTCGCCTGTTCCTGGCCCGGCTTGGTCATCAGCACCCCGCCGGCACCGAGGTACTGGCGCGCCTTCTCCCGGTCGTCCTCCGTCGACTTGCCGACCGCCGTCGCCACCACCTCGATGCCGAGGTCCTGCAGCGCCGCGGCGATCGACCAGGCCTTGTTGCCGCCGGTGTTGAGGACCGCCTTCTTGCCGGCGAAGAGGGCCCGGTAGGGGGCGAGCTCCTGCTCGAGGCGTGCCTCCTCGCGCTCAATCAGCGCCCGGGTGCGGGCGATCAGTTCGGCGTCGCCGAGGGCGGTGGCGATGGCGAGCAGCCCGTCGCTGGTGTCGCGCTTGCCGTAGAAGGAGAGGGAGATCGAGGGGATGCCGTATTTCTCTTCCAGCTTCCGGGTCAGGGAGACGAGCGACTTGGCACAGACCAGCACGTTCAGCTTCGCCCGGTGCGCGGTGCGGATCGCGGCGACCCGGCCGTCTCCGGAGAGGGTCGAAAGGACATGGATGCCGAGCTCCGCGAGGAGCGGCGTGTATTGCCACATGTCGCCGGTGACGTTGTAGTCGCCGATCAGGTTGATGTCGAAGGGGGTGGTGGTCTCGGGCTCGGCGGTGCCGATCAGGCTGGCCAGCACCGCTTCGCCGCCGAGGCGGCTGCCGAGGTTCTTGCTGCCGACGAAGCCGGGGGCATGCACCGGCACCACCGGCAGGCCATGTTTTGCCGCCGCCTGTTTGCAGAGGAGGTCGAGATCGTCGCCGATCAGGGCGGTGACGCAGGTGGCGTAGACGAAGACCGCCTGCGGGGCGTAGCGGCCGACCACGTAGTCGACCGCCAGCAGCAGCTTCTCTTCGCCGCCGAAGACGACATCGTTGGTGGAGATGGCGGTGGTGAACCCCATCTGGGTCAGGTCCCGGCCCGGCCAGCTGGTCCGGGTGGCGCGGGTCTCCCAGGAGGAGCCGAGGCAGGTGATCGGGCCATGCACCACGTGGGCGGCGTCGGCATAGGGGAAGAGGGCGATCTGCGCCCCTTCGAAGGCGCAGCCGCCGGTCGTCGCTCCCGGGGTCGGGGCGTTGCAGGCACTCTTTTTGGTCTTGTTGTGGGCGCAGGCCTGCTCGTCGAGCAGGTCCTTGATTTTCGGTTTATTCGCCAAGGTCTGATCCTTTCCGAAAACTGGGCAGAGTCGGAAATCAGCTCCTTCGCGGCATTGGGAGGGAGGCGGCCTGGTCCGGCAGCGTTGGCGGGGCAGGGAGTCGGGATGATGACGCATTACAGAACTGCAAAAGTCTCGCCATGCTGGCAAGTTATTGAATTTTCTGGCAGAGCCAAGGGCGGGATGGAAGATGGCGTGTTGAACACAGGCATGGTGCCGATTTTTTAGGCAAAGATGGCTTGGCCTCAGGTTGCGAATTCGCCGGTGCGGTGGCTGTCGTAGCCGGGGAGTTCACCCAGCAGGCGGCGGTAAGCCGGAGAGCGAACCACCTCCACCAGGGCGCGGATGCGGGGATCGGCGAGGCTGTCGGCGGCGAGACAGAGATCATAGGCCTCTTCGCGCACACTGAGGAAATTCAGCCCCTCTTCCTCCCCGACCAGTCGCAGGGCGACTCCGGCCTGAGCGAAGCCGCTGCGGATCGCCGTGGCGACGCCGCGATGATCGCGGGCCAGGTGCGCGGGGGCGAGACGGCCGGGACAGAGCTCATCGAGGACCTGACGGGCGCCGGAGCCGGGCTCGCGCCCGATCCAGCGCAGGTCGGCCGCGAGGGCGCCACTGATCGTCCCGACGCCGAGAGCGGGGTCAAGCACCAACCCGGTCTGCCAGTCGGTGATGCGCAGCAGGCGAAACTCGGCGCCGAACCTCTCCCGGGCCGCCGTGCGGTTCCCTTCGCCACCGCCATCCCTGCCGAGATGAAGACCGGCCGCATGCACCAGTCCGGCCGCCAGCAGTTCCAGGGCAGGACGGCTGGCCCGGGGCAGGACCAGCATGCGGAATCCGGTCTGGCGCGCATATTCCGCGGCGAGCAAGCCGACCGCCGGATCGCAGCAGGCGATCACCAGGGTGCGCACCGGGTCGGCGAAGGCCTGGTCGTGGCAGCCCCCGTCCCGCCAGACTCCATCGTGGGGGACGGTCCCCAGGGGACTCGCCTCAACCGGGAAGAGCAGTTGCCGGGAACCGATCAGGGCGCGCCAGTACCGGCACCCCTCCGCCGGCGGTGACCAGGCCCAGGATGCCGCCCCATGCCCGGCCAGGGCGAAGAGATCTTCGACCCGACAGCCGAAGGCCGCAGCCAGGGTAAGCGCCGCGGCGGTAGAGGGGATCAGCCGCCCCGCCTCGATGGCACTGATGCCGGTGCGCGAGAGGCCGGCCCGATCGGCGAGCTCCTGTTGCGACCAGCCCCGCTCTTCGCGCTGCCGGCGGATGGAATTGGCGAGGGTGAAATTTTCCTTTGACATGATCATGACCTTATGACATTATCCTGACTAAGTCAAGGAACGATTCCCGCCAACGACGTCGGTACCTTCCTCCCCGCTACGGCAGCTCCGCCAAGATACCCCCATTCATTCGGGAAAGGAAAGAGATCATGCGCACCCTGCTGCTTGCCCTGGTGGTTTCGCTTCTGCTGGCAACCTTCGCCCAGGCCGCCGAGATCCGGTTGTCGGTCGCGGCGAGCATGACCGATGCGACCCGGGAACTGGTCGCCGCCTATCAACAGGCCGCCCCCGATACGACCCTCCTCCCCAACTTCGCTTCGTCGGGAGCCCTGGCCAAACAGATCGCCCAGGGGGCGCCCGCCGATCTCTTCATTTCCGCCAATCCGAAGTGGATGCAATTCCTGGTCGAGGAGCAGCGCATCCCGGCCGAGGGGGTGCAGACCCTGGCTTTCAATACCCTGGTCTTTGTTGGCCGCAAGGGTCTGGCGGTCACCGAACTGGAGGACCTGGCCAAGCTGCAGAAGATCGCCATCGGCAGCCCCAGGAGTGTCCCGGCGGGACAGTATGCGGAACAGGCGCTGAAGGCCGCTGGACTCTACGAGCAACTGCAGGGGAAATTGGTGATGGCCCAGGATGTGCGCCAGGCCCTGGTCTACGCCGACCGCGGCGAGGTCGATGGCGCCTTCGTCTACAAGACCGACGCGCTGCTGGCCCAGCAGGCGGTCATTCTGCTGGAGGTCCCGCAACCCCTCTACGCCGAGGTGACCTATCCCGTCGGTCTGACGGCCGAAGGGGTCCGCAAGCCGGAGGCGGTTCAATTCTTCGCCTTTCTCCGCTCCGCGGCGGCGGCACGAATCCTGGAAAAATACGGCTTTATTGTAAAGTAGCGACAGCCAGCGGTTTCGTCTCCCGCTGACCCGCAAGGAGGCCCGGACCATGGCCGGGACGACCGGCGGCGGCCGGCGAAACCAGGACGAGGAGGTGCGACAGTGAGGTCGTACCGGGCAACGACGCCCGGCTTTCGATGCTGAAAGCCGGGCGTCGTCATTACCGGACCATGACAGCTGCCCTGGCAGCACTCACAATGAGAATAAAACAATGAAGCGCGGGTTCTTGCCCCTCTGTTTTTTGGTTTCCCTGACCCTGTTTCCCACGCCCCGCACCGAGGCCCGGACCCTGGAGGATATCCTGCGGGAAAAGGGGGTGATCAGCGCCGAAGACTACGCGGAGGCGACCCGGCAGAGCAGCCCGGCCTGGTACCAGCCGGGCAAGGGACTGAGCGTCGCTACCGCCGACGGCGCCTACCGGCTGCAGTTCGGCGGCTGGGCGCAACTGCTCTACAGCTACCGGGATGCGGACCGTGCCAATGGCGAGAATATCAGTGATTTCCGCATCCGGCGCGTCAAGCTGGTGCTGCAGGGGAATCTCTTCGACCAACGGCTCGGTTACAAGTACCAGGCGGACGTGGCGAGCGGCTTTGTCACCGAAGATGTCTTCCTCAACTATGCCTTCGCTGCGCCGCTGGTGGTGCAGGTCGGCCAGTTCAAGCCACCCCAGGCGCGCCAGGAACTGGTTTCGGTGGCGCGGCAGCTCTTCATCGACCGCTCCCTGGCCAACGAAACCTTCAACCTGGGCCGCGATACGGGCCTGCAGATGGCGGGCGCGGTGCACGAAAAACTTGTAGAATATCGCAGTAGTGTCCGGTTAAGAAGTTGCATAGGCTCCGAAGTCCAAGTCAATGATATCGGGAGGCCCTAAGCCTGCGGCCGCATCCTCGGCGGCCTCGTTGCGAATATTGTTGCGAAGCTCACGCACCCTGTTGATGCTGACACGTTCGCCATGCTCTTCGTGGCAGTAGATGGCCAGCAGCAAATAAGTAATCAACCCTGCGAGGATCTGCACCAGCAGGCCGTAGGGACTGCGGGCAATCAGGTGATACACCTTGAGGTGGCGCTTCCACCAGGCGAAGAAGGACTCGATCGTCCAGCGTAGCTTGTAGATCAAGGCAATCTGCTCGGCGGTCAGATCGAAGCGGTCGGTGGCGACCCAATAGGATTTTTGGTCAACCTTGTAGCCGACCACACGCACTTCTCGTTCGGTCTGGTTGACATCTTTGGTGCCGAGCAACACCCTGGCGTCATAGAAAACATGACTGCCGGGGACAACAGGATTGGCGCTCAACTCCGTCTTACGAGAACTGGCTTTGATGCGGCAGACAAAGTGGCGTCCCTGATCCTGCCAGTCGTCAAAGTTTTTGTAACACTGGTAATAGCGGTCATAGACACCTGTCTGACCGGGAGCCACGAGCCGTTCCGCCTGAGGACGCTCGTCGCCCTTGCCGTCGGTTAATGTGACTTTCTGGGGGACACCACGACCGATATCGAACCCCAGGTGAACCTTGGCCTTTTTGGCTCCGTCTCGATAGTCCGCCCAGAGCATGGACAGCGTAGCGTCAATCAGCGAACCATCGACGGCGATCAGATCGCCGAGATCGGAGATGTCTTTGGCGACAGGAATCTTTTGTGAGACCTGTTTCTGCAGGTCTTCGTAAACATGAATCATCTGCTCCAGCCCTCGGGTATTGATCGCCTCAAAGAAGGCGCTTTTCCGGATACCGCCGGGCGGTGCAATATGAGTCGCGGCAAAATCTTCCTGCGTCAGAACCTGAAGCAGATGACGCCCCGAAGAATGCTCTTCGAGGTGATAGTAGGTCAGGATTTTCAACTGATCTTCAAACGTCATCTGCAGTGGCCTGTTGCCTCGGGCCTCAAGAACCGGGGCATGTTCGAGAGCGCCCTTGAACGGGGTAAAAAGTCGGACAATGGAGCGCCTGCTAAGCCGGGTACGGTGGCAGCGAACAAGTAATGACATTTTCGTAAATCCTCATATAAAATAGGTATTTACGAAAATCACCGCGCCGACTTCACGACGATTTGTCAAGCAAAAAATACGCTAACTTGTGAAAATATTTACAATTATCTGCAACTTTGGGTGAATGCAATTTGCTAACCGGACACTACTGAGAATATCGGTTGGGAATATTCAACGGCAATGGCCCCAACACCCGCAACAAGGAGAACCGGATGCTGCTGGCCGGGCGGGTCGACATCAATCCCCTCGGCCCGGTCCCCCTCGATGAAGCCGGCTGGCCCAGCGACCGGCCAATGCTGAACCTCGGCGCCGCCCTCGCCAGGGAAAAGATCGGGGCCAACGATGTCGGCAGCGGCTTTGACAAGGACAACGATGTCATGGATGTCGCCCTCAACCTCGATGGCTTGACTGCGGCCGACTTTACGGCGGCTTACGGCAGCAACCTGACCTGGCTGCTCTGGACCGCCAATCTTGCCGCCAGCTGGCAGGGGGCGAGTTTCGCAGCCGAATACTACGCCCTGACGGCCGACCCGGAGAGCGGAGACGCCTGGGATGCCGATGGCTATTACCTTCAGGCCGGTTACCAGGTGCTGCCGAAGAGACTGGAGTTCGGCGTCCGCTATTCGGCGATCAATTCGACCGCAGCCAACGCCTCGGCAAAATTTGAGAAGAACGAAACCCAGTTCGGCATCAACTACTATTTCGACCGGCACCATCTCAAACTGCAGTCCGACCTCACCTTGGCCAGCGATACGCGAACGACCGGCAAGGACGACACGACGATTCGGCTGCAAGGGCAATATTATTTCTGACAGCTGTCGAATCTGCCTGATTTTAAGGCAGCGACGCACATCAACCCCAGAGAGGAGAGACTTATGAAACTCAGTGCCCGCAATACACTTAAAGGAACCGTCAGCAAAATCACCCTTGGCGCAGTCAATGCAGAGGTAGTCATTACCCTCCCCGGCGGGGATCAGGTCACCTCCATCGTCACCAAGGAGGCGGTGGCTTCCCTGGGGCTCGCCGAAGGAAAGAGTGCCTACGCCATTATCAAGGCATCCAATGTGATGCTCGGCGTCGATCATTAGCCCGTAACGCAAACAAAGGACGCCCGCCCGGCCTCCGCGAAGGGGCCGGGCGAGCCGACGCCGGGAAAATACCCTTGGGAAAGTTTCCGGCCGAAGGAACCTGGATGCTCGAATTCTCCCCGACCGACTGGCAGGCGATCACCCTCTCGGCGCAGGTGGCGGTCACTGCCACCCTCCTCTCGCTCCCTTTCGGCATCACCGCCGCCTACCTGCTGGTCTTCTCCCGGCTGCCGGGAAAGGCCCTCTTCGACGGCCTCGTCAACCTGCCGCTGGTGCTGCCGCCGGTGGTGGTCGGCTACCTGCTGCTGCTGCTGCTCGGCAGCAAAGGGTGGCTCGGCGGACTGCTGGCGGGACTCGGCATCCAGATCATCTTCACCTGGAAGGCGGCGGTGATCGCCTCGATGGTGGTCGGCTTTCCACTGCTGGTACGCTCGATCCGCATCGGCATGGAAGATATCGACCTGCACCTGATCCAGGCCTCACGCACCCTCGGCGCCCACTGGTACGACACCCTCTTTTCGGTGATCCTCCCTCTCGCCGGGCGGGCGATCCTCGCCGGCGCGACGCTGATGTTCGCCCGCAGCCTCGGTGAGTTCGGCGCCACCATCGTCATCGCCGGCAACATTCCCGGCGTGACCCAGACCATCCCGCTCGCCATCTACGACTACACCGCCACCCCCGGCGGCGACCGCATGGCCCTCGGTCTCTGCCTGGTCTCGGTAGTGCTGGCGCTGGCGGTTCTCCTCTGCAACGAGGGGCTGGTGCAGCGCTTTCGCCCCAGGAGCCGGCGATGATCCTCGATTTGGCCCTTCAAAAGCGCCTCGGTGACTTCTCCCTGGCGACCGCCTTTTCGGTGGAGGGGCGCCGCATCGGCCTCTTCGGCCCCTCCGGGAGCGGCAAGTCGACCCTGATGCACCTGATCGCCGGCCTGCAGCGACCGGATCAGGGCTCGATCCGGCTTGATGGCGAGACCCTCTTCGACAGCGGCGCCCGCATCAACCGCCCCCCCGAGAAACGCCGCATCGGCGTCGTCTTCCAGCACGCCCACCTCTTCCCCCATCTCGGCGTGAAGAGCAATCTCCTCTACGGCTACAAGCGCATTCCGCGCGCGGAACGCCGCATCGACCCGAAAAACCTGATCGAGGTCCTCGGCCTCGCCCCCCTGCTCGACCGCGACACCGGCACCCTTTCCGGCGGCGAACGCCAGCGCGTGGCGCTGGCGCGCACCGTCCTCTCCTGCCCGCGGCTGATCCTCCTCGACGAGCCCCTCACCGGCCTCGACGCGGGGCTCAAGTACCAGATCATCCCTTACCTGAGGAAAGTCTTCAGCGAGTTCGCCATTCCCCTTCTCTTCATCAGCCACTCCCTCAACGAGATGCGGCTGATGACCGAGCAGGTGCTCGAGTTCGCCGGCGGCCGCCTGGTCGCACGCAGTTCCGCCGAGGAGCTCGCCCGGCGCCGCATGGGGAGCAGCCCGGTCGGCTACATCAACCTCCTCGAACTGAAGACTCCGCGCCAGCACGACGGCCTCTACAGTTACAACTGGGGTGATCGCGAGCTGATGCTGGCGGCCGGCGGCACCGAGCCGCAAGGGATGTTCGAACTCTCCTCCAAGGACATCACCCTCTTCAAGCGCCACCCGGAGGCGACCAGCGCCCGCAACCTGCTCGCCTGCCGGGTCAAGTCGATCTTTACCGCCGGGGCGCGCACCGGGGTGGAACTCGACTGCGGCGGCCAGACCCTGGTCTCGCAGGTGGTCGCCGAAGCGGTGCGGGATCTCGGTCTCGAGCCGGGGAACGAAATCATCGCCGTGATCAAGGCCTCGGCCTTCCGGCGCCTCTACTGACCTCCTCCGGAGCCTGCCATGATCCTCTTTGTTCAGAACCACGACCGCGTCCCCGCCGCCAACTTCGCCACCTGGCTCGATCAGTGGAAGGTCCCCCACGCCACCTGGCGCCCCGACCGCGACGATCCCCTCCCCGACCTCGCCCCCCTCGCCGGGGTGATCGTCCTCGGCGGCTACATGGGGGTACAGGACCAGGAACGCTTCCCCTTTCTCGGCACGGTGCGCGCGTTCATGGCCGACTTGCTGGCCCGGGAGGTTCCCCAGCTCGGCGTCTGCCTCGGCGGCCAGCTCCTCGCCGCGGTGCTCGGCGGGGAGGTGCGCCCCGCCACCGACGGCGAGCACGGCGTCCGCACCGCCACCCTGACCGCCGCTGGCCGCCGCGACCCCCTCTTCGCCGGGCTCCCCGAGGAGCTGCCGGTCTTCCAATGGCACAACGACTCCTTCTCCGTCCCCTCCGGGGCGAACCACCTCGCCACTTCTGTGGACTGCGCCGGCCAGGCGATCCGCCACGGCAACGCCTGGGGGGTGCAGTTCCATCCCGAGGTCAACGGCGAAGTGGTCGCCGCCTGGTGCCAGCAGACCGGGGCCGCTGCCGAGGTGGCGGAGAGCTTCCGCCGCCGCGAAGCGGAATTGGCGACGAGCGCCCGGCGCCTGCTGCGCAACTTTATCGACCTCACCGGCCGCTGACCGGGAATTGGTCACTGCTGCCGCGATTTGCGGCAAGAGTGGTGCGAAACGGGGGCCAGCGCCCCGATTTTCGGGCTTTTCCCTTGGCACGGCTTGTGCTGATAAGGAGGAGGAAGCAAAATTATCCGCCGACAGCGTCGCCGGCACCCCAACAGGCAAAGTCGCCCCGGAACCTGAAACAGGTTCCGGGGCTTTTCGTTTTTCGCTGGGAGGTTGACCATGAACGCAGCCCTGAACCGGCCGATCATCATCGACGACACCACCCTGCGCGACGGCGAACAGACCGCCGGCGTCGCCTTCACCCTGACCGAAAAGAAAGAGATCGCCCGCCGCCTCGACGCCATCGGCGTCGGCGAGCTCGAGTGCGGCATCCCGGCGATGGGGCGGGAGGAGCAGGCATCGATCCGCGCCCTGGTCGAGATGGGCCTCTCCGCCCGGCTGATCACCTGGAACCGGGCGGTGATAGCCGACATCGAGGTCTCGCTGGCGACGGGGGTCGAGGCGGTCGACATCTCCCTCTCGGTCTCCGACATCCATATCGAGCACAAGCTCGGCAAGAGCCGCGACTGGGTCAAGGAGCAGCTCAAGGTAGCGCTCGGCTTTGCCAAGGGGCATGGCCTCTACGTTTCGGTCGGCGGTGAAGACGCGAGCCGCGCCGACCTCGACTTCCTGGTCGAGTTGCTCGCCATCGCCGAAGCCGAAGGGGCCGACCGCTTCCGCTTCTGCGATACCCTCGGCATCCTCGACCCCTTCGCCACCTTTGACAAGGTCCGCTTCCTCGCCGACCGTACCCGTCTCGATCTCGAGGTTCACACCCACAACGACCTCGGCATGGCGACCGCCAACGCCATCGCCGGCCTGCGCGCCGGCGCCCGCTTCGTCAACACAACCGTCAACGGCCTCGGCGAGCGCGCCGGCAACGCCGCCCTCGAAGAGGTGGTGATGGCCCTCAAGCATGCCTGCGGCATCGACCCGGGGATCGACACCCGCGGCTTCGTCGAGCTCTCCCGCTACGTCGGCCAGGCGAGCAGCCGGCCGGTGCCGGACTGGAAGGCGGTGGTCGGCGAGAAGGTCTTTCACCACGAATCGGGGATGCATGCCGACGGCGTCCTGAAAAATCCCCTCAACTACGAAGGCTACAACCCGGCCGAAGTCGGCCTCGAGCGCAGCCTCATCCTCGGCAAGCATTCGGGTCGGCACGGCCTCAGCGAGCGCCTGGCGCTCCTCGGCATCAACGCCGCCGACCACAACCTCGAGAGCCTGCTTAGCCGGGTGCGCCGCCTCTCCGAACGCCAGAAACGCCCCTTGAGCGACGCCGATCTGCGCCACCTCTGCCGGGCGGCCTGAGGACGCGACATGGAGTTCGCGACACCGACTGTCTGCGAGTGGCCCTGTTTTCGCGCCTGGGCCGCCGCCGAGAACTGGCGCGTGCCGCTGCGCGAGGAACAGCTCTTCCAGGACCAGTGGTGGCCCCACTTTTTCGTCCTGCGCCTCGCCGGCCGCCCCCTCGGCTTCGTCTCTGCCGTTGCCTACCAAGAGAGCGGCTGGATCGGCAACCTGCTGGTCGCCCCGGAGAGCCGCGGGCGCGGTTTTGGCGCCGCCCTCTTTGACTTCGCGGTCGAGCGCCTGAACCTGGCCCGGGTGAAGCGGATCTGGCTGACCGCCTCCGGCGCCGGCCTCCCCCTCTACCAGCGGCGCGGCTTTCTCCCTTGCGACCGCGTCGAGCGTTGGCAGGGGCCGGGGCAGGGGCTGGGCGGTGGTCTGCCGACGCCACCGGAGCTGCTGGAGAAGCTGATCGCCCTCGATTGGCGCTGCTGGGGAGAAGACCGCTCGCCCTTGATCACCGCCCTGGCGATGCCGGCAATGATCCTGCAGCAGGGGGAGAGCCTCGCCCTGCTGCAACCCGATCCGAATGCCTGGCAGCTCGGCCCCTGGCTCTCCCCGGGCCGCTGTCCGCGGGAGAACCGGCTGCTCCTGCTGCAGGCGCTGGAGCGCACCCCCGCCGAGCGGCCGCTGGTCATCGATCTGCTGCGCTCGAGCGGCATGGGCCCGCTGCTGCGCAGCGCCGGCTTTGTCCTTTCCGGCAACAACGAGCTGATGTCCTGGGGCGCAATGCCGCCGGCCCGGGAAGGGGTGATCGCCCTGGCGAGTCTGGGGAGCATCGGCTAGGAACCTATTGACAAAATCTGCGCAAAGGTGTGAAGTTCGAGCGGCTCTTTTCTTGCGGTTCTGCCCAGAACCGGTTCCCGCTCGAGGACGTCGCCCATGACCATCCTGCTCATCGTCATCTTCCTGCTCGCCTATACCGCTATCGCCCTGGAACACCCCTTAAGGATCAACAAGACCGCCAGCGCCCTGCTCGCCGCCGGGCTGCTCTGGACCGTCTACTCGCTGCTGACCGGCGACCACGCCCATGTCGGCAGCAGGCTCTCCGAGTCGCTGGCCAGCACCGCCCAGATCATCTTCTTTCTGCTCGGGGCGATGACGATCGTCGAGGTGGTCGATGCCCATAACGGCTTCGAGGTCATCACCTCGCGCATCAAGACCACAAGGCTCAGCTCGCTCCTCTGGCTGACCGGCTTCGTCACCTTCTTCCTCAGCGCCACCCTTGACAACCTCACCACCACCATCGTCATGGTCTCGCTGATGCGCAAGCTGCTGCAGCGCCAGGAAGACCGGCTCTTTTTCGCCGGCATCATCGTCATCGCCGCCAACGCCGGCGGCGCCTGGTCGCCGATCGGCGACGTCACCACCACCATGCTCTGGATCGGCGGCCAGATCTCCACCCTCTCGATCATGCGCGGGGTGCTGCTCCCCTCCCTCGCCAACCTCATCGTCCCCCTCGCCATCACTGCCTGGGTGCTGCGCTCCCGCGCGGTGGTTCCGGTGGCCGACGTCCCTTCCGGCAACGGGAACAGCACCACGGCGCTGGAGCGGAACCTGATGTTCTGTTGCGGTATCGGCTGCCTGGTCGCGGTGCCGGTCTTCAAGGCCGCCACCCACCTCCCCCCCTTCATGGGGATCACCTTCGGCCTCGGTTTCCTCTGGCTGGTCGGCGAGCTGCTGCACCGCAACAAGAAGGAGGAAGAGAAACAGCACCTGACTCTGGTCCATGCCCTGACCCATATCGACATGGCCTCGATCCTCTTCTTCTTCGGCATCCTGCTGGCGGTCGCCACCCTCGAACACGCCATGATCCTCGAGCACCTCGCCGGCTGGCTCGACCAGACCGTCGGGCGCCAGGATCTCATCGTCGGCATCATCGGCCTGGTCAGCTCCATCGTCGACAACGTGCCGCTGGTCGCCGCTTCGATGGGAATGTACGACCTCGCCAACTTCCCGATGGACAGCTTTCTCTGGGAGTTCATGGCCTACTGCGCCGGGACCGGCGGCTCGATCCTGATCATCGGCTCGGCGGCCGGGGTGGCGGCGATGGGGATGGAGAAGATTCACTTTTTCTGGTACGTGAAGAAGATCAGCGGTCTCGCCCTGATCGGCTATCTCGCCGGGGCGGCGGTCTATATTCTCCAGTACCGGCTGCTGCACGGCGGCTAGGTTTAGCAGGCCCCCAAAAGCAAACGCCCCGCCCGGGACAACCGGTGCGGGGCATTTGCTTTTGGGGGCGGGAGTGACGTGTTACTTCGCCTGGTCGACCATAAGGATCGTCTTCGCCTCGACCTCGGCGGCGACGGCGGCCAGGGCCGGGTCCTGCGACAGGGCGGCGAGCATCTGCGCCGGCCGGATCAGGCCGAGCCGGGCCTTGCCCTGATCGGTGTAGACCGAGATCCGGCAGGGGAGCGCCATATTCAAGCGCATGTCGGCGCCCAGAACCTTGACCGCCTGCTGCGGATTGCAGACCTCGAAAATCCGGCACTGCTCCTGGAAATCGAGTCCCTTGCTGCGCAGCTTCTCCCCCAGGTCATGAATGTGCAGGACGCTGAACCCATTGCGGGTCACCGCGGCCTCGAGGTCGGTCGCCGCCTGCTCGAACGATTTTGCGGTCTCGACGATGTAGTACATGGCTCCCCTTTCTCTGGACGGTTTGAACAACTCTGAATTCCCTGGCGGGGATCCATCGCCGCCATTATACCACCTATGGGGAAAGGTTCCGGCGCCTGGGCCGGGGCACTGTTGTTTATTCCTGGCGGCTGGGTAAGCTTGATAGAGGAGACATTGATCTGGCCGACCCGCTGCAATTAGCCCCCAGAAAAAAAACCACCGGTCCGGAGAGCGTCGCGGGCACCTTCAGGAAATGGGAACGCAATCGATCCAACCGGAGGATTTGACCGGAGGGGTCAAAGCAGGTGGCCACATTGAGTGGCCCCAAAGGAGTACCTCATGGGATCATTGTTGGGAATCGCCATCCTGGTCGCTGATATCTGGGCCCTGGTGAAAATTCTCCAGAGTCCGGTTTCGCCCGGCAACAAGACCCTCTGGGTGCTGGTCATCTTCCTGCTGCCGGTGATCGGCCTCGTCCTCTGGTTTTTTATCGGGCCGCGGGGCGGCCGCGCCTGATGCCACCGCGTTCTTTTACGGCGCCAACCCGATGACAGGAATCAGCGGTGAAGACCAAACTTGTCAACCTTTACCAAAAAATTCGCTCTAGCTACTGGTTCCTCCCTTCGGTCATGGCCGGCATGGCAGGCGTCCTGGCCTTCATTCTGGTCAAGCTCGACTTGCTTAATGCACAAAGCGGGCTGATCGATCTCTCCTGGATCAGCCTCACCGGTGCCGCCGGGGCGCGGGCCATCCTCTCGACGGTGGCCAGCTCCATGATCACGGTTACCGGCATCGTCTTTTCCATCACCATCGTTACCCTTTCCCTCGCCTCGCAGCAGTTCGGGCCGCGCCTGCTGCAGAATTTCATGCGCGACCGCGGCAACCAGGTGGTGCTCGGGACCGTCACCTCCACCTACCTGTTTTGCCTGCTGGTGATGCGAACGGTCAGTGACGCGCCCGCTTCCCCATTCGTCCCCCACCTCTCGGTTCTGGCCGCCTTGCTACTGGCGATCCTCTGTGTGGGAGTCCTGATTTACTTCATCCACCATGTCGCCGAGTCGATTCAGGTCACCAATGTCATCGCCGCCGTCAGCCGCGAGCTGAGCGCCGAAATCGAACGGCGCTTTCCCGACAAATTCAGCGAAGCGGTGGGAGCGCGGGAGATCGACTATGCCCTGGAGGAATTGCTTCCCGCACGTTTCGACGAGGAGGTCCGATCGCTCCCAGCCCTCTCCGGTGGCTATTTGCAGGCCATCGACCATGCCGGTCTCCTCGAACTGGCCGTCGACCGGGACCTCGTCATCCGTATCGGGCACCGGGCCGGGCATTTCATCGTTGCGGGCGCGCCCCTGGTCGAAGTCTGGCCCGGCACCGCCGCCGATGGGGAGGACCTGGTGAAGGCGGTGAACGGCCACTTCATAACCGGACAAAAACGCAGCCAGGAACAGGATCTGGTATTTCTCATTCATGAATTGGTGGAAATCGCCGCCCGCGCCCTGTCGCCGGGGGTAAACGATCCCTTTACCGCCATCTCCTGCATCAACCATCTCGGGGCGGCGCTCTGCGATCTGGCGCAAAGAATCTTCCCCCCGATTTTGAAAAAGGATGCCGCAAACCGGGTACGGGTCGTCAGCTACCCGACCACCTTCGACCGGATCGTGGCGGCGTCCTTCGACCAGATTCGCCAGTATGGCCGGACCAATGCCGCGGTGAGCATCCGCCTGCTGCAAACCATCCGGCTGATTCTCCCTTTCACCTGTTATCCCGAACAGAGAAACGCCTTGTTGCACCAGGCCGCCATGATCGAGCGAGGGAGTCGGGATGGCCTGCCGGAGGAGTCCGACCGGCGCGATGTCCATGCAAAGTACCTGGCCGTATTTGAAACCATGGAAACCTGCTTCGGCTTGACCGGCGGCGACTGAACAGGGGTCTTTACCATGAACTGCGCGCGAAATCTTCGGCGTTCAAAACGGGTCTTGCCCCATCGTCACGCCTGGCGCCTTGGCGTCAGCGCCCTCTTTTTCGGGCTCCTCCTCTCCCCGGCATTGGCCCAGCAGGAACCTGCGGCCAAAGCGAGAGTGACCCCGCCCGCCGGGGAGAGCACCTCGGGTGCGGCGCGCATCGAGGTGCAGCCGGTCGCCAGCGACCAGGCCATTGACAGGCGCCTGACCAGCATACTGGAAGCGACCGGCTGGTATTCGGAGATTGCCGTGCAGGTCGAAGAAGGGGTGGTCTTTCTCGACGGGCGCGCCGCGTCGGCGGAAGACCGGACCTGGGCCGGGACCCTGGCCGCCAAAACCGGCGACGTGGTTGCGGTGGTTAATCGTATCCGGGTGGCGGAAAGTTCGCCCTGGGATTTTTCGCCCGCGTTATCAGAGCTGCATAACCTCTGGCAGGGGACCCTGCAGCGGCTGCCGCGACTCCTGCTCGGGCTGCTGGTGCTGTTCCTGTCCGGAGCCGTTGCCTGGCTCGCGGCGCAGGGGACGCGAAGGGCCCTGGGCCAACGGCTGAATCCGCTGCTGCGTGATGTCGCGGCGCGGGTTTTGAGCATCATCGTTCTGCTGCTCGGGTTGTATCTGGTGCTGCAGGTCGTCGGCCTCTCCCGCCTGGCGGCAACAGTGCTTGGCGGAACGGGGCTGGCCGGTCTGGTGGCCGGAATCGCCTTTCGCGATATCCTCGAAAACTATCTCGCCAGCATCCTGATCAGCCTGCGCAATCCGTTTCGGATCGGCGATCTGGTCGAGATTGTCGGGAATACCGGCGTCGTGCAATGGGTAACCACCCGCGGCACGGTACTGATGAATCTGGACGGCAACCACGTGCAGATTCCCAACGCGACAGTCTATAAAAGCATCATCCGGAACTACACCGCCAATCCCAATCGCCGCGAGAGCTTCGAAGTCGGGATCGGCTTCGAGAACGAGATTACTCGCGCCCAGGAGTTGGTCCGGGATCTTCTGCGGGAACATCCCGCGGTGCTGGCGGACCCGGAGGCCCTGGTTCTGGTCGACCGGCTGGGCTCCGCTACCGTGAATCTGAAAATCTACTTCTGGTATGACGGCCTGGCCTACAACGGACTCAAGGTCAAGTCCTCGCTGATCCGGCTGGTGAAGCGGGTTTTCCAGGAGCAGCAAATTTCCATGCCCGACGAAGCGCGGGAGGTTCTGTTCCCCGAAGGGGTATCGGTCCGCATGCTTCAGTCTACAACAGCGGTGGAGCCACAGGAGGAATCGAAAGCGCCCCCGCCGCCGGTCGCCGCCACGGAGGCGGTCACCACCGGCGCTGAAGGAGGACTGGCGAGTGAAGACGAGCAACTGCTGGAGCAGGGCCGCAAAGCCAGGGTTCCGGAGGAGGGGATGAATCTGCTGGAAGAGAATCCGGCGGACTGAAGGCTTTGGCCGGCAGGATCACACAGTGGGAAGAAACCAGCCCAACCCACATCTGACCACGAAGCCCCGACCGGGAATCCGGTCGGGGCTTCGTCTCAGTAGGAGACGGGTGTTTCCTCTTCATCAGTGAGGGGGAAAGTTGCCTGGATCGACAACGAACCAGACCTCCTTCAATCCCTGGCCGTTCGTCTCCCCCGCAGCGCTGTCGCCGGCAAAGCAGTAGAGCGGATAACCGCGGAAGGTGGTCTGCTGCTGGCCATCCTCACGGGTGATGGTGGCGAAGTCGGCGGCTGCGGCCTCCGCCGGCGCCATCACGCTTTCCCGGTAGAAGATCGGCCAGTTGCCGACGCACCCGCCGCTGCAGGCGCTCATCCCCGGCATGTCTTTCTTGAACCAGTAGAGGGTCTTCCCTTCGGCATCGGTCAGGTAGTGGCCGATGCCGGCCTTTTCGGCGACCTTGACTTCATGGTGCATGGCCAGCGCGGATAACGGCACCGCCAGCAGCATGGCCACGATGGCGAGACGCAGTAAGCTGTTCATGGTGTGCTCCCTGTGGGTGGATAAGGTGTGAAAAGCGGCAGTTCGCTTTCATTATCCGCCCGGGGCCGGGATTAAAGCAACTGAGCGGCCTTCCCGCGCCGCCAAAGTCACTTCCCCACAAAAAAGAAGTCCCGGCCGGAGATTCGTCGGGACTTCGTTTTGTTTATCTTGGGGCTGGTCAGCCGAACAGGTCGCGGCTGTCATCCGGCGCTTCGCCGCGCTCCGTCATCCCATAATCCCGCACCACCGCCGCGACCCGCAGCCGGTAGTCGGCAAAAATGCCGCCGCGCCCTCGGGCCTGGGCTTTTCTGTGCCTCTCCAGATTGCGCCAGTTGCGCACGGCCGCTTCATCCCGCCAGAAGGAGAGCGAGAGAACCTTCCCCGGGGTCGTCAGGCTCTCGAAGCGCTCGATGGAAATAAAGCCGTCGATCTGCTGCAACTCCGCCCGCAGAGACGCGGCCAGGTCGAAGTACTCCTCGGCCCGCCCCGGCGTCGGCCAGACTTCAAAGATGACGGCGATCATGGTGGAATCTCCCTTGTAAGCGTCTGCGAGAATCGGAACAGCCTCCCGGTGTGTCCTTGTCAGGCCGGCAAAAGTTCAGGGTGCCGGGATCAGCTCCACGGTCCAGTCGACTACCCGGTAAAGCTCCGGGTGCGGGGTGTCGGCGATGGGGACGTTGATCAGCGAGGCGATTACGGTCCCGTCGTTCCAGTCGGCGACGAGGTTGGGATATTCCAGGGCAACGAGATCGACGGCTTCGTCGAGAGTGCGGCCGATCTGCCAGCCGAGCAGGGTATCGACACTATGGATGACCAGCACCCCGACCTCGGTGACGCCGTCGGCGACCGCCGGGATAACGGTCACGACGATGGAGGTGGCGTCGCTGAAGTCCTCGTTGGATACGGTGACGGTGAAGCTGTAGCGCCCGGGGAGGTCGGGGACAAAGGAGGTCCTCGCCGCCCGGGGGTTGGCAATGGTCGCGGTGCTCCCGGAGGGGGCCGAATCGAGCGTCCAGAGGTAGGTCGCGTCACGGTCAAGGAGGGTGGCGCTGGCATCCAGCATAACCGTATCGCCGACTGCGGCAATTTCGGGAGTGGTGGCCTTGGCGATGGGCTGGACATTCCCGCAACCGCAGAGCGCCAGCAGCAAAATTCCAGTGATTCGTCTGACCATGGTTCCGACTCCCCGATCTTGTTGGTTCCGCCGGGCACCTGTCGTGGGGTTGGCGGAAAATCTTTGCTCTATTGTAATCGACCGGCGGAGGTAAATCATCCGGCGATCGTAAAAGCAAAGCTTCAGGGTGACCCAAATGACATCTCCCGTCCAAATGGACGGTCTACCGACCGGGCCAACCTGGGGTTGCTGATGGGATAAAAAGTCCCGGCCGGGTTTCTGAATTCGATTCGGCGTCCCATGAAGGGCTCTGGCCTGGAGTTTAGGCGGGGGGATGAGGTAATCACTGCGGCCCTTACTTGTAATTAAGCCTAGAATTTGCCGAGGATTGGCTTGATATTAAATTTTTAGACTAATATACTTACCTTAAAATTACTTTTTGGGGAGGTTTTCACGTGATTGCGTCCAATGCTGAACTTATTGCGGTACTGCGTCGTTATAACCCTTGGTGGTCGGGTGGGCGGTTTCCTGAGCTCCCCCCATGGCATCGGGCCGCATTTCAGGAAATTGGCGACTGGCTGCAAAACCCACCTGCCGGAAGAGCACTTCTCCTCTCGGGGGCACGCCAGGTTGGAAAAACCACCC
The DNA here is from genome assembly GCF_001611275.1 of Desulfuromonas sp. DDH964. Taxonomy (GTDB): domain Bacteria; phylum Desulfobacterota; class Desulfuromonadia; order Desulfuromonadales; family DDH964; genus DDH964. The sequence continues at coordinate 75,580 of NZ_CP015080.1, read as the reverse complement.
TGTTCCTGCAAGCGATTGACCAGCTTCTCGACAAGGGTGTCCCTCCAACCAACATTCTATACGCGACCTTTGACCATCCGCTGCTCAAATTGATCGGGCTTGATGGTTTGCTGCAACTTTGGCGCGAATTCGAACCGGGTCGAGATGGTGTCGAATACCTATTCCTCGATGAAATCCAGGCGACCAAGGATTGGCAGGTCTGGCTCAAGCATCAGGTCGATTTTGAAAAGCGCCGGCGCATCGCCGTCACTGGCTCGGCAACCCCACTGGAAACCGAGGGTCTCGAATCAGGGGTAGGACGCTGGCACACCATTCGGCTGGCTACTCTGTCCTTTTACGAATATCTGCAAATCCGGCGCGATCCGGTGCCCGATCTCCCCCCTGTCTCCACCCTCGCCGGACTCTTTGACAAGTCTCCCAACTGGTTCGCCCGCACAGGGGAAGAAGCTCGGCCACTGACCGGGCTGTTCCACGAATACCTGTTACGAGGTGGCTTTCCCCAAAGCTCCCTGGTCAGCAGCATAACCCTGGCCCAGAAGCTTCTCCGAGAGGACATCGTCGACAAAGTCCTAAAACGTGACATGACCGCACTCTTTGGCGTCAGGCGCGTCCTTGAACTGGAACAGACATTTCTTTACCTCTGCCTTCACGACGGCGGGCTCCTCGACATCCAGGCTTTGTGCAGCAATCTGGAGGTTAAAAAGGGGACCGCCAACAACTTCATCGATTTGCTCGAAGCGACTCACCTGATCTACAGGCTGCGGCCTTTCGGATACGGCAAGGAGATCCTGCGCGGCCGGTCAAAAGTCTACCTTGCGGACGCCGCTATCGCTCCCGGGGTAATGCTCAAGGGGAAGGAACTGCTGGAGGACACCCAAAAGCTCGGCCAAGCGGTAGAGACCGCCTTCTTCAAGCACGTCTTCAGCCGCTATTACCAGCGAAGCATCTCCTTTTCCTATTGGCGTGGAAAGAAGGATCAGGAGGTGGACATCATCGCCGATACCGGCAAACGGCTGGTCCCTTTCGAGGTCAAGTATCGCGGGCAGAATGTTGGGACTTCGGAGCTGAAAGGCCTGGTTCAGTTCTGTCAGGAGCGAAAGGTCCATCGCGCTTACGTTATAACCAAGGACGCTGCCGATTTCGGGATACTGTCCCTTTCCGCAACCGAGGACTTCAAGGCACTGAAGATTCCGGCTCCGCTCGCCTGTTATTGGCTCGGGCGCTCCGAGGTGGAATCCCTTGACCGGCAGGAGTTGGAAGGCTGAGTGATCAGACCCTTCCGAGACGCCCCGGCATACGCATAGAGATGAGCCTTTCGACTACCTCGTGTCCATTCAGAAACCCCGGGGGATACGACTTAGTTTCAGAAGCGGAAATAAAGGATTTTTCGTCGAGTCAAGGAAGTCAATTTTACCAACTGGTTAAAAACGCCAGTCGGAAATCCGGTCGGGACTTTTGAATTAAGTATGCTGTCTCCGGAACTCCCCCAGCTTCTTAGGGTGCGGCTCTCCTTCCAGGAGCACAGGAGACCAGGAGCCAACGGGTAGCTTTATTTCTGGTCCTTTCGCGGGCGCCCGGGGCGACGTAACTCGACCCTGCGCTCCAGTCTCTTTTCAATTTCATCGACGAAGGATGCTCCGCCCGTCAATTGTCCGCGGGTAACGGCACCGAGAATTATCGACCGCTCCTCTTCGGAAATCGTCCCGGCCAGAAAGGCCCGGTATTTGGCTGCGCGCTCCTCGTTTGCAACTCCCAGCCCCAGATAGAGGGAATCCAAATCGAGCCAGTCAAGGGACTGCTGGCCGGTTCTGGCACCACAACTTGACCACCGGTAGCGCGCAGGATCTTCACATACCCCCGCGAAAACCGGGTTCATCTCCACATACCGGCAGCAGGCCAGCAGATAGGCATTGCTGTCTATCGGGCTCGACTTGAACCGTCCCTCCCACAGGGTCCCGGTACGCCCCTCAAGACGGTTGACATAGCGCGTCTGCCGTCCGGCAACGCGTTTCATCAATTTCCCGATAGCTTCCGCCCGATCTCCCGGATCGACCACCAGGTGAATGTGGTTGGTCATCAGGCAATACGCATACACCTTGCACTCGTAGGCCTTTTTCCACTCGGCCAGATTGGCCAGGTAGTAGAGGTAATCCTCGTCGCTGGCAAATACCGTCTGCCGGTTATGCCCGCGCTGGATAATATGATGGGGAAAATTGGGAATGATGATGCGAGCGGTTCTTGGCATAGCCGGAAAGTAGCACGGGGTGAATCGGAAAGGCAATAAATAAATCTGTCCCCCTTTCCTTGTCCGGGCAGGAAGAAAAGCAAATAAGCGCCCTTTCGGCCCCGTCAAGTTCATTCCCGACTGAACAAAAGCCCCGACCGAGTAACAGGTCGGGGCTTTTGTTCGTTTATTGCTCCCAGGAAGACAATCCGAAAGTTGCTAGCCGAACACCTCACGGCTGTCATCGGGTGCTTCGCCGCGTTCCGCCAGCCCGTAATCCCTCACCACCGAGGCAACACGCAACCGGTAATCGGCGAAGACACCATCGCGTCCTTTGGCCTGGGCGTTTCGATGGTCCTCAAGGGTGCGCCAACTGCGAACGGCCTCTTCGTCACGCCAGAACGACAGCGAAAGATATTTCCCCCTGGTCGTCAGGCTCTCGAACCGCTCGATGGAAATGAACCCGTCAATTTTTTGCAAATCTGACCGCAAGGAGGCAGCCAAATCGAAGTACTCTTCAGCCCTTTCCTCAACCGGCCAGACTTCAAAGATTACGGCGATCACGGTGGAATCTCCTTTGTAAGGGGCTAGGGAGCCCGGAACTCCGTACCAACTTCTCTCTTTCGTCCCCTCCGGCAACAGGTCATGGTGTCAGGATTAACTCGACGGTCCAGTCGACCACCCGGTAGAGTTCCGGGTGGGGGATGGGGACGTTGATCAGGGTGGCGATAATGGTCCCATCGTTCCACCCGGTGACCAGGGTGGGATATTCCAGGGCGACGAGATCGGCGGCCTCGGCGAGGGTGCGGCCGATCTGCCAGCCGAGCAGGGTGTCGACGCTGTGGATGACCAGCACCCCGACTTCGGTGACGCCGTCGGCGACCGCCGGGATCACCGTGACGATGATGGAGGTGACATCGCTGAAATCCTCGTTGGCAACAGTGACGGTGCAGGTGTAGCGGCCGGGCAGGTCTGGGACGAAGGATGTTTTCGCCGCGTGGGGGTTGGCGATGGTCGCGGTGCTGCCGCTCGGCGCCGAATCGATGGTCCAGAGGTAGGTCGAGTCGCGGTCGAGAAGGGTGGCGCTGGCATCGAGGATAACCGTGTCGCCGACGCTGGCAATTTCGGGGGTGGTGGCCTTGGCGATGGGCTGGACATTCCCGCAACCGCAGAGTGCCAGCAGCAAAAATCCAGTGATTAGTCTAAGCATGGTTTCGATTCCCCGATCTCGTTAATTCCGCCGGGATCCTGCCCTCTGGTTGGCGGAAAATGTATGCTCTATTGTAATCGACCAGGGGAGGTAAATCTCCAGGCAATGGGAGGGTGTAAAAAAGATTGTGTAAATGGCCATTCAGGGGTACACCGGGACCCCACCCTCTAAGGAGCCCCCATGGCCATCGAAAAAGATCTGCTGGACCGTCTGCTTGCCGACTACAAGAAGCCCGAAGACCTGATCGGCGAAACCGGCTTGCTTAAACAGCTCACCAAGGCCCTTCTGGAACGAGCTTTGGAAGCGGAATTGACCCAACACCTGGGGCACGAGAAGCATGCTCCCGTGGCCACGAAAGGCGGCAATGCCCGCAATGGCAAGTCGGCCAAAACCATCAAGGGCGAATTCGGCAAACTGCCGATCGAGGTTCCGCGTGACCGGGACAGCAGCTTCGAGCCGCTCATCATTCCCAAGGGCCAGACCCGCTTCGCCGGCTTCGACGGCAAGATCATCTCCCTCTACGCCCGGGGGATGACGACCCGGGAGATCCAGGGGCATCTGGAAGAGATTTATGGCGTCGAGGTCTCTCCCGCCCTCATTTCCAGCGTGACCGATGCCGTCGCGGACGAGGTCAAGATCTGGCAGAACCGACCGCTCGACGCCCTCTATCCCATCGTCTATATGGACGCGGTCCGGGTCAAGGTGCGAGACAACGGCCACGTCAGCAATAAAGCGGTCTACCTGGCCCTGGGCGTCACCCTGGACGGCATCAAGGAGGTCCTGGGCATGTGGGTGGCCGAGAACGAGGGCGCCAAGTTCTGGCTACAGGTGGTGACCGAGTTGAAAAACCGGGGTGTCGAAGACATCTTCATCGCCTGCGTGGACGGGCTCAAAGGTTTCCCCGAGGCCATCGAAGCAGTCTTTCCTCGCACCCAGGTCCAGCTCTGCCTCGTTCACATGGTGCGCCATTCTCTCCGCTACGTCTCCTGGAAACAGCGCAAGGAAGTGGCGGCCGATCTGAAGTCCATTTACCAGGCCGCGACGGCCGAGCAGGCCGAAATGAACCTGACGGAGTTCGAAGCGAAGTGGGATAAAACCCACCCCTCCATCGGCCAGTCCTGGCGGCGGAACTGGGAGAGAATCACCCCGTTTTTCGCCTACCCGGCGGAGATTCGCAAGGTGATCTACACCACCAATGCGATCGAATCGCTGAACATGTCGCTGCGCAAGGTCACCAAGAACCGGGGCTCATTCCCCAACGACGCAGCCATGTTCAAACTGCTCTACCTGGCGCTGAACAATATCGCCAAGAAATGGACCCTGCCGATTCGGGACTGGAAGGCCGCTCTCAACCAGTTCTCTATCTTGTTCGAAGGCAGGTTGCCGGTTTACTGACGACAAAAACCCAAGCCATTTACACAAACTGATTTACACCGCCGGCAATGGAGAAAAAATGGTTTCGAAGTGACTCAAATTTCGTCCAGCTAAGCCTAAGAACCAGACGGGGGATATTTGTTTTTCCAGAGCTCTTATTTCATGCAGTTATCGAATACGCTTCGCTTCACCTCTGCTTTGGGGCCAAAGTTGAGCAGCAGCCCCACCTCAACATCCGTTGCCTTCAGATAATTCAGTAGCTGCGCCTCATGGGTGCCGTTCAAGACTCGGGTTGCCTTGATTTCGACGATAACCTTTTCTTCTACCAACAGGTCCGCAAAATACTCACCGACCATCTGCTGGGCATAATTTACAACGATTGCGGCTTGTTGCTGGACGGCAAGACCGGTGAGTGCGAGTTCAATGAATAGTGCGTTTTCATAGACCTTTTCCAGGAATCCATACCCGAGCTTGTTGTAGACATTGTAAAAACTGCAGATGATCTGATTTGTGATTTCCTCGTGTTTCATTCCCCCTCCTTCTTGAATCATCGAAATCTGTCAAATTCAAGATTAAAAACTTTGGACACGGATCAGATCTGATTAACACGGATCAAGCCAAACATGAACCCTAAAGTCCTTGCCCCTAATCCGTGGTTATCCGTGAAATCCGTGTCCAAGTGCTCCTGTCTTCTCTTTTGTTTCGCCTTCCATGCAGCAAACACCAAAATAACCCGCCGAACTCGGATCAAATCTGATGAACACGGATCAAGCCAAACCTGAATTTTACAGTCCTTGCCCCTAATCCGTGTTCATCCGTGGAATCCGTGTCCAAAGAACTTTCCTGCCTTTTAACTCCACCCCATCACAACAACTTCTGCAATTCCCCCACAAACCGCTCCACCTCCTCCGCACTGTTGTAGTAATGCAGCGAAGCCCGCAACAGCGGCGGGTGCGGATGCTGCTCCGAGCTGAGAGGGTTGGCGGAAAAAGGGACAGTGGCGACATTGATGGCGCGGTCGGCGAGGAGCTGCTGCAATTCGGCGGCAGGCCGCTGGCGGGCGTGGAAGGTGACGATGCCGCACTGCAGCAGGCCGCGGTCGGCAACGGTGACCCCGTCGAGGGTGGCGAGCTGACGGCGCAGCTCGGCGGCGAGGTGGCCGATGCGGGCGCTGATCGTCTCCAACCCCCAGTCGAGGGCGTAATCGATGGCGACGCCGAGGGCGAGCTGGCCGGCATAGCTGCGCTCCCAGGTCTCGAAGCGGCGGGCGTCCGGGCGCAGCCGGTAGTCGCGGGCGAAGAGCATCGGTGCGGCGAAGTGGTTGAGCTCGTGCGGTTCGAGCGTCTCGAGCAGGGAGTTGCGAACGTAGAGGAGGCCGGTGCCGCGCGGGCCGCGCAGGAACTTGCGGCCGGTGCCGCAGAGGAGGTCGCAGCCGATCGCTTCGACATCGACCGGGAGCTGGCCGAGGGCCTGGCAGGCGTCGAGGAGATAGGGAATGCCGGCTCTTCTTGCGAGCTGGCCGACGGCGGCGGCGGGGTTGACCAGGCCGCCGCCGGAGGGGACCTGGGTCAGGCAGATCAGCCGGGTGCGGGCGTCGATCAGCCGCTCCAGCGCCGCCAGGTCGACCTGACCATGGCCGTCGTCGGGGACTTCGACGATCTCGACCCCCTCGTTCCGCGCCCGTTGCAGCATCGCGACCAGGCTGCTGCCGTACTCGGCGCTGCCTACCAGGATGCGCGCGCCGGGCCGGAACTTCAGGGCGTAGAAGGCGGCGTTCCAGGCGCGGGTTGCGCTTTCGGCAAAAGCGATCTCGGCGGGCGCGCAGTTCAAAAGCCGGGCCGCGGCGACGTAGAAGTGCTCCAGCTCTAGCTCGCGCCGGGCCATCACCTCGTAGCCGCCATGCAGCTCCTCGTCGCGCAGGTAGTCGTGCAGGGCGTCGGCCACGGGCACTGGCGGCAGGGCGGCGCCGGCGTTGTTGAAGTGGATCAGCTTCTCGCAGCCGCGGGTTTCGCGGCGGGCGCGGGCGAGGTCGAAAGCCGTCATCCTTCCAGCCGCTCCCAGATCGTCAGCTGCGAGACACTGTGCTGAAACTTGCGGGCGGTCTCGCGAATCACGAAGGGGACGTCGCGCGGCTCGCCGATCATCCGGAAGTGGTCGCCGAGCTGCTCCTGCAACCCCTCGAGGGTGGTAAAGGGCTCACCGGCGCGGCGCACGCCACCGATCCAGTGCTCCTTTTTGGTGAACTCTTCGAGCCAGGTGTAAGGAGAGGCAAGGACGAGCAGGCCACCGGGGTTGATGCGCTCGCGGATCATGCGCAAAAAGCGCGCCGGGTCGTAAAGGCGATCAAGGAGGTTGGCGGCGAGGACCAGGTCGTAGTTGGCAAACTGGGGCTTGAGGTTGTGGGCGTCCCCCTGAAAGAACTCGATCCGCTGCGCCGTCTCGGCGAGACCGAAGTCCTGGAGGCGCTTTTCGTGGAAGGAGACGATCTCCCCCTCTTCGGGGAGCTGGTAGTGGATCACCCCCTTCTCCTGCAGCTGGTAGGCGATGCGGATGAAGCGGGCGGAGAAGTCGATGCCGGTGACGAAGTCGAAGTGCCTGGCCAGCTCGAAGCTCCCGCGGCCGACGGCGCAGCCAAGATCGAGGGCGCGCTGTTTCGGCCAGCCGCCCATCGCCTCGGCGCAGATGCCGGCAAGGGTGGCGGGGAAGTTGGGCACCCCGAACTTGTCGGGGCCGAAGTGGGCGTCGCAATACTGGGCGACGGCGGTGTCACTCTCGTACATCGCCTCCGGCTCCTCCACCGCCTGCTCGCTGGCGACGTAGCGCAGGCCGGCATGCTGGAAAAAGTGGCGCCGGAAGGCGTAGCGGCAGTCGCGGGTCGCCTCGTTGCCGGTGGAGATCCAGGAGCCCCCCTTGATCAGGTTGTGCTGGGTGTCGAAGGTCGGGGTCGAGAAGTCGTCGTACCAGGGATGGACTTCGAAGCCGTCGAAGCCGGTGATCGGCGTCTCGGTCCACTGCCAGACGTTGCCGACGACGTCGCAGAAGTCGCCGAACTCGAATTTGCTGACCGGGCAGGAGGAAGCGAAATGTTCGAGGTTGATGTTCCCCGGCGCCTGCTCCCAGTAGGGCTGATCGGGAATCTCGAGCAGGTCGTGGAGCCGGTACCACTCGTCCTCGGTCGGCAGGCGGATCGGTTTGCCCGTCGTTTTCGCCTTCCAGTTGCAGAAGGCCTTCGCTTCGAGCTGGTTGACCTCCACCGGCCAGTCCCAGGGCATGGCGATCTCCTGCGCCATGGTTCGAAAACGGTAGGAATCGCCGTCCTTGATCCAGAAGAGGGGATGTTCGGCGCGGGAGAAGGTGAGCCAGCGCTCCCCCTCGTCGCTCCAGTAGCTTGGGGTGCGGTAGCCGCCGGCGTCGACGAACTCGCGGTACTCGGCGTTGGAAACGAGGTAGCGGCTCGCCTCGAAATCGTCGACGACAAAACGGTGGTGCCCGAACTCGTTGTCCCAACCGTAGAGGGGATGGTCCTTCTGCTTGCCGAGGGTCACCTTGCCGCCGGCTACCGGCAGCAGCCGGTTCTGCGGCGCGGCGCCGCTCTCGGTGCAGATTTCCCAGAGCGGCAGCTGCCGCACCCGCTCGATGGGGAGACGGCGGATGATCACCGAGGAGGTCTCGAGGTGAATGCGCGAATGCTCGATCCCCATCATGATCGCCCACCAGGGGTTTTCCCAGTCGATGGGGAGGGTCAGCGGCAGGCTCGCGATCACGCCGTCGACCAGGTTCCGCACCGTATTGCGGTAGGCCTTGACTTCCGCCACCGTCGGCCAGTCGTAGTTGGCGTCATTGAGGTCGTCCCAGGACATCTCGTCGACGCCGATGGCGAACATCGCCTCATAGCCGGGGTTGATGCGCTCGTCGATGACCCTGGCGACGATCAGCTTGTTGATGTAGAAGGCGGCGGTGTGGCCGAGGTAAAAGATCAGCGGATGGCGCAGCGGCTCGGGGCGCAGGTAGAAGGCGGCGTCATCGGCGAGGGTGTCGTAGAGCTGTTCATCGAGGCTGTAAGAGGCGTGAAAGTAGGCGCGGATCTCGGCACGTTTCTGCTCCGGCGTGCCGCTGTTGAGAATGGTGGTGCGGGTGTTGCGCAGCTCCATCGGCTCCTCCCGGTCGGCTGGGGTGGCGGTAAAGGATCTATTATAGCAGAACAGCTTCCGACCGGCTGCGAAAGCCCTTACCTCCTCTTTCCCGCCTCGCAGGGAGAACCTAAAAAGTGACCTGCGCGCCGAACCAGCGGCGCTGGAACCAGAAGGCGACATGGACCAGGCCGATCATCACCGGCACCTCGACCAGCGGGCCGATGACGGCGGCAAAGGCGGCGCCGGAGTTGAGGCCGAAGACCGCCACCGCCACGGCGATGGCAAGCTCAAAATTGTTGCTCGCCGCGGTGAAGGCGAGGGTGGTGGTGCGGCTGTAGTCGGCGCCGACCTTGCGCCCCATCCAGAAGGAGACCAGGAACATCAGCACGAAGTAGATCAGCAGCGGGACGGCAATGCGCACCACGTCGAGGGGGATCTGCACCATCAGCTCCCCCTTGAGGCTGAACATGACGACGATGGTGAAGAGGAGCGCGATCAGGGTGAGCGGGCTGATTCTGGGCACCACCACCGCGTGGTAGCGCTCGCGCCCGAGGAGCTTGACGCCGATCAGCCGGGTCAGGGCCCCGGCGAGGAAGGGGATGCCGAGATAGATGAAGACGCTCCTGGCAATGGCGCCAATTGTGATGTCAACCACCGCCCCCTGCAGGCCGAAAAGGGGTGGCAGCACGCTGATGAAAAACCAGGCGTAGACGCTGAAGAAGAGGACCTGGAAGATGCTGTTGAAGGCGACCAGTCCGGCGGCGTATTCACTGTTTCCCTTGGCGAGCTCATTCCAGACGATGACCATGGCGATGCAGCGCGCCAGGCCGATCAGGATCAGGCCGACCATGTACTCGGGATAGCCATGCAGGAAGATGATGGCAAGGAAGAACATCAGAAGCGGGCCGATTACCCAGTTCTGCAGCAGGGAGAGGCCGAGGATGCGCTTGTTGGCAAAAACGTCGGGCAACTCCTCGTAGCGAACCTTGGCGAAGGGGGGATACATCATCAGGATCAGGCCAGCGGCGATGGGGATATTGGTGGTACCGACGCTGAAGAGGTTGACGAACTCCTTGATCCCGGGAAAGAACCAGCCGGCGCCGACGCCGACCAGCATGGCGAGAAAAATCCAGAGGGTGAGGTAACGATCGAGAAAGGAGAGGCGTCTGGAGAGGGTGGTCATGGCTGTCATCCTTCGTGGCAGGTCAGGAGTGGTCCGCTGCGAGTTCCCGGCGGAAGAAGTCCTGCATGGTGTGGCGGATCTCGTCACGCACCCGGCGGTAGACCGCCAGCACCTCGTCCTCGCTCCCCCTCGCCCGCGGCGGGTCGTCGAAGCCCATGTGCAGCCGCCGCACCCCGCCGAAGAAGAGGGGGCACTTCTCGTTGGCATCGCCGCAAAGGGTGATGACGTAGTCGAAGGGCTGTGATTCGTAGCGGCTGATGTGATCGGAGCTGTTGGCGCTGATGTCGATGCCGAGTTCGGCCATCACCTGCACCGCCCGCGGGTTGAGGCCGTGCGGCTCGGTCCCGGCGGAGAAAGCCGCGACGCGCCCGGCGAAGTCATGGTTGACGAGACCTTCAGCCATCTGGCTGCGGCAGGAGTTGCCGGTACAGAGAAAGAGGACCCGTTTTTTCACCATTGCAACCTCCAATACATCCGCCTGGGCGGATAGCTCAGGGTAAAAAAATTCAGCGGCAGCCGCCGGCAGCGCCGGTCACCTCCCGCCGCCGCAGCGCTTCGAGGTCCCGGCGTACCTGCGCCAGTTCGCCGAGCCGCCGGCCGAGCAGGGCCAGCAACTCATCGGCGAAGGGACTCCCGGCGTCGGCGAGGCGGTAGAACATCCAGACCCCCTGGCGCCGGTCGTCGACCAGCCCGGCGTTGCGCAGGTAGGCGAGATGGCGCGAGACCGTCGACTGCGGCAGGTTCAGGACCGCCATCAGATCGCAGACGCAGAGTTCCCCCTCCCGCAACAGGGCAAGAATGCGCAGCCGGGTTTCGTCGGCCAGGGCTTTGAACAGGCGCGTCGTCGTCTTCATGGTTTCTCTTATATCCGCATAGGCGGATGTTGTCAAGGATAGAGCATCGCTCCCCCGGGACGCCGGACCGCTCAGTTGGCGAGGAGCATCGGCACCGTCATCTGGCTGAGGAGGCGGTTGCCGACCTCGCCCAGCTCGAGCCGGCCGCGGCGGCTGGTAACGTGAACCCCGACCACCACCAGGTCGGCGGCGTGGTCGGCGGCGAGGTTGAGCAGGTCTTCGCCGACATCGAGGCTGGTCCGGGGAATCTGTTCGACCAGCGCCGCCAGGCCGTGACCGTTACAATAGTCACGCAGCCGGCTGCTCTCGTCGACGATCCCGATCCCCCCACTCCCGATCGAGACCAGGCTGACCTGTTCGGCCAGGGCCAGCAGCGGCAGGGCATCGCGCAGCGCCCGCGACGCTTTCGGTCCGGCCTTCCAGGCGACCAGCACCCGTTCGCCGAGGCGCAGCGGGCAATTCGCCAGCGGCACCACCAGCACCGGGCAGCCGGCGCCGAGCAGGAGCCGCGCCATTCCCGCCAACCCGTCCTTCTCTACCGCCGGCTGACTCACCACCAGCAGGTCGGCGAAACAGCACTGGTAGCCGAGCATCTCCACCAGGCTGATCTTGGTGAAGCCGAGATCGACCGCCACCCAGCCGCTGGCGACCCCGGCCGCCGCGACCTGGCGCTCGAAGGCTTCGCGTACCCGGCCCAACTCGGCGGCCGGGTCCTGCTGCCCCGGCCCTTCGTAGACGTAGAGGCCACGCAGCCGGGCGTCATGCTTGCGGGCCAGGAGCAGGGCCGCCGCCACCCGGTCGTTACTCGCCGGGGTCGGGTCGAGGTAAACCAGAATCTCTTTCAGTTTCATCGCGCTTCTCCCTGCCCTGCCTGCATCCATGGGCTCATGGTCCGACGCCGGGGCGCCGGTCTTCGTTGCTCTTCTTGGGTCGATTCCCGCCTCAGCCGGCGCCGCACCCGCGGCGCGCCAGCGCCACTTTTGACCCGGTCGGCCGGCCGAGGGCAGCGCTGATGAAACAGCCGGCATCGATCAGCCCGTCGAGATCGACACCGCTCTCGATGCCGAGCCCGTTGAGGAGATAGAGGAGATCCTCGCTCGCCACATTTCCCGAGGCTCCCGGCGCATAGGGACAGCCGCCGAGACCGGCGACCGAGCTGTCGAAGACGGCGACCCCGACCTCAAGGGCGGCCAGGATGTTGGCCAGCGCCTGGCCGTAGGTGTCGTGGCAATGGACCGCCAGCCGCGTCACCGGCACCTGTTGTGCCACCTCTTTCACCAGGGCCTGGATCTGGCCCGGGGTGCCGACGCCGATGGTGTCGCCGAGGGAGACCTCGGCGCAGCCAAGGGCCGCCAGGCGACCGGCGAGTTCCGCCACCCGCTGCGGAGGTACGGCTCCCTCGTAGGGACAGCCGGCGACACAGGAGATATAGCCGCGCAACCGGATTCCCCGCGGCCGGGCGATGGCGGCGACCTCGGCGAAGCGCTCCAGGCTGGTGGCGATGGAGCAGTGGATGTTCTGCTGTGAGAAGGTCTCGGAGGCGGCGGCAAAAAGCGCGATCTCCTCGACCCCGGCGGCCAGGGCCCGCTCCAGTCCCTGCCGGTTGGGGACCAGCGCGCTGTACACCACCCCCGGCCGGCGCTCGATACCGGCCAGCACCGCGGCGGCGTCGGCCAGCTGCGGCACCGCCTGCGGCGCGACGAAACTGGTCGCCTCGATCGCCTTCAGGCCGGTGGCGCTGAGCCGGTCGATGAAGGCAATCTTGGTCGCCGTCGGGACCGCGCCCGCTTCGTTCTGCAGGCCGTCACGGGGGCCGACCTCGACCAGCCTGACCTGGCGCGGCAGCTTCATCCCTCCTCCGCGTCCGGCACAATACTGAGCAGTTCGACCCCTTCGCTGACGATGGCCCCGACAGCAAAGGGGAGGCTCGCCACCACCCCGGCGGCGGGGGCGGTGATGGTGTGCTCCATCTTCATCGCCTCGAGGATCGCCAGCCTGGCGCCCCGCTCGACGCGGTCGCCCGTCTTGACCAGGAGCGCCACGACCTTCCCCGGCATCGGCGCGGTGAGCCGTCCGCCCCCCGTCTCGGCCGCAACCTGGAGCCCCGGATCGTCGAGGAGGAGCAGGTGGCTGCGGCCGCCGCTGAGGATGGTCAGCTCGCGACCGTGCTGCACCACCGTCACCCGGCAACGCTCTCCCCCCAGTTCGGCACAGAGCTCCCCGGAGCTGTCGATGGCGCCACTGGCGCTGAGCTGCCCGCCCGGCAGGTCGAAGAGGTAAGAGTCGCCGCGATAATGGACGGTGACGGCGAGGCGCTCGCCGCCGTCGCTGAAACCGAACTCGTGGTGGTTATCGGAGTTGAGGCGCCAGCCATCGGTACGATGCCAGGGGGACCAGGGATCCGAGCTGGCGGCGGCAGCCGTTGCCGCCTCGGCGTTACGCCGCAGCAGCAGCGCCAGGGTGGCGAGGGCCAGCATCCGTTCGCTGACCGGCCCGGGCTCGGGGAAGAGCTCGGTGGCGTGGCGCTCGATAAAGGCGGTATCGAGATCGGCGGCGGCAAAGGCCGGGTGGGCGCAGAGGGTGGCGAGAAAGCCGAGGTTGGAGCTCACCCCGGCAACCTGGAAAGCGCCGAGGGCCTGCTGCAGGCGCCGCACCGCCCGTGGCCGGTCCCGGTCCCAGACGATCAGCTTGGCGAGCATCGGGTCGTAGTGGATGCTGACCTCGTCCCCCTCGCGCACCCCGCTGTCGATCCGCACATGGGGCGATTCCGGCGGCTGGCGCAGATGACGAATGCGGCCGGTGGCGGGGAGGAAGTTGCGCGCCGGGTCCTCGGCATAGATCCGCGCCTCGATGGCATGGCCGCTGATCGTCAGCTCCTGCTGGGAGGCGGGGAGCGCTGCTCCGGCCGCGACCCGCAACTGCCATTCGACCAGGTCCTGGCCGGTAATCATCTCGGTGACCGGGTGCTCGACCTGGAGACGGGTGTTCATCTCCATGAAATAGAAGGAGCCGTCGTGATCGAGGAGGAACTCGACGGTGCCGGCGCTGACATAAGCGATCGCCCGCGCCGCCGCCACCGCGGTGGCGCCCATCGCCGCGCGCAGGTCGGGGGCGAGGCCGGGGGCGGGCGCCTCCTCGATCACCTTCTGGTGCCGGCGCTGGATCGAGCAGTCGCGCTCGAAGAGATGGAGCAGGTTCCCCTGGCTGTCGCCGAAGACCTGGACCTCGACGTGGCGGGGACGCTGCAGGTAGCGTTCGAGCAGCACCCGGTCGTCGCCGAAGGCGGCGGCCGCCTCGCGCCGCGCGCCGGCGAGGGCGTCGGCAAAGTCGTCGCCGTGGTTCACCACCCGCATCCCCTTGCCGCCGCCACCGGCGCTCGCCTTGATCAGCAGCGGGTAACCGATGGCGTCGGCGGCGCGGCGCAGGCGCTCGTCCGACTGGTCGCTCTCGTGGTAGCCGGGGACGAGGGGGATGCCGGCCGCGCTCATGATCTGCTTGGCGGCGCTTTTGGACCCCATCGCCTCGATCGCCGCTACCGGCGGGCCGACGAAGATCAGTCCGGCCTCGCCGCAGGCGGCGGCAAAGGGGGCGTTCTCGGCCAGAAAGCCGTAGCCGGGATGGATGGCGTCGGCGCCACTGGCGCGGGCCGCGGCGAGGATACGGTCGCCGGCGAGGTAGCTCTCCCGCGCCGGCGCCGGCCCGAGGTGCTGGGCTTCGTCGGCGAGTTCGACATGGCGCGCACAGCGGTCGGCGTCGGAATAGACCGCCACCGTGGCAATGCCGAGCCGGCGGGCGGTACGGATGATGCGGCAGGCAATCTCGCCGCGGTTGGCTATCAGCAGCTTGGCGATCATCGCATCATCCCCGGATCCAGTTGGGTGGGCGTTTTTCGAGATAGGCCGAGAGCCCTTCGCGCCCCTCGTCCGAAGCCCGCGCTTCGGCGATCCGCTCGGCGGTGTCGGCGATCAGGTCATCGTCGAGAAAGCTGAGCGACACTTCGGCAACCAGCTCCTTGACCGAGGCCATCGCCCGGGGGCTGTTGCGCAGCAGCAGCCGGCTGAGGCTGTCCGCCCGGGCTTCGAGCTCCCCGGGGGGGACCAGCTCGTGAACGAGGCCGAGACGATGCGCCTCGGCGGCATCGAAGCGCTCGGCGGTGATGAAGTAGCGCCGGGTGGCCCGCGGCCCGATGGCGGCGGCGACGTAGGGGGAGATGACCGCCGGGATCAGGCCGAGCTTCACCTCGGAAAGGCAGAAGGTGACCTCGGTGGTCGCCAGGGCGATGTCGCAGCAGGCGACCAGGCCGACGCCGCCGCCGATCGCCGCCCCCTGTACCAGGGCGATGGTCGGCTTGGCGAGGTTGGCGAGGGTCTTCATCAGCTCCGCCAGGTCCATGGCATCGGCGAGATTCTCCTCGAAGGAGTAATCGGCCATGCGCCGCATCCAGTTGAGATCGGCGCCGGAGGAAAAGCTCTTGCCGCGCGCCGCCAGCAGCACCACCCGCACGTTGTCGTCGCGGTCGAGGCGACGCAGCTCCGAGGTCAGCGAACTGATCAGGGTGTCGTCGAAAGCGTTGTGCAGGTCGGGCCGGTTGAGGGTGATGGTGGCCCGGCCGTACTCGTCGGTTTCACTCAATAGGGCTGCATTGCTCATGGCTCACATCCTGAAAATGCCGAAGTCGGTTTTGGCGATCGGCGCGTTGAGCGCCGCCGACAGCCCGAGGCCGAGGACCATGCGGGTGTCGGCCGGCTTGATGATGCCGTCGTCCCAGAGTCTGGCGCTGGCGTAGTAGGGGTGCCCCTGGGTCTCGTACTGTTCACGGATCGGCGCCTTGAAGGCTTCCTCCTCGTCCCGGCTCCAGCTGCCGCCGGCCGCCTCGAGGGCGTCACGCTTGACCTGGGCGAGGACGCTCGCCGCCTGTTCGCCCCCCATCACCGAGATGCGCGCGTTGGGCCACATGAAGAGGAGGCGCGGACCGTAGGCGCGACCGCACATGCCGTAGTTGCCGGCGCCGAAACTGCCGCCGATCAGGACGGTGAACTTGGGGACGGCGGCGCAGGCGACGGCGGTGACCATCTTGGCGCCATCCTTGGCGATGCCGCCCGCCTCGTACTTGCTGCCGACCATGAAGCCGGTGATGTTCTGCAAAAAGATCAGCGGGATGCCGCGCTGGCTGCAGAGCTCGATGAAGTGCGCCCCTTTAAGGGCCGACTCGGAAAAGAGGATGCCGTTGTTGGCGACGATCCCCACCGGGTAGCCGAAGATGTGGGCGAAACCGCAGACCAGGGTGGCGCCGAAGAGCTGCTTGAACTCGTCGAACTCGCTGCCGTCGACCAGCCGGGCGATCACCTCGCGCACGTCGTAGGGCTTGCGCACGTCGGCGGGGATGATGCCGTCGATCTCCGCCGGGTCGTAGAGGGGTTCCTGCACCGGGCGCAGCTTCAGGCCGAGCGGCGGCTTGCGACGGTTGAGGTGGCCGACGATGCGCCGGGTGATGGCGAGGGCGTGCTCGTCGTTCTCGGCGTAGTGGTCGGTCACCCCCGAGGTGCGGCAGTGGACCTCGGCGCCGCCGAGCTCCTCGGCCGTCACCACCTCGCCGGTCGCCGCCTTGACCAGCGGCGGGCCGCCGAGGAAGATGGTGCCGTTCCCCTTGACGATGACGCTCTCGTCGGCCATCGCCGGGACGTAGGCGCCGCCGGCGGTGCAGGACCCCATCACCACGGCGATCTGCGGGATGTTGCGGGCCGAGAGGGTCGCCTGGTTGTAGAAGATGCGGCCGAAGTGCTCGCGGTCGGGGAAGACCTGGTCCTGCTCCGGGAGGTTGGCACCCCCCGAGTCGACCAGGTAGATGCAGGGGAGATGATTCTCCGCGGCGATCTCCTGGGCGCGCAGGTGCTTCTTGACGGTGATCGGAAAGTAGGTCCCCCCCTTGACCGTAGCGTCGTTGGCCACGATCATGCACTCCTCCCCCGCCACCCGGCCGATGCCGGTGATCAGCCCGGCGGCCGGGATCGAACCGCCGTACATGTTGAAGGCGGCGAACTGGGAGAGTTCGAGGAAGGGGGAGCCGACATCGAGGAGGTGGCGGATGCGCTCCCGCGGCAGCAGCTTGCCGCGACCGACATGCTTGGCGCAGGACTGCTCGCCGCCACCACGCTTGATCCGCGCGACCTGCTCCTCGAGGTCGGCGACCTGGCGCCGCAGCGCCTCGGCATTGGCGCGGAATTCCTCACTCTGGCTGTTGATCGAACTCTTGAGAAGGGTCATGGTATTCGCCGTCCCCTACCCTTGCGGGTGGTCCTCGCTATTTTTCGTCGGCCGCGGCAGCACGGCGAGGGTCACCAGCGCCCGGGCCACCAGCTGTTCGGCCGCGGCCTGCCGTACATAGACGCTCGCCTCGGCCACTACCAGGCGGCGCCCGGCCTTGATCACCTCGGCCCGGGCCCACAACTCCTCGCCCCGCGCGGCGGCGAGGAGGTTGATCGTGAAGGTGCTGGTCAAAACCAGCTGGTCGGCGCCGATCACGGTAAAGGCCGCGGCGCCGGCGGTATGGTCGGCGAGGGTCGCCTGGACCCCGGCGTGGATAAACCCGTCCTGCTGCTGGTGGCGCGCCGTCACCGCCAGGCGCGTTTCGACGCGGCCGGGAGCGATGGTCACCGCTTCGATGCCGAGCTCGCCGATAAAGGGGGCGGCGCCGAAGATGGCGGCGGTTGCTGCGCGATAGTTGGGGTTGCGAATCTCCATCGTCCCTCCGGGATCAGGCGGCGACCAGTTCGCCGAGGAAGTCGCACACTTCGGCCAGCACCTCGGCTTCGGCCTGGCGGTGGGGAACGTGGGCGCAATCGGCGAGCAGGCAGCTGCGGCAGCGGCCACCCACCCCGTCCACTACCGCCTGCAGCTGGCGGACGGTGCCGAACTCGTCGTTTTCGCCCTGCAGGGCGAGAACCGGGCAGCGCACCGCGGCCATCTGCGCCTCGACGTTCCAGCTGCGGAAGGCCGGGTCGAGCCAGGTCTCGGCCCAGGTGGCAAAGACCGTTTCGGCCTTCGCCCCGTGGTAACGGCTGAGGCGCTGGCAGAGGTCGCTGTTCTGCCAGCGCTGGACCACGGCACGGATTCCCGCCAGGGTCGCCTCCTCGACGAAGAGATGGGCCGCTTCGCTGATCACCGCCAGCGGTCGCTCCGGGAAGGCGGCCGCGTAAAGCAGAGCCAGGGTCGCACCGTCGCTGTGGCCGAAGAGGAGCGGCCGCTGGATGTCGCAGGCGCTCAGCAGGGCGTCGAGACTGGCGAGTTCGCGATCGAGGTAGTCGAGGCCGCGGGGCGCCATCAGCGCCTGGGAGCCACCGAAGCCGCAGCGGTCATAGGCCATCACCGGCAGGCCGGTGGCGTCGGCCAGGGTTTGCGGAAAGCCGCGCCACTGGGCGATACTGCCTAGGGCCTCGTGCAGCAGCACCACGGTCGGCTGGGTAGCGGTTCCGGCCGCTTGCTGCGGCCGGAACCACTGCACCTGCAGCCGCTCGGCCAGCACCGTCATCATGATCGGACCTTCTGTCCTGCTCATCCTGGTCCCGTCCCGACCCTCAGGTCGTCTGCTCGAAGAGCTCGCGCCCGATCAGCATGCGCCGGATCTCGCTGGTACCGGCGCCGATTTCGTAGAGCTTGGCGTCACGCAGCAGCCGCCCGGTCGGATAGTCGTTGATGTAGCCGTTGCCGCCGAGACACTGGATCGCCTCCAGCGCCATCCAGGTGGCGCGTTCGGCGGCGTAGAGGATCGCCCCTGCCGCGTCCTTGCGCAGCGATCCCTTGCCGCCACAGGCCTTGGCCACAGTGTAGACATAGGCCCGGCAGACGTTGAAGGTGGTGTACATGTCGGCGAGCTTCCCCTGCATCAGCTGGAACTGGCCGATCGGATGGCCGAACTGCTTGCGCTCATGAAGGTAGGGGAGGACGACATCGAGACAGGCCGCTATGATGCCGAGGGGGCCACCGGCGAGGACGACCCGTTCGTAGTCGAGGCCGCTCATCAGCACCTTGACCCCTTTGCCGACGCTGCCAAGGACGTTCGCCTCCGGGACCTCGCAGTTCTCGAAGACCAGCTCGCAGGTCCCGGAACCGCGCATGCCGAGCTTGTCGAGTTTTTGCGCCGTGGAAAAACCGGGGAAGTCCCGTTCGACGATGAAGGCGGTGATGCCGTGCGGACCCGCCTCCATGTCGGTCTTGGCATAGACGACGAAGGTGTCGGCCTCGGGGCCGTTGGTGATCCACATCTTGTGGCCATTGAGAAGATAGTGGTCCCCCTCCTTGTCGGCGCGCAGGCGCATGCTGACGACATCGGAACCGGCGCCGGCCTCGCTCATGGCGAGGGCCCCGACCTGCTCGCCACTCACCAGCTTCGGCAGGTAGCGGGCGCGCTGCTCGGGGGTGCCGTTGCGGAAGATCTGGTTGACGCAGAGATTGGAGTGGGCACCGTAGGAGAGGGCGACCGAGGCAGAGGCGCGGCTGAGCTCCTCCATCACAACGACATGCTCGAGGTAGCCCATCTCGGCGCCGCCGTACTCCTCGCCGACGGTGATGCCGAGCAGGCCGAGCGCTCCCATCTTGGGCCACAAATCCATGGGAAAGTTGTTGCTGCGGTCGATCTCGGCCGCGCGCGGGGCGATCTCGGCGCGAGCGAAGCTGCGCACGGTGTCGCGCAGCAGCTCGACCTCATCTCCCAACTGGAAATCCAAACTGGGGTAGCTTTCCATGGCTCCACTCCCTGCCTGAGACGGTTGCCGTCAATCAAAGGGTTCACTCCCCTCGATTGCACGGGTGATACCAACCCCCCTTGCAGCGCAACGACAATTTCACCGGAAAAGTCCAGCTATCGGTAATCATTGAAAAGGTTACTTTTCTTTCCTGCCGCACCGGCTCCCCGGGGCGCCCCGGCTGTAAACAAAGGCAACGGCGGTGACGCCATCCGGGACAGCTCGTCACGCCGCGCCGTCGGCGAGGGTGAACTCCCAGGCGCACCAGTAGTCGTCCGGATGGGGGTCGGGGGGACAGGCGATGCAGCGGGTGACGATGCGCGCATCGATGGTGCTGGCGAAGCCGGCGTACTCGACGATCCCCACCGTCTTGCAGGGGAAATCGGCAAGGCCGCGGCGCTTGCGCGCCGACTGCACCCGGCAGTCGACCATGCGGAAGACGGCCCGGCTGTCGCTCACCTCGAGCGCCTCCTGCAGGTTGAGGCGGGCGTAGAGGCGGTGCTTGAGGCACTCGACCAGCGCCGGGATGCCGCCGCCGGGGGCGAGGCCGAGGCGCGCCATGATGCGCTTCGCCTCGATCACGGTGAACCTCTCCCAGGCATCCTTGTCGGCGGCGATCGCCGCCTCCATCCCGGAGCGCTGCTCCACCGCCTGAAACCAGAGCCCGTCGTGGGCGAGCCAGTTCTTGGCGTCATCGACGATGATCGCGATCAGTTCCTCTTTGCTCAGCTGCTGCAAAAGGGAGAGGCCTTCATCGAGGTTGGCTTTCATGGTGTTAACTCCTTTACGATTTTCATAGGTCCCATTGGTCTCATGGGTCCTATGGGACTTATCGGACCTATGAAAGACCTCTAGCCTTTGGTGACCGCGGCGCCGATGACGATGCGCTGTACTTCGCTCGTCCCCTCGTAGATCTCGGTGATCTTGGCGTCGCGCATCATCCGCTCGACCGGGAAGTCGCGGGTATAACCGTAGCCCCCGTGAATCTGCACCGCCTTGGTCGTCACCCACATGGCGGTCTCCGAGGCGGCAAGCTTGGCCATCGCCGACTCCTTGCCGTAGGAGAGGCCGGCGCTCGCCCGCCAGGCCGACTGGTAGACCAGCAGCCGCGCCGCCTCGATACGCAGCGCCATGTCGGCGAGCAGGAACTGCACCGCCTGGAAACCGGCGATCGGCTGGTCGAACTGCCGGCGCTCGCGGGCGTAGGCGAGGGCTGCTTCATAGGCCCCCTGGGCGATACCGAGGGCCTGGGAGGCGATACCGATGCGGCCGCCGTCGAGGGTCTTCATCGCCACCTTGAAGCCGCTCCCCTCGGGGCCGAGGAGATTCTCGGCGGGAATCCGGCAGTTGTCGAAGACCAGCTCCCGGGTCGGCGAGGAGCGGATCCCCATCTTCGACTCCTTCTTGCCAAAGCTGAAGCCGGGGGTCTCCTTTTCGACGATGAAGGCGCTGATGCCGTGGTGTTTCTCGGCGCTGCGGTCGCTGCGGGCGAAGACGATATAGATCTCCGCCTCGCCGCCGTTGGTGCAGAAGATCTTGGTGCCATTGAGGACCCAGCTGTCGCCGTCGCGCACCGCGGTGGTCTTGGTGCCGCCGGCGTCGGAGCCGGCCGAGGTCTCGGTCAGGGCGAAGGCGCCGAGCTTGCTCCCCTCGGCGAGGGGGACGAGGAACTTCTGCTTCTGCTCCTCGCTGCCGAAGAGGTAAATCGGGTTGGCACCGAGGGAGAGGTGGGCCGAAAGGGTCACCCCGGTGGAGGCGCAGACCCGCGAGAGCTCCTCGACGGCGATGGCGTAGCTGATGTAGTCGGCGCCGGCGCCGCCGTACTCTTCGGGAAAGACGATGCCGGCGAGGCCGAGCTCGGCGACCCGGTCATGCATCAGAAGGCGATCGAAGCTTTCCGTCTCGTCGCGCACGGCGGCCCCGGGCTTGATCTCCTTTTCGGCGAACTCGCGCACGGTCTGGCGGATCAGTTTCTGTTCCTCGGTCAGTTCGAAATACATGGCGCCTCCTTGGTTACTTGATAGGGATTCGATTTGTTTGCCACAGAGTCACGGAGACACAGAGAAAGCAACGTCTTGTAAGGGTTAACCCCTTGCCTGAAGCTGCTGATGTCGATTTTCTCTCTGTGTCCTCAGTGTCTCTGTGGCCAATTCCAGGTTTTTCAAGCGAACCCGCGCAGGATCTCGCGCGCGATGATGAGCCGCTGGATTTCGCTGGTCCCTTCGTAGAGGGTGGTCACCCGGGCATCCCGGCAGTAGCGTTCGACCGGAAACTCGGTGGTGTAACCGTAGCCACCGAAGATCTGCAGCGCCTCGTAACAGGCGCGGTTAGCCGCCTCGCTGGCGAAGAGCTTGGCCATCGACGCCTCCTTGGCGAAGCTGCGCCGCTGCTCCTTGCGAAAGGCGGCGTTCATCAGCAGCAGCCGCGCCGCCTCGAGTTCGGTGCCGCTGTCGGCGATCTTCCACTGGATCGCCTGGAAGTCGGCGATCGGCTGGCCGAACTGCTTGCGCTCCAGGGCGTAGCGGGTGGCGGCGTCGAGCGCCGCCAGGCCGATGCCGAGCGCGAGGGAGCCAATGCCGATGCGGCCGCCGCAGAGTTCGGCCACGGCGATGCGAAAGCCATCGTTGAGCCGGCCCATCAGGGCGTCGGCCGGCACCCGGCAATCCTGGAAATGGAGCTCGCTGGTGACCGAGGCGTGCTGCCCCAGCTTCTCCTCGGCGCGGCCGACGCTGCAACCGGGGGTGCCGGCCTCGACCAGGAAACAGCTGATCCCCTTCCCTTTCGGCGCGCTGCGGTCGGTCACCGCCCAGACCACGAAGACGCCGGCGTAGGGGGCGCTGGTGATGAAGATCTTGCTGCCGTTGAGGAGCCAGTGGTCGCCGTCGCGGACTGCCTGGGTGGTCAGCGCCGCCGGGTCGGAGCCGGCCCCCGGCTCGGTGAGGGCGAAGGCGCCGGCGCGATACGCGCCGGAGCAGATGCGCGGGATGTAGCGCTGGCGCTGGGCCGCGCTGCCGACCTCCTGGATTACCTCGCAGACCATGTTGTTGACCGAGACCGTCACCGCCGTCGCGGCGCAGGCCCGCGCCAGCTCGGTGAGGGCGACGCTGAAGGCGATCACCCCGGCCTCGGCGCCGCCGTACTCACTGCGCACGTTGAGCCCCATGAAACCGAGCTCGGCGAGCTTCTGCAGGTTGGCGAAGAAGGCTTCCGGGTTTTCGCCGCGGTCGAGGGCCGCCGCCACCGGCTCGAGCTCGGCGCGGGCGAACTCGCGGGCGGTGTCGCGGATCAGGCTCTGTTCTTCCGTGAGGTCGAGATGCATCGCCGGGTCACCTTTCAGCGGCCGCTGAACTTGGCCTGGCGTTTTTCGAGGAAGGCGCTCATCCCTTCCTTCTGGTCGGCGCTGGCGAAGCAGAGGCCGAAGAGGTCCGCCTCGAAGCGGCCGGCCCGGTCCTGGTCCATCTCCAGGCCGCTGTCGATCGCCTCCTTGGCAAAACGCACCGCCAGCGGCCCCTTGGCAGCAATCTTCGCCGCCAGCTTCTTCGCCTCGGGGAGGAGCTGGTCGGCCGCCACCACCCGGTTGGCGAGACCGATGCGGCAGGCTTCGGCGGCGTCGATCATGTCGCCGGTGAAGATCAGCTCCTTGGCCCGCCCCTTGCCGACCAGCCGCGCCAGGCGCAGGGTGCCGCCGAAGCCGGGGATGACACCGAGGTTGACCTCGGGCTGGCCGAACCTGGCGTTGTCGCTGGCGAGGCGGATATCGCAGGCCATCGCCAGCTCGCAGCCGCCCCCAAGGGCGAAGCCGTTGACCGCGGCGATCACCGGCTTGGGAAATGTCTCGATGCGGTTCATCAGGGCGTGGCCGAGGCGGGCGAAGCTCGCGGCACTGACCGCGTCGAGGGGCTGCATCGCGGCGATGTCGGCGCCGGCGACGAAGGCCTTGGGTCCGGCGCCGGTGAGGATCACGCAGGCGACCTGGGGATCGTCGCGCAGCAGCCCGAAGGCGCTGTTCAGCTCTTCCAAAACCGCGGCGCTCAGGGCGTTGAGGGCGGCGGGGCGATTGACGGTGACGACGGCGACGCCGGCTTCGATTTCCAGCAGCAGGTTGCTAAACTCCATGTGCACTCTCCCGTTTCAGTAGGTGTAGAAGCCCTTGCCGCTCTTCTTGCCGAGCCAGCCGGCCTTGACCATCTTGCGCAGCAGCGGGCAGGGACGATACTTGCTGTCGGCGAACCCCTCGTAAAGGACCTCCATGATCGCCAGGCAGGTGTCGAGACCGATGAAGTCGGCCAGGGTGAGCGGACCCATCGGGTGATTCATCCCCAGCTTCATCACCGTGTCGATCGCCTCCACCGAGGCGACCCCCTCGTAGAGGCAGTAGATCGCCTCGTTGATCATCGGCATCAGCACCCGGTTGGAGATGAAGCCGGGGTAGTCGTTGACCTCCACCGGCACCTTGCCGAGCTGCCTGGCCAGCCCTTCGACACTCTGGTAAACGGCGTCGCTGGTGGCGATGCCGCGGATGATCTCGACCAGCTGCATCACCGGCACCGGGTTCATGAAATGCATGCCGATGACGCTTTCGGGACGGCCGGTGACGGCGGCGATTTCGGTGATCGGCAACGACGAGGTGTTGCTCGCCAGGATCACCCCGGGGCGGGCGACGCGATCGAGGCTGCGGAAGATCTCCGCCTTGATTGCCATCTGCTCGCTCGCCGCCTCGACCACGAAGTCGACGCCGGCGGCGTCTTCGAGGGCGGTCGAGGGGGTGATGCGGCCGAGGGTGGCCGCCTTCTGCTCGGCCGTCAGCTTCCCTTTTTCGATGTTGCGGTCGAGGAGCTTGCCCATGAAGGCGAGCCCCTTCTCGACATATTCGGCCTTAAGATCGTTGAGCACCACTTCGAACCCGGCCTGCGCCGCGACCTGGGCGATGCCGCCCCCCATCTGGCCGGCGCCGACCACCATGATCCGCTCGATTGCCATCTCATCTCCTCCTCGAATCGAAATCTTTTACCCTCACCACAGAGACACGGAGATACAGAGAAATTCATAATTCTTGTTTAGAGCTTATTCTTAAGTCAGCTTTGGATTTGAATTTCCCTCTGTGACCTCTGTGTCTCCGTGGCCAACAGCCTTAAAGTCGTTCGAAGATCGCCGCCACCGCCTCACCGCCGCCGATGCAGAGGGTGGCGAGGCCGTAGCGTTTTTGCCGCCGTTCGAGGCCGTTGAGCAGGGTGGCGACCAGCCGTCCGCCGCTGGCGCCGACCGGGTGGCCGATGGCGACGGCGCCGCCGTGGATGTTGACCCGCTCGCGATCGAGCTTCAGGCTGTCGATCGCCAGCAGGGCGACCGCAGCGAAAGCCTCGTTGATCTCGAACAGGTCGAGCTCGGCCGGTTTCAACCCGGCCTTGGCGCAGACCCGCTCGATGGCGCCGATCGGCGCCACCGGGAACTGGTCGGGATGCAGGCTGTTGGTGGCGTAGGCGACGAGACGGGCGCGGGGTTTGAAGCCGTGGCGCTTGACTGCCTCCTCCCCGGCGAGGAGGACGAAGGCGGCGCCGTCGTTGATGGTCGAGGCGTTACCGGCGGTAATACTCCCCTCCTTGCGGAAGACCGCCTTGAGACCGGCGAACTTGTCGAAATCGACCCGCGCCGGCTCCTCGTCGCTGTCGACCACCGTCTCCCCCTTGCGCCCCTGCTTGACCACCGGCACGATCTCGCGGGCGAAGACGCCGTCGCGCTGCGCCTTTTGCGCGCGGCGATAGGAGTCGAGGGCGTACTCGTCCTGGGCGGCGCGGCTGAGCCCCTTGGCGGCAATGACATCCTCGGTCACCTCCCCCATGTGGCGGCCAGTGTAAGGATCGCGCAGGGCGTCGTGGATCAGCAGGTCGACCGCCTCGCCATTCCCCATGCGCATGCCGTAACGGGCCGCCGGCAGGGCGTAGGGGGCGAGCGACATATTCTCCATGCCGCCGGCGATGACGACGCCGCTCTCGCCGAGGCGGATCGAATCGGCGGCAAGCATCATCGCTTTCAGGCCACTGCCGCAGACCTTGTTGATGGTCATCGCCGGGATGCCGTCGGGGAGGCCGGCGAAGCGCATCGCCTGGCGCGCCGGGGCCTGGCCGCAGCCGCCGGAGATCACCTGGCCGGCGATGAATTCCTGAACATCGGCGGGCTGGATACCGCAGCGCGCGACCAGCGCGGCGACCACGGCGGCACCGAGGCGCGGCGCCGGGACATCGGCAAGCACGCCACCGAAAGAGCCGAAGGGGGTGCGCAGGGCTTCAACTACGAAAACGTCTGACATGGCTTTGACCTTTCTTAATAGTCTTAAAGTTGGCCACGGAGACACAGAGTTCACAGAGAAAAATCTTGACTGAAGGTTTCTCTGTGTCTCCGTGCCTCTGTGGCAACGGCTCGTCGGTTTACTTCGCCAGTTTCGCCGTCAGCGCGGGGACGAACTGCTTGAGGTCGGCGACCACCAGCACGTCGGCGACTTCGCCGATCGGCGCCTCCTTGTCGGTGTTGATGGCGACGATGTAGTCCGATTTCTTCATCCCGGCCAGGTGCTGGATCGCTCCGCTGATGCCGCAGGCGACGTAGAGCTTGGGCGCCACCGTCTGCCCGGTGGAGCCGACCTGCCGGCTGTGGTCGGCCCAGCCGGCATCGACCACCGGCCGACTCGCCCCGTATTCACCGTGCAACGCTTTCGCCAGCGCTTCGATCAGCGCCAGGTTCTCCGGCTTGCCGATGCCGCGCCCGGCGCTGACGATCACCTCGGCCTTGCCGAGATCGACGCCCCCCTTCTCGGCGGCTTCGTAGCCGGTCAGGCGGATGCCGCTGTCGGCGCCGGCGACGCTGAGCTCTTCAAGCTGCGGACTGCCGGCGGGGGGGGCGGAGAGGCTGAAGGCGCCGGCCTGCAGGGTGACGATGGTGACCGGGCCCTTGGCGGCGACGGTGCGGCGCAGCTTGGCATTGCAGGCCGGCACCAGGTAGCCCCCCTCGACGATGTCGATCACCTCGGAGATCTGCGGCGCCGCCAGGGCGGCGGCGAGGCGCGGCGCGAGGTCCCAGCCGTAGGAGGAGTGGCAAAAGACGACCAGATCGGGCTGCTCTTTCGCGATCGCCTGCTGCAAGAGCGCCTTGTGCAGGTCGGGCTGGTAGTCGCCGGCGGCGCCGGCGTCGGCGAAGTAGAGGGGGCCATCAAACTGGGGCAGGCTCTGGCGGCTGCCGACCAGGAACATGGCGCTCTGGGCCCCGAGTTTCTGGGCAAAGGCGAGCGGTTCGTAGCTGGCGGCGAGGAGCTCTCCCTGGCGGGATTCGGCAACGAGCAAGGCTTTCATCGGGTCTCTCCCTGGTTGGCGGGTGGTGGTTTCGGCACTAGCGCAGCACGGCGGTCTTTTCTTTCAGCAGCGCCAGCAGCTGGTCGGCGAGGGCGCCGACCTCCCCTTCGAGCACCAGCCCGCCCCCCTTCTTCTCCGGATAAGCGGTCTTGAGGGTGGTGGTGCGCCCTTCCGGAACGCTCACCGGCAGGGCGGCGATCTCTTTCTTCTTCGCCTTCATGATGTTGGGCAGGGTCGGGTAGCGCGGGGTGTTCAGTCCCAGCTGGCAGGTGAAGAGGGCCGGCAGGGTTACTTCGACGACGGCCTTCACCCCCCCTTCGAGCTCGCGCTTGACGGTGGCGACGCTCCCCGCCAGGCTAAAGTCGACGATGGTGGTGACGGCGTTGAGGCCGAGGGCTGCGGCGAGCAGCACGCCGACCTGGGCGCTGCCGCGGTCCTGGGACTGCAGGCCGGTGAAGACGACGTCGAACTGCTCGTCCTTGGCGTAGGCGGCGATTGCCGCGGCAATCTGGGAGGGGTCCTTCGCGAAGCTGGCATCGTCCTGCAGGTGGACGCCGCGGTCGGCCCCCATCGCCAGCGCCTTTTTAAGCGCTTCGCGCACCCGCTCGGGGCCGAGGCTCAACACCACCAGTTCGCCGCCGCTCGCCTCCTTGAGCTGCACCGCCTGTTCGACG
Organism: Desulfuromonas sp. DDH964; assembly: GCF_001611275.1. GTDB lineage: Bacteria > Desulfobacterota > Desulfuromonadia > Desulfuromonadales > DDH964 > DDH964. The sequence continues at coordinate 47,844 of NZ_CP015080.1, read as the reverse complement.
GCGTATTCGTCGTACTCGTTCATGCGCCAGGCGAGGTCCTGTTCGCTGTACCAGGTCCCGGCGGCGTTGAGCTTGAAGCGCGATTCCAAATCCGGAACCTGCTTGATGCAGACGAGGATCTTCATGGGTGGGGCCTCCTGTGGGGATCTCGGGCTCAGGGTTTCATAGGTCCCATTTGTCTCATAGGTCCTATGGGACTTATAGGACCACTGGGTCCTATGCAAAGCCTGGCGGCCTATAGAGCAAAGAAGATACCAAGCGGCGCCCCCTGCCGCCGCCACGGCCGTCCGTCCCGCGCAACCCCGCTCAACCGGGGGCCTGGGCCGGCGCACGGCATCTGCCTTGAAGGGAACAGGGGCGACCACATCCGATCACCCCTGTTGCGATGGTGACACTGGTATCACCGTCGTTTACAGCGCAGGACGGTCGCTCTGCCTAGCGCCCGCTGAAGCGGCCGGGACGTTTTTCGAGAAAAGCGTTGACCGCCTCGAGGTGATCGTCGCTCTGGTGCAGCATCCCCTGAAAGGCCGCCGAAAAGGCGAGGGTTGCGGGCAGATCATGGTTGCGGGCGAGGCCGAGCAGGCGCTTGGCGAGGCGCACCGCCTGCGGCGGCTTGGCGGCAATGGTCGCGGCCAGCTCCCGGGCCCGGCTCAGGAGGGCGTCAGGATCGCAGAGTTCCAGGAAGAGGCCGAGGGCGAACGCTTCCTCCGCCCCGATCATGCGGCCGGTCAGAGTCAGTTCGGCAGCACGCTGGTAACCGACCAGGCGCTGCAGGTACCAGGCACCGCCATCCCCCGGAATGATGCCGAGGTTGATGAAGGTTTCGCCGCAGACCGCGCCGTGACTGGCCAGGCGCAGATCGCACATGCAGGCGAGATCGAAGCCGGCGCCGACGGCGGCGCCGTTGACGGCGGCGATCAGCGGCACCTCCGCCGCCGCCATCGCCAGGGTCAGGCGCTGGATGCCGTGCCGGTAGTTCTCCTCGATGGCGAGGGCCGAGCCGGCGAAAATCCCCTCGCGTGCCTGCATCTGCTTGATATTGCCGCCGGCGGAAAAGGCGGCGCCGTTGCCGGTCAGGATCAGGACCGAGATCGCGGGGGAGGCATTGACCCAGGCGACGGCCTGCACGATATCCTCGACCAGGGCGGTACCGGTAAGGGCGTTGCGCACGTCATCGCGGTTAAAGCTGAGCAGGGCGACGGGCCCGCTCACTTCCAGAATGGCATCTTTTAGTGCGGGAAGATTTTTCATCGGACCTCCGGAGCGGGGACGAAAGGGGTGCGCCAGCGGGCGGCCACATCTTCGGCCGCCACCGTGACCAGCGGTCGCCGGGAGCGGGGCGGCTCGCCATCGACATGCAGCGGCAGGAGGATATCGGCCGGCAACGAATTGCCCACTGCGGGGGCCAGCAGATGGCGAGCGACCACCTGCGGCTGGCGCAGGACTTCCTCCGGTTCGAGCAGCGGCTCGAAACAGCAGTCGACCCGTGCCAGGCGCGCCACCCAGGCGTCGCGGTCGGCGCTGGCAAAGAACGCCCGCAGCTCGGCAATCAGGGCGGTCTGCGGCAGCGGCTCCTGCTGCCGGTCAATCCAGTCGGGGCGTTCCACGGCGCAACAGAAGGCGTGCCAGAACTTGGCTTCGAGGGCGGCGAGGACGACAAAGCGGTCGTCGGCGGTCGGATAGATCTGGTAACAGGCGGCGCCGCCGGTGATCAGCCCGCGCCCGCGTCCGAGGTCCGGGCCGGCCTGTTGCGCCGCCGCCTGGCCAAAGGACTGCCAGGCAAGAACTGTTTCGAAGAGGCTGGTGTCAAGGAAACACCCGGCCCCGGTGCGCTGCCGCTTCAGCAGGGCAGCGAGGATCATCGCGGCCGCCTTCTCACCGCCGGCGTAATCGGAGACCGGCGGAAAGGGGATAACCGGAGTCTGCACGGTGCCGGTGGAATGGAGCATGCCGCTCAGCGCCATGTAGGTCAGATCGTGCCCGGCACGCTGACTCGCCGGGCCGTCCTGGCCGAAGCCGGAGAGGGCGCAATGTATCAGACGCGGGTTGAACTCGGCCAATCGTTCGCGGCCGAAGCCGAGGCGCTCCAGCACCCCGGGGCGGAACGACTCGAGCAGAACGTCGGCCGCGGTCACCAGCTCGGCGAAGGCGGCCTGGCCGCCGCCACTTTTTAGATCGAGAAAGACGACAATCTTGCCGGCGTTGACCTGCTTGTAGAGGGGAGAGATGCCATCGTCGTCGCGGCAGATAAAGGTCCGCATCGGGTCGCCGGCAGGGGGCTCGATCTTGACAACCTCGGCGCCGAGATCGGCGAGGAGGCGGGTGGCGTAGGGACCGGGGAGGTACTGGCTGAGATCGAGGACGCGGCAGCCGCGCAGGGCGTCATCCAGCATGGTCGACCGGGCGCCGGTCGTCGATCACCTTGCCGTCGTTGGCGAGGCTGCCGGGCGCGACCAGCTGGACCTCGCCGCGCAGGTTGCAGAGTTCACGGATGCTGGTGACGATCGCCGCCACGAGTCCCTCGGGAGCGGTGCAGGCAACTTCACAGTGCAGCACCATGACATCCTGATCGTCGCTGCGGTCGATGATCAGCCGCCCGCGGCCGACCTCGGGGTGGCGTTTAAGGACCTGGGCAACCTGGCCGGGGCGCACGAACATGCCACGCACCTTGGCGGTCTGGTCGGCGCGCCCGAGCCAGCCGCGGATGCGGCGGCCGGTGCGGCCGCAGGGGCTGGGGCCGGGAAGGATTGCCGAGAGGTCGCCGGTGGCGAAGCGCAGCAGCGGATATTCCGGGGCGAGGGTCGTCACCACCACTTCGCCGACCTCGCCATCGGGGAGTGGGTCGCCGCTCCCCGGCCGGACGATCTCGACGATCACCCCCTCGTCGAGGATCAACCCCTCGCGGGCCGGCGACTCGTAGGCGATGACGCCGAGATCGGCGGTGGCGTAGCACTGCAGTACCTGCAGCCCGCGCCCGGCGAACCGGTCGCGCAGGCTTGCCGGCAGCGCCTCGCCGGAGACGAGGGCGTGGCGCAGCGAACTGACGTCGCTGCCGGACTCGGCTCCTTTGTCGAGGATCATCTTCAGAAAGGACGGCGTGCCGACATAGCCGTCGGGGCGCAGGTCGGCGATGGTCTGCACTTGGCCTTCGAGCTGTCCCGGTCCGGCGGCGAAGACGGCGCAGCCGAGGGCGTGGGCGCCGGCCTCGACCATCGCCCCGGCCGGGGTGAAGTGGTAGGCGAAGCAGTTGTGCAGCAGCTGGCCGCGGCGAAAGCCGGCGGCGAAAAGGGCGCGGGCGAAGCGCCAGAAGTCGGGGCGGGCACTCCCCGGCTCGTAGATCGGTCCCGGCGAGGCAAAGATGCGGTTGAGCTCCGGCACCCGGGCCGCCGCCAGTCCGCCGAAGGGGGGCTCACGGCGCTGCAGTTCGACCAGCTCCTCCTTGCGGGTCAGCGGCAGCTTTGCGAGCACCGCGCGGCTGGTGACCGCCGCAGCTTCGACCCCGGCGAGGAGCCGGCCATAAGCCGGCGCCTGCCGCTGCGCATGGGCGATTTGGCGGGCGAGCAGAGCGAACTGCTGCTCTTCGCGCTGCTCCGGGTCACGGGTTTCCAGATCGTCGTAATATTCGCTCATAGTTTTTGCCTTCGAGTTTTCCACATTATCCTCCGCCGAGGCGGTCGATAAGGGTCCGGATGCAAGGCTTGCGCAGGGGGGAGGGGCGCAGGCGTAGCGGAGCTACGTCGAGCCCCGAGCTCCAAGCGTAACGCCGCAGCCGGGCCCTTAGCGGCCGCCGAAATCACATCCAGCGCTTGCGGCGTTTATACGACTTCAAGTTCTTGAACGACTTGCGTTCCTTGTCCCCCCCCGAAAGATAGAACTCCTTCATGTCCTCGTTGTTGAGCAGCTCCTCGCAGGTGCCGTCGAGGGCGATCTTCCCCGACTCCATGACGTAGCCGTAGGAGGCGCTGTGCAGCGCCATGTTGGCGTTCTGCTCAACCAGCAGCATGGTGATCCCCTGCTCCTTGTTGATGCTGCGGATGATGCCGAAGACCTCCTTGACCAGCAGCGGCGAAAGCCCCATCGACGGCTCGTCGAGGAGGATCATCTCCGGGCGGGCCATTACCGCGCGGCCGATCGCCAGCATCTGCTGCTCGCCGCCGGAAAGGTAGCCGGCGAGCCCGGTGCGCGCCTTGAGCCGGGGAAAGTAGTGAAAGACCTTGTCGATGTCGTCCTTGATCATGCGATCGCGGCGGGTGTAGGCGCCGAGGCGCAGGTTCTCGATGACGGTCATGTCCTCGACGATGCGCCGCCCCTCCATCACCTGGAAGATGCCACGGCGCACGATCGCGTCGGGATCGCGGTTACTGATCGACTCCCCCTTGAAGTGGATGGTGCCACGGGTGACTTCGCCGTCCTCGGTCTTGAGCAGCCCCGAGATCGCCTTTAAGGTCGTCGACTTGCCGGCGCCGTTGGGGCCGAGCAGAGTGACGATCTCCCCTTTCGGCACCTCCAGGCTGATGCCGCGCAGCACCAGGATGACGTCGTCGTAGACGACCTCGATGTTGTTGACCGAGAGGATCGATTCCTTCGGTGCGACTGCTGCCGCTGCTTCACCCATGGGCAGGCCTCCTCGTTGCGGGCTTGAGCTTCCCGGCGGCCGGTCGCCGGCATCGCGCCGACCGGCCGCCGCGAACCACGAGCCGGGGGATGGCCGGGGCGGCGCCGCGCGCCGCCCCGGCCCGGTTCTTTCTACCAGCCGAGCCAGTCGTCGCGCCGCGGCACTTCGACCGTCGCCTGCTTGTTGAACTTGAAATCACCCCCATTGTAGGTGGTGGTATAGACCGAGATCTCGGTCGTCCCGCGATGATCCTCGTTGGTCCAGGTCGACGGCGTACAAACCCCTTCGAGACCCGCCGGGACATGATCCTTCATCTGCTCCATCCCCTTCTTGATGTTCGGCCCGGTGATGCCGCCCGGCATCTTGTCGGCGGCGACCATGGCGTCCTTCATGAAGAAGACGGCGCAGACGCCGCGCATGTAGTGGAGGTTGCGGTAGGTTTCGCCGCTCGGATCGGACATCTTGGAGATCGCATGCACCATCGCCATGCCCGGGGCACTCGACTTCCAGTCCGGGGCACCGAGGGGAACCGCCACGCCGTCGCCCGACTCCTGGGCGGCCTTGATCGAGTTTTCGTCCCAGCCCCAGACGTTGGCGAGGAACTGGGGCTTGGCGCCGACAGTGCCGCAGGAGTTGAGGAGCGAGATGTTGGAGCCGGCGGTGTTCCCCATGTAGGCGTAGTTGGCGCCCGAGTCCTTCAGGGTCAGGCACTGGGCCTTGGCGTCGCCCGGCTTGAGGTCATAGACGATCGGGTTGAGGACTTCGAAGCCGAGCTCCTCGGCATAGGCAGCGCAGGCTTCCTTGGGCGCGTTGGGATAGGGGTGGTTGGCCCCCATGTGGATGAACTTCGGTTTCCCCTTGTTCCCCTTGGCTTTCCAGTCCTCGGCCGCCCACTGGACCAGGCCGCGGCAGGTGTCGGAGTAGGAGGGGCCGTAGAAGAAGTTGTAGGGGGCCGGCGCCTTGCTGCGCGGCGACTTGCCGCTCGGGTCGGTCAGATGCCCCGAGTAGGAGGCGGAGAAGTAGGGGATCTGGTCCTTGGCGACGAACTGCACCAGCGCCTCGGTGTCGGCGGTCCCCCACCCCTGGATGGCGACCGGCTTGAGACCGGAGATCCACCCCTTGTAGGTGGCGATCGCCTGCGGCGCCTTGTAGGAGTAGTCGACAGTCTCGAACTTGAGCTGCTTGCCATCGATGCCGCCGTTGGCATTGATGTAGGTCATGGCGTCGGCGACGCCATTGCCATAGGGGACACCGACATCCGAGGTCGGACCGGTGTAGCAGGCGAGATGACCGACGGGGATGGTCTCCGCCGCCATGGCCAGGTTTGAGAATCCGCACAGTGCCAGCAATACCGACCCACATAAGAGAGTCTTGCGCATGATCTGGTTCCTCCTTCTCTGCGTTGATGGCCCGCGACGGGCCGCTGGGGCGTCTTTACCCCGTGATGCAACGGATAACCCCGGGCACCCTTGCCCGGGATGAGCGTGTCTCAATAGGAGAACGGGTAGAGCTTCCAGTAGTTCTTGATCATCTTCCAGCGATGGGAGAGACCGTCCGGTTCGAAGATCAGAAAGAGGATGATCGCCAGGCCGATCGCCATCTCCTTGATGTAGGCCAGGGCCTGGGTCAGGGCGCTGTTGTTGCTGCCGACGAGATGGACGCCGAACTCCATCACCTCCGGCAGCAGCACCATGAAGATCGTCCCGAGCAGCGACCCCATCACCGAACCGAGGCCGCCGATGATCACCATGCCGAGGAACTGGATCGACAGCAGCAGGGTAAAGCCCTCGGCGGAGACGAAGCCGAGGTAGTGGCCGAAGAGGGCGCCGCCGATGCCGGCGTAGAAGGAGGAGATACCGAAGGAGAGGATCCGGTACTTGTTGAGGTTGATCCCCATGATCTCGGCCGAGAGGTAGTGATCACGCACGGCGACGAAGGCGCGGCCGTCACGACTGCGCAGCAGGTTGGTGCCGGCGAGGTACATGACCACCACGTAGGTGAGGACGACGTAGAAATAGGAGCGGTCGCTGTTGAACATGTAGCCGAAGAGGGTGAAGGGGCTCGCCATGGCGCCGGCCGAGCCGCCGGTGAACCAGTCGGCACGGGCGAAGAAGTCCTCGAGGATGTACTGGGAGGCGAGAGTGGCGATCGCCAGGTAGAGCCCCTTGATGCGGCCGGCGGGGATGCCGACCAGCAGGCCGACCGCCATCGTCGCCAGCCCGGCCAGTGGGATGCAGAAGAAGACCGGGATGCCGGTATTGTTGCTGAGCCAGGCCGAAGCGAAGGCGCCGAGGCCGAAGAAGGCGGCATGGCCGAGGGAGATCTGGCCGGTGAAGCCGACGACGATGTTGAGGCCGAGGGCGGCGATGCCGTAGTAACCGATCTGGATCAGCAGGTTGAGCTGGTAGGCGTTGAGCAGCAGCGGCGCGAAGAGAAGCCCGATCACCGCGACGATGGCGACCCGCCGCGCCAGGGGGGTCGGAAAGATCGTCATGTCCGACTGGTAGCTGGTGCGGAATTCGCCGCAGCGCATCCGCGAATGGGCAGAGGCCATAAGCTTAGATCCTCTCGATATCCTTGGTGCCGAAGAGGCCGTAGGGCTTGATCATCAGGATGATGACCAGGGCATAGAAGGGGGCGATGTTGTACATGTTGCCGAGATGGAGCCACTGGCTGTCGAAGAATTCGGCGAGGTTCTCCAGCACCCCGATCAGCAGGCCACCGACGATGGAACCGATGATCGAGTCGAGGCCGCCGAGGATGACGACCGGGAAGACCTTGATGCCGATGAAGGAGAGGGCCGAGGAGACGCCGTTGACCATGCCGATCACCACCCCGGCCAGGGCCGAGACGACGGCGGAGATCGCCCAGGCGGCGGCGAAGACATGCTTGACCGAGATGCCGAGGCTCTGCGCGATCTGCTGGTTGAAGGCGGTGGCGCGCATCGCCAGGCCCATGCGCGAGTATTTGAAGAAGATGTAGAAGCCGACCATGATGATCAACGAAACGACCATGCTCATGATGTAGGCGGTCTCGATCTGCAGCCCGGCGATATTGATCGACTCGGTGTCGAAGACCTTGGGAAAGGCCTTGGTGTAGCCGCCGAAGATCCAGGAGACGAGGGACTGGAAGAACATCGAGAGGCCGATGGTGACCATGATCACCGAGATGATCGGTTCGCCGATCATCGGCCGCAGCACCACCACCTGCAGGACGATGCCGAAGACCATCATGAAGGCGAGGGTCAGCGGGAAACCGACGTAGAAGGGGAGCTCGAACTTGACCAGCATCGCCCAGCAGGTCCAGGCGCCGATCAGCAGGAATTCCCCCTGGGCGAAGTTGACAACCCGGGTCGACTTGTAGATCAGGACGAAGCACATCGCCACCACCCCGTAGAGGGTGCCGACGATGAGGCCGTTGACGATCATCTGTGTCAGAAGTTCCAGATTCATGGTTGCCTTCCTTGTCTCCGCGGCAGCAGCGAGAGCCTATCAGCCGGCGCTGCGGCCGAGATCGACCACCCGCACGTCGGTCTGCACCCGCGACTTGTTGCCGTCCTGAAAGGTGATCACGGTGTCGATGTGGACCAGCTCCTGGTCCGAATAGATGGTGTCAATGATCTCGGCGTACTTCTCCTTGATCACCCCGCGCCGCACCTTGCGGGTCCGGGTCAGCTCGCCGTCGTCGGCGTCGAGCTGCTTGTAGAGGAGGAGGAACTTGCGAATCTGCTGCACCGCCGGCAGACTTGCGTTGACCGTCTCCACCTCCTTGCGGATCAGGGCGTAGACACTCTCCTGGGCCGAGAGGTTGATGTAGTTGGTAAAGGCGATGCCACGCTGCTCGGCCCACTTGGCGACGATCTCGAAGCGGATGCAGATGATCGCCGCGAGATAGTCGCGGCCGTCCCCCTGCACCACCGCCTCGGCAATGAAGGGGGAAAACTTGAGCTTGTTCTCGATGAACTGGGGGGAGAACTTGTCGCCGTGGGCGGTGGCGGCGAGGTCGCTGATGCGGTCGATCACCACCAGGTGGCCATTCTCCTTCTTGAAGTAGCCTGCGTCGCCGGTATGCATCCAGCCATCCTCCAGCGACTCCGCGGTCGCCTTCTCATTCTTGTAATACCCGCTGAACATGCCGCAGGTCTTCGCCACCACCTCGCCGACACCGTTGGCGTCGGGATGGTCGATGCGCACCTGGGCGTTGCGGAAGGGGACACCGACGCTGTCGAAGTCGACATCGTCTGCCGCGTGGATGGTGTAGGCGCCGGCGAGCTCGGTCTGGCCGTAGAGCTGGCGCAGCGGCACCCCCATGGCGAGGAAGAACTTGAAGGTGTCGGGGCCGAGGGCCGCGCCGCCGGTCGCCGCCGAGCGCAGGTAGGTGAAACCGAGGCGGTCCTTGAGCGGGCGGAAGAGCAGCCAGTAGGCGAGCTTTGAGCGCCGCCCCGGGGCGGCGGCGGCCGCTTTGGCCGCCAGTTGCATGCCGAAGCGGTACATCGCCTGCTTGAAGCGGGTCGCGTCCATCATCTTCGCCTTGACCTCGGCAGCGATCGATTCCCAGACCCGCGGCGCCAGCAAGACGAAGGTCGGCCCGATCTCGCGCAAATCCGACATCATCGTCTCCGGCTCCTCGACGAAGTTGACGACGATGCGGCTGATCAGCGCTTGGGCCACGGCATAGACCTGCTCCATGATCCAGGGGAGGGGGAGGACCGAGACGTAGTTGTCGCTCGGGAACTTGGGGTCGGCTTCGAGGTAGGCGAGGCAGTGTTCGAGCATCGGCCCGGCCTGAAGCATTGCCAGCTTCGGGTTGGAGGTCGTCCCCGAGGTCGGGCAGAGGATAGCGACGTCCGCCGCCTGCCCCGCCGCGACCAGCCGGGCGTAGAGGTCGGGCTGCTCGGCGTCGAGTTGGCGCCCCCTGGCCATCAGGTCGTGGTGGCTCAGCAGCCGCGGGTCGTCGTACTTGCGCATGCCGCGCGGGTCGCAGTAGATGATGTGCTCGACCCCGGGACACTCCTCGGTAATTTCCAGCACCTTGTCAACCTGCTCCTCGTCCTCGGCGAGGATGATGCGGGCGCCGGCATAGTTGATCAGGTAGGCGACCTCCTCGTTGAGCGAATCCTGGTAGATGCCGAAGATCATTGCCCGCAGGGCGTGGGCGGCGACTTCGCCGTAGACCCATTCCGGGCGGTTGTCGCCGATGATGCCGACCGCATCCTCGTGACCGATACCGAGCTGGTGCATTCCGAGGGCGAAGTATTTGACGCTCTCCTGGTAATCGGCCCAGGTAAAGGCGTTCCAGATGCCGAACTCCTTCTCCCGCAGCGCCACCTCCCGCGGCCAGTTGGCTGCATTGTAGGCGAGCAGCTTGGGAAAGGTGTCGAACTGCCGGATGTCCGGATAGTGCGCCGCAGCCCCTCCCATCAGGCCACCTCCCCGGGCGCTTCCGCCGGTCCCTCATCGACGCCGACACCGAGGTAGGCACTCTTGACCTGTTCGTTCTCCATCACTTCCTCCGGCAGCCCGGCGCAGATCTTCTTGCCGAAGTCGAGCACCATCACCCGGTGCGAGATATCCATGACCACCCCCATGTCATGCTCGATCATGATCACCGTCATTCCCCACTCCTCGTTGAGGTCGATGATGTAGCGTGCCATATCCTCCTTCTCCTCGAGGTTCATGCCGGCCATCGGCTCGTCGAGGAGGATCAGATCGGGGCGCAGCGCCACGGCACGGGCCAGCTCGACCCGCTTGCGCAGGCCGTAGGAGAGGGTTCCGGCGATCGCTTTGCGGATAGGGGCGATCTCGAGAAAGTCGATGATGTCCTCGACGTCGCGACGGTGGGCCAGCTCCTCCTGGCGCGCCCCGGAAAACCAGTAGAGCGCACCGGACAGGAAGTTGTTCTTCAGCAGGTGGTGGCGACCGACCATGATGTTGTCGAGGACCGACATGTGACTGAAGAGGGCGAGGTTCTGAAAGGTGCGGCCGATGCCGAGCTGGCAGCGGTCGTTGGGCTTGAGGCCGGTAATGTTGCGTTCCTTGAAGTAGATGGTGCCCTGGTTCGGCTGGTAGCGCCCGGAGATGCAGTTGAGCATCGAGGTTTTCCCGGCGCCGTTCGGCCCGATGATCGAGAAGATTTCCCCGCGGGTGACGGCGAAGGAGACATCGCGCAGGGCATGGACCCCGCCGAAGGAGAGAAAAATATTATTGACCTGCAGCAGTGGCGGGCTTTCGCTCATGACGCCTTCCTTCCGGGCTCGATCGCGCCTGATCCATAAAAAAGACCGGCTGGCGCAGAGGCTTCCAATGCGTAGCCGGTCAATTGCAAAACAGGTACCAAACAATGTTTTAAAAAACTCACAAACCCCCTTGGACCGGGGTAAGGAACCGAACTTTATGGACAAGATAAAGAAATTAAAAACCCCTCAGCGGTCGTCGCCCGGCCCATCCTGTCAACCAATGTAAACAGGCAGCAAGCGACTGTTAAAAGCCATGACAGGCCCAAGCTCCGGCGGCTAGATAAGGTTGTACTTCTGCAGCTTCTTGTAGAGGCCGGGGCGGGAGATGCCGAGCAGGCTGGCAGCGGCCAGCTTGTTGCCGCCGACCTTCTCCATGGCGCCGACAATCAGCTCCTTTTCGATCCCCTCGATGATTTCCTGCAGCGGCCGCCCGTCGATGGCACCGCTGACCACCGGGTGGCCTCCCCTGGCGCTCCCCGCGGCGGCCACCTCCCCTTGCGGATAGTCGGCCAGCTGGGGCGGGAGATCGTAGAGCCGGATAAAGGGGCCGTTGACCATGTTGAAGGCGCTCTCGATGGCGCTGCGCAGCTCGCGGACATTCCCCGGGAACGGGTAGGCACGCAGCGCCGCCCAGGCCCGCGAGCTGAGCCCCTGAACATTGAGCTCGAACTCGGCGTTGAACTGGTTGATGAAGTGACGGGTCAGGCAGAAAATGTCCTCGGGCCGCTGCCGCAGCGGCGGCACGACGATGGCGACGACATTGATCCGGTAGTAGAGGTCGGAGCGCAGCTTCCCTTCCTTGACCAGCGCCTGGGCGTCGCAGTTGGTGGCGGCAACGAAGCGGACATCGACCGAGCGCACCTCCTGGCTGCCAAGGGGGGAGATCTCCCGCTCCTGCAGGACGCGCAGCAGCTTCGCCTGCATCGAGAGGGGCATCTCGCTGATTTCATCGAGAAGGAGGGTCCCGCCGTGAGCCTGTTCGAATTTGCCGATCTGGCCGCCGCGCCGGGCTCCCGAGAAGGCCCCCTCGACATAACCGAAAAGTTCGGCCTCGAGCAGGCTTTCGGGAATGGCGGCACAGTTGACCCGGACGAAGGGGCCGTCCTTGCGGCGGCTCAGGGAGTGAATGGCGTGGGCGAAGAGTTCCTTGCCGGTGCCGCTCTCCCCGATCAGCAGGACCGTGGAGGAGCGTTCGGCAATGCGCACCAGGCGGTTCTTGAGGTCGAGCATCGGCTGCCCCTGGCAGACGATCTGTTCGATACCGTAAAGGGCGGTCGGCCGGTGCCGCGCAACCCCGCGGCGGTTCGCACTCCCTTCCACCGCGGGGAGCTTGCCGGCGAAGCGAGTGCCATCCGGACCTTCGCGGAGTTGGACCTTGCCATAGGCACCATAGACTGTGCCGTTGCGGATCAGCGGCCAGCGGCTGGCAATGATCTGGCGACCGTTGAGGCGATGAGCCTCGCCGATTTCCGCTTTGCCCGACGCCATCACCTTGGGGAGACGGGAGAGGGTCGCCACCGGGTACGATTCGTTGACATGGCGACCGAGCATGGCGACCGCCTGGAGGCCGAGGATAGCGGCGAACTCACGGTTAACCATGAGAATGACGCCGGCGCGGTCGACCAGCAGAATACCCCCCCCCGCTTCGAGGGAGAAAGGGTCGATCGCCTGGACAAAGTCATGCAGCGCCATGGCGGCCTCGCCCCCCTCCGCCAGGGCATCGAGGACCAGGGTGCCACCGGCCTCCTGGGGGAGATACTCGGCGAGGTACCAGCGCTCATCGAGCTGCACCGGCAGGGCCCGGAAACAGAACCCCTTGGCCAGGAGGGCGTGGAAATGCTTGAGGGCTTCCACCTGCTCCAGGCTGCGGCCAATATGGACCGCCAGATCCTGGCTGGCAAAGGGCCCCTGGTCACCGACCGCGACGATCTTCTGCTGTCGGTTGAGGGAGAGACTCCAGCGTTCGCCCCGCCCCTGGGGGGAGGCGCCCGCCTTGTTTCGTCCTGACATTGGCATCGCTTTCATCGGGTTTGCCCGCGTCCGAATAACCCGGTTGCTTCCGGGAGGTGAACTGGAGAGGGGAGACGACAGCCGACCTGCGATACGGCTGCGCGTCCCATCAACATCGTAACATTGTTCTACACTATTTCCGGGGAAACTTCCACCCTGTAGCGCTTCATTCCCTCGCTGGCGGGCAAGGCTGCGTCAGCCACGAGCTATCAATCGGGCCGTTTACACTCCGCTGGAAGCGCTGGCGCGCCCAGACCCTGCTGCTGCCGCAAAGGCCTGGAAACGTCAAGGACTGAAGGTCACCGGCGAACCTCCGGACCCAGCGCAACTGTAAACAAATGTAGACAGGGCGGGGCCGAAAACGTCACTATCCGACCCTTCCGTTGCCGGCGACGGCACCGCCGGACCGGCCAGGCGGCGCCAAGCGGGGAAAAACAGGGGGCCCCGGGTATGGCATGGCGCTTGCTAAATTGACATTAGATTAAAACAGTGTTCGCCAATTCCGAGCCGGAGAAGAAGGAGACCCGCCGATGGAAGTTGCCGCCTACCGCCCGAACCATCCGATCCGCTTCATCACCGCGACCAGTCTTTACGACGGCCACGACGTTTCGATCAACATCATGCGCCGGCTGCTGCAGGCGTCGGGGGTGGAGGTCGTCCATCTCGGCCACAACCGCTCGGTGGACGAGATCGTTACCGCTGCGATTCAGGAGGACGCCCAGGGGATCGCGGTCAGCTCCTACCAGGGCGGGCACATGGAGTTCTTCAAGTACATCATCGACCTCCTCCGGGAACGCCGGGCGGACCATATCCGGGTCTACGGTGGCGGCGGCGGGGTCATCCTCCCCGACGAAATCGAGGAGCTCCACCATTACGGGGTCAGCAGGATATTCTCTCCCGAGGACGGGCGTAAGCTCGGCTTGCAGGGGATGATCAATCACCAGCTCGCAGCCTGTGACTTCTCGACGCCGGTGCAACCCGAGGAGAACCTGCAGGGGGTCCTGAACAAGGATTACGCGGCAATCGCCCGGCTCATCACCTGGGCCGAGCTCGCCCTGCATGACCAGACCCCGGAAGTCGTGGCCCTGTTCGAACGGATTCGCGGCCACGCCCGCGATGTCCCGGTCCTCGGCATCACCGGTACCGGCGGCGCCGGCAAAAGCTCCCTCACCGACGAGCTGGTGCGCCGTTTTCTGCTCGACTTTCCGGACCAGGACATCGCCATCCTCTCCGTCGACCCGACCCGGCAGCGTACCGGCGGTGCGCTCCTCGGCGACCGCATCCGCATGAACGCCATCGACTCGCCACGGGTCTACATGCGCTCGCTGGCGACCCGTAAGTCGAAATCGGAACTCTCGGCAGCGATCCACGAGGCACTCGACATCCTCAAGGCTGCCGGCTTCTCCCTGATCATCGTCGAGACCAGCGGCATCGGCCAGGGGAACGCCGGCATCGTCGAGGTCTGCGACCTCTCCCTCTATGTCATGACCAGCGAGTTCGGCGCCCCGACCCAGCTCGAGAAGATCGACATGCTCGACTTCGCCGACTTCGTCGCCCTCAACAAGATGGAGAAGAAAGGGGCCGAGGATGCCCTCCTCAACATCCGCAAGCAGTACCGGCGCAACCGCAACCTCTTCGATGCCCCCGATGCGGCGATTCCGGTCTACGGCACCATCGCCAGCAAATTCAACGACCCCGGCACCAACATCCTCTACCGTGCCCTGATCGACGCCTTCAACGCCGAAAAGAAGCTTGGCTGGCATTCGACCCTGGAGTGCGGCACCGAGACCGGCCAGCGCCACCACATCATCCCACCGGAGCAGGCCGGCTACCTCGGCGAGATCGTGCGCACCATGCGCCGCTATCACCAGCAGGTCGAGGACCAGTCGCGCCTCGCCCGCCAGCTCTTCCAGCTCAGCGGCGCCCGTGACCTGGTTGGTGAAGGCCCGGCGGCCGCCGCGCTGCAGCAGGCGATCGCCGAACGCCAGCCGCAGCTCGCTCCGGCGGTGCAAGCTACCCTCGACGGCTGGCCGGCATTGAAGCAGGCCTACCGCGCCGACGAGATGGTTACCAAGGTGCGCGACAAGGAGATTCGCACCACCCTCTTCACCACCACCCTCTCCGGCACCCGCATCCCCAGGGTCTGCGTCCCCGACTACGAGGACTGGGGGGAGATCGTCAAGTGGACGATGAAGGAAAACCTCCCGGGCTGCTTCCCCTACACCGCCGGCCTCTTCCCCTTCAAGCGCACCGCCGAGGACCCGAAGCGTCAGTTTGCCGGCGAAGGCCCGCCGGAGCGGACCAACCGCCGCTTCCACTACCTGACCGAGAACGATCCGGCCAAGCGCCTCTCCACCGCCTTCGACAGCGTCACCCTCTACGGCGAGGATCCGGACGAGCGCCCCGACATCTACGGCAAGGTCGGCGAGAGCGGGGTTTCGATCTGCACCCAGGACGACATGGACAAGCTCTTCGCCGGCTTTGACCTCTGCGATCCGATGACCAGCGTCTCGATGACGGTCAACGGCCCGGCGCCGATCCTGCTGGCGATGTTCTTCAACACCGCGATCCGCCAGCAGCTCGCCCGCTTCCGCGATGCGCAGGGGCGGGAGCCCTCCGCCGCCGAAGCGGCAGAGATCCGCGCCTGCACCCTGCAGACGGTGCGCGGCACGGTCCAGGCCGATATCCTCAAGGAAGACCAGGGGCAGAACACCTGCATCTTCTCCACCGAGTTCGCCCTCAAGCTGATGGGGGACATCCAGCAGTATTTCATCGACCAGAAGGTGCGCAACTACTATTCGGTCTCGATCAGCGGCTACCACATCGCCGAGGCGGGCGCCAACCCGATCAGCCAGCTCGCCTTCACCCTCGCCAACGGCTTCACCTTCGTCGAGTACTACCTCTCGCGCGGCATGCAGATCGACGACTTCGCCCCCAACCTCTCCTTCTTCTTCTCCAACGGCCTCGACCCCGAGTACTCGGTGATCGGCCGGGTGGCGCGGCGCATCTGGGCGGTGGTGCTGCGCGACAAGTACGGCGCCAACCCGCGCAGCCAGATGCTCAAGTACCACATCCAGACCTCGGGGCGCTCGCTGCATGCCCAGGAGATGGACTTCAACGACATCCGCACCACCCTGCAGGCGCTCCTCGCCATCTATGACAACTGCAACTCACTGCACACCAACGCCTACGACGAGGCGATCACCACGCCGACCGAAGAGTCGGTGCGCCGGGCGATGGCGATCCAGATGATCATCAGCAAGGAGTTCGGCCTGGCGAAGAACGAGAACCCGCTGCAGGGAACCTTCATCATCGAAGAGCTGACCGATCTGGTCGAACAGGCCGTCCTCGCCGAGTTCGACCGCATCAACGAGCGCGGCGGCGTCCTTGGCGCCATGGAGACCCAGTACCAGCGCACCCGCATCCAGGAGGAATCGCTCCTCTACGAGCACCAGAAGCACACCGGCGAGCTGCCGATCGTCGGCGTCAACACCTACCTCAATCCCAGGGCCGATGCGGAGGGGTACCGGATTCCCGACACCCTGGCACGCGCCACCACTGCGGAGAAGGACCAGCGCCTCGCCGACCTGCGCGCCTTCCAGCAGCGCCACCGGCAGGCGGCGCCAGCGGCTCTGAAGCGCCTGCAGCAGGCGGCCGCCCAGGGAGAGAACGTCTTCGCCGCGCTGATGGAGACGGTCGAGGTCGCCTCCCTCGGCCAGATCAGCAAGGCGCTCTACGCCGTCGGCGGCCAGTACCGCCGCAATATGTAGGGGAAGAAAGGAGCTGACGGGGATGGATATCTTCGACGTCTTTCGGGATCGACGCAGCATCCGCAAGTACCGGGAGACGCCGATAGAGGCGGAGAAACTCGCCCAGGTGCTGGAGGCGGCGCGGCTCGCTCCCTCCTGGAAGAATTTGCAGTGCTGGCGCTTTCTGGTGATCGACGACCCGCAGCGCCGTGCCGCCCTGCTGCAGGCCTTCCCGGAAGATAATCCGGGCTACCGGGCCCTCGCCACGGCCCCGCTGGTGATCGTAGTCTGCGCCGACCCGGCCGAATCGGGAGTCGAGAACGGCATCGCCTACTATATCGCCGACGCCGCCATCGCCTTTGAGCACCTCTGCCTCGCCGCCCATGCCCTCGGCCTCGGCAGCTGCTGGATGGGATGGTTCGACGAAGGGGCGCTTCGCGCGGCGCTCGCGATTCCGGATACCATCCGCGTGATCGGCATCACCCCCCTCGGCTACCCGGACCAGGAGCCGCGCCCGCGGCCGCGCAAGGCGCTCGCCGAGATCGTCTTTCACAACCAGTGGGGAGCGAGCAGGTAGGTGGGTATGGAGCAGGGAGAAACCGACTGCCGGTACTAACGGGTGCGGGTCGCCAGATAAATCCCGGCCGCAATCAGGCCGATCCCCACCGCGTGATACAGGAAGAAGGTTTCGCCGAGAAACAGGATCGCCATCAGGCTGCCGAAGAGGGGAAGCAGGTGGATGAAGAGGCCGGCGCGGTTGGCGCCGATCTCTGCGACGCCGCGGTTGTAGCAGAGATAGGAGACGATGGAGGGGAAGACGGCGACGTAGCCGATGACCAGGGCGGCGCCGGCCTGCAGCCTGAGCGGACGCACCCAGAAGGTCTCCCAGAGGTAGAGGGGGAAAATCATGAGGGCGCCAAGCCAGAAGGTGACGGCAATAAAGGAGAGGGGGTGGACCGGCGGCCGCTTGCGCAGCAGCGTCGAATATCCGGCGTAACAGACCACCGCTGCGGCCACCAGCAGGTCGCCGCGATTGAACCGCAGCGCCGCCAGAAGCGCCGGGTCACCATGAGCGATAATGGTGATGGCGCCAGCGAGGGAGACGAGGATGCCGAGGGCCTGCAATGGCCTGACCCGTTCGCCGAAGAGCAGGAAGGAGAGGAGAACGATCAGCACCGGCATCAGCGACTGCATCAGCAGGGCATTGATTGCCTGGGTGTACTGCAAACCGCTGTAGACCAGGGTATTGAAGGCCGCGATCCCCAGCGCCGCGAGGAGCAGCACCATGCGCCAGTGGCGGCGCAGCAGCGGCCCGTCGCGGCGCAGGAACTTCAGCGCCGGTCCGCTGACCAGCAACGCCGCACCGACCCAGCGCCAGAAGGCCAGGGCAATGGGGGGGATGTCACTGTGAAAGGCGCGGCCGAGAATGAAATTGCCGGCCCAGAAGAGGACGGCCAGGGTCAGCAGGATGTAGGGATGGAGCTCCAGCCGCGAAGTTTTCATGACAAGGCATTAGGGGCAAATCGACGGGAGAAGAATGGCCGCAGGAGGCAGCAGCTATCCGCGCCACAAAGTCCAGGGCTGATCATTACGGTCGGTACTGTGGGTAAACTTGGCCTGACAGCTCAGGCACTGATAATCCTGCTCCTCGAACCCGCGCGGACTCCTGCCGCCGAAAATCCGGCAGGCATCGAGTTTGACCAGATCGTCATGGGGTTTGCCGTTGCGTGATTTTTTGCTCTGTTCTTCACATAACCCGCAAATCTTCATCGTTGCCTCATCTGCACCCGATCTGCCATGCGCCCTCCTCAACCTGTCGCCGGCCCCTGCTGCGAACTAGCGGCAACGCATCGTCTTTTTGCCATCCTCGAACAGAACCTCGATTTTCTGCGAGCCGACCACGCGCTGCACCAGCCCGAGCCCGAACAGGGGATGGTCGATCAGGGCCTTGACCCGGTAGGCGCCGTTCATGGAGTAGGCCGAAGCTTCCTCGCTTTTCATGCCGGGGCGCAGACCTTCCCACTCTTTGCGTTCGGCCTCCCGGTGATTGAGCGCCTGCCGGGCGGCGGGAGATTTTGTCACCGTTGGCGTCCGGTATTTGTGCTGACGGCCGCAGACCTTACATTCCACCTTGGCCGGCTCGGTTTCGGCCATGACCAGAATCAGGTGATTGGTATTCTTGCGACACTTGGTGCAGCGGCCCTCGATCGGATCGCCGACGGACAGGGGTGTGACTTGCATGACGTGACTCCCTTTCCTGGGAATGGCCAAGGGATGGCCGGTAAGTACCAGGGAGACGCTGGCAGTTACGGGTCAGACCTGACGTTGGATGGAACTGGTAACCCGGCACGACCGTCGGATCACTTCAGGCCACAGCAGGTATCTCCGAATGGCATGAAGGGGCGAGGGAGCAGGAGTGGAGGGATCCGTAGATGGGCGTACTTGCTTTACAGGATACACCCTTCCCTGCCGAAAAGATACCGATAGTACCAGGAAAGTTCAGGACGGCAGTCCCGGGCCCCGATTGGACATCCTGAGCACCGGTTCAGGGGCGACCGCGCCCACCCTGGTGCCTTGACACCTCCCTGGCCGTCGTTAAACTTGCGGGGTGGGGTAGATATATCCCTTGCCATCGAAAGCTTTCCACCTCGATCCCGTTACAGGGGAGGAATCCCATGAAACGCTTCTTCGTCATCCTTTCCATCGTCGCGCTCCTCGTTTCCGCCTGCTCTCCCGCCTCCGGGCCGAAAGAGGGCGCCGGGACCCTGCTCGGTGCCGGCACCGGGGCCCTCCTCGGCGCCCAGGTCGGGCACGGCCAGGGACGCCTGGTGGCCGTGGCCATCGGAACCCTCGCCGGCGCCCTGATGGGGCAGGAGATCGGCCGTTCCCTCGATCGTGCCGACCAGCTGGCGATGCAGCAGAATGCCCAGTATGCCCTCGAGTATACCCCGACCCGGACCACCACGACCTGGCGCAACCCCGACAGCGGCAATGCCGGGTCGATTACCCCGGTAGAGACCTATCAGAACCCCCAGGGGCAGTACTGCCGGGAGTACCAGCAAACCATCTACGTCGGCGGCGAGAAACAACAGGCCTACGGTACCGCCTGTCGCCAACCCGACGGCAGCTGGAAAATCATCCGCTGAACCGGGACTCCCCCGAACCGGCCCAATGCCCGCTGTGAAATAAGCGCCGCACCCTGCAGCTGAGGGCGGCAGCGCCAACCGTCCGCCGCCCGCCAGGGCCGCAGGGTGCGACCATGGCCCCAACCCTGATTCCCATCCTTCAGGCCCTGGCCTGTATCTTTCTCGGCGCCCTGGCCGGCGGCCGCCTCGCTGCCCTTTGCCATGTGCCGCGGGTCACCGGTTATCTCCTCGTTGGCCTTTTCCTCGGCCCCTCCTTCACCCGCATCGCCGGACTCCCACCACTGATCAGCCAGCAGGCGCTTATCGAACTGCGCCCCCTGGCCGATATCGGCCTCGCCCTGATCCTGATGAATATCGGCGGCCTCTTCCAGATGGAACAGCTGCGCCGCTGGCGGCACCGGATCCTGGTCTTCTCCGCCAGCGAAATTCTGCTTACCTTCTTCCTCGTCGCCACTTCGACCCTGATCACCAACCAGTTCTATCTCCAGCAAACCCTGCCGGGTCTCGACCTTTGGACGACCTCGCTCACCTTTGGCCTGCTCCTCGGTATTATCGCCGTCGCCACGGCGCCGGCAGCCACCCTGATGGTGATTCGTGAATACGATGCCGACGGTCCGGTGACCGGAACGGTGCTGACCCTGGTCGGCTTCAACAACCTGGTGTCGGTCCTCGGTTTTGCCCTGCTCACCCACCTCTTGATCCGTCCCGAGGAGGCGCTCGCCATCCTCGCGGCACGCATGATCGGACCGATCGTCATCGGCAGCCTGCTCGGCTTCCTCCTCTCGATCTGGGCCCAGCGCCTGGAGCTGGCCAGTGAACAGCGGGTACTCCTCCTCGGCGGGGTCATCGCCAGCTCCGCCCTGTGCCGCCAGCTCGGCATCGACCCGCTCCTCGCCAGCCTCACCTTCGGCATCACCTTCGCCAACAGTTCGCCGCGCTGGCATCAACTCATCGAGGCACTGCGCCAGGTCGACTACCTCCTCTATATCGCCTTTTTCGTTTTGGCCGGCGCCAATCTTCACATCGAAAGCCTGATAATCCTCTAAAAGGCACCTCCTACGCTACCAGGCCGATCCTGGTACGCTAGGAACAACAAACAACTCCCTATTTTAGGAGGTGCCTTATGAAACTCTACTCTGGTTTCGACCTGCACTCAAATAACAACTATCTTGGAATCATTGACCAGAACGGAAAGAGGATTTTCAAAAAGAAGCTGGACAACGACCCGAAGCAGATTTTACAAACCCTCCAGCCGTTTCGGCCCGACTTGATGGGCGCCGTTGTTGAATCGACCTACAACTGGTACTGGCTGGTGGATCTGTTGATGGACGAAGGATATCGAGTTCATTTGGCCAATCCTGCGGCCATTCAAACCTACAAGGGGTTGAAGCATGTCGACGATGTCCACGATTCTTTTTGGTTGGCCGAGATGCTGCGCTTGAACATTCTGCCGGAAGGCTACATCTATCCGAAGGAAATGCGTCCGGTACGCGACCTGTTGCGAAAACGCGGACATCTGATACGCCTTCGGACTTCGCTGATCATCAGCTTGCAGAACATCGTCACCCGCAATTGCGGCGTTCGACTCAAGGCGAACGAGATCAAACGATTCCGAGGTGACCGTATCGGTCCCCTGCTCGCCGAAAACGAGGATTTGGCCCTGGCCGGAGCGGTCAGCAAGGAGAGTATCGACTTTCTTACCCGGCAGATTCGGCAGATCGAGGCGGTTGTCGAAGGTAAAATCGATCTCGACGGCCCCTATCGCTATCTTCTGTCCCTTCCCGGCGTCGGCAAGATTCTGGGCTTGACCATCCGGCTGGAAACCGGGTGCATCGAACGCTTTGCCAAGGTCGGAAATTACGCCTCGTATTGCCGCAAGGTCTCCAGTCGCTGGACCAGCAACGGCAAGGCCAAAGGACGGGGCAACGAAAAGAACGGCAATAAATACCTGGCCTGGGCCTTTTCCGAAGCGGCCGAACTCGCCCGTCGTTTTGATCCGAAAGCGCGGGCGTTCTATCAACGCAAGCTCGCAAAGTGTCCGGTCATGGTGGCCCACGGCGCCCTGGCCCACAAGCTGACCCGGGCGGCGTTCTTCGTTATGCGCGACCAAGTGCCGTTTATGCCGGAAAAACTGTTTCCCTGATAGAACTGGCTGGGGCGGGGAACCAGCTATGGGGTTGGCCCAACCAAAAGGCCTGATTGGTCAACCGCCCCACCCAGACAGATAAGGTTATCCGCATCTTGACTGCCCATGCCGCGAGCCACAACGGGGCTGGTTCACAACCAAAAGACCTGTCAACATCCATTGGACACGGCATGGAACCGAAAATTTTCTGGACCGCGAAAAGCGGCAGGGGCCATCGGCGAACGGAACATCTGCCGATCGAGCCTTAAACCTGATGGG
The DNA here is from genome assembly GCF_001611275.1 of Desulfuromonas sp. DDH964. Lineage (GTDB taxonomy): Bacteria > Desulfobacterota > Desulfuromonadia > Desulfuromonadales > DDH964 > DDH964. The sequence continues at coordinate 25,685 of NZ_CP015080.1, read as the reverse complement.
TGACTGTTGCAGCCAAGAGCTGACACGGAAACGGAACGAAATACCGGCATACGTCGAGAAGCAGACAACCTTCGTGGCCGAAGGCCACGAGTAAAGGCGAGAAAATCAAAAATCTTGCGCGGGAGTTTTTTACCCTATTGACCGGCGCCTTTTAATGGGTGACCCACATCGGCCTGCTCGGCATGGTCTACGTCTTCTCCCGCACCCTCGGCAAGTGGCTCGGCGCGGTCATCGGCGCCCGGCTCGGTGCCTTCGGCCGGCGCGAACAGAGCTACGTCGGGCTGACACTGCTCGCCCAGGCCGGGGTGGCGATCGGCCTGGCCAACTCTCTGGTACAGGCCTGGCCGCTGGGGGGCCGCCTGATTGAAACCATCGTCCTCGGCTCGGTCGTCATCTTCGAACTGATCGGCCCGCTGGCGGTACGCCATGGCCTGGTCCGGGCCGGCGAGGTACCGATCCTCTCCCTGCTGCAGAAACGGGCGCCGCAGGGAGCGCTGGAAGGACTCCATTCGGTCGCCGCTCACTTTCGCTCCTCCCTCGGCCTGCCGGCCGGGCACCCGCTGCGTGACCCCGGCGACATCCTGGTGCGACATATCATGCGCCAGAACGTGGAGACGGTCAGCAACGCCACCCCCTTCAACGAGCTGTTGCGCTTCATCGCCCACAGCCGCTACGACCGCTTTCCGGTGGTCGACGCCGAGGGGCGCTTCCTCGGCATGATCAACTACACCGAGATTCGCAACCTTCTCTTCGAACCAGCGCTGGTCCCGCTGGTGGTTGCCGGGGACCTGCTCGCCCCCAACCCCCGGTCGATTCCCCCTGACGCACCGCTGCGCATCGCCCTCGAAACCCTGCGGCAGCATCGCGACCTCAGCTACTTCCCGGTCATCGACCCCGAGGAACCCGAGCGTCTCCTCGGCATCCTCAGCCAGAATGATCTGCTTGCCGCCTTTCGCCGCTTCGGCAGCGGCGCCTAAAGCAGAACGGGGCGGCCAACTGGCCGCCCCGTTCTGGTTGCAGATTCTCTGCCCGGACTCAACGGGCCGGCCACTGGGCGAGCCGCTCCCTGGCCTTGCCCGCCTCCTCGCTCTTGGGATAGCTGTCGATCACCTTCTGAAGAATGACCCGTGCGTTCTTGATATCACCCAGGGCGTGAAATGCGAGTCCCTGCTTGAGCAGGGCAGCCGGAGCCTTGGCATGGCCAGGATACTTCTGGATCACATCCTGAAATTGCAGGATGGCGTTTTCGTATTTCTTCTCGCCATAGAAGGCCTCGCCAATCCAGTATTGGGCATTGACGGCAAGTTCATGCTGCGGGTAACGCTGGAGGAAGCTTCGCAGAACCTCCATTCCCCGGGCGAATTCGCCCTGCTTCTGGATCAGCTGCAGACCTTCCTCGTAGAGGGCCTCCGGCGCCGGTACCGCGACTGCCGCTGGCGCCACTACCGGCGGCGCCGCGCTGGCGAGTTTGCCAACGCGCTCCTCCAGGGCCGCCACCTTCAAACCGAGATCGTCGCGCAACAGCGTCAGGTCATCGCGCAGACTCTGGTCCTGGTGGCTGAGCTCTTCCAGGCGCCCGTTACTCTTTTGGAGCTCGACACGCAGAGCATCCAGAGCGACCTGCAGGTCAGCCTGCTGCCGGGCCATGTTTCCCAGGCGACCTTCGAGGCCCTGGTCCTGCTGGCGCGCGGCGACGGCTCGCTCCAGGTCGGCGAGGCGCCGTTTCATCTCTTCCAGGTCCCGCTCGGCACGTTGCTGCTGGGGGGTGGCAACGCAACCGCCCAGCAGCAAAACCAGCACTCCGGCCCAAACCAGCTGACGTCCCTTCATGGTTCGATTCTCCAAAAAGAAAGGGGCCGCGCACCGCGCGGCCCCCGACAGTGCCTGACTTGTTAGCGGACGACCTTGAACTCGGCCCGCCGATTCTTGGACCAGGCTTCCTCGCCATGGCCCGGATCGAGCGGCATCTCCTCGCCATAGGAGATGGTGGAGAGGCGAACCTTGGCAACGCCGAGGGAGACCAGGTAGTTCATTGCCGCCAGGGCGCGCCGCTCTCCGAGGGCAAGGTTGTATTCGTCGGAACCACGCTCGTCGCAGTAACCTTCGATCCGCACCTGCAGCGTCGGATTGGCCTGAAGGTAAGCGGCATTGGCGGCCAGGATAGCGGTCGCCTGGGTGGTCAGGGTGTACTGGTCGAAATCAAAAAAGATTCGCTCCAGGCCGGCCGCTACCGCAGTCGGCGCCGCCATCTGCTCGCTGCCGGCCGCAGATTCGCTGATCGGCTGCTCACTGATGCCGCTGACATCCTGGGCCGGCATCTGGGTCGTTGCCGTCGCTGCGCCACTATCCGTGGCAGCCATCTCCTCGGTCGCCGGTTTCTTGGCACAACCGGCAGCCAGCAGCAGGACAAGGGTCAGGGTCACCAGCACATGGATCATGGTCAATCGTTTCATTTCTACAACTCCTTCTACAGATGACGGGGTTGATGGACTTTAGCCTTCAGCGGTGTTCAAACAACGCCGCAAAGTGTCAAATCAAGGTTGTGATTATACAGCAAAGGGCGTCAAACTCAACTATTTTGCATATTACCAGCGCGGCGACCAGGCCGGATGGGTGCTCTCACCGCCGGCGGGGGAGATGCGCCGGGCACCGCTGCCATCGGCGCGCATGACATAGATCGCCTTCTTGCCGTCCTGATCGGAGGAATAGACCAGGAAGCGGCCGTCGGCACTCCAGCGCGGGTGTTCCTTGTTACCGGCGCCAAAGGTCAGCCGGCGTTCGCCGCTGCCATCCGGGGCGATGGTGTAGATATCGAAAACCCCCTTTTCGAGGCGACTGAAGGCGATCAGGTCCCCCTTGGGACTCCAGGCCGGGGTCGCATTGTATTTCCCTTCACGGACCAGGCGGCGGACATTGCCCCCGTCGACATCGGCGACAAAGACCTGGGGATTCCCCTGCCGGTCGGAGACAAAGGCGAGGGAACGGCCATCCGGACTCCAGGAGGGGTCGACATCGATCCCCCAGCTTTGGGTGAGGCGCTTTTCGATCTTGCCGCCGGTATCGATCTGGTAGATCTCGGCGTTGCCGTCGCGGCTCATGGTCAGGGCGATCGCCTTGCCGTCGGGGCGAAAGCGGCCCGATGCGTTCAGCCCCTGCCGGGAGGAGATACGGGCCTCCTGCCCGGAATAGATCTCCTTGCGGTAGAGATCGGGGTTACCACCGCGGTAGGAGGTAAAGATCACCTCCTTGCCGAGGGGAGAGAAGTCGGGATTGAGGACCAGCGACCGATGGTCGGTAAGGCGCACCGCATTGCCGCCGTCCACATCCATCAGGTAAAGCTCCTTGTGACCGGAACGATTGTCGATGTAGGCGATGCGCGTGCTGAAGGGCCCCTCCTCGCCGGTGAGACTGGCGAGAATCTGGTCGGCAAAGGCATGGGCCATGCGCCGGGCGTCCTTGACCCGGCCGACATAGCGGCGGCCGGTCAGCAGGCGACGGCCGACAACATCGAAGAGCCGTGCCTCGAGAACCAGCTCCTCACCCCGCACCGAGTAGGCCCCCTTGACCACCGCCTCGGCCCCGAGCAGGCGCCACTGGCCAAAATCGACATCGATGCTGACCAGGCCGAGCTTGCGGGCATCGCCGAGAAAGGCGGCCGGATCGGTCAGGGCAAAGAGTCCCGACAGATCAAGATCACCGCTCAGGGCGGCGTTGAATTCGGCCGCCACCTCCGGCCGCGGCTGATCGAGGGGGAGAAAAAGAGTCACCGCCAGCGGGATCGCCTGCTGCCCCGGGGCGCGGATTTCGATTTCGGCCCGGGCCGGAAGGGCGGGGAAGGTAACCAGCACCAGGATGAAGAGCCAGAAAATTCGGCGCATGCGTTACTCCAAAAGGTCCTTCAGGTTGAAAACAATCTCTTCCTCGAATCTTTCAGGAGGCTTTTGGGGAAGTTGCTTTTCCTTGAGAACGGCCTTTTTTACCGAGTCATCGAAGGCGTTATCCCCAGAAGATTCCATGAGTCTAAAATCAACAAGATTTCCTTGTTTGTCATAAGCAACGAAAACCTTGGCCGCCAATTTTCGATTCGTCACCAGATAAGGCGAAAGGCTCCACTGTTTCTTGAAGAAGGCCCCGAGCCAAGTTCTCCATGCAAGCCCCGCTTCATCGCCGCGCCCTTCCGGCATGCCGACCGGGGCGACAACCGGCGCGGGCTCCTGGCGACTGTCCGTGGTGCTGAGCTGGGCGAGCTTCTGCTTGAGTTCTTCGAGCTCCTGGCGGCGGCGCATTTCATCGACCCGCGCCTGGACATCGTCATAGCTTGGCGCGGGGGCCGGTTTCGCCTTGGCGGGTGTCGACGTGGGCGGTGCCGGCTTGGGTTTGGGCGGCGCGGTCTTGAGGGGCGCGGCGACCTTCGGTTTGGCGGGAGGGGCAGGGGGAGCAGGTTTCGGTTCCGGCCGGACCACCTTCTTCTCCGGAGCCGGCTTGACAGGCTCGGGCCGGGCGTCGGGACGACCGGCCTGGGGACGAGCGACCGGCATGTTGAGGAGATCGACGAAGTAGACCGGCGGCTTGGGCCGACTGAAGCGGGGCAGGATCAGTCCGGAAAAGAGCAGAAAGACAAGGAGGTGGAGACCGAAGGAAACCAGGAACATCTGTCCCAGCTTCGGCTCGGAGCGCCCCGCCACTCCCTCTTTGAGTCTGCGGTTGCGATTCATGACCAGCGACCGTTCCCGCTCAATCCTGCGGCTGCTCGGAGACCATGCCGAGCTTTTCGACGCCGGCGCCGCGGATCGCCGCCATCACCTGGACCACCCGGCCGTAAGGGACGTCGCGGTCCGCTTCGAGCAGGACCTGGCGCTGCTGGTTCCCGGCCAGAATCTGTTTCAGCACCGGGGTCAGCTTCTGCGGGGTGTCGACCCGCGAGTGACCGACGCTGATATTGCCGTTGCGGGCGACGGTCACCACCAGTGGCTCGTTGCCGGCGCTCAGGCCCGGGGCGTTTTCGACCTCGGGCAGGTTGACGTCGAGGCCCTGCTCCATCATCGGCGCGGTGACCATGAAGATGATCAGCAGGACCAGCATGACGTCGACAAAGGGGGTGACGTTGATCTGCGAGAGGGTACGGCGATTGCCGTCCCGGCGACCGACTTCCATCAGCCCCTCCGCGCCATGCGCTGGACGATATTGAGGAACTCCTGGCTGAAGTTGTCCATTTCACCGGTCAAAACATTCACCTTGTTGACGAAGTGGTTGTAGCCCATGACCGCCGGGATGGCCGCGACCAGGCCGATGGCGGTCGCCACCAGCGCCTCGGAGATGCCCGGCGCCACCACCGCCAGCGAGGCGCTGCCGGTCTGGCCGATGCCGTGAAAGGCGTCCATGATCCCCCAGACCGTACCGAACAGGCCGATGAAGGGGGCGGTCGAACCGGTGGTGGCGAGGAAGGTGAGGAACTTCTCGAGGCGCTGGATTTCCTGGGTGGTGGCGCGGCGCAGGGCGCGGGAGACGTTTTCCGAGGTGCCGAGATCGGCACTGAAGCTCCCTTCCTCCTCGCCGTCGTGGCGCCGCTGCCCCTTGAGCAGCTCCTGGTACCCATCCCGGAAGAGAACCGTCAGCGGCGAGTGGGCATAATCCTTGAGACCGTGGAAGATGGCATCGAAGCGCTTCTTGGCCCAGAAGAAATCGAGAAACCGTTCCGAGTCCCGGGTGGCGCGGTGAATAGTGCGAAATTTGAAGAAGATGATGGCCCAGGAGACCACCGAAAAGTAGACCAGAACCAGCAGAACCAGTTTGACGACCGGTCCGGCTCCAAGTACCAGTTCCAAGAGGCTCCTCCTTGCGACGGGGGTTGTAGGGGGGATTATCGACCATCGTCCGCGGCAAGTCAACGCCGTTACCGGAGGCGGGACCGTCCCTCCCTCTGCGGCAATGGCTTCGGCCCGGGCTAGGAGCGGCCAGATCTCCCGGGCAGGTGATGGCCGAGCCGGGTGCGGACAAAAGCGGCGCTCGCCGATGCCGGGGAGCGGGTCAGCAGGGCGAGCATGGAGGAAAAATCGTCGACATCCTCCCAGGCGGGAAGCTCCCGCCAGACCAGCCCGGATTCAACGGCGCGGCGCCGGGTGCAAGCGAGCACCTCGGCGCTGCTCCAGGGGATATCGACAAAGAGCTGCGGCAGCAGTCGTCGACCGCCGATCAGCACATAACCACCATCGCTGGCGGGCGCCACCACGACATCGGCGTCGGCCAGGGCCGTGAAGGCCGACGCAACCAGGGACAAGGGGAGGTCGGGACTGTCGGAGCCGACCATAATGGCCGGGATGCCGGGCTGCTGCAGGACGGAAAAGGCGAGCTGCAGTCGCCGGCCCAGGTCCCCCTCGCCCTGGGCAAGACGCGGCAACTGTGGAAAGCGGTCCCGGAAATATCCCTCATCACCAGCGAATACCAGAGTCACTTCCCAGGGCCCGGCGGCCAGGCGGGAGATGGTCTCCTCCTGGGCCACCCGGTAAAAGGCCGCCGCCTCGGCGGCCGTCAGCGGCGGCGAGAGCCGGGTTTTCACCTGCCCCGGTCGCGGTTCCTTGACAAAAATTCCGACCCGGCCGCTGGCCGATCCCGGCAAGGCCTCTCCCGCTGGCCATTTATCCACCATTTCCACAGCCTTATCCACAGGGGCTCAACCTAGCGCGCAGGGCTTTCCACCAGGGCATAGGCCGAGTGGTTGTGAATCGATTCGAAATTTTCACATTCGATGCGAAACCAGGTAATCGCCGGCACCGCGGCGAGCTTTTCGGTAACGGCGCGCACGATATCCTCGACGAACATCGGGTTGTCGTAAGCCTGCTCGGTCACCGCCTTTTCATCCTCCCGCTTGAGCAGGGCGTAGACCGGGGCGCTGGCGCACTCTTCGAGCCAGGTAACCAGCTCTTCGATCCAGACATGGCCTTGGTAGCGGACCTCGACGCTGAGGAGGCTGCGCTGGTTATGGGCGCCGCGGGCACTGATGTCGCGGGAGCAGGGACAGAGCGAGGTGACCGGAACCGTGACGCCGAGGACGAAGTCGGCCTCCGCGCCGAGGGTGCCGACCATCCGGCACTGGTATTCCATCAGGCTGCGGGCGCCGGAGACCGGGGCTGCCTTTTCGATGAAGTAGGGGAAGTCGAGCTCGAGATGGGCCCGGCTCGCCTCAAGGCGGCTCTTCATCTCCTTGAGAATGACATCCATGCTGTCGATGCTGATCTCGCCATGGTAGAGATTGAGGATCTCGATGAAGCGACTCATGTGCGTCCCCTTGAAGTGATGGGGGAGGTCGACATACATGTTGACCCGGGCCACGGTATGCTGCTGGACCCGGCTGCGGTCCGAGACCACAATCGGGTAGCGGATATTCTTGACCCCGACCTTGTCGATGGGGATGTTGCGATTGTCCCGGGTCTGCTGCAGATCGGGCATGGACATGGATTTTTCCCTTCCCCTGGCGCCTCGTTCCTTACTGGCCGACATAGTGAACCGGGTCGCTGACCCCCACCTCGGCAAAGCCCTTGAGCCGCAGCCGGCAGGAGTCGCAGCGCCCGCAGGCGAGACCCGCCGGTGTCGGATCGTAGCAGGAGTGGGTCAGGGCGTAATCGATTCCCAGATCCAGCCCTTTGCGGATGATCTCGGCCTTGGTCAGGTCGATAAGCGGGGTATGAATCCGGTAGCGCCCCTCCCCTTCCACCCCGGCCCGGGTCGCCAGGTTGGCCATCGCCTGGTAGGCGGCGATGTATTCGGGTCGACAGTCGGGATAGCCGGAATAGTCGAGGGCGTTGACACCGATAAAGATGTCGAAGGCGCCGAGGACTTCGGCCCAGCCAAGGGCAAAAGAGAGGAAGATGGTATTGCGGGCCGGCACATAGGTAACCGGAATCTCCCCGGCGACGACGCCGTCCTTGGGAACCTCCAGGTCGGCGGTGAGGGCGCTGCCACCGACCTGGCGCAGATCGAAATCGACCACGAGGTGAGCGGCGGCACCGATGCGCGGCGCGTATTCGCGCGCCTTCTGCAGTTCCACCGCATGCCGCTGGCCATAGGAAAAGCTGAGCGCATAGGGGATATACCCCCCACTGCGGGCGATCGCCATGCAGGTCGTCGAATCGAGCCCGCCGCTGTAGAGGACAACTGCCTTCTTTGTCATAACTCCAGTTCCTCGCGGAATTATGAATTTCGAATTCTTAATTTTGAATTAAATTCAAGATTTTAAATTCAAAATCCAAAATGGCCTGCTAGTGGACTTCGTAAAACTCGCCGGTGCCGAGGCGGTGGATCTTGAGCAGGTTGGTGGTTCCCGGTGCCGAGACCGGACTCCCCATGGTGATCACCACCACCTCCCCTTTTTTCAGCACCCCGGCCGCCAGCACCGCATCCTCGACGGAACGGATCTGGGTTTCGGTATCGCCGGCGATATCGACCCGGATCGAGCGGACTCCGCCAAACAGGGCCAGGCGCCGCCGCACCGCCTGCGACGGCGTCACGGCGTAGACCGGCATGTCCGGGCGGTACTTGGCGACCAGCGCCGCGGTGCTGCCGGTCTGGGTGAAGGCGAGGATGGCGGTGGCGCCGACACTCTCGGCGACCCGGCAGGCGGCCTGGCCGATCGCCTCCGGGAGCCGGCGGTAACCGCGGATTTCGGGAATCGGGTGAAAAACCTTCGCCTTCAGTTCGGGATCGGCCTCGACATCCTCGGCGACCCTGACCATCAGGGAGACCGCCTCGACCGGGTAGCGCCCGGAGGCGGTCTCGGCAGAAAGCATCACCGCGTCGGTGCCGTCGAGAATGGCGTTGGCGACATCGGAGGTTTCGGCCCGGGTCGGGCGTGGATGCTCGATCATGCTCTCTAGCATCTGCGTCGCCGTGATCACCGGCTTGCCGGCCTCGTTGCACTTGCGGATGATCCGTTTCTGGATCAGCGGCACCTTCTCCGGGCGCATCTCGACGCCCAGATCGCCACGGGCGACCATGATGCCGTCGGCGGCCTCGAGGATGGCGTCGAAGTCCGTCACCGCCTCCGGTTTTTCGATCTTGGCAATCACCTGGAGGGAGGACTTCTCCCGCAGCAACAATTCCTTGAGTTCCAGCACATCGCTCGCGCTGCGCACAAAGGAGAGGGCGAGGTAATCGATCTCCCGGCCGATGCAGAAGGCGAGATCCTCGCGGTCCTTGGCGGTCAGCGCCGGCGCCGAAACGGCAACGCCGGGGAGGTTGATCCCCTTGCGATCCTTGAGCAGGCCGCCGACCACGACCCGGCAGCGCACCTCGCTGCCGGTGCTGGCGAGGACCTCGAATTCGAGCAGGCCGTCATCGAGCAGAATCCGGTTCCCCGTGCGCACGTCCCCGGGCAGTTCCGCGTAGGTGGTCGGTATCAGGCCATCGGCGCCGAGGACGTCCCGGGTGGTGATCGTCACTTCCTGGCCGGCAACCAGCTCCATCCCTGGTCCGGCCATCTTCCCGGTACGGATCTTCGGGCCCTGCAGGTCGGCCAGGATCGCCACGGCCCGCCGGCGCCGCCGGGAGAGATCCCGGATCCGCCCGATCAGCAATTCCTTGGTCGCCAGGTCGCCATGGCTGAAATTGAGCCGAAAGACATCGGCGCCTGCTGCCATCAACGCCTCGAGTCCCGCCTCCGACTCACAGGCGGGGCCGACGGTGGCGACTATCTTGGTGCGACGGAACATGGGTCCTCCAAAAAACGGCCCTCCCGACGCGGGGGAGGGCGGAAATGGCTCGGGGGCAGCCGGCTCAGTGATGGTAGCGCCCCTGGTATTCGCTGTGGGCCTTGTCCGGCCCCTTGTGGCAGCGGAAACAGCGCTGTTCGGTAATCTTCTTTTCTTCCAGCGGCATGGTCTCGGGCCGGGCGACACTTTCCGGTCTTTGCCAGGCAAGACGGCCGCTTTCATCGTTGAGGGTGACCGGCTGGTAGGCGACCTGCCAGTCATAGCTGATCGCCACCGTGTGGCACTGCTCGCAACCGCCGGGCGGCGGAATCGCCGTCCAGGAACGAAACATGCCACACCCCCAAACCGCCAGAGAGAGGACCAGGAACAGGGCTGCACTGCGTTTCATGTATCCTCCTCGACTCTCGCTGTAGACCCCCGGCGTCAACCGGTTCACGCGCTGGCCCAGACACCCGAAGACCGGTGCAAACTATACCACAGCGCCGCCGCACCCGCCAATGGCAAACCTTGCCCCGGCGCCGGCCCCTGTGCTATAAATCGAGCTTTGCCTGCGAGGTCGGTCTCCCATGAAACTGCAACGCCTGTTGCGCCATACCCTGCTAGCCGGCGGCGTCTGCTTTCTGCTCGGCTGCAGCCTGCTCCTTGGCGCCTATCTCTACGTCTCCAGCTCCCTCCCCAAGGTCGACACCCTTGCCGACTACCGGCCGCCGATCATCACCCGCGTCTACAGCGACGACGGCACCGTCATCGCCGAGTTCTCCCGGGAACGGCGGATTGTCGTTCCGGTGGAACGGATGCCGCGCCAGTTGATCCAGGCCTTTGTTTCAGCGGAAGATTCGAACTTTTTCCACCATCAGGGGATCGATCTGATCTCCATCCTGCGCGCGGCGATCAAGAACGTCCTCGCTGGTGGCATTGTCCAGGGCGGGAGCACCATCACCCAGCAGGTGGCGAAGAGCCTTCTCCTCACTCCGGAGAAAAAGTTCTCCCGGAAGTTCAAGGAAGCGATCCTAGCCTGGCGGATGGAGAAAACCCTCTCCAAGGAGGACATCCTCTACCTCTACCTCAACCAGATTTACCTCGGCCACGGCGCCTACGGTGTCCAGGCGGCGGCCGAGAACTATTTTGACAAGAACGTCGAGGAGCTGAATCTGGCCGAGTGCGCCATGCTTGCCGGCCTCCCCCAGGCCCCGAGCCGCTATTCCCCCTACCAGCACTTCAGTCGCGCCAAGGAACGCCAGAAGTACGTACTCGGACGACTGGTCGCCGACGACTACATCACCCCACTTCAGGCACAGATGGCGGAGAGTCAGGAACTGACCATCCACGCCCGGGTCAACAGCCACATCAGCGAGGCCGCCTATTTCACCGAACAGGTGCGGCGCTACCTCGAAGGTCGTTACGGTGAAGAGGTGCTCTACAGCGCCGGGCTGGAGATCCACACCAGCATGAACCTGGCGATGCAGCAGGCGGCGCAGCGGGCGGTGCAGGATAACCTGCGCGACCACGACAAGCGCTATGGCTATCGGGGCCCGCTGCGGATTCTTACAGCGGAAAATGAATCCGCCTTTCTGCAAAGCGAGGCAGCGGACAAGGCCCGCAACCTGCCGGTGGTCGGCGACTACCGCGAAGCGCTGTTAACCGGCCAGCAGGGGAACCTGCTCCAGGTCGTCATCGCCGGCCGCCCGGGAGTGATCGACATCGACTCCTGCCGCTGGGCCGGACCGCCCCAGGTGGTCCCCCGCGGCCAGCCGGCCAGGGGGAATGTCGATGGTGGCCAAGCCCGGCTCCCCATCGGGTCCGTTCTCCAGGTCAAGCTCCTCGCCATCCCCGAGCAGGGTCCGTTGCAGCTTGCCCTCGACCAGGAACCACTGGCCCAGGGGGCGCTGGTGGCCCTCGACCCCCAATCCGGCCAGGTCAAGGCCATGGTTGGCGGCTACGACTTCGCCCAAAGCCAGTTCAACCGTGTCATCCAGGCTCGCCGGCTTCCCGGTTCGGCGATCAAGCCGATCATTTATGCTGCGGCCCTCGACAAGGGGTATACCCCGGCGACAGTTATTCTCGACACCCCGGTTATTTACAAGGAGAAGAATGAAAGCGGCGAGGAGACCGAGTGGAAACCGAAAAATTATGGTGAGGAGTTCACCGGGGCGATGACTTTCCGCTCGGCCCTGACCCACTCGGCCAACGTTATCACCATCAAAATCCTCGAAGATATCGGCGTTGGCTACGCCGCCAACTATGCCCGCAACCTCGGGATCACCTCGCCGATCGACCGCGACCTGACCCTGGCGCTCGGCTCTTCGGCGCTCACCCCTCTCGAACTGGCGACGGCCTATTCGGTCTTCGCCAGTGGCGGCATCCGTCACACTCCGACCTACATCACCCGGATTCTCGACCGCGACGGCAAGATCCTCGAATCGAACGATCCCGGCGACTTCCCCGGCGGCCCCGGTCCCGGTCAGGAGCTGATCCAGCAAAGTGCCGAGCGGGTGATCTCCCCGGAGACCGCCTACCTCGTCACCAACCTGATGGAGAGCGTCGTCCGCAACGGTACCGGCTGGCGCGCCAAGGCCCTCGGGCGGCCGGTCGCCGGCAAGACCGGCACCACCAACGACCTCAAGGATGCCTGGTTCGCCGGCTTTGTTCCCCAACTGGTGGCCGTTTCCTGGGTCGGCTACGATCAGGAGCGCCCCCTCGGTAAGCAGGAGACCGGCAGCAAGGCGGCGGCTCCGGCCTGGGTCGCCTTCATGGAAGAGGCGACCCGGCAATTTCCGGCCATCGATTTTCCGGTTCCCGACGACATCCAGTTCCGCCCCGTCGACCCCGCAACCGGCCTGCTCGCCATGGAAGACAACCCCGAAGCCACCATCGAGGCCTTCGCCCCCGGCACGGCACCGACCCGCTATGCCCTTGACGAAAAAAAGCCGAAAGCCCGGGATTTTTTCCGCCTCGACCTCGAAGATCGCTGACACCAAAAAAGCCAGCCCGCGGTATTTTACCGCGGGCTGGCCGCCCTTCCCCTATCCTCCTCGACTAGCGCGACCTCTTCACCCCGCAACGGGGACAGCGGTCCTGCAGCGGACATTGACTGCAATGCGGCGTCGGCGCCTTGCATAGCGCGCGGCCGTGATGAATCAGCAGATGCGCGGCCTGGGTCCAGTCGGCCTCCGGCAGGAGATCCATCAACTCCCGTTCGACCTTCTCCGGTTCCGTTTGGCAGGTCCAGCCGAGCCGAAAGGCGATCCGCTTGACATGGGTATCAACCACCATGCCGGGAATTTCAAAGGCGTTGCCGAGGACAACATTGGCGGTTTTGCGCCCCACCCCCGGCAGGGCCGTCAGGGCCGCCAGGCTTTGCGGGACTTCCCCGCCATGCCTGGCGAGCAGGGCCGTCGCACAGCCTTGCAGGTTCTTCGCCTTGGTACGAAAAAATCCGCTGGAGCGGATCAGGTTCTCCACTTCCTCCGGTGCTGCCGCCGCCATGGCCGCCGGGGTCGGAAGGCGACGGAAGAGTTCCGGGGTCACCTGGTTGACCCGCACATCGGTGCACTGGGCCGAAAGGATCGTCGCTACCAGCAGCTCCCAGGGGGTGCGGTAGTTCAAGGCACAGGCGGCGTCCGGATAGGTCTGCGCCAGGATCTCCAAAATCTCAGCTGCCTGCCTTCGTCGCACCTTGCCGCCCGTCATCCGCTCTCCCGGCCGCGAGATCGTTTACCCCTCGCCCTTGTCGTATCCCCTGCCAATGCGGTCAGCCCGGGGCCGCCTCCATCCGTCCGGGCTTGAGCTTTTCGAGGCGCAGATAATGCCGGGGATCGACAATCTGCACCGTCAGCACCAGTGGCAGATGACTGGAAGCGAACCGCGCCGGCGGGTGGCACTGGACAGTCGCCTCCAGCACCCGGACCGCCCCCATCAGATAAGCCCGGTCCCGTCCGGCCAGGGGGAGTCGTGCCGGATAGGTGGCGCGCCAGAGGGGACGTCGCACCTGGCGCAGCATCATGTTCAGGTCGAAATTTCCGGCCCCCCACCAGAAGTCGCCGAAATCGCCCAGGACCAGGCAGGGGCAACCGAGGGAGTTGCTGGCGAGCAGTTCCGGGCCGAGCAGCCGGGTGATCTGCTGCCGGCGCAGCTCGGGAGCACTGGAGAGGCGCAGGTTGAAGAGGTGCAGGCGTTTGCCACCGAGGTCGACATCACCACGCAGGCAACGGCCACCACCAAGATCGTGGGCCCGCAAACCGGAGATGGGGTAGTAGGAAAGGAAAGCGTTTTCAGGCCAGGCCGGGTCGGCGTAGGCGCGCATTCCCAGGCGATCGGCAAGGAGTTTGAGCTGACCGGAATCGGCCGAGGCATCGATTTCCTGGAGAGCGACAATGTCCGGCGCGCCATCGGAAATCACGTCGATTACCCGCCCGGGATCGACCCGCCCGTCATTTCCGCGGCAGGAGCGGACATTATAGGTCATGATGCGGAAGGTAGCCATCCGCGCTCCCTTCGCCGGCTTGCTGCGGAATGGCATTCCGACCGGGTTCAGTTCTTCAGTCGTTCCAGGGTGAGGATGGTAACCGGTTCTACCGGCATGTTTTGAAACACGGCATTGACCGACCGGGTCGGCACCTTGGCAATCCGGTCCACCACGTCCATGCCGGCCACGACCCGGCCAAAGACGGCATAACCGAAACCCCGGGCATCTTCCCCCTTGTGATCGAGGAAGTCATTATCCTTGAGATTGATGAAGAACTGGTTGGTGGCTGAATCAACCATGGAGGTGCGCGCCATGGCGATGGTGCCCCGCTGGTTCTTCAGGCCGTTGCCGGCCTCGTTCTTGATCGGCGCCTCGGTAGGACGCCGCTGCCGTTCCGCATCGAACCCTCCCCCCTGGATCATGAAACCATCAATGACGCGATGAAAGATGGTGCCGTTATAGGCGCCGCTGTCGACATAGGCAAGGAAGTTTTTGACCGACACGGGGGCCTTGGCGGCGTCAAGCTCGAGGGTGATATCCCCGAGGTTGGTTTTCATCAGCACCTTGGGGCCGGCCCAGGCCGGGGCGGCCAGCAAGAGACAGGCAAGGATCAGCAAGAGGCGTTTCATGGTCATTATCTCCCTGGTGGCGGCCCTAGCGGGCCGAAGGTCAGAGTCCTTCCGGTTTCAGTTCCCGCAGCATTAACTCACTCACTGCCTGCCGCGGGCTCTTCCCCTGGTAGAGGATGCGGTACATCTGTGCGGTAATCGGCACTTCGACACCAAGTCTGACAGCCAACTGATAGGCGGAGAGCGTCGTCTTGACCCCTTCAGCGACCATCGTCATGCCGGCAAGAATATCTTCGAGGCTGCGGCCCCGGCCGAGTTCCATGCCGACGCTGCGGTTACGGGAGAGGTCGCCGGTACAGGTGAGGACGAGGTCACCCATTCCGGCCAGCCCGGCGAAGGTGGCAGGTTGGGCGCCAAGGGCAAGACCAAGCCGGGTCATCTCGGCAAGACCACGGGTAATCAGGGCGGCACGGGTGTTGTGACCGAAGCCGAGGCCATCGGAAACTCCGGCCGCCAGGGCGATGACGTTCTTCAGCGCACCGCCGAGCTCAATGCCGATCACATCGTCATTGGTATAGACACGAAATGCGGCCGTACTGAACACTTCCTGGGCCGCTCGGCAGATGGCCGGATTTTCAGCGGCGATCGCCACAGCGGTCGGCATCTCCGCCGCCACCTCCCGGGCGAAGGAAGGGCCGGAGAGAAAAGCGAGGCGCTCTGCCAGGGGTGCGGGAAGGGTCTCGGCGAGGACCTGCGACATCAATTGCAGGGTCTCGTTTTCAATCCCCTTCGCCGCCGAAACGATCAGGGTCCCGGGCGCGATATGGGTCGCGGCCTGCTCCACCACCCGCCGCATCACCTGGGAAGGGGGGACCAGCAACAGCAGGTCCCTGCCGGCGACGACCTCGGCCAGGTCGTTGGAAAAGGCGAGCCCGTCGGCCAGCGGGAACCCCGGGAGAAAGAGGTCATTCTCGCGGGTCTTCCGCATCCGCTCCACCAGGTCCGCTTCGAAGGCCCAGAGGGTGACGCTATAGTGTTTTTTGGCCAACAGGTTGGCGAGGGTCGTCCCCCAGCTGCCGGCCCCGACCACCCCGATCTTCAGAGTCCCCGGATTGGGTTCTGCACTCTTCACGGATCACTCCTCGATTTTCATATCGCCTTTTTCTTCTTGCGAATCCGTTCCTTTACCTGCTCGATCCGCTTCTGGAGAATTTCGGGATTCGGATAGACTCCACGCAGCTGCTCCAGGACCTTCAACGCATCGAGGAGCCGCTCACCATCCTCGAGAACGGCCGCCAGACCAAAGCGGGCTTCGATGGCAAAAGGGTCATCCGGCCACTCCCGGATCACCGCGCGATAATCCGCTTCGGCCTCCTTTAATTCCCCTTCCAGCGCAAAGGTGGTGGCGATCCGGAACCGGACCTGGGGAAGCAGGGGGCTCTGGGGCCAGGTCTTGAACAGGCTTTCAAATTCGATCCGCGCCTGTTCGAAATTATTCAGCCGAAAATAGGTGTCCCCCAGTTCGTACTGAACCCGGTCACCATCTTCCACGCCGCTATCGAGAAGCTTCTGGTAGGCAACGACCGCCCGCGAATAGTCCCGAAGGCGGTATTTATAGATCTCGGCGATCTTCCTGCGGGCGCTCGATGCCGACTCGCTGTCGGGAAAATCCTTTTCGACCAGCAAATAGGTCAGGAGGGCTTCCGGATAACGCTGCTGGTAGAGGTTGAGAACCTCGCCGGCTTCGAAGAGTGCCTGGGGGGCGAGATAAAAACTCGGGTGGTGCTGGTAGATACGCTGAAAAGCCGCTACCGCGGTCGCGTAGTCTCCCTCCTCGACCAGTTCCTGCGCCTGCTGGAAATCCTTTTCCAGCATCCCGTCGAGATTGTACAGGTAAAAGGCTGCCCCCGCAAACAGGAGGATCAGCAGGGCGAGGATTCCGGTTACCAGCAGCCGGTGGCGCTTAGAGTTCTTCCTCCGCCTCCTCAGCTCCTCCCGCAAAATCTTCTTCTGCAGCTTCCGGATCTCCATTTTCCTCATCCTTCTCGGCGAGCTTGGCGACGGCGACAATGCGCTCGCCCGATTCCAGAACCATCAACCGTACCCCCTGGGTATTGCGGCCGATGATCGAAAGATCGCCCACTGCAGTGCGCAGTACCTTGCCCCGGTCGGTAATGAACATCAGGTCCGAATCTTCATCGCACAGTTTGATGTCGACGACCTGGCCATTGCGTTCGGAGGTTTTGATGGTGATGATCCCCTTGCCGCCACGGCTTTGCACCCGGTATTCATCGAGCGCCGTACGCTTGCCATAACCATTTTCCGTCACCGTCACCAGGGTCGAGGCCGTGGCGTCGGTTACGGTCTCCATCCCGATCAGCTGCTCGTTCTCCTCCAACATCATGCCGCGCACCCCACGCGCCGTGCGTCCCATGGGACGGACATCGGTTTCGGGAAAGCGAATCGATTTCCCGCCGCGGCTGGCGAGGAGAATATCCATGTTGCCGTCGGTGAGGCGGGCGGCGATCAGGCGGTCCCCCTCGTCGATGGTCAGGGCGATAATGCCGCCGACCCGGGGGTTGGAATAGGCCATCAGCTCGGTCTTCTTGATGGTGCCGTTCTGGGTCGCGGTAATGATGAATTTGCCGTCGACGAACTCCTTGACCGGAAGGATCGTCATCACCTGCTCACCGGCCGCCAACTGCAACAGGTTGACGATCGCCTTGCCGCGGGAAGCGCGCCCCCCCTGGGGAATCTCGTGGACCTTGAGCCAGTACACCTTGCCCATGTCGGTGAAGATCAGGATATAGGAGTGGGTCGACGCGATGAAGAGGCGCTCGACGAAATCCTCTTCCTTGGGGCGCATTCCGGTCTTTCCCTTGCCGCCGCGCCGTTGGGCCCGGTAGAGGGAGACGGCGTTGCGCTTGATATAACCGCTGTGGCTGACCGTCACCACCATATCTTCTTCAACGATCAGGTCTTCCAGGGAGAGTTCGCCGGTCTTGGCAACGATCTCGGTACGGCGGGCGTCGCCGAATTTTTCCCGGATATCCTGTAATTCCTCGCGGATGATCCGGAAAATTTCCACCTCGCTGGCGAGGATTTCCTTGAGACGGGCAATCAAGGCGAGAATTTCATTGTACTCGGCCATGATCTTGTCACGTTCCAGCCCGGTCAGGCGGTGCAGGCGCATATCGAGGATCGCCTGGGCCTGCAGGTCGGAAAAACTGAAGCGCTGCATCAACCTCTCTTTGGCCTCGGGCGAATTGGCGCTGGTCTTGATGATCTGGATCACTTCATCGAGGTTCTCCAGTGCAATCTTGAGCCCTTCGAGAATGTGAGCCCGGGCCTCGGCCTTTTTCAGTTCGAAAATGCAGCGCCGGGTGACGATCTCCTTGCGATGGTCGAGGAAACGGTCGAGGACTTCCCGCAAGGTCAGCACCCGCGGCTGCCCGCCGACGATGGCAAGCATGATGATACCGAAGGAGGCCTGCATCTGGGTCATCTTGTAAAGCTGGTTGAGGATCACCTGGGGGATACAGTCCCGCTTCAGCTCGATGACGATGCGCATCCCCTCCCGGTCCGATTCGTCGCGCAGATCGGAAATTCCCTCGATCTTCTTCTCCTTGACCAGGTCGGCGATCTTCTCGATCAATCGCGCCTTGTTGACCTGGAAAGGGATTTCGGTGACGACGATCGCCTGGCGCTCGCTCTTCTTCTGGGTTTCGACCAGCGCCCGTGCCCGCATCTGGATGATGCCGCGCCCACTGGAATAGGCCTCGCGGATCCCTTCGCGGCCGAGGATGAAGCCGCCGGTGGGAAAGTCGGGCCCCGGCACCAGCCGCAACAGGTCATCGAAATCGAGGGTCGGGTTGTCGATGATGGCGACCAGGGCATCGATCACTTCCCCCAGATTGTGGGGCGGGATCTTGGTGGCCATGCCGACGGCGATACCTTCCGAACCATTGACCAGCAGGTTGGGAAACTTGCAGGGGAGGACCAGGGGTTCCTGCAGGGAGTCGTCATAGTTGGGGCCGAAGGCGACCGTCTCCTTGTCGATGTCGGCAAGCAGTTCGGCCGCCAGCTTGGCCATGCGCACCTCGGTGTAGCGCATTGCCGCTGCCGAATCGCCATCGATCGATCCGAAGTTCCCCTGGCCGTCGACCAGCTGGTAGCGCATCGAGAAGTCCTGGGCCATGCGGACGATGGTATCGTAGACCGCCGAATCGCCATGGGGGTGAAATTTACCGATCACATCACCAACGACGCGGGCGGACTTCTTGTAGGGCTTGTTCCATTCGTTGCCCAGTTCGCTCATGGCGTAGAGAACCCGGCGATGGACCGGCTTGAGACCGTCGCGAACGTCGGGCAGGGCCCGGCCGACGATAACGCTCATGGCATAGTCCATGTAGGACTTGCGCATCTCGTCTTCAATATTGACGCTGATCTTGTTTTGTTCAGAAAGCATTGATTTTCCTCCGGAAAATCAGTAACGCTGGGCAGGGATCAGGAACAGCGACAAAATATTCTGCCACCATCAGCCATTCGCCGTGCCGCACGTCCCGTCAGGTTAAATATCGAGGTTGGAAACGTTCAGGGCGTTGTTTTCGATAAACTCCCGGCGCGGCTCGACCTGGTCTCCCATCAGCACGGTAAAGATTTCATCGGCTTCCACGGCGTCTTCGATCTTGACCTGGAGCAGGACCCTCTTCTCCGGGTCCATGGTCGTCTCCCAGAGCTGTTCCGGATTCATCTCCCCCAGTCCCTTGTAACGCTGGATATATTGTCCTTTTTTGGCACGGTCAAGGAAAAATGAGAGCAGGTCCTGGCGATCGGTGATGACGGCCTCTTCCTTCCCTTCGCTCGAAACCAGGGCTCTCTCGTCGATACAGAGATCCTCGACCAGGCGATAGGCCTGGAGCAGCAACTTGTATTCGTGGGAGGAGAGATGTTCGAGAACGGTCTGGTCAATGCGGGCCCGGACGTTGCCAAGGGTGAAGAGGATGCGGGCCGGTTCTTCGAAAACCTGGAAACTGGCGCGGGGTTCGATCGCCTTCAATTTTTCCGCCAGGGGGTTGAGGTCCGCCATATCTGCAAAGCCGTTAAAGACTTTTCCTTGGACGAAAACCTTTAACACTTCGAGATTTACCCCCTTGTGGAGCATCTTTTCAAAATGGTTGTTGAAATCGATGATGTTGCGCAAGGTCGGAATAATCTGCTTACCGCGCATGACCTTGCCGCTCTTCTCCATCTGCAGGGTCATTCCCTCTACCCCTTCACCCAGCAGGTAATCGAGGAGGCCGGCTTCGTCCTTCAGGTAAATCTCCTTCTTGCCGCGCTTGGCCTTGTAAAGCGGAGGCTGGGCAATGTAAAGGTGGCCACGCTCGACCAATTCCACCATCTGCCGGAAGAAAAAGGTGAGGAGCAGGGTACGGATATGCGATCCGTCCACGTCGGCATCGGTCATGATGATGATGCGGTGGTAGCGCAGCTTGGACAGATCAAAATCATCCTTGCCGATACTGGTTCCCATTGCCGTGATCAGGGTCCGGATCTCGTTGGAGGTCAGCATCTTGTCGAACCGTGCTTTTTCGACATTAAGGATCTTCCCCTTCAGGGGCAGGATCGCCTGGTAGCGGCGGTCCCGTCCCTGCTTGGCGCTGCCGCCGGCGCTATCACCCTCGACCAGGTAAATTTCGCACAGGGACGGATCTTTTTCCTGGCAATCGGCGAGCTTTCCCGGCAGGGAGAGGCCATCGAGGGCACCCTTGCGGCGGGTCAGGTCCCGCGCCTTGCGCGCCGCCTCCCGGGCCCGCGCCGCCTCAATCCCTTTTTCAAGAATTTTTCGGGCAACCTGGGGGTTCTCTTCGAGGTAGGTGGCAAGTTTTTCGTTCAACAGCGACTCGACCTGCCCCTTGACCTCGGAGTTGCCGAGCTTGGTCTTGGTCTGGCCCTCGAACTGGGGGTCCTGGATTTTTACCGAGATGACGGCGGCCATCCCCTCGCGCAGGTCATCGCCGGAAATGGTCGCCTTCACGTTTTTGAAGAGATTGTTGGCGGTGGCGTAGGTGTTCATGGTCCGGGTCAGGGCCGCCTTGAAACCGATCAGGTGGGTGCCACCTTCGTGGGTGTTGATGTTGTTGGCAAAAGAGAAGATTTTTTCGTCGTAGCCGTCGTTGTACTGGATGGCAATCTCAATCTCCATCCCTTCCCGTTCCCCTTTGCAGAAAATCGGCTTGGCATGGAGCGGGGTTTTGGCGCGGTTGAGATACTCGACAAAGGAGGAGATCCCCCCTTCATAATGGAAATCGTGGCGCTTTTCGCTGCGCTCGTCGAGGATGTGAATCAGCACCCCACCGTTCAGAAAGGCGAGTTCACGCAGGCGCTGGGAGAGGGTTTCAAAGGAAAATTCCGTTGTTTCAAAAATCTGGGGATCGGGCCAGAAGGTGATCTTGGTCCCTCGCTTGATGGTTTCACCGTCCTCCAGCAGCGGTCCGGTCGGAACGCCCCGTTCGTAACTTTGGCGGTACACCAGGTTGTTGCGGCGGATTTCCAGATCGAGGCGAGCAGAGAGGGCGTTGACAACCGAGACACCGACCCCGTGCAAACCACCGGAAACCTTGTAACTGTCGCTATCGAACTTGCCACCGGCGTGGAGAACCGTCAAAACGACCTCGGCGGCGGGCTTCTTCTGGGTCGGATGCATCTCGACCGGAATTCCCCGCCCATTGTCCTCAACGGTCACCGAGCCATCCAAGTGAATCACCACCGAAACTTCATCACAATGTCCGGCCAGGGCTTCGTCGATGGAGTTGTCGACCACCTCGTAGACCAGGTGGTGCAAGCCAAGCGGGCCTGTCGATCCAATATACATGGCCGGACGCTTGCGTACCGCGGATAGTCCCTCAAGGACCTTGATGCTGTCCGCTCCATATTCTTTCTGTTTAATTTCGGTCATTTCATCCTCGATCTGGTTATGCGGGTTCCAGGGATCCGGCGTGAATTTGGAAGGTGCGGGCCTGGTTAAATCCTTCTTTCAGTAACGGTTGGAGATCGGTGGTGGTTATAAAAACCTGGCCTTTGCGGGCCAGCAAAAATCGGAAAAAAAATTCCTGGCGTTTATGATCAAGTTCTCCGGTCAGGTCATCCAGCAGCAGGATCGGCGATTCCCCGGTAAGGCCCTCAAGGTCCAGGATCTGAGCTGTTTTGAAGGCGAGCAGACAGGAGCGCTGCTGCCCCTGGGAGGCAAACTGGCGAACCGGTAAACCATCGACAATAAAGTGGGGGTCATCCCGATGGGGGCCTGCCAGGGTATTGCCAATACGACGCTCCAATTCAGCCTGCTGGTCGAATGAGAGGGTCAGTTCATGCTCCAGCTTTTCAAGGTTGGAATCCCCTTCGCGGTAAACCAGTTCAGCCACTTCCCGCTGCCCGCAAATCTGGTCATAAATTTCCTGGAAATGAGGGAGCAGGCGCTGGACAAACAAAAAACGCTGTCGTCTGATTAAAGCACCGCTACGAACCAGGCCGGCTGTCCAGGGTTCTATTTCAGTTTCGCCGCGCTGTTCTTTTAACAAACGGTTACGCTGGCGCAGAATTCGATCGAATTCCTGAGCCAGTGAGAGGTAAGCAGGGTCCGTCTGAAAAATTGCCCGGTCGATCAGGTTTCTGCGGCCGGCCGGAGCGCCTTTAACCAGGGCCACCTCTTCGGGTGCAAACAGAATGGGTCGCAGGCAACGAAAAAAGCTCTCCGGGTTGGTTACCCTTTTGCCGTTTAACTGGGCTTGTTTTCCCTTGGAATCGATGCCGATCAGTAGGGTATTGGAGACCCCCGCGGCGACGGTTTCCCCTCGGATCAACGCTCTTTCGTGCCCTTTTCTGATTAAATCCTCATTTTGGCTGCCGCGAAAACTTTTTAAAGTACCCAGCAGGTAAATCGCCTCCAGAAGATTGGTTTTACCCTGGGCGTTTTCTCCCCAGAAAATATTAAAAACAGGATCAGGGGCAAGATTGGTTAAATCAATATTTCTAAAATTAACAAGATGCAGACTTTTTAGGATCATGAACAGGTGCCCGTCATGAAAAAAGCCTTCTTAAAAGGCTTTTTCTTAAGCATCAGTGTCGCTACCTATTTACAGGCGCATTGGCATGACCACAGCCTGATAGGATTTGTCTTCTTCCGGTTGAAGCAAACCAGGAGAGAGATTATCCCGCAAATAAAGAACGATCCGTTGTTGAGTCTGAACCTGGAGGATGTCCATCAAATAACGGGCATTGAAGCCAATCGATATTTCAGGTCCTTGATAAACAACTTCCAATTCCTCCCTTGCATCACCAAGTTCTGGATTTGATGAAGAAATTTCTAAAATATCGTTTTTCAAAAGAAGTTTAACTCCTTTTGATTTTTCACTTGAAAGGACAGCCATTCGGCGCAATGCGTGAAAAAATAAATCACAGGAAATTGTAGCTGTGTAATCATTGTTTTTTGGAATAACTCGATTGTAATCAGGGAATTCCCCATCAACCAAACGCATTACAATAATGGTTTGGTCTTTTCTAATTACTGCATTGTTGTCCATAAAACCAAGATGAATATCACTTTCACCTTCTTCCGCCATTTTTCGTAGTTCCAATATTCCCTTTCGAGGGAATATTACTCCTTTTTTCAAATCAATAATTTCCTGATCTGAAACTTTTTTTTCTATTAAAGAAAGTCTATGTCCATCCGTTGCTACCAGACGAAGTAAATTTTCATTTTCGTTATTATTAATTTTAAAATAGATGCCATTTAAATTGTATTTACTTTCGTCCATTGAAATGGAGAAAGAAGTTTTTTCAATCATCTCTTTAATTATGGAACTTTTCAGAGATATAAATTGTTCTTTTTCAGGATAAGGAAAATACGGAAATTCATCTGGGGAGAGACCTACAATATTAAAAAGAGCTTTTCCGCATCTTATTTCTATCCAGCAGTTATCTTTTGCGAGAAAAGATACTTCCCGTTCCGGCAATTCTTTTACAATTTCAAATAATTTTTTCGCCGCCACCGTCACTTTTCCGACTTTGGAAACCCTGGCGGGATAGGTCGCACGAATCCCCACCTCCAGATCAGTCGCTGTGAGGAGAATACCCCCTTCATCAGCCTCAATGAGGACGTTGGCGAGAATCGGGATGGTATTTCTCTTTTCAACGATTCCCTGGATTCGAGCCAACCCCTTAAGAAAAACTTCCTTTTTGATAGTGAATTGCATATCGGCTCTCCTGTACACAGGACCTATAGACTAATAAAAATGATTTTAAAAAATAGCAGCAGTAGTATATGCCTGTGGATTTGTTGATGTCCAGTTCTTACACGCCTTGCGACTGGGTTTGTGCCTGTGGATAAGGTCCGGCTGTTAAACCGGCTTATCAAGGAAGAGGATAATAATTGAAAATAACGGTCATTTTATCCCCAGGTAACCCCGGCTGGGTCCACAGGTTATCTATTGGCTTAGGGTATTTTTAATGGCTGTCAAGGCACTTCGCAACTGGAGATCTTCAATCATGGCTTTTTCAATTTTTTTTATCGCATGGATTATCGTCGAGTGATCCTTGCCACCAAATTTTTCTCCGATATCGGGATAGGACATGGAGGTCATCTGGCGGGAAAGGTACATGGCCACCTGGCGAGGGAGGACCAGGGTTTTCAGTCTTTTTGGGGATTTCAAGTCGGCAATCTTAAGACCGTAATGACTGGCTACCGCTTTTTGAATTTCCTCGACCGTTAATTCCCTGTTTTTTTCTACCAGAATGTCTTTTAAAACCTCCCGGGCCATTTCCAGGGTCACCTTGGTTGAGGTCAGACTTGCAAAGGCGCCGATACGGATCAGAAAACCTTCCAGTTCGCGAACGTTGCTGCTCACCGAGTTTGCCAAAAATTGGGCTACATCTTCGGGTAAATCAATAAAATTGCTTTCAGCCTTCATTTTAAGAATTGCCAACTTTGTTTCAACATCGGGGGACTGAATATCTGCAATCAAACCCCATTCGAAACGTGATCTTAAGCGTTCTTCAAGGCCGGGAATCTCTTTCGGGAATTTATCGGAAGTGACTACAATCTGTTTATGGGACTCGTACAAAGAATTGAAAGTATGAAAAAACTCTTCCTGTGTTCTTTCTTTTCCAGCAATAAATTGAACATCGTCAATTAAAAGGACATCCATTGATCTGAATTTATTTCTGAATTCATCCATTTTTGCATAACGGAGTGAATTTATTAATTCATTCATAAATTTTTCAGAAGTATAGTAACAAACCTTCATTTCCGGGTTGCGGCTCAGAATTGCATTTCCTACCGCATTTATGAGGTGGGTTTTTCCCAGCCCAACCCCTCCATAGATAAACAGTGGATTATAAGTAGTTGCCGGGTTGTTGGCCACTGCCCGGGCGGCTGCATAGGCGAACTGATTTGAAGAACCGGAAACAAATTCATCAAAAACATATTTCGGGTTCAGATTATAGGAACCGTTCCACTCGCGTGGTAAGGTCTCCCTCACCGGTTCAACCGGTGAGGCGGGGTTAACCTTTTCATCCTTCGACTGGTGATTTCCTTTTTCTGGCAGGCTTGCAATCTGGAAGGTTATTTTATAGGAGACGGCACCAATCTGGGATACCGTTTCCTGAATCAGGCGGGCATAGTGGTCCCTTATCCAGTCAAAGAAGAAACGGTTGGGAACCTCGAGGATCAACAGGTCTTTTTTCAGGGATACAAATCGGACAGGTTTAATCCATGTCGAGAAATGCTGCGGATTAAGGGTCTTCTCAAGATGAGAGACTGTTTCTTGCCAGAGCTTGTTCATGGACATACCGAGGGAAAATTTAACGCCGGGGAATTGCGAAAAAAACCAAATAAAATAATCTTATCCACATACTTATAAACACTTGTGGATAAAAATATTTCTTGTTCTT